>JBPOGB010000002.1:0-884076 GCA_051252155.1 Luteolibacter sp. | reverse complement strand
TCGGAGCCGCCTTCTTCGGAGCTGCCTTCTTCGGAGCTGCCTTCTTCGGTGCCGCCTTCTTCGGAGCTGCCTTCTTCGGAGCTGCCTTCTTCGGTGCTGCCTTCTTCGGTGCCGCCTTCTTCGGAGCCGCCTTCTTCGGAGCTGCCTTCTTCGGAGCTGCCTTCTTCGGTGCCGCCTTCTTCGGAGCTGCCTTCTTCTTTACAGACTTTTTCGGTGCGCTTTTCTTCGCAGGGGACTTCTTCGCAGTTTTTTTTGCAGCCATGGTAGATGGTCGATAGGGAAAGTTTTATTGCCATCTTCGAGAGACACGTCGACGGCAAGGGCGCGGTGGATTAGCCGCTGTAAGACACCGTTTCAAGGGGAAAGTTCATTTCTTGCGAAATAACTTTCGCATAACAACCGCCTCCAGTGCTTGAATTGCCTCGCTCCTTCCCTAATCTGCCGACCCGCCATGCAACTTAGTGCCATCCTGGAATCCCTCCTAATCGCCTCCCAAGAACCCCTTTCTTCCGAGGAAATAGCTCGTCTCGTGCGAGCCCGCGTAGCCGAAGCGGAGGACGTCATCATTCGCGAGACCGATGAGGGAAAATCTCCCACCCCAATGCCCGATTGGCTCGCTGCCCTCGCAAAAACCACTCCCGAAGAGGCCGCTGAATCCGTCGCCGCCCTCAATAAGCATTACGAAGAGACTGGCCGCGCCTTTACCATTCTTGAGCGCCCGAAAGGCTGGAAAGTCTACACACGCAACGACTTCGGCGAATTCGTCCGCCACCTTTTCCCCGGCCGCAAGCCAGAGCGCCTCTCCGGCCCCGCCATGGAAACACTCGCCATCGTCGCCTACCGCCAGCCGATCACCAAAGCAGCCATTGAGGCTGTCCGCGGCGTTTCCTGTGATGGCATGATCCAGAAACTCCTAGACCGCGACCTTGTCCGCATCGGCGGACGCGCTGAACTCCCAGGGCGCCCGCTCCTCTACCAGACCACCGAGCTTTTCTTCGAGCACTTCGGCATCAATTCTATCGACGACCTGCCAAACGCCTCCGAACTCCGTAGAGTGAAACTCCCCGAACCTACCGAGGATGCCCCCAAAGAAGAAGAGCAGGAGAAACAACTCGCTCTTTCAGCAACCGACGGCACACCCGCTGCCGCTGCTGCCGAGCCAGAGGAAAACACGCCTGAAACACCTTCTGAAGACACACCATGAGCCTCGACGACATCCGCAAGCAGATTGACCTCATCGACAAAGATCTGCTCAACCTCCTCTCACAGCGCGCCGACCTCGTTCATGAAGTCGGTGTTATCAAAAAGCGTGACGACCTTCAGATCTACGCCCCAGAGCGGGAACAAGCCCTTCTCGATCGCCTTGTCCAGCTCAACGAAGGCCGCCTTCCAGAGAAATCTATCAAGGCCATCTACCGTGAGATCATGTCCGCTGCCCTCGCTCTTGAAGACGACCTAAAAATCGCCTACCTCGGCCCCGAAGGCACATGGACACACCAAGCATCCATCAAGAAATTCGGCCACTCCGTCACTCACGCACCTCAGCCAAACATCTCCGATGTCTTCGACCAAGTCGTCCGCCGGCACAGTGATTACGGCATCGTCCCTATCGAGAATTCAACCGACGGAGCAGTTTTCCACACCCTCGACCTTTTCGTGGACTCTCCCCTCCACATCTGCGCCCAGATCCTGCTCCGCATCGAGCACAGCCTCATGGCTTCCATCCCCCGTGAGGAAATAAAAACCCTCTACTCACACCCCCAGGCACTCGGCCAATGCCGCAATTGGATTGCGAAAAATTTCCCCGCCGCCGAGCTCGTCGAAGTCTCCTCCACCACAAAAGCCGCTGAAATCGCTCGTGATAATGCCTCCAACGGAGCCGCCGCTATCGGCAGCCCGCTCGCCGCAGAGCTTTACGACCTCAAGATCCTCAACGAATCCATCCAGGATCGCGCCACCAATACTACGCGCTTCCTCGTCATTGGAGAAAAAACCTGTCCACCTACCGGCAACGACCGCACCTCCATTCTTTTCGCTATCAACGATCGCCCAGGCTCCCTCGCAAACGCCCTACAGGCCTTCGAGCACCTTCACATCAACCTTTCCAAGATCGAATCTCGCCCATCCAAACGCAAGGACTGGGAATACATCTTCCACGTTGATCTCTCCGGCCACTGCGAGGACGAAAACGTTGCCAAAGCACTCGCCGATCTCAGCAATCACTGCTCTCTCGTCAAAGTTCTCGGCTCCTATCCAGATATCTCTGAGTAACTGCTAGATCTCTTGATAGGCTCCTGATTCTGTGCCCACGTGCTCTCAAAGGTTTTCACATTGAACTTCCTTGCACCGCCCATTACCCATGATCCATGCAAGGATTTTCAAATCGCCGGATCGGCATGGTCGCAGTCTTTTGGTTTTCATTCCTTGCAATCTGCAATGCTGCTGAAACTCGCATCTGGACTTCCACCAAAGGCACCACTCTCGAAGCAGAGCTGCTAAAGGTCGATGCATCAACCGCCACGCTCGTAACCAAGGAAGAAAAGCAGATCCAACTAAGAGTCGAAGACCTCTGCCTCGCAGACCGTCAATACCTCGTCGAATATGGAGAAGCCGATCCTGCAATATACTCTATTGGAAGGATGGCTAAGCCTGAAGACGATATCAGGATCGATTCAAAAACTATCAACAAGATCGAAGACCAAGAATTCCTCCTCGACGACGAATTCGAAACTCTGTTCGAACTCACTGAAAGCGAACATTTCATTATCGCCATTGCAGGTGATGTCAAAGGCGACGCAGTTGCCGAAACAGCGGAAAGGCTTTGGTATGGAATGAGTTCCCAACACATGAATTTCCGCCGTGATTGGGGTGATTCTAAAATGGTCATCTTCGCCGTCGAAGACCGCGAAATCCACGCCCAGCTAGGTAAATGGGCAACGAACAAACTCGAAGCCAGAACCAGTGATCAGGGCAGAGTTGAGAATTTCCGCAATAGCTGGGATCGAGTCGGCTCGACACCCATCACGATTGAGCCAGAAATGAGCGACACTTTTGAGCTCCAGCCAAAAGCGGTCGTCTTCAATGTCACCAAAACGGATCGTTTCAAGAAACCGATGCGCCCCTTCCAGATCTATTGCATTTCTGGAGCCCTTCTCGCCAAGCAAATGGGAGGCGCAAAATCATCTTCCACCAATAGAGGCAATTTCGCCATCATGACCGGCCATTCCTATTACAAGGAAATCTCACTCGGTGGCAAAAGTGAAACCCAACTCCTCGCCCCCACCGAACCCGGAGTGAATGATTTCACTTCCGCACGCGGTTTCGATGACGGCAGTTCATGGGCACGCGAACTAAAAAAAGCTATCCGCAAGGAGACCGTGCAAGTCGACATCGAACCCATGTTTGAATGGACTGCAGCGGAACTTGAACCTGAGCAACTCGTCCTCATCTACTCCTTCGGCACCTACATGCAAAGCACTCCAGAGCGGCTCTGTGCCTATGCGAAGATGGTTCGAGAAATCGAATCCTCCAACCAAATCCCTACCCCTGAGGAAATCGCCGAGATCTTTGGATTCGACAGCGTCGAAGCACTAAATGCGGATTGGAAGGAATTCATCACTGGGAACGACTTCAGGTAGTCCCTGCGCTGTGCGCTAGTCAGCATATACCTTACCGCCGCTTTCATTCGCGCTTGTTCCATCAACCGAATGTTGAATTGCCACGCCTAGTTTCTCAGGCTAAGAGGTAATTCACTATTTTGGTGTAAATTATACATCTTTCACCCCGTATAGTTGGCAAACCATCCAAGGATCCCCTTGAAGAAAAAAACTCCAACCCAGCTTCCCATACTCGGGATTCTTCTATTCAGCACCTGCATACCAGCCTGTGCAGAAGATCTCCGCATGGACGATTTTCTAGAAAACTACTGCATTGATTGCCACGACGGCGGCATCAAAAAAGGAGATCTCGACCTCGAACAAATTTCCGCTGACAGCATCTCTACTCATCCAGAGATATGGGAAGACGTCATCCGTCGCATCGGCGCCCGCCAGATGCCGCCATTGGATGAAAAATACCGCCCGGACGAAGCTGAATACGTCTCCACAGTGAAAGCACTTGAGGAATACCTCGATTCCATCGCCGCAGAAAATCCCGACCCCGGCCATGTCGAGCCCCTTCGCCGCATGACACGCACCGAGTACGGAAACGCGATCCGCGACCTCCTTGGAGTCGACATCGACGTTTCCGAGCTACTACCGAAAGACGAATCCAGCCACGGCTTCGACAACATCACTATCGGCAGCCTCTCACCCACACTCCTCAACCGCTACATCGACGCAGCCCGCAAGATTAGCCGCATAGCCGTTGGCGCAGAACAGGGTTCACCCCGTGCCCGCATCATTCGCTTACCAGCAGACCTCACCCAAGAAGAACATGTCGAGGGACTCCCGCCCGGTACTCGTGGCGGCACAGTCATCCCTCACTCCTTCCCTGCCACCGGCGAATACCAAATCAACGTCCGCCTCACACGCGACCGCAATGAAGAAGTCGAAGGGCTACATGGCACTCACACCATGGAAATCCTCGTCGATGGTGAAACTCAATCCAGCTTCTCGATCAAACGACCAAAAGGAACCATCGACCACGACGAAGTCGACGCTCACCTCAACGCAACCATCAAGGTCGAGGCCGGCACCCGTCAATTCGGAGTGACTTTCATCGAAGGTTCGAAATCACTCTCCGAAGATATGCGCGAACCTTACCAAGCGCGCTTCAACGTCCACCGCCACCCCCGTCGCGCCCCGGCAATCTACCAAATCTCAATCCTTGGCCCCATCGAACAGCAAAGCTCCGCGAAATCCACATGGCCATGGCGTGAGATAGAAGTCGAAGGCAGCGATGAAGAACGTGCTCGCACAATCCTCGGTTCGCTCATGCGTATCGCCTACCGCCGCACCGTCACCGAAGAGGATTTCACAAGTCCCATGGAGTTCTTCAATGAAGGCCTCGCCTCCGGTGGATTTGAAAAAGGTCTCGAAGGTGCCCTTGCTGCCGTTCTCGTCAGCCCCAATTTCCTTTTCCGCATCGAAACTGATCCTCCCGAAGCAAAACCCGGCGACGTCCTGCCTATCGACGATTTCGCACTCGCCTCACGCCTCTCCTATTTCCTCTGGAGCAGCCTGCCCGATACCGAACTCCTCGATCTCGCGGAAGCGGGGAAACTTTCCGATCCGGAAAACATGAAAGCACAGATCCGCCGCATGCTCGCCGATCCACGCTCCGAAGCCCTCTCCACGAATTTCGCCAGCCAATGGCTCCACATACGCAATCTCGCCGCAGTCAGCCCCGACCTCCGCTTGTTTCCAGACTTCGATGACAATCTCCGCGAAGCCTTCCGCCGTGAGACCGAACTCTTATTTCAAAGCATCGTCGATGATGACCGCAGCATCGTCGACCTCATCACCGCAGACTACACCTTCCTCAATCAACGCCTCGCTGCTCACTACGGCATCCCTGGTATTTACGGCAGCCGCTTCCGCAAAGTAAAACTCGACGAAGGCACAAATCGCGGCGGCCTACTCCGACAAGGCTCCATCCTCACCGTCACTTCCTACGCAAACCGCACCTCTCCCGTCCTGCGCGGAAACTGGGTATTGGAAAACATCCTCGGCACACCCACCCCACCACCTCCAGCCGATGTCCCATCGCTGGAAGATGTCTCAGTCTCCGCAGATCTCCCGATGCGCGAACGCCTCGGAAAGCACCGCGAAAACAAATCCTGCGCCACTTGCCACAACCTCATGGATCCTCCCGGCTTCGCTTTGGAAAATTTTGACGCCGTCGGCCGCTGGCGCGAAAACGAAGGTGCATCACCGGTCGATGCCTCAGGCGGCCTCCCTGATGGCAGCCTTTTCACCGGCACCGATGGCATGGAAAAAGCCCTGCTCGACCGCCCGGATCTTTTTGCCCGCACACTTACCGAAAAACTGCTAACCTATGCAATGGGTCGCGGTCTCGAAGCCTCTGACATGCCCGCCGTCCGCCGCATCCTTCGCGATGCCGAGCCTTCGGGTTACCGCTTTTCCGACATCATCACCGGGGTCGCATCCAGTGTCCCTTTCACCATGAAAAAATGCCATGTACCTGACTAAGAAAAACCTCGATCGCCGCACCTTTCTGCGCGGCATGGGAGCCACCGTCGCTCTCCCTCTGCTCGATGCAATGATCCCAGCTGCATCTGCCTCCACACTCACCGCCGCCACTCCAGTCAAGCGCCTCGGCTTCGTCTTCATGCCCATGGGCGGCGACATCAATCGTTGGACTCCCGAAGGCAGCGGAAAACTCGGAAAACTTTCCTCCTCGCTCGAACCACTCGAGTCCGTGAAAGACAAAATTTCCGTCCTCACCAACCTCGAACTCGGCCCCGCTTATCCCGGCACACACGCCACCTCGAACTCCGCCTTCCTCAGCGCCGCACGTGCCAAACAAACCGAAAGCTCCGACTACTTCCTCGGCACCACCGTCGATCAAATCGCCGCGCAACACATCGGAAGAGCGACCCAGCTCCCATCTCTCGAAATGTCCATGGATCTCATGCAGACCGTCGGCCAGTGCGACAACGGCTACGCCTGCGTTTACCAAAACAACCTTTCATGGTCAGACCCCACCACCCCACTCCCAGCAGAGGCTCATCCTCGCCTCATTTTTGAAAGTCTCTTCGGAGATGGCGGCACACCTGCCGAACGCCGAGCAGACATCAAAAAGCGTGGCAGCCTCCTTGATTCCGTCGGCTCAGACCTCTCCCGCTTGAAGCATAAACTCGGTGCCGCAGACCGCTCACGCATCGACGAATACCTCACCGCTGTCCGCGAAGTAGAGCGCCGCATCCAACAAGCCGAAGCAGACGTCCGCGACAACCCACTCCCAGACCTCGACCGCCCCACCGGCGTCCCTGCTGCCTACGCAGACCACGCCCGCCTGATGTTCGAGCTTCAGCTCCTCGCCTTCCAAGGCGACATCACACGTGTCACCACCTTCCAGCTCGCTCGCGAAACCAGCAACCGCACCTACCCGGAAATCGGCGTAAACGATCCACACCACCCTCTTTCCCACCACGGAAACGACCCGGAAAAAATCGCCCGTATCGCAAAGATCAATCGCTTCCACGTATCGCTCTTCGCTGAGTTCCTCGAAAAAATGCAGGACACTCCAGATGGCACCGGCAGCCTCCTTGATAACTCCCTCTTCCTCTACGGCAGCGGCATGGGAAATCCCAACCTTCACGATCACTCAAACCTCCCCATCCTCGTCGCAGGCGGCGCCGCCGGAGGCATGCAGGGTGGTAGACACATCCGCTATGAGGAGCCCACACCACTCGCGAACCTTCACCTCACCCTCCTCGATAAAGCAGGTGTTCAGCTCGATAAATTCGGCGACAGCAACGGCAAGCTCGAGGATCTCGGACGCGCACTCGACATATGATCCGCTGCGTATTTTTCCTCATCGCCTCCCTCGCCACAGCCAAGGCAGGAATAATCGATGCCGCCTACTCCGACCACACCGCTGCTGTCACGGAGCTACTGAAGTCAGGTGCTGATCCCTCTGAGCCTAATCGCTACGGCATCACCCCCCTCGCCCTCGCCTGCATGAATGGAAACCCGGAGATGGTGAAAGCCCTCATCGCCGCCGGAGCCGACATCCACGCCACCATGAACGGCGACGAAACCGCTCTCATGATCGCTGCCCGCACTGGCGACAATCTCTCAGTAACACAACTCCTCGCCGCCGGAGCCAAACACGACGCTTCCGACAGAAAAAAACAAACCGCCATCATGTGGGCAGCATCCGCCGGCCATACAGAAGTCGTCAAAACCCTCATCGCCGCCGGAGCTGATTTCAAAACATCACTCCCCTCAGGCTTTACCCCGCTCTTCTTCGCCGTCCGCGCCGGCCACGAAGATACCGTCCGAGCACTCATCTCGGCAGGCGTCGATGTGAATGACTCCTCCCAAGAAAAAGGAAGAGGCCGAAACCTCCGTCAAGGCAGCTCCGCATTCATCCTTGCCGTGGAAAACGGCCATCTCGATCTCGCACTCGAACTCATCGATGCAGGAGCCGACCCTAACGACATGCGCTCAGGAAAATCTGCCCTCCACAGCCTCGTCTACGTTCGCAAAACCGAGAGCGGAGACAGCCTCCACGGCACACCTCCGCCTCCTGTCACAGGAAAAACCGACACCCTCACTTTCGTAAAGAAACTGGTCACCCTCGGAGCAGATCCAAACCTTCGACTGAACATCACAAAGGCGCGCGCCGGTGCTCGACTTAATCGAAGCGGAGCCACTCCGTTTTTCCTAGCCTCACACACCGATGATCTACCGCTCCTGAAAACCCTCGTCGAAGTCGGAGCAGATCCGACAATCCCGAACAGCGATGGAACCACCCCGCTCATGGCCGCAGCCGGAGTGGGTGTCGATGCTCCCGGCGAAGACGCAGGTTCAGAAAAAGAAGCCCTCGAATGCGCCGCCTACCTCCTTGAGCTCGGGGCAGACATCAACGCCGTCGATAAGAACGGTGAAACCGCAATGCACGGAGCAGCCTACAAAGGCTTACCTAAAATGATCCAATACCTCGATACACAGGGAGCGGACATCAAGATCTGGAACCGGAAAAATAAACGAGGCTGGACTCCTCTCATCATCACCCAAGGCTATCGCTTCGGAAACTTCCGCCCCATCGCCAAAGTGGAAGCGGCCCTCTCAGAAGTCATGCTCTCCCATGGCGTCACTCCACCGCCTGCCTCTGACTATAAAGAAGGCAGCAAAGGCGCTTACTAACGCCCGCTTCACCTCCTGCTCCGCAATATGCGCGCCGCAGGCTCTGGACTGCTGGGATTCTTCCCAGCTTTCCCAGTGATTCCGCCTCCCGCATCACATCAGTCACTTCCCTAGGGCTTACAAGCAACTCCCCCCTAAAGCTGCGAATCATCGCAGCAGTCCAAAGCCTGCGGCGCCAGACCCCGCCCTCGTCCCAGAGGAAAACGCTCCCTGTAACAAATACCCCCCTGTCGGCGCATCCCAGGAAATCATTTCCCCGCACACAAACACACCAGGAAACTTCTTCAGCATCAGATTCTCATCCAGCTCATCCCAGCACACCCCACCCGCCGAAGAAATCGCCTCTTCCATAGGCCGAGTCCCCTTAAGCGGAATCGCACAACACTTCGTCTCTGCAGCAATTTCCTCTGCAGACTCGTAGCTTTTCATCCCCAAAATCGCAGCAGCTGGCGCACTCAATTTCCACTGCCGCGTTGCTCTTCCCAGTAGATTCTTCTGCCCTTGGCCGAGCTTCCTCACCAGATCCTCTTTTGAAAACGTCGGCTTAAAATCAACTTCGATCACCGGTTCATCCATCGCTCGCAGCTCACGCCCCAACGCATAAATAATCCCGCCCTCCAGTCCGTAGCGGGTCATCATCAACTCCCCGGAAACTACCTTCCCTCCAGCACTTGCCGTAATATTTTTAATCGGCAACCCCTCCGCCGCATCTAGCACTTCCTGCGGCCAGTCATATTCCCATCCACAATTCGAGGCACGCAGCTCATTGCACGAAATCCCCATCTCGCGAAACTTCCCTACCCATCCACCATCCGAACCCGTCTTCGGCCAAGACCCTCCGCCCAGCGCAAACACCACAGCCTTCGCCTTCACCTCAACACCATTTCCGAAACGCAGCACATTCCCAGGCAAAAGCTCCTCCCACAAATGCCGCGCGCGAATCTCCACGCCCATTTCCTTCAGCCTAGAAATCCAAGCTCTCAGCACCGGAGCACCTTTCAGCGCCTTCGGATACACACGCCCACTGCTCGCCTGAAACGTTTCCAAGCCCAACCCCTCACACCACTCCCTCAGCGCCTTATTATCGAAATCCGAAAGCATCCCCTCCCAATCTCCGCCGCCCGAATACCTCTCCACGAATCGCTCAAAACCCTCACCATGCGTCAGGTTCAGCCCTCCCTTGCCCGCCACCAGAAACTTCCTTCCTACCGATGGCTTGCCATCAAAAACAACCACCCGTTTCCCCATCCCAGCAGCCACTTCCGCCGCTCGCAGACCCGCCGGCCCTCCACCGACCACCGCAATATCAACCTCTTCCATTCATCTTTCCTGAAAACTGAACACTTAAAACTAGCAAACTCACACCAATTTCAGCCGAGCAAGATCCTGCGCATCAATTAGCCCCACCGGCCTGCCGGTTGCATCCAGCACGACAATATCATCGATGTTCTTCTCTCCGACCTGATTCACCGCCTCCACCGCCAGGGAATCTTCGGTTAGGGAAATAGGATTGCGCGTCATCAGATCCGCCACAGGCAGTTCACCCAGAGCAGGATTTTTTTCATACCCCCTCGCGAAATCTCCATGCGTGAAAATTCCCGCCAATTTCCCATCCGTTTCGAGAATCAAACACGCACCCGCCCTGCTCCGATTCATTTCGGAAACTGCATCAATCACCCTCGCAGAGACAGCCACGGTCGGCATCTGCGATTCCTTTCGCATTACATCGCCGACTTTAAGTAACAACGCCCTCCCCAACGATCCGCCCGGATGATACCTCGCGAAATCTGCTTCGGTAAATCCTCGTGCTTCCAGCAAGACCATCGCCAGTGCATCACCCATCACCATCATCGCGGTCGATGATGAAGTCGGAGCTAGGTTCATTGGGCAAGCCTCCCTCACCACTGAAGTATCCAGAGTTACATCCGCCGTCCTAGATAAAGTCGACCCCACCTTCCCGCACATCGCCACGATTTTCACATCGAAGCCTTTCACAAATGGCAACAAGCCCAGCAGTTCATCGGTCTCACCCGAATAAGAGAGCGCGAGAACCACATCTCCATCGGAGAGCAACCCGAGATCACCATGAAGGGCGTTCTGAGAATTCAGCACCACCGCCGTTGCCCCGGTCGAGTTTAGCGTCGCAGCAATTTTGTGCCCAATATTTCCGGACTTACCGACCCCTATGATCACGACCTTGCCCCGATCATCCAACGCATCGCGAACCATCTTCACCGCCTTGCCAAACTCCGCACCCAACCGCCCGGACATTTCCCGCAGACTATCCGCCTGCATGCCAATCACCGCCCGCGCCTTCGCTTCGAAATCCATGACCAACAGTTCAACCCGCAAGCCCGGTCATTTCAACTCGTAATAGCGTACGCCAAACGGCTCCAAATCGCCGATCACAACACCCTGAATCAGATGACCCGTCGTTTTCGGTGCCAACTTGCTCTTCTTTCCGAAAACACATTCGAATCTTACCAAATCCTCCGCTTCAAGCCCAAGGAAACCCAGCGCATGAATAGGTATGCTCACACGCACACCTTTCAGCTTCACCTCCGGGGAAAAATTCGCCACGCACAGAAATGCCTGCCCGCTCTCCGCATCGCGGCGTAAAAACGCATACAACCAATGCCCGGAGACCGGCTCATCACCCACCCGACCGAAGCGATCGTTACCTTTGTTCGCATGATTTAACCCGTAGAACTCACCTTTCGTAAAAGCAGGCTCTTCCAGCACCTTGAACAATTTCTCATACCACTTCCGCAGCTCCTTCTGCTGTTCAGAAAGCTCGCCTCCATCGAATTTCCCGTGGTTCACCCATTTTTGAAACTCTGGCATCGACGTGTAATCAAAAATCGATGTCCGCCCATCGTCGCCACTAAAGCCCTCCTCACCCCTCGCTGGCTCACCAACCTCCTGCCCTGAGTAAAGCATCAGCGCCGCCCCACTCATCCCGAACATCACCGCCGCCGCAGGTTTCCCCGCTTCCATACCCACACCACCCCAATGATTCGGATGCGCGATACGCACCTCGTCGTGATTCTCCAAATACCTCACACACTTATGAAAACGTTCGCCAGCAAAGGTCTCGCAATCGATATCGTTCGCCCACTTCCCCCCCTCATAAATGCCCTGCAAAATCTTATACGTCGGGTGCTCGTAGGCTCCGTTGAAACCTGCATTCACCAAGTCTTTCAGCACATCCTTGTCCGTGAGTTTCGCCGGATCGCTATCATACGCCTCCGCCATGAAAAAGACCTCCGCATCCCTCGCACGTGCTCGTTTCACCAACCAATACCAGAACTCCATCGGCACGATGTGCGCCATATCCACCCGGAAGCCATCCACTCCCATCTCCTGCCAGTAGGCTAAGATCTCATCCATCGTCGCCCACGTGCGTGGCACATCCTCCACCGCCGCATCCGCACCCGGCAGATGCTGAGTCGTCCGACCCTTCGTAAAATCGTGCCCGTAGTTCAGCTTCACCGTTTCATACCAGTCATGGATCGAAGGCGACCACGTGATCGAATTATTCCCCGTCACCCGGCCAAATTCTGCCTCCGGCTCAAACAGCCCCGTACAGCCCGGCAGGTGAGCAGTAGGAAGCTTGAGCGGCGCCCCACCACCCGGATCCGAATCATTCAGATAGTAGAAATGATTGTCCGTTTCGAAAAATTTCCCGGGGTCATCGCCCTCCCCGAAGGAAAGTTCTGGTCTCACATCCGACCCGTAGCTCCGCGCCACATGGTTTGGCACGAAATCGATAATCACCTTCAACCCTGCCTTCCTGCATCGCTTCACCATCTCACGAAACTCCTCAATGCGATTCTCGGGCTCCACCGCATAGTCCGGGCATACATCGAAGTAATCCCTTATCGCATATGGACTGCCCGCTTTGCCTTTCAAAATATCAGGAGGATCCGCCGGTCTGCCCGGATAATCCGTCCCACTCGCCTGCTCGATCACACCCGTCGGCCAGATGTAGTTAAAACCCATCTTACGAATCGCCTTAAGCGCCTTCACATCGATGTCCGCGAACTTCCCGCAGCCATTCTCCTCCATCGTCCCCCACGGCTTGCGCTTCGTATTCTTGTTTCCAAACGTCCGCACCAGTAATTGGTAAATCACCGGCCTACCCTCTTCTTTCAAATCTATCATTTTAGCGTTTTTCCTCCCTCTCCTCTTTCACCACCGCGACTGAATCATAAAGCGAGAAAATCATCAAGATCACCGCCATTACCCCACAAATTCCCCACCAGATAATGAAACGCCACGGGTTCTCTGTCAGCCAACCGTCGATCACCCACAGCCCCACCGCCATCCATCCCACGGTCGCAAGCATCCACCGCAGCATCCATTTCCGCCGCTGTGGTCGGTCATGCAGAATTGCCTTCGCAATTGCTTTGCTACTATCCCAGTCCGTTCCGCTCATAGACTGAGTCTCCAGAAAGCAACCAACACTCCAAGCGGAATCCGCAAATCACTCCGCGGGAACCTTTTTCCCCGTCAGTGCGGTAAAAGCTGCTTCTGCCAACTTCCCCGCACCCTTTGCATTCGGATGCACCTTGTCCGGCTGAAATTTCGGAAACTTCTCGAGCGCCCCAAACATATCGATCACCCCCACACCCATTTCCTTCGCCAGTTCATCGATGATCACCCTTTGCTCCGCAACCGCCGCCTCATTGATTCCGGCGATCTTGCTCACACCGCCTGGCACCGGACAGGGTCGGCAAATA
Source organism: Luteolibacter sp. (assembly GCA_051252155.1). GTDB lineage: Bacteria > Verrucomicrobiota > Verrucomicrobiia > Verrucomicrobiales > Akkermansiaceae > Luteolibacter. The sequence continues at coordinate 870,497 of JBPOGB010000002.1, read as the reverse complement.
TAGATCCTCGGCTCGTTCTTGAGCTTCTGGAAAGACGCCACTAGCTCGCGGTAATCCGCTTCAAATTCCGATTTATGCTCCCAATTCGCCGGCCTGCTATCATTCGTCCCTAACATGACAATCACCACATCCGCCTTCGATCGCAGCGCCTCCTTGTAGGCATCTTCATCCCAATAAGGTCGATCCCCAGTCTTCATCAGCGTCCTCCCGCCTACACCGAAGTTCAAAACCTCCCAGCTATCTCCCAACATCCGCTGAAGTTGCGATGGATAAGACTCGCCCTTTGGAGCACCCGCTCCCTCGGTAATACTATCCCCCACACACGCCACCTTCACCGGCTCCTCGTATGTGCTCGGATCGATTGGCTTCATCGCATCCGCCTTTACCAACGTGGATAAAATGAGCGGCGCTATCAGACACGAAGCGTAGTTCACAATATTTTTCATCATCGGAAACATGCCAGCCACCTCACAGGGGTGTCGAGCAACTCTCACTTAAGCGTCCTCCTCACCAGCTCCAGAGCAGATTGACTCGCCGAGTCTTTGAAATCTGCTCTGTTGCGCGGGTGATAGATCTTTTGTGCGACAGTTTCGCCGCCTTTCACCGCAAGCCCCAGCCATGCCGTGCCCACAGGCTTCTCCTCCGTCCCGCCACCGGGTCCCGCGATGCCTGTCACGGAAACAGCGATATCCGCTCCGCTCTCACGCAAGGCTCCCTCCGCCATCGCACGCGCCACTTCTTCACTGACAGCTCCATACGTATCGATCATTTCCATCGGTACGCCGAGTTGGTCATTTTTCGCCTCATTCGCGTACGTCACCCAGCCATGAGTGAAAACTTCACTTGAGCCCGGAACGTCCGTCAGGCGGTTCGCGATCAAACCACCCGTGCAGCTTTCCGCCGTCGCCAATTTTTTCCCATTCTCACGCAACAAGCGAATCACCGTCGCTTCCATCGAGCAGCCATCGTCGCTGATTAAGTATTGATCGTATCGACCTAACACCAATTCACGCGCCTGCCGGATCACTCCTGCGCTACCGATCAATCGTAAATCCACCTCACCAATGTGCGCGCAATATCCGTATTCCAGCCCCGGCATCGCCGCCAGCTCAGCATCCAAGCTTTGGTGAAAATCACTTTCACCGACACCCGTAAACTTCAGTTCGCAAACACTCGGAATCTCCTCAACCCCGGAAAGCGCCCGCAGCCTCGGTGCTACCTCCTCATGAAACATCGGGTAAAGCTCTCTCGGCGGCCCCGGCAGCAGGAAAACTGCACAGCGCGACCTACCGTTGATGCGCGGTGGTAAATACAAACCGGGAGCAGTCCCGTTTGGATTTGGCAAAACATCCGACCCTACCGGCACCATCGCCTGCTTGAGATTCGCCTCCGCCATCGGCTTATTACGCAGAGCAAAAAATGCCTCCAGCGTCCGCAGTGCATGCTCATCCTGCACCAGCTCGATCCCCAAAGTCTCCGCCACGATCTCGCGCGTCAGGTCGTCGCTCGTAGGGCCCAGCCCGCCAGTGATGATCAGAGCATCCGCCCGATCCACCTTCTCCACAAAAGCCTCACGAATCGCATCCCCATCCGGCACCGTTGCTTGGCGAGCAACACGCAGCCCCATCGTAAAAAGCTGCCGCCCGAACCACCCGCCGTGAGTGTTAAGCGTATTTCCCAGCAAAAGCTCCGTGCCAGTATTCAGGATCTCGATTCGCATACGCGCAGCCTCAGCTCGCCTAACGAAAGCCTCAAGTCCGAACTCCACCTCTTCACCAGAGGCAGAGAATTACTTCCACAGATAAGATTGCTTCGTCGAAATCACCTCTCCTCCAGCTTTCAGAGTCATTTTCCACGCAAGCACACGTCCATTGTCAAAATAGTCGTCACCAATCACTGCAAACTCTTGGCTGCCATCGGAAGTTCCCGCAGGAACCGTCCGCGTCATCCTCTTGATACGGCTAGCACTCTTGCCCTGCTGGTATTGGAAAATGATTTCCTTATCCAAGCCGGCATCTGCATTCCACTGCACCAAATAATACTGTCCTAGACGCTGCTTGCGCTCCTCGACACTCACCGCCCCGTAGAGCCTGCGCATCTTTGCATTCTGAACCATCGGATCGCTCTCGGTTGCAGTATCTTGATCACGGAGGGTAAATGATTTTACCACCAGTGAATCCGGCGTTCCTCCGCAGCTGGCCAGCACGAACGCAATGGCAATGATAAGATAGTTTTTCATAAGTCAGACAGTTTCCTTTGCTAGGCGGGCTTTCAACCTTCCGAGAACTTCCTCGTAGGCTTCCATCACGTTTCCGAGATCTCTACGGAAACGATCTTTATCCATTTTTTCGCCAGTCTTTAAATCCCAGAGTCGGCATCCATCCGGGCTAATTTCGTCCGCCAGAACGATCTGCGACGGATCACTCGTGAGCCGACCGAATTCCAATTTAAAATCGACCAGCTTCAGTCCCACATCAGCAAAGAACCCCGAAAGGATTTCATTCACCTTCAGCGCTGATGTCCTCAGAAAAACCAAATCCTCCGGCGTCGCCAGCTTCATCTCGCGAATGTAGTCGTCGTTGATCAGCGGATCGCCGAGTTCGTCGCTCTTGTAGGAAAATTCAATGATTGGCTGCGAAAAGGCTACACCTTCCTCCATTCCCGTGCGCTTGCAGAAACTTCCTGCTGACACGTTCCTCACAATCACTTCCACCATCACGATATCCACCCGCTTCACTTCCACATTCGTCTCATCGATCTTGCGGACGAAATGCGTCGGGATACCGGTCTTGCCAAGATATTCGTAAATCAGAGTGCTGATTTCGTTATTGAGCCTGCCTTTATTCTCGAAACTCGCCTTCTTTTCGCCATTGAAAGCCGTCGCATCATTCTTGAATTCCATCCTCAGTGTCTCTGGATCACTCGTTTCCCAAAGTCGCTTCGCCTTACCCTCATAAATTGGATGCATGACCTGTGGTAAGTTTTGCGAGGAAATCGGTCAAGCACCCTCACCGCATGCTAACGTCTTTCCAGCCAGTCCATCTTTCCATATTTCGCCGCCACCAACTCCTCCACGCGAGCCTGAGCCACGTAGATCTCCTCCTCCCACCAGCTTTCAGAAAGGGATTCAGCAAAAAGCTCTCCGCGTAAATGTGAGTCTGTTGCCCTCGAAACCGAGCCTTGATGCAACAAGCCAGCCTTCGTCCGCCGCTGTGCTGCTCCCGCCATTTTAGAGCCCTCAGCATCCAATACATCGTGCTCCACCGGATTCTCAAAACACATTCCTCCAGCCCTTCCACCTACCTCAGCCAATCCTGGATCACCTCCCTCTGCTCTCAGCACATCTACCAGTATTCGGTGAATCGCCCTGTAGCTCTCTCCTCCCTTCATCAACGCCACCTCACAGCTGCGCGGCACAATCAGGCTATACGTCCAGTCCGCCCGATGATCCACCACACCTCCACCCGTCCATCGCCGAACCCACTCCACACCTTCCACTCCACCCTGAGCATCCTCGAGTTTCCCGAAATAGCCAAAACTCGCCCATTTGCCGTCCCATCGGTAAATCCTGAGCATCGGCACATCCCGTGATTCCAGCAGCCACTCATCCACCGCCATCGCCTCTGGCCCGCGGCGCGGCGTCGGATCGACCCATAGCTCCATTTCCTGAAAAATCACTCTGTAACACTAGTCTCCTGAATCACATTAGCAATCCTCCACAGAGCTCTGGAACCACTTCCCAAAAAAAATTACATTTCATGCAAAAAAGAGATTGCACGAGCGCCAGCCTCTCCATAGCGTCCCGCCCACCCGAACGGGATGGAGCGGTAGCTCAGTTGGTTAGAGCGCCAGCCTGTCACGTTGGAGGTCGCGGGTTCAAGTCCCGTCCGCTCCGCCATCCCTATTCGAGTTGACCCCGCCAAACGGCCTTCAAAAGCCGCAGAGGCGGGGTTTTTCTTTTTACGAATGTTCTTCGTTTAAGATTTAGCATTTAACGTTTAAAGTTTCGAAACCATGCCCACCGTCGCCATCGTAGGCCGCCCGAATGTCGGGAAATCTGCCCTCTTCAATCGTCTTGCAGGCCGCAAGATCGCCATCGTCCACGACCAACCCGGCGTGACCCGCGATCGCATCGCCGCACCTTGCACGCTCACAGGCCACCCCTGCACCCTCATTGATACCGGTGGTATCGGTGCCACCCTCGACGATGGCTTCGCCGGGCAGGTCGCAATCGAGGCAGACATCGCCATGGAAACGGCTAACCTCATCCTCTTCCTCGTCGATGCTCAGGAAGGCGTGACTCCCATCGACCAAGCACTCGCCCAGAAGCTCCGCAAAGCTACGGCTCCCGTCCTACTCGTCCTCAACAAGGTAGATCACGACAAGCACGAGTCCTGCCACTCAGAATTCACTGCCCTCGGCATCCCAGACAGCGTTTTCGTTTCCGCCGAGCATGGCAGGAATTTCTCTGAGCTCATCGACCGCATGGACGAGACCCTCGAACCCCTTGCCTCCGAGACTGAAGAAATCATCGAGGAAGCAGAAAAAGTCGGCATCAAGCTCGCCATCATCGGCCGCCCAAATGCCGGTAAGTCCTCCCTAATCAACGCCATCCTCAAAGACGAGCGCACCATCGTCTCCAGTATCGCCGGAACCACCCGCGATGCCGTCGATCTTCCCTACACATTTAATGGCGAGGCCTTCACCCTCATCGATACCGCCGGTCTGCGCCCACGCGGCAAGCGCGACAACTCGGTTGAAGTCTTCTCAGCCATCCGCTCGGAAAAAGCCATCCGCCGCGCCGACCTCTGCGTCCTCGTCATCGACCTCGCAGCAGGCGTCACCGCACAGGATCGAAAAATCGCGCAACTCATCCTCGAGGAGAAAAAGCCCTGCCTCATCGTCCTCAACAAGTTCGACCTCTACCACCCAGGAGCCGATTACAAGGAGCGCGTCGCCGAAGCTGAGGATCACGTCCGCCGCGAGCTATTTTTCCTCTCCTACGCACCATTCGTCGCATGCTCCGCAAAAACGGGAGACTCCACCGATCACGTCCTCAAAAAGGCCATCGCAATCAAAAAAGGAGCACAAGACATCCCCGGTACAGGCAAGCTCAACCGCATCCTCCAAACGGCGATACTCAAAAATCAGCCACCGACGGACAACAAACTCAAGCGCCTCAAACTCTTCTACGCCACCACTGCGTTGAACGAGAAATACTCCGTAATCCCCGTCCCCACCATCGTGCTCTTCGTCAATGACAAGGCACTCATGAGAGACTCCTACGAAGCCTACCTGACCAACCAATTCCGCGAAGCACATCCAGCTCCCGGCATCCCGGTCATTTTCTCCTGCCGCTCCCGCCGCCGTCGCGAATGGGAACCGCCTAAGAAGAGCAACCAAGGCCATTGATATGGAGCGCGGCTCGGTGTGCCCCTTGGGTATTGCAAGCCGCTGACTGGCGCTCCGTTTAAACAGAAACCCGCCGAAACGTCAGATTCACTCTCGGTTCGCTGACTTTCTTCGTCTTCGGTAACTGATGCACCCAGCACCGCTGCGTCTGCCCACGCATATCCAGCAGACTTCCATCCTCCAGCATCACAGACACCGTCTCATTCGTCTCCTTATGCTTGAACGAAAACTTCCTCTCCGCCCCAAAGCTCAGAGAAGCAATCGAAGATCCTGCGACAATCTCTTTCTCATCGTCACTGTGCCACCCCATGCCTTCGCCACCGCTGTGGTAGAGGTTCAACAAGCACGAGTTGTATTCCGCTCCAGTCTTTTCCTGAGCCATCTTTTTCAGCCTTAATAGCAAATCACTCCACTGGTGCGCCTGCTTCGTCGTCCCGGAATATGAATAGGAAACGCCGCCATCGGCAAACCAAGCCACTTTGCGTGCCGTGACGATGCGCTTCCCAAACATCACCGACTCATCATTCTGCCACGGTATTTCCCGTAGCAGTGCATCCATCACCTCCTCACATTCTGCGTGAGAAAAAAGTCCGCCATGATTAAAAACCTCGCCGTCGCGGGGCAGCAGATTTGCCGCCGGATCCGCACCAAAAAGATCCATACCCCTATGCCTCTAGGCCTTTGACTGCAGCTTCAGCATTTTCCTTACGCTGCCGCTTATCCGCACGCTCCACGAACATCGCCAAAGCGCCTAACAAGATTACGGCCATTACCGAACCATAGAACGTCCAGATGATGCCGGCTTTTCCTGTGAAGCCGTAGTTGTGCAGACCTACACCGAGGAAATTCACGTGCCACCATGAGAAAGCCACCACGCATGCAGTGAAGAGCGAGGCAAAATGTAGCCCCCAGTCCTTGATGATTCCTCCAAGCCGTGCGTGTAGAATACCCAGCGTCCACAAGACAATCATCAGCGCGCCGTTTTCCTTCGGATCCCAGCCCCAGAATCTACCCCAAGAGTAGTTCGCCCAAATGCCGCCGAGCACAGTGCCGACCAATGACAAAAAGACGGTCAGGCAGATGCAGCCATAAACTGCCTTGGTCAGCGACCTGCGGAGATCCTTATTTCCACCATCTAGATTCAAGCCACGGATCAAAACGTAGCTAACGGAGAGGAACGCCGAAAGCAAACCGGCTGAGTAACCTAGCGAGATCGTGATCACATGTGTCGCCAGCCAGAAATTTGAGTCCAGCACTGCAACCAGTGGATTGAAATGATCGGAGGCATCACCCAACTCGTAACGACGCGCGAGAAGGATCAATAGAGTCCCCATGATTGGAGCCATGCCCAACGCGAAACGTTTCCTCGAAAAGAACTCTACCAATAGCGAGAATATCACTCCGGTAGCAGCGATGAAAATCACCGTATCATAAAGATTCCCGACAGGAGGCCTTTCCATGATGATGCAGCGTATCACAATCGCGATCACACAGTAGGCAGCGCCTGCTACCGTGGAGATCCAAGTCACCCATGAGGCGATTTTGGCAGGTAGCCCACCCATTCCCCACATCACTAATGCACTGATCGAAGCGATAAGAAAATACACCATCGCATTGAGGAAGTAGTCCCGCTTGAAATACGACACCTCCATCTCGATGTGTTTGTATTCACCACGCGCCTCAGCACGCTTCACCACACGTTCCCGATAGTCACTGATATGATCCCTGAATGCTTTTTCAGAAGTTCCAATCGATTGCACCGCTGTTTCCATGGCAATCACATCTTCCGTCGAAGTCTTCGGGTCAGGAGTCTCCATCTGAACGACACCCATGATCGACTCTCCAGCAGAGAGCCAATGACCATCGGACTTATCCTTTGGAGGCAGCATGAATAGCCCATATTTCGAATAATTCGCGCCATCAAAGACTTGCTGCAAAAGAGTCACCAACCTTGGGTTCATTTGCGCTCCGGAATCCTTAGCGCCTTGCACTTGCCTCAAAAGCTCCGGCGCTGTCGCCATCACAGAACTAAACTCCGCACGCTGATTCTCACCCGCTGCACCTGCGCCTTGTAAGATCACTCCATTCCTCGCAAACGCAAAATAAGAGAGCAGAATTTCGTAATCCCGCACATTGTAAGCGAGGTCGATGGTCTGTTGTTGAACGGGGTCTCGCTCCTTCTTCGCGATCGGCTCGTAAGACTGCGCAAGCTCCACCAATTTTTCCCTACCTGCCTCAATCTCCAGATAACTGTAGCGATCGCGCTTACCTTTGACCTTCACGCCGATGGCCTTGAGCACATCCGAGTTATCCACTCGGAAAGTTGGCAAACCCACCGCCAGATGAGGGCGGAAAAGCGTATCCATCATCCACTCTGTCGGTTTGAGCTTTGTGACCTCACCATTATCACCTTCCACCTCCATTGAGCGTGCACCATGCATCCCGAGCATGCGAAACGCTGCGTATGTTGAGAACGGCTTGATGCGCCCGCCATCCTGCACAGGGATCGCCTCGACAGCTTCTACCGTCGCCTCTTCCCAAGGAACATAGCCCTCTACCTTTTGCACCTCACCCTTCGGCATATTGTCGATGACCATGTTCACGAACACGAGGGCAAACGCGCCTAGCACGATCACCGCCATCACCCATTTACCCCACTTCGATTGTTTACTCTGCATTTTTCCGTTTCCTAGAAAGGCGGCCTAGATGGCTGCCCAGTTTTGTCAGAAAGGTGACGAGCATACCGAACGCCACCACATAAAGACTGTATTCCGGCCACTTATCCGCCGGGTTTCTCACCACCTCAAACACCGAATACATCGGTTCACCCGGCTTTGCATCCGGCGGGCCGTAGCTCGCTTGGAAAAACGTTAGCCCCTCATACCTCATCGGCTCATTCATACTGATATTCATCGGAGATGACTGACCGTTCTCAATCCTCTGAATGTCACTCGCGAATTTCGCAGGGCGAGATGTTCCAGGATGAAATTTCGCAGTGAATTTATCGAGCTTCACATCAAAGGGCATCGGCCACAGCCGCTTACGCATATTGATGACGAAAACCCTTTCCTCATGCCTCACGGAAAGTGGGTAGTAAGAAGCCCCCGCTAGGATAAACGGCGGGGATTTCTTTCCATCTGAATAAACCAAGCGCCCATAAGCACCGGCCATGTTGCGCTCGGTTTCCACCTCACTATCACGCCCCAGCAGGTAATAACCGTCGGTAATCAATTCACCTTTCGAAGGTGCAAACTCCACCGCCGCCACCGGCTGTGCGCTCTTCAGATACCCAGAAACCTCCAGCCCGAAGGGAATCCCCTCAAAATCAAAGATCCGCGATTTCCCTGCGACTAGATCTTCCAGATACTTCCCTCGCACCACATGGATCTCGCCCTGCTCTCCATCCTTCACCTCAGAAATCTCGATGACATACTCAAAGTAAGCTTCCGCCACGTTGCTCGTTTCACCCTCACCAACAGCCATATTGCCCCTTTCCTCAAAATGGTGTGCCACACCTCCACCTAGCAACATGAAGATGATGCCAAAGTGTGCGATCAGGTTACCTGCCTGCTTCCAGCCCTTACGGATGCGAATGATACCACCCAGAATCATGTTCACTAGCAGCAGCGCGCAGACATAATAGCCACCAGGCAGGATGATCGGAATCTTCTTACCATTGATCTCCGGAACCAACCACGGAGACTTCCAGCTGAAATACTTCTGCAGTGTAGGGAAAAGCCCGTGATCGATCTGCTCTAGGGTCGCAAGCCATGTGAGCAACAACAGCATCAGAATGGTGAACGTCGCCAATTTGAAGCCCGAGAGGAAATTGTAGACCCTCATGAAAGGGGATTTGCCCTTGGTGGTTTTATCCATTGTTTTTTCCATTCTGAAAATTCTTTAAGGTGCCAGTTCCATGCTCTCTGCAAACGCTTTCAGCGCTTCCTTTTCAACCTCTACTTCGTCTTCCGGGCCGATCATTTTTAGCGTAATCAGCTTCCCGTCCACCACCGTGATCACGCCTGCCAGACTGTAGCCCGGCTTTGCATCTCCACCACCCATTCCTGCACCATACGTCCCGCTAGCCTCTACCCAGACACCTTCCTCACCCGCCATCATCACCTTTTCAGCAGCGACCAGATCCTCAGCAGACATCGCCTCTGCGCCGAATTGCTTCATCCAGCGGTTCACGTTCTCAAGAATCGAGCCACCCGTAATCGAAACATAGACCTCGCCCAACCCCGATTCACCGAATTTGTAGTTCAATTCACGAAACTGCTTCGCCGGCAACACCAACCAATTTTCCGGCGGATCTCCGATCACCGGACTCGGTTGTGCATCCCTGAATCGCTCATCACTCGTAGCAAATAGCTTCGGAGTGCGGTCTTTCGTCGTTTTTACACGTGTTTCAGTCACCGTCATCCTCGCTTCCTTCTTTTCGCAAGAAACAAAGAGGAGGCAAATTGCCAGGGTTGCGAAGCCGATGCGTTTCATTTTCCGGAGATAATCGCGGACAAGATAGCCCGCAAGTTCAATCGGGGACTGATACGTTAAGAAAAATCCAAATCCATCAGCCTTTGACTTAAAAGTTATGACGACGTTTCATTCCAGCGTGGAAAGTATTCGATTCTGCAACCGTCACACAATCTGCGGTGCTTTTTTCCAAGGCAGCCGGCGCAGAAAAATGGAATGCAGCACAAGAAGAACGAAGACTAAAAGCGGATAAACAATCAGAAAACGCGACCAATCATACCAAGTGGTCGTAGCCCATCTGGCATCTCCGTTTTCGGCAATCACCAGGATCGACGTCACCCTGAGTGCGTTACCGATGATGGCGAGCGGCAGCGCCGAAAGAAAAAGAACGGCCTTCTGCCACATACTGATTTTCGCCACATAGGCCCATCCTGCGGTGATCATTAGCAGGGGCATGAGGGCGTATATCAGATTACTACACCCCCCTCCCATATGGATTGGCAGCCAATCCCCAGAGACGGGGAAAATTATCGTCCCAACAACCTTGGTTTCCACCCCGCAGAGGGAACAAAAATGGTGTGCCAGCGATACCACCCAAAGCTGGAGAGGGGTCATTACTTGATGGTTGATGCTCGGCGACAGTGGAATCGCGAACCATAAGAAAATCAGTGGAAAAAACATGATTTTCGCAACCTTCCAGCCCCAAAGATAGTGACATCCACCCCACAATAGAAGTGGCAGACCGAGTGCCGAGGTGCGTGGAAAGGACAAGCGATGGGATATCACGTAAAGAAGAGCACCAAAAAAAACCGCGAACAGCCCCAGATAACTACACTGACCGTCCCTCACCGCACCAAGCAGTTCCTTGAAGCGGTAGCAGATCAATCCAAGAACCATGATCGGCATACAGACACCGTGTTCGAGTCCTGTCTCATCATTCCACGCTGACATGAGCCACCCAAACAACGAAAGGGACTTATCAAAACCGAAGCTCGGCTCGAAACCGAAGAACCAAACGACAATTGCCAAAGTGAGCCCCCCGGCAATCAGGGTGATCGGAAAAGACGGTTTGGGCTTCTCCGCTTTCGCTTCCGTATCGGTAGCAAACGATGTCTGGGCGTTTTCCAAAGCAATTATTCTTCGTATACTGCGAAGCATTGTGGGAAAGACATGCACTGTCAACGAACCACCCATCGGAACATCATCCGCCCCATCTTCTCCCTTGGCTTCGCCGCTAAGCTGCATTTCACTGCCCCAATGGAAGCCATCCGATATTTCAACCGACACACCGGAAAGACCGAAACCGAGCAGGTCTACGGCGAGGGCTCCCTCCGCTGGGTTTACGGCAATCCCCTCGGAAAACTCTCTCTCCACGCCCTCGTCAAGCGCGCTGCCTTCTCCAAATGGTATGGAAAACGCATGTCCACCTCGGAATCCGCCGCCCGCGTCGACCCTTTCATCGAGAAATACGGCCTCGATCCCGCAGATTTCGCCGAACCGCCCTCCTCTTTCCGCAGCTTTAACGAATTCTTCTACCGTAAGCTCAAGCCGGAAGCCCGCCCCATCGCGGACGCCCCCATAGTATTTCCCGCTGATGGACGACACCTCGGCTTCCCTGATATCTCAGCAATCTCCTCATTTTTCGTAAAAGGCCAGACCTTCGACCTCCCTGCCCTCCTTGGAGACCCCGAACTCGCCCAGAAATACGCCAAAGGCACCCTCGTCCTCTCCCGCCTCTGCCCAGTAGATTACCACCGCTACCACTTCCCCGCCGCAGGCACGCCTTCAGAAACCAAAACCCTCCCTGGCCCCCTGTTTTCCGTCTCCCCCATCGCCCTCGCGCAAAACCTCGCCTACCTCTGGACGAACAAACGCACCCTCACCCACCTCGAAACAGAAGACTACGGCACCATCCTCATCATGGAAATCGGCGCCACCTGCGTCGGCTCCATCCACCAAACCTTCACCCCCGGCCAGCCCCTCGCAAAAGGCGCCGAAAAAGGTTATTTCGCCTTCGGCGGCTCCTCCACGATCACCATTTTTGAGCCAGGAAAAGTCACCCTCTCCCCAGATCTCCTCGAAAACTCCTCCAAACAAACCGAACTTTACGCCCGCATCGGCTCAGAAATGGCCACCTAAAAAGGCCGCAATTCCAAAATCGCGACCTTTCCGGTAAATTCAGACTCCCTTACAACAAGGGAGTTAAGTCGATTCCCGAATCAAAACGGGATATCGTCGTCGTCAAAATCATCTTCCTTCCGCAGATCCGCCGCAGAAGGCTCCGCTGCAGCAGGAGTTTCCTGATTGTATTCATCGCCACCACCTCCGCCGCCATTTCCGCCCGCAGATAACTTCCAGCAAGAGAGGTTCACGTAGTATTTTCCGTTATACTCATTGCCCCGGATGTCGAAGTTCACCGCCACATCCTGGCCTTCCTTGTAGTTATCTAGGATCGAACACTTGTCCTTCACCACCTCGAACTTGATGTCCTGCGGGTATTTACTGTCCGCAGTCGTCACCACGAATTCCCGCTTGGAGAATCCGCTAGGAAAAGTTTGGGTGTCGCTGATCAGTTTAATTTTGCCGGTTGCTTCGTACATGCGGCGATATTCCCCGAACCGGCGAATATGTCAAACCGTAGCCGCATAGCCCTAAATCTCTCAGGATTTTTTCTTCAGGATGAGGAAGCCAGAAAAAACAATCATCGCCGCGAATCCGGCGATTACCCATCGCCAATAGTGCATTTCCGATGATGGAGCGGGAGCATCGGCGAACTTCGAGCCTCCATCATCCTCATTCGTGGGGTGGCGTTGCTCGCGTTCAGCGGCTGCGGCATTCTCCTGTTCGTCCTTTGGAATCTCGATCAGGGTGCTTGAGACGCTGACATCGGCCTGAAAGCGGTATTCCACCGGCTGGCCAACGAAGGAGAAGGCGATCTCGCCCGCTTTGACTTTCTCATACCAATCCTGCCAAGCAGGGAGATGATCCTTCGCTTGACGGCGCTTGAACTGCGGTGACGGCTTATCTCTCAGGGGAAGATCTCCCAAGGTCCAAGTCGCTTGGTATGCCAACGCGCTCGGATAAGTCAGATCCGACAAACCCGGCCCCGTATTCCTCTCCGCTTCCCAGTCCTCCCATAGCATGCCGCCAAGGACTTTTACGGTCTCGGAACTTGGCAGATGCTTCAGGGTTTCCAGGCCGATCTGAGCCTCCCAGTCAAAAGCGTTCGCAGATCCGGAGTGCTTCGGGTGGGATGGATCCCGGTAGGCGCGGTAGGATTCCCAGATTGGCTCCGCATAAAACTCGGCATGCCCGGGGATAGAGAGGAGCGACTGTTGGACTTTGTCGTAAACTTCTATCCTTCGGGAAACCTGAAAAATATTCTTACGAGCCAGTTTTCTCAAACTATCTCCAAAGAACTCGATATTGGAAGCTCTTGTGAAGTTGTCGATCTTCTCCATCCGTTCTTCAATCCCGGCCAATGCAGCATATTGAGCGGCTGCGTTACGATCCGAATGAGTACCGTAGAACGCATCAATCTCTTGGTCGGATTTCGAGAATGATTTGTCGATCTCAGCGGCCAAAGGGGCATAAGTGAAGGCCACGATGAGAGGGATTAAGTGTGTTGAGTAACTCTTCATGCTCATTCAGTATCGACGTTATCTTTCAGCCACGTTTCCGCCTCTTCCCATTCGGCTTTCACGCAGAGGCGCGAGTTTGAGTCCTTAGTCCCACCATACATCAGGCGCTTGGTGTGCAGTTGTCACCACTACTACCGTTTCGAAAACCCGCTTGGAAAGGTCTGAGTGTCGTTGATCAGTTTAATTTTGCCGTTAGCTTCTTACATGCGGCGATCTTCCCCGAACAGACGGATATGTCAAACCGTAGCCGCATACCCGAGTCTCTTGACACCTTGGCATCGTTAGTGCATCACGCCGTCCATGGCCAAGCTCTCTATCCGCAATCTCGATGTCTCCTCCAAGGAAGTCCTCATGCGTGCCGATTTCAATGTCCCCCTCAAAGATGGGGAGATCACCGATGACACCCGCATCCAAGCGGCCATCCCTTCGATCAAGCACCTCCTAGAAGGCGGAGCGAAGCTCGTCCTCTGCTCTCACATGGGACGCCCGAAAGGCGAAGCGAACCCGAAATACACTCTCGCTCCAGTTGCGAAGGCACTTTCCGCGATCCTCGGCCAGAACGTCGATCTCGCCCCAGACTGCATCGGCTCCGAGGCAGCAGCCATGCGCAAGGCTCTCCAGCCCGGCCAAGTTCTCCTTTTGGAAAACACCCGCTATCATAACGAGGAAGAAGCCAACGAACCAGAATTCGCGAAAAACCTCGCCGGCCTTGCCCAAGTCTTCGTCAATGACGCCTTCGGCACCGCACACCGCGCCCACGCCTCCACCGAGGGTGTCACGAAATTCATCCCCACCTCCGCAATGGGCTTCCTCATCGAAAGCGAGCTCGAATACCTCGACGCCAAGCTTCAATCCCCAGAACGCCCTTTCCTAGTAATCATGGGCGGCTCCAAGGTTTCCGATAAAATCCAGGTCATCACCTCCCTCATGGAAAAGGCCGACGCCTTCCTGATCGGTGGAGCCATGGCAAACACCTTCCGCAAAGCCCAGGGCTACGAAACCGGCGATTCACGAGTCGAATCCGACAAGCTCGACCTCGCCCTCAGCATCCTCGATAAAGCCAAGGAAAAGGGCGTAGAATTCCTCCTCCCTGCCGACACACGTATCACTCAGGAATTCAAAGACGGCGCAACCACCCAAGTCACCGGCATCTACGGCCAAGGCGGCGGAGTTGAAGCTGGCTGGGAAGGCATCGATATCGGTGACGTCTCCATCAAGGAATTCGTCGCAGAAATCGCAAAAGCCAAGACCATCATCTGGAACGGCCCGGTCGGCGTCTTCGAAATCGAAAACTTCGCCCACGGCACCAAAGCCATCGCAGAAGCCATGGCAGCATCCGATGCCGTCACCATCGTCGGCGGCGGAGATTCCGTCACTGCGGTCAATAAATTTGGCCTCGATGACAAAATGACCTTTATCTCTACTGGCGGTGGCGCTTCCCTCGAACTCCTCGAAGGCAAAACCCTCCCAGGCGTAGCCGCACTCAGCGAAGCCTAATTTTACCGAATACCTCTCCAACCACAACGTCTACCGATTATGTCACGCAAGCCAATCTTCGCCGCCAACTGGAAAATGAACAAGGGTTCCTCGGAAACCGAAGACTTCATCCAGTCATTCCTCAACAAAACACAAGGCCTCAACCTTCCTGCGGATATCGTCATTGCGCCGCCATTCATTTCCCTGCCGAAGCTTGCTGAGCAACTGCACGACTCCAACCCGGGCAAAAACGCTCACGCCGTGCAAATCGCTGCACAGAACTGCTCCCAGTTCGATTCCGGTGCCTACACCGGTGAGATCAGCGTCCTCATGCTGCGCGAGTTCTTCGTCCACTACGTCATCCTCGGCCACAGCGAGCGCCGCTCAATCTTTGGTGAAACGGATGCCGTCATCAACGCGAAGATCAAGAAAGCACGCGAAGCGAACCTCAAGCCAATCTTCTGCATCGGCGAGACCCTCGAAGAACGCGAAAGCGGCAAGCTTGAAGCAGTCCTTAAGACTCAAGTCACCGAAGGCCTCAAGGACATCTCCGAAAAAGACCTTTCCGACATCGTCATCGCCTACGAGCCCGTCTGGGCTATCGGCACCGGCGTCACCGCCACCTCAGAGCAAGCACAAGAAGCACACGCCTTCGTCCGCTCCCTCATCTCCGAACTCTACGGCTCAGAGCCTGCCAACAAAATCCGCATCCAATACGGCGGCTCAGTGAAGCCAGGCAGCGCTGCAGAACTCATGGCCTGCCCAGATATCGATGGCGCACTCATCGGCGGAGCCGCCCTTGAGCCACAATCCTTCCTCGAAATCATCCAGAACGGCACTGCGGAATAAGCTGTGGGGGCGATTTAACTCGCCTCCATCAGTATCCCTTGCATTTCTGATTTCCGATCTGAGCCTTCATCACCATGAAGGCTCTTTTCATTTTATTTGTCAGCGCGCTCGGCGCATCTGCTATCGAAAAACCGGATTACGAGACCATTCTCCAAGAAGGTAAATTCGAAATCCGTAAATACGAGGCAATCAAGGTCGTCTCCGCCCCGATGGATGACATGCAAGAGCGCAACGATTCTTTCCGAAAGCTTTTCAAATACATCAGCGGCGAAAATGCCAACGACCAGAAGATCGCCATGACTGCCCCCGTGTTCATGGACGACAAAGGCGAAAATGAAGGCACCATGAGCTTCATGATCCCCGCAGAAATCGCGGAAGCTGGAGCACCAGCACCCAATGAAGAAGGCCTAGAAGTCACCGAGGTCGAGGGAGGCACCTACGCTGTCCTACGCTTCAAAGGCTGGAAGGACGAAGAAAAACAGGCAGAAGCCACCGCAAAGCTCGCCGAACTCGTCGCTGCCCAAAATCTCAAGCCAATCGGCGAACACTTTTTCGCATTCTACGATGCTCCTTGGAAACCCGAGATGTTCCGCCGCAACGAAGTCTGGCAGCGGGTCACGCCATAATCGATTTCCATTTGAAAACTGGGAATTCCGGCCATAGGAAGAAGCATGACGGATAAACTACAACAGAATTTTAAGGAAGTCGGCAGAGACCTAGAAACCCGTTGGGTCGACCTCAGTAAGGAAGTCCGCATTCTTTCCGCCGAGCTCAGAACAAAATCCGCAGACTCCGCCCTCTTTCCAGATGTGGACAATCTCGCAAGCAAGGCCGATCACCTCTGTGATCATGTCGAACGTATGCACGCCGATGTCCTCGACCTACTTGAGAACCTCGACTCGCGCATCGGTCTTAGCCCAAAAGAAAGCCCTGCCACACCTGAAATTTCTTGCGACGAGATCGAGAAAGAGAAAATTCAAATCCAGCGAGAGCAGCACGGCGCACAAGCCAACATCAAGGACGTCATCAAGGCACTGTTTATGTACGTAGACGACCCAAAAGAACGGGTCGTCCAGAAGAAGTGAGCTTTACTCTCTCCTCTGCAAGAACAGATCAATCCCGTCGATTAAAGCGATCCAGCTTGCCTCGATAATATTCTCGGAGACGCCAACGGTGCTCCAAGTTTTCTTGCCGTGGCCGGAGACGATCAGCACCCGCGTTTTCGCTGCGGTGGCATCGTGGCCATCGAGAATACGCACCTTATAGTCCACCAGAGAGACTTCCGCTATTTCTGGGTAGAACGGCACAAGCGCCTTGCGCAGTGCAATATCTAGCGCGTTCACCACGCCGTTACCTTCGGCGACGGTAAGTTCCATTTCGCCGCCGACTTCCATTTTCACGGTCGCCTCGCAGACTGGATTGTGACCATCGCGATACTGACGGAAGCTGGTGTGGTATTCCTTGGCCTCGAAAGGCTTCTTGTATTTCCCCAGCTCACGGCGGATCAGCAAATCCAAAGAGCCGCCCGCGGCCTCGAAGGAATAGCCCTCGTGCTCCATTTCTTTGATTTTCGAGAGAATCGCTAAGGCTTCTGGCGCACCCTTTTCAAGCGGCATGCCTAGCTGTTCTGCCTTGAGGAGGATGTTCGATTGTCCGCTGAGTTCGGAAACCAAGATCTCCTGCTTGTTCCCCACGCTCGCAGGGAGGATGTGCTCGTAACTTCGCGCCAGCTTCTGCACCGCATTCACGTGCATCCCACCTTTGTGAGCAAATGCTGTCCGCCCGATGAACGGAGCCCTCGCGAAATGCGGGTTATTTGAGACATCATCGACAAAATACGAAAGGTCACGCAGTTTTTCCAACTCAGGCACCGCCTCGATACCCATTTTCAACTGAAGGATCGGGATCACTGAGGTGAGATTGCAGTTTCCTGTCCGCTCGCCGTAGCCGTTGATTGTGCCCTGCACTTGGCTCGCTCCCGCATCAACCGCCGCGATCGCATTTGCCACCGCAAGTTCGCAGTCGTTGTGCGTATGGATGCCGATCGCCGTTTCTGGCAAATGTTCACGGACAGCTTTGCAGATCTCAGCAATCTCACCGGGGAGAGTTCCACCGTTCGTATCGCATAGCACCAAGCATGAAGCTCCTCCATCCGCCGCAGCTTTGAGCGTGGAAAGTGCATGTTCGGCGTTGTCCTTGTAGCCATCGAAAAAATGCTCTGCATCATAAACGACCTCGCGACCGTTTTTCACAAGATGCCCGACGGTATCCTGAATCATCGCGCGGTTTTCATCAGGAGTCGTCCGAAGTATTTCCGTAACATGAAGCTCCCAGCTTTTTCCAAAAATTGTCACTACCGGTGTCTCCGCCTCAAGCAAAAGGCGCACCTGCGGATCATCCTCCACCTTTACGTTTGCCCTACGTGTTGAGCCAAAGGCAGCGAGCTTCGCGTATTTCAAATCTAGCGACTTCGCCTCTTGGAAAAATTCTACATCCTTCGGATTCGATCCCGGCCAGCCGCCTTCGATGTAGTCCACCCCAAACTGATCCAGTCGCTTTGCAATCCTCAGCTTGTCTAGACCAGATAATTGGAATCCCTCGCCCTGCGTGCCGTCGCGCAGAGTCGTATCGTAAATAGTAACCGGTTTCATAAAGGGTGTTGGGGGCGCGCAGGCTAGTCTCCGGCGCTGTAGGGCGCAAGGCGGAAGACTCCGCCTGCATTGACATAGTCATTTCAGCAATCTAAACTATGCCGTCCTACGGATTTTCTCGATATGTCAGACCTCTCCCTAACCCCTCAGCAACGCGACTTCCATTGCCAGCACTGCAACGGGCGTATCGTCATTCCTATTTCCCTGCCTTCAACCACAGGCCCGTGCCCGCACTGCCAAGGCACCATCACTTCGCCTGCCCCAGAACAAGCCCCTCCCACCCAAGCAGCAGCTCCTTCGGCTTATTCAGCACCTCAACAAAGTTACGCTCCTCCTCAGCAGGCCGTACCACAGGCTCCGGCTCCGGCTGCTCCAGTTCCACAGGCACCTACTCCAGCTCCGCAATCTCCAATTCGCCCTGCTGCGATCCCACCACGACGCAATGGCCCTCAAGGTTCAACTACTGAAAGGGCAGTCCCAGCCCCCGCAGCTGCGGTAAAATCCAAAAAATCTAGCGGCATCATCCCCGCGATGATCGGCCTTTTCCTCCTCATCATGGCAGGTGGAGCGGCGGTCTATTATATCTCTAGCCAAATGGGCTCAGGTATCGAACCTCCAAACTTCGCGGGAAGCCCCGAAGACAAAGAAATACGTGAGGCAAATTATATACGTGTCGGCTGGCAAAACGAGGCCTACGAGGTGCTCGAAAAATTCATAAACGGCACGACCGTTGAGGAAAAACTACCTAACATCCATCGCGCTGATGCTCTCGCAAGCCAAATGAACATGTTCTACGGCGGAGTGGACATCAACGATTCCGACACACCCGCCAATTCATTTTCCATCCAAGAACTTTCCGAAGAAGACCGCAAACGTGGGCTCTTCATGCTCGTATACGACCAACCTCCACAGTTTGCACTGAAAGACTTTTTCCGCCCACTCGCCACCCTTGAAGTTCAATACGGCATCGACGAGGCGGATCTCCTCCTCAGCACCCTCGCTCGCGTTAGCAATTTCGCCATGGAGCCTGTGCGTGTCCACGCGTTCTTCAAACGCACTTCCGAAGGTTTGAAACTTGATTGGGAAGTTTTCGCCCAAACAAAATACCGCCTTTTCCAAAGCTTCGTGGAACTCCCAGACGTCGGCACGCCCGAAACCTTCCGCGTCTTGATCGCCGAAGATGTCCCAGACAAAGGCAGGGGAGTCGTAGGAGCTCGCACCTACCGCATCGCAGACCCGGCGAATCCATCCGACTCCGCACGCGTCAACGTCAAGCTCGACTCCGAAACCGGCCGTGCTCTATCCATCATCAATTGGCGTGGAACCAAACAAGGAACCCCGATCACCAAAACCGCAACCGTCGAACTCGAGTGGGTCGGAGAGCCCGATAGCCCGACACTCGAAATCAAACGCTTCATCTGCTGGGAATTCCTCGGCCTTGGCGGCAAAGAACCCGCGACCACAGCTGCGGCTCAATAGTCCACAACGCATCCTCCGGATGGCCGCCGCCCAAATCTCTACCATCGCAGCCATCGCCTCCCCGATGGGAGTCGGCGCGATCTCTCTGATCCGCATCTCTGGCCCCAATGCACTCGCCATTGCAGACCTAGCATGCGGAGGCATCGCCTCAACTAGTATGCCGCGCCTCACACGCCGCTGCAAAGTCCGAGACGAATCCGGAGCAGTTATTGACGACGGTCTTCTCACCGTATTTCACGCCCCCGCATCTTTCACCGGTGAAGACACGGTCGAGTTTGCAGGCCACGGAGGTATCCTTGTCACTCGTGAAACTCTCTCCCGTTTTCTGGAATGCGGAGCCATCCACGCCTCACCCGGCGAATTCTCACAACGCGCTTTTTTCAATGGCAAACTCGACCTCACCCAGGCCGAGGGCATCATGGATCTCATTTCCGCCCAAACACGCCTCGCCATACGCGCCGCGCACTCGCAACTCGAAGGCACCCTCGGAAAACGCACCACCGAAGCTCGCGACGAGCTCCTAGAAATCCTCGCCAACCTCGAAGCATGGATCGATTTTCCCGATGAGGACATCGACCCCCAGACCGCCATCCAACTCCGCGAACGCATCCTCGGCATCATCGCCACCATCGATTCACTGCTCTCCACCGCCGACCAAGGACGCATCCTTCGCGAGGGAGTTCGCACCGTCATTTTTGGCGAGCCAAACGTCGGTAAATCTTCCCTGCTCAATCACCTCCTCGGCTTCGACCGCGCCATCGTCTCAGACATCGCCGGCACCACACGCGACACCATCGAGGAAATCATTAATCTCCACGGTATCCCCCTCCGCCTCGTCGATACTGCAGGTGTCCGTGAATCATCCGACATCATCGAGTCCCAAGGTATTCAGCGCACTGTTCGCCAAATCGAGGATGCCGATCTCCTTTTAGAAATAGCCGACGCATCTCAGCCGCGCCCAGAACGCGCCGTCTATCCCTCTAACGAAGCGACACACCTTCTCATTCTAAATAAATCCGATCTCGGAGAACACCCTTCGTGGGCAGACTCTAATGCCATTCGCATCTCTTGCCTCAAAAGCGACGGCTTCGATACCCTTTCGGAAAAAATTCGTGAGGCTCTCCATTTCACCGAAGCAGATTTTGGAGAACACGCAGTCGCCATCAACGCCCGCCACCAAGCATCCCTCTCCCTCGCCCGCACCAACCTCACGGCGGCACTCGACCTCCTCACGGAGGAACGTTCCGACCCCGAACTCGCCGCCATCGACCTCCGCGAAGCCCTCGACGCTCTCGGCGAAATCCCCGGTAAGGTCGATACCGAAGACCTCCTCGGAGTCATCTTCTCCAATTTCTGTATCGGAAAATGATCTTTTGATGTTTGATTTTTGAACCATCGGTCTTTAATCGACTCATGTCTTCAAACCCTCAGAAGCCCGGCAAGCTCATGGCAGCCAACCGCGGCGAGATCGCAATTCGTATCTTCCGCGCAGCCACCGAACTTGGCCTTCGCACCGTATCCATCTTTGCAGAGGAAGATCGTTTCTCCATCCACCGCTTCAAAGCTGACGAAGCTTACCAGTTAGATTCCTCCAAGGGCCCCGTAGGCGCCTACCTCGACTATGAAGGCATTGTGAAACTCGCTAAAGCCAAAGGCGTCACCATGATCCACCCCGGCTACGGCTTCCTTTCGGAAAATCCAGACTTCGCCAAAGCCTGCGCTCGTGAGGGCATCACCTTCATCGGTCCATCCTCCGATCTCCTAGAAAACATGGGAGACAAGACCGCCGCCCGTGCACTCGCCCACAAATTCGATGTCCCCACCCTACCCGGCACCGAAGACCCAATCACTGATCCCGACGAAGCACTCACCATCGCCCACGAAATCGGTTTCCCACTTATCATCAAGGCTGCCTTCGGCGGCGGCGGACGCGGCATGCGTGTCGTAGAAAAACCTTCACAACTCCCCGGCCTACTCGCAGAGGCACGCGCCGAAGCAGAAAACGCCTTCGGTAACTCCGCTGTGTTCCTCGAACGCTACATCAAGCGCGCCAAGCACATCGAGGTCCAGATCCTCGGCGACCGCAACGGCAACGTCGTTCACCTTCACGAACGCGATTGCTCCGTCCAACGCCGCTATCAAAAAGTCGTCGAAGTCGCACCCGCCATGCACCTCGACCCCGTCGTCCGCAAGGAACTCTGCGATGCAGCAGTGAAGCTTGCTGCAGGCATCGGCTATGACAATGCCGGCACCGTTGAGTTCCTATACGACATGGATCAGAACGACTGGTTCTTCATCGAAATGAACCCACGCATCCAAGTCGAACACACCGTGACCGAATGCGTTACCGGTATCGATCTCGTCCGCTCACAGATCCTCGTCGCAGCAGGAAAAGAACTCCACGGAGAGGAAATCGCCATCCCTACCCAAGACAAAATCCCCTGCAACGGCTTCGCCATCCAGTGCCGCATTACCACCGAAGACCCTGAGAAAAACTTCGCCCCAGATTACGGCCGCATCCTGAACTACCGCTCCGCCGCTGGCTTCGGCATCCGCCTCGATGCCGCTTCAGGTGATGCAGGTTCCGTCGTCACACCATTCTACGACTCCATGCTCGTCAAGCTCACCGCCATGGGCAGCAGCTTCCCCATGGCATGCCAGCGCATGGATCGCGCCCTTCGAGAATTCCGAATCCGTGGTGTCAAAACCAACATTCCTTTCCTCGAAAACGTCATCGCAGACGAGACCTTCCGCTCCGGTCAGGCACACACGAAGCTTATCGACACTCATACCGATCTCTTCAAATTCTCCCGCCGCCGCGACCGTGCCACACGCACCCTCGCCTACCTTTCGGAAATCACCGTCAACGGCAACCCTCACGCAAAGGCCTACCGACCACCCGAAATCCTCACCCGAGCGATAGTCCCAGAAGCACGTGCCAACAACTCAGCGTCACCCTCTAGCCGTGCACTCCTTCGCGAACTCGGCCCCGATGCATTCAGCCAGTGGATACTCGATGAGAAACGTCTTCTCATCACCGATACCACCATGCGCGACGCCCACCAGTCGCTCATCGCCACCCGCATGCGCACCCACGACATGCTGCGCATCGCCGAGACCTACGCCACACGCACACCCGAGATATTCTCTCTCGAAATGTGGGGAGGAGCTACCTTCGACACTTCCATGCGCTTCCTCAATGAATGCCCATGGGAACGCCTCAGACTCTTGCGAGAAAAAGCACCTGACATCCTCTTTCAGATGCTCTTCCGTGGCTCAAACGCCGTCGGATACTCAAATTACCCAGACAACGTCGTCTCCGGCTTCATCAACCACGCCGCAGACAGCGGGATGGATATTTTCCGCATCTTTGATTCGCTCAACTACCTCCCGAACATGCAGGTCGCCATGGAAGCAGTCCGCGAGCACGGCAAGTCCCTCTGCGAAGCCGCCATCTGCTACTCGGGCGATATCCTCAACCCATCACGCACGAAATACGACCTCAACTACTACATCGCCAAGGCCAAGGAAGTTGAAAAAATGGGCGCCCACATCCTCTGCATCAAGGACATGGCTGGCCTCTGCAAACCCCAAGCCGCCTACGATCTCATCCACGCCCTGAAACAGGAAATCGGCATCCCCGTCCATTTCCACACTCACGATACCTCCGGCCTCAACGCTGCCTCAGTCATCGCAGCTTCACGCGCAGGAGTAGATATCGCAGATCTCGCCATCGCCTCGATGTCCGGCTCCACCTCACAGCCGAACCTCAACTCCGTCTCCGCCGCACTCTCTCGCACCGAGCGCGATCCCGGACTCGACTTTGATGCGCTCAATGAAATTTCCGACTACTGGGAGCACGTCCTCACCTTCTACAAACCCTTCGACTCCGCACCGCGCTCCGGCACTGCAGAGGTCTACGAGCACGAAATGCCCGGCGGCCAATACACCAACCTCCGCGAACAGGCGAACTCCATGGGACTCGGCCACCGCTGGCGCGAAATCGCCCGCACCTACGCCGATGTAAACCAACTCTTCGGCGACATCATCAAGGTCACCCCGTCCTCAAAAGTTGTTGGCGACATGTGCATGTTCCTCGTCACCCGTGGCATCAAAGCCTCCGAGGTTACCAAGATCAAACCCGGCTCCATCGACTTCCCAGAATCCGTCCTCGACATGCTGTCCGGCGGCCTCGGCCAACCAGACGGAGGATGGCCTGCAGACGTCCAGAAAGTCGTCCTCGGCAACAACCGCAAGATCACCACCAAACGCCCCGGCGAACTCGCCGAGCCAGTCGATCTCGATTCTACTAAAGAAGAGGTTTCAAAAATCATCAACCGTCCCGCCACCGACGACGACCTCTACTCTCACCTCATGTATCCGCAGGTCTATGCGGACTTCCAGGCCTCCCGCAAGAAATACGACGACCTTAGTAAGTTACCCTCACCCGCCTTCTTCTACGGCCTTCAAGTCGGCGAGGAAATTGAAGTCGAAATCGATCCGGGCAAAATTCTCATTATCAAGCTCATCTCCATCGGCGAGCCTGACAAAAACGGCGAACGCACCCTTTTCTACGAACTCAACGGTATGCCCCGCGAGTCCATCGTCACCGACAGATCTCTAGCCGACACACTCACCAGCACCCGCCGCAAAGGCGACCCGAACGACCCATCACAGGTCTGTGCCCCACTCCCCGGCATGGTCACCGAAGTCGCAGTCTCCCCCGGCACCGAGGTCAAGGCAGGCGACAAACTCGTCGTCCTAGAAGCCATGAAAATGCTCACCACCGTCTCCGCCCCCGAAGACGGCACGATCAAGGAAATCATCGCCTCCAAAGGCACACAGGTAGATTCCGATGACCTCCTCGTCATCATGGAAAGCTAAGCAATTAGCTTCATGAAAACCCTCTTCCTGCTCATCGCCTTTTTGGCGTTTCACACTCAGCTCATCGCTTTCGCTGCGCCAACATCACTCGCTGATCAAGCAAAGCAAGCCGACGCTGTCCTCCGGCTCGTCGTAGTCGAGATCAGTGAGTTCGATTTCGAGGAACAGGAAGAATGGACATTCACCGGAATCGCCAAGTGCCGTGTCGTCACTACTTACAAAGGTAAGGGTCGCCCTTTCGATTTCATCTACATCCCCTGCAACTACACCTTCGACGAAGACCCTTCACCCATGGTCTTGGGGGACGATTGCATCGTCTTCCTAGATCTCCTCAGTGACCGTTCCATTGGCCACCCGGTTTCCTATGATGCCGTACATTCGATCAAACGTGGAAAACTCTACGATCCCGAATACGGAGATGGAGAAGAAGGCATCCCCCTCGCTGAATTCGAGAAACGTGTGAAAGCGTTCCTCGCCGCACCGAAGGACTGAAAAACCTCAGTCAAACATCCCCCGCTCTGTCACATGCCGGAGCCATGCCACGAAATCCATTTCTGGCGCGATCTCCTTCGCCTCCATAGCCAGCCGCGCAGCTGAATGAGAGCCATCCATCTTCGCCAGCAGTTTGAGCTGCGGAAACGTAAACACACACGGCTTCAGATCTGCAGCCACCAGCGGCAGTGCCTCACGAGCACACACTAAACGCCATTCATCCAGTTTCGGAAAATCCGGCACCACCCTCTGCTGTATCGCCTTGCCTTCGACCAGTTTCTCTCGATCAGCAATCACCGCATCCGCCCGACAAAATAGCTCTGATCGAAAAGTCCTGCCCTCTCTCACATCCCCTTCATCACTCCCCTTCTCCCCGGAAACAGAATCACCCAACCATTTCAGCCCACTCGCCTCCGCAAGTTTCACCACCGCCCCCAGCGACCACGCATCCATATCCGGCGCAAAATCGTCGAAGGCCAGCACCTCAGCACCCTTCGCCAACATATCCGCAGCAATTTCCTTCTCTCCCTCCTCAGCCACCGTCGAAAACACCTCGAGCGCCGTCATCTCATCCGTGTCCCCCGCCACCGCAATCGCACGCACCTTCTCCACTACCGCCATCCTCGCCTTCCAACCCGCAGCAACATTAAAGCTCAGCACCGCCACACCATCCGGCGCGAGATTTTTGCCGATAAAATCCAGCAACCCAACCTTCACCTCATCCGCTACCCACGAATAAACTCCGTGTGCGATAATACAATCGAAGCCCTTTCCATCATTCTCAAATTCCAGAACAGAAACCTCACAAATCCGCACATTCTCAATCCCTGCCTGCCTCGCTAGAGACCTCGCCCGAGCGATTCCCCGAGGAGAAATATCAAGCCCCGTGCACGAAGCCCCAGGCCACCGCTTCGCCAGCGAAAGAAGATGATGCCCCGTCCCACAGCCGATTTCCAATATATCAGCACCCGCAGCATCCACAGCATCCACGCCCATAGCTCTCGCCACCGCCGCATTCACCGCAGGATCCGCACTCGGATGGCTCATCGCCGGATAGCTCTCCGCCCGGAAAAGTTCTTCAAATGTTCTTCGCACGACCTCTTCTATGAAAAACCAACCCAAGCGAAAGTCCTCATTTCCCCAAGATTTCGGAGAAAACCGATTCACCTTGAAAATTTGCACACCCGGATCATAATAAAGCTCGCTTAGCGAATGGGGGCGTTCTGGTTTCGACGGAATGTTTGAAGCGCTGGCTGCACGTAGAGGTTGATCGGTTGGCCTCTTTAAAAAGCCGCTCAAAACAAATAATTGCAGACTCCAACGAGCTCGCATTGGCCGCTTAATTGACGACCACACCAAATCCCTGATGCCTGCGGGGGGACGCGGTGACACTTAGCAGGCTGGATCGAATGCCGGGTGACCGGGCAACCGATTGAGAT
The DNA here is from genome assembly GCA_051252155.1 of Luteolibacter sp. Classification (GTDB taxonomy): domain Bacteria; phylum Verrucomicrobiota; class Verrucomicrobiia; order Verrucomicrobiales; family Akkermansiaceae; genus Luteolibacter. The sequence goes on along the minus strand of JBPOGB010000002.1, from coordinate 843,701 downwards.
TAAACAGGCCACTAGGAAGCGCAACGCCGCGGGTCTGCCCAGCGTTTCCGAAATACCAGATGATCCGCTAAACGTGTAGATGCCTTCGCAGATGGCGTTCCGGACAGGGGTTCGACTCCCCTCGCCTCCACCAGCCTTCGCCAAGGCTACGGCCGGCAAGCCATCAGCTTGTCAACGTGGCCTTGGCGAAGGCTGCCCGCCGAAGCTTTCCTGACCGCAGTAGCCTCGGCGAAGGAGGTAGCGAAGGAGAGCTTACGGTACAAATTCACCAATCCCTCCTGTCATGCACTACGTTTATCTTCTCCGTAGCATCGCCTAGCCCGAGCAAACCTACATCGGCCTGACATCTGACCTCAAAGCGCGGATCAAAAAGCAAAACTAAGGTGGCTCTCCACATACTTCCAAATTCAAACCTTGGGAAATTGCTTCCTACACCGCCTTCGCGGATAAAGAAAAAGCTGCGAATTTTGAAACTTACCTCAAATCCGGCTCAGGTCGCGCCTTCGCGAATAAACGGCTTTGGTGATGCACTTACAGCTACCAGTAAAACTCATGAAAGTTTAGGGTTTTCCATTGGGTAAAAATATATCGATCTGATGTAATCGACCGCAAAGCCCTATGAAAACACTCCTCTTACTCTTCCTGTCTTTTCTCATAAACGTAGTTCATGCCGAAGAAGACACCCGCCCGCATGTGGTATTTGTCGTTGGCCCGCCTCATTATTCTCCCGAACTAACCATGCCAGCCTTCGCCGAGGAATTGGAGAGCCTTGGGTTCCGCGCGACCATCGTCTCGGGAGGCATGGACTCCGAGAAAAAGACCGAAAACGTCCTCCCTGGCATCGAGGCACTGGCAGACGCGGATCTCGCGATCTTCTTCATGCGTTTCCTTAACCTGCCGGATGCCGAGTGGCAGCCTATCGAGGATTATTTGAAGTCAGGAAAACCTGTCATCGGCCTACGCACAGCCAGCCATGCATTCCGCTACCCCAAAGACCACGCCCGCTTCGCTTGGAATGAAGAATTCGGCACGCGTGCACTCGGCAGCCCCTACATCGTTCACCAATCAGGAACCACCAAGATTGAAGTGATCGAAGAAAACGCCACCCACCCCATCATGGCGAACGTCCCGGAAAAGGAGTGGATCTCACAAGGCACCCTCTACCTCGCACACCTTGGCGAAGGAGCGATCCCGCTCGTAAAAGGCAGCGGAAAAGGCCGAGAGCGAGTCATCAAAAAGAGCTTCGGAACCGTTAATGTGAAAGTCAATGAAACCGCCACAGTCGCATGGGCTTGGGAAAACGAGTGGGGCGGCAAGGTCTTCGGCACTTCATTCGGCCACCCGGGAGATTTCGCAGAACCTTCCTTCACCCGCATGTTTGTAAATGCCGTCTTCTGGTCACTCGACAAGCCAGTGCCCTCCGCAGAAACCGAAATCAAGACATGGAACATCGAGCGCGCCGACAAAAAACACTAATCCATGACACGCCTTCTCCTACTCATCGGCACAGCTCTCCTCGCCGCCCCAGCAGGCGCACAATCCATCGTCCATGAGGGTGATCATATCGCCATCGTCGGAAACACCTTCGCCGATCAACTCCGCAACCACGGCAACCTAGAAACCTTACTCCAGCAACACTCGGACATCTCCCTCAGAAACCTCGGCTGGGCGGGCGACACACTCACCCATCGCGACCGGCCGACAAATTTCCCCACCGAGGAAACCACTCTCACCGAACACAAAACCGACCTCATCATCGCCAGTTTCGGCATGAGTGAATCGTTCGCTGGAGAAAAAGGTATCGCGACATTTCAAAACGACCTAAAGGCCTTCATCGCCTCACACGAATCGAAAAAATACAACGGTAAGACCCCTCCGCGCCTCGTCTTCATCTCACCCATCGCCTACGAACATCACGGCGTCACGACCCCGGATTTCACCGCACGGAATACAGATCTCGCCGCCTACGCCGCAGCCATGCGCGAAACGGCTGCCGAGGAAAACATCCCTTTCATCGATCTCTACGCCCCCACCCGCGCCATGATGGACGAGGCTGGAGAAACGAAGTTTACCACAAACGGCATACACCTCACACCCCTCGGTTATTGGTCAGTCAGCCACATCATCGCCTCACAGCTTTTGGAAAAATCCAGCGATCCTTGGAAACTCACCATCGACGCAAAGTCCAATTCTGGAACAGCTCGCGGCGCGGCAGTTTCCAAGATCGAGACTGACAGGAAAAACCTCTCTTTCTCAGTAGAAGAAACCACCCCCGCCAGCCCACCTCCACCTACTGAAGTTTCCACCCCTGCATTTCTCAACGACCACAGAGACTCGCTTATCATCCAAAACCTCGATCCCGGCGAATACACCCTGAGTATTGAAGGTCAGAAAATTGCCACCGCAAACCATGAAGAATGGGCAATGGGCGTAGTCATCGACAACTCACCCGCCCACCAAGAAGCCGAACAGTTTCGCGCAGCCGTAAACGACAAGAACCTCCAATTTCTCTACAATTGGAAAGCACTGAACCAAGTCCATATCGTCGGCGAACGGAAGCGCTCCCCTTCCGGAAAATCTCTCCCCTCCGAACAGGAAAAATTCAACGAACTCGCCAAAGAGCAGGAAGCATCCCTCCGCAAACCTCGCGAACCAAAGACACGCCAGTGGAAGCTAACCGCACACGGCCTCTGAATTTCAAAAACCACCCCAAATGAAATCACTCTTTACTACGCTCGCCGTAGCATTGATCGCCTGCAGCGCAACTTACGCAGGCGATGCGAAAGGCATCAAGGCCGCAAACCTCAAAGGTGCCGACCTAGAGCTAATGGACAACCATGATCCAGCATCCGAGCTGGAGAACTTCATGATCCTTGATGGCTACGAGGCAAACCTCTTCGCATCTGAGCCCATGATCGAAAACCCCATTCACATGCAATGGGACTCCCGGGGAAGGCTTTGGGTTGCATGCTCATGGTCATACCCCCAGCTAAAGCCCGGCCAGAAGGCAGATGATAAAATCATCATCCTCGAAGACACCGACAATGATGGCAAAGCCGATAAGTCCACCGTGTTCGCCGACGGCCTCTACCTCCCCACCGGCATCGAGCTAGCAAATGGCGGCTGCTACATTGCTCAATCCCCAGATGTCTTCTTCTTCAAGGACACCGATGGCGATGATGTCGCTGACGTCAAGGAGCTCGCCCTCACCGGATTTGGCATTGAGGACAGCCACCATTCAATCAGCGCATGGCGACGTGGCCCCGGCGGCTGGCTCTATTTCCAGGAGGGACTTTTCCTCCACACTCAGGTCGAAACACCACGCGGACTTGTCAGGAATTTCAATGGAGGCGTTTACCAATACAATCCACGCACCGGAGAGCTTCGCGTCTTCTGCTCCGGCACGGGCGGAAATCCTTGGGGGCATGTGTTCGATGACTGGGGGCAGTCGTTCTTAGTGAACAACCCTAGGATCATGTACATTTCACCAGCTACCGGAAACAGTGGGGAAAACGTCAAAGTCGATAGTCTCATCACCACCACGAAACAATGCGGCGGAGATCTCGCTCGCGGCAGCCACATCGGAGACGACCTGCGAGACCAACTCCTCACCGGACGCTTCAAAGACCGTTCTGTCGTACGTTATGAATTCATCGAAAACGGCTCAGGTTTCAGCGCAAAAGTCCTCAAACCACTCATAGCATCCAAGCACCCGAACTTCCGCCCGGTGGATATAAAAATGGGGCCGGACGGCGCGATCTATGTCGCAGATTGGTACAATTCCATTATCAACCACGCAAACCACGACTTCCGCGATCCCCGCCGCGACAATGGCCACGGCCGAATCTGGCGCATCACGAAAAAAGGCAGCCCCTTAGTTGAAAAACCTCAACTCGACGGCAAGCCAATCACACAACTCGTCGATCAGCTTGGAAGTCCGGAGGCATGGAACCGCCACCAAGCCCGCAAGGAACTCAGCGAATGCAATCCCGATGAAGTCCTCGCTGCTGTCGAAGCATGGGTGGAAAAACTCGGTCCCTCCCTCATTAATTACGAACACAGTCTCGTCGAAGCAATGTGGGCTTGCCAGAATGTCGAGCGAGTCAGCGAAAGCATCCTTCTTAAAGTCGTATCTGCAAAAAACGGTCACGCCCGATCCGCCGCAGCGCGCATCATCCGCTACTGGTTTCCGCAGCTATCGGATCCCGTTTCATTGATCGCAAAACTCTCCGCCGATCCCTTTCCGCGCACACGCATGGAGGCAGTGCTGTCTGCAGGTTTCATCCCTGAGCCGGAGGCTTTCACCGCCGCATTGCACGCGCTCGATCACCCCATCGATAAGTCCATCAATCTCGCGCTTTCCCAGACGAAAGAAGCTCTGGAAAACCATTGGCTCCCCGCCATGGAAGCCGGGACGCTGGAATTCAGCAAACCCTCACACAAAGAATACGTGGAAAAGGGTTCCGGTATCGGACTTGAAAAAAGGCTCGCTTCATTTCTCGAAAAACCGACGCCTTCCGACAAGGAAATCACGGAAATCACTCAGCAACTCCTCGCCTCGGGAAGTGATACTGAGATCACTGCCATCATCCGGAAAATCTCAAGCAAAGATGCCCTCGCAAACAAAGCCAAGGTCGCCTTGCTTCAAGTTCTCAAGGAAATGGCGAACTCAGCAAAGCCCTCCAGACGAACGCTGAAAACTTTCAGTGATTTGAAAAAGCTTCTGAAACACGAAAACACCGACACCGTTCTACTCACCGCAGAAAACCTTGGAGCATGGAAGATTTCAGATGCGGGGGATAGTCTGTTGCAACTGCTTGAGTCGAAAGATCGTAACATGGAAATCCGGCGTGCAGCTGCCGTCTCACTAGCCAAAATCGACAAATCGAATTTCTCAGAAAAACTCAATGAACTTTCAGAAACAGGAGACATACCCACCCGCTACGCTGCCACCTGCGGGCTCATCATTGCCAATCTCAGATCCGGGATTGGGGCATCCGTGAAACTTCTTTCAGAAGACCCAGGCAATCAAGACCCCGTCCCCCTCATCCAAACCATCCTCGCCAATGCAAGAGGCGCAAAACTCCTCTCGCCCAAACTCTCCGACGCCACACTCCACCCGGATGTCATTTCCAAAGTCGCCGCCTTCCACCGCGCCTCCGGCCAGCTGCCTTCCGACATCGCTGCCTTTTTCCAAAGCTCCTCCACTTCTTCCCTGAGCGCAGACTTACTTGCCGAAGACAAAAACAAGCTCGAAGCCGATGTGATAAAACTTGGAGACCCCTATCGCGGAGAGGAAATCTACCGCCGCAAAGCCCTCTCCTGCACCGGTTGTCACGCCATCGGTTCTGCCGGTGCACAGATCGGCCCCAATCTCGCCACCATCGGCTCATCCGCTCCTACCGATTACATGGTCGAGTCCATCCTAGAGCCTAGCGCCGCCATCGCAGAGCACTACGAAAACACCCTCATCACCATGAAAGACGGCAGCGCCCACATGGGAGTTATCAGCTTCAAGAGCAACAACGAAGTCGTCCTCATGGACTCCGCTCAAGGAGGAAAGGAGATACGCCTCCGCGCCGATGAGATCGCCAAGGAACAGAGCATGCCATCGCTCATGCCAGCCGGCCTCGCCGACCAACTAGCAAGTCGTCAGGAATTTCTCGACCTCGCAAAATTCATTTCCGTCCTCGGCCAACCTGGCGATTTCTCTAACGACGAAAGCCCCGTCATCCGCAAGTGGAACGTCATTTCCGCCGTAAAATCAGACAAACTTCCCGATGCAAATGCTCCTTGGGTCACAGCCTACAGCAAAGTCAACGGCGAGCTACCAGCAACAGACCTCCCTGCGGCAGCAGACGAAGTTTTCGCAAAAGGCAAAATCAACGTCCTCACACCCGGTGAAACCGTCCTCAAACTCAACTCCACCAAAGGCCTCCGTCTCTGGGTCGATGAAAAGGAAGTCGCAGACCTATCCGCCCCCATCAAACTCACCAACGAAAACCACGTTTTCACTTTCCACATAGACAAAAAGGCCAGAGAGCAAGACACCTCCCTACGCGTAGAATTCACCACCCCTGCCAATTCACCAGTCAAGCTCCAGCCTGTAGGAGGCGTTTAATTCGTTAAAAATACTGCGATTTCTTCTTTCAGATTCTGCAGATACCCTCAATCATCCGCCTGCTTTGCGAATCCTCCGATTCATCCTAGTTCTGACTGGCTGCCTGCACTTATGCGGCGGCCACTACGGCGTCATGCAGATGTTCGCCTGGGGCAAAATGATCGTAGACTACAGCTCGGAAAGAGGTGTGGTAGCAGGTGTCAGCGACACCTTCGATGGCGAGCATCCCTGCGATCTTTGTAAATCCATTGCGGAGGCAAAGAAGGACGATAGTAAGCGCCCTCAGCCACCCGCCACTGCAAATGGTAAGAGTTTTGAACTGAAAAATTTCCTTCCCGCAAAACTGGCCAATCTCTCCGACCCCAAATCGAGACGATACCGACCCGCTCCTTTCCTTTCTCCTCAGGACGCAATACTGCGTTTCCTCCCAAGGCCGGAAATGCCGCCCCCACGTCTCGCCTAGCACGAGATATCTCCCGCTCCTTACGATTTTTCCCGAGGAGCAAATTTCCAGACAGCATCCGCACCTTCGTCGGATCGTGTACACTGCCCCCATGTATCCGGGGTCAACCGCGCAGCTATTGCGCACACACACCAACCAACTTTAAACCAATTTAGAAAAATGAAATCATTACCCATCATCAGCGCCGCAGCACTTGTGGCTACCGCATCCGCACAGGATGTCCTCTCAAACCTCGCACGCCCCGACGGGCACGCTCCCATCTCCATCATGGCGGATCACACCCATTCCGCCGGTGAGTGGATGCTCTCCTATCGATACATGTTCATGGAAATGGACGGTATGTATCAGGGATCCAATGCCGTCTCTTCCGTAGGCGTTTTTACAAACACGAACCCCTACGCGGTCACCCCCACCCGCATGACCATGGACATGCACATGATTGGAGCCATGTATGCACCGACAGACAGCATCACGCTTTCCGCAATGCTGCCCTATGTAACACGTGAAATGGATCACCAAATCGCAGCAACTGCCATTCCGATCCTCACAGCTAATAACGGTAATAACAACTTCGCCACAGAGTCTGAGGGTATCGGTGACCTGAAGTTAGGCGCACTGATCCGCGTCATCCACGAGGGCCCGCACCACCTCCATGCAGGTATCGGCATCAGCCTCCCCACGGGTTCCATTGGCGAGAAAGATGCTGTTCCTGGCCCTGGCGGTCTCCTCCAGCGCCAACTCCCCGCCACCATGCAACCAGGCTCCGGCACCTTGGATTTCCTACCATCTCTCACCTACACCTACGTAGCGGACACATGGTCAACTGGAGTGCAGGGATCGGGAGTTGTCCGATCTGGGAAAAATGCCCACGGCTACCGCCTCGGAAACAGCTTCGACCTCACCAGTTGGGTTTCCTACCGTACCTGCGAATCCGTTTCCTTGAGTGCGGGGATCAACTATCGCTGGGAAGATGAATTACAAGGCAGTCAAAGCGACGTTTTGACACAAGTTCCAGTCGGCATGATGCCACGAACCGTCCCTACCGCCTTCGGCGAAAACTACGGAGGCCAGCGCATTGAGGCGCTCGCCGGCGTGAACTTCGTCATCCCCGGCGGCCCACTCCGTAACCATCGCCTCGCCCTCGATGTACGTGTCCCGCTCTGGCAGGATCGCAACGGTCTTAGCCTCAGCACCGACTACACGCTGACCGTTGGATGGCAATACGCCTTCTGATAGATCGTCCGGTTATCCAAGGGTCGGTGTGAGCTTCACACCGGCCTTTTTCTTTTCCAGCAACCGGGTCAGACGACTGTATTTTTACATGCTACTACGGATGCACTAATTAAATAATCAGCATTCCGTGATTTTTCCAGTAATCGTTATTTGCTCATTATTAGCGACTTACGAAAGTCACCAAGTCCAGAGACATTCAAATCTTTCAAGGATTTGGTGAAATAGCTAAATTATTATCCGTCGAGAGTGAACAGCTCTTGATTCCCCCTCACCCCCCAACACAAGAAGTTTGCCGACACATAACGGCGGGCTTTTCACCCCCCTCCCCCAAAAATTATGTACCCCCCAAACAGGGCACCTCGTGCTGCCCAATCCTCCAACATTTTCCGTGGCATCTCCACGGCTATCATCGCGCTTGCCGCCGGTTGTCTTTCGGCAAATGCCCAAATCTCATTCGGCGATGGCGCCGATTTTTCCGGCTATCAGCACGGAAGCATCATCGATCCCACAGAGATTCTCTCTAACAGCGCATATCTAGCTACGACACTTTCCGTGACTCCACCACCCGGCGGATACGACAAGGCGGTCATCTTCGCCACTCAGGATCCGAACGTCCCCGGCAACCCTGACGTCGAAGACCAAGATCTCATCCCAAATGGCACCGGTAACCTCACAGCTGCTGATGTCGGAAACATCGCGATCATCCAAGAAAACACCGACTTCACCATTACGAATGGAGTCATCGACAATCCCTACGTCGAAGTAGATGACCACGCGAACGGCGGCACCTTCACCTTCGACCTCAATCCTGGAAACGACGTAACGGTCAACGCCTTCCGAATCGATCTCATCGACGTCGAGAGCGCCAACCAGATCAAGATCATTGCCTACGATGGCAATGGCTCATTCACTTGGACTGGATCGGATCTCCAGTCACTGGGTTCAGGCATCGAATATGGGAACGCTTCGGCAAACCGCACCTCAGTCCTCACCGCAGCAGAAGCAAATCTCTCCGGTATCACCAAGGTGGACATCGTTTCAACGACTTCGTTCGCCATTGGCAATTTCAAGGTCAGGGGAACCGTCGTCCCGGAAGTTTCATCAAGCCTTCTGGCTATTCTTTCAGCAGGCATCTTCTGCTTCCGCAGAAAGCGGAGCAACTAATCCCGCAAATTCATTCCCCCAAAATCAGGGGCGCTCTTCTGGGAGCGCTCCTTTTTTGTGTCATTTCCAGATCGGTAGACCCGCTGCCGGATGAAGCTCCTCAGGCGGCTCAATCGCAAATGACTTCCCTTGCCCCACGCGATACTTGCCGTATGCAATAGGTGCCACAGTGAGCTGAAGAGCGGGCTCATCGTCCACAGTGGCTTTAGAAACATGGATCACAGCAGCACAATTCGGGTTTTTTCTAACTTCCAACACATCTCCTGCACTGAAACCACCAACAGCTGAATCGTCATCGGTGGGGAAAATATACTCGATTACCACCGGGAAGCCCACGGCTTCGGTAAAATCATCCGGTTTCACCATCGCCTGCGCACGTAGTACCACTCCGGAAGAAATCAGATCACCTTCGCCAAGCTCTCGAACCGACGCCACCTGATAGTCACCTTCAACATAAATGAGCAGCAGAGTCTTCTCAAAATTCCGCAGGTAATTCCTTAGTAGAAGCGTATTCAACGATTCACGATCCTCTTCCGTCAGGCCGAAATATTTACCATAGAGCTCAGATGGGTTGAGTGCAGTCCCATTCGGCACATCAAGCACCGTGTAACGTTCCAATTCCGGCAGGCGACCCAGTTTTTTCAGAATCGCATAGTTCCTCGGATTTTCCGGATTCCCGAAAACATGCAGGCAAACTGCCCAACTGACGAAGGCGAAGCAGAATGCCAAGACATTAGCAAGAAACCACCAGAAGTAGGCTGGGCGCCTTGGCTCCAGATCCTCATCCTTGTCTTTACGGCGTTTTCTTCGCACGAATTAGGCTGCGCCTCCCCCGCCACATACTTCGCCATCTTCTGCGCCACTACCTTCAGGCTCATCCTCGGGCTCGAAAGATGTTCCACAACCACAAGCACGCCGTGCCTTTGGGTTGTTGATCTTAAATCCAGCGTCCGTCAGATCATCCGAATAGTCGATCTCGCAGCCACGCAATTTATCCAAACTGTCGCTGGCCACAATAACACGTGCCGCTCCTTGCTCGACAATTTCATCGCCGGCCTCTGGCTCCGAGACTTCCATTTCGTATTGCCAACCCGCGCAGCCGCCCTTGCGAACCGCAAGACGCAGCCCTGCCGAAGTCGAAGTAGTCTTCGCTCCAAGCATTGCTCCGAGCTTTTCCCTAGCCGTTTCTGAGATATCTATGATCGCCACGACGGGAAATTACCCGCTTAACCCGAACATGAAACCTAAAAGTTCGGGCAGCGGGCTAGAGTTCCTCAAAGCTGGAAAAGATCATCCGCCGGAGTATCACCGAAGGACATCTGTGCCTCGCCATTGTTTGAGAGGTGAACGAGGCAGTGATAAACCGCTTCAGGATCACCATCGACCTCGAAAGCGACCTGCTCTGCATTCTTTTGCTCGGAAACCAAACGGCTGCGCACCTGCCCGAGGAGTTCGAGGAATTCGCCAGCCGCCTTCTTCCCAGCTTCCACGCCTGGCTGATGGTATGCATTGATATTCACCAGCGATGCGTAGAAGGAAACTGCCCTCTCGAAGAGCGCAATCAGCATGCCCAGCGTGAAAGGAGTCACCTCGTAAATCGAGATCGTCAGCGAGTTCCTGCCGCTGTCATACAGCGCGGAACGAGTGCCACGCAGGAAGCCCTGGAGATAATCCTGTGCCGTATTTCCCGGATCCACCTCGATGGATTTCCCCTTACGCCCGTGCCTCACCTCGATGAAGCTGGCGAAGAAATTGTTTACCCCGTCGCGCAGCTGCTGCACGTAGGCATGTTGGTCGGTCGAGCCCTTGTTGCCGTAGACTGCGATGCCTTGGTTCACCACATTGCCGTCCAGATCCAGCTCCTTGCCGAGCGATTCCATGAGGAGCTGCTGAAGGTATTTCGAGAAAAGCACCAATGAGTCCTTGTAAGGAAGCACCACCATATCTTTCTCGCCTTTGCCGTTGGTTCCCTTGTGCCACGCGATCGCCAGCTGCATCGCCGCGTTCTTCGCCCCATCCGTCTTACGAGTCTTCACATCCATCGCCGCCGCTCCTTCGAGCATCGCATCGATATCGATCCCTTGGATCGCCGCCGGGACAAGCCCCACTGTGGACAATACCGAAGTCCTTCCGCCTACCCAATCTTCCATCGGGAAAATGGCGATAAATTCATGCTCCGTCGCGAAATTGTACAGCTTCGAGCCCTCGCCCGTCACCGCCACCGTGTGCTTTCCAAAATCGATACCTGCCGCTTCAAACGCAGCCTTCGCCTCAAGCATACCGTTGCGTGTTTCTGCCGTGCCGCCTGATTTGGAAATCACCAGCACCAGAGTTTCAGCGAGATTGATGCCCCTGAGCGTGTCGTCCATGCCCTGCGGATCGGTGTTGTCGAAGAACGAGATCGGAAGCTTCACCTTCTGGCCAATCGCCTCATCCACCAGTTGCGGCCCTAGAGCCGAGCCACCAATACCGATCAGAAGCACCCTGCGGAATGGATCACCGTCTGCCGTGCGGACTTTACCCGTATGCACATCTTCCGCGAATTGCTTGAGCGCTTTGAGCGGCTCCGTGATCTGCGCCTTGATCTCCACACTCGGCGCGAGATCCGCATTTCTCAGCCAGTAGTGACCGACCATACGCCCCTCATCTGGGTTCACGATGGCACCCGATTCCAGCGCCGCCATATCTTCGAAGGCCTTCGCCACCTTATCGGAAAGCCCATCTTTGTAGGCCTTATCCACATCCATCAGCGAGAGATCCAAGGAAAAACCAAGATCATCATAACGCACCAAACTTTCGTTGTATTCTTTCCAGCTCATTATCTTTTGTATTTTGAAATTTCTAGTATTCGAGAATCGCCGTAACCGGATGTGGCGCAAGCTTTTCCCTGCCGCCTAGGAACGACAGCTCGATTAAAAAGGAAACGCAAACCACTTCCGCACCCAGCCCGCTCAGCAATTTCAGCGCAGCCGCAGCCGTTCCACCCGTGGCCAGCAGATCGTCCACCAGCAACACTTTCTCACCCGACTTCACGGCATCCTCGTGAATCTCCACAACCGCCTCGCCGTATTCCAAAGCATACGCCGCCTCACTGCATTTCCACGGCAGCTTGCCCTTCTTCCTCACCGGCACAAAACCCACCCCCATCCGATCCGCCACCGCTGCAGCGAAGATGAATCCCCGCGCATCAATCCCCACCACTTTGTCGATTTTCACCCCACCTACAGTCTCACAAATCAAATCGATCGAGCCCCTGAAAAGTTCACCGTCACCCAAGATCGGGGTGATATCTTTAAAGACGATTCCCTCCTTCGGAAAATCCGCCACATCCCGTATCGCATCTCGCAGCTTGCCAACCATCCCCGAGGCTGAGCACTGCCACCCACCGAATCAAGACCCGAGCACCGGAAAGCCCATGAAAAACGGTCAGCGGCAGGATGAACGAAAGGAAAGCCGTCCTTGCAGGCGGCAGCAGAACCCAAGCCTCCCAAACCCAGCAAAACGAAACCTCAGCCAAACTCAGCCGCCCGGAAGGACGGCGTTCCAACCATCTCCCCTTCACCCAACCTAAAAATTCAACCCGCTACCGGGCGATAACCGTTAGGGACATCCTTCGGAACTCTTCGTGTTCCAAAAGCTCCCACACTCCGAACCATCATCACAAATTCCTAAAAATCAGCCACCCACAATACGGATCTCTTCACACTCGACGGAGCTATCCAAAAACGATATCGAGTGGGGTGAACCATCTAAACGGTTCGCGATAGAAATGAAGACCTTGATATTCGCAAGTTTGGGAATAACGGTCGCGCTATTGACGAGTTGCGACAACACGGTTCGCCTTTCTTATTCCACAAGAGATGCGGCGGAAGCTGAGTCTCTATTCGCTCGTGGGTGGCTACCTGTAATAATTCCGGCATCGAGTAAGGAGATAACAATGGTGAATGACCTCGACCTTAATATCTCGAATGGAGGGTTCTCGTTCGATCCTGCCGGATGTTCACCAACGAACTCGATGTCATCTCTGGCCGCAATGCGATTCTCGAGCGGGCTCGCGCCTTTGCTAAGCGGCACCCCAAGGTTCTCAAGACTATCGCATTGGGAGTTCCTAACGAGTTCGGCGCCCTGGTCGGCGACCCCAACGCATATTGCTCGCTCGTGCTTCCGGTCTGCCCCAGTAGCAAAGAGACCCTGGATAAAGTGAAAGAGGATCCTAGCTTCCTATTGCGCCGCAGCCCGCACCGCGTTGAACACTTCGATACCGAATCCTATCGGGAACGGCTGCGGGATAGCGCGGTTGAAGCCTTAGAAGACATTGCGGATGATGGGCACCAGTCACAGTCTCCCACCGTTCCCAGAGCGGCTCGAGAACACATGCCTAACAAGCCGTAAATGCCAACGAATTGCCCGCCACGAGTCTAAATCGACATATCACTTCAACCCACCGAGTCGAAAACCGGAAAGCGCCCTCCGGCAGTCTTTGGAAGCACAATCAACGTTCTTCAAAGAATTAAGAATGCGAATCATATCCCCATGAGAGCCATAGAGAAACAACTGGCCGAGTAAGCCGCAGAAGCCGCCTGACTAATTTTGGTCGGTTTTCGTTATTTGCTCTGCATTCGGAAATGTGCGACCTTAAGGGTCACTATTTTTTCACCAGCACAAACTGGAATTTTCATAACGCTAACTTCTCACCTGCAATGAGCCATTTACGTTACCTCATACCCATCATCGTTCTCACCGGAGCTGCAGTACTTTACAAGTCTGGTCATGACCCTAAGCCATTGCAGCTCAAAGAGAACTTTCAAACTGGCAGGGGCGCCAATGATAGATCTTTGCAGCCATTCATTCCCGATGAATATCCCTCCAGATCTTTAGTAAACCAGAAGAACATCCCCCACACTTCAACCCCTTCTACTGCTGCACCAAACAAGCAGCAAGCTTCCCAAGAGGAACTCAATAAGCTGACCGACGTAGAGCAAAAGTCCCTATGGGTCGCTTTCTCGGAGGCTCGTCGTGAGATCCGCCCCATCCCTGAGTCTCATAGGGAGCGTGAGGAAAACCTCGGTTACGATTTCTACGCCCTACACCCGAAGCAGAATCTCACTACAAGATTTGGTGCCCAAGGCGTGCAGTTTGTTTCCTCGAACCGCACGTATACTGAAGATGATCGTAACAATCCAACAACAACCTGGACTGCGCAGATGCACATCCTTTCCTTGGCAGGAAAAGCGACACCGCTCGGTGCAAATCCGGAAAAGACTGAGGCCTATAGCACGAGGGTAGAATATCAGCATAGCCCGGAACTCACGGAGTGGTATGACAACGGCGTCACCGCCATGGAGCATGGCTTCACGCTTACCCAACGCCCCGCACATCTGAAGCCCGGCGAGGACGTCGTGATTGAAGTAGCTCTGAATGGTCTGAATGCGGCTGCCCACACGGCTGAGGATGGCACTTTCCAACTGAACTTCAACGAGGGTGATAGAACCGTGCTCAGCTATTCCAAGCTCCTCGTCGTGGACGCCCAAGGTAAGGAGCTCCCTGCTACGATGAAACCGACCGATACCGGCTTCTCGTTCTCCTACCATGATGCACAGGCCGCTTACCCGGTGACGGTGGATCCCCTGATCGTCAATGAAGAAACCAAGCTTCACGCTGACGATGCAGCGGCGGTTGACATCTTTGGATTCTCTGTCGCCATTTCAGGCGATTCCGTCGTCGTCGGTGCCTACGCTGACGACGCTGCGGCTGTAGATTCAGGCAGTGCCTACGTCTTCACGCGCAGTGGCACTTCATGGTCCCAACAAGCCAAGCTTACCGCTGACGATGCGGCGGAGAATGACAGGTTTGGATACTCTGTCGCCATTTCTGGCGATACCATCGTCGTCGGTGCTGATCTAGATGACGATGGCGGCTCAGGTTCCGGGAGTGCCTACGTCTTCACCCGCAGTGGCACTTCATGGAGCCAGCAGGCCAAGCTTACCGCTAGCGATGCTGCGGAGTTTGATAGGTTTGGATTCTCTGTCGCCATTTCTGGCGATTCGGTTGTCGTAGGGGCTCATTTCGACGACTCGGCGGCTTTTGGTGATTCCGGCAGTGCCTACGTCTTCACTCGCAATGGCACTTCATGGTTCCAGCAAGCCAAGCTGACCGCTGGAGATGCTGCGGCGGGTGACTTCTTTGGACGCTCAGTCGCCATTTCTGGCGATTCCATCGTCGTCGGGGCTTATCTAGATGACGATGACGGCTCAGCTTCCGGCAGTGCCTACGTCTTCAACCGCAGTGGCACTTCATGGTTCCTACAAGCCAAGCTTACCGCGAACGATGCTGTGACGAATGACAACTTTGGATATGCTGTCGCCATTTCTGGCGATTCCGTTGTCGTCGGGGCTATTGGGGACGACCCTGGGGCGGCTTTTGATTCCGGCAGTGCCTACGTCTTCAACCGCAGTGGCACTTCATGGTCGCAGCAAGCCAAGATTTCCGCTGGAGATCCTGGGGCGGAGGATGGGTTTGGATCTTCTGTCGCGATTTCTGGCGATTCCGTCGTCGTCGGGGCATTTGAGAACGACGATGCCGGCTCAACTTCCGGCAGTGCCTATGTCTTCACCCGCGATGGCACTTCATGGTCCCAGCAAGCAAAGCTTACCGCTGGCGATGCTGCAGCAGAGGACAGGTTTGGATTCTCTGTCGCCATTTCAGGCAATTCCGTTGTCGTCGGTGCTTATCTAGACGACGATGGGGACGTAAATACCGGCAGCATCTACATCTATCGAATCGTTGTTTCTGGCATCGCAAAACTGCTTGTCCACGACCCCATTGATTTGTCCGTATTGAGCGGTTCAAATGCCAACCCGTTCCCGGCACAACAACCGGGAACAAGTATCAATTACACCTTCCGCCTCGCCAATGCAGGGGAACTGGATCTTGATATCCAATCGATTTCACTGGGCGGCGCAAACGCAACCCAGTTTAGCCTCACTGTGCCGGATATCAGTTCCTCCACTGACCTATCGTCCAGCCAGAGCCTAGAATTCACCGTTACTTTCAGCCCCGCCGGCAGCAGTGCCCTGCGCAACGCTACGGCAACAATCGTTTCCAATGATTCCAGCACGCCTACATTTTCCTTCGATATTTCCGGACTGGGGCTCTCGAACTCCACAGACGGCGATGGAGATGGCATGAACGACTGGGCAGAATTTTCACTGCGGAACTTTGGTTTTGATTGGGAAATGGCACAGCCTGACAGGGTTAATGAATACTACAACTTGGCCTCGACGGCTGGGCTTTTCACTCAATCAGAGGCAGCTGCAGTCACTGGCTCGGCTGTTCTGAGTGATGTGAACACGACAACAAACACGGCAATCTTCACAATCAAATTACTAGAGAGCTTGGATCTGCAAGCCTTCACCCCATTGATTGCGGATCCCGGCAAACTTTCTGTCGATGGCAATGGTAACATCAGCTACGAAGTCACGGCACCTTCTGGCAAGAAATTCTACCGCGCTGGATTTGAAGATTAATGCCAGCCTTTCAAATACCGCTGAGATATACCGGCAAATGGCGAGTTATCCCTTCAAAAAAATTGGTGCTCACGAGAGGACTCGAACCTCCACGGGGTTGCCCCCACTAGAACCTGAATCTAGCGCGTCTACCAATTCCGCCACGTGAGCAATCAGGAACGACCTTTCGGTCGGGCGGGAAAACAACCACGCGGGACATTCCTTGGCAATCACCATTTTTTCCTCTGTCGGTAATTCCCAAAGACATTCTCGATGCGCCCAACGACAGGTTTCTCGCCCTCTGAGACTTCGACCTCGATGACATCGAATCGCCATGGCACATCCCGTGTGCCAAGTCGGCGAAGCCATTCGTTTGCGCCGCGCTCGATGAGCGACTGCTTCTTGCGATTCACGGCGGCGAGTCCGCGTATCGCCGCATCCTTCCGACGGGTCTTCACCTCAATGAAAAGGAGCTGCCTGCCCTCTCGAGCGACAATGTCCACTTCCCCACCTTTGCGTCCTTTGAAATTCCGGGCGAGCACCTTGCAATTGTGAGCGCGGAGCCAATCGCGGGCGACCTTTTCCCCATAGTCCCCCATCCACTTCCGCGCACCGCTGGGGCCCGTCCTAGAGTGGAAGGGTGAGTTGAGATACCGGCTGAAACGACCGACGATGATAGCGACAAGGCCCATGTTTCCTGAGTGATTCGAGATGCTCCCTCGTGCCGTAGCCTTGGTTCCGGATGAAACCGTATTCGGGAAATTCTACGTGGATGTTGGCCATGATGCGATCCCTTGTCACCTTCGCAATCACGCTAGCGGCTGCAATAGATAGAGATAGTCCATCACCTTTCACGAGTGCCTCATGTGGCAGAGAAAGCCCTTTTACCGGCAGGCCATCGATGAGGGCGATGTTTGGCTTGTCCGATAGGGCATCTAGTGCCAATCCCATCGCTCGGTGAGTGGCGCGGAGGATGTTGATTTCATCGATCTCAGGAGCCTCCACAAGACCGACCGCCCAGATGATCTCCGGATTGGCGGTGATTTCTCCATAGAGCACTTCGCGGCGCTTCTTGGTGAGCTTCTTGGAATCGTCGAGTAGTGGACTGGAAAACGACGGAGGCAATATCGCCGCCGCCGCGCAAACGGGCCCTGCTAATGGCCCTCTCCCCGCTTCATCGACTCCTGCCACCCGCGGAAAACCACGGGCAGCTAGGGCGATTTCGTGGGAGAAATCCGGCATAAATCAGCGGAAGCCGTTGAGGTAACTCGGATGATCTAGGTCTGATCCACCCGGGTCTGTTCCGAAAAGCTGAGTCGAAATCACTGCACCCTCGGGTGTCACTACGGTGGCGACACCGGTGCAAACCCAGTCACCACGCATGTTATGCTCGTGTCCTTTCGAGCCAACCCAGAGATTAACAATGTGGTTTGCACTCTTCGTGGTGGATGATGCGACATTTTCACCAACCGAACTGATGCTGTATTTGTGGAGAGCGACGGTAGTGCGCCCTTCAAAGCCCATGTGACTGGAGCTGCGGCTATGGAGACCGTGACTACCACGCGTCTGTACCAGATAATTGCAGTGCTTCTGGGCGAGTCGATCCAGCCCAGCATGCCTTACAAGTGCGCTTTTGCCTTTGCTAGCACGGTAAGAATTTACTCCTTGGAACACTTGGCCTGAAAGCGAGTTGTCACTGCCCATAGAGCTAGAGACCGGTATTCTGGTCACCGTTGGTGATGAAGAAGAGCAAGAAGGAAGCACACACGCAAAAACTGCGGCGCATAATAGAGTGATTTGGCTGGTTTTCATAAGGGATAATTGATTTGGAACTACAAAGCATGAACCTGGCAGTTCATGCGGCTTTTCAGCTTTTTTCCAGTTTGGCTAAAACTGATACTGATTGGCCTACATTTTCAATCGCGAGATTTAGATGAAGTTTTCAAAAATTTTCTATTTCCTAGATATTCTTGGAATCTGAACCATGTTTTCGTGATAATTCCGGCATGCGAGATGTCAGAATTTCTAAAAAATACGTAAATCTTAAAATTACACAAGAATTTAATTACGCGATCACGTATAACGAGATCGCGTATCAATTACCGGATAATGAGTGTTTCTAAAGTGAAACATCATGCAATCGATACAAATCGCCAAATATCGTAGGCGTGTTGTAGTTGCCAAGCACTGGGGTTTTGATCGACCCTTTACATCATTAGACCTATGAAAATTGCCATTCTAGGCTGCGGCTCCCGTGGACGCACCTACGCCAAAATCGCCAGCTCGTTGCCAGATCGCTACGAAATCACAGCTGCCGCAGATCTCGTGTCAGATCGAACCGCTATCGTCGCAGGACTCGCCGATGAGGGGAAAATCGCCATTTTCGGCTCGACCGAGGAGCTCTTCGCCGCAGGAAAACTCGCCGATGTGCTTATTATTGGCACCCAAGACGCGCACCACTTCGGCCATGCCATGACGGCGCTCAGCCTCGGCTACGACCTGTTACTGGAAAAACCCGCCGCCGAATCCCTTGAGCGCTGTGAGGAGCTCGACTCCACTGCCCGATCGCTTGGCAAGCGCATCGTGCCCGGCTTTGTGCTGCGCTACACACCTTTCTACTCTGCCGTAAAAGCAGTCGTCAATTCCGGCAGACTAGGAAGGATCATGACCCTCCGTGCCACCGAGGGCGTGGAGCCATTTCACCAGGCACATTCCTATGTGCGCGGGCATTGGTCGAAGACCACAGAATCCAGCCCCATGATTGTCGCGAAATGCTCACATGATACAGATCTCCTCTGCTGGCTTTCGGATTCCGTGCTGCAGAACGTGAGCAGCATGGGAAGGCGAGATTGGTTCCGCTCGGAAAACGCTCCTGCCGGAGCACCCGCACGCTGTAGCGACGGCTGCCCGGCTGCCAAAGATTGCCTCTATGATGCGCACCGCTACCTCACCGATAAGCGGCCTTGGCTGCGCATGGTCATGGATGGCGCGGAAGAAGCCGATGACGCACGAGTCACTGATTTCATCAAAACCTCACCTTGGGGACGCTGCGTTTATCACTGTGACAACGACACCGTGGATCACCAGGAACTGGCCGTGGAAATGGAAAACGGCATCACCGCCACCCTCACGATGACCGCCTTCGACTGCGGACGAACCATCGAAATCCACGGCACGCTTGGCTCCCTGCGTGGAGGCTCACAGTATCAGAACGCAGGCACTCCCGAGTTATGGTTCCGCGATCACCGCAGCGGAGAGATTGAGACGATACCTGTCGTCGAGCCGGATTCCAGCGGCTATGCAGGCCACGGCGGCGGAGACTTCGGGCTCATCAATGCGCTCGACGGACTACTAGAGGGGCCGGAGGCATTGGCTCCAGGCCTCGATGGCCTTGCGGGGCACCGGCTGGCATTCATTGCGGAAAAATCACGTCTCAACAAAACCAACATCACCGCATGAACCGACTCATCAGCATCCTCACCACCGCCGCCTGCATGATCCCGATCGCTTCCGCCTCACCTTCCACCATGCTATGGTATGAACAACCCGCTGAGATTTGGGTCGAGGCACTCCCGGTCGGTAACGGGCGCCTCGGAGCTATGGTCTTCGGCGAGCCAAATCAGGAACGCATCCAGTTCAACGAAGACACCCGCTGGTCAGGAGGCCCCTACCAGCCCGATGTCGCAGGCGGAGCGGAGCATCTCGGTGAGATACGCGATGCCATTTTCTCCAACCAATACCGCAAGGCTCACAAGCTTTTTTCCCGCCACCTGATGGGCAGCCCCATCGAACAGCAGAAATACCAGTCATTCGGAGACATCGTCCTCGATTTCGGCGATGGGGAAACGGACAACTATCGCCGGGAACTCAACCTCGATACCGCCATCGCCACCACCAGCTTCACGCGCGATGGCGTGGCTTTCACCCGCGAAGTTTTCTCCTCACCCATCGACCAAGTCATCGTCGTCCGCATCAGCTCGGACACACCCGGATCGGTTTACTTCAAGGCAGAGCTGCGCGGCATCCGCAACACCCAGCACTCGAACTACGGCAACGATGTCTTCCAAATGGATGCCCTCCCGAACAAGCGCCTACGCCTGCACGGCAAGTCCGCCGACTACCTAGGTGTCGAAGGAGCACAGCGTTACGAAGCTCAGATGGAAGCGCGACTCGAAGGCGGCACATCCGAGATCGTGGAAGACAATCTCATCGTCAGCGGAGCCGATAGCGTCACACTTTTCATCGCCGCAAACACCAATTTCAAAAGCTACAAAGAACTCGGCGAAGTACCCCGCGGATTCGTTGAGGCAACTTTAGCGAAACTCTCGAGCCGTTCGTTTGATGAAATACGCGCCGAACACATCGCAGAGCACCAACGCCTTTTCCGCAGACTCTCGGTCGATTTAGGCGATGGCCCCGGTGCCTCGCTTCCCACAGACCAACGCCTCGCGAACAACCCCAGCAAAGATGACCCCGGCCTCGCCTCGCTCATCCTCCAGTTTGGCCGCTACTTGCTCATCACTTCCTCCCGCCCCGGCACCCAGCCGCCAAATCTCCAAGGCATCTGGAACGAAGAAATGAATCCTCAGTGGGACTCAAAATACACGATCAACATCAACACCCAGATGAATTACTGGCCTGCCGAGCCGGCCAACCTTTCCGAATGCGCCGAGCCTCTCTTCACCATGGTCGGCGAACTTGCGGAAAATGGCGAACGCCTCGCCAAAGAACTCTATGGCAGCGAGGGATGGGTCGCCCACCAAAACACCGATATCTGGCGATCCGCTGCCCCCATGGACGGCACCAACTGGGGTGCATTCACCGTCGGAGGAGCTTGGCTCGGCACCCACATCTGGGAGCATTACCTCTACAACCCCGACCCTGAATTTCTAAAATCCCAATACCCCGTCATGAAGGGCGCGGCGGAGTTTTTCCTGAGCTACCTCGTCCCTCACCCTGAGACCGGCTTGCTCGTCACCTGCCCCTCCACCTCGCCAGAAAACATTCCGGGACAGCCGGGCAACGGGAAATTCTTCGATGACAATGCCGCCTATCTAGCACCGGGCACCACCCTTTGCGCTGGAGCCACCATGGATCAACAGATCATCCGTGACGTCTTTCAGCAGGTCGCGGACGCATCGGAAGTTCTTGGTATCGACGAAAAGTTCAGGGAGAAAATACTCGATGCGCGCTCCCAGCTCACACCCACCAAAGTCGGAGCCAACGGCGAACTCCAAGAATGGCTCGAAGACTGGCCGCAGACCGAAGAAAGCCACCGCCACATCTCCCATCTCTACGGCCTTTTCCCCGGCCACCAGATCACTCCCGAGGACACTCCGGAGCTTGCAAAAGGAGCAGCCGCCGTCCTCGAACAACGCGGCCTTTTCGGAAACGGCTGGGCATCCGCATGGAAAGCCGCCTGCTGGGCGCGCCTTCGCAAGCCGGAGAAAGCCATGGCACATTTTGATCGCTGCCTCGAGGAATACACCTGCCCGAACCTTTTCTCCATCTGCTCGGGCAGCGTCCAAGTCGATGGCAGTTTTGGTTTCACCGCCACCATCATTGAAATGCTCATGCAATCCCACGGCGGCGGAATCCGCTTCCTCCCCGCCCTTCCGGAACGCTGGCCTTCCGGCGAAATCCATGGCCTCCGTGCACGCGGTGGGTTTGATATCGATCTGAAATGGGACGACTCCACTCTCACAGAAGCAAAGATCGTTTCCCGCAGCGGCCTCCCTTTAAAAATCCGGAGCGACCAACCACTCGAAGTCATCAAGACAGTGGGTGGTTCGATTAACGCACCGAAGGACGGCCTCATCGAAATTCCCACCGAAGCCGGAGAAACCTACCTCATCCGCCCAATTCCATGATCTTCCGCCTCCTCACCTTTCTCCTCTGCGCCGCCTCCTCCATGGTCGCCGCCGAGCGCCCGAACATCGTCATCTTCCTCGCCGATGACCTCGGCTTTGGCGACCTTGGATGCTACGGCAACCCCATCATCAAAACGCCGAACATCGACGCCTTAGCCAGCGAAGGTGTGCGGCTCACCGATTGCCACTCCGGAGGCACGGTCTGCTCTCCTTCGCGCGCATCGCTCCTAACAGGCCGCGCCCCATTCCGCAGCGGCTTCTATTACCTCGCCGGCCCCGAGGGCTGCCATTTAAAAAAAGAGGAAATCACCATTGCCTCCCTCCTTCGAGATGAAGGCTACGACACCTGCTTCGTCGGAAAATGGCACCTAGGTAGTTTTGAAAATGATCCGAACCCCGGCGACCACGGCTTCGACCATTGGTTCGGCACCGAGATCAACGCCTTCGATGGCCCCGAAGACCCGGGGAAATTTGTCCGCAATGGTGAGAAGGTCGACAAGACTGGTGCATGGTATTGCGATGCCATCGTCGATGAAGCCATCGGCTGGATGGAAAATCGACCAGATCAAGATAAGCCCTTCCTCATCGTCGTCTGCTCCCACGAACCCCACACCCCCATCCATCCTCCGGAAAAATACTCCGCGATGTATGAGGACGATCTTGTAGAGAAATTGGAGAGCGTCGTCCCATACGGCGGAGTTCACCGCCCACTCGACCGCTCCATTTCCGAAAATAAAAAATACTACTACGGCACCGTCACGCAACTCGACGCCGCCTTTGGCAAGCTCATGGGCGCACTCGACACACAGGGTAAACGCGACGACAGCCTAGTCATTTTCACCAGCGACAACGGCCCCGAAACTCCGGTCACCATCCAGGAATCCAACGGCGAATGGGAAGATCCGATCCGTGACCGTTGCTTCGGCACTCCCGGCCCGTGGAAAGGCATGAAGCGATACGTCCTCGAGGGAGGTCACCGCGTTCCAGGCATCGTGCGCTGGCCAGGCAAAGTTCCCGCATGCTCCCTCTCAACCCGCCTCGTCAACGGAACTGATTGGCTACCCACCGTCTGCGCCGCCGCCGGCATTTCCGCACCTACCGACCGCACCATCGATGGCATGGACGCCACCCCTGCCCTGCTAGGAAAAACGTCCGAGCGTAATATTCCCGCCTGTTGGGTTTTCCCCATCAGCGAGGACTCAAGCAAACTCCCCGGAATGGCAATGCGCGACGGAGACCACGTCATCGTCGGCTGGTTCACCTCCAAATTCAGCGGAAGCGGATACTCCAAATGGGTGAAAGCCGCGGAACTCAACCGCTTCGCTCTCTACGACCTCAGCACCGATCGCTTCCAAGAAACCGACCTCACATCCTTACGCGAAGAGCAGTTCCTTTCCTCTAAAGCAAAATTGCTAGATCTTTGGGCAGACATTCGTAAAGAATCGACCGACTGGACGAAACAAGACTGAGCTATTGCAAAAGAGGCAGGGACGGTCGCTCCGCGCCGTCCGTCCTGTGGATACGATCTCTCTGACGCATTCACTCCCCCCATGACGCGTTTGCATACGGCTTTGAAGGCTGGAGAGTTCCACATTTCCCCTGATCGTGCCGCACCTTTTCCCGGACTGCTTGGAATGGGAGTGAAACGGACATAGCCGAAGGCAAAGCCATCCCTGCCTGCCTAACGAACTCAAATCACTTCATCAGGCGTTCAATTTCAGGTGCCATCGCCTCAGCCCACATGTGGTAGCCTTCCTCCTTCGGGTGCAAGGAATCCGGCATGACTGACTTTGGCAAAACACCTTCCTCATCAAGAAAAACCCCGTCCATATCCAGCCAATGGACGTTCTCCCCATCGGCCAAATCTTTGATGATCACGTTGATGCTATCATTGATTTTCCGAAATGGGTCTTCCGGCATTTCTCCTCGAGGAAAAACGGAAAGCAAAAGTATTTGAGCATCAGGGCTACGGTCGCACAGGAGTTCAACGATCAAGCGAACCCCGTCAGCAGTCTCTTCCGCAGGGGTTTGGTTGTGCCCCGTATTGTTGGTACCGATCATCAGAACAAACAGCTCCGGATCGACTCCCTCAAGCTCGCCATTCATCAACCTCCAGAGTACTTCTTGCGTGCGATCCGCAGAAACGCCTAAGTTGAGGGCTTTCTTCCCATCGGTCAGCGACTTCCATGCGGCCTTGCCTGCTTTTTCGAAGCCCTGAACGATCGAGTCTCCGATAAATACAATTTCATGCCCACCTTCAGCAGCCTCAGCCACCTTCGCCTGGTGCCGCTGCTTCCACCGCTTTTGTCCCAATTTTTCGGCCGGCACCGTAGCAATGGACATGCGGTATTTTTTACGCAATGACGCATACAGAGTCTTCATTTCCTCGAGCACCTCCTTGTATTCTGGATCATCATGGACGGATGCCATCTCACTCGGATCCTTCACCAAATCGAAGAGGTTCCACTCCTCCGTGTCCGGGAAATACATCACCTTGTAGCGCTTGTTACGCACCCCATCATGAGCGGCAACTTGATGAGTCTCTTCTCCACTATAGAAATAGTAGACACCTTCTCTCCACTCTTCCGGTTCGGAGGCGTTTTCAAAAAGAGGCAAGAGACTTTTCCCCTGCACCGTCGCAGGCACATCGGCTCCAGCCACTTCTAGGAAAGTCGGAGCGTAATCAATATTCTGAATGAGCGCATCATTTCGCATACCCGGCTCGATCACACCCGGCCAACGCACGAGGAATGGCATGGCGAGGCTCTCCTCAAACATCCACCGCTTGTCATACCAGCCGTGCTCCCCGAGGTAGAAGCCTTGGTCGGAGGAGTAGATCACGATGGTATTTTCCGCCTGACCACTTTCGTCTAGGTAATCAAGCAGTCGCCCGACATTCTCATCCACCGCCTTGATGCAGCGCAGGTAGTCCTTGATATAACGCTGATATTTCCAGGACGTGATGGCGTCGCCCTTTAGCTCTCCAGACTCGACTGATTTAATGAATTCTTGATTCAGTGGTTCATAGGCTGCGTCCCACACTTTTTTTTGCTCCTCGCTCATGCGTGCGTATTCTCCGTTATCCGGTGCACTCGTGAATTTTTCAGGGAAGAGATTCTCACCCAGAAATTTCATATCGTTGTTCCATGACATGTCTTTCGCGATGGACATCGCCTGCTCTTCAAGCGTCTTGCTGCGATTGGAGTAATCGTCGAAAAGACTCGCAGGCTCTGGTATGTCAATACCATCGAACAGCGTCACATGCCGGGGTGCCGGAGACCAATTACGGTGTGGTGCCTTGTGCTGGCACATGAGGACGAATGGCTTTTTGGGATCCCTTTCCTTCTCCAGCCAGTCGATAGCCAAATCCGTCACGATATCGGTGACATAACCCTCGTAACGCTTTCTGCCTCCCGCCTGCTGAAGGAAATCAGGATTATAGTAACTGCCCTGCCCCGGCAAAATCTCCCAATGATCAAAGCCCTGCGGATCGGAAACGAGATGCCATTTTCCTACGATTGCCGTCTGGTACCCAGCCTTCTGGAGCAATTTCGGAAAGGTCGTCTGGCTGCCATCGAAACGTGATTTATTGTTATCAATGTAGCCGTTCACATGGCTGTGCTTCCCCGTGAGGATCGCCGCGCGCGATGGCCCGCAGATCGAGTTTGAGCAAAACGAATTCGTGAAGATTGCCCCTTCCGCCGCGATGCGGTCGAGGTTCGGAGTTGGAGCCACATCCTTCAATGGCCCGCCATATGCAGAGATAGAATTGAGCGCATGATCGTCCGAGAAAATGAAAACGATGTTAGGGCGCTCGGCAGAGCTCAGAAGCGAAGCCGATAAAAGCAGGGTCAGAATCACACGGTTCATGGGGCGACTATGACGGAAGTACATTAGTCTTCACACCCATTTTTCTGACTATCCGTTAACCCGCAAAAAAGCCTGCGCTCCGTTAAGGGTGCAGGCTTAAAAATTTAGAGTCTATTGAGTGCAGAGATCACTCAGACCATTCCGCATCCCAACGTTGGATGTATGGTAGGCCTTTTCCTTTTGGTGGATATTGAAGTTCCACGCCCCATTCTACTGGCTTGCCTTCGCCCTTGTCGGTGAAGGATCCGGGACGGTAGCCGCCGGCGCCGATGGGGCCGCCCTTAACCTTGTGGGTTTTGGTGAAATTCAGACCGTCTTCCGCGTAGAGGATCGAGTTAGTGATCTCCCTCGGCCCCGTGGTGCCGATCATCGCCGCGACACCCTCACCCTGCGCCCATACGAACACCTCGTGGTTGCCCGGGATGATCGGGTTATTTTCGTATTTCACGTAGGGGCCGCCCGGTTTGTCCGAGATTGCGACCCCCATCTTGGTCTGCCCCGGGCTTTTTCCTAGCTGGCGTCCCTTGTAGTAGAACCAGTATTTACCATCGCGAACCACCAGGCAGGCGTCGTCGATTAAGTGGCTATCAAAATCTTCGGTGTTGTCGCTATTTTTAAGAGCCGGCTCATCCGAGATGCGCTCCCATGGCCCGTCCGGAGAATCCGAAACGGCAATGCCGATTTTAGAATCCGGATTGAAGGGCTTCTCGCTTATCTCATTCGATGTCCCAGTGTAGAAGAGCCAGTATTTCCCCTCAGCGACGAGGATATTCGGCGTAAAAACACTCGCGCCCTCCCAAGTTCCCGGCTCGCCTTGCGCAAGAGCCTCTCCTTTTTCCGTCCAGTTCAGACCATCAGGCGAAGTCGCATACCAAAGTGTGGCATCGTATCCTGGAGCGATGGTTCCCTTCGAATACCACACGTAATAAAGGTCGCCGACTTTGATAATATCACTTGGGTCACGGCGCATCACACCATCTTCCAAACCTATATTAGCAAGCTCGGTGTATGTGATCTTCACAGTTCCGAACTCTTCCTCCTCCCCTGTCGCAAATCCTGAAAAAAGTAGAAATAAAGGTAATGTAGCTAGTATCTTCATGGATGTCTGATGTGTTTGAAAATTTCCGGAGTGCGTTGACCAATAACGTGATGCTTGGATTCGTATTGTTCAAACTTTTCCCGTAAAAGCCCTCCAGATACGTGACAGTTACGTAGGCTCTTACAAATTCCAAACCCTATGGGATTCCTTGAAAAATGGAGCCGCTGGTCGGAATTGAACCGACGACCTATTCATTACGAATGAATTGCTCTACCCCTGAGCTACAGCGGCGGGTAACGGCAACAAAGAATCAAAGCGTGATCCTTCCGACAAGTGGGAAATTCCATCTTGAAACTTTGTTTTCCCTCACCGATCAATTATCAGATGAGTCATCGTATCGGAAGGGTTCGAAGTGCCGTGGTTACATTGCTTGTTGGCCTCTCGATTGTGGAAATCAGTTCGGCGATTCCCAACACAGTGGGGGGAGGTCTATTTAACCAAGCTGCCGGGGCACCTCCTGAAGCATTTTTTCAAAAAGCCGCCGCATGGCAAGTTGGCGCGAAAATCCCCGGAACATGGACTGATGTTTCAGAAAACTTCGCGGTTTGGAACACTCCGGAAACCGCCTTCGGGCTTATGGCGGATCGTATTTCACTCCGTAGGGACGATGATGACAAACTCACCGAAGTCATTCTCACATACTCGGCTGCCACGACCTCTAAGTCTGCCGCCGGGCTACACGATGCGCTTCGAACAATTCTAGGAGTGATCGACGCTGAGCCGGAGGAAAATGAGGACGGTTCTATCGTCTTTGAGTCGGGTTCCCTGCAAATCATGTTGCCCGGGAAAGCTGATAAAACCCTAGAGCTCTCTCTCACCTGCATCAATTCCACAGATGAAATGGATTTGAATTCATCCCTCCCCGGATGGCTTTTTCCTGGAGATTTATCTGACCCGGAGATCTGGGATTCACAGAATTTTCTCGCGGCATGGAAGCTTCAGAAAAATGGGGCGTTTGTTCCAGGCCGCGTGAACCACCCCGATCCACCGGCTATTTCCGGACTCCCAGTTCAATTGGCCGAAGCTGTGATTTCAGCGGATGGACTCCGCGCTCTTTCATTGGTCATTCTGGATGCCGGTGCGCATTTTGGCTACGCGCAGACATCTTCTGGCTTAACGCGTGAAGCGCTGGCGGAGTTCGACCGGATCTTCTCCGATTCACTGGACAGCACAACCAACACTATCGCCAATCTTACGGGCGATAGCGGGAAGAGTGTCACTCTGGGTAGTAGAACTGGAGTTGAACTACCTGCCATGCTTTTCTCAGGAAACGGCATACACGCGAGACTGATAAGTCTTCCTCACCAATCCGTGATCCTTGAGTTTTTCCGCAGTGCGGAGGATGCAGAATCGCTGTCACTGGGAACCACCAAAGCCACGAAAAACACCGAGCAAGATCCTCTATTCTCTGATGATATAGGCACTCGAACCATGCCAATGGTTCCACAGGGTAACCGTGCTTATTGTGGCCCTGCGGCACTCGCTATGATCAGCAACTACATCGGTCTGAACATCAGTACGGAAGTGATCGCCGGGCTAGCCGGGTTTGCATACGGAACCAGCCAGAACGGAGATATCCGTAAGCTTTCATCTCAGATTGCAAAGGAAGCGGGTTTGAGAGCCAGTCGCTCCAGTAAATTCGATCCGAAGAAAGCGGCGGAGTCATTTTCAAATGGTCTGCCTGTACTGGTATTTCGGCGTTGGTCTGCGGAACGAGATTTCATCCACCAGACAATGGCAACCAAACTCGCGAACGGTGATCTCACCGCAATTTTGCCTGAACCTGGATTCGCGGATGCGGAATCTTGGCCGGACAAATCCGCACCCGCCCATGCATCGGTCGTCCATGGCTACAACCCAGTTCGCAAAGAAGTCATATTTACGGAATCCTGGGGCAATAGATCCGCAGGCAAGAGGATGAGGATAGAAGAATTGGAGGAAACCGCTTATTATGCCGTCTACTTCCGCCGTTAATATTGTAATTTTTCTCATCCTCTTTCATGCGAGCGCATTAGCCGCCCCATGGATGATGGAGGAAAACAAACCTGTCCCCGGAGAATTCATCGGGATGGAGAAAGGCTGCATGGTCTTCGAATTCGAAAACAAAACCCGTGGTGGGCTCGAGCTTTCACGGCTGACTCCCCAAAGCCTCGATCAACTGCGTGAATGGTATTTGAGCAAAACGAGCACCGCCGAGAGTCTAGCCCCACCACAATGGTTCAAGCAATCTGGCGCACGTGGAGTCGCTATCGAAAAAAAATCTAATGGACCGGAAAAATGGATTTTTGAAACTCAGAACTTTATCTTCCAACTCGATGCCCCTATCGATGATAGCACTTTCCGCGGACTGGCTACGCAGGCAGAAGCAGCCTTCAACCGCATCAATACTCTGCCCATTCGTATCCCGAAAGCAGCGGAAGAAAAATACCGCATACTCATTTTCAAAGATCAGCATGCCTACATTCGTGCGGGTGGGGACATCGCATCTGCTGCAAGATTTCTTGGTAGGCGCAGAGATCGCAGGGGCATCATTATTGCAACTTTCGTGTCCTTGGGATTAGAACCGGGAGACGGGTCACACAGCGTCAGCAGAGCAGAGGGCTCGCGAATTCTTGTCCACGAGATCGGCCACCAACTCAGCGCTGAATATAGCGACTTCCTTCCCAATTGGTTGACCGAGGGATTTGCGGAATACGCCGCACTCGTGCCGTATAATAGAGGAAGCTTCGAAAGCTCTCCAGCTCAGCTTGTTTCCGCCATCAAGAAGCGCATCGCCTACTATGAAAAGATGGATCCTGATTTATTCAAGCTCCCTCAACCTGGGTTTCCGAGTGAGAAAAAGCACTCCGGCAGCGACATCGCGGACTGGCTTCTGCCATTGGATGAATTGCTAGGAAACAAGCGACTCATCAACGATTCTCTAAAAAGTGGCGATATCCTAACAGTCCACCGCGCATACCTCACCTCTCTCCTAATAACTCACTATTTCTTCCATCTCGAGGGAGACGGCCAGGGCAGAGCGATCCGTGCGCTCTATGAGGATGTTGGCGATCTCCATGAGTTCATGATGCATCGCGTTCCACTCGTTAGTCGGGTAACAAAGCCGAATAGCGGGGAAGAGCTCAACGATATTGTCGATGAGCTGATGAAAGATTTTTTCCGAAACAGGAATCCGAAAGAGATCCAAGACGACATGGTCGCGCGATACGCCAAGCTAGGAATTCACTTACCGTTTCCAAATTAATTCGAGGAAAACTTCGCCGAGGCGGAGAGGGCGTAATTCTCAGGGTCATACATGGACTCGACCTTGGCGGGCGGGACACTGACCTCGCCGGGAATCGTGCAGCGGGCGAGGTAGGTGAGTTCATAGGTTCCTTTTCTCCAGACACGATCCATGAAGAACACGGCGCGATCCGAGCGAAGTTCGGAATGGGAAACCGTCCAATCATTCTCGCTGGTGCGAACATTCTGCCCGCCAGACTGCGAGGCAAAGTCGGTGTTCACCGTTTCGAAAATGGAGGGAAGCGGGTCATCGACGACGACATAGCGGCTATCGTCCTTCGGCAGGGTGACGCGGAGGGTGACGCGGATGAGATCACCGAGAGCGGGCTGCTTGAGGACTTCGGTCTGCCCACTGGGGAGGACTTTTTCGTAGAAACGGTCGATGGACAGGCCGTTTTTCGCAACCGGTGCCAGTGGAGTGATTGCCGGTTTACCTGCGATTTTCATTCGAATGTAGGAGGCGCCTTCGCTGGAGACCGTCATGGTCGTGGCGGCGGTGAGCGGGAAGGACAAGGCGGTAGTCGGGCTGTCAGGGTTGAGGTTGATCTTCCGGCTTTCGCCATCGATATTCAGAGTGAATTCAATGTCCGCCTTGTCCGGTGTTTGATGCGAGGCATACTGTGCGACGGCTAGCATGCTCCAACCGTTCATCCAGGTGCTGCGCCAGTGGCCATAGGGATTGCGATCATTCAGGAGTCGATCAAGCGTGGCATGAACTTCTTTGGAATCGGGATCGATGGCGATCTGAGCGATGAGCACGGCAGGTAGCGATGAACCACGAGGGATCCAGTAGTTATTATCCGCATTTTCCTTGAAGCTAACTTTCGAGGAAAGGATGCCATTTGCGGTGGAAAGCACCTGGGGTCGTCCCTCTGAGCCTTCAGCCATGGCTGCGGCGAGGAGGGCGCGGGCAGTATCGCTCATATAGGGGAGTTTTTCCACCATGAGGGAATGATAAGGCTCTTGCGCTTTTCCAAGCAGAGCGAGGGTGTAGAGCGAGCGGGCGTGGTTTTCCAAGGCGGTGGAATTTTTCTCCTCACCTGCACCTCGGAGGGTGCCGATAAGATACTGCGAAAGTCTATCGAGCGCAGATTGCGGGACATTGCCTCCGTTTTGCGAAGCAAGAGTGAGAACCATGCCTGCATATGGAGTGACCCATTCATTCGTCGTGGTCGCGCCAGGCCAATAACCAAATGAGCCGTTCGGTTGCTGCATACTGAGTAGGCGTCCAACTCCGGCGTTGATGGCTTTCTCCACTTCCTTGTCGCTCTTTTTCGCGAAGGCGGGGACATAGGAGCGGAGATCCTTTACGGCAAACCACGGCATCAGCGAGGAGCTGGTTTGCTCCGCGCAGCCATACGGATACTGGAGCAGGTAATCTGCGGAGGCGCTAATCTCAACCAGTGGCGAGGTGGCTAACTCAAGTTCCACACTACCTTTCGCAGTTTGTAACTCCTCGCTAAGAAGATCGTGCAGATCGGTCGTCTTGCCGGGCTGGGTGCGGACGGCGGTCACCTGCCTTAGAAGCGGCATCGGGTAGTGTGAGATGAAGGTTTCCTGCACCGCATCGGAAAGCGATACTTTAAGTTTCGGAGTGAGTTCGCCGCCATGCAGAGAAAGCGGAGTGGCGCGATAGGAAATAGTGACCTCACCGGTATCCACAACGCGGAACGGAAATCCGAGCACTTCAGAATCACCCGGCGCAAGGGTAATGCTCTGCGTCGATGCACCTTCGAGCTCTGCGGGTTTGCTGCCCTCGTCACCGCTGATGGAGCAGACAACTTCCCACGTCGCGGTGTACTCTGATGCATTCTGCACCATCACATTTCCTGTAACTAGATCTCCCTGATGCACGAAGCGCGGAAGCTTCGGCTCAAGCATAAGAGGCTTTTTCACCAACAACTCTGATACATCATTTCCGAAACTCGATCCGGTGTGATGCACGATGGCAATGACACGGTAGCGCGTGAGCGTATCAGGCAGGGTAAAGCTGCTGGAGAAACGTCCCTCGGCATCCGTCATGAGCGTCGGCGACCACTCGGCGCAGGGATCGAGGTTTTTCCGGAAAAGGTCGGCTAGTTTGCTCGGATCACCGCCGCCACCGATGAAGAAGCCTTTGTTGTGGAAGGAGCGGTATTCGGGGTTTTCCGTGATGAAATCGTGGAAGGATGTGCCTGCATCGACGGACAGATAACGTCTGTCGTAGAAATAGGACATGGGGTCAGGAGTGTCATATCCCATCACTGCCAACGTGCCTTCATCCACAGCGTAGAGCGTAACTTCGGCTCCTACAGCAGGCGAGCCGTCGGAGGTTTTTACTGTTCCCGTGAGCGTAACCTCAGTGCCAGGCCGGCTGCTTTCCGAAGGATCATCAATAGCGACATCCAGACGGTCGTGTAGATTTTCAACTTGAAGCTCACAATAACCGAGACGGAGCTGAGGCTCCTTGATATCGCGGGCAGATTCGGCAGAGCCTTTGACGATCAGGATGGAGACATAAGCGTTTGGCGCATGTTCATCGGTGAGTGGAATCTCGATGACCGGATTATCTGCTTTCAGTTCGATGAGCTTCGAGCTGAGGATTTTTTCACGCTCTACGGTAACGAGGGCGGTGCCTTCGATAGGTGAGAGAACAAGTATCCGTGCGGTCTCGCCGGGCTTGTAGGATTTTTTTTCTGAAACGAGTTTGATGCGCAGGCCGTCCTCATACTGCCACGGGTATTCTGTCGAGCCATAGACGTGGATGCGTGTGACGGTAGCGAACTCTCTACCTTCGGCATCCTTGCCTTTCACGGAGAGAAAATGTAGGCCGGTATTTTGCGGAGCAATCGGGAGCGAAAGACCTTCCTTCCCCGAGTCCTCAGAAGTTACTACGACTTCCGCAGTAGAAACTTCTTCCTCATAAGGTTCACTTTCGGTGACCGTGTCGCCGTTCGCATTCGTCGTCTTGGTATTGGTATGAACTTGACGAGAAAGGGTAACGGTGAGGTTCACGTCCTCGGCAGCAGGCTCCCCCGATGTGTCCGTCACCACGATACTAAATGGCACTTGATCACCCACACGGATCAACCTGTCTACCCTAGATATACCGGCATAGAGCGATGACGGGTGCACCGTAGCCGTGGAGCGCGCCGTAAGTGTCTGGTTGTTCGCATCTGTTACTTCGGTAGCAATACTTACCTTTCTGGCGGTTGGAAAATCGCCCTGCGGGATCTCAACGGGGATTTCGGTGAACCCTTCTGCAGACAACACACTCTCAGAATCTAGACTTGTGCCGACAACTCCGTTATCGGCATCGCGGTCGCGGTAGCCAAAGTAATGATACCAGTAACGCCAGTCATCCTTGCGGTGGTTACCAAAGAGGAAATCACGGTAGCGCTCGGGATAGAGATTGATCTCGGAAATTTCTGTAAAAGTGGAGGCCTTGCCTGCGGCGACCGGCTGACCTTGGTAATAGGTTGCAGTGAGGTTTGCGGAAATTTCCGTCGCGCCGATGGCAGGATCATTGATCTCTTGCAGAATCTCGAAGGTGTTACGGCGGAATTCCTCCACACGAAGCGGAAGCTCGAAGATCGCCCCATCCATGAGTGCCGCCTGTAGCTCCCAGTCTTCAGTTTCTTCGGCCGCTTCGATATCTTCGGGAAACTCAAGACGTATCACATGCCCGCCGGTCTTAGAATCTGGCAAAGTATAACTTAGGTCAAACGAACCCAGAGCGGACAACTCTACGTCTTCCGTGAAAATCTCTTTATCCTGAGGATCAACAATGACAACGCGTGCCAACTTCTGCTCGGCGAGGCCGATGGCATTTCCAAACTGATTGCGGACGATACCCTTGATCCGAACTTTCTCGCCGGGGCGATAGAGCGAACGTTCGGTGAACATGAAGGCGCGGCGCTGCTGCGGCTGTTGCTTCATCCACGAATAGCGGACAGGAAAATGCCAGAGACCGACGCTATCCAGCGTTTCATCAAAAGCCGCCGTGTAAGAATCCTCTCCTAGCGAGGCCTGCACGTGGCGCACATCGCCGCTCCTCACAACAGTCACCATTCCGTCATCGCCGGTCACAGCCTCTTCAAGGAGTTCCGCATCTTCTCCACGAACGTTAATCTTCACGCCAGGGAGTGGCTTTCCAGTCTTACAGGAAAACGCATATACTAGAGATTTAGTATTCGTAAATTTCCATGCCAAACCGATGTCGGTGAGTTGCACGATTGCCTGCACGTTTCGCCTACCGTTGGACTCAGCCATAGGATGAGGAGTGCCTATCACGTCAATGAAGAGCGAAGCGAAATCTGTCCCTTCTGAAAGCAGATCATCCCAAGAAAGCGTAAGATTCGTTCCAGTATCTACATCGGTGCCGAGATCGATAGTCTTCTCTAGGACAGTCTTTCCAGGTACGAGCGAGAATGGAAGAACTGAAGCAGGTTCGATCTGAGTCCAGTTCGGGCCCACACCGGTGTAGTTCCTATATCCTTGGAAAGTGCGAACAGCCCCCTTCCCTTCGAGCTTCTTGATTCGGATAGTGACGGAAGCAAGATTGATCGTGCTTATCTCATACTCGCGTTTGCCGAATGCGAGTTGAGCCTCATCTTCCGAAGGCAAGGCGAGTTCTGGATCCAGCCGTTGAAACTCTATTTCCCGCGAACCTGGATTACTCAGGCTCTGCCCGCCAGATGAATTAATTCCATTCGATAGCGTGATAGTATATTTATCGTATTCATTGAAATCTCCTTCGATGCGCAAGTTCTTTCCATTCGTTGATACCTTCATTCCCTCCGGCGCTGGCGATATAGAAATCGCAGATTCATCTAGCTCTGCGGAAAGCCGCTCATTAAAACTTAGGAGAATGCTGCGTGGTGAATTCGGCGAAACTTGCGCGTATGCATCGCCAAATCGAAACGGCGCGACCTCTCCGATGGTGTATGAAACATCCGAGCCAAGCGTCGTGCTTTGATCAGAATTCGGAAGCCCCTTTAACACCTGTAGCGCCCAGCTTTTTGCCACAGGCAAAGGAGAAACCGGAGAAACGATAAGGATGTTTTTCACAGGAGTCTCAGGATCGACGCTCTCGCGGTGCTTTTCAGGATCCAAGCGACTCTTCCAAGGCAAGTAGCTAGTACGGTAATAGCCAGCCTGAGCCGCAGTTGCATGAACAACCTTCGGCGCGACACGGCCATTTTTACTCGAAGAATAAGTAAAGAATCCCGCGATGGCCGCAACATCGACATCATCATTGAATACGATCAAATAACTCGTAGTAGAACGTGTATAATTACTGGACCAACGGTTCGGTATCCTTGCTGTGAGAACTCGGAACGCCTCGCTGGAAACTGTTGCGAACGGGCCAGCCTCAACTTCCGAACCATCGAGATGCTTCAGTCCTATTTTCATCATGAAGGAATACTCCGTCCCCAACGAAGGAATCGAATCTGATCTAAATTCCGCAATAGTCGGCGCTTTCCAGAACAATTTCCCCGGCAGCTCGGGTCTGGTGGCAAATAGATCGTTTGCTACTTCATTTCCAAGATCTTCCTGCTCAACCATCGGCTGATCAAAAATCACATCAATCTCAGATTCCGGCAAAAGTGAAGGCGTCGAAACCACTAAACGTGGCGCTGAAAACGCCGGAAAGGCTGCAAGCAATGACAACAAACAGGGAAATAAGAAATTTTTCATGACTACACGCGATTTATACAATGCCTATACTAGGTAGATTCAGATTCATTAAAATCCAAAATCACTACTCTGGAGGTAAAATGCGTGTAAACTGTTTGTCACAGTGGACTGCCGCTCGCTTCATCACGATTGCGTTCCGGAAATCCATAGTGCAGATTTCGGTAGTGAGATTTCGTTTCATCACATTTCTGCTTAGCAGCATCATTGGCGCCTTGACCATCGGTTGTGCGCCCACCGACTACATGACCTTCCACGATGCGAAGAGCGGACTGGAACCACAGTCGTTTGGCTATCGCACTTGGAAACGCAAAAAAGTCGAACCGGATATTGTTATTATCGGTATTCACGGCTTTTGCGGAGCCTCTCTTGACTACAAAAATCTCGGAGTCCACCTCGTAAAGCACCAGCCCAAGACCGCCGTCTACGCCTACGAAGTGCGCGGACAAGGCAGTGACCCCATTTACGAGCGCCGTGGTGACATTGGAAACGCCACCGAATGGTATGCCGACCTCGAGATCTTTACCCAACTCGTCAAAAAGAAACACCCAGCGGCACAGATCATCTGGTATGGCGAAAGTATGGGCGCCCTCATCGCCACACATGCCGTCACATCAGCCCCTACTGGAACTCCACCGTGCGACGCGCTCGTGCTTTCATCTCCCATCGTCCGATTCAAGGACGACATCGAACCCTGGAAAATCGCCCTCGTTCAAACAGCTGCCGCCACCCTCCCGCTTGCTCGCGTCCCGCTTGATGCCCTCGCAGGTGAGCAAGACGTGCAGATGACACAGGAGTCCGAAAGCCATCTCGATCAGGCGAAAACTAATCCTTACAACATCGAGAAGCATACCCTCCGCCTCTTAGGCACGCTTACCAAGCTCATCGACGGAATGAACGCCTGCGCCGAAAAAATCGAAGTCCCCGTCCTCGTCCTCCACGGCCAAGAGGACTATTTCAACAACGACTCTGACATCCGAGGCTTTATCGCCCGGATACCGGATAAAGTCCCCATCACTTATCACAATTACCCGGACGCCTATCACCTCCTCATGTATGATGAAAAGCGCGACAAAATCTTCCGAGATGTCGAAAAATGGCTGAATATTCGCCGTTTAGACTAAATTTTCCAAAATATCTCCCACGATTCGTCTTGACGGGATAGAAAACCGAGGCATCCTCCGCCTCCCCGCAAACCAATTTTTATCATGGCACGTATTTGTAGTATCAGAGGCACCCGCGTCCGCTCCGGCGGCAAAATTCATCGTTCAGGTCTCGCCAAGAAAAAAGGCGGCATCGGTCGTCACGTAACCAAGGTTGTGAAACGTAAAGTTTCTCCAAACCTACAGAACAAGCGTGTCTGGGTTCCTGAACTCGGCAAATTCGTTCGTCTCAAGCTTACCTGCCGCGCACTTAAGACCATCAATAAGAATGGTGCTTACGTGACCTTGAAAAAGGCCGGTATCGTTAAGTAATCAGCCGCCCTTAGGGCTCCTGAACTATGCACGGCTTTTCTTATAAAGACGGAGAGCTCTTCTGCGAAGACGTTTCCCTGCAATCCCTTGCAGAAGAACACGGAACGCCTCTCTACGTCTATTCCGGCGGCACGATCACCGATCACTTTACCCGCCTCGATCAAGCACTCTCCGGCGTATGCCATGAGGTTGCTTACGCGGTGAAGGCAAATTCGAATCTCTCCGTCCTCCGACTCCTCGCTAGCAAAGGCGCGGGCTTCGACATCGTTTCCGGTGGCGAGCTTTTCCGCGTCATCAAGGCCGGCGGCGATCCTGCACACTGCACCTTCGCAGGCGTCGGGAAAACTCGTGAAGAAATCGTCTACGCCATCGAGAAGGACATCTACTCCTTCAACGTCGAAAGCGAAGAAGAACTCCGCTACCTCAACGAAGTCGCTGGAGAACTCGGCAAAATCGCTCCCGCAGCCGTCCGCGTGAATCCAAACGTCGACGCGAAGACGCACAAATACATTTCTACCGGGAAATCCGAAAACAAGTTCGGTGTCGATTTCGAACGCATCGCCGATCTCTACGACAGCGCTGCCGCTGAAATGCCGAACATCAAGATGCGCGGCCTCCAGATGCACATCGGCTCCCAGCTCACTTCCATCGATCCATTCATCGAAGCTGTCGAAAAGGTCACTCCTCTCGTCACCGCTCTCAAGGAAAAGCACGGTATCGAGTTCTGGTCGATCGGCGGTGGTATCGGCATCGTTTACGAAGACTCCCTCGCTTCCGGTTCATCCGATTGGTGGTCGGCGAAGTCTGATTCCGAGCGCCCACTCACCATCGAGAAATACGGTGAGGAACTCGTTCCCCGCATCAAGGATCTCGGCCTGAAAATCCTCCTTGAGCCTGGCCGCTACATCGTCGGCAACGCTGGTGCTCTCATCACCCGCTGCCTCTACGAGAAAAAGGGCTCCGCCAAAACTTTCCGAGTCGTCGATGCAGCGATGAACGACCTCATCCGCCCAGCTCTCTACGAAGGCCACCACGATATCGTCCCTCTCAAGGAAAACACTGGTGAACTCACCAAAGTGGACGTCGTAGGCCCCATCTGCGAAAGCGGAGACTTCTTCTGCCAAGACAGACCACTCCCGGACTTCCGCCCCGGCGAAAACATCGCCCTGATGTCCGCCGGTGCCTACGGATTCACCATGGCGTCGAACTACAATTCCCGCCCCTTCCCCGCCGAGATTCTCGTCGAAGGAGCAGACGCCACGGTCATCCGCAAGCGCCAGACGCTTGAGGATCTCATCCAAGGCGAACTGTAGTAGCTGCGGCGTCCCGCCGCAGGTCGTGAAAGCTGCGTCCCGCAGCCAACCGTAGCTTGTAACTCCCCCCCTATTGAGGTTTAAAATTTAAGATTTAGCGCTTAGGCTCCCTCCATGCCTAACGCACTCGCCAAGGAAACTTCCCCCTACCTCCTCCAGCACGCGAACAATCCCGTCGATTGGATGCCGTGGAGCGACGAGGCTTTCGCGAAGGCGAAAAAAGAGGATAAGCTCGTCTTCCTCTCCATCGGCTATTCTACCTGCCATTGGTGCCACGTCATGGAACACGAATCCTTCGAGAACGAGGAAATCGCCGCAGTGATGAACAAGCACTTCATCAACATCAAAGTAGATCGCGAGGAACGCCCAGACATTGATGCCACCTACATGGCTTTTCTCCAAGCGACCACCGGACAGGGTGGTTGGCCACTCAATGTCTGGCTTACCCCCGATGCATTACCCGTCGTCGGCGGCACCTATTTCCCGCCAACAGACAAACATGGCCGCCCCGGTTTCCCAAACGTCTGTGAGCAACTCGGAACCGCCTACCGCGAGGACAAGGAAAAGGTTCTCGAAAGCGCAAACAATGTGATGGAACAACTGCGCAAGCACGCCAACGAGTCCCAAGCACTTCGCGGTCTCCCTTCGGAAAAAGTTTTCGGCGACTACCTCGATTCTTGCGAAAGTATGTTTGATTCAGAGCTCGGTGGCTTCGGCAATGCACCGAAGTTCCCCCGCCCCACCCTCATGCTCGCCCTCATGCAGCTCCACGAGCGCTTTCCCAAGGGCAGTGACGAATCGGAAATGGCGAGCGACATGTCCACAGACACCCTACGCGCCATCACCAAGGGCGGCATACACGATCACCTCGGCGGCGGCTTCCACCGCTACTCTGTGGATCGCTATTGGCACGTCCCGCATTACGAAAAAATGCTCTATGACCAAGGCCAGCTCGCCCTCGCCTTCACCGAGGCATGGCAGCTCACCAAGGACGACCTTTTCCGCCAGACCACCGAAGACATTCTCGACTACCTCCTCACGGAAATGCTCGATGCAAACGGCGCCTTCCACTCCGCCGAAGACGCAGACTCTCTCCGAAAGGAAGGAGATTCCGAGAAACACGAAGGAGCCTTCTGGACATGGACTTCCGAGGAAATCTCCAGCCTACTCGACCCCAAAGCCGCCTCCATTTTCTCCATGGCCTACGGAGTGCAGGCAGGGGGAAACTCACGACCCGAGAGCGACCCACACGACAAACTCGAAGGCCAAAACACCCTCTTTCGAGCCCTCCCGAACGACAAACTCGCCGCCGCTTTCGACCTCACGGAAAAAGAGATCGCCGCATCCCTAGCAACATCCGCCAAGACCCTCCTCGCCCACCGCGAAACTCGCCCGCAACCGCATCGCGACGACAAGATCATCACCGCCTGGAACGGCCTAGCCATCGCTGCTCTCGCCAAAGCCGCCGCCGCTTTCTTATCAGAAGAATACGCCTCAGCTGCCTCCACCGCCGCGCACTTCATCAAGGATCACCTCTGGAAAGACGGCCTTCTTTTCCGCAGCTACCGCGGTAAACCCGGCGACGCACCCGGCTTCCCTGCTGACTACGCCTTCCTTATTTTCGGCCTCATCGATCTCCACGCCATCGATCCCTCCGGCGGCTGGCTAGAGTGGGCCACTGAACTCCAAGCTACCCTCGACAAAGAATACTGGAGCGAGGAAAAACTCGGATACATCGTCACCACGAAAATGAACGGCAAAGCCCTCCTCTCCATCCGCGAGGACTACGACGGCGCAGAGCCATCGCCAAACCACATCGCCGCCCTGAACCTCCTCAAACTCGCCGTTCTCGCCGAGTCCGAAGACTATTCAAAACGCGCCGAAGCCCTCCTCCGCGCGGGTGCCAACACCTTAGAGAAACAAGTCTTCACCGCACCCGTCCTGCTCGCCGCCCACGATCTAAACAACCGAGGCGTCATCCATTTCCAAATCCCACAAAAGGACTACGCAGCCACTCTCTCACGCCTCACTCAGACCCATCGCCCCCGCGCGATCTTCGACTCCCACACCGGCACCGACATCCTCCTCTGCGAAGGACAAAGCTGCCGAATCTTCTCCGAGTGATTTTCTGACGTTCCATCTTGGACGATCGCCATCCCCTGTCCATCATCCCCACGTGGCAGATAAAAACATCGTCTATTTCGACCTCGAAACCCAACGCAGCATTAGCGACGTCGGCGGCTTTGCAAACAAGGCCAAGCTCTGCATCTCCATCGCTGTCACCTACTCCACGGCAACCGACGAATATGTCATCTTTGGTGAAAATGATTCCGATGCACTCACCGAAGTCCTCCTGAAAGCGGATCTCGTCGTAGGATGGAACCACATCGGCTTCGACTACCCAGTGCTCCAACCATACGTCCTGCCACAACTAGAAGAGCAGACACTCAATCTCGACATGATGCTCGACGTGAAGGAGCGCATGGGACGTTTCCTAAAACTCGATAACGTCGCCTCCTCCTGCCTCGGCACCGGCAAATCTGCCGACGGCCTAGACGCCATCCGCTGGTGGCAGGAACACAAGAAAACCGGCGAATTCGAGCCCCTCC
The DNA here is from genome assembly GCA_051252155.1 of Luteolibacter sp. Lineage (GTDB taxonomy): Bacteria > Verrucomicrobiota > Verrucomicrobiia > Verrucomicrobiales > Akkermansiaceae > Luteolibacter. The sequence continues at coordinate 802,021 of JBPOGB010000002.1, read as the reverse complement.
GCAAAATCGCGGAATACTGCGCCTACGATGTAAAAGTCACCCGCTTCGTCCACGAATACGGCATGAAAAACGGCTTCATCAAATACGAAGATGCCGGAAACATGATCGAGCTACCGGTGGATTGGTGAAAAATATGGAGCAATATGGAGCAATATGGAGCGCGGCTTTGTAAGCCGCTGTCTAACACTCCGCCAATGATTTCACACCCCGAACGATAAGCGAAGTCCAAGAAAGCGGCTTAAAAAGCCGCGCTCCATAAGATCAAAACGCCCCCAACTCCTTCGCTTTCGCCAGCGGATCCTCTGCATTCCGTATTACATCTAATGTGAAGGGCATCATCAGCTCAGTCGCAAATTCCACCGGCTCCGCATCCGTCACCAGACACCGCAATATCACCTCCGCGACCGGATACCATTTCTCCGCCTCTCCTTTCCACGAAACCTGCACCCGCTTATTGTCCGAATCCTCTCCCTTGCGGATGAAAGCCAGCTCCTCATCCACTATTTTCCCAAAAAGTTCATGCGAAACCCTCCCGTGTGCCACCTCCGCCCACAGCTCCCAGCGCGAACGTTCGGTCGTCGCCAGATCATCCATCACCCTCACGAAAACCGTCTCTCCCTTGCCGTTCTTCATGGTCGCCGGAAGAGCCACGCAACCATTCCCACACAACCAATCACAGATGTATTGCAGTGCTTGAAACACATTGTAGCGCACCTCCTCAGGATCGTCATTCGCGATCACGTCTGAGACACCCACACTCGCCGCAAGCACGCTACGCAAGTAGCGCGGATCACTTTTATCCAAGCCCTCAACATCTTTCCCAAAAACAAATTCTAACAACGGCACATGCTCCGAAGGATCCGGCACCAGTGCTTTCACCAATTCAGTCACCGCCTCCTCCCCACGCCGCCATGCCTCAACCATCGCCAAGCCCGTCCTCACGAATGCCGGGTGCGCCACCCAGAATCCATTCAGTCCTCGCTTCAACTGCGTCGTCACATCGCGGATATATCCCACCATACACACCTCGTAGGAATCCAGATTTCCATCCTCATAAAGCACTCCATACATCCCCCCAATGCGTATCGCTTCCATCGGCGCCAGTGCCTCAACCAAAATCTTATGCGACTCGCGGATATGATTAATCACGATATTCGGATCCGCCTTCACCGGGATACGGTAGTTCGGATCGTGTTTGAAAAGCCTCGCTGCTGAGGCCAAGAAATCATGCCAACCCAAGCTACCGCCGAGAAAATGCGGACGCAGGGTTTCCGCGATCTCACGTATACGAAAGATCGCTCTCGGGTTTTCAAAAACGATAAACAACTTGATCGTTCCCGCTACATAGTCTGGTTCGACTGCAGAAATCTTTGCCTCAGCTAGATCAATTAGCTCTTTCAAATACGCCGCCTCTTCTTCGTTCTCCAGCTTAGGAACGTAAAACACAAGCGCCTCTGGTTTGCTGCGATTGTGCCACAGGTGCATCGCGAAATCGAAGAGATGGAGTGGCAGCGGATTCCCCTCTAACAAGTGATTCCCATCCGGCAGAGCCAACCCAGGGATGCGTTTAATCGGTTTCGAAAGCCCACTCTCATCCAATTCATAGACCTTCCCATTTCGCTCGTCTTCGAATCGTATCGTCCCATCGAAACACCCTACCAAATTGCGGCAAGCGTTGAGGAAATTCACCATGATTGGCGTCTTCGAGTCTTCGTTGTCCGCTCCCCAACGAGGCACCTGACCCGCCGCCTCCGCGAGTTCCGTGACGATCGCCGACTCTTCCGGGCTCTTCCGGTTCATCGCGTTCATCGCATTGATCGACATCTTCTCCGTATCCGGTGGCCCGAACAACGTCACCTGATCCCCCACGAGAAATTCCGGGATCAAAACCGGCTCCACAGCACCCCCTGATCCCGGCAAGGGTCCAATAACGATGCGCCCATCGGCATCCTTTTTCCCGATCACCGTCTCATACTCCGGCGATGAAAACTTTACCCCATCGTTCCTAGAAACACAGCCAAGTGTCTCCCTATCCATGAAATCACGATCCACTACCCGCTGATCCAGGACGCCACTAAGGCTGTTCTTCATTTCCGCATATAGCTCGCAAACGAAAACCAAAGCCTCATCCGTCTCGATCTCGGGAAAAGCTTCACGCAACCCTTTGGCCACCCTCAACCCATCGATTGCAGGGATTTCCTCAGCCTCATCCCACAGCTCTTTCAGCAGGGACTCAGACAAAAATGGCAGATAGGCCGGGATATCAGGGATATTCATGGATGCAGGAATTAGTGTCCTGCACGCGCCATACCGCCGCCATCAAAAAAGATAAGCAGCAATCAGGAAATCATCCCCATCACTTTGACGACCGTCCAAATAAAGGTCACGATGAGTGCGAAGAGGAAAACTTTAATTGAAAGCTCAATGGAGGAACGTGTCATTGCACCACGGAAATAGCCCCGCCAGAGCCGTAAAGCCAAGGAAAAACCACACAACACCATGAACGCACGTAGGCTCATCTTTGAAAACCATGGCAAACCCGCCGAAGTACTATCGCTCATCGATTTCCAACCCGCCCCACTGAAAGACGGCGAAGTCCTTCTCAAAATACACGCCGCGCCCATCAATCCAGCAGATCTCAACTACATTGAAGGCACCTACGGCATCAAACCCACGCTCCCAGCAGAAGCAGGTATGGAGTGCTTTGGCACCATCCTCGAAAGCCGTTCAGACTCCTTTTCACCTGGAGATTCCGTGATGCCAATCGGCCAGATTGGCGGCTGGGCCACTCATACCGTCGCCCCTGCCGAAAAACTCATCAAGCTCCCAACAGGAATCGATCCTCTCCAGGCCGCGATGCTAAAAGTCAATCCCGCCACCGCTTGGCTGCTGCTTAACCATTTCGAAAAACTCCAACCGGGCGATTGGGTCGTCCTCAATGCATCAAACTCAGGCGTCGGCCAATGCGTCATCCAACTCGCTGCCGCCATGGGCGTGAAAACCGCCTGCTTCCTAAGAAATGAAACTCTGATCCCTGAACTCAACGCTCTCGGCGCGGAACTCGTGCTCCCAGACAGTGCTGAGGGTTACGAAACTGCCAAGCAATCCATCGGCAAGACAAAATCCAAACTCGCATTTAACGCCGTAGGCGGAGAAAGCGCCCTCCGCCTCATGAAACTCCTCACCAACGGAGGCACTCACATCACCTACGGAGCTATGGGGCGTAAACCTCTCACTGTGCCCAATGGCCCCCTCATTTTCGGCGATCTCCGCATCCGCGGCCTCTGGGTTACCGAGTGGATGAAACACGCCACACTCTCAGAAATCGAAGAAACCTACGGCTCTCTAGCCCGCCTAATTCTCGACGGTTCCCTCAAACAACAGGTGGATTCCGTGCATTACTTAGACAATTTTACGCCGGCTCTTGCACGGCTAGAAGCCTCTGACCGCAATGGAAAGGTGCTTTTTAGCGAAAACACCTAGAAAAGATAGTCAAATTCATGTGATTTCTAGCTTTGCAAGAACTTTAATAAGGTTTAAATAAAAGGCCATGAGCTCCACCAAGCACAAACCCGGCTTCACTCTGCTCGAGATGACCATCGTCATCGGGGTGCTGCTTACCCTGATTGGGGTGGGTCTTGGTGTATCGAGCCAATACACAAATTGGCAACTGGGACGCGCCGCATCCGAAGACCTTCGCTCCGTCTATGCGGCTCAACGCCTTTATTTATCTGACAATCCAACCGACCTCGTCAGCGATCTGACCAATAGTAAACTCATACCTTACTTGGCCAACCGCGCCACCTCGATGCCAACTGTAAAAGGACTGGATGGCGTCACTCGCACTATACGAGTTGACGTTTCACCACCTGTTGTCAGCGACGGAGGAACCAACGTCTATGATCCTTCAGGCACGACTTCTGACTCACTATGGGACGTAGGCGAATGAAATGTCTCCACACAACGGCGATCTTCCTGATCACTGCAGCCATCGCGGTTGGAGGCGAATTCCGACACGTAGGAGACTACCTTTTGAAAGCACATTTCAAAATGACTGGGGCGGAGATGACTCCCATCCCCATGAAACCGATCGCCTTCCACATTTTCACAGACGGAGTCACCATCCGCATGAGTCCTGAAGGAGAGGAAGAATCATACACAAACTTTGAAATCTATCGCTCGGATGGCATCAGCCGACAGCGCTCGGGAACCGGTGCTCTAGAGGTCATTCCCGGAGTCCAAGCCTCATCTTCAGCCGATGGCACACTACGCCACCTGCGCCTTTCTCGAGAATCTCTCACCATCACTACCTTTCCCGGAGTTTCTGATCAGACCATCGTCAGCTACGCTGTCGCCGCCACTCAAAAGGATCCTGATCCAGCCGCCGCTAAACCATGAAGCCTCTTCCCACACCAAAAGCCCCAGAAGCTGAAAAAAAGGAAAAAGTCTCCGGACTTCCTTTGAACCCGGATCCTTCCATTTATTCTTCAACGAACCGCAAGGTAAATTCCTACCCTATCCAATCGGTATACCCATGGCTGCTCTTCGCGAGCACGGCCATCGCCGCGACCTTCTGCCTCGCCTACATTACCAAGCCTTACATCATCGAAGGCCCATTGATTTCCACAGAAGCCGAGCAACGCGAGGTCGCCTCGAACTATCCTGCTCAGAAAAATACCTCTGACTCCCTTCTACCCGCCGGAGACGCCTTGCCCGGTAACAACCGACCTTCACCATCTAACCCCGGTGAAACTCCCACCGCATCTGGCGCAGATTTCGAGGAAACGAACATCCGCATTCAACACGTCCTTGATGCGGAAAGCCCGTCCGGCGATATCAGCCGCATCATCGTCGACGTTCCCGTCCTTTACCAAAGCCGCAATCTCCGTTGGTCACAGCAGGAAGCCGACGAAGCTCGTGAACTCCTCGCTCGTCTCTCCATTCATCAGGAAAAAACCCGCGCCCTACGCGATGAAGGAACTCAACTCCTCGCCGCATGGAATGACCTTATGGATCGCTCTGTGCCCACAGCCGCCCTGCGTGCAGACAGTCCCTCCCTTCCGGAAAATCAATACGACCCGCTCGCTCCAATCGGCTCTTCGGCCGGAGACACCATCGAGACCATCGAACTCCAAAAACCTCAGGACTAACCATGAAAGCCACTCCCGCATTACTACTGTTGCTCGCTTTCGGAATACCCCTGAAAGCTCAAAACTACACATCCGAAACTTCACCCGAAGAAAAATCCATCTCAGCCGAGGTGCAGAAAGCGATTGATGAGTTCAATCGCGTGAAGCGCGAAGGCAGAGAGAAGGAAAACGAAGTCATCGTCGTGCTCGACCCTCCCGCACCAGTCTCTCCTCCCGCACCAGTCTCTCCTCCCGAAGAAGTCGAAGAAGAACAATCCGAGCAGGAAGAGGAAGACGCTGTCCTCATCACGGGTAAATCTCCGCTAGAACCAGACTTAGAAGCACCTGAAGAACTCTCGGATGAAGTTGTCATACTCGACGAAGTAACAGAACCCGAACCTACGCCTGAAATAGTTGTCGAACCCGCCCCGGAAATTAAAGAACCCGGTCTGGAAATCAGAGTCGAATCCGTCAGCGAAGGAACCGGTAAGATCGACCCTTCACTTGTGAAGCTAAAGGCAAGTTTTGCACCAAAAGCACTCTCCACTCCTCCCACAGGATGGTCACTCACAAAATCAGCTAACGCTCCAGCAGTTGTAAAAGAAGTGGAGCTCCAACCTGGCACCTCGATCACCCTGCGCATCCAACCCCATGTCCTTTCCCCAGAGGCAGACGGCATTAACGTTTTCTCCGTTGGTGAACCTGGCTTCGATACTGCCCTCGGCTACCGCCAGACACAGACAGTAAGCGCTATCCTCGGCGATTCCGTCGCCAAACTCGATAACGATTCACTCCGCCTCGGAAACGCAATCTCAGAACTTCACAACCTTCTCGCCTCGCTTCCAAAGCCAGAACTTATTCCAAACGATCTAGAGGAATGATGAACCCTACACCACCACTCTTTTGCGGCACCTTGCTTGCAGCCATGATGGCCGCAGGAGTTAGCCACTTTTGGACAGTTCGTGGAATCGTTTCTCGTTTCCCTTCCGCACCTGCACTTCGAATCGATCCATCATCTACTGACGATAAGACTGCGGATCCCACGAGGCAACTCGCTCCGCATTCCCGTGAATTTTCACCCGCACCGCTGGCACGCGGCAGCGAGGAAGAACGCGAGTTCTACACAGCTCTGCTCTCAGAAATGAAGGCGCTGCGAAACGAAAACAAAAATCTCATTGATCAAATCGGAGAAACCAACCGAGACATGATGAAAATGGAGTTCCGCATGGACACCTATTCCGAGTCATTCCGCCCGCTGCCGATTCAAGATCGCTCTGACGACACTACCTTCGGCTCTGAGCCAGAGTTTCCCGGCGTTCTTCCTCCTAAGGCCACTCCGGTTTATCCGTTGGAGAATTGATGATTCCGCGCTAGTCTTCGGGCTATGACCTTTATACGGATTGAATTCGATCAATCCGAGGTGCGTCCTAGCGTCATCATGAAATTTCTCACAATAGCCATTTTTGCAATAGGTGCTACTTCCGCGCTTTCCGCACCGACATGGACATCCGAGCTCACCTCAGCAAAAGCCGGTAGTCATACAAAAATGCCGCCCAGCACCTTGGACTTCAGCATGAGCTGGAAAGGCATGGTTCAGGCAGGAACCTGTCGCCTCGAATTCGCCCCACCCGGCGAGAGCAAACCCGGTGCTATGGTCATCAAGTCTACCGCATCTAGCCAAGGGGCTGCCGCCGTACTTTTCCCCTACAAACACAGCTTCTGGTCAGAAGTCGAAAACTCCACGCTCCAGACACGCTACTTCAAAGCCACCGATGAAGACTCAAAAGAAAAATGCGTCACGACCAACCGCTACTCAGCTGGCAAAGTCGCAGTCAATGAAGTCGCTACCATTTTCAAATCGGGTATCGTAAAAACACAGTCCTTCACCTTCCCGCACACCTCACGCGATATTTTCTCAGCCATCCTTTTCATACGTAGCCAGAAGCTCGCTGTCGGAGAAGAACACACCACTCTCCTCCTACCCTTCACTAGCCCCTACCTGCTGAAGGTACGATGTGAGGCCAAGGAAAAACACATGGGAAAAGACGCCCTTCGTCTCAGCTTCGCCATGACCAAGATCGACAAAGACACCGGTGAGCTCAAAAACTACAAGAAGCTCAAGAAACCCGTAACCCTCTGGCTCTCCGATGACACCGACCGAGTCCCGCTTGAGATCCGTGCCGCCGTCTACATCGGCGACGTCCGCGCTGTCCTCACAAACTTCCAGAAAAATCCATGAACGAACACCGGGTAAACTCCCCCGAAGAAATGCTAGCCCTCGGCGCGAGCGCAGCCTCAATCGCGAAGCCCGGTGATGTATTCGCCCTAGTCGGCACCCTGGGCACTGGCAAAACCCATTGGTCGAAGGGCTTTGTCTCCGCCATCGATTCAGAAGCCGTAGCTACCAGCCCCACCTTCCCCATCGTCAATGAATACCGTGGCGGCGAAGTCCCTATTTTTCATTTCGATTTCTACCGCCTGAAGTCAGCAGAAGAACTCATCGCCCTAGGCTGGGACGAATACCTCGATGAAAATGCAATCGTCCTCTGCGAATGGGCAGATCTATTTCCGGAAATCATGCCTCCAGAAGCAACTTGGCTGGAAATTACCCACCAAGCAAACGGATCAAGACTGATCCGAGAAATATCTCGCCCAAAAAAGAGCGATCATCCGTAAATCAAAGTCCACCGTAGAGGGCGTTTGCTATGCCCCCCACCTCATTTAGGGCGTTACCTGCCGTCTTCGGAAGTGCACCAACGCTACGAAGGGCTGCCATCGGGACTCCGCAAGAGCCAAGCATTCCTGCAATTACTACCAGCGCGCCTACTTTCAAAAGGGTTTTCATCAGCCGCAGTTTCAACAACAGCCATGATCCGTCAAGAAAACCTTTGCCTCAAGATTCGTCATATATTCAAAAATCAGCTCATTCGCGTGCATTCTTCATTAATCCCGCGTAAATCCATCCCGTAGCCGTGTTCAAACTACTCATCATTATTTCCGCATTCCCCATCATCGCCGCATTCCTCCTGCGCTGGTGGTTCGGAACACGCCTGCTCTCCTCAATCGGAAAGCGCCAATGCTCATGCAATCTTGAAAAATGGGAGGAAACCTTCGGAAAAGAGACACTTCCCCCTTCAGCCGCTGCCGATGCACGTATCCACGCAAAATTTCTCCACAAAGCAGCTCTAGCTGATTGGAAAACTCGCGAACCAAAGGCCGCAGCAACACGAGAATCCGTCCGACGCTTCGGTATGGCTGTCCCACCTCTCACCGCCATGGTCGCCATACTCGGCATGCTCGTGGGACGAATCCCTTTCGGAATTGTTATTGGCATCTTTTTTCTCGCCATCGCACTCGCCGCCACCTTCGCCTACCTCGGCCTCGCACCCGAGCTTCGGACAATCGCGCTCACCGCGCGGCGTCTCCGAGACACTCGCATCTACGCACGCCGCGATGACGAAGATGCCGTCATCCAAACCGCCACAGCTCTCGCTTGGAAAGAAGCTGCCCCACCCGTCTTTAATCTCATCCAGCGCTAATCACTGGTAATCAGCATTCGTCTTCCCTGAACACTGAAAACTAGCACTCTAGCAAACTACTCTCTATGACCATCCTAGCTATCTTCATCGTCGTTTCCCTTTTCCTTCTCTGGAACCTGGAATTCATCGCCACCCTCCTCAATCTCAAAACATTCCCCTCCACCCCACCTCCGGAGCTCGAAGGACTCATGGATCAGGATAAACTCGATCAGGCACGCTCCTACCTCACCACGAACTCTCGCTTCGATATTATCCGTGCCACATTCTCCCTCACCGTCCTCCTTGGCTTCTGGTTCCTCGGCGGATTCGCCTACACCGACACCCTCGCACGCTCATTTGCAGAAAACGAAATCTTCGCCGGCCTGATCTTCCTCTCCGCCCTTTTCCTCGCGCAGAACCTCATCTCCCTTCCCTTCGATTACTACGAGACCTTCGTCATCGAGCAAAAATTCGGCTTCAATAAATCCACTCCCGCTCTCTTCTTCACCGACCGCATCAAAGGCCTCCTCCTCGCCGCCGTCCTCGGACTCCCCCTCATCGCCGGCATCCTCTGGATCTTCCATGAAGTACCAAACGCATGGCTCTGGGCATGGGCATTCGTCACCGCCTTCCAACTCATCCTCACCTACCTCGCCCCCTCACTCATTCTCCCCCTTTTCAACAAATTCACCCCCATGGAAGACGGTGAACTGAAAACTGACATCGAAGCCCTCGGAGACAAATGCGGCTTCCCTCTCCACGGCGTCTTCACCATCGATGGCTCCAAGCGTTCCACCAAAGCTAACGCCTACTTCACCGGCTTCGGCAAACACAAGAAAATCGCCCTCTTCGACACTCTCATCGAAAAATCCTCACCCAAGGAAATCCTCGCCATCCTCGCTCACGAAATCGGCCACTTCCGCCTCGGTCATATCAAGCAACGCCTCTTCGTCGGCATCCTCCAGATGGCTCTCATTTTCTTCCTCATCGGCCTCGCCACCAACCCCGAAGGCGCCTTCGCCCGCGCCCTCCACGATGCCTTCTTCGTCGGGAAAATCTCCCCTCACGTCGGCCTCGTCCTCTTCACTATCCTCTTGGAGCCCGCCTCGAAACTCCTCTCCGTCCTAGCCAACGCTTGGTCACGCAAACACGAATTCGAAGCCGACGCCTACGCCTCCCAATCCACCGGCACTCCAGAAGCCCTCGCCACCGCCCTCAAGAAACTCTCCAGCGACCACCTCTCCCACCCCGCGCCTCATTCCCTACGCATCGTCCTCGATTACTCACACCCGCCGCTTCTCCAGCGCTTAAAAGCACTCGGATCGTAAGGGGTGCGAATTTTTTCGCATGGAACACCATTTCACTTTTTACACACTGTTTACTAATAAACCGGCACTTGGCGTGTCTAATACAAAAGGAAGGCGGACTTTTATCTCACAAAAATGTCCTCCCCAGCCCAACCAACAGGACACACGCCATGAAACCCCGATATTATCCCATCTTCGCCGCCCTCTTCCTCAGCCCTCTCATCGCCACTGCCGAGCCATCGATCGTCGTTCCTCCCGCCGCTGAGGACATCACTGCGGAGACAACTGCAGAAGACGCTCCGCCCCAGGAAGACCCTGCACCTCCCAAACCCCTCAGCCCGATCACCAAGAAGGGTCTCACCTGGCTTCTAAAATCCCAGAACGCCGACGGCGGCTGGGGTCAAGGAGGTGGTTGGCGCATCAACACCAAATCCGGGAGTGGCCGCGTCGAAGGAGAAAACGTTGCCGACCCTTCGGACATCGCCAACACCGCAACTGTCCTTCAATGCATGCTCCGCGCAGGAGCATGCCTCGACAGCGGTGACTACTCCGCAGAAGCCTCGCGCGCCGCGGATTTCCTCCTTCAGGAAATAGCCAAAGACGACGACAGCGAGACCCTTTTCATCACCACCATCCGGGATACGCAGATCCAGTCGAAAATCGGCCGTTACGTGGACACCTTCCTCGCCGCCCAAATCCTCGCCGACCTTAAAGGTAAGATGATCTCACCCGAGTCCGAGAAACAACGCGCCGAACTGCTCGACCATGTGGTTGCCAAGATCGAGAAGCACCAGCAGGAAGATGGTGCCTTCGCCGGTAACGACGGATGGGCAGCCACCCTTTCCCAAGGCCTCTGCAGCCGCTCCCTGAACTCCGCCTTTAAAGCCGGCGCAAAAGTCGATCTCGCCGTCCTCGAAAGAGATCACAAACAGAACGCCATAGGCCTAGATCGCAATACCGGCGTCGTCGTCGGATCAACGGTTTCAGACGCTGGCGTAGAAATCTACCGCTATGCCTCAAAACTCGGGGGCATGACCAGCTTCCGCGAGAACAACGACGAACGCCGTGTCGAACTCGAGAAAACCATCGCCTCTCCGACCGCTGCTCCCACAGAGAAGGAGGCAGGAAAAAAAGAGCTCGAAGAGATCAAACAAGCCGATGCCGATCAAGCAGTCCTACTCAAGCAGGTTGCCGGTCAGGTGAAGAATAAGGGCTTCGTTGCCGGCTTCGGAAACAACGGCGGTGAGGAATTTATCAGCTTCATCAACATCGGCGAAGCACTCCATGCAAAGGGCGGCGACGACTGGATCGAATGGGAAAAACAAATGGCCGAAACCATCGGGAAAGCCCAGAACGAGGATGGCTCATGGGCCGGCCAACACTGCATCACAGGCCGGACTTTCTGCACCGCCTCCGCACTTATGGTTCTCATGAGCGACCGCGCACCGATCCAGCCAGAACAACCCGTCGCTGACAATTCCGACCCTACCGAAGAGTGAAGCGCGCCGATTTCCTCCGTCTCCTGCTGCTCGCGCCGCTGGGCGGACAGCAGGCTTGGGCGGCGGAAACCTTTTCCCCGGATCCCGCTCTCCAATTCCTCCTCAGCCACCAGTCGGACGACGGCGCATGGCGCTCAGAAACCTATGGCGCCTTTCGCGACGGACGAGCACTCACCCCGCACGTCCTCCGCTGCCTCGCCCGCTTCGATAACCCCGCACTCGCATCCGCGAAAAACAAAGCCACATCCTGGCTCCACGCACGCGCCGACAATGATCTGCTCGATGCCTTTCCCATCCACATCGCCTCAGCCGTGCTGGAATCCGCAGCTCATATCGACACCCTCGCACCTCTGCGGCCAGTGGCAGTGAAACGGTTGATCAGTCTGCAAACCCAGAGCGGTGGCTGGAGCTACTCTCCTCTTCCTGTTCCTCCGTCAGATTCCCCCGCCCCAATACAGCAGCCTAACCTCTCTGCCACTGCCATCGCCATCGACGGACTCCGCGCCACTGGAGGTCATTCTGATATCATTGCCCGCGCCCTTCCTTTCGTCCGGAGCTGCCAAAACCACGACTCCGGGGATTCCGACTTCGACGACGGCGGCTTCTTCCAGATGCCGCTAGATCCCACGCGCAATAAAGCGGGTCGCGCCGGCACCGACCGGCATGGCAACCTACGCTTCACCTCCTACGCCGCAGCCACCGCCGACGGGCTGCGTTGCCTCCTCTCCGCCGGCTCAACTTCCGACTCCCAGAACGTCATCGCAGCCCGCGATTGGCTTGACCGTTTCTCATGGAGCCCAGACGCCATACCAGCGGATCTCGCATATTACGGTGCACGCAGTATTTCCCTCACAGCATCGATGCTCGGCGGTTCCAACCGTGCCATAAAGTTCGTCCGCCAAGAGTTGCATAAAGCAGCACTCCTCGATGGTACATGGAAAAACCCCTCCGCCGAAATGCGTGAAAACGACGCTATCGTCGCCACAGCACTCGCCCTAGAGGCAAGCATCCGTTGAATCTTGCGAAAACCGCGGCACCTTCTCGAGGCAGAATGAAGAAAGTAGTTCCCGCCTATTTTTCCAGCCGCAGCAAAACAGATCCCAAGGGCGCTTTGTCTGCAGTGATCCAAACGTGTGGCTTGATCTGCGTGTGACCACCGGCGAGCCCCAGCACGACAACATCCACTTTTTTCCCACGCATCTCTGGAGTCACAGGAAAATAGTAGGTGTTATTTAGATCAACCTGCCTCGCTGGGTATTCCCATGAAACACAAGGGAACGAAGGAGCACGTTGCGGTGCACCTACCGTCTTACCATCAACCCTGAGAGCGGCGAAAGCCTTGTTGCTTCCGTGCTTACCCTCAATCGCGACACAAAGATAGCTGCCCTCGGCAGCATTTTTATCGATCTCTATACCCGCCGCCTCCCATGCAGCCACAGGAGCTGCCTTTCCGAAAGGCGCGAACAATTGCGTAGCGTTCCAACCAGTGCCATCGAGCTGCTTACCACCCACGAAAACGGAAAACTCCGCAACTCGATCCGGTGCATTAAAGACTCTCACGTAGCGCACCTTCTGGTCTTTTTCTAGAGCCAATGACCACGAATGCACCTCCGTTGGGAATAGATTCATTGTGCCTCCGTTCGCTCCAATCCGCGCAACTTGGATCTTCTCTTTACTCGACTCAGTATATTCGAAAGTAACCTTCTTCCAGCTCACCAAATCTTCAGAGACCTCAGCCGAAAGTTGAGCCGGTGATTCGTTCTTCGGATCCACCTGCCACAAAGCATTGATAGAAATTTCATCCACTGACTCGACCTTGCCGAAATCAACACGTAGAGCACCACCATCTAGCCGCTGGTCTCTTCCATTTGAGGCAACGCCCAAGAAGGTCTCTAGCTTGCCGTCGAACAAATACTTGTCCCAGACACCTCTGCGCCAGAAATACTCCTGCTCAAAAAACGCATCCCGCGCCTCTTTAACTTGCGGGATGGACGTATCACCTGAGCGCTCCAACGACTGGACTTCCAGTGCACTGTTCACAGCGCGGAAACACGTAGCCTCGTAAAGCTGCTCCGCATCCGCTGGCACATCGACAGGACTCAGATCCCCGAGTTTCTTATGCCATGGCGAAGCCACATCCTCGCCAGGAAATTTCACCTTTGCAAGTTCAGACAAGATTCCATCCGCAGCCTCACCATTGAGGAACGCTTTGCTAAAAGTATTGCCACCGAGCTTAAGAGAGACATCAGCGGTCGTGCCCGGCTGACCGAGCAATTTCACCAAAGCAGGCTTACCTTCGGTATCTCTCACCACCTCATAGTCACAACCAAGGACACTAATTTCTTCACTTGCCTTCGCGCTAACCATGAGCAGGTATGACCTGAATGGAGCCACCTCCACTTTCACCGTTTCCCCATAGGAAAATGTTCCAAGAACGCTCTCCGAAGGGTGATGACGCCTGACTTCAATCTTACCTTTTTCGGAAAGACCAATTTCCTCGTTCAGCACCACCTCGATCATTTTCGGCTCCCAAGAAATATTACGCAACGTGATAAAGCGCGTGGAGGCATCGCCGCGAGAAACTGCGTTCTTGCCGTACTTCTCAGGTAACACCAAGCCATCCACCAAGATCTCACGATTGCGGAAATGGAGATTAAAGATCCGGGCGAGTTTCGGAAATTCGTCATCCCGCAGTAGCCATGGATTCCCGTAAATTTGCGGAGCGAGGATGAGGTTACGATTGAACGCCTGCAGGATGAGATCATCTTCCCATCCATCCAAACACGATGAGATACACACACCGTGGTCTTCCGTCAGCCGTTGGAGGCCGGGTGGTAATCCACGCGACAGAGCCATCGCACGGTTGTGCGTGGCAGTCATGTTATTGACCATGTGGACGTCAATATAAGTCTCAGCACCTCCCCATAAGAAAGTCGTCGCATGCGGCTTCGCATCTCCAAGGTTTAGTCGGTGGTTTAGCACAACCAGATCAGGCGCATACTTCCGGCATTCCGTCATCGTTTGAGCAAAAGCATCTTGTTTCTCATCGCGCAGCTGTGTGCAAACGGAGTCAAACTTGAAAAGCTGTAACCCGTAGTCTCGACAAAAACTGACCAGCAATTCCCTACGCGCCTGCTCCTCCTCTGGAGTATTTCCAAACCCATCCGGCCCGCCCCATAACCCCAAGCGACAATCGAACGACTTCGCAAGATCCGCAATTCCTCCCCACCCGTTAGGATACTGCTTCTTGAACTTCTCCGTCTCCATGCTGCCGTAGTAATTCGCACTATCGATATTACCCGCATCCCACGCGTAGATGCCAAGCTGCATGCCATACTCATCGTTCAGCCACTTGAAGAACTCTAGGTTGAACATCGTCTGTGCTTCGCTCGCTCCCTCATTCGTATTATTGATCCAAGAAAAATACTCGGGAATCGATGGCGTCTTCTCCGTGATCGTTCCGTAAATCGCAGGGTCTTTCGGTTCCTCCTGCGCATGCGCTATCGCAACAATTCCGAAGAAGACGAGGAACGAATGGTAAGTTGATCTGTTCTTTTTCATGAATGGTAGCCAAGCATTATAGGAGTAGAGGATAGCCAAGCGCTACCCCCTTATGAGCACTAGTTTTTCTTCTTTTTTGCTCCCTTGGACGGATCAAATTTTGGATTCTCGGTCATCATCTGTGCATCGACCGATTTGCGCCACTGCTTGAGCTTCTTCAAGAGTTCCTGTGCCTGTTCTGGATTCGTCACCGCTAGGTTCTTGGACTCCTTCGGATCGGAATTCAGATCGTAGAGTTCCAGCGCCCCGTCCTCAAAAAACTCAATCAGCTTCATGTTGCCTTCGCGTATCGCACCGTAGGGTTTTGTCCGGTGGTAATGCGGGTAATGCCAATAGAGCGTATCGCGATCCATTGTCGCGATTTTACCCGTTAGTAGCGGCACTAGGCTGACCCCATCCTGATGCTCATCGGGGCGCGGCGGCAGACCGGCCATTTCAAGCATCGTAGGATAAAAATCCATCCCGATGACCATCTCCTCACAGGTCGAACCTAAAGCGGTTTTACCCGGCCATTTTACCACAAAAGGTTCACGCACACCGCCCTCATGCGAATACCCCTTAAAATCCCGAAGGCCGCCGCTCGACTGAGGCGTATCGCCACCGTTGTCGCCGGTCAGAATCACAACGGTATTTTCCGCGATGCCAAGTTCCTCGAGCTTGGCCATGATGCGTCCTACACTGTCGTCCAATTTCTCGACCATACCGGCACGAGCAGGATTCACACATTCGTTGCGCAGATTTTTAAACGTCTTCTTTTTCTCCTCATATTTCTTCACCAACTCCTGCGGTGCCATGATCGGGCCGTGCAGGGTGTAATAAGAAAAATAAAGCAGGAACGGATCCTTCTTTTCGGACGCAGAAACTAGGAAATCCACTGCGACATCTGTGAGCTTATCGGTCAGGAAATCCCCCTTTTCGCCGTCATCTAGATTCGGCATTCCGAAGGGCGCAAAATATTTTCCCGGCCCCTTCGGCATGCCCCATTCCCGGCCTCCGACATTGATATCAAAGCCGTGGCTGGTCGGGTAATGCTGATCAAAATCCGGCTCACCGATCGGCATCAGGTGCCACTTACCAATGAATGCAGTGGAATAGCCTCCCTCTTTGAGTGCCTCCGGCAAAACAACGCGTTCGTGATCCATCCGGATTTCCCAATCCGGCACCGCGAGCTTCGCGAAAGGCTTTTTGTGCCCAGCAATCCAATCCGTCAGTTGAATCCGTGCGGGATAGGAGCCAGTCAGAATTGCAGCCCGGCTCGGCGAGCAAACCGTGCAGGCAGCATACGCATTATTGAAAAGCATGCCCTGGCTGGCGAGTTTATCGATATTCGGCGTTTCGTGGAACTCCGAGCCATAGCAACCGAAATCGCCCCAGCCCAAATCATCTACCAACAAGAAAACAAAATTCGGTTTCTGCGCCTGCGCCACAGACGAGGCAAGCAACAGGCTGAGGTTTAAAAGTAGCGATTTGATCATTTTGTTCGTAGTTCGATTTGTGTTTTACCCAGTCCTTCTGCCGCCGCTTCTAGGCGGATGGTTCCTGCCTCACCTGCTTTTGAGCGGATCACCACGAGAGCGAGCCCATTGAACACCTTGCGTTCAGTCGCTTGGAAAGATTCGTGGTTGGTCGGGTCGCCGTTGCCCACGGCAATGATTTCCCCGGGTCCGCTGAGGCTGTATTTTACAGAGTTATGTGTCTTCGGAACGAGCAGGCCATTTTCATCGGAAATCTGCACAGTAACAAACGAGAGATCCCGTCCATCGGCTTGGATGGTCGTGCGGTCAGCGGATAGATCGACCTTAGCGGCTACCCCGGTGGTTTTCATTTCGCTTTCAGCCCATGACTTACCATCCTTGTAGGCGACGACTTTAAGTATTCCTGGTTGGTAGGTCACATCATCCCAGCGCAGGCGATACTGATACTGCCCCTTCTTTTTCCGTCCGAGTGACTTTCCATTGAGGAAAAGCTCCGCCTCATCACCCGAAGTATAGACATGCACCGGAGTGACCTCACCCACGCGTTCCGACCAATTCCAATGCGGTAGAATATGCGCCATGGGCAGCTCTGGACGCCAACGCGACTGATAAAGATAGAATCGGTCTTTTTTGAATCCACAGAGATCGACGATACCGAAATAGGAGCTGCGCGGCGGGATGTTCGTGCCGAGCTTTTCCAGCTCAGCCTTCATCCTCGCCCTTTGCTTAGGATCGGTAGAATTGAGAAGGTTCGTCGCATCATTATTATAGGGCGTCGGCTCGCCGATGTAGTCGAACCCCGTCCAGACAAACTCGCCGAATACGGAACGGAACTTGTCCTGCGCCTCAAATTCAATATCAGGACGGTTCGCCCAACTAGGAGCGGAAAGGTCGTAGCTGCTCATCTGGAAGTAGCCTCCAAGGCCCTTACTTTTATTGTTCGTTACTGGGAAAAAATATTCACCACGCGAACTGATCGTCGAAGCCGTCTCGCTTCCATACAGAGGCTGATTTGGATTCGCCTTTATGAATTTTTGATAAAACTGCGGCTTATAATTGTATCCGAACAAATCGACGGTCTTCTGAAATCCGTTGAATCCGGTTTGCGGATTATTGCAGCCAGCGGTGACAGGGCGGGTCGTATCTTCCGATTTCACAATATCAGTGAGTCGCTGTGAAATTTTATGCCCTTCCGGATTCCCTTGCTCACGAATCTCATTACCTGTGCTCCACATGATCACGCACGGGTGGTTCCGATCGCGCCTAACCATGGCTTTGAGATCCTTCTCATGCCATTTGGGAAAGTCCTTGCTGTAATCATTCGGGGTTTTGCCTATCTTCCAGCAATCGAAGGCCTCGACCTGAACCAGCACACCCATGCGGTCACATAGATCGAGAAATTCCGGTGTAGGCGGATTGTGTGAAGTGCGGATGGCGTTGCATCCCATTTCCTGAAGGATCTCGATCTGGCGCTCCACGGCACGGACGTTTACCGCAGTTCCAAGCGGCCCTAAATCGTGGTGCTGGCACACGCCCTTGAGATCAACGCGTTTGCCATTGAGGAGAAATCCACGATCAGCGGTAAATTCGATCGTGCGGATCCCGAACGGGATGGTCTCGCTGTCGCGCACTTCCCCATTCTCCAGAACGGTAGTTTTCAACTCATACAGGACGGGATTTTCCGTATCCCACAGCTTGGGTGAATCCACAGAAATCGTGCAACTCGTCCCAGTTCCTTTCGCGATCACTTTGCCATTCAGGGAAATTTCGTGATGCACTTTCGTCGCATCGCCACCGCCTTCGACCTGCGTCTGAATATCGACCGTGGCACTTTCAGCGGTGACCTTCGGCGTGGTAACAAAGGTGCCCCAGTGCGCGAGGTGCACGGGATCTTTTTTCACCAAACGCACCTGCCGATAAATCCCTCCGCCCGGATACCAACGTGATGATTCCGGTTTGTTTTCGAGCCGCACCGCGAGAACATTTTCCCCACCGACCTTGAGATGCTCGGTCAGTTCCAACCGGAAGGAAGAATACCCGTAAGGCCACTCGCCGATGTATTCGCCATTGAGCCAAACTTTGCTGCGTGACATCGCTCCATCAAAATCGATGAACACACGCTTGCCCCGGTCGCTTTCCGGCGATTCTAAATTTTTCCGATACCAGCCGATACCCGCCCATGGGAGTTTGCCTGTCCGATTCGGCAGCTCTGCCCGGAACGGCCCTTCGATACCCCAATCATGTGGAACGTCTAGTGAACGCCAGTTGGAATCATCAAATTTCACTGACTCAGGCATACTAGGTTCGGCAAGATTCGAGCCATCAGGCATCTCACCGAATCGGGCAAATTTCCAATCCGCGTTGAAGGATATGGTCTCGGCGGAACTCGTGGTGCATAGGCACCACAAGACGAAAGGAAGTGAAATGATACGGAGGTTTTTCATCGGGAAGGTGACGTCGCTTGGTAGATTGAGCGGCGGTTTGCCTGACTCGTCCAGATTTAACAAATTTCCGGAGTTTGCTGAGCGATTGAAAACATCAAGGTTCCTTCTTCCTTGAAGTTTGGAAGTTGAAATTTGAGAGTTAGAAATGAACTACCGACGCTGCGGCGACTCCGGACTCCTCCTCCCAGAAATCTCATTGGGCTTCTGGCACAACTTCGGCCACCACGATGACTTCCCCGAAGCGCGACGGATCATGCACCGTGCCTTTGATCGTGGAGTCACCCATTTCGACCTCGCCAATAACTACGGCCCACCTGCCGGATCCGCAGAGGAAAACGTAGGGCGCATCCTCGCCGAGGATTTCGCCTGCCATCGTAACGAACTCATCATCACTACCAAGGCAGGCCACCTTATGTGGGACGGCCCTTATGGCGAATGGGGCTCGCGCAAACACCTACTCGCCTCGCTCGACCAATCTCTCAAACGCCTACGCCTCCCCTACGTGGACATTTTCTACTCTCACCGACCCGATCCAAACACACGACTAGAGGAAACTATGTCTGCACTCGCCACTGCCGTGCATTCAGGAAAAGCCCTTTACGTCGGCCTCTCAAAATACCCGCTCAAGCAGCTCAAAAAAGCAGTCAAGATCCTCGCGGATATGGGTGTCCGCTGCGTCGTCTATCAGCCACCCTATTCCATCCTGAACCGTTGGCCGGAAGCCGAAGGCATCCTCGACTATCTCCATAAGGAGAAAATCGGCAGCGTGGTTTTCTCACCTCTAGCGCAGGGAATGCTCACACCGAAATATCTCGAAGGTATCCCCGAAGGCTCACGTGCCGCTCGCCCAGAAGGCTTCCTCCAAGAGGAACAGGTCGCCGCTCAACAGAAGAAACTCCACAAGCTCTCCAAGCTCGCGGCTAAAGCTGAGATGTCCATCAACCACATGGCCATCAATTTCACCCTAGCCCACAAGGCCGTCACCTCCTCCATCATCGGAGCACGCACCGTCGCGCAGCTTGACGATTCACTAGATGCCATAGAGGCACCTAAATTGAAGCGTTCCACACTCAAGGCGATCGATAAAATCGCTCCAGCCCTGAAGTCCAAAAACGCCGAAGGCTAACGGAGAGTCGCTTATGCGATCTGCTTCAGCATACACGAAAAAGGTCACCCGTTTCCGGGTGACCTTAGGAATTAGTTAGTCGTCTTTCGGCTAATTATTCGCCTGCGCCAGAAGCTTCTTCTTTGCCGCCTTTACGACCCTCGCCGCCTTTACGTCCTTCGCCGCCTTTGCCGCCTTTACGACCTTCGCCACCTTTACGACCACCCTCTGCTTGGCGAGCTGCCTTTGCAGCTGCACGCTCAGCTTCATCCAGCTCACCGTCGCCGTTCGTATCGAACTTAGCGATGACTTCTGGAGGCAATTTGCGCTCAGGCCTTTCTTTCTTGGCGTCCTGTGCGCTGGCGGCTCCAAGGAGACCGAATGATGCTGCGATGATGATCAATGATGTTGTTTTCATGGTTTTGTTATTAGTGTGATTGTTCAAGCGATTGTCGCTTTTACGAATCGTGAAACACCCCATTTCTGAAAAAGTTTCGAAAAATCGCAAATAGTCGAAAAAATAAGGCCACCCGTCTCCGGATGGCCTCTGGTTTAAGTCGGTTGAGATAACGAATTATTCGCCGGCGCCAGGAGCTTCACGGTCGCCTTTTTTGCCACCTTTTCCGCCCTTTTTAGCTTCTGGGCCGCCTTTTTTGCCTTCTGGGCCGCCTTTGCCACCACGAGGGCCCATTGGCGCCTCTTCACGAGCTGCTTTGCGCTCTTCTTCAGAAAGCTTGCCGTCGCCATCTGTATCGAATTTGGCGAGCATTGCTGCTTTCATCGCTTCTCTTTCAGCTTCGCTGAGTTCGCCATCCTTATCGGTGTCGAATTTTTCGAGAACTTTAGCCCTCATTCCTTCACGAGCCGCCTTGGCTGCTGCACGCTCTTCTTCGTTCAGTTTTCCGTCGCCATCCTTATCGAAGCGAGCAAGGACTTCTGCAGGAAGCTTACGTCCTTCCGGACGTCCTTCTGGCTTTCCTTCCGGTTTTTGAGCGCTTGCAGCTGCGATGAGACCGAATGAGGCAGCGATGATGATCGATGATGTAGTTTTCATTTTTTTCTTTGTTTGATAAATTAAGCGATTGTCGCTTTTACGAATCATGAAACACCCCACCTCAAGGAAAGTTTCGAAAAATCGCAAATAGTCAAAAAAAAACGGCCACCCGTTTCCGGATGGCCGTCGTTATTAGAATTATCGATTAATCAGGATTATTCGCCGCCTTCTTTTTTCTCCTTCTTCGGCTTCTTACCCTTCTTCTCTTTGCCCTCTTTCATCTTGGCTTTCTCAGCATCGTCGAGCTTGCCGTCACCGTTCTTGTCATACTTCTCGATCATTTTCTTTTTCTTGTCGGCCTTTGACTCACCCTCCTCTTCGGCAACCACTTTCGGTGCATTGTCCTTTTTGGATTTGGTTTCTTTTGCTTGGGCTACACTTGCCGCACCGAGTGCAGCTACGAGAACAACGATTGATTTGATTTTCATTGGTTTAGTTTGGGTTATTGGATCAGGAGCCATTCTGAACTGGAACACCCAGCACCACACGAAAGACTTTCCTAGATCCAAGATCTGCTTTTCTACGTGGAAATCCACATTAATTTCACAAATTTCTCGGAAATTTTCGGGAAAGGTTTGCCACCCCTCCACGCACCGTCTTGCATCCTACCTGCACCGTGGATACCGAAGCCCAAAAACCCGCCCCTAGTAAAACCGCCGTCTTCTTACGCAGGGGCTTTAGTACGCTCCTCCTCTGGGGAGTCGTTACTGCCATTTTCATCAGCATGTTTCCTGCCGCCTACTTGGGTCTCATCGGTGTGCTCGCCATCATCTCCACCGTAGAATACTTCCGTATGCTGCGGGCGGCCGATGTCAAATGCTTCTCCCGCTTCGGAATTCTCGTCGCAGTCGGTTACTGTGGCGTAGCCTATGCCTATTTCCTCCAGGGAGCCAAAGACATCCCTCCGGCCATCGACGCCCTCGCCATCTTCCTCGCCGTCACCGGCGCCTTCACACTACAGCTACGCTACTCCATCAAGGGCATCGAGGCTTTGCTCGCCGTCGCAGCCAACACCCTCGGCTTCCTTTACATCGCCTACCTCTTCAATTTCGCCGCACGCATCACCTTCGGCCTCCCCGGTGAAGGCGCAGTGCCCGGTGCCTTCGTCCTACTCTGGCTGCTCGCCGTCACAAAATTCACCGACATGGGAGCTTACATCACCGGCTCACTCATCGGGAAACATAAGATGATCCCCCACATCTCCCCGGGCAAAACCTGGGAGGGCATCGCCGGTGGAATTTTTTTTGCACAGCTAGCAGGATGCGGCCTCTTCGCACTCCTGCCCGCCCAGCTCGCAGCCCTGCACTCATGGCCGCACGTGATCGCCCTCGGCTTCATCCTCGCCGTCCTGGCCGTCATCGGAGATCTCGCGGAAAGCGTCGTAAAGCGCTCCCTCCATGCCAAGGACTCCGGCAACATGCTCCCGGGCATCGGCGGCGGACTCGATCTCATCGATAGCATCTGCTTCACCGCTCCGGCTCTCTGGTTCTACTACGTCTTCTTCCTCGCATGACCTCCGGGAAAAAACGCCGCGTCGTCCTCCTCGGCTCCACCGGCTCGATCGGCCTTTCCACCCTCAAAGTCGCCGAAAATCTCCCCGATGACATCGAAATCATCGCCCTCGCCGCAAACTCCAGCGTCCCAGAGCTCGCCGCACAAGCCATCGCCACCGGCGTCAAACACGTCGCTCTCCACGACTCATCACGCGAGGCAGAACTCCGCGCCCTCCTCCCCCCCGGCGTAAAAATCCACCTCGCCTCCGAAGGCCTTTCGGAAATCTCCACCCTCCCCGAAGCAGACATCGTCCTCATTGCCATCGTCGGTACTGCTGGCCTTCAGCCTGCCCTCGCCGCCATCGAAGCAGGCAAAGACCTCGCCGTCGCCTCAAAGGAAATCCTCGTCATGGCCGGTGAAATCATCACCGCAAGCGCCACAGAAAAAGGCGTGCGCATCCTCCCCGTCGATTCCGAACACAATGCCATCTTCCAATGCCTCGAAGGCCACCGCGGCTCCGATTCGGAAATATCTCGCCTTATCCTCACTGCCTCCGGAGGCCCCTTCCGTGAAACTCCCACCTCACAGCTAGCAGAAGTCACTCCGGAAATGGCAATGAAGCACCCCACCTGGGACATGGGCCCGAAGATCACCATCGACTCCGCTACACTCTTCAACAAAGGCCTAGAAATGATCGAAGCCCGCTGGCTCTTCGGTATTGGCATGGATCGCATCGAAGCAGTCATCCATCCCCAGTCCATCGTCCACTCCATGGTCGAGTTCACCGATGGCTCCGTCCTCGCCCAGCTGTCCAATACGGACATGTGTTTCCCCATCCAATACGCCCTCACCTACCCGGAGCGGAAAAAAGGAAACCTCAAACCCATCGATTTCACCACGCTCTCCAAGCTGGAATTCTCCGCCCCCCGCACCGCAGATTTCCCCGCCCTCACCCTCGCCCGCACCGCAGGTCTCACCGGCGGCACCCTCCCCGCCGTCTACAACGCCGCCAACGAAGTCGCCGTCGATGCCTTCCGTGCCGGGAAAATCAAATTTCCCCAGATCTGGGAAACCGTCGCCGCCACCATGGCCGCGCACTCCACCATCCAGTCCCCCACCCTAGATCAGATCCTCACCGCCGACCGCGAAGCAAGAACCGTAGCTGCCGCGTCTCGCGGCAGGCCGTGATTCCGGCGTCCCGCCGGAATTCCCTAACGCCCGGAGCGCACAAAAAACCTGCCCACCGCCCAGAGCGCCGCAGGAACTCCCATCGACAGCCCGATCCCCCACACCGGCTCATCGATCCCCGCCTGCCCGATCCAGGCAAAAAGAAACCCCATCGGCACGCTCCCACACGCCAGCGCCACATAAAATTTCCCGAACGGCATGCGCACCAACCCCGCCATACAGGAAATCACCTCCGGTAAAATCGGCAACGCCCGACTCACCGCCACCACCCAGCCTCCGCCTTTATCAAAAAGCTGCCCACCCCTCTCGAAATCCTTCTCCCCCAGCCACCTCTTCGCCGTTTTTTTATCAAAAAATCTCCCCACACCATACCCACACAGCCCCGCCAAAAACGATCCCACCGCCGCAAAAACACCACCCAGCCACACCCCATACACCGCTCCCAGCGCCGACATCACCACCGTCCCCGGCACCGGCAACAGCAAATCCGCCACCAGCAACAAAATCCCCACCGCCCATGCCCAGCCGCGCGTAGACTCCATCGCTTTCGCCACCCTTTCGACGTCCCAAGCAGCCTCAATCCCCTCCCCAAACAGCATCCACCCCAGCAGGAAAAACACCCCTAGGCCTACCATCAAATAAACCAGCCTCATCCCATCATCAATTAACACTCACTCCACAATCTCCACCGGCGCATCCGGCAGCGCCTTCATAAACGCACTGCCATACCGCTTCTTCACGATCCGGTTATCCAAAATACACACCCATCCCACATCCTTCTTCGTGCGGATCAACCTCCCCACCCCCTGCCTCATTTTCAAAATCGCCTCGGGCACGGAGTAATCCATGAAAGGATTTCCCCCCGCCGCCTCAATCGCCTCCAGCCGCGAAGCCGTCAGTGGATGATCCGGCACAGCAAATGGCAAACGAGTCACCACCACATTCGATAGCGCCTCGCCCGGCACATCCACCCCCGTCCAGAAACTATCCGTGCCGAACAACACACTCGAAGTATCCGCACGGAACTCTTCCAACATCGTGTGTCTCGGCATCCCCTCCCCCTGCATCAACAGCCTCCAGCCCTTCCTCCGGAAATAACCTTCACACTTCTGCGCTGCATCACGCATCGTCCGATAACTCGTAAACAACACAAACGCACGCCCATCACTCTCCGTCACCGCCGCCATGATCCCCTTCGCCATCTCCTCATCATACTTCGGCGTATTCGGATCCGGCATCGACTTATAAATCCTCACCCGCATCTGCTTCCGATAGTCAAACGGACTGCCAATACTCAATGCACGTGCTCCTTCGGCACCCACACGTTTGCGAAAATACCCCAGTTCCGGATCACCCACCCCAAGCGTCGCACTCGCCATCACCACCGATTTCTTTCCGGAAAATAACAGAGGCCGCAGCCTCTCCGCGACATTCACAGGTGCACCATGACAACTAAACTGCGTCTCCTCACGCCCACTCCGCTCCACCCAATAAACACAGTCTTCATCCTTTTGATCGAGAAACTCCCCCACCGCGCCATGCGTCTCGCGCAACTTGCGCACCGTATCCATCAGCTCATTCTTCGACGACTCGTTCTCCGTATCCTCAGCCAACTCCGCCAGCTCCTCCCACAGATTCCGCAACGGCGCCGCCAAGCAATTCCCCACCAACTCCGGCCGCCTCACTCGGAATTCCTTGCTCCACTCACCAAAGTTCGCCGCATCTCCCACCTCACCGAAAAATTTATCCACCGCCACCAGCCCACGCTCCACCGCCAGCATCGGAGCGGCCTTCCGGTAGCCTTTCAGTAAGCCCTTGCGTGTCCTCGGATTATACAAGCGCTGAAGATCAAACCTCATCCCCGCCTGCGAAATCCTCAGCCCCAGCTGCACCGCTGCCACATGTTCAATCGTATGCGCCTCATCCAGAATCGCGAAATCGTTCGGGAACAGAAAGCCCGGCATTGGCTCACCTTCCGCATCCTCCATCTCCACCGTATTTAGCAGCGCAAAGAACAAAGTGTGATTCACCACCACAAGCTTCGCATCCGCCGCCGCCTTTCTCGCCTCTTGGAACCAACAATTCCCCTTCGGCCCGCAATACCGCTGCGTGCAAGAATGCGCTTCACTGCACACCTGCAGCCAAACCTTCCTCGAAGGCTGAAACGGCATCCCACTCAGCGTCCCATCACGCGTGCTCTCCGCCCACTCACGGATCCGCCCCAGTTCCTCGCCCTCAGTCGTGGTAAATAAATCTGCCGTCTGCTCCCATGCCCTCCGCAACCTCGCAGGGCACACATAATTCTGCCGCCCCTTCAACAACACCGCCGGCAGATCCTCTCCCAAAATATTCCTCACAATCGGGATATCCTTCCTCACCAACTGCTCCTGAAGATTGATCGTATGCGTGGAAATCACCGCCTTTCGCCCCGTCTCCAGCGCAAACTTTGCCGCAGGCACCAGATAAGCCAGCGACTTACCAACACCCGTCCCCGCCTCCACCACCAAAGGCTTCCCACCGACCAAACTCTCCGCCACCGCGCGAGCCATATCCTCCTGCTCTCCCCGATACTCAAAATCCTTCGAACCCGAGAGCGGCCCAGTCGCCGAGAAAATCTCCGCCACCCGATCCGCTAGATCTGCCCCGCCACCACTTTCTGAAACCGATATCACCTGCGCCGGATCATCAACCCCGTCCACCCGCCATGCAAGAACGGAGCGCCTAACCGAACAGCGAACTTCCCACCAACATTTCCGCACTTCCGGATACCCGACCGCAACCCATCAGCGATACCGGTGTTTTGCAAAACATCAATATGCAATCCCTGATAAAAATTCTCAGCATCACATCGCTAGCACTCGCATTGCCGGCATCCGCCCAATCGGGAGCCCCCGCCAAAGGCACAGCTCCCAGCACCCTCCTCAGACAAGGCCTACTCCCAGACCTCGACGCCTACTCAGCAGAAGGAAAACCCTTGAAACTAAGAGAACTCTGCCAGGGCAAATACACCGTCCTCTCCTCAGGCTGCCTCACCTGCCCACAATTTCACCAAACCTACCCAGAAATCGAAGCTGCAAACGCTGATTTCAGCGAACTCGGAGTCCAGTTCTTCTACTTCTACAAAAGCCTCCGCCACCCCGAACTCAACGGCTACGTTGACGCTCAAAATATCTCAGAAAGACTCCTCCAGCTCGCAGAAGCCCGCAAACTCCTCGGCACAAAAGTCCCATGGATTGCCGATACCATCGTTGACTCCATGCGCATCGCCCTCGGCGCAAACTCCCAATCCGTCTACCTCATCTCCCCCGAAGGTAAAATCCTCTACGCCTCCGGAAACATCAAACGCGACGAACTCCGTGCAGCACTCACCAAGGCCGTCGGCACCCCACCTACCGAGACTAAAGTCAGCGATCTCAACCTTCCCACCATCGAACGCCCCGCCCCCTTGGTAAATACAGCTACTAAACTCACAGTAGAACGCCCTGAAGGCTTAATCATCCTTGCTGTCACCCCATCAAAACCCGACGAAACCTACCTCGTAAAACTCCGTGCCGAGGCCGATGATAATCTTCTAAAAACAGGAACCGGCCGACTTTTTCTCGGCTTCTATCCAGATCCAATACACGACGCTCATTGGAATAACCTCACCGAGCCCATGCACTTCAAACTCACCCTACCCGAAGGAGTCACCGCAACTCCCTCGGAAGCCTCCGCAGAAAAAGGAGAAGGCGACAGCGATACCAAACCCCGGCAGTTCTGGGTCGACATCACTTCAGATATACCCACCAAAGAACTCACCCTAAACCTCGATTACTTCGGCTGCACCGCAGAGCTCTGCATGGCCTTGAGCAACGAATACACCATACTCCTGCAAGATGAAAACCGGGGAGCAAGAACCTACGGAATGAAC
The DNA here is from genome assembly GCA_051252155.1 of Luteolibacter sp. Lineage (GTDB taxonomy): Bacteria > Verrucomicrobiota > Verrucomicrobiia > Verrucomicrobiales > Akkermansiaceae > Luteolibacter. The sequence continues at coordinate 774,337 of JBPOGB010000002.1, read as the reverse complement.
AAAGGCACCCGCAACAACGGATCAAAACGTCAAAACACTCAGCCATCAGGTGGCAGCTCCTCGCGCATTCAAAGCATGGATACCAACGAAGACGGATCCGTCAGTTACGAGGAAATGAAAGACCACGCCAAGGAACGACGCGGCGAAGACTTCAACGAAGAACGCTTCAAAACGCGTTTCCAGAGCATGGATACCAACAACGACGGCAGTCTATCTTCAGACGAACTCTCAAACATACCTCGTAGCGGAGAAAGACCCAATAGGTAGAATTGAGAGTCATTCAATAACCTTGAAGCCCCATCTTCGTTTCCCTAAAACGGAGAAATGAACAACCGTCTTCTCAGGGTCATCGTCCTGCTCGTCTCCATCACTGGAGCGGGAACCTACGTGTGGTTCTCCTCACAGCAGGGCAAACCGACAGCTAGCAGCCCACCTCCTGAAAAAACTGCAACCGGGGAAGAAAACGTACCCTCCACAGTCGCCGAAGAGGAAATAGCTCCCGTTCTTCTCCCCTCTTCCAAGTCTTTTCAACTTCTCCCCTCCTCGAAGTCCAAGCAAATGCTCAGCCCTGAAGATCTGGACTCCCCTATCAAGTATAAAGAGAAACTTCCCGCCCTCCCTACATTGCAGGAAGAAAACACCATCACCGATGAAGAAGTCCAGGAAAGGATTGGGTTCATGATAAGTGGCTCAAAATCCCTCTTGGTTCTAAGCGAAGAAGAAGTCCGGAAACTCATGGAAAAAGAAGCGAAAGAGAAAGCCCCTAAATCTGGACAACAGGAAGATTGATGCCCCACCCACATTTCCCTAAAAACAGATAAATGAACAACCGCCTCCTCAGGATCATCGTCCTACTCATCTCCATTACAGGAGCTGGAGCCTTCGTGTGGTTTTCTTCCCAGCAGGACAAACCTTCCGCTACCACCCCTCCTTCTGAAAAAACAGCTACCCAAGAAGGAAATGAACCGTCCACAGTCGCCGAAGAGGAAATAGCACCCGCCATGCTTTCTTCCTCAAAATCGGCTGAAGTCATCGGCTTCGAATCCACAAAGGATCTTTTCGACCCCGCTCCTCCAATCCTCCTACCATCGCCGGAAGAAAACACCATCACCGATGAAGAAGTCCGAAAAAGAAGGAATGCCATGATGGGTTCCTCAAAAATCGGTAGGATCATCAGCAGAGAGGACGTCCGGAAAATCTTGGAAAAAGAAGCCGAAGAGAAAGCCTCCACCGTCCAGCCGACAGCCGAGCAACCGGAAGAATAAAGAGCATGGACGCCCTCTATTTCTTCGTGGCTCCCATTCTGAGCTTTCTCATCCTCCTCGCCATCTTCTCACCGCTGGAAAAATTTTTCCCTGCCAAAGCACAGAAATTCTTCCGACCCGCGTGGTTCACAGATCTCTGCTTCTTCCTCGGCCAATACCTGCTCTGGGGCGGACTCGTCTTCGGCGCACTGGCCATGCTCGCCCCATGGATTACCGGCATACTCCCCGCCGATTTCCGCGCGCTTATCCACACCCAACCATGGTGGTTCCAAGCCATAGCAATCATCCTGCTCAGTGATTTCTTCATCTACTGGGGTCATCGTATCCAGCACCGTGTCCCCTTCCTCTGGCGCTTCCACGCCGTCCACCACAGCGCCGAGCATCTCGACTGGCTCGCAGCCCACCGCGAGCACCCGCTCGATACCATCTACACCGTCGGCCTCATCAATCTACCCGCCTTCCTCCTAGGCTTCGATCTCTCCACCCTCGCCGCCTTTACCGCCTTCCGCGGCATTTGGGCAATTTACATCCATTCGAACGTCCGCCTCCCTCTCGGCCCCCTGCGCATGCTCATCGGCGCGCCGGAGCTCCACCACTGGCACCACGCAAAAGAACGCTTCGCCGGAAACTACGCAAACCTCTCTCCCCTCATGGATATCCTCTTCGGCACCTACCGCCACCCCTGCCACGAACCCGCTGAGCTAGGCATCGCTGAGCCCTTTCCCCGCAGCTACGCAGGGCAACTCCTCCACCCACTCCTCCCGAAAAAGAAAAAGCCTCTAGGAAAGACCGATTCCTGAAGCGTTTGCTCGCTGTTCCAAAGCTAAAATCGTTGGTTCTACGGGCAGAAACACTGCCGAAATCCACGCCACATGGCATTGAGGGAAGTTTGAAGTTTGAAAATCTGATTTTCCCGCCATCCTTTCGGCTCGTGAAAGTCATCGCCATCGCAAACCAGAAGGGAGGGGTCGGGAAAACCACCACCGCAATGAACCTCTCGCACGCCCTCGCCCTCCGTGGCCAGCGTGTCCTCCTCATGGATCTGGACTCCCAGGCAAACTGCACCTCAGGCCTCGGCATCGAGGCTGAGCCAAATTCCTCCATCTACCCCGTTCTCTTAGGCGATGCTGATATTCGTGACAAATTCATGCCCTCTGGTCGTGAAAACCTCACCTTTGTCCCCTCAGAAATGGATCTCGCTGGTATCGAGATCGAGCTCGCACGCTCCGAAGATCACCTCACTCGCTTGCGCGGCATCCTCCAAGGCCTAAAGCCCAACGACCTTTTCGAATACTGCATCCTCGACACCCCGCCTTCGCTCGGTGTGCTCATGACCGCCGCCCTCGCCGCCGCCGATGAAATCCTCATCCCCCTCCAGTGCGAGTGGTTCGGCCTCGAAGGTCTCGCCAAAATCGTCGGCATCCTAGAAGAAATTCGTTCATCAGGAGCAAACCCCAACCTCTCGCTCGAAGGTATCGTCATGACCATGTACGATGGCCGCACCCTCCTCTCACGCCAGGTCGTCGAGGAGGTCTCGAACTATTTCCCCGAGGAAATCTACCACACCCTCATCCCGCGTACCATCCGCATCGGCGAAGCACCCTCCCACGGAAGATCCATCTTCGAGCACGACCCCTCCGGCCTCGGTGCTCAATCCTACGGCAAGCTCGCCGACGAGTTCCTCACCCGTCACGCCCGCGTCGGCCCCCAGCTCGCCACACAATCGTAGCTGCGGCGTCTCGCCGCAGGCCGTGCAAGCTGCGTCCCGCAGCGAACCCTCTTCCTTAGAATTTAAGATTTAGAGTTTAGGATTTTAATACTCCTCCTCTTCCCCCGGCACCGGCGGCAGCACATCCTCGCGCTCTAGCAGCCGCTCCAGATCCAGATCCGGCAGCAAATCCACTGCCGTACCTCTTACGATAGAAACGTAAGGAACAATCCTATCCAGCTCTGCGATCGCGCAATGCACCATCGAAGAAACGATGTCTTTATCGAATCTTTCCCTCTCAAACAGATTCGTCACGCGGAACACCAACATCTCGCGATCCATGTCGTATTCGTAAGAGCCTAGTGTGAGTTGTTTGTTACCGCGCATCAATAGCTCTAGCACCATGGGCATCTGCGGCTCCGCGATAAACATCATGCTCTCTCCCACCACACTCAGCGCATTCAACTCAGGGAATGCCTGCACCACCAAATCCACACGTGTGTGATGCGCCTCAAATCCCGCACGCAGGACATCGCGGCCTTCTACAAGCTCACCATGCCAGCCATTTTCCCCGAAAACTTCCTCTACTGAAAGTATCTGCCTAGAATGCGGTCTCTTCATGCACCCGTCATCACCCCCCCAGCTCTCCTAGGAAAGCAAAAAGAGAGACGCTGCGATTCCTAAATCACGCAAGGAGGGGCGGAACAGGAGCAATAGCGACGTGCCCGAATGGGACCGCCGGGTGGCGGCATCAAACCTTCCGCCCCCCCAACCCAAGCCCCCAACCCAAGCCCCCAACCCCAGTCTTCCCACTGATCACTCGGCACTCGGCACTCCCCTCAACCCCACCCCTCCTTCGAGCTTAAAGCTTCTCCAATCTCCCCTTCAGAGCCTTAATCAAAAGCTCTCTCAATTTCCCACGGATCGGCGCCAGAGTCAGATGCATTCCCGCCGTCTTCTCTTCGTTGAAATGTAAAGTCAGCTGCCTCAAGCCCTCATCCACATCCACTCCCTTGATCTCACTCCACATCACCACCTGCATGTTCTCTGCGGGTTTGAAAAACGGAAAAATCTCCACCCCCATCGGCGTCAAAAGCACATAAGCGTGCTTCGCCAGCCTCAGCGCCAACCGAAAAACCGCCGCCGCCACAACAAAACACGGCACCGCCCACCACCCACTAGGCACCGCCGGGTTTACATCACGGTAAAAACTCGTCGCCACCAGCGTCACGCCCACCCCCACTAATACCGCCCCCAAAACACAAAAACGCCCCGCCTGCCCAGATCTTGTAAACCTCAGCTCCTTGTCCGGCTCCGCCACATTCTTCATTCGCCCTCAGGATTCAGGGTTTCGAAATTGAATCAATCAACTTCAACAGGATTCAACAAATCAACTTCGCCCATCATAGCCTCGGCGAAGAAAAAACCCTTATCCGTCGAAGCCTGGGAGAAGGAGGAACCCTTGACCCAACCCTCACTTCCCAGTACCCAGAGGCCATGGAAAACGATCTCCCACTAGCAGTCGAGGCAGCCCTCGCCGCTGGCAAACTCCTCAGAGATAACTTCGGCAAATCCCACGTCGTCGATGAAGCACTTCACCACGACCTCAAGCTAGCTCTCGACAAAGAATCTCAGGATCTCATTACCGATATCCTCCTCTCCGCACGCCCTACCGACGCCCTCTACGGCGAAGAAGGCATCGCCGGCAACCAAGATTCAGGCCGCCAGTGGATCGTCGATCCCATCGATGGCACCGTGAATTACTTCTACGGCATTCCCCATTTCTGCGTATCCATCGCCCTACGTGTCGATGACGAGATCGTCATCGGTGTCATCCACGATCCCATGGTCGGAGAGACATGGACGATTGAGAAAGGTGGAGTTCCTCAATGCAACGGAGAACCCGTCACCTGCAGCACTCGGACGAAACTCGAAGAATCAGCCCTATTCGTCGGCTGCGGGAAAAGCACTGCCGCGATGAACAGCGGTATCGAACGCTTCAAAAGAGCATCCATCCGTGCTCGTAAAATACGCATGATGGGCTCCGCAGCCCTCGGTATGGCCTACATCTGCAGCGGCAGACTCGATGGCTATATCGAGTCTACCATCTCCCTCTGGGACATCGCCGCTGGCAAACTCCTCGTCGAGGCTGCTGGTGGAAAAGTCACTCTCGCCCTCAAGGAAGGGGAATCCGACGTCTACTCCATCGTCGCATCCAACGGCAAAATCCCCATCGAGGAAATCCTATGATCGGCATCGGTTACGACGTTCACCAATTCGCGGAAAACCGCCCGCTCATCCTCGGTGGAGTGGAAATCCCACACTCCCACGGACTCTCTGGCCATTCGGATGCGGATGTCCTCTGCCACGCCATCGCAGATGCCGTCCTTGGAGCCATGGGAAAACCCGATATCGGCCATTACTTCCCCCCGGGCGAAGATTTCTGCAAAGACATCTGCTCCCTGAAAATCCTCGAAAAATGCCGCGAGCTGCTCGACGAGGAAAACCTACAACTCGTCAACGTTGACTCCACTCTCATCGCCGAGGCTCCCAAGGTTTTGCCTCATCGCGAGGCCATGCAAAAAAACATCGGAGCCGCCCTCGGCATCCTGCCTGCCCGTGTCGGAATCAAGGCCACCACCAACGAGACCATGGGCTTCGTCGGCAGAAAGGAAGGTATCGCCGCCATGGCGGTCGCGATGACATCTCAGCTCGCGTAATGACGAGATCAAGCAGCGCCTTACCTTTCTAGAATTGAAATATTCATAGGATGGGCAAACGAACGACATTCGCTTTACTGCTCATCACCTTCGTAGGACTTATCATCGGATGGAACCGAAACAAATCCCCTTCACATCCTCAGACCACTGAAGGAAGAGCCGACACAAACTCAGTCCAAACCGGCGGTAATTTAGAGAATAACGAACACGAAGGAAGCGTCCGTGTAAGTCCTCGTGTTACAGCTGGAGCCTTGGATGGCTACGAAGAAATTCAATTCTAAATACGGCTAAAAATCGAGCGAGCAAGGGATTGACTCCGCCACCAATGATACTCCGCCGCAACCCTCCGGGCTCAGTAAACTTGGCTTTTCCCTAGCTTGATCGCCCTGTTTCGTGTCCTCAATAATAGGGACATTCGTATTAGCGAAATCTGGTAGATTGGAGACAGAAAATAACTATATGAATCGATCCTATTTCGCGCAGAAAAACCTCGGAATGAAGCATTCCAGAAGTGGTTTTACCCTTATCGAAGCACTTGTCGTGCTTGTGATTATTGCCACCCTTGCAGCCACCCTATTTGTCGTGGTTGGCAAGATGAAGGGGAAGGCGCAGGCCTCTACTTGTTTGAGCAATCTTAGGCAGATGACCACCGCCTCATTGCTCTATGCTTCGGAACACAATGGCAATTTACCTTCGCGCCAAGATCTGAGCAATAAGGGAGGGGAAGCATCTTGGGGGGATACTCTGGGTCCATACATGGGATGGGAACGCAATGACAGCGGAGGATTCGATAACGTCCTGAACATAAAGACCTGTCCTACTCAATATGCCGTCCACAACCAATCCCGGACGTATGGGATCAACTACATGCTTACAAGGCAGCAGCAAGGAGGCGAAAAAGGCGCAGCGACATTGAATCAAATGAGCCGCGGAAAGACGGCAAGAACACAACTATCTGCTATTCCCTTATTCATGGACGGTGTGTTTAACGGTAAGAATTGGAAATCTTCTCGGAACTGGGCGGAAGGAACATTTGATGAGAATAGCTTTCCGCATGACGGATGCTGCAATGTATCATTCTTGGACGGCCATGCCGAGGTAACGAAGCCCAAGCAAGATGTCTGGGGTGGAGATAGTGCTCCTCGCTTCGAAAATGGCAGCAAAGCCTTTTAGGCTGATCTACACTTGAACGACGGGTTTTCTGTATTGAATAGGCCATCGCCCGTATCAAAGAGCGGCAGAACAGAACCGAACTGCTGACCTGCGGTTACACGTCCTCATGCAAGCGCACTATCAATAATTTGCAACGGACTATTTTTGCCGTTTCAACGGAGGTAAAGGCTTTGACCAGTTCACACCTGCTGCCGTGTAGAATTCTCCTACTCGCTCGAGCCTGTCACTGAAGTCCGCGTAATTCTTCAACTCCACAGGTGACCACGCGATTTCTGATAACGCTGCGATCCGAGGAAATGCCATATACTCCACTTTTTCCCATGTCTTGAAATACTCAGACCAAAGTTGTGCCTGCACTCCTAGGATATGCGTTGCCTCTACTTTCGTCAGCTCACTTGGAACCGGATTATACGAGTAAACCTTCTGAATCGGCAGATAACCTCCTATCGCCTCAAATTCCAGTCCTTTAGCCAGCTCCTGCTTTGCCTGATACTGGTAGTAATCGAAATACAAGTAGTTGTTGGCCGCCATCACCACGTCGTGCCCCTCCTTCGCCGATGCGATTCCACCTTTCTCGCCGCGCCATGACATCACCGTCGCACTCGGTGCCAGCCCTCCCTCACGGATCTCGTCCCAGCCGATTAGCTTTCGCCCTTTTTCCTCAAGGATCTTATCAACCCGCTTGATGAAATAGCTCTGGACGTCGTGACCGTTCTTCATGCCCTTCTTTTCCATCAGTTCTTTCACCCTCGGCGACTTCATCCACTGCGCCTTAGGTGCCTCGTCTCCGCCGATGTGGATGTATTCTGACGGAAACAGCTCACATATCTCCGTCAAAACATCGTCCACGAACTGGAACGTCTCTTCTGTCGGAGCCAGAGTGTAGGGATGCACACCCCAGCGCTCCATCACTTTGGGCGCGTAGCCGGGGATATCTGAATTACCGAACTGCGGATAGGCTGCAATCGCCGCCGCCATGTGCCCCGGCATATCGATTTCTGGAACAATAGTGACGTGCCGCTCCTTTGCGTATGCGACAATATCTTTGATTTGCTCCTGCGTATAGAATCCACCGTAACGCTTGCCGTCGTCCGATTTGCGATTGCCATAGGGAGGAGTCGATTCACGGAAGCCTCCCACCTCAGTCAATTTCGGATACTTCTTGATCTCCACTCGCCAACCTTGGTCTTCGGTCAGGTGCAAGTGCAGGACGTTGAGCTTGTGGAAAGCCAGCCAGTCGATGAAACCCTTCACATTTTCCGGCGGAAAAAAATGCCGAGCCACATCTAGGTGCATCCCCCGCCACTGAAATCGCGGTTCGTCGAGTATCGCGACTCCGTCAATTTCCGCGACGCCGTCCCCCCACTCCGCATCACCGACTGGCGGCAACATCTGGAGGAGAGTGCGAGTTCCATACCACGCACCGGCAGCGTCTTTCCCGGTTATTTTGACGGCCCCGGGCAACACCTTCATACGGTATCCACCCGGATCCAGATCCATGTCCTCATCGAGATCGATATAGATCAGCGAGGCCGGTTCAATCTTCACGTCTTCGGAAATGATTTCCACTTTTCCTCCCGTAAGCCTTTCCATGTCCGCAGCGAAAAGTTTCGCTTCCGATTCCAAGCTCATGTCCGTTCGAATCACGGTTTCGTTGGTCACTGCAAATTTGCCACCGCTTTTTTCCACCGATTTTGGCAACGGAACTACTGCAGAAGCACCCAAGGTAGCCATTGAAGTGATTGCTAATAATCGTCTAAGCATGATCGAATCATCGTGTTCCTATTTGGAGACACAACATTCAACTTCCATTCCCAGAATAATCGTCTGTTCCAAGAACAGCCGGAGGCGGTCTTTAGACAGATGAGAGAATGGAGCCGGCTGACGGATTCGAACCGTCGACCTACTGATTACAAATCAGTTGCTCTACCAACTGAGCTAAGCCGGCCTAAAACGCTAATGCGCGGTGCACGGATGTATCGGGCTTCTCGCAGCTAGGCAACGGGAAAGTTACTCAATTCGCAGCTGTTCCCGGAAGGAAGCGATAATAGACCTCAAGGGTGAGGATACACAGGCAAGTACGGTAGGTAGCATCGTTCATATTGTGACCGCTATCACCAGGCGCTGGCCAACTGCCATCCGCATTCTGATGCTGTATGAGAGCACCTTTTATTTTGTCGTTAAACTTAACCCAATCGCTCCCTCCACGAATCATCAAAGCCTGGGCTTCGTAATACAGGGCATACAGATCTGATTGATCCGATTTGAACTCGAACTCCATATTATCCATGATGTAACCGACACCATTTCTCACCTCTGATGAATGTTCCTTTCCGCCCATCTGGAGACTCAGCACGCCACCTCCAGTCATCGTAAAATAGCCATCCTTTGCTACTGTTTTCTTCGGACTTGAGTAGCCAAAGCCGCCGTGGCCTTGGTTTTGCATTGCTTCCGTGTACATGACTGCGTTCTTCTTCGCAGAGGTGACTCCTTTAATGTCGAGCCCCGTATGAAGTGCCGCTTTGAGCGCTTGAGTGTGCCATGCTGTAACGGATAAATCGACATGAGACGCACTTGAAACGTCATAACTGTAACCCCAGCCGCCATTTTCATGCTGTTTATCAACGATGAAATCTACGGCCTGGGTCGTCACCTCAGGTAGATTTGGCACACTGATACTGAGCTGCTTGCAGAAGGTGGTGGCCTCGCACATGGCATAAGTGGCGATCGAGTGCTCATAAGGCCACTGTTTGCTTCCCATGTTCTGACAAAGCTTGCCGTCGTTACCCATCCCAAGATTCACCAGCCAAACAATGCCTTTGAGGCAGGACTCTCCGTATTTTTCCGATTGAGGAGTCTCGCAGCGCCCGAGATAGGCAAGGATTGCGAAGCCGGTCATCGCCGCCTTGTTGCTACCTCCCCAAGAACCATCCGAATTCTGAGTGGCAAGCAACCATTCAAGACCTTTCTCCACCGCTTCTTCTGTTTCAGGCAATCCGCCCATCTCTTGGACACGTGCCATTCTGTCCGCCTTGGAGCATCGCTTCCGCATGGTCGCAGGAATCGAGGCAAAACCTCCGCCTCCGAGCCCATCGCCCGCAGTACCCCAGCCGCTGCCGAAATCATCGCCATCGCCGAACTCCGCGACGGGTGACGTAATATCCACCTCAGGCACCGGGATCGATGTCTGTGAAGGAGTAGTCGATGCGATCACCTTGACCTGACTGTTCGGAGGTGCCGAAGGCTTACGCTGAATCTGATTCTGAACCTTTTTTTCCGTAACATCTTCATCGTCAATGGCATTCGATTGATAGGTAACAATCTGCACCTGTTCCTTGCCGATGTCAGGAAGGAGGAAAAAACCTAGAACCAAGGCGATCAGGACAAGCACCATAATCGCTACAATGATCGAGGAAATCGTGGAATTCCTCTTCTGCTCAGCAAGTTTTTGCTGCGCCTCTTCGCTCAAATGTGCGTGGATACTCATGGGTTAAGGGTCAGCGTATCCTTCTGATAACGGCATGCGAGGGAAAATCTTTGATTTTTTGTCCTATATATTTGGGCGATTTCGACTCAAGTCTCCGAAAGTTTCGATAATAGATTTAAGCAACCGTCCTCCAGAAGGTCGATGACATGGGCAAATCCAGCATCCCCGCCGTAGTAGGGATCCGGGATACGATCCGCCTCATGCTCTGTTAGGTAATCCACAAAAGGTCTGATGCGACCGCCGAAATCTCCGTTTCGATCTAGCTGAAGAGTATCAGCCAGATTTTCTTCATCCATCGGCAGTAGAAGGTCAAAATCTCCTAGATCACTTTCCCTCAACGGCCTAGAGCGACCTGCAATCTCGTATCCCCTCGCTTCAAGGTGCGAGCACATTCTCGAATCCGGCGGGTTACCTTCATGGTAACCTATCGTCCCAGCTGAATCGATCACGAAGCTATCTGCCAGACCTGCATCATTCACCAGCTTCCTAAAAACAATCTCAGCAGCAGGAGAGCGGCAGATATTTCCCATACAAATGAAAAGGACGCGCGTCATACGGTCAGTAAAATGCACAAACCCACAGCCCGCCAGCGCCAAACATCAGAAGGTCGAGCCGATGGCAAAATGGAAAGTCCCGGAAGGATCACCAGGATCCTTGGTCAGATTATAGCCATACTCCAGCCTCACAGGGCCGATGGGGAGATCCAGCCGAATACCCAATCCCGCTGCCAGTTCCAGTTCATCCTGCTGTCCGGCAGGGTATGATCCGCTCACGCCACCCGCATCCAGAAAAGCCACAGCTTGAACCACTCCGCTGAGTGACCGACTGAGTTCGGTATTCACTGCCCAGCTAAAATCACCGCCGTAAGGATCTCCGTTAACAGTCGGCCCCAGCTCTCTTTCCGGGAAGCTGCGTACGCTGCGAGCACCACCGTTAAAGACACGGAGGTCGATAGGCAGCTCATTGATATCTCCCGAGGGCATCACAAGATTTGCAAACCCACCGACACCCAACTGCCAGCTTTCGGAAATAGGATGATACCAACCGCCAGCCAGCCCTAGCTTGGTGTAAGTGTTTGTCTGATCTCCTATGGCCACACCGATTTGTACCGGCACGCTAAGGTGCCAACCAGATTTTGGTAGAACGGCATTATCCCTATAATCCCATGTCTGAGTAAAAGACATACGAGTATGACCATATTCATCATCGCCTAAGAGTGCTTCGGGTAGCCCGTCTCCAGACACAGAGGCAAACGAATATCCGAACAATACCTGCATCGAATAGTTATTCGTCACATCCCATTCCCAGCCACTCTCATAACCATTTTCATAGATATCGTAGCCATCGTAGCCCTTGATAAGAGAGTATAAGCGATGAGTCCGCGTCACCTCTGTCCCACGCCACCACGGGTCGGTCAGCTTTGCCTCACCCAATAGACCTCGCCCACTGATCTCAAAACCTGACGTAAATCCACGGAGCTTGCCTCGGAAATTTCGATCCGTGTATTTAGCCCGGAATAAAGGCCCTAGAAATGAAGCCGCCCCACCAGATAAGGTAACTTCCTTTGCCTTCGTTTCCTGAAAATGAAGTGTCGCATCGATACGTTTCCTCGCAACCTCGTAGGTCTCCACTCGCACCGACTCAAACGCACCCGTGGCCAGAAGATCCTTTACCTTTTTATTCATCGCCGCCTCATCATACCAATCACCCTCAAGCGGCTGCATAATCTCCCTCATGCGCTTCTCCTTAGTGCGCTGAAGTCCTTCGGATTTCACATTCAGCAACTTCACGCGCACACCCAGCTTAATGACGAAATCCGGGTAATAACTATCGTAACCCAGCCTACGAGTCATCGTGATATCTGCATCCGGATAACCACGGCTAGTGAAAGCCTCAAGCACTGCAGCTCGCAGACCGTTCACATTTTCTGTACTAGCCCACTCACCGATAAACGGCTGCCAAGTCGTCGCCGTACGCTTTACACCTCGACCATCGGGGCTCAGCACTGTTGGCTGAGCAATTCTAAACCTTTGCCCAGGATCCACGTTTACCTCCATGTTCACCGCCCCAGTATCCCGATCAATATCCTGCTTCAGTAGAGTCGCCTCGGCATTCCAGTAACCTTGTGCTTGAAGCTGACGCGTCACGAAATCTAATCCAGTCGCAACATCTTCCTCACGGAAAGGAATCGATCCTGCACCGAAGGGCGTATCCGACTTAAATGGAGCAGTGAAGGTCTCCGTGAGTGTCTTCGTATCTCCACTACCGGTAATGATAACTTCCCCAAGGGAAAGTCGCTGACCCTCGTCAACGATCAACGCAATACGATCCCGAGCTTCAACAACTCCACGAACCTTCACCTCATAAAAGCCGTCATTCTTGAGGATCTCTTCGACCATGTAAGCCGCATCATTTGCTCGCCAGCTAGTTGCCTCTTTTCCTCGAATATAAACAAGCCTGCCGCCGATGAGCGTCAGCACTTCAAGCTCACTCTTGCTCTGCATACCTCGGATCTCCACTTCAGTTCCTGCAGAAAGATGACTATGCGACAACAGAAGAGCCGCGAGTAAAAACAACCCGCACCTCTGTAATCTGCAATTTCCAATAATCTGCATCATCTAAACCTCAGCCTATAAATTGCCATCACTCTCTGTTGTCCTTCCTCTCCAAGACCAGCAGATAAAAACCACTTATTACTGAGCTTCACTCGAGCCGAGTTGTAGCTTTCGGAATCATATGGATCAGTTTCCGAAAGGCTGAAATCCACATTATCCAGCAACCCCAAAACCGGCCTGAGCTGCTTACCAAAAAGAAAACGACCCCTTCTCAATTCCTCGACCAGCAACTGCATTCCCCGTGATGTCGCAGCCTGTGAACCCTCCAGTCCATCCGATGTCGTTCCCGTAGCAAGAAGAGTCATAATCTCGTTCTCTGGCAAAGGTGGTTGAGAAGTCAGAACAAGTTGCGGATCAGATGCCCTACCATATGCGTAAACCTCAACTCGGTATGGTCTAGGCTCTGCCGTGCCACGTATCTCCAAAGTCGGATCGAATCCGGTTTGCGGTGTGAAAGCCAAATTGCCTTCACGTATTTCAAGTGTCGTAAATGGCAACCTCGCGACCACATTGTAGAGCCTCGCAGTCCCGTTCGGCTTCGGATCGCCAAGTTTACCCTCGATCCGCAACGCCACATCCACCTTGCCCTTACCTAGGTTTCCTCGAATCAAAATAGGGTCGATCGTTTTCACCACCACATTCGACGTCCAGTTATTGAAAGGAGCAGGCACCGAAGTTCCGACGTTAGTAGGAGCATCGACAGCAGGGAGTTTCGCGGCTGAGGGTTCAAGGAACGGTTTCCCGACCGGAATCAACTCCATGTCCTTATAAAAAACACTATCAACGATTCCGATTTCTCCAGCCAATCGCGCCTCGGCAAATTCGCCCTTCAAGCTCAAATCTACATTCGCACGCACGATGATGAACTCGTTCCTAACAGCTGGCAGGCCTTCGCCATTCACACTCACATCCAGTTCACCCAAGCCATCACGTTCGGCGTTCTTCAGCCCCAGCGAGCCATCAATCCTAAGATTCCCTCCTTCGATATCAGATATCCCCCCCTTGATCGTGACTTTTTGTAAATCTGTCTGCACATCGAGGTTTATCCCACTGAGCGAAGGAACCGCGTTTCCCTCCAAACGGAATTTACCGTCTGATAAGTTCAGGCTCCCATTCACCACCGGTGCACCCACCGTTCCCTTAACTGTCATCCGCCCCTCTGCTACGCCTCCCAGCTCTTCAGCGCCCGGGATGAGCGACTGAAAACGAGAAAGCTCTATCCGCGGCAAGTTCAGCTCAGCCATCACCTCGACCGCTTTGATTAATTCGGGATCCTCCGCCCATCTCTTAGGGTAAAAAGGCATCTCCGCCTCAAGCGTTGCAGGCGCATAATCTGGAGCGAGCGCCTCACCACTCACCTTCGCCACATTATCCTTCGCCTCAATTCGCAAAGTCACATCCATCTTCGGCAATTCCGGCTGCGTCGGCGAACTGATTTGTTTCAAAGCCACTTCGGTGATCACCACCGGCTCGGCCATACTCCCAGCCAACTGCAAATCAAGTTTACCCGTCGCTTTTTCATCGAGCTGATCCAGCGCAGGTACCCACGGACGTAACTTCGCAAGCGGCAGTGTCTCGGTAGAAAATTTGAGATCCATTTCCTCCGCATTATTCGCCAGAAACTCATCGAGTTTCCCGAAATCCTCCGGCACAGGCATCGTCCCAGCACCCCGCGCAAGTTCCTCCTCACCTTCCAGCCAGATGAATTTCTCCAACTCAAGCTGCCCGCCATCCATCAGCGCATCGAGCTTCATCGACTGCCCATGCGTCCTCACCACCAGGCCATTCAATTCCACTCGTTCCGGCCATTCATACTCGATGTCGCCCTCCAGCGCGATTGGCTCTCTCGTCTCTTCACCCTCGACCGTCTTAAAATTCACCAGACCGCCCATTCCGCTCAACTTACCTTGGTGGGTGTTCGCCGAAATATCGCCACTGCCTTCCCATTTCATGGAAAGAACGCCCGTCGCCGGCATTTCAATACCTGCACCATTTATCCATGGCTCCAACCTCTTGCCGTCGAAATTCTTCAACTCCTTGGTGGCCTCGTATCTCTTTTCCGCGATGAAATATTTTCCGGAAGACGTCATCCCATCAGCATCCAGATTGCGAAGCGTCACCAGATCTTTCTCGTAATAGGCATTCACTCGGATCGGAATAGCATCCACCTCCTTCGCGCTCAAAGTCACATCGCCACCCGCACCTTGGAAGCCATCGCTCAGATCCACCTCCCATCCACCGACCAGCTTGCTCTCGGGAAACTCCGAGAAATCCATTCCGATGTCGAACTTCCCATCTAAGGAATTTAGCACCTCGTCCACCTTCTCGATTTCTAGATCCCCGGAAATTTTCTCCACCGAGTATTTCGCTGTATCTCCAGAGAAATCCCTACCGAACCCTCCTCCACCTGTGATGCGGATCTCCGAACCAAGCGCATTCCCCGCCACCTTCGCCGAAAATACCCCATCCTCCAGCACCACTCCAACTGAGGCATCCTCCACATCCCAGCTATCATAGGAAAAATCCTCTACGTAAACCTCTGCGGTTCCAACGCCCTGCTGCCAATCTGGATAAATCTTCTCCAGCCCCACCGCCAACGAAGTGAGCTTACCCTTCAAGGGCAATCCCAACCCAAAAGTCCCCAACAATTTCCCGAAATCCAACTCCCCCTCGATCAAATCCAAGCGCATATCGCTGATCCCTTTCCCAACATCGAACTGCATCACAGAGTCTAACAAACGTAACTTCCCATTCGCTGCGATCTCTCCGCTCTCTGGTAGGAAAACCTCAACATCACGCACACCCAGCACCGGCAGCAAATCCAGTTTCTTCACCGAGAATTTCTCCGGATCCCATACCAATCGCGCATCCTGCGGACGCAGAGTCCTCCCCTCGCTATCCGTGATCATCCCCAACTCCAGCCCGATCAAATCCTCACCGACCTTGTGTGAAAGCCCACTCTCAGAAATCCCCACGACTAACTCCTCATCCTTTTTTACGGAAACACTCACCTCTTTCAGATCCAAGTTCAGACCCAAGATATTCTTCCGCACCTCATTGAGCGTCTTGCCGAGTTCGGCGAAATCGAGCGGCTTCGCGCCCTCTTCCTTCGGCTTTTCAATCAGCCGTATGTCAACATGCACACCCTCACCTGAAACACCTCGCACCTTTCCAGAAATCACCTCACTCAACCGATAGTCTGTCTCCAACCTATCGATCACCAACCGCTCCAGAGCACCCTCGGTTTTGATATCCAAATTATAGACCTCAACTCCACCCAAGAGGGTTCCACCAAAGCTCAACCCATTGTCCACATTTTCTTCTCCAAGATAGTGCACCGCCACCTTCGGAGCCAACCACCGATAGCCCGGGCCATTCAGCCACGTCAGGAAGACCAGAAGCACACCGAGGAACACCAAAAGGCAAATCCCCAGCCGCTTCAGGCAGCCGCCCTTGTTCTTAGGCGTCTTATTTTTCGTCTCCTCCACGGCTTTGCTCACTGCTCGAGCCTATCCCACCTCAGAGAAAATGCGAAAAGAACTTACTGCTTCGATAAGCTAGAAAAACGAGCTGTATGCCGCGGGATCACTCCCCAGCAGCCGGCGCTTCTTTCTTCTTATATGTGCTCTGCACATAAGCCTCGCGAAGCTCCTTCATTCCGATCTCGCAAGGGCTCTGAGCCATAAGGTCTGCTCCCTTGTTGTTTTTCGGGAACGCAATCACCTCGCGGATGCTGTCTTCTCCGGAAACCAACATCGCAATGCGGTCTAGACCCAACGCGAGACCACCGTGCGGTGGCGCGCCAAAACGGAACGCATCCAAGATGTGCGCGAACTTGATCTGCTGCTCCTCTGGCGTAACCCCGAGAGCTTCGAACATCTTCGCTTGAAGATCCTTTTCGTGAATACGAATCGATCCGCCGCCAAGCTCGTAACCGTTCAGCACTACGTCGTAGGCCTGTGCTCGAACGTTCGCTAGGTCACCATTCTCGAGCTTGCTGACATCATCAGGATGCGGGCGTGTGAAAGGATGGTGCACCGCTACCCACTCGCCGCTTTCCTCGTCCTGCATGAGCAGAGGGAAATCGACAATCCAGAGGAAGTTGAATTTATCAGAGCCTTCATTCAGCCCCTGCATCACTGCACACTCGGAGCGCACGCGCCCGAGGATGGTTGAAACACTTTCCCGTGAACCAGCAGCGAAGAAAACGATATCGCCCTCAGCAAGATCCATCTTCTCAGTGACTGCTGCCTTTTCCTCTTCAGAGAAAATCTTCCACAGAGGGCTCTTATATTCGCCGTTTTCCAGCTTGATGAACGCGAGGTTTTTCACCGGCAGGCCTGCCTGCACCGCGATCTCGTTAAGGCGGTTCATCTGACCCGTCGTGATCGTCGCGAAGCCTTTCGCATTGATCGCACGGACAACTCCGCCGCCTTCGAGCACGCTTTTGAAAATCTTAAATCCTGTGCCTGCAAACACATCTGCAAGATCCGTGATCTTAATATCGAAACGTGTGTCCGGCTTATCGGAGCCATAGACATCCATCGCTTCTGCGTAAGTCATGCGCGGAAATTCTTTTGGAATCTCTACATCAAGACCCGCCTTGAACATCGAGCCGAGCAAGCCCTGAACGAGCGAAATGATGTCCTCCTGATCCACGAAACTCGCCTCAAGATCGATCTGTGTGAACTCTGGCTGACGATCCGCACGAAGATCTTCATCTCGGAAGCAGCGTGCGATTTGGAAATACTTCTCCACGCCCGCTACCATCAGCAACTGCTTGTATTGCTGCGGCGCTTGCGGAAGCGCGTAAAATTTCCCTGGGTTCAAACGTGAAGGAACCAAGAAATCCCGCGCACCTTCTGGAGTCGGATTCGAAAGGATCGGCGTCTCGATTTCATAGTAACCGGAATCGTCGAGATAACGACGAGCCGCAGATGTGATCTTACTACGCTGACGAATGTTCTTCGACATGCGCGAACGCCGAAGGTCGAGGTAACGGTATTTCATCCGCAGATCCTCATTAGAAAGCTCCTTATCGAGCTGGAACGGCAGCACATCCGACTTATTTACGATCTTCAGATCCGAAGCCACGATCTCAATCGCACCAGTTGCCATCTTAGCATTTTCAGCACCTTCGAGACGCTTCGAAACCTTGCCGATCACCTGCACCACATCTTCCTCACGAAGCGTGTGCGAAAGCTTTGCAGACTCAGCATTTTCTTCCGGACGGAAAACACATTGGGTCAATCCCTCACGATCCCGCAGGTCGATGAAAATAACTCCACCATGATCCCGTGCTGAGTTCACCCAGCCGACGAGCTTCACTTCTGTCTCGAGATCGCTCTCCCTCAATTCACTGCAATGATGACTGCGCATAATTCTAAAATCCTTTTTCTACTATTAATATTCTTCAAGCAATCAACGGCCCATCAGGCTCCATCAATCGATCCAGCATCCAGTCGACCAAGGAATCCGCTTCACACGTCTCCTCTGTCCGACTCGCTAGAACCTTTACTGTCACTTGCGGAAATTCATCACCGATGATGACCGCGAACCTCGCGCCGTTTTTCTCGGCGGCTTGAAACTGTTTTCCCACCTTCGCATTCGAAAGCGGAAGATCTGCGGCAATGCCAGCCCCTCTCAACGCAGTAACGAGCAAGAGTGCCTCGCTACGCTTTGCGGGATCTGGAATCACCATATAAACTTCACAACCCGCTGCATTACGCTGGAGCCACACCTCCATTTGCATCGCCGCGTGAGGAGTCTCCTCGATCAGGTTACGTATCACGTAGTCGCCCATCGCGAAGCCTGTCGCAGGCATATCGACGGATCCGTTTGAAATCGTTTTCACCAAGGTGTCATAGCGACCACCACCTGCCACCGCCCTCATGGACTTGGTGGAATCGAATACCTCGAAAACTACACCCGTATAATAGGCAAGACCGCGGACTATCGAAAGGTCGAGCTCTACAAAGCCGCCCAATCCCCGCGCCTGCAGGTCGATAAGTATTTCTTTGAAATTCCCCTCAGCATCCTCCGGTTTTGCCACGAAATCCTGCACCTCCGTCAGAGTCGTACCAAATTTTGAGAGCTTTTCTTCAAGCACCGCCGGCTTTTCGCGCTCCAGCTTATCCACCAGATTCAGGAAATCAGGCATGGTCTCATCCGCCACTCCTCTCGCCTCAGCGAATTTCACCCACGCATTCCGATCCGAAACGCGCACCACGAAGTCTCCCTGTACGAAGCCAAATGAAAGCATCGTCTGGATTGCCAGCGCGATCAGCTCCGCATCAGCTCCGGGCCCGGCCTCACCGAGAATATCGACGTTAAACTGATGAAATTCACGTCCACGCCCCTTCTGCGGCTTCTCATAGCGAAAGCACTGCCCGATCTCAAACCACTTCAGCGGCTTCGGATACGCACGCTGCTCTGCTGCAGCAATACGAGCCAGCGAGGCCGTAACTTCAGGCCTCAGCGTCACATCACGCCCACCCTGATCCTCGAAACGGAACAACTGAGAAGAAAGCTCACCACCCGATTTTTTCAGATACAAGCCCGTATCCTCAAGGATCGGTGTCTCATACTCCACATAGCCGCAACGTCTCGCGACCTTGCGCCATGTATCAAACAGATAGTTGCGCACCGCACACTCACGTGGGGTGAAATCTCTGAATCCTGGTAATGCTTGGTATGTTTGTCCTGCCATGGCGCGGGGCGCGACAATGCACATACATCCCCCTTTATCAAGCCAAAGTCCCCGCTACTCACCCCGATTCAGACCGGCTCGGCAAACTTTTCCCCAATACTTGTAAAAAAACCCTTGCAACAAATCCGGCTGTCAGCTTTCTTTCCGCCCGCACCGCGACCAACGACCCGTTCGTCTATCGGTTAGGACTCCAGGTTTTCATCCTGGCAAGAAGGGTTCGACTCCCTTACGGGTCGCCATTTTCATGGTAAAATCAGCCTCCGATCAGAGCACCGCTCCCCGGAGGCTTTTCCATTTCCCCAGATAACCCCACAAAGTGACTCCCCAGGAAAAAGTCGCCACCATCTCAGGTCGCAAAGGCGCCGGTTCAATCGCCGCCCTCACCTGTTACGATTATCCTATGTCGCGCCTTCTCGATGAAGCAGGCACAGATGTCTTACTCGTCGGCGATTCCCTAGGCATGGTTGTCCTCGGCTTTCCAGACACCACCCACGTCACTCTCGCTCACATCCTCCACCACCTGGAGGCAGTTGTCCGCGCAGAGCCAAAAGCTCTAGTCATCGCAGATCTGCCGATCAATACCTACAACACCCCAGAGCAAGCTCTCGAAACTGCTCGCACCCTTTTCGACGCGGGAGCAGATGCCGTGAAGCTCGAAGGCGGCATCCGCCAGGCGGAAAAAGTCCGCGCAATCACCTCCGCAGGCATTCCCGTCTGCGGCCACCTCGGCATGTTGCCCCAGCGAGTCCTTGAAGAAGGCGGCTACCACAAAAAGGGCAAAACCCCTGAACAAACCCGCGAAATCCTCGCCGGAGCCGAGGCACTCATCGATGCAGGTGTCTTCGCCATCGTCCTCGAATCCCTCACTCCCTGCTCCGCAGAAAAAATCACCGCTGCCATCTCCATCCCCACCATCGGCATCGGCTGCGGCGGATCCACTTGCGATGGCGAAATCGCCGTCGTCACCGACCTCCTCGGCTCCTACCCATGGTTCGTCCCCCCCTTCGCAAAACCCGAGGCAAACCTTTCCCAAAACACCTTAGAAGCCGCTGCCGCCTACATCTCCCGCGTCCGGAGTCAAAAGGAACGCGGACTTTAGTCCGCCCTCTTCACTGAGGTTTAAAGTTTAGAATCTAAAGTTTCGTGCTTCTCTACCTCCACATCCCCTTCTGCCACCGCATCTGCCCCTACTGCTCCTTCTACAAGCACACACCCGGCAGCACTCCCATCGCGGAATTCATCGAAGCCCTCAGCATAGAGGCCACGCACCGCATCAAAAGTAATGCAACGGATGCACCAAAAACCCTCTACCTAGGCGGAGGCACCCCCTCCATGCTTTCCCCAAAGCACCTCACAGATCTATTCACCTTCCTCCGCGAAACCATCGACTTTTCACTGCTTAGTGAAGTCACCCTCGAGGCAAACCCCGCCACCTTCGACCTTAAGAAAGCCGAACTCTTCCGCGATCTTGGCGTCACCCGCGTCTCCCTCGGCATCCAGTCCTTCGAGCCCCACGTCCTCGAAACCCTTGGCCGCGAGCACTCACCTGAACAAGCCTCGGAAGCCGTCCACATCCTCCGCGCCGCCGGCATCCCCTCGGTGAACATCGACCTCATGTTTTCCATCCCCGGCCAGTCACTTTCCGATTGGGAAAACACCCTCAAACAGGCCGTTTCTCTAAAACCCGAGCACATCTCGGCCTACAACCTCACCTACGAAGAGGACACAGCCTTCTTCGAGTCGCTCCAAAACGGCACCTATCAGGAAAACGAAGACCACGACGCCGACCACTACCACCTCGCCGAGAAAATGCTCACCTCTGCAGGCTTCGACCACTACGAAACCTCAAATTACTCTCAGACCGGTCACCACTCCCGCCACAATCAAGGCTACTGGCAAGGCAGCGACTACCTAGGCCTCGGCCCCTCCGCAGTATCCACCATCTCGGGAGTCCGAGAAAAAAACATCCCAGACACCGCCGCCTACGTCCGACAGATAAAATCCATCGGCCACGCGATCCACGAGACCGAAGCCCTCACACCCGCCCAGCGCCGCATTGAGCTCATCGCCCTCGGACTCCGCACCACCGCAGGCATCCCAATCGAACTACTAGATTCACAGTCGTTAGAAAAAGCTCACACCCTTTCCTCAGAGAGTCTCCTTACCATCAGCGACACACACCTCCACCTCACTGCGCTGGGTCGACCTCTGGTCGATCCCATTGCTGCCGAGCTGATCTAACTGCGCCCCAGCACCTTCTCCAACAACTCCACCATCACGCGCCCCGCTGCTTTTCCAGTCTCCAGCACTTCCTCGTGATTCAGCGTCTCCTGCATCCCAGCAGCCCAGTTCGTGAGGCATGAGAAACCCGCGACGCGCATTCCCAAAGCCTTCGCCTGAACCGCTTCAAGCACCGTGCTCATACCCACGGCATCCGCTCCTAGCGTCCTTACCATCCTTACCTCAGCTGGCGTTTCATACTGAGGCCCTCGAAGCCCTGCATAGACTCCCTCGTTAAGCTTCACGCCCGATTCAGCCGCAGCCTTGAGAAACTCCCCGCGCCAAGCTTTGTCATACACCTCACTCATATCGACAAACTGAGCACCCACAAGTGGCGTCGTTCCAGTAAGGTTTAAGTGATCAGAAAGCATCATCCATTCTCCTGGTTCGAAATCACGATTCACCGTCCCCGCCGCATTCGTTAGGATTAAAGAGTCCACACCCTGCTCCGCCATCCACCTCACACCTGCGGTCACTTTTTCTGCACCATGTCCTTCATAAAGATGCACACGTCCCTTCATCAGGATCGCTTCTTGATTACCTATCTTACCAAAAACGAATTTCCCTGCGTGACCCGCTACTGTCGAAGAAGCCAATCCAGCCTCTCCAAATGGCACTTCACGCGTCACCTCTACTTCGTCCGCCAAAACACCCAAGCCCGACCCTAAAACGATTCCAATCATTCCACATTTGTATCTTTCTCAAACACCATCCCACAAGCACCAAGCTCGGATGAAAATTCGAGAAAGAACCAAGAATGCTTTGCATATCCTAATTATTTCCTCATCATGTTCCCAATGCGTTTTGCCGCTCTTCTTCTGGCACCCTTTTTTGTCATTCCGCTTCTCACTCAATGCGGCCCAGGCACTGCGCCCTCCTCAAACGCTGTAACTGGCCCCTTCGATAGCCGCGGAAACTACATTGAGGACTGGGTAGACAAGCCAGAAAAGTGGTATAAACCCAGCGATCCATCTAAAAATCCCAAGAAGAAGGAAGAAACCGTTAAAAAGGTTACTCCTCCCAAGGAAATCGCAGTGGTTCAGCCAAAACCCGCGCCTAAGCCGGCTCCTAAACCTGCTCCCAAGCCGAAACCCAAGCCCAAACCCAAGCCGAAGACCATCTACTACACGGTTAAGAAAGGTGATAACCTCACCCAAATCGGCAGGAGATATAGCGTCACTGTCAGCGCTCTTCGCAAGGCTAACGGTATTTCTGGAGACCTCATCAAAATCGGTCAAAGGCTCAAAATTCCGAAGTAATTCGGCTCCCTCCCCCTTTTTGCAGGCGGAGATTTCCATTTGGCAGCGCCATTCTTACGGCCTATGGCTGTGTGGAACTTTTGCAGCCTTTTGCTACATGAATAAAAAACGCCCGCTCTTCCTCTCAGTCCTTTGCCTGGCCTCTCTAGTTTCGCTCAGTGCAGAAACAGAAATCGACGCCATCATCCCAGCGGAAACGAAAGCTATTTCCACCCCTCTGGATGTCGAAAACCTGAAGCCTGGCTCTCTTACATTCGCTGAAAACGGAGGAGTGTTACTTTCCTCAGCGAATCAGCCAAATGGCACAAAAATGACCAAGATTCTGCGGCTCTACAGTGCAGATGAAAAAGCGGAACAAACCATCGATTCACCCGGTCACATCTCTGGAGCGTTTAGCTATGAAGGTGCACTGTTTCTCGGCGGAAGTCCCGAATTCTACATCATAAATAAAAATGCGCACCGCTCTTTCGCCGAAGGCTTTGGAAAAAGTGATTCCTCAAACAAACACGCACCCATTTCGTTCGCTCTCGGAATGGATGGCCGCATCTATGGCACCTTTAATGACTCCGGCCTTTCAGTAACTGATAACAACGGTAACAAATCCGAATCCCTTAATTCCGGAGTCATCTTCCGCTTCGAGCCCGATGGCACGGGATTTGAAATTTTTCATCGCGGCCTCATCAATCCTTCTGGAATCGCCTTCAACGAATACGGAGATGCCTACACCGTCGATGCACCAGCTGGAACCGGCGACAAAGCGCGCCTCATCCGCATCATCGAGGAAGGAGACTCCGGATGGGACAGCACATACCGCAAGCAAAAGCCCGCCGAGACTCGTTGGATGATCGAGAAAATCTGGGAAACACGCAACGATTCACAACCTGCATTTTCCCTCCCTGCCTCCGCGCACCTAACAAACTCCCCAAGTGGACTCGCCTATCATCCCGGCACAGGATTTCTCGAAAACGAAACCGGACGCTTCCTCATCTGCGATAACACCGATGATCTTACCACTTCTGGAATTATCTCTTTTGGAATAAAAGAAAAACGCGGAGGAGTCAGCCTCATCGATCCACGACTCATTGCCTCCGGCATCAAATCCTCTGGCCTGACTTTTTCCACAAACGGGAATCTCGTCGCCACCGACACACTTGGTGATGCAGCAATCCTCTCATTCGATCCTGCTGAAAACACCTACCTCGCTGATAAAAACACAGAAGCTGCCTCACTACTTTCCGAAGGCTTTGAACAACGTGACTCTACAGAACTCGCAGCACTACTCGGCCACCCTAACTCACGCGTCCGTCTCCGCGCACAGATCGCGCTCACCCGGAAGACAGATGCCCTTGAGACCTTCAAAAAATCGCTAGAATCCAGCGATCTAAATACTCGTATCCATGCCATCCACGGCCTCGGTATCATCGCACGACGCGGCTCATCTCCTTCTCCCGGAGACGAATTCACCTCCCTCCCTCCGAAAGGCCAACGCGAATCAGCCACCAGCCTTCTTCCACCCCTCTTATCAGATCCAAACCCCGAAATCCGAGTCCAAGTGCTACGTGCTATCAGTGAAGCACCCATCGAAGGAGATTCGCTCCCCCTCGGTGGTCTACTTGCCGATGATTCCGACCGCGTCAGAATCGCCGCCGCTATCGCCATCGGAAAACTAAAAGCACTCGGCCAATACTCTGCAGTCATCAGTTTTATCGCAAAAAACAACAACCGCGACCCCTACATCAACCACGCAGGTGCCTACGCGCTTCACCACATGGTGCAGAACGACCGACAACTCAGCCCCTTATTGAGTCACGAATCTCCCGCCGTCCGCCTCGCTGCGATAGTCGCACTACGTCGCATGGGAAGCCTCGAAGTCGTCCGTTTTCTTAACGACCCAGATCCAGCAGTCCAAGACGAAGTCATCCGTGCCGTGATCGATCTAAATATGACCGATGCATACCCGATGCTCGCAGCTCTCTTGGATTCCAGCCCACGCGAATGGTCACCCGCCATACGCACTCTCCTTGAAACGGCTAAAAAATCAGCCGATTAACGAATCAAATCCTCTTCATACAACAGCTTGAACCCGCTCCGGTTCAGCACAGAGGTGGCAAAATCATAATCCTCCACATGCATGGCCAGCAACGCCTTACCATCGGATCC
This sequence comes from Luteolibacter sp., assembly GCA_051252155.1. GTDB lineage: Bacteria > Verrucomicrobiota > Verrucomicrobiia > Verrucomicrobiales > Akkermansiaceae > Luteolibacter. The sequence continues at coordinate 748,961 of JBPOGB010000002.1, read as the reverse complement.
AGGCAACAGCGCATACGCAAAATCCACGTTCGTTTCCGCTGTCATCATAATATCGAGGCACTGCACCAGCCCTGGCCCCGCCTCTTTTAAGCAGATCACCACCAACTGACAAATCGCATGGGCGATACCCTTTTCACAAAAAATCGCCTCAGCGGATTCGGGATCAGAAAGCACTAGCCTCGCCATCGTCGCATCTCGCGAGTCCTGCACGCTCAGCCCGATGACTTCGATGGCCGAGCTCCTCAACAATTTCACCAGTGAAGCAAGCGCACCCACTCGATTCGGTAGCATCACCGTGAATTGCCTCACCGGAGATCCACTCTCGGAGACCACTCCTGCATCGCTATCGAATTCCATATCCATCGTATTGGGTTAAGAGGTTCAGCCCTTCGGCCCCACAAGGCGCATGGTCCGCACTTCTCCCGTCGTAGTATCTTCGATGATAATCTGACTCGGCCTCACATCACTGACAACAAATTCTCGCCCGCTCTCTGATCTAAACTTCTGCCCCGGCTTCGCAACGTAGCGCTCGCCGCTAACCGCATCCTCCACCAAGGCCACTGGATCATGCGCAGATGCTGATCTCCCTGCGATCCACTCACGCTTCTGCCCGCTTCCAGTGTCTTCCACTTCCACGATGCCCACTTCCATCGGCATGCTGTTGTTGAGTTTGCCCTGCTCCATTCGAGTGAAAACCCTCACCACTACCAAATTTGAACCGGGGATTTTGTCTCCCGCACCCACCTGCACTTGCTGTGGCTCAGCTCCCGCCAGATTCAAGGTCGCCAATCCACCGGAAACTTCTTTCACCTCCACCGGAAGCTCACGCTGGCGGTACACGCGCATCACAAGCGGCGGCTCTTGCGAACGCGCTTCGACAACAACTGGCGATTCCACAGGCGCATTGCTAGCCGCTCCATTGTCTCGAACTTGCGCGGTTCCTGTTTGCCCAGAAATGCTATCCGCTAATTCATCCGATATATCAGCTCTTTGCGCGGTATTCGGACTACTGACCTGCGCTCCATCAAGACTCTTCACAGGTTTCTGAACCACGGGTCGAACAGGCTCCGTCTCCCCTTCCGAAACTTGCCCACTACCATCAGTCGCGCCCTCATCGTTCATCGCAAGCGCATCCTCTTCATTCACTTCACCTTCAAACGGATCGAGCTCAGCAAGATAATCATCCATCGATTCCACCACTTCCTCATCCGACTCCAGTGCCAGCACATCGCCGGTAAATCCTGTAGCGATCATTTGCGCGATTTCTCCATGACCAGCAGCAACCGCAAGACTCTGCGCCGTGGAGCCATCATCTGTCGTAGCAAAGCGGCTGGCACCAATATCCATCAGAAGCGCAACTGCCTCCCGATGTCCATTCTCCGCAGCCAGCATCAAAGAAGTGCGCCCATCCTCCATCCTCGAATATACGGATGCTCCGTAATTCGTCAGCACATCGATAACATCCGCCTCACCAACAAGCGCGCCAAGGAGCAGCGCTGAGTCAAGATCCTCGCGATTAAAAGGTGCCAGTTCTTCTACTGAATCACTTTTACCACGCGTCACCGCAAGCATCATTGGGCTAAAGCCATCAACGTCCTTAACCGTCGGGTTCGCTCCCTGCCTTAAGAGCCACTTCACCATTTTCGGCCTATCTTCCAGCACCGCTACCATTAGAGGAGTGCGTCCACCTGCTCCTGCCTCATTGACGGAAAAACCACGATTTAACAAATACTCACCCACCTCTTGGCTACCCGCAGCAACTGCCGCGTGCAGAGCTCCATTGCCCTCGGCATCCAGCACTTTTTCATCAAAGCCGCCTTTAACCATCTTCCTCATCACCGCCACATCATTGTCAGCAATCGCGCTAAACCATCCTCTAGCGGTCATATCATACCCAGCCTCCTGCACCTCCTGCACCGTCGATTCAGATTTTTTCCGACAACCCGCCAGTCCGAACAGAATTCCTAGGCAAATAACAATCCTTAGTAGATCCATGGCCGTAAATACTTCGGATTAGTTAACTATTCAACCCTCAAATTCCATCATCCATACGTGCTGATAAGGAGACTGGATTAGTTCCGTATGATCGGAATAACCTCCCCAAGTAACTTCTTTCCCACCAAAAAAACTGTGACTCCAGAAAAAGAAACCCAACTCCTCTCCGAAGCTGCTGACTCAGGCTTTTTCGGAAAATTCTCCATCTACTTCCGCATGTCCGGCCCCGGCTGGGTGCAGGCAGCAGTCACACTTGGTGGCGGCTCCCTTGTCGGCGCCCTCTACCTCGGCGTCATCGGTGGCTACCAGTTCATGTGGCTCCAGCCACTCGCAATGCTCTGCGGCATCATCATGCTCGCTGCGATTTCCCATGTCACACTATCGTCGAAGGATCGCCCCTTCGTGGCTGCGAAAAAGAACGTCTCACCCACTCTTGCTTGGGGTTGGCTCATCGCCACAATGATCGCCAATATCGTTTTCTGTTCAGCTCAATTCGCTCTCGGCACCGATGCAGCCCAGAACAATCTCGGTATTTTGCCAAAGCTCCCTTACGCCGTCACCGCCCTATTTGCCATCGGCGCACTGACCTTGCTTTGGCTTTCACGCCAAAAAGGCAAAGCCTCCAAAATCATCGACCATGTCCTTAAAGGACTCGTCGCCCTCGTCGTCCTCGCCTTCATGGGGGTCGTCATCGTCCTCGCAGCAAAAGGTGGAGTTAATTGGGGCGCGCTGTTCAGCGGCCTCGTCCCGGATTTCAGCGCCCTGTTCAAACCAGCCAGCACCTACGCTGGTGCCATCTCCGCCACAGGAGAAAACTCCGACTTCTGGACAAGCTTCATCGCGAACAACCAGCGTAACGTCATCATCGGTGCCTTCGGTTCCGCCGTCGGAATCAACATGACCTTCCTTCTTCCCTACTCTCTCAAAGCAAAGGGCTGGGGCAAAAAACACCGCGAGCTTTCACGCTACGACCTCCTCCTCGGACTCTTCGTTCCATTCATCCTCGCCACCTCGTTCCTGGTGATCGCGACCTCTTCCCAGTTCCACGCGAAGAAAGACGGAGTTCACTCACAAGCATCATACGAAAAAGTCGTCGACAAACTACTCACCAAAACTGATCTCGCATTCGCAGACCTAAGCGACGAGGCCAAAGCAGCAGCAAGAGAAAACCTACCGCAAGCGGACAAAGATCTCGGCGTCATGCTAGCATCACGGAACGCCAAAGATCTCGCCACTTCCTTGGAACCGTTTCTTGGGAAAAATGCACAGCTTATCTTCGGTATCGGCGTCCTCGCCATGGCTGTTAGCACCATGATCGTACACATGATGATGAATGGCTATGTCATCTCAGAAGCCTTCGGAAAACCCGGCCAAACCGGACTCTTCATGCTCGGAGCAGCCATGCCCGCACTCACCGGCTTCCTCTCGCCCATCCTCTGGGACGGCCAGGCAAAAACAGCCATCGTCGTTCCCGCTGCAGTCATCGCAACCACCCTGTTGCCGATCGCCTACATCATTTTCCTCCTCCTCATGAATTCGAAGAAAACACTCGGCGAAGACATGCCTCAAAAGCGCAGCCTAGTGAATATCTTGATGATCATTGCAGCGGGCATCGCCACCTTCGCATCCATCTGGAGCCTCGTCGGGAAATACAACAGCCCAGCTCCCTACGAACACTACTTCGGCCTCACTGGACTCATCGTCCTGCCTATCCTCGCCATCGTCGGCATAACCGGCTTTGTAAAAAGGAACCGCATTTGAGCCAGACCCTCAACACACACCTACACACTACATCTACATGAAATTCGGAATTATCGGAGCAGGCATGATAGGCCGCTTCCACGCAAAGGCCATCGCGGACATGTCAAACGGCACCCTGCACTCGGTGCTAGACCGCAGCCCTGAGCGCGCCAAGGAACTCGCCGAAGAATTCGGCATCACGGCCTACACCGACATCGACGCCTTCCTCGCCGACCCTGAGCTGGAAATCGTCACCGTCGGCACTCCCAGCGGTGCCCACCTCGACCCGACACTCGCCGCCCTCAACGCCGGCAAACACGCCATCGTCGAGAAACCCCTCGAAATCACCACAGAACGCGTCGATCAACTCATCGAAGCCGCGTCCGCAAATGGCAAAACCCTGGCCGCTGTCCTCAACCGCCGCTTTCACCCCGGCATGACAGCCTTCAAAAAAGCCGCAGACGCTGGGCGTTTCGGCACGCTCGCCTCCGCATCCGCTTACATCAAGTGGTTCCGCGATCAGGCATATTACGATTCCGCAGGTTGGCGCGGAACATGGGCTCTCGATGGCGGCGGCGCCCTCATGAATCAATCCATCCATACCGTTGATGCCCTACTGCACCTCGCCGGCCCGGTGAAATCCGTCCAAGCAAACACCGTCTGCCTCGCCCACGAGCGCATCGAAGTCGAGGATCACTGCGTCGCCGTCCTCGAGTTTGAAAACGGCGCGCGCGGCGTCATCGAAGCATCTACCTGCTGCTGGTCAAAAGACGGCCACCCCGCCCGCGTCCAACTCTCCGGAACCGAAGGCTCCGTCTTCCTCGCCGACGAATCCTTCGAGATCTGGGACTTCGCCGAAGAACAACCGGAAGATGCAGAAATCCGCTCCACCCTCATGAAAGGCCAAGAGGCAGGCCTCGGTGCCAACGATCCAACCGCGATCAACACCTACCAGCACCAGCGCAACTTCGAGGAAGTCGTCAACGCCATCCAAGAAGGCCGCGAACCCATCACCTCCTCCACCGAAGCACGCAAACCCGTCGCCCTCATTGAGGCCATCTACCGCTCTGCCAAGAATAACGGCGAAAAAATCACCCTCTGATTGCCACCATGAAATTCACCGGATTCGCCGACGAAGCATCCCGCGACCTCTCGAAACAAATCGAAGCCACCAAGGAAATCGGCTGGAGCGCCATCTCCACCCGCATGATCGGCGGACAAAACATCCACGAGATGCCGGAGGCCGACTTCAATGCCGCCGCCGACCAGCTCGACGCGGCAGACATCACCGTCCCAGAATTCGGCTCACTTATCGGCAACTGGGCGAAACCCATTTCCTCAGATTTCGCCATCACCCTCGCCGAGATCGAACGCGCCATCCCGCGCATGAATCGCCTCGGCACCAAGCTCATCCGCATCATGTCCTACGCCCAGGAACCATGGGGACTGGATCAGCACGAGCAGGAACGCTTCCGCCGCCTGCGCGAAATCGTATCGCGCTTCTCCGATGCTGGCATCACCGCCCTCCACGAAAACTGCATGAACTGGGGCGGCTTCTCCCCAGAACACACCCTCCGCCTCGTCGAAGAAGTCCCCGGCCTAAAACTCATCTTTGACACCGGCAACCCCGTCTTCCAGAAAGACCGTTCCAAGCCCTCCCCTGACGGCACCTTCCCTTGGCAGGATCCCTTTGAGTTCTGGGAAAAAACTCGAGAGCACACTCTACACATCCATATCAAGGACTGCCTCAACCCCATTTCCGACGACGTCGAACCTGAATACGTCATGCCCGGCCTCGGCCAAGCAAAGGTTTCTGAAATCCTCGCAGACGCGAAATCACGCAACTACGACGGCTGGATCGCCATCGAGCCACACGTCGCCACCGTTTTCCACGCCGCCGATCCTACAGCTGTCGATTGGACGCAGTGCTACGATTCCTATGTGAAATACGGCAAAAACCTCGAAAAATTAGCCTAAAGAATCGAACAAATCGGCTGCACAGTGGCGCTGCAGTGGTAACATTGACCGAAATGTCAGCGATAGAAGCCTCACAAAACAACTCCCCGGCAGCCACCGCATGGCGCGCGTGGTTGGAAGAGCACGCCCCAAAACTATTCCTTTTTGCCCGAAATCAGACACGAAGCCACGAGGACGCTCAGGACGTTCTCCAAGATGCTATCGTAAAACTCGTCGGGAAAATCCGCGAAGGCCAGTTCGTCGGTGGCCAAGAAGCTTGGCAGCCATACCTGTATACCACGATCCGTAGGCTAGCGATCGACCTCTCACGTAAGGACGACAGGCGCAAACGCCGTGAAGACAACGTTTCCGCTGACATCGAGACCGAACAATTTGAGGTATTTCACCCATGGTTCGACAACGACGGTGGTGACGACGAAACCCGCGATCAACTTGAGGACGCGCTCAAAAATCTGCCCCAGAAGTTCTCCGAAGTCATCGTCATGAAGATCTGGGGAGACCGCACTTTCGCTCAAATTGGCGAAGCTCTTGAAATTTCTCAAAACACAGCAGCCTCTCGGTATCGCTATGGTCTTGAAGCTTTGAAGCGAGAACTCGCTACCGCACGCCGCCGTGGCGATCTCTCCATCTAAAAATCCGCAATAACACGTATGTCCGAAATTCCATCCAGCGAAGAACAGGAACTCAGCAAGCTCTCGCCTGCAGCACTCGACGAAGGCTTCCTCGCCAGACTCACCGCAAGCGCAGAAGGCACAGCTGTAGAACTGTCTCCTGAGGAAATGGATTTCGAAGCAAACCTGCGCCGCATGAAGCCGCGCAATGCACCCTCTGCACTCAGCAATTCCCTTCTCGATACGCTTTCAGAAGCACCATTTGCAGTTGATGAAAAAATCGTCCTTTTCAATGGCAAGAGCCGCAACGAAACGAAGACAGGCAAAAATAACATCTTCCGTTTCAACATCGCTGCTGCAGCCGCAGTTGCACTGCTCGGATCCATCGCAGCTTTCATGGTTCCTCAAAATAGCGGAACGACACCTCTCACCGTAAGCAACATCAGCTCACCGGCTTCTCTCGAAGAAGTCGCGGTACCCTACGTTCCACCCTCGGAAAGCCAAAATTTCTCAACTGCCTCTTTCGACACTACCCTGAGCGAGACAAAAGACGAAGGCGTAGTTTGGAGCAGCGCCTTCCAACCGCAACGCATCATGCGCTTCACCTACACCGACGAGGTCACCGTAGAGAATCAGGAGGGCCAGAAAGTTCAGGTCAAACAGCCACGCGTCGAATACGTGATCATCCCCGAAAAGGTGGACTGAATATTTTCGAGACAAAACTAGTCGTTTACTACGCTTTTAGTAGTAAATAAACATTATGAAGAACGGACTCACCATCTTTTCAGCATCTAGCATATCTGCAGGTCTAACTTTATGCGGATTGAGCGTCGCACTCGCTATCGAGCCCCCACCCGATGAATCGAAGCCGCCCGCAGCGCTACTTGGAGACACTAGAGAGCTACCGAATGCCAACACCCCGCCTGTAATCCGTGATTCCACTGCATTCCTCGGCGTTGCTACCGCAGAAGTTCCAGAAATGGTCGCAGACCATCTCGGTCTTGAGTCAGGAACCGGCGTAATCGTCCGTACGGTTTGCCCAGATAGCCCAGCCGAGAAAGCAGGACTTTCCGTAAACGACATCATCACAGCAATCGATAATGAAGTCATCACCAGCCCCGATCATTTCAGCACGAAAGTTGGCGGCAGCAAGATCGGTGACCGCATCTCCGTGAATCTCATTCACAAGGGCAACCCTGGGAAAGTAGAAGTTACTCTCATCGAACGCCCCGCTAATCTCGAATCTGGAATTGAGCAAGAGCCCCTCTTGGACGGACTTCCCAAGGCTCACGCCGATCGCTTACGCGGATTATTAGAACAAAACCTCCGCTCATTTGGCGAAGGCGGTTTCGATGGCATGGGAGACGCAAGGTTCGAAAACAATTTCCGAAAAATGCGCGAGCAACTCAGGCGTGACATGGAAAATGATTCCGAAGGCACATCCGGCTTCAGTCAAAATTCTACAATCCGTCTGATGGATCAGGAGGGCTCCGTTGAAATCAAGACTACGGACGGAAGTACACACGTCACCATCCGCGACAAATCCAACAATGCCGTATGGGAAGGTCCCTGGAACACTGAAGCAGACAAAGCCGCAGCACCTGAAAACATACGCGCCCGCATCGACAGGGTCGGTGCAGGGAAAGGTTTCAATTTCCGTTTTGGAACTTTCGGAGACTAAGAGACTATCGATGCCCCAGCTGGGTCTTGATGCCGTTGATGATCACTTCAAGATCGGATGTCTTGCTGACGAATGGCAGTCCACCTTTCATCTGAAGCTCGCCCGGATCATTGGGATTTTCCTCGACCAATGCAGTCAACATCAGCACAGGCATCTTCGATAATCCGGGATCGGAGCGCAAAGCACTAACCACATCTCCACCATCCATACGCGGCATCACGAGATCGATTACGCAGATATCTGGAAGAAACTTCCTAGCCTCCGCCAAAGCTTGAGTCGGATCATTGATTTTACTCACTTCATAGCCGGATTCCTCCAGATTCTCCGCAAGGAGCTCCGTAAAATCGACCTCATCATCTATCAGCAGAACCTTAGGCTTAGACATCATTAGAAGATGATCGGAAATTATATGATGACAGGCAAGTATTCTGTTTAATCGTTTTCTACGCGGAGTGTCAGGGTAGCCATCGCTCCTTTGCCGTCAGGACGGTTGGCCAGCGTCATCTCTCCGCCATGTAAATCGGCGATCTTGCGTGCAACTGTCAGACCAAGACCCGTTCCCTTACCGGTTGCTTTAGTCGTAAAAAACGGGTCGAAAAGTTTATTTAGTGCCTCCTCCGGAATGCCCTTGCCCGTATCCGTGACGGTGATCTTCACCATCTTGTCGCCTTCTCTCATCCGTTCCCTCAGCCTCGACCCTTCGTCATGCCCTACATTTGACATGCTCAGCAGTTCGGCTCCCACAGTAAGCGTTCCACCGCCCTCCATCGAGTGCATTGCATTGATGAAAATATTCACCAGTACCTGCTCGACCTTCGTTTGATCCGCCTCTACCTCTGGAAGTTCGGGATTTTCTGACACCACGATCTCGATGCCAGCTTCCTTAAGCTGGTATTCCACAAGCTCCAGAGACTCTTGGATTAAAACGTTCGGACTGATGCGGACGAATTCCAAGCGCCTGTCCGACGAATAATCAACAAGGCCTCGGACGATTTTTTTTGCCCGGTCAATTCCGCGTTTCATCCGCTCAATCGTTTCTTTTCCTTTGGCATCATCATCCGGAAGGCGCCGAGCGAGTAGCTCAAGCCCCATTCCAATCATCGCCAGCGGGTTCTTAACCTCGTGAGCTACACCAGCTGCAAGTCGACCAACCGATTCCATCTTCTCCGCCTGGATGAGCTGTTCGTGGGCTTTGGTGAGGTTCTCATAGGTATCCATCAGCTCCTGGTTCAGGTTCTTGAGCTCCTCCTCTGCCTTCTTTCGCTCGGTGATATCCGTAGAGATTCCCCCTACTGCATAAATCGTCCCATCGAGATCGCGCATGGGGAATTTCACCGAAACATAGGCACGTTCACCTTCGCCTTCACCTAAATTGAGAATCTCATCGAATTGCACGGGCTCGCCCTTTTCGAAGACAAGTTCATCGTTTTCCTGAAGCCCCTTGACCACCTCCTCGTCCTTGATGATCTCAAGGTCAGTTTTCCCAACAACATCCGCGGCCTTCACGCCGAAGATTTCTTCATAGCGGCGGTTCACCATGAGATACCGACCTTTACGTGATTTTGCATACATCGGCGACGGACTATTATCCACAATCTCCTGCATACGGTGCTCTGTGCGCCTGACAGCTTCTCGCGCCTTTTGTTGCTCAGTGACATCGCGGTTAATGCCAAGTATGCCTGAAATTTTCCCATCGCGATTTCTCACTGGCACTTTGGTTGTGATCAGATGGCGGAACTTTCCGTTCGCCCGCCTTGATACACGCGGGGGAGTGGTGACAGTTTCACCGGCTGCCATGACGTCAGCATCTTCCTTGAGCGAGGCTTCGGCGTCTTCCTTTGGGAAGAAGTCGTAAGGAGTCTTACCCTCCACATCTTGTGGATCTTTAATACCTACCAAATCAGCTAGTGCACGGTTCACGACGATATATTGACCTTCTGGATTCCGGATATAAATACTGTCCGGGATACTATCTAAAAGTACTCGGAGGGTATTACGTTCCATCTCGAGGTTGTTCTGTGCGACGATCATTTCCGTCACATCACTGGAGATCCCGAAGGTGCCGATGATACGTCCATCCGTGTCCCGGAAGGGCAGCTTCGAACTCAGCACCCACTGCTCCCCGCCTCCTGGAGTGTTCCGTTCCTCGATGTACTTCTCGTGTCCCTGACCCGTCTCCATCACATCCAGCTCATCCTCACGTTTCTTCTTCGCAAGATCGGCATCAAAATAATCCGCGTCCGTCTTTCCTATGATGTCTTTCACCGTCTCCGAGCCCATCAACTCAACCATCGCATGGTTCACCTGCAGAAATTTCGAGTCCCTGTCTTTGAAATAAATATATGACGGCACGTAATCCATCAATGCGTTGAAGTAATGGCTGAGCTCATCCCTTTCTCGGCGCATTTTCCGCAACTTCTGGCGGCTTTCATACAGCTCAAGTCTCGTCGATCCACTAGCACCCACCATGGTCATGGTCAGTAAGAGCCCCGTTCCGAGCAGCACCCACTTCACTAGACCGGCGACACCCTCCCCTACGGCAAGTGCGACAATAATGAGAGCCAAGCCAGCTCCTATGAGTACATGTAGCCGTTCTTTGGGTAGGGTCATACTAACATTCAAACAAAAATGAGGGATCTGGCGAGATGTTTGTCCTCACACAATATGGTAACACCAAATGACACACTGATTTAGTGAAACGAATTCGGTTCCAGCGAACTTCAGCGCGCTAGAGGTTTGATGCTAACATTTCTAAATTCAACCTGCGCCCACTCGGCCTCTAAGCCGATGAAGCCGGAATCCAGCAGCTTCCAATCACCCGTTCCATCCCTGAATTTGAGCCCGTATACTTCGTTCACCAGCTGCCCGTTGACATGAAATTCAGCCTTCTCGCTACCGTGGACGATAAGATCCACGGTATTCCATTCCCCAATTGGCTTTTCTGCATGCACGACCACCTTCGTCCTGATCTCCCGCCTCTTTTCACCCGGATCCTTTTGACCGCGGATCTGCATGGGGGATTCCGGTGAATATTTTTTTTCCTCTGAAGGGCTTTCACCTCGACTATTTCCGATGAGGCATAAATCCCCTGTCACACGCACATCACCCGGCTTTCCATCGCCTAACTGTAGTTCAACCGAAGGCGGCCAGACTTTTTCCGGCTCCGAGTGAATATGAAAAAGGACACCGGAATCGCGTTCCGCTTCCATGCGTGGCTGGAATTTATTTTCACCCCAGCGGTATTCCACTCGGAGATGATAACTCTCCCACTTCTTTTCATGAACCAAAGTAGCATTGTACTGCTTACTGCCATTCTCTGCTCCCGGATAAACGCGAAGCACACCATCTCTCACTTGAAAGATCTCATTAGCTTCCAGCGATTCTTCATCACCGCTATGCCCAGTATTGACCTTCCACCCAGTCAGGTCTTTTCCGTTAAAAAGCTTAATCCACTCACCTTTCTCGGGAGCTTTTACTGCTTCTTCCGCCTGTCCGGTGGATAGCACGATAATTGCGCTCAGGAGTGTGGCAAAAAATATTCGGATCATAAGTGGATAAGGCATGAGATACCTAAAGCGTATTTGAGCAACCTCACTCAAACAATCTCCGATCTAGCGAGCGAAACTGGATAGCTTCTAGCACTTCGTTACCACTGATCTTTTCCTTCCCGGCGAGATCCGCGAGGGTGCGGGAGACCTTAAGTATGCGGTCGTGAGCACGAGCGGAAAAATTCATCTGTTCCATGGCGTGTTCGAGGTATCCCCTCCCCTCCGCATCGAGCACACAATGGTCGCGCACCTGCTTTGCGCCCATCGCGGAATTTGTCGTTAGCCCCACCGGCTTGAAACGCTCCACCTGAATCTCACGCGCCTCGGCGACTCGGTCGCGTATCACCGATGACGATTCTCCAGTGACTGCATCCGAAGTGAGTTCCTTGAAATCAACAAGCGGCACATCCACATGGATATCTATCCGATCTAATAAGGGACCGCTGATTCGCTGGCGGTAATTCTCGATCTGTCGCACCGAACAACGGCACTGCCGTTTCGAATCTCCGTAGAATCCGCACGGACAAGGATTCATAGCCGCAACGAGCATGAACCTAGCGGGAAACGTGAGCGAACCCGCCGCTCTTGAAATTGTTACATGACCGTCCTCCAGAGGCTGCCGCATTACCTCCAACGTCTGCCTGCGAAACTCCGGAAGTTCATCAAGAAAAAGCACACCATGATGGGCGAGCGAAACCTCACCTGGCCCCGGATTCGTGCCTCCTCCGAGCAAGCCCGCATCGGAAATCGTGTGGTGTGGCGCACGGAAAGGGCGAGTGGTAAGGAAACCTTTCTTCGTATCTAACATGCCAGCTATAGAATGGATCTTCGTCGTCTCGATCGCATCCTCCTCCGTCATATCCGGCATGATCGTAGGAATACGCTTGGCCAACATGGATTTCCCCGTTCCGGGCGGCCCCACCATCAGTAGATTATGCCCTCCCGCCGCCGCAACCTCTAGTGCGCGCTTCACGTGCTGTTGGCCTTTGACCTCGTTAAAATCGACCGAGTAGTTCCTGTGACTTTCGAAAAATGCGCGCCGATCCAATACAAATGGCGCGATACGCTTTTCCCCGCTGATGAAATCCCATGCCTGCCTGAGGTTTCTGACAGGGATCACATCGATTCCCTCGATAACCGCTGCCTCAGCCGCATTTGCCTCAGGAACAATCAGCGATTTCCTCCCACGCTTCCTCGCCTCCAGCGCAATGGATAGCACCCCTTTCACAGGCCGCACCATTCCATCTAACCCCAACTCACCGACCACACAAATCGCATCAGTTTCGAGAATTTTCGTCCCGCTCGCACCAACCATCGCTAGGGCGATAGGTAGATCAAACGACGGCCCCTCTTTCTTAAGATCCGCCGGAGCGAGGTTCACGGTTTTGATACCGAGATCGAGATCCAGTGCAGAAGCGATGATCGCGGAAGTGACACGCTGTGAGCTTTCACGCACCGCAGCATCCGGCAGGCCAACAATAATCACGCCCGGAACCTCCGAGCCTCGTGCATTAACCTCGACCTCTACCTCTAAGGCATCGACTCCTCGTAGAGCCGCGGAAAACAGTTTAGTAATCATTTGAACAGACTTCCATCATGATTGGGCGCTTTTTTCTGACAAGCTTGAAATTCGTGCAATGAATACACCGCGAATATGCAGCATTACTCTCATTTGATGCAGCATAACCCTCATTAGGGTTTTTACTCGAAGGGCATACTACAGGATCTTATAGGAATCCTGAAAGACACTAAAATTCAACCACAGCGCATGAAACCCACCCTTGGAGTAATAATCCTACTATTTTCCGCAGTTTACGCGGATTTTTCGTCAGCAAATCCTACTTCTGGCAAGCAGCCAAACATCATTCTCGTGATGCCTGATGATGTGGGCTACGGCGATTACGCATGCCTTGGCAGTCCTATCATGCGTACGCCTTCGGTGGACGCTTTTAAGAAACAAAGCCTGCTATTGACTGAGTTCCACGTCAGCCCGACCTGCGCCCCGAGCCGTGCCGCACTCATGAGCGGTCGCCACGAGTTCAAAAACGGTGTCACCCATACGATCTACGAACGCGAGCGGATGAGTCTCGACACCTTCACTCTTCCACAAATGCTCAAGACTGCGGGTTACTCCTCCGGTATCTTCGGAAAATGGCACCTCGGCGATGAAGAGGAATACCGCCCGGAGAATCGTGGATTTGACGAAGTCTACATCCACGGAGGCGGAGGAATCGGCCAAACCTATCCCGGCTCCTGTGGTGACGCGCCCGGAAACACCAACATCAACCCCGCCCTCTGGCACAATGGCAAGTGGGTAAAAACCACCGGCTACTGCACCGACCTGTTTTTCGAACAGTCCATCAAGTGGATGGATGCCAAGCGCAAGGAGGACAAACCCTTCTTCGCCTACGTCTCCCTGAATGCAGCACACAGCCCCTACGTCCTGCCGGAGGAAATGTATCAGCACTACGTCGGCAAACCCGGAGTCGACGATAAGATGGCGAAATTCTTCGGCATGATCGAAAACGTCGATACGAATTTCGGAAAACTCATCACAACACTCGACGAATGGGGTATCGCCGATGACACCTTGGTAATATTTCTCGGCTCCGACAATGGCGGCACGCTAGGTCACCGGATCTACAACGCGGATCGTCGTGGCACCAAAGGCCGCCCCTATCAGGGTAGCCATCGTGTCCCATGCTTCTTTCGCTGGCCTAACGGAGGCATTTCCGCAGACGTCGATACCGATGCATTGACCTCCGGCACTGATATTTTCCCCACCCTTGCGGAAATCGCCGGAGCGGAACTTTCCGATGTAGCCGAAGAACAAGTCGACGGTATTAGCCTCGTTCCCCTGCTCAAAAATCCGGAAGCCGATTGGCAATACCGCACCTTGATCCATCACGTAGGACGGTGGGACAAAGGCAAGGTTGAGGATTTCAAATACACCACCTGCGCGATCCAAGATCATCAGTTCACACTCGTGAACAACAAGGAACTCTACGACCTCAAAGCGGATCCCGGAGAACGCAACAACGTCATCAAGGAGCACCCTGAAGTCGTCGCGAAACTACGCGCCGAATATGAAAAATGGTGGAAAGAAATCCAGCCTCTTCTCGTAAATGAAGATGCAACGGGCCCTATGGTGAATCCGATGAAGGAACTCTACTGGGAACAATTTGGTGGCGAGCCAGATAGCAAGATGAAGTGGCAAATGAAGCCAGATCGCCTCATCAAGTAACACGAATCCTCCCCTAAAAACGGAGCACCGGACAAAAAACCAAAAACTCATGACTAACCATATTTTAAAGCATCTGCTCATCTTACCGCTTCTCGCAGGGACTGCACTCACAGCCCACGCGGCAGAAAAAGATAACGCTGACGATGTTGCAGCAGAGGCTGAGGAATGGGCTAAAAAACAAGGCGGAGAAATTGCCGAACACATGGAATGGTGGAAGGAAGCCAAATTCGGAATGTTCATCCACTGGGGCGCCTACTCAAAAGCTGGCGGCGAGTGGAAAGGCGAAACCGATCACCACGAATGGCTCCAGTTCACCGCAGAAATCCCGCTCAAGGAATACACCGAATTCGCAAAAACCTTCGACCCCAAGGACTTCGATCCCGACGAATGGGTGACAACCGCCAAAAACGCAGGGATGAAATACATGATCATCACCTCAAAACATCACGACGGCATCGCGATGTATGACTCCAAAGTCAGCGATCACAATATCATGAAGCTCGCCGGCCTTGAAAAAGATCCGATCCGCCAGCTTTCGGAAGCATGCCGCAAACAGGGCATCCGCTTCGGCGTCTACTATTCTCTCGGCCGCGACTGGGAAGATCCCGATGTCCCGACCGGAAAATACAAGCCCGGCTGGCGTAGCAACCTCATCGACTTCCCCGATGAAAAAAACAAAGTCTTCAACCGCTACTTCAAGCGTAAAGCGATGCCACAGGTTCGCGAACTGCTCACCAACTACGGAAAGATCGACGTGATGTGGTTCGACACCCCCGAACTCATTTCCCCCGAGGAGAGCAAGGAAATGCTCGAAATGATCCGCTCCATTCAACCGGACTGCATCGTCAACCAACGCGTCGGCAACGGCCTCGGCGACTACGGAACGCCCGAGCAAACCATTCCTCCCGAAGCGTCTTCCACACCATGGGAAACCTGCATGACGCTCAACGGCCACTGGGCTTACAACAAAGCTGATAATAAATGGAAAAGCGCTGGCTCACTCATCCGCAACCTCGTCGACATCTCAAGCAAAGGCGGAAACTACCTACTCAACGTCGGCCCCACTGGCGAAGGCATCATCCCACAGCCAAGCGTCGAGCGACTGAGCGATATCGGCGAATGGCTCAAGATCAATGGCGAGGCCATCTACAACTGCGGCCCCACTCCTTTCGGTGACGAATTGGGCTCCTACAGCGAGACTGAAAAAGACAGCAAAGGAAACCCGAAGTTTATCAACACAAAGGTATGGCGAGCCACTACACAGCCCGGGAAACTATACATTCACGTTCTTACTTGGCCTACGGAACCACTCGTTATCCCATCGGTAGGTCAGATAATCACCAAGGCATACCTACTCGCTGACTCGGCACACACACCTCTTGATTTTGAGCAAAGCGAGAACGAGGTTGCAATCAACCTTCCAGAAAAAGCTCCAGACGCAAACGCATCAGTCATTTGCATCGAACTCCAGAAGTGACGCCAAGCGCACACTAAAAACGCCTTTCAAAACTCTATTTCTACTATGCTGCCTCGCCACGTAAAACTCGCTACTTGGTTCCTACCTTTAGCTCTTTCTCTGCCAAGCCTCTATGCCGCAGAACCCGGAGAAATCGTCTACCAATCGGGTTTCCTCTCTGTGCAGGAAGCCCATGAGTCCATTGAGCTTCCTGATGGTTACCGCCTAGAACTCTTGCTCAGCGAGCCGCATGTGAACGAGCCCGTCATGGCAGCATGGGACGGCAACGGCGCGATGTATGTGGTGCAGATGCGCACCTACATGCAAGACGTCAACGCATCCGGCGAAAAGGATCCTACGAGCATCATCACTCGGCATGTCGACAGCAATGGAGACGGCACCTACGACAAGCATTCTGTCTTCGCCAAAGATCTGAAACTACCGCGCTTTGTCTTACCCTTAGACGATCGTATTATTGTCGGAATTACAGACACCCTCGACCTATGGACTTACCGCGACTCAACCGGCAACGGAGAAGCGGATGAGGTTGCTAAAATTTATGAAGGCGGGCCGCGTGGTGGTAATATGGAGCATCAGCCCAGCGGCCTTATGTGGAGCTTGGACAACTGGATGTATCTCACCTACGAGGCGAAGCGCTACCGTTTCACCGATGGGAAATTTATTTCTGAAGACATCCCTCGTGGCAGCGGACAATGGGGACTCACACAAGACGACTGGGGTCGCCAATATTTCTCAGACGCCGGTGGTGAAAAGCCTGCGATCGATTTCCAGCAACCGACAGCCTATGGAGCCATGAATCTATCCGGTCAGGAAGAGGAAGGGTTCAGAACGGTTTACCCAATCGCCGAGGTGCCAGATGTCCAAGGCGGCCCCCGCAGGGTGGGTCCCAATGGCGGACTTAACAACTTCACAGGAACCGCCGGCCAATCCATTTTCCGTGGAGACCGCCTGCCGGAAGAGTTGCGCGGACACTTGCTCATCCCAGAGCCAGTAGGTCGCCTAATACGTCACACAATAGTGGATCGCCAAGATGCAAAAACCGTCCTAAAAAATGCCACTCCCGGCGCCGAGTTTATCCGCACAAAGGATGTCAATTTCCGCCCAGTCTGGACGGCCACCACTCCAAGAGGGCAGATGGTAATCGTCGACATGCACCGCGGCATTATCCAGCAAGGCAACTGGACAAAAAAAGGAACCTACCTCCGCGAAGTTATTCAAAAATGGGGACTCGATAAGAACATCGGCAAAGGCCGCGTCTACCGCCTCGTTCACAAGGATTTCAAAGCAGGCCCCCAGCCGAAAATGCTGGATGAAACCACTCAGCAATTGGTCGCCCATCTTTCGCACCCCAATGGCTGGTGGCGTGACACAGCTCAGAAGCTCATCATCCTTCGCGATGACCGCGATTCCGTCGTCCCAACACTTAAGGAAAAAGCACTCAAGGACAGTTCAGAACTCGGACGCCTCCATGCCCTTTGGACTTTAGAAGGCATCGGAAAGCTTGATGCAGAAATCGTCGCACAAGCCCTGAAAGACCCCGCATCTATAGTACGCACCTCCGCGGTTCGCATGGCCGAACCTTTCATGGCGACTGCTGACTCGCATGTCGTCGCGGTCATCACTTCCTCCCTGCCAGATGATATGGAAATGACCGTTCAGCTGCTGAATTCGATCTCAGCAAGTGGCACGGAGCATGAAGATCTACTTGCGGTCGCAAGCTCCATTGAAAAGCGGCACGGAGATTCTGATGTCGTGCGCCAAGTCTTAAAAATCCGTGAGGAAGCCACTCGTGATGCTAGACTTGCAGCCGCAGCAAAACAGAAGGGCGAGCAGTTCTCCGGCTCAATGGAGCGTGGCAAGGTCATCTACCAACAGCTGTGTTTCTCCTGCCATGGAGAGGACGGCAAAGGTGCCCCACTCGCTGGAGGCAATGGTGATAAGCTTGCTCCTTCTTTCGTAGATTCACCTCGTGTCCTTGGCACTGGCGAAAGCGCCGTGCGCGTTCTCTTAAACGGATTAGAGGGCCCCATCGAAGGCAAGACCTATGTCGGACTCATGGTGCCAATGGCAACCAACGATGATCAATGGATCGCTGATATTACGACATACATCAGAAACAGCTTCGGAAATGAGGCACCCATGATTTCGCCCTCGCTCGTTAACAATCTCAGGAAACAACACGCAGACCGCAGCGAACCATGGACAGTGGAGGAGCTAGCCGATTTTGAACCTTCTGAAATCTCATACGACAGAGACTGGAAGATCTCAGCAAGCCACAACGAGAAAGAGCTCAAGCTCGCCTTCGATGGAAATGATAAGACACGTTACACAACCGACAAAAGCATGGCTCCTGGTATGTGGATACAAATCGAATTCCCCGAAGCCAAGCAACTCAGCGGCATCAACCTCGACACCAGCCGCTCCAAAGGTGACTTCCCAAGAGGATACCAAGTACAAGTCTCCGACGACGGAAGAAAATGGAGTGACTCAATTGCCGAAGGCCCCGGCCTTGCGAAATTCCAAATCCGCTTCCCGACCACTAGTGCACGATTTATTCGCATCACCCAAACCGGCAGCGACAAATTATACTGGTCAATCCATGAAATGAGTCTGCTCGGCAACGAGAAATAAACCATCCAATCACAAACAAATCCCAATACGCACCAAGCTTTATGTTCCGCACCATCACTAAATTTCTCGCACTAGCCTTACTGGTGCCCACCGTCCATGCAGCCAAGCATCAAGAGGATGAATCCAACAACCCTCCTGCAACCGCAAAATTCATCGACGATGCATCAGCTCCTGAAGAACCCCTGACACTGTGGTATCGCAAACCCGCCACCAAATGGGAAACCGAAGCACTACCCATCGGCAACGGCCGCCTCGCTGGCATGGTCTTTGGCGGCGTGAATCGTGAGCGCATCCAACTCAACGAGGAAACTCTCTGGGACGGTGAATACGTGGACAGCCACAACCCGAAAGCTCTGGAAGCACTCCCGGAAGTCCAGCGCTTGCTCTTCGAAGGGAAAAACGAAGAAGCCACAAAACTCGCGGGCAGGGATATGCTGGGCAAACCCGCCAAGATCAAATCCTACCAGACTCTCGGCGACCTCTTCCTGGATCTCCCCGATGCGGAAACCGTCTCCAACTACCGTCGCGACCTCGACATCACCACCGGCATCTCCCGCACCAGCTACACAGTCGATGGTGTCACCTACACTCGCGAAGTATTTGTCAGTAATCCAGATCAAGTGATGGTCGTTCACCTCACCGCAGACAAGCCAGGCAAACTTGATTTCACCGCATACTTCGCTCGTAACGATGTAAAACTAAGCGAAGGCCCCGGCAACCGCCTCATCATGCAAGGCAAGCTAGGCCTCGAATTCGAGGCACAATTACTTCCCCGGGTCAAAGGCGGAACTGCATCAGCCAAAGACGGCGTCCTTACCATTGCCGGCGCTGATGAAGTCACCCTCCTACTCAACGGTGCAACCAGCTACAACAGCGCCGAAGATCTCACAGGAGACGCCACCGCACGTTGCGAAGAGCCACTGAAAGCCGCTTGGGGTAAATCTTTCGAGCAACTCCGCGAAGCACACATCGCCGATCACCAGAACCTTTTCAATCGCGTCCAACTCGATCTTGGTACTACCGATGCAGTAAATCTACCTACCGACGAGCGCCTGCAGGCCATCAAAAAAGGAGCCCACGACCCACAGTTCGAAACTCTCTACTTCCAATACGGACGTTACCTCATGATCGGCAGTTCAAGAGAGGGACATCTCCCCGCCAACCTCCAGGGAAAATGGTGCCACAACTACAAAGCTCCTTGGAACAGTGACTACCATTTCAACATCAACTTCCAGATGAACTACTGGCCTGTCCAGACCGCCAACCTCTCGGAATGCCACATTCCTTACTTCGATTACGTTGAAAGCCTCGTCCCTTATGGCCGTAAAACCGCGAAGGCTCATTACGATGCCGATGGCTGGGCGCTCCACCATCTTTCCGATATCTTCGGAAGAACCACTCCAGCCGATGGAGTCCACGGTGTCTGGCCGATGGGATCCGCATGGGCTGTGCGTGGCTTCATGGAGCATTACCGCTTCACCGGCGACCGTGAGTTCCTCGAAAAACGCGCCTACCCGATCATGAAGGAAGCCGCCGAGTTCATGCTCGATTTCCTGATCGAAGCTCCCGAGGGCACACCTGCCGCCGGCAAGTTGGTAACCAACCCCTCGCACTCCCCGGAGAACGCCTTCATCAAAGCCGATGGCACTGAGTCCGAGTTCACCTATGCCGCGTCGATGGATCTCGAAATCATCCACAACCTCTTCACCAACCTTCTCGAAGCCAGCGACATCCTCGGAGCCGACGGCAGCTTCGATCCGGAATTTCGCAAGGAAATCGAAGCCGCTCTCGCCCAGCTCCAGCCGCTTCAGATCAGTGAAGAAACAGGTCGCCTTCAGGAATGGATAGAGGACTACAAGGAAGTCGACCCAAAACACCGCCACACCTCCCACCTCTTCGGTCTACACCCCGGAAAGCAAATCAATGCAAACGACACACCGGAACTCTACGAAGCCGCACGCAAGTCCCTCGAAGCCCGAGGCGACGGAGGAAAAGGCTGGAGCATGGCTTGGAAAGTCAACATGTGGGCTCGTTTCAAAAACGGCGAACGCTCCTACGATCTGCTGACCAACTTGCTTAGCAAGATGACGCTCACCAACCTCTTCGACACTCACCCACCCTTCCAGATCGATGGAAACTTCGGAGGCACCGCCGCCATCGCGGAAATGCTGCTCCAGACGCACGCCGGAGACATCGAAGTCCTCCCTGCCCTGCCAAAGGCATGGCCGACCGGTTCCGTGAAAGGCCTCCGCGCACGCGGCGGCTTCGAAGTCGATATCGCATGGGAAGACGGCAAGCTCACCGAAACAACCATCCGCTCACTTCAAGGCAATCCTCTCAAACTTCGTTACGGCAACACAGTCGTTGAGAAGTCACTCGAAAAAGGCCAGACCCTCACCTGGAACGGACAGTAACCCATGAGATTCCTGCCGCTTGCGTTGCTACTCTTCGGCTTCCTCCACGCGGAGGAACTCGCATACGACGCCTCCGTTCCCGAGCCGACACTCTCCAATGTCAGTTACGGCCCGCACAAGCGGAACGTTCTCGATTTCTGGAAAGCAGATTCTGATAAACCCACTCCACTAGTCTTCGTCATTCACGGCGGAGGCTGGGGCGGTAACAGCAAGGAAGCCATCAACCGCTTCGTAGACACATCCCCGCTATTGGAGGCCGGTATTTCAGTCGTCGCCATCAACTACCGCTACCTCAAGCAAGCCGGGGAATTGTCGCCGCCGGTCAAAGCGCCGATGATGGACTCTGCTCGCGCTCTCCAGTTCGTCCGCAACAAGGCGGAGGAATGGAATATCGATAAGTCACGTATCGCAGCAACAGGCGGCTCTGCCGGTGCATGCACCTCCCTGTGGCTTGCCTATCACGATGACCTTGCTGATCCGGATTCAGAGGATCCTATCGCGCGAGAGTCGACTAGACTCCATTGCGTCGCAGCGACGAGAGCGCAGACGACTCTTGATCCCCAACAAATGAAGGAATGGATTCCTAACAGTTCTTACGGTAATCGAGCCTTTGCAAAAAAGGACTTCGCCGAATTCTTGGCCGACCGCGAAGAGATTCTCCCATGGATCGCCGAGTATTCTCCCTACTCACTCCTCAGCGCCGACGATTGCCCGACTTACCTCATTTACCGGACTCCTCCGGAGATGGGAATGCCCCAGAAGGATCCCACACACTCACCAAACTTCGGCGTGAAATTTCAGGAGCGATGCCAAGAACTCGGTGTCGCCTGTGAATTTGTCTATCCGGACGCCCCCGACGCCATTCACCCGACCCCGACTGATTATCTGATCGCCACTCTAAAAACTCCGTCCGAGACCTCCGCAGAGTGAAACGGCAAGCTTCAACGTTCTCGCCACCAAACCCATGAAACCCTTTTCTATACTCTTCGTTACACTCATTTCCAGCCTCGCAAACGGCCAAGAAACATCACCCGCTCTCTGGTATTCAAAACCCGCCGAACAATGGCCTGCCGCACTCCCACTCGGCAACGGTCGACTCGGAGCCATGGTCTACGGCGGAATCGAAAAGGAACAACTACAGCTCAACGAAGATACCCTCTGGAGCGGCGGCCCACACTGCTACGACAACCCCGAAGCCTACAGCCATCTCGCCGAAGTCAGAGCACTTCTCAAAGCGGAAAAATACGCCGAAGCCGAAGACCTCGCGCAGAAAATGATGGGGCTTCCCATCCATCAGGCAGCCTACCAACCCTTCGGTGACCTCCATCTTGAATTTTCTAACCACACAGATGCTACCGACTACCGCCGTGAACTCAATCTCGCGAAAGCCGTGGCCACCGTCAGCTATCGCATCGGCGATGCCGAATTCACTCGTAAAACATTCGCCTCCCACCCCGACCAAGCCATCGTCGTCCGCTTGGAATGCAACCAACCCGGCCAGATCAGCTTCGATCTTACCAATACCAGCCCACACCCCTCCGAGTCCGTAACCAGCGACGGAGGTATCCTTTCTCTGACCGGCCAGGTCGCCCCACGTTCTGGCAAAAGAGAAGATGGCTCAAGAGGACTGACTGCCGACTGGGAAGGTGAAGGCCTGAAGTTCGCCTCCAAAACCAAAGTCGTCGCTGAAGGTGGATCGGTGACAGAAGAAGGAAGCTCGATCTCAGTCCGCGATGCCGATGCCGTCACCATCTACTACTGCGCGGCCACCAGCTACGTAAGCCACAACGACACCAGCGGAGACCCCATCGAAAAAGCATCACACGATCTCTCAGCCATCGGCGAGAAATCCTACGAAGAAGTCTATCAACGCCACATCGAGGATCATTCCAAGCTCTTCAACCGCGTCTCCATCAATCTCGGAAAAAGCCCCGAGGAAAACCTCCCCACCGACGAGCGGCTTCAGAAAGCGAAGGATGGTGAAAGCGATCCAGCACTCACCGCCCTGTTTTTCCAATACGGCCGCTACCTCATGATCGCCGGCTCGCGCCCCGGCAGCCAGCCGCTGAACCTGCAAGGCATCTGGAACAAAGAACTCAGCCCACCTTGGTCGAGCAAATACACGATCAACATCAACATCCAGATGATCTACTGGGTCGCCGAAGTCGGTAACCTCAGCGAATGCCACGAACCCCTGCTACGCATGGTCAGCGAACTGCAAGAACCCGGAGCAAACACCGCACGAACCCACTACCAAGCCGGAGGCTGGATGACTCACCACAATACCGACCTCTGGAGAGGAACCGCACCCGTCGATGGTCCGCAATGGGGCATGTGGCCGATGGGAGGCGCATGGCTATCCCAGCACCTCTGGGAGCATTACCTCTACACCGGCGACCAGGAGCATCTTGAAAAGACCTACCCCATCCTCAAAGGCGCCGTGGAATTCTACCTCGATGTCTTGGTGGAAAATGAAAACGGCTACCTCATCACCTCCCCTTCCCTTTCCCCGGAGCACAGCCACGGCGGCGGAACAAAAGACGGACTCAGCGTAGGTCGCTCCGGAATCTCCCTCTGCGCAGGGCCAACCATGGATCTGCAGCTCCTCAACGACCTCTTCGCCAACTGCATCGCCGCCTCTGAGAAACTGGAAATCGACGAGGAGTTTCGCAAAAAAGTCGCCGAGATACGCTCCCGCCTCCAGCCCATGCAAATCGGCCGCCACGGCCAGCTTCAGGAATGGCTCGTGGACTGGGACAACCCAAAAGACCAACACAGCCACGTCTCACACCTCTACGGCCTCTTCCCCAGCGCCCAGATCAATCCACAGGACACTCCCGATCTCTTCGAAGCCGCCAAAACATCACTCATCCAACGCGGCTTCTCCGGTGGATGGTCCGGCGCATGGCGCATCGCCCTCTGGGCTCGCACAGGCGATGGTGAGAATGCCCTGAAAGCTCTTAAAGATCGTACGATACGAGGCTTCGCAACCAACCTCTTCAATGGCGGGGATAAATTCCAAATCGACGCAAACTTCGGCACCACCGCTGGCATCGCCGAAATGCTCCTCCAAAGCCACGGCAACGAAATCCTCCTCTTGCCCGCCCTCCCAAATGCCTGGCCAACCGGCTCCGTAAAAGGCCTCCGTGCCCGCGGAGGCTTCGAAGTCGATATCGCATGGAAAGACGGAGAACTCACGGAAGCCACCATCCGCTCGATCAACGGCAATCCTCTCAATCTCCGCTACGGTAACAACACCCTCGAACAGACAATCCAATCCAACGAATCCATCATCTGGCACGGAAAACCATAATTCGTAGCCCATGAGCGGTCTGGCGCTCAAGACGAGGTTGCACACCACAGAGAATACCTTTAAATAATTTTCAGAATAACCAAACCTTCCAACAAATCCCCAAATCATCATGAAAAACCTAATATCCTTCGCAACTGCTGCCGCACTGCTGGCACCAACCCTCGCCATAGCCGAAGAAGCCGCCCAACCCATCGAAACTCCAGAACAGCAGGAACAACGCATGGAGTGGTGGCATGAGGCCAAGTTCGGCATGTTCATCCACTGGGGCATCTACTCCGTCGTAGGCGGCCAGTATAAAGGCCAAGAGCTCCCCAACAGCGCCGAGTGGATGATGTGCCGCGGCAAAATCCCCATCGCCGAATACAGGGAATACGCCGAGCAATTTAACCCTGAGAAATTCGATGCCACCGAGTTCGTCCGCATGGCGAAAGAGGCCGGCATGAAATACATCGTTATCACAGCAAAACACCACGATGGCTTCGCCATGTTTGATTCCGTCTGGGGAGATTACGACGTGGTCGATGCCACTCCCTTCAAGCGCGACATCATGAAGGAGCTCTCCCACGCCTGCGCTGAGCAAGGACTGCGCTTCGGTTTCTACTACTCACAAGCCCAAGACTGGCATCACCCAGGCGGCTTTGGAAACAACTGGGACAAGACGATCAAGCGCGTCAGCTCAGACGATTACGTGAATGAAAAAGTCATCCCTGAGGTGAAGCAGTTGCTCACCGAATACGGCCCCATTTCCATCCTCTGGTGGGATACCCCACGCGACATGAGCCAAGAGGCGTTCGATAACATCTACTCCCTCCGCGACCTCCAGCCCGGCATCATCACCAATGACCGCCTCGGCAAGGACATGCCCGGAGATCACAAAACCTTCGAGCGCCATATCCCCGATCGCGGCCCCGTCGACCAAGCATGGGAAGTCTGCATGCCCATCAGTGGAAGCTGGGGATACAAGAAAATCGACACCGACTTCAAATCCACCAAAGAGCTCATCCGCAACCTCGCAGACATCGCCAGCAAAGGCGGTAACTACCTACTCAACGTCAGCCCCACTGGCGAAGGAGTCATCCTTTCACAGGCACAGGAACGCCTCAAGGAAATCGGTGAATGGATGAAGATCAACAGTGAGTCCATCTACGGCACCACCGGCAGCCCATTCAAGAAACTCGATTGGGGTCGTTGTACGAAAAAGCAATACGCCAAAGGCTCCACACTCTACTTCCACGTCTTCGACTGGCCTGAAGATGGCAAGCTCGTCGTCCCTGGACTCAAAAACGAAATCAAACAAGCCTATCTCATGGCGGATTGGAAACACCTTGAGACCACTCAAGACGATTCCGGAACCACCATTTCTCTTCCAGAAAACGCCCCTGATCCTATCAACAGCGTCGTCGTCGTCCACATTGGCGGCGCCCTTGAAGTTGAACAATCCGGCATCACTCAGAACGAAGACGGCTCCGTCGATCTACTCGCCGAAGACGCCTACATCCACAACAACGAAGGCAGCCAAAACGCCGCCCTCCAAGACCGTGGTGAAGATCCATTGAACATTGGCCTCTGGACTGACAAAGAAGCCACCGTCGAGTGGGACTTCAAACTCACTGAGCCAACCAGCTTCGAAGTCGTCGCCGAGATCGCCCTTGAGGAAGACAGCGAACTGACCTTCACCGTCAACGGCGAGACCATCAAAGCTAAAGTCAAAGCAACCGGTGGCTATGGCGAATATAAGGAACAATCTCTCGGTTCCTTCTCTGTCAAAAGCCCCGGAAATTACAACATCCGCCTCAAGCCGGAGAAAAACTGGAAGCCGATCAACCTACGCAAGGTTGAGCTAAAAAATAAGTAAACATCTATCTAACCGTGGCCATATAGCCGCCTCATGTAGGCAGCTATATGGCCATTTTTTTATTCACGAAGCGCTACCATGAAACCCTACCTTGCCACTCTTCTCATTTCCGCCGCACTACTACCGGCAGCTGGCGCACAAGAATCCACACCAGATCAAGCTCACAGCATCGTCTCACCCAATGGCGAGACGACCTTAAACTTCTCCCTAAACGATAAGGGTTCCCCTGCTTACTCCATCCAACACAACGGCAAACCTCTAATTCTCAACTCGCGCCTTGGTCTCAATCTCAAGGGTGATGTGAACCTGAAAAATGGATTCACTGTCGACAGCACTTCCACCAACAGCAACGACGAAACTTGGAAACCCCTCACCGGTGAACGCAGCGAAATTCGAGATCATTACAACGAGCTTACCGTTGATCTCGATCAAGGCGACAAGCCAGCCCTCCAAATAAAGTTCCGAGCCTACGACGAAGGCATCGCCTTCTGTTACATCTTTCCCGAAGAAAGCGGCTCCTTCACCATCACAGAGGAACTGACGCAGTTTCGCTTCGCCAACGACCACTTCTGCTGGGACACCAAAGACCCTCAGGCAATTTACCAGCGCGTCCCCATTTCCAAAGCCGGCCGCGATATCGAGCGCCCCCTTGTCGTGGAAGCAAGCCCCTTCGTTGCCCTCGGAGAAGCTCGTCTCGTCGATTACGCTCGCCTGCGCTTCAACACTCCAGCCGACAACACTTTCGGCATCAAACTCGGCAGTGATGTCGTGGCTGAGGCTCCTTACACTTCCCCATGGCGCTATGTCATGATTGGAGACACTCCCGGCGAGCTTCTTGAAAACAACGACCTGCTCATAAATCTCAACGATCCCTGTGCGATCGAAGACACCTCATGGATTAAACCCGGCAAAGTCATCCGCTCTGAGTTGAACACAGTAGTCGCCAAGGAAACCATCGACTGGGCGGTGAAAATGAACGCCGGTTACATCCTCCTCGATGCCGGTTGGTATGGCCCGGAAATGGACGACAAATCTGATGCCACCACCGTAACCGTCGATCCAAAACGCCAGAGCGGCCCGCTCGATATGCAGGCCGTCATCGACTACGGCAAGCAACACGACATCGGCGTTATCCTCTACGTCAATCGCCGCGCTCTTGAGAAACAACTCGATGAATTGCTCCCCCTTTTCCAAGAATGGGGCGTTGCTGGCATCAAGTTTGGCTTCGTCAATATCGGCTCTCAACAATGGACGAAATGGGTTCACGACTCGGTCAAGAAATGTGCTGACTACAAAATGATCGTAGACATTCACGACGACTACCGCCCGACCGGCTGGAGCCGCACCTACCCAAACCTCCTCACCCAGGAAGGCATTCACGGAAACGAGGAGATGCCCACCGCCAAGGACAACGTCTTGCTTCCCTTCACCCGTTTCCTCTGCGGAGCTGCTGACTACACGGTTTGCTACTACAGCCCCCGTGTTCAAGCCACCCGAGCTCACCAACTCGCGGCCTCCATCGTCTACTACAGCCCCATCCAGCTCATTTTCTGGTATGACAAGCCCTCACAATTCAAAAACGAGCCAGAGCTGGAAGTCTTCAAGCAAGTGCCCACCATCTGGGACGACACCAAGGTTCTCCACGGAGAAATGGAGAAATTCGTCTCCATCGCCCGCCGCACGGGTGACAAGTGGTTCATCGGCACCATGAATGCCGGAGAACCACGTAAACTGGAGATCAGACTCGATTTCCTCAAACCCGGCATAGAATACACTGCTAACATCAAATCAGATACCCATCCTGACGGCAGCAATCCTAAGAAAGTTTCCAACACCACCGTGACTGTGACGTCGGAATCTGTCATCACCGCAGACATGGCGTACAATGGCGGTCAGGCAATTATCCTAACTCCCGAAGAATAGTCATCATCCACTCACGCCTACTGCTCAGGTGAATTGTCCACATGATCAAATGAACCAAATTGCCGCCCTTCTAAATATGCAGAAAGCAGCACTTAGTGTGCATTCTTCGTCAAATCACCCTTAAGAACTTGACGGCTACAGAGATAACCAGAGAATTACTCCTAATAGCTTGTAAATCAATTGATTAGCTTGCGACCTCCCCCTGAGGGCGGTGAAACCCAACTCAGAATAATGAAATTAAATAAAACCCTCCTAGTATTTTCCGCGCTTGCCGTCGGAACATTTCAGCTTAACGCAGCCACTGTTATTGCGCTCACAGCCGATGACGCAAATTCATCTCTTGGCAGAACCGTCGATGGAGCTGGTGTCAATGTCGGTATCACAGCGACCCTATCGGATACCTTCGCCTACGACCCAAACGATCCAATAGCTGTTACACCTGATTTTAATTACGCTGAAGATACTGGTGTGACCCCGAACACGACCAATGCCTATCATGCAAATGGCAGCACCCCCAGCCCTTCAATGTTTTACGATCTGAGTCATACAATGGCATTGAACGAAGTCCTGTATTTTGATGCATATGGACGTAGTGGTAATGGAGGGAACCGCCAATTACGTGATAATGATTATAGTGTTATCCTCTATTCTGGAGGTGGTGTTGTAGCTACCGTAAATGCACAAGGAATACCTGATAGCGGAACTCGCCACAACCGGACTGAGTTTGCAGGTATCACACCTGGAACAACTATTGATCGAGTCGAGGTAATAGGAAACAACTCGAATCAGTTCACACTCATGGAAGTGAGAATGGCAGTCGATACTGTCCCCGAGCCATCCTCCGCTGCCCTTCTCGGCCTCGCAGGAATGACTCTCCTCCTTCGCCGTAGGAAGTAATTCCTAAGCATTCATTTCATCAAAGCCGCACTAATTCAATAGTGCGGCTTTTTTGTGCAATGCTATCAATCCCCCACCGTATTTAGACGGTACTCCATCCGATGAAAACTCCCCTATCCTGCCTGATAACCCTCACTACGCTCTGCGCTCCCATCTTCGCGCTAGATCTCCACGTCAGCCCATCCGGCGATGACGCAAACCCCGGCTCCGCCGAAAAGCCTCTCGCCAGCCTACACAAAGCTCAGGAACTCCTCCGCAGCTCAGACAAACGTAGCAAAGAGCCCGTTTCCATCATCCTTGGCGAAGGAATCCATTACCTCGGTAAACCCCTAATACTCGAAGCCGCAGACTCCGGCAGCAAAAACGCCCCCGTCACCTTCAAAGCCGCAGACGGCAAAACCGCCGTCATCAGTGGTGGCGCAGATCTAGGTAAGCTCGATTGGAAACCCTATCGTGATGGCATCCTCATGGCCAACGTTCCTGATGGCACTGAAATCGACATTCTATACGTCAACGACGAGACCATGCCTATGGCTCGCTACCCGAACTTCGATCCCGAAGCCCAATATTTCAACGGCATCGCCTCCGACGCCTTCAGCAAGGAAAAGGCCGCCGACTGGGCGAACCCCGCAGGCGGATTCATGCACGCCATGCACAAAGCAAAATGGGGTGGCATGCACTACCGAATCACCGGTAAAGATAAAGACGGCGAACTCACCCACGAAGGAGGCTGGCAGAACAACCGCCCTTCTCCGCCTCACCCAGATATTCGTTTCGTGGAAAACATCTTCGAAGAACTCGATGCACCCCGCGAGTGGTTCCTCAATACAGAAACCAATACTCTCTACTTCTTCCCACCGAAAGACCTCAACGTCGACAAAGCTCTCTTCCAGACCGCCCGCCTCGAAAACCTCGTCGAGCTTCGCGGCAGTGAAGAAAGCCCCGCCAAGTTCATCAATTTCTCCGGCATCACTTTCAGCCACGCCGCCCGCACCTTCATGCAGAACAAAGAGAAGCTCCTGCGCACTGACTGGACGGTCAACCGTAGCGCCGCCCTCTTCATCAACGGCGCAGAGGACTGCACCATCGAAAAATGTCACATCCGCGAAGTCGGCGGTAATGCGATCTTCGTAAACCACTACAACCAACGCATCACCATCCGCTCCTGCCACATCGAACAGGCCGGCGGAAACGGCATCGCTATCATCGGAGATCAAGGCGCTGTCCGCGACGGGCTTGTTGGCTACGGCTCACGCACCAGCTTTAAGAAAGTCGATAAAACACCCGGCCCCAAGACGAATAACTTCCCCTCAGACTGCCTTGTCGAAGACTGCCTGATCCGCGACATCGGCCGCGTCGAAAAACAAACCGCCGGTGTCGAAATCGATATCGCCTCACGCATTACCGTCCGCCACAGCACCATCCACGATGTTCCCCGCGCGGGCATCAACATCGGCGCGGGCAACTTCGGCGGACACATCATCGATTTCTGCGACGTCTTCGACACCGTCATGGAAACCGGCGACCATGGCTCCTTCAACTCATGGGGGCGCGACCGTTTCTGGAAACTCAGTGACGTGGAAAACGATGAGATAGGCGCAGGAAAATACGAAGACCTGCCACTACTCGATGTCATCGAACCCATCACCATCAGCAACAGCCGTTGGCGCTGCGACCATGGCTGGGACATCGATCTCGACGATGGCTCCTCGAACTATGTCATTTTCAATAACCTCTGCCTCAATGGCGGGATCAAGAATCGCGAGGGCTTCCACCGCACTGTAGAGAACAACATCCTCGTCAATAACAGCCTCCACGCGCACGTCTGGTACAAGCACAGCAAAGACATTTTCCGCCGCAACATCGTCTTTGATAGCTACCGCCCCGCTCTCATGCCTGAGAAAGATGCATGGGGTAAGGAATTCGATTACAACATCTTCGCCTCGAAAGAGAAAACTGGCTCCGCCCTCCCCCTCGCCGGCCAGAGCAAGCGTGACGAACATTCCATCTACGTAGATCCGAAGTTCCTCGATCCGGAAAAAGGCGACTACCGCGTCGCCGATGACTCCCCTGTCCTGAAGCTCGGATTCAAAAACTTCCCGATGGATCAGTTCGGCGTCACCAGCCCTGAGCTCAAAAAACTTGCCCGTAGCCCAGAACTACCCATCCCATGGGATCCCGCGGAGAAAAAATCCAAGCGCGACCGACGCGAACAACAATGGCTCGGAGCTAAGGTGAAGAACATCGTCGGCGGTGGTGAAATTTCCGCAGCGGGACTCCCGGATGAGGTCGGCGTCCTACTTCTTTCCGTTCCAGATGACAGCACAGCAGCAAAATTAGGCCTGCAGCGCGGCGACGTTGTCCTCAACTGCAACGAAATAACGACCGACACCTTCGCCCAACTCCAAGGCGCATGGCACATCGCCAAAGGCGAAACCGAACTCGGTATCTGGCGTGGCCAAGAGTTAATTCCGATGAAAATTCAAAAGGCTCCCTGATTTATTGTTTCAACTAGCTGTAAATCTAAGCCTAGCAACAGAATCCTCTGCTTGCTGCACTAGCTCATCTACCCTTAAATCCAGCACTAGACAAACCCACTATGTCCAATAACCCATCAACATCCGGCAACCGCTTCGCCTTCTCCACCGTCACCACCTTGTTCTTCATGTGGGGCTTCATCACCTGCATGAACGACCTCCTGATCCCGAAATTCAAGGCAGACTTCGACCTGAATCAGTTCCAGGCTAATATGGTTCAATTCGCGTTCTTCGGAGCGTATTTCCTCGTCTCCCTGCTCTATTTCCTCATCTCCGCCTCGAAGGGTGATCCTATTAACAAGATAGGTTACAAAAACGGCTTGGTGCTCGGACTCGTGATTTCCGGTATCGGTTGCTTCATGTTTTATCCTGCGGCAGAGATCCATCAGTTCTGGCTATTCCTCGCAGCACTCGGAGTGCTTGGCGCAGGCGTCACCATCATTCAGATCGCAGCGAATCCCTACGTCACCATCCTCGGCCCCGAAGAAAGCGGGTCTTCGCGCCTCAATCTCGCCCAAGGCTTCTGCTCTTTGGGTTACGTGATCGCCCCATTCATCGGCGGCATCCTCATTTTTGGTTCTGATGTTTTCAAAGGAAGCGAAGAAGTCGGTATTGAATCACTCAAAGCTCCTTACCTCGGATTGGGTGCAGCCTTCATCATCATCGCGGTGATCTTCAAAATGATCACTCTCCCGTCCTTTTCACAGGAAGGAAAAATTGAGCCCGGCATCACCGCCTTCAAGCACAAGCACTTCGTCTGGGGCTGGCTTGCGATTTTCTTCTATGTCGGCAGTGAAGTCACCATCGGCAGTATTCTAGTAAACTACCTTGGTGACCCGACCGTCGCCAACCTCCCCGAAAACGAAGCGGACAAATACCTATCCTTCTGCTGGGGTGGACTGATGATCGGTCGCCTCATGGGAGCCATCTCGCTCGGTGATATGAAAGAGTCCAAGAAACTTCCTTTCATGATTCTCGCAGCTGTAGTCTCCACAGGGATCATCTACGCATGCGCCACCTTCAAACAGCTCCTCACGGTTGGTGAGCACATCCATTTTATGGACATCACTCCGTTCCTGGGCCTGATCGTTCTCAGCTTCGTCTTCTTCCAACTCGGAAAATCCAGCGCTGGCAAAATGGTCGGAATCTTCGCCTTAGTCGCCGCCGCATTGACCATTTTCTCAATGAGCACCACCGGAAACTATGCACTCTGGTCTATCCTCGGAATCGGCCTCTTTAACTCTATCATGTGGTCGAATATCTTCAGCCTTTCCATCAAAGGACTCGGCAAAGACACCAGCCAAGGCAGCTCGCTTCTTGTCATGATGATTGTCGGTGGTGCTCTCATGCCACTCGGCCAAGGCTTCCTGACCGATAACTACGGCATCCGCGCTTCACTCGGCATCGTCCTCTTTGGATACCTCTACTTGATCTGGTATGGCTTCTTTGCTCCCAAGGCAAAAGATACCTCGGACGATGATGCTCCTGTAGCCGCTGGCCACTAGATCAACCCAAATCTAATTCCACCATGAATCCCGAAGAAGATTCACGCATTGTCATGACGCTTGATGCGGGTGGCACGAACTTTAAGTTCTCTGCCATCCGTGCAAACAAGGAGGCGATCGATTCGTTTTCAGTGCCCTCGAACGCCCACGATCTCGATACATGCCTCGGGACTCTGGTGGATGGTTTCAAGCGAGTGAGGGAAGCGCTTCCTGAGGCTCCCGTCGCGATCAGCTTCGCCTTTCCCGGCCCCTGCAATTATCCGCAGGGCATCATCGGAGATCTGCACAACCTCCCCTGCTTCCGTGGAGGAGTCGCACTCGGCCCTATGCTAGAGGAAATCTTCGGCATTCCCGTTTACATCAACAACGACGGTGACCTCTTCGTCTATGGCGAAGCAATTGCTGGCCTACTTCCACACGTCAACAAGCAGCTGGAAAACGCTGGTAGCCCAAAACGCTACAAAAACCTCTTCGGAGTCACGCTCGGCACCGGCTTCGGTGGAGGCATCACGCACGATGGCGAACTTTTCGGCGGAGACAATATCTGTGCGGCTGAAGTTTGGATACTCAGTAACAAACTCGACCCCGGAATGCCCGCTGAAGAAGGTGCCTGCATTCGCGCTGTGCAAAAAGCTTACGCAGAAGGCGCAGGCATACCTATTGAAGAGGCTCCAGAACCCAAAGACATTTTCGAAATTGGAAATGGCACTCTCGAAGGTGATCGCAATGCCGCCATAGCCGCATTCAAACGTCTCGGAGAAGTGGTCGGTGACGCCATGGCAAATGCACTCAGCCTCGTCGATGGTCTCGCGGTCATCGGAGGTGGCGTCTCGGGTGCGTGGCCACTCTTCCTTCCCTCCATCCTCGACGAACTTAATAGCAACTTTCACAAGCCCTCAGGAGAGCCAGTCAGACGCCTCACGCAAGAAGCCTTCAACTTGGAAGATCCTTCGCAAGTTTCCGTATTCTTAAAAGGAGACTCCCGAGAAATCACCGTCCCAAGAAGCAACCGCACCATACAATACGATCCCATGCCTCGCGTCGGCGTTGGCATGTCACGCCTCGGCACCAGCGAGGCCGTCGCCATCGGTGCTTACGCCTTTGCCCTTCAGCAACTTTCCAATTCAAAACCATGATTCGCCAACTTGCCCTCACCACACTTCTGTTTAGTGCTCTAGCAGCCACCGCTGCGGAGAAAATGCCCGTCGATTGGGTCAACCCACAGATCGACACCAAGAAACCGCGTTTCTTCTACTTCAGCTCGGCCTGCCGTCCCTTCGGTATGGTCAACCTCAGCCCAGACACCAAGGCAGACGAAACTTGGGACTCCGGCTACCGCTACTACGACGATAAAATCCAATGCTTCAGCCACATCCACGGCTGGCAAATCGCAGGCCTGCCGGTCATGCCCGTAGCAGAAAGCTCCGACCACAAAAACTACGCTTCCAAATTCTCTCACGACGACGAAATCGTCAAAGCAGGCTATCACAAGGTTGTTCTCCAAGATCACGAGGTCACTGCCGAGCTGACATCCACCACACGTGTCGGTTTTCACCGATACACCTATCAAAAAGACGAGGCTGCACATGTCATTATCGATCTGAGCCGTAGGCTCATGGATCACGATATGATCAACCCAGTCGCCGAAATTCGAGACGACAAAATGGCAATCGAAGGTTCCACCACCATGGGGCCTACTGGACGCCGGAAAAAGAATTTCACCGTCTACTACGTCGCAGAGTTCAACAAACCCTGTGAAGCCATCGGCGACTGGAAGAACGGAAAAGCTGTTGCAGACTTTGGCAAACTCGATGAGCCGCTCCTCATGAAAGTCGGCCTTTCATACACCAGCCTCGAAGGAGCACGCAAAAACCTGGCAGCAGAGCTCCCCCATTGGGATTTCGACCAAATCGTCCAGGATTCCTACGATCACTGGAACGAATGGCTCGGCCGCATTGAAGTCGAAGGTGGCACAGACGCCCAGAAAACCAAATTCTACACCGACCTCTGGCACGCACACCTCGGCCGTCGCCAGATCAGCGATGTTGATTTTTCCTACCCTGACAACACCGGCGATGAGACAGTCGTCCGCAAAGGAAAGCGCCACCATTACAACTTCGATGCTCTCTGGGGCGCTCAATGGTCACTCAACGTCCTCTGGCCTATGGCGTGGCCAGAACTCATGGACGACTTCGCCGACACCATGGTGAACATGTATAAGAACGGCGGAATGATTCCCCGTGGCCCTTCGGGAGGAAACTACACCTTCGTCATGATCGGCGACCCAGCCACCTCCTTCTTCTCCGCGACCTACCACAAAGGCATCCGCAATTGGGACGAGACACTCGCCCTTAAAGGACTAATGCGAAACGCCTTTCCGGGCGGCATTCGCGACCACGCCGGCTACGAAACCCAAGACTATTCCAATGGCGGTGGCATGAGCTACTACGTAAACCGTGGATACGTCCCCCTTGAAATCCCGAAATCCGAAGGCGGTCACCGTCAAGGCGCAGCCCAGACGCTTGAGTATTCCTATCAGGACTGGTGCCTCGCCCAATTCGCCAAATCCCTCGATTACAAAGAAGAAGCAGATCTGCTGGAGAAACGCGCCGATAACTACAAGAACATCTGGGATCCAGAAATCAAATGGATGCGCCCGCGCAACATGGACGGCAGCTGGAATGAGCCCTTTGCTCCTATCAACGAAGACGGAGGTTTCACAGCTCCCGGCTTTGTCGAATCAGCATCCGCCATCTACACCTTCTACATCCCCCATGACCTAAAAGGCCTATCCGAACTCTTCGGCGGAGCCGATGCCATGTCAGATCGCCTCAACAGTAATTTCGAGAAAGCTGCCCCAATTCGCTTCATTGCCGAGCATGCGAACCACGCCATCTCATGGGTCGATTACCAAAACCAACCCGCCACCGGAATGGCGCACGTCTTTTCCCACATCGGCAAACCATGGCTCTCACAATACTGGGTCCGTGAAGTCCTCGATAAGACCTTCTCCGACATCACACCAGATGGCGGCTACAATGGCGACGAAGACCAAGGCCAAATGGGTGCCCTCAGTGCGCTCATGGCTCTCGGCCTCTTCGATATGACCGGCGGCGCAGCACAAGACCCTCAGTTCGACATCCTTGCCCCAATCTTCGACAAGGTGACGATCAAACTGAACCCCGATTATCACGATGGAGGTGAGTTCACCATCATCGCCAACAACCAGAGCCCGGAGAACCGCTACATCCAATCCGCCAAGCTCAACGGCAAAGAATGGAACTCCTTCCAATTCTCCTTCGAGACCTTCGCCAAAGGCGGCACGCTCGAGCTAGAGCTCGGCCCCGAGCCAAACAAGTCTTGGGGTCAGTAAACGCCCAAGGAGGGGCGTAATTCTTCCGCCCAACAACCCAAGCTCACTCTGCCAACGCGAGCTATTCTCTATTCTTATTTGGCGGAAGGATTCCGCCACTCCTTGGCTCATCAATACGCGTAATCCGCACCGTCTCTGCTAAGCCGACAGCTTTCATCGATCTCCTTTAGCTTGCCCTTCAGCTCGGCTGCTTTTTCGGGCATTTTGTCGATGAGGTCATTCTTCTCCCCGGGATCTTCGGCCAGATCAAACAGCTTCGGTGGCTTGCCTCCTTTGTCAGCTCCATAGACCAGCTTGAAGTTTCCGCTGATCACCGACATGCCGTTTGTTCCCTGGTAGAGTCTGCGGTATCCGAAAAAAAGATCTTTTTCACGCACGTCGACCTCACCTTCGACGATCGGCATCAAGTCGACACCATCAATCGGGCGCTCATCCTTTTTTGAAAACTCATAGCCCGCGAGATTCGCGATCGTGGGGAGGTAATCGACGGTCGCGCAGCGAACTTCTGTTTCGGTGCCAGCTTCGATGGTGCCTGGCCATTCGGCGCAGGCTGGCACGAGTAAACCGCCTTCATACATCGTGTGCTTGTGGCCTTTGAAGGGGCCGGCGGAAGCTATTCCCTTCTTCGCAAGTCCATCCGA
This sequence comes from Luteolibacter sp., assembly GCA_051252155.1. Lineage (GTDB taxonomy): Bacteria > Verrucomicrobiota > Verrucomicrobiia > Verrucomicrobiales > Akkermansiaceae > Luteolibacter. Next base: position 711,599 of record JBPOGB010000002.1, on the reverse strand, counting down.
CGGGCCATTATCACTGCAGAAAAACAGAACTGTATTCTTTTCAATCCCGAGATCTCTCAGCTCCTTGCGCAAGCGCCCGATCTGTTCGTCCATCGCGGTGATGCAGCCGTAGTAATTCTTCCGTTTATCACCTGCGTCCGGGTAGAGCTTCTTGTATTCCTCCCCCGCCACCACCGGTTCATGCGGCGTGTGGAACCACACCGTTGCTAGGAAACGCTTGTCTTTGTTTTCCCTGACGAAAGGAATCACGCGATCCATGATCACACGGCTGTCGTCTCCCGAAATATTCTCCTTCTCCTCCACGCCGTTGTGGACGTAAGGAAATCCGCCTTTCCAAGGCTCTCCCCCCTTCGCGCCCCAGCTATCCCAACCATCCGGCGTCACTCCTGGATCCCAAGTCGGCACGGCGCTAGTGGTCGCGAAGACTTCCTCAAATCCATGCTGCGATGGCGGCGAATAATAGCCTCTGGAGCCTGCATCCTCCAACTTCACCCAACCGATGTGCCACTTCCCGAAGAAACCGGTCGCGTAGCCCTTTTTTTTGAGGATTTCTGGAATGGTAATCTCACCCTGCCTCATGCCTGCGGTATGTGCGGCAAGGATTCCGTAACGAAAAGGGTAACGCCCTGTGAGACAGCTGCCACGCGTTGGAGAACAAAGTGGAGAAGCCGCGTAAAAGCGGTCAAATTTCACCCCGTTTGCCGCCATTTCATCGAGGTTCGGCGTGATGATACGGTCGTTTCCGTTGAAACCCACATCACCCCAGCCCTGATCATCGCTCATGATCATAATCACATTTGGCGAGCTAGATTTATCATCCTCAGCTCTAAGTGATGGGTTATTAAACAGTCCAAGTGTTAATGCGCCGCATAGCAGCCCAACAGGCATTCTCATGGATTTCATTTTGGTATTTATTGCTTCGCTTAATCAAGTTCACCCAGAGCACGGGGCAGCCAGAGGGAAAGATCCGGCCAGTAGGTGATGAGAAGTAGTGCGCCAAACATGGCGACGTAAAAAGGGATCATGTGCTTTGAAACACCGGCGATTTTCGTTTTTCCGACACCACAGCCGAGGAAAAGGCAGGAGCCGACGGGTGGGGTGCAGAGACCGATACAGAGGTTTGCAACCATGATGACACCGAAGTGCACAGGATTGATGTCAATGCCGATGGCGACGGGGAGAAAGATGGGCGTGAAGACCAGGATGGCCGGTGTCATGTCCATAAAGATCCCGACAAGGAGTAAGGCGATATTGATCAACAGGAGGATGACTAGCGCATTGTCGGAAACGGCAAGTAGTGCGTTGGCAGCCGCTTGTGGCACTTGCTCGATGGTGAGCAGGCGGCTCATGGCGGCGCTGGTGCCGATGAGGAAAAGGACGATACCGGTGGTACGGGCGGAATTCACGAGTATTTCCGGAAGCTTCTTCCATTTTACATCCCGGTAAAACACGCAGACGAGCAATAGCGACCAAAGCACGGCGATCGCCGAGGACTCTGTCGCGGTCATGTAGCCTCTGATAATGACACCGACAACGAGGACGAGCATGAAAAGGCTGGGAAGCGCCCGTATCAAAGACTTCCAGAATGGCGGAGCTTCATCGATCACCGCAGCTCCTGCTCCGACGGGTTTGAATCGGCGGCTCACCAGAAATGCGACGACCATGATCGCCAGGCCGGTGACAATACCGGGAACAAGCCCGGCGAGGAAGAGTGCACCCACCGAGACATTTGAGGCTACGAGAGCATAGATAATCATCACGTTGCTCGGCGGGATGAGTAGGCCGGTGGTGGAGGCCGTGGCCGTGAGGGCAACGCTGAATTCACGCGGATAGCCCTTCTTCTCCATTTCAGGAATCATCGCTCCCCCTACGGATGAAATGGCAGCTGTCGCCGATCCCGAGACGGCACCGAATAGCATGCAGGTCAGGGTGTTCACCAAAGACAAACCGCCTTTCGTCCGACCGATGATGGAAGACGCGAAGTCGATGAGGCGGCGCGCAAGTCCACCGGTCGCCATGAGTTCCCCAGCGAGGATAAAGAAGGGAATGGCGAGCAACGGAAAGCTATCTAGGCCGTTTGCCATGTCACTGGCTACGGAGGAGAAAGAGCCATCGCGCCCTAGTGCGAGCGCGCCAAGCAGGGTTGCGATACCAATCACGAAAGCTACCGGAACCTCCAGAAGCAGTAGCACCACGAAGGCAACAAGAAGAACGGCGAGTCCGACAGTCATGATGCGACCTCCTTTTCTTCTTTCCCCGCAAGTATCTCGAGGATTTTTTCAATAGCTAAAAGTGAAATGAGTCCGCCACCCACCGGGAGAACGAGATAGAACCACGCCTTGCGAATACCTAGCGTTGCCATCATTTGACCGGAGTCTAGGCGTTCAGTGAAAAGTTCGATCCCACCGATAAGCAGGACAAACGTAGAAAATCCGAAAACAAGCGCATGGCCGACCGCCAGTGCGATGCGTCGGCTGCCTGAATCAAAACGGGCGACAAGCAAATCGACACCGAGGTGACGGTCACCAGAGTAAGCCAGCACACCTCCGAGAATCGCGAGCCAGACAAGCAGCAGTCGGGCGAGTTCCTCCGTCCATGCAGGTTGGTCTTCGAGGACTTGGCGAGTAAACACTCCCCAGAGGACAACGAGGACAAGCACGGCGAAGACGACGACACATATAGCGGAAAGCGCCTTTGATAGTAGACGCTGGAACCATTCAAAAAGCTTCATTTGACCTCCTTGATGCGGTTTACAAATTCCATACGTCCGTCTGTAGCAAACTCTTTGACCACACCTGTAGTGAGCTTCTGAAATTCAGTGGGATCAGGACGGGTGATAGTAACTCCTCCTTTGACGAGCTCTTCGAGAGCTTTCTCGGTATCTTTTTCCCAAAGCTCACGTTGAAACGTACTAGAGCGCTTAGCAGCCTCACGCACCCAGCCTTTTTCCTGCTTACTGAGCTTGTCCCAGAATTTTGAACCAGTGACGAGGACATCGGGGATGCGGGAGTGCTCATCGAGCATGTAGTGTTTACAAACCTCGAAGTGACGGCTTGAGAGCACGCTGGGAGGATTGTTTTCCGCACCATCCACACCGCCCTGTTTCAGCGATGTATAGAGCTCACCAAAGCTCATGGTAACGGCGGATGCCCCGAGGGATTTCACCGTGCTTTCCGCGACGGGATCCTGCATCACCCGGATTTTCAGGCCTTTCAAATCAGCGGGCGATGCAATTGGCTGGGTTGCATAGAAGCTCCTACTACCCGCATCATAATAAGTCAGCCCGACAAGTCCGCTGGAGCCGCCTTGCTCGTTTTTCTCCAAAGCATCGAGCAGGCTGCCGCCCACTTCTCCATCGAGCACTTTCCAAAAGTGATCACGGTCGCGGAACAGGTAAGGAAGGCTGAAAATCTTGAAAACCGGGACGAAATTGCCGATCGGGGCGCTGCTGACCTTTGTAATGTCGATTTCGCCCTGCTGAGTTTTTTCCAAGCAAACCGTTTCATTCCCGAGCTGTTCGCTGGGGAAAATATTCACTGTCATCGTTCCACCGGAAAGCTCGCTGAGTTCGCGGCCGAATTCCTCGATGCCTTTGTGAACCGGATGCGTAACGGGAAGTCCGTGGGCGATGGTGACCGTTTTGACGTTGGAGTCGGACAGGCCGCTCTTACTGCGCTGACCGATCCAGGCAAAACCTAAGCAGCAGACCAGTATTCCGAGCAATAGTCCGAGAATGAAATTTGAAGTGGTGGGTTTCATGGGTTTTGAAAGGCCTGCGTAACAGGCAAGCTAAGAGTTTACGATTTAGATGCTTTTGCCAGAAGGAATTTCGGCTCATTTCACTCAAACATTGTGCATGCTCCTGCAACTGAGCGTTTAACCTTTCCCTTTAGTCTTTCTACTAAAAGAATAAACAGCACCAAATCCCCAACCCAAATGATTCGAATAAAACCAAGACACCTAATCGCCTCATTACTGCTTACCGCCGGAAGCTCAATGGCAGCCGAGATCTACAACGATGGCTGGATAGACAGGAATAAAAACGGGGAAATGGATCCCTATGAAAACCCAGAGCTTGCCGTCGATGAACGCATTGAGGATCTGCTTGGTCAGATGACGATGGATGAGAAAACCGCTCAGATGGGTACGATTTACGGTCACAAGCGCGTCCTCCAAGACACTCACCCAACTGAAAAATGGAAAACCGAAGTCTGGAAAGACGGCATCGGCAATATCGACGAGCACTGCAACGGTGTTCGCGGAGTGAGCGACATGACCGGCCACGCCGAGCACGCCGAACTCCTCAATATCATTCAACGTTGGTTCATCGAAGAAACCCGACTCGGCGTGCCAGTTGATTTTACCAACGAAGGTATTCGTGGCGTCTGCCATTCCTATGCCAGCAACTTCCCGACCCAGATCGGAATCGGTGCCACTTGGGACAAAAACCTCGTACGCCGCATCGGCGAAATCACCGGCAGAGAAGGCAAGTCTCTAGGCTACACCAACATCTACTCCCCCATCCTCGATGTCGTGCGCGATCCGCGCTGGGGTCGCACCGTCGAGTGCTACGGTGAGTCTCCATACCTAGTAGGCGAACTCGGCCTGCAACAATGCCTCGGCATCCAGTCCCAAGGCGTCGCTTCCACCGTCAAACACTTTGCCACTTACAGCACCCCCAACGGCGGACGTGATGGCAAGGCGCGTACCGATCCACAGATTCCCTTCCGCGACATGCATCAAATTCTAATGCATCCCTTCGAAAAAGTGATCAAGGAAGCCAAGCCTTGGGGAGCAATGAGCTCCTACAACACCTATGACGGCGTGCCCGTCACTGGTAGCCCTTACTTCCTCACCGAACTTCTCCGCGATACCTACGGATTCAAAGGCTACGTCGTATCCGACAGTGGAGCGGTGAGCCGTTTGACAGAACAGCACAAAACCGCCGCCGATTTCGAAACCGCCATCGTCGACGCTGTCACAGCCGGCCTCAATGTCCGCACCAACTTTCAAGACACCAAAAAATTCGTCATCCCGCTTCGCAAAGTCGTCGCCGAAGGCCGAATCAGCGTAGAGCTCATTAACACGCGAGTAGCGGATGTTCTGCGCGTAAAATTCGAACTCGGCCTCTTCGACAACCCCTTCGTCGATCCCGAGAAAACCAAAGAGGTCATCCACACCGCCGAAAACGAAGCTGCGACTCTCGAAGCCGCTCGGAAGTCACTCGTCCTTCTTAAAAATGATGGCATCCTTCCACTCGACCCTAGCGCCTACAAAACCATCCTCGCCGTCGGCCCTTGTGCCGCTGATGCCGTTCCCATGATCAGCCGCTACGGCCCAGGTGCTTCCCCTGTCATCACTCCCCTCGCCGGCCTCGAAAACTTCTTTGGCGACAAAGCAGAAATCCTCCACGCCAAAGGATGCCACTATTTCGACGAACGCTTCCCCGAGTCCGACATTCTCAGCGCGCCCCCCACCGAAAAGGATCAAGCCGAGATCGACGAAGCACTAAAGCTCGCGGAGAAGTCAGATCTTATCATCGCCTACGTCGGTGACACCCATGACACCGTCGGCGAGTCCAAAACCCGTCTCAGTCTCAACCTTCCCGGCCATCAAGATCTTCTCGTGCAGAAGCTCGTCGAAACCGGCAAGCCCGTCATCGTGGTTCTCATGCCTGGCCGCTCGGTTTCCTGCAATTGGATCGAACAAAACGTCCCCGGCATTCTCTGCGCTTGGCATGGCGGCGAAAAAGTAGGCCAGGCCATCACAGAAGCCCTTTTCGGCGACTACAACCCCGGTGGCAAGCTCCCCATCACTTTCCCGAAAAGCGCGGGTCAAATTCCTCTTGCCACCCCTCACCGCAATGGTGCTTGGGGCGGCCAAAGCAAAGGCCACGACCCCAATGGATGGGGAACCTCCCGCGTGCGCGGCCCCCTCTATCCTCTCGGACACGGTCTCAGCTATACTTCCTTCGAGTATGGAGAACTCTCAGTGACCCCGGAGAATCCCACTGCTGATGATGAAATCACCATCACCTGCGACGTCACCAACAGCGGCGAACGTGATGGAGACAATGTCGTCCAGCTTTACATTAAAGACGAAGTCGGTTCAGTAGCTCCCTTCAACAAAATGCTGCGCGGATTCGAACGAGTGCCTCTCAAGGCAGGCGAAACCAAAACCGTCACCTTCAAAATCAATCCCAAGCGTGACCTCAAGATGCTCGACCTCGACAACAATTGGATCGTCGAACCCGGACTCTTCACCGCCACAGTAAGCGAGTCCTCAAGCGAAGCTGGCGTTCGCCAAAAAGGAAGCTTCACGATTAAGTAAACGCGCTCCCATCCAACCAAGCCCGGTCACTTCACTCGAAGTCGCCGGGCTTTTTCGTGGATCACTCCAGAGTCAACAAAGCCACACTGACAGGAGCCAAAGTCATTTTCACCTTTCCGTCAGATGCCTTGAGTGTTTCCACAACAGCATCTCCAAGAGGCGTCCCATCCTTCGACTCATCAAAGGTCTGACCACCGAGGCGGATGCCCGTTTCAGCTGTCAGCGAGGGACTTTCTAAGCGTTTGAGTGTCGCCTTATCTCCTGCACCTACAGCCACGGAAATGTCTGCCGACTCTTTCAGATTCTTGTTCAGAATCAGGAGCCTGCGAGCGCCTTTGGAATCAACAACTGCCCACATCTTCGTGTTCTCCCCGATCTTACCCTCCACAGGAATAAAACGAGCACCGCGCTGCGCAGTTTCCATAAAGAGCAACATCGCGTAGTAGCTGGGTATTGGTATCACCGACTTCGTGGTGTATTTCCTCGTATCCGTATCATCCTTGATCGCCGAATAAGCATTCGTGCCCACACTGTGGAAATTCACCCCGTCCAAGCCGATTTCTGCGAAGGACAGTGAAAAATCTAGCGTCCAAATCGCAGCAGCAAAAGTATCACTGAAACCATCGACTCCACCGGCCCATGCGCTCCCGCATTCCGCAATACGGCATAGCGCTCCGGCTTCCTTTGCAGCAGCGATTCCCGGAGCGAGCTTGTCGATAGATTCCTGAATCCCCACATCGCGGAGCAGTTTCTCCGGCTGTTTTCCATTATCCGGTGCGAAGGAGTATAAATGCGCAGTGAACATTGAGATCGCACCGGGATTTCTCTTTGCCATTTCTTCGACTACTTCCGCTGGCAATCCACGCGCCCAGCCGGGACCAATGACCTTGTCCACCTCGCTCGGCACGATTTCGGCACGCATCTCGGCGAACTCTTCCTGGTAATCATCAATCGTCCAATCCTCCGCCCTGTGCTTACCCTGCCAGCCATCCGGCTCATTTCCCACCTCGAAGCCAGCAATCGCTTCCTTCGGCATTTCTTTCTTCGCCTTGCGGATCCAATTACGAGTCAATTCAGGATCACCGTGTGCGAGGTTGACGTTAAAAATCATCGGAGCCTTCGAGATCTCGAAAACCTGATTCAACTGATCCCACCGCCCCTCATCAGGTACACTTCTTGATTTATCCGCTGTAGCACCGCCGATACGAAAGCTGAGGTATTGTCCTTCAAATGAAGACAGGTTCTGAATGAGTTGGAGATACTTCGGGTGCACCTTGTCAGACTTGCCGTCATTCACGAAAGGGAAGTGCCGCCATTCACGCGAAAGCCCCATGAAGTCACTAGGAATGGTATTTCCGGGTTTACTGGCATCTAGCGAGACGGATGATTTAGTCCCAGCACTTGAATGCGAAAACAAAAACAGGCTAGTGGCAAAACCCAGAAGGCATTTGCAAGGAGTAGTATTCAAAGGAAGCATGGTTACTAAGGTATATGCGGCTTGTGACACCGCAGGATGAATGGACATTAAACGATTCCAACTTACGATTTCTATCAGGCCGTAGTGGAATTTAGTGCCTATGTTTCCGCCCTCTACGGGATGATTTTTGATGGCGTCTCACCCTCTGCTCTATAGTTTCAGTAAACTCAATTCATACAACGTCCGCCCAATGAAAAAAAATACGCTTATTCTCCTAGCACTGCTTCTAGCTCTAGCTTTTCCCGCGCGTTCCGCGGAGCGCCCGAATATTCTCTTCATCTTTTCTGACGACCACGCATGGCAGGCGGTGAGCGCCTACAATCAAGATCTTATTCATACACCAAACATCGACCGCATCGCCGATGAAGGAATCCGCTTCGACCGCTGCCTGGTTCCAAATCCACTTTGCGGCCCCAGCAGAGCTACAGTTTTGACCGGCACCCACAGCCATATCAACGGATTCTGGAGCAACTCGCAATGCACTTTCGATGGATCCCAGATCACGTTTCCCAAGTTACTTCAGCAAGCTGACTATCAGACTGCTGTCATCGGCAAGTGGCACCTTGGTAGCGATCCTACCGGATTTGATTTTTGGGAAATTCTCCCCGGACAAGGCGATTACTACAATCCGAAGATGATCCTCAACGGTGAGGAAACTAAGTTGCAGGGGTATGTGACCGATATCATCACTGACCGCTCGTTGGACTGGCTGGAAAAACGTGATCCTTCCAAGCCCTTCCTTCTCATGTGCCACCAAAAGGCTCCCCACCGGAATTGGCAGCCAAACGGAAGCAAACTGAACTTTGATGAAGGCAAGGTATATCCTGAGCCAGACAATCTTTTCGACGACTACAGTGGACGCGGCAAAGGAGCTAGTGAGCAAGATATGTCGATCGCCAAAACAATGCACCGCCACGACCTCAAGCTTTCCACCCCTGCAGGCTTGAACGAGGAACAACGCGCCGCATGGGATGCCTATTATCAACCGAGAAATGAAGCATTCGAAAAGGCAGGATTGGAGGGAGATGATCTCGTCCGGTGGAAATACCAGCGCTACATGCATGACTACCTCGCCTGCGTTTCATCTGTGGACGATAACGTGGGCCGGCTACTTGATTACCTCAAGGAATCAGGCCTAGAGGAGAACACCATCGTCATCTACGCCTCGGATCAGGGCTTTTTCCTCGGCGAGCACGGTTGGTTCGACAAGCGCTGGATCTACGAGGAATCCGCACGCACCCCGTTTGTGATGAAATGGCCTACCAAAATCAAACCCGGCATCACCACCAAGGCACTGGTCTCGAATCTAGATTTCGCTCAAACACTCCTCGATGCCGCTGACCTACCTATCCCCGAAAGAATGCAGGGACGCAGCCTACTCCCTCTGCTAGATGGAGAAACCCCGAAGGACTGGCGAAAGAGCTTCTACTTCCATTACTACGATCATCCTTCCGTTCATGCTGTTCCGCGTCACTACGGCGTCATCACAGACCGCTACAAACTTCTCCACTGCTACAAGCCGGATGACTACTGGGAATTGTTCGACCTAGAGAAAGATCCATCCGAGATGAAAAGCGTCTACGACAATCCAGAATACGCGCCCATCCGTAAGGAACTCGAAGCGGAACTCGCGGAACTGAGAAATAACCTCGAGGTGCCCGAAAAAGACCCACGTCGCAACAAGGTATCAGAGTCTCACTGATCCAGACGCAGGCGGATAAATTCTTTTCCTGAAAGTCTTCCCCCAACTGGAAGGGCACTTCGATAAACCACCGTGCTTGTTCCATCCAAGTTGTCCGTCTCTGATACAAGAACCACATCCGGAACTCCAGTCCAGCCTGACATATCATCTCCGACTTGTGCCACAATCGTCACCGCGTTCACGGAGTGGAGGTTACGAAGAAAACTTATCGTCAGGTAATCGTCTGTCACACCTTCAACCATGAGTGATTCAATATCTGCGACAATCGTTGAGTCACCCTGGACTGAATCACTTGAGCCTAGAGTATATTCCATAAATGCCGTTAATCCGTCGCCGTCATCATCGGCATCCGTATTTCCAGCAAAACCAACAGAGCTCTCTTCACCGGGGCTACCGCCCGTTTGAGTGCTAGAAGCCCAATTGCTCGCGACATTGTGATCTGGAAGTGATGAGGGCGAAATCAATACGAGAGAGAAACCTGGGCCATCCGATTCTGTAGGCCATGGCAACGCATCGTCGTATGTGAAATCCTGAATCACACCCCCAGAAGCGTCACTAATCAGCAGCCTCTCCCCACTATTGGACAACTTACCTCCATAATTACTCAATCCCACACTATCCGTGCCATAGAGTAAGGTCGTGATTTGGCTTCCATACCTTACCACAAAAGCGTCTCGGTTTTCGCAAATCACCATTCTTTCACCCGCCGGCAGAACATTGTTCGCGCCGAAGGTAAAGTTGATCCCATCAGAAATCGAAACACCCTCCAGGTCCACTGGCTGGTTGCTGACGTTCATAAACTCAATGAACTCGAAATCGTCTTGATCAACAGCAACGGCGAGCTCAGCACTACCCGAAGGATCTTCAGGGTGGTAGGAAAACTCCGATATCACGAGATTGTCTGCATCCGCCGGAATCGGCTCCGGAGTAAAGAATGCCTCGTTGAGCGCACTCCATTCACCCGTCGAAGGGTTGTAACTACGAGAGAGCAACCAACCCGGATAAGTCACTGGCACCAATGGTGAGCCTTCGCTTCCTTCTGTATTTCCCAATAGCTCAATGTCGAAACTGATGTCCGAACTCGTCGGGGTTCTTTGATGGATTTCCGCTGCAATCGTATTGTTCCCCTCAACAAAAAGGGAAGTAGCCAAAACGATACTCCCGAACTGATTATCGGCACTCGCATCATTTGCGTAGGTGTCATACGCCGCATTCGCCGCGAGATTTTCTCTCTCGACCTCTTGGCCATTCACATAGATGGCAATGCCATCGTCGAAGGTATAATTTAGCGTGAAGCTCTCGAATGCAGAAAGATCTGCAATATTGATCCCAGACTTCCGGAAATATGTGGTCGCATTTACTTGATCCCCATTAGTTCCCGGATCCGTATCGATGAATCCAACTTCTGTTGCCTCATCATTATCGCCATAACCCAACTGAGACGGCCCAGAGTTCCAAGAACTCGCATTGAAGCCAGTACCAAACCAGGCTGTCCCCTGATCCGAACCATCATCCAAGTAAGACCACGTTGCCCCAGACTGGACAATAGGAGTAGAAGTTCCTCCCACACCATCGAACGAAAGAACAGTGGCCGCAGTATTGACCGCACCTCCCGGAAGACGAGGATCGAGCGAGTTTACGAACACATCCGGATTCGTATCCGCAGATCCGAAAACGTAATAGACGTCTAGACTTGAGTCACTGACCGAAATTGTTGGCCCAGAACCCGTAGCTATCACACCGCCATGCTGGCTGTAGACCGGTGCATCCTGATCAGGATACATCCCCGCAGTCTCGAACTTGCCGATCATATTTGCGGTATGACTAAGGAAGAAACTATCAGTCAAATTCTCGTGGTAAGAGAAGAACGAAGGTACGCTGCGATAACCCCACCGTGCGCACTCCCCAAGAATCGCAAATTGAGTTTCGTCCACCCGATTCTGAAGCCGTTCGATGTTCTTCGCAGGACTGAGCGCCCCGTCGTTAAAAAAGTGCTTGTGAATACGATCCGCCACCAAAATCTCATAGTCAGGATCACCTTCGTTGCGAAGCGCCGTCATCAAATCCAGAGGGCCATCATTCAATACAGATCTAGCATTCGCCGGATTCCTCAGATAGCCGTCTGCATCTTTCAAATAGAATTTGTATGGGACTCCTTGGCTCTCCGACCCTACAGCGCGGAACTCAGCCTCAGAGTTTCCGCTTGTCCAGAGCAGCATAAAGTCGATCTCATCGATGATATCGACATGGTTACGGACATTTATGAACGGCGATGACCCTGCCGCAAGATCAAGTGCTTCTTCCCAGAACTCACCACTGCCATCGAAGACCTCATAATTGTCTGAAAAGTTTTGAGCGCCACTATTGTTGGTATTAATCGCTTCATAATCTTCCTTATCGCCACCAAAATATTCGGAAAACATTGCACCATTCCAACGCTCACGCAGGTGGTACTGACCCCAGTATTCCCCGTTCAGATAAACATTCACAAATCGACCATGAGGAGCGATCTGCCCCATATCCAGTAGTGCATCATCAGCATAGCGATTGGACAGGTAAGCACCCCGTAGCGCCATATCGTGATTGCCGGCTCTCAATTCAAAGGTGTCCACCTTTTTTGAAGGCTGAAAACTGGGATAATCATGGCTCCCGAAGAGCTGGAAATTTAACTTACCGGGGCCATACTTACTCCGGAAGGCAACTCTGAAGCTCCGTTTCGCGAAGTCCGTATTGTAGCTACCGAAGCGACTCAATCCTGCATCCACTTGTTTGTCCCCATCCTCGAAGTTGATCATTTCTACTGATACCTCTCTCTCTTCGTAATTCGGATCTCCTTGGAAAGTGAGTGAAATACTTGGCACCGAAGACAATGCATCATTCATCTGCGGGCCATAAGTAGGATCCTGAGTGACATCAGTATCCATGATGGGATCAGAAATCACATCCGCAGGAAAAATATAAGTATGCGTGTCCACATTTGTCGGCTCAAAGCCCACCTTGTAAGCAGCTGCTCGCAGTACTGTCGTTTCGGAAAGACTTATCGGAGACGTATAGACGAGCCCAGTTGCCACGGTCGGCTTTGTCCCATCAAGCGTGTAACGTATCTCAGCATCGACGGTCGCAGACGAAATTCCTACCTGAATCGGCGAATCATAGAGCCCCCGATCGAGCGTAAAGTCCGTGTCTTTCACGAACCCATCTACCGTAGATCCATTCGCAGCTCCAGGCGTCGGGATTATCAAGTATCCTTCCTTATTATTCGACCCGTCGTATCCAAAGGAGACATCCGCGCTCTGCTCTGGATATGTCGGATTGAATTCAGTAACTACAATCTCACCGTCTGGTTTTACCAAAGCAAGATACTCACCATTAGAAGAAAGCTGAAAATTCGTATGTAGTTCAGCCCCCGGATTGAAACGATTCTTCCCGGATGCAAAAACGACCAAATACTCCCCTGGAGCGATGGTGACGTCAGGTAGCAACCACTTCGTCAGATTATCCAGCTCATCCGTTAAATAAAATCCTGCCACCGACAAGGAAGTGGATCCCGGATTGTGGAGTTCGATCCAATCTGAAGGATCCCCATCAGAATCCAAAAGCACCTCATCATTGGATGCCAAAAACTCGGTAATAACCGGCATTCCCGCATCCACAGGTCTTAGAACAACGGTGCTATTTACAGTCCCATTGGCATTGCTTGCCTCTAGGACATACTCGGTATCAGTTGTCGGTGAGACGTTGATTCCACTGGTTCCTGAAACATCCGCACCATTTAGCGTGAGACTCGTCGCATTTCCTCCAACTTCCCAACTTAGATTTGCACTAGAACCCGTTTCTATAAATCCGCTCGCCGTCGTGTATGAATAAATGATCGGTTCATTGGTTACCGTAATATTCAATGCGGCAGTCGATGACCCATTCGCATCGACCGCCGTCAATTCATAGTCCGTGTCTACCGTTGGCCCAGAGCCAAAAGTAATACTGCCTACTCCGTCAGTCGTTAGTGGCAGGACATTTCCAACCCCGTTGTTAATCTGAAGTGAGGTGAGGCTATCTGAGACTTCCCACTCGAACTTCACTGGATCCCCGGGAGTCACTGTCGGCCTGGTCGTACTAAAGCTAACGATTTGCGCTGAGCCCTCCGCTGTCACCTCGTTAATGGAAAGCGTCCGGGCATTATTATTCAGCGCGTCTTCGGGTTGAACGATCCGCTTAATTCGAATCATATTTCCTACTGCATCACCAAGACCGACCGTGAGACTATCTGGCCCGTTAAGTGAGTCGTCGGGATTGAGCAGTTCTGAGGTGTGAACTAGCGTTCCGCCATTGAAATCGGAATTCACGTCGCCGTTGAAATTCACCACATAGACCCGAATATTTTGAAGCCGATCTCGGTTTGATGTCCGATTGACGATCGTAATTTCTTGAAACTTTCTAGCCGAAGGCAAAAGCACCTGCCACGTCGGGTCTGTATCGGTGCCAAGTGTATGGGTAAAGTTGGATACACCGTCGATGGCAAGATCTGCGGTGAATAATTCCAGGGTAGTAGTTTGAGCTGCGGTGCCACCGCTCAAATCAATCGGCTCTGCAATAGCAGGTGCCAACACTCCAATTAAGGCCACTAATAGCCAAGCGATTTTGGATCCAATCGAAATACTTCGGGACATTATTTTAGGGTTTTTGAATCAATAGATATTTGGCTTTCGCCCTAACCTCTCTTGAAGCTTCGTATCACTCAGTTTTGAGAACACGCTAGAATCTGGAGTTGTATTTACCTAGTGGTGCGCAAATGAAGCCTCTGATCGCCCTGACGTCAAGCTCCTGAATATAACTGAATATAGATATTATGTTGGTTACCAAACCTTAATAGATAATATTTACCTTTTCTATACAAGAAACTGCTACCTCACCATAGTGGTTAAGGGGAGCGCATGGTATTCCATGCCGAAATCAGGACAAATCAGGCTCTCACTGATCCAGACGTAGGCGAATAAACTCCATTCCAGACAGCCTTGCCCCGACTGGAAGGGCACTTCGATACACCACCGTACTCGTTCCATCCAAGTTGTCCGTCTCTGACACAAGAACCACGTCCGGAACTCCAGTCCAGCCGGACATATCATCTCCAACCTGTGCCAAAATCGTCACCGCGTTCACCGAGTGGAGGTTGCGGCGGAAACTTATCGTTAGGTAATCCGCCGTCTCACCATCAACCATCAATGACTCAGTATCTGAAACAACCGTTGAGTCACCCCGGACTGAATCACTGGAACCGAGAGCGTATTCCATAAATGCCGTCAATCCGTCCTCATCGCCATCGGCATCCGTATTTCCAGCAAAACCAACAGAGCTCTCTTCACCGGGGCTACCGCCCGTTTGAGTGCTGGAAGCCCAATTGCTCGCGACATTGTGATCTGGAAGTGATGAGGGCGAAATCAATACGAGAGAGAAACCTGGGCCATCCGATTCTGTAGGCCATGGCAACGCATCGTCGTATGTGAAATCCTGAATCACACCCCCAGAAGCGTCACTAATCAGCAGCCTCTCCCCACTATTGGACAACTTACCTCCATAATTACTCAATCCCACACTATCCGTGCCATAGAGTAAGGTCGTGATTTGGCTTCCATACCTTACCACAAAAGCGTCTCGGTTTTCGCAAATCACCATTCTTTCACCCGCCGGCAGAACATTGTTCGCGCCGAAGGTAAAGTTGATCCCATCAGAAATCGAAACACCCTCCAGGTCCACTGGCTGGTTGCTGACGTTCATAAACTCAATGAACTCGAAATCGTCTTGATCAACAGCAACGGCGAGCTCAGCACTACCCGAAGGATCATCAGGGTGGTAGGAAAACTCCGAGATCACGAGGTTGTCCGCATCCGCCGGAATCGGCTCCGGCGTGAAGAATGCCTCGTTGAGCGCACTCCATTCACCCGTCGAAGGATTATAGCTACGAGAGAGCAACCAACCCGGATAAGTCACTGGCACCAGCGGAGATCCTCCATCGTCTTCCTTATTACCAAAAAGCTGGATATCGAAACTGATGTCCGAACTCGTCGGGGTTCTTTGATGAATTTCCGCAGCAATCGTATTGTTCCCCTCAACAAAAAGGGAAGGTGCCAACACGATACTGCCGAACTGATTATCGGCACTCGCGTCATCTGCGTAGGTGTCATACGCCGCATCATCCGCGAGATTTTGCCGCTCAACCTCCTGGCCATTCACATAGATGGCAATGCCATCGTCGAAGGTATAGTTCAGGGTAAAGCTCTCGAATACAGAAAGGTCTGCAATATTGATCCCCGACTTCCGAAAATAGGTCGTCGCATTTTTTTGATCCCCATTAGTTCCCGGATCCGTATCGATAAATCCGACTACGGTAGCCTCATCATCATCACCGTATCCAAGCTGTGATGGACCAGTGCTCCAAGAGCTCGCATTAAAGTCAGTGCCAAACCAAGCCGTCCCCTGATCCGAACCATCATCTAAATAAGACCACGTTGCTCCGGTCTGGACAATAGGAGTAGTCGACCCTTCTGAACCATCAAATGATAGCACACTGGCAGCGGTATTGACCGCTCCTCCCGGAAGGCGAGGATCGAGCGAGTTTACGTATGCATCCGGATTCGTATCAGCGGAGCCGAAAACGTAGTAGACGTCGAGATTTGAGTCACTGATCGAAATTGTCGGCCCAGAACCAGTCGCTATCACACCGCCATGCTGACTGTAGACTGGTGCATCCTGCTCGGGGTACATCCCAGCAGCCTCGAACTTGCCAATCATTGTGGCAGCTTGGCCGGGAAGAAAATTATCGGTCAAATTCTCATGATAGGAGAAAAACGATGCTGGGTCGCGGTACCCCCATCGTGCGCATTCCGCTAGAATCGAAAATTGAGCTTCATTCACCCGATCTTGCAGTCGCTCTATACTCCTCGCCGGACTAAGCGCTCCATCGTTGAAAAAGTGCTTATGAATACGATCCGCTAACAAAATCTCATAGTCAGGTTCACCTTCGTTGCGAAGCGCCGTCATTAGGTCTAACGGCCCATCATCCAACACAGATCTATTCCCCGGATTTCTCAGGTAGCCATCTGCATCTTTAAGATAGAATTTGAATGGCACCTCTTGCGTGGCCGAGCCACCGGCGCGGAACTCGCTTTCACAATTTCCATTCACATAGAGCAGGATGAAATCGATCTCGTTAATGATATCAACGTGACTACGAACATTTGTGAACGGCTGCGGCTCGGCTGCGAGCTGCGTTGCTTCCTCCCAAAATTCACCACTGCCATCGTAAACATCAAGATCCGCAGCAAAATGATCGTTTGCATCTACCGCCTCGTAGTCGTCTTTACTGCCTCCAAAATATTCCGAGAACATGGAGGCATCCCAGCCTTCACGTAAGTGATACTGCCCCCAATATTCACCATTGATATAGACGTTCACGTAGCGGCCGTGCGGTGCGATCTGCCCCATATCCAGTAGTGCATCATCGGAATAGCGGTTGGACAGATAGGCACCCCTTTGCTGCATGTCGTGGTTTCCCGCTCTCAAATCAAAGGAGTTCACCGCTTTCGAGGGCTGGAAGCTGGTATAATCATGGTTTCCAAAAAGCTGAAAATTCAGTTTTCCGGGACCATACTCGCTGCGGAAAGTAAACCTCATGCTCCTCTTGGCGAAGTCGGTCGCATGTCCTCCGAATCTTTCCACACCTGCATCTACCTGAATATCCCCATCCTCAAAGTTGATCATCTCCACCGACACCTCTCTCTCGGTGTAGTCCAGATCCCCCAAGAAATTCAACGAGATGCTCGGTACCGAAGACAAAGCATCATTCATTTGTGGGCCGTATGTAGGATCCTGAGTGACATCAGTATCCATGATCGGATCTGCAATCACATCCGATGGAAAGATGTAGGTATGGGTATCCACATTTGTCGGCTCGAAGCCCTCTTTATAAGCCGCAGCACGTAACACCGTCGTTTCGGAAATACTTATCGGAGATGCGTATACCACCCCCGTCGTCGCCGTAGGTTTTGTCCCATCTAGTGTGTAACGAATCTCAGCACCAACAGTCGCAGAAGAAATCCCCACCTGAATCGGCGAATTATAGAGTCCCCGATCGAGGGTAAAGTCCGTGTCTTTTACGAAGCCATCAACTGTCGATTCATTCGCCGCTCCGGGAGTCGGCGTCTGCATGTAACCTTCAGAGTTATTCGCTCCATCATATCCAAAGGAGACATCCGCGCTCTGCTCTGGATATATCGGATTAAATTCAGTAACTGCCGTCACACCATCTGGCTTCACCAGAGCGAAATACTCACCATCAGAAGAAAGCTGAAAATTCGTATGTAGTTCAGCCGCCGGATTGAAACGATTCTTCCCGGATGCAAAAACGACCAAATACTCCCCTGGAGCGATGGTGACATCAGGCAGCAACCACTTCGTCAGATTATCCAGCTCATCCGTTAAATAAAAACCTGCCACCGACAAGGACGTGGATCCCGGATTGTGGAGTTCGATCCAATCCGATGCATCACCATCAGAATCCAAAAGCACCTCATCGTTGGATGCCAAAAACTCGGTAATGACTGGAACGCCCGGGTCTACAGGTCTTAAAAACACCTTACGACTTGCCGTTCCATTGGCATTAACAGCCTCCAAAATATACTCGGTATCACTCGTGGGTGAGACACTGATACCATTGTTTCCAGAAACATCCGCTCCATTCAGCGTGAGGCTCGTCGCATTTCCTCCAACTTCCCAACTAAGATTTACACTAGAACCCGTTTCTATAAATCCGCTCGCCGTCGTGAATGAATAAATGATCGGTTCATTGGTTACCGTAATATTCAATGAGGCAGTCGCAGACCCATTCGCATCGACCGCCGTCAATTCATAGTCCGTGTCTACCGATGGCCCAGAGCCAAAAGTAATACTGCCTACCCCGTCAGTCGTTAGTGGTAGGACATTACCAACTCCGTTGTTAATCTGAAGTGAGGTGAGGCTATCTGAGACTTCCCATTCAAACTTCACGGGATCCCCGGGAGTCACTGTCGGCCTAGTCGTGCTAAAGCTAACGATCTGCGCTGGCCCCTCCGCTGTCACCTCGTTAATGGAAAGCGTCCGGGCATTATTATTCAGCGCGTCTTCGGGTTGAACGATCCGCTTAATTCGAATCATATTTCCTAGTGCATCACCAAGATCGACCGTGATGCTCGATGGCCCGTTCAGAGAGTTGTCGGGATTAAGCAGCTCTGAGGTGTGGACTAGCGTTCCGCCATTGAAATCGGAATTCACGTCGCCGTTGAAATCCACCACATAGACCCGAATATTTTGAAGCCGATCTCGGTTTGATGACCGATTGTCGATCGTAACTTCTTGAAACTTCCTAGCCGAAGGTAAAAGCACCTGCCACGTCGGGTCTGTATCGGTGCCTAATGTATGGGTAAAGTTGGATACACCGTCGATGGCGAGATCTGCGGTGAATGATTCCAAGGTAGTGCTTTGAGCTGCAGTGCCACCGCTCAAATCAATCGGCTCTGCACTAGTAGGTAGCAACACGCCTATTGAGGCCACGAATAGCCAAGCGATTTTGGATCCAATAGAAATACTATGGGGCATTATTTTGGGGTTTTTGAAATATTAGGTAGTTGGCTATCGGCCTAAACTCTTCCCTAACTGCGCATTACTCTGATTAGAGAACACACAGAAAACTGAATATGTATTTACCTAGTAGTGCGTAAATGGAACCTCTGAGCGCCGTGGCGTCAAGCTCTTGAATCGGGCTCAATGTATATGCTGCATACTAATTCCCAGTCTATAAGCTCACGAATCCACCTATCCTGAAGGCAAATCAGTTACTCTCTAAGCGCTTACGCTGCCATTTATTCAATAATCGAAGATCTGGCCGTCAGCGCGGAGCCTTTCGCTCAATTTCACATATGGCACGTCCTGAACCGAGCTATCTGCGTCAATCGCCAGAACTGCTGCAGTGGCCGACGCTTGGCCTAGCATCATATAGACAGGCTCCATGCGCAGCGAACCATAGGCACTGTGTGAAGCAGAAATACAAACCGGCACCAGCAGATTTGAGCACTCTTCCGAAGCAGGTGTAATGGAACGGTAACTGATTCCGTAGGCTCCCACACCCGTCCACTTCGGGGTATCCGCGTGTAGTGCGCCATCTTCGTCCACCCAAAGCTGGGTCGGATGAGAATCCATACCATAAGACCCTATCGCCACCGGATCATCCACCTTGGGCTTCTTCCTGAGTGAGTGCTCGGTCATGACATACTCTCCCAACATCCGGCGACCTTCGCGGACGTAGAGTTGGTGCGGGAAATGGTCGTTATCGACAAACTCATCCTTCGCATATCCAAGCTTCGAAGAGTGACGACGAATATTTTCTGGAACACGTGGATGATTCGCGAGGGTCCATAAGAACCCTTTGTGGTAGCGCATATGCGCATCGGTAATCTCCTTACGCTTTTCGTAATCCGCATCTGGATATTCGTCGGCCATGCCGATGTAATCCGTAGAAACCCAGCCAGCCTTGTTGGTATCAGTCTTGGAATTCGGGATCGGATTGGAGCCGAGCGGAATACTCTTGGTGTTACCGGCTTCTAGCCAACGGAAAAGGAGCTCGAACTCGGATTCATCATATCCTTCCGGTTTTTCGAAAGGAACACGATTTTCCGGCACACTCGTGAGGCAGAGTCGGTAGTTGTAAGCTTGAATACGGTGATCGCCGTCTCCGTCTTCTCCAATAACGTCGGCCTGAAGTCCCTTGATCACTCCGCTTTCCGGATCACCCGGAATCACGAAAGGATCCAAGGGTTTGGGGCCGAGCCTTGCGGGTTCCGTAGACTGCACCCCGTTGATCTTCTCATCGTATTGAGAATTAGGTTCGCGCCCTACGGTGTATGAAACGCCGGCCTTTGCCATGAGGTCACCTTCATAGCTGCAATCGACGAACATCTTAGCTTTGAAGACTTGGCCGGACTCCATGCGGATCGAGACAATCTCTGCCCCTTCTTTTTTAACTCCATCCTCCAGATCAAGTCTCTCACCAAAATAGACTGGGACATCGGCCTCCTTGAGCATTTCGTTCAGCTTGAGCTCTGCAACATGAGGCTCAAACACGAACCAAGCATCCTCGACCACTCGACCTTTCTTGGCGACGTATTCGTCTTTCTTCTGAAATTTCCAGCTATCGGGTTTCTGATACCATTCACGCATGGATTGGTAAAACTCGCGAGTGAGACCACCGATGGTTTCCTGCTGTCCCATATCTGTGTTCCCCAGTCCTCCGGAAGTCATACCTCCGATGTATTTTCCGGGTTCGATCAGAACGACGCTCTTATCCATGTTGGCGGCCTGAATCGCAGTCACGACGCCCGCAGCAGTGCCTCCATAGACGCAAATATCAGCTTCGATTTCTTCTGCCGAAGCCAAGGCACCGCTCATGACGAGAGCGACCAAACTGTTTGTTAGAAAACTCATATCTCGTTATGGTTCTAATTCTGGAATTCAAGGGCGCGTGCGACCGTTGGCGCGTGCTTTTTCAAGCTCGGAGAGGAACTGCTGAACGAGCTCTGGGTTCTGGTCAGCGAGATTCTTGGTTTCGCCGGGATCTTCGTTCAGGTCATACAACTGGACTGGAGGAACGTCCTCGCTGCCTTTACCGGCGATCATTTTCCAACGACCTGTGCAGATGGCGATGGCATCATTCTTGGTGTCACCTTGGACAAAAATGAACCTGCGGATTTGTGGTGTCTCTTCTTTCTCCAACAACCACGGCAGCAAGCTGATCGAGTCCTCAGCGGCGTCTTCTGGCAAATCAGCTTCGAGAATTTCTGCAGTAGTGGCGAAGATATCAGTGAGGCAAAGAGTATAATTTGATGTGGTATCGGGAGTAATTTTTCCAGGCCAGCGGGCGATGAATGGAATGCGATGTCCGCCTTCTTCTGGGTAACCCTTACCAACGCGATAAACACCATTGGTCGAGTGCCCCATCTTCTTGGCGTCCTCCTTAGCAGACATGTATTTATCTAAGATGCCGCCCTCTTCACTCGCGAGATTAAGCTTGGTGCCAGCAGTTCCTTTGAAGTCTTTGTAGCTGCCACCATTGTCGCTGGTGAAAATAACAAGGGTGTTATCCGCGATTTCTAATTCGTCGAGAGTGGCAAGAATGTCGCCGACATGGGAATCGAGCTCCTGAATCTGATCTCCTAACAATCCTGCCTTGCTGGTTCCGCGGAATTTCGCCGCCGGCGTGATGTGGGTGTGTGGTGTGCACGGTGTGAAGTAGAGGAAGAAAGGTTGCTCTGCATTTTTCTGGATAAACTCGATCGCCTTGCCTGTGAGCACGGTGTCCACCTGATCTTCTACACGTGGCTCTGCAAGACCTTCAGGAAAGTCCTTTCCCTTCACTTTACGGTATGGGACGCCAGGCTCACGACCAACGATGTCGCGATTTTCAATAAAGCAGCGGGAGTCATCGTTATGGTTCTGAGGAACGCCGAAATGGTAGTCGAAACCGTTTTCGAGTGGCCCCTTAACGATCGGCTTGTTCCAGTCCGAGCTGTAGCCGAGGTGCCATTTGCCGATAGCGCCAGTTGTGTATCCTTTTGTTTTCAAAAAACTGGCAATGCTCATTTTTTCCGGATCAAGACGATAGCCGTTACCTGATTTCCCGAGCCTCCATGGTGAACTCCCGGACAGGAGGCCGTAGCGCGACGGAGAGCAGACCGATGCTGCTGCATGCGCGTCTGTAAACTTTTTACCCTGGCTGGCTAAGCGATCAATATTCGGTGTATCGATTAGTGTCGCTCCGTAGCAGCTCAAATCGCCATAACCCAGATCGTCCGCCATAATAATGATAACGTTGGGTTTCACTTCCGCTTTCTCAGCAGCTAACGGTGCAGCGGAAAAAGCCATTAAGGTAATGGCGATAAATGAAGACATGTATTTCTGAATAATCATAGGAGATCGGGTTTTTATTGAATCTTCATCACTTGTACGGATGGAGCAGACCAACGGCAAGTCCATCTGAGCGAATACCACTTGTTGTATAACGTATTAGAGCCTTCACCCGTCACGGTTTATCGGTAAAAAACCAGAAAGCTTACGTAACGACTTACACACCCAACCGCTCTTCAAGGCGTTTTTCGATAACGCCCGTAGCGAGTTCCATAGTGATCTCCATTTCCGACTCTGCATCGAGGCAGGTCATGCTGACGCCATCGAGGCCACAAGGGGTGATCGATAGGAAAGGTGGGAGGGACTTCCGTGTGACATTGATGGCAAAGCCGTGCATGGAAATCCATTTTCTGACACCGACGCCGATAGAAGCGAGTTTACGATTCTCCACCCACACCCCGGTCATGCCTTCACGCCGACCGGCCTGCACGCCGAGATCGGCGCAGGCATCGATGAGTGCGTCTTCAATGAGACGAAGGTGGAGGTGGAGGTCTTTTCCTCGCGGTGTGAGATCGAGAATGGGATAGCCGACGAGCTGGCCGGGGCCGTGATAGGTCGCTTGGCCTCCGCGATTGATTTCAAAAACCGGATGCGGAAGCGAGGCAGCGGCGCGAAGCGAGGATTGATCTCGCAGGCGGCCGATAGTATAGACCGGCTCGTGTTCCAGCAGGAAAATGGTATCCTCTGAGTCGCCCGATAGAATGCCTGCTACAGTTTTCTCTTGTAGCTCCAAGCCATCGGAATAGCTGACATTTCCGGGGAGGATCTGTATATTTAGCGAGCGCTTCATCTAGAGCGATTAGCCGAGCTTTTCACAGAAGCGACAAGGATAAATCGGGTATTCACTTGCGGCGGTAAATAGCGATCCATTCCTTCCCCTCACGACCAGGGTAGGCATTTTCAGGAACCCATGCCTGCTCTCGTTCGAACCACGGAGCAAAGCGCTCATCGAGTTCGGGGATGGAGGAATTGAAAGGCGGACCCACGTCCTTCTCTCCCGGTTCGTTCGGGGTGAGGAAAAATACGCCAATGAGGCAACCTCCGGGTTCAATAAGATTGGCACAGGCTTTTACGTAATCTGGCCGTACCGAGGGATCGATAGCGCAGTAGCAAGTATGTTCCCAGATGGCGGAAAAGGATTTTCCCTCGTGCCAATCGGGATCGAGAAAATCACCGAGTTCATAGTTTTCCGCCCCCGTGGGTTCATGAGATTTCGCCATAGATACTGCACGCTCAGCAAGATCTAACCCGAGCGACTGCAAACCTGCTGCGGCCAACGCACGGACATCGTGCCCAGTGCCACAACCCGGAACGAGAACTCGTCCCCCACCCCATATTTCAATGTCGAGTTTATCCAGAAGTTCCAGCAATGGAGGAGCCGCACGGCCTTTTTCCCACGGAGTATCTCCCTTCTCGTATCTACTGTTCCAATCCGTCATGCAACGACGCTACTGCGTGTCTCAGAAAGATCAAACCAAGCGCCGATCCAGCAACTTCGCCCGTAATGGATCTGATGCCTGGAGATGCGCCAATCCTATCGCAAGCGCATCCGCCGCATCAGACGGAGGTGTTTCCGCTAGGCCGAGCAAAGCGCGCACCATAAAGGCGACCTGTGCCTTGTCTGCTGTGCCTTTCCCGACGACTGCCATTTTCACCTTCTTAGGAGAATATTCATAAACACTCAGTCCGTGATCAGCGGCGGCAATGAGTGCAGCGGCACGAGCGGCGCCCATGGAGATAGCAGTTTTGTGAGACTGCACGAAAATGATGCCCTCCACCGCCACTTCATCTGGTTGGTGCTCTTTGATGAGGTTCACTAGGTGGGTGCGTATCGCAGAGAGCGCACCTGATTGCGGAATGCGCTTTGGAATCGAGATCACATCGTAACCAAGGACAGTGGGCTTACGAGGATCACCTTCAAGGATCGCGTAGCCCGTATTTCGGACGGCAGGATCAATAGCAAGGACGCGCATGAGTTCAGTTAGCCTGTAGGCGGATGAGCTTGGAAGCCGGAAATGGCCAGAAGCGCTCCGTTTTGCGGTTGTCACTCTCATTTGGAAAAAGGAGACTACTCCCCGTGAGAGCCATTTTCCTAACATGTATGACACTGCTTCTTACGGCTGCGGGCCTACATGCACAGGCACTAAAAGAACTTCCTCAGCCTCCACCATCCGGCCTCTCCGATGAGGGTAATATCCTCGGAAGAAATTCCGATGCGCAGCGGCAGATAATCAATCAACTCAAAAAGCTCGAGTCGGAGCACAATTATAGACTTTATGTCATTCTTGAGAGGTCACTCATAGGCACTACACCCAGCACATTAGCCGCCGACTTACAGCAAGAATGGATGCCCAAGGGTGAAGGACTTGTGGTCGTTTTTGAGTCAGATACCAGAAGACTTGGCTTCGGCCGTGGTCTTGACGCAAGCGAGGGAATAATGGAAGGGACAGAAGGCGTCCCCGCATACAGCCTCGTGGAGATCATCTCAGACGCCCTCCAAGCCAGTGAGGGCATCGAAGTTCCAGAACTTTTCATTCAGAAACTCGTCGACGAAATGTGCGTAAATCTCGAAGCATACTTCAAGAAGAAGGAAGCACCCGAAAAGGGTGGACGCTCACTACGCCTCGCGCTCGCCACGATCGGAGCCCTCTCCCTACTCGCCCTTGGAGGAATGATGGTTGGCTGGATGATGGGGAAATCCGAAAAGAAACAGGGACGCGTTCTAAAATTCCCAGAAATCGACACCCCCGAAAGACTCGGTGCACCCTACGGAGGCGGCGGGGGCGGCAGCTCGTATTTTGGCCGATAAGCCGAATTTTGAAATAACAATAGGGTTTTGGCGCGACTGATGCTAACCGTATAGAACTGCTTTCAAATCCAACCTTATATGTTCAAAGGCTACGCTGCTGATAAATTCTACGATGAGATGTTCTCCCCTGACGGTAAGGTCAGGTCATACTGCGAGCCTCTCCATGGAAAATTCCAACAATTAGAAACCGAGGATTTCCTCTCAAGAAAGGCGACGAGCGAGTTGTATTTCATGCGTCAGGGAATCACCTTCAATGTCTACCACGACGACAAAGGCTCCGAGCGTATTTTTCCCTTCGATCCAGTCCCTCGTGTCATTCCAGCAAATGAGTGGGAGCTCATTGAAGCAGGGCTCACTCAACGCATTACCGCGCTAAACCTTTTCCTAAACGACATCTATCACGATCAGGAAATCCTTAAGGACGGAGTGATCCCGAGATTCTACATCGAAGAGGCAAAGAGCTTCCGCAAAGAGTTCAGAGGAGTTGACGTCCCGAAGGATATTTACATTCAGATCTGCGGAAGCGACCTCATCCGCGGAGCCGATGGCACTTACTACGTTCTTGAGGATAACGCCCGCTGCCCGTCCGGAGCCTCTTACCTTCTAGAGAACCGCAACGCTCTCAAGCGCGCTTTCCCCGCTCTCTTCGACACTCTCGGTGTCCGCCCAGTGGACTCATACCCACGCGACCTCGTCAATATGCTCAACTACATCTCGCCTCGCCGCGAAGGCGAGCCAGTGTGTGTGCTACTCACCCCCGGCTGTTACAATAGCGCCTACTTCGAGCATTGTTACCTCGCCCGGCAAATGGGAATCGAAATCGTCGAAGGGCGGGATCTCGTGGTGGTTGATAAATTTGTTTACATGCGCACCACCAAGGGGCTCGTCCGCGTGGATGTGATTTACCGCCGCATCGACGATGATTTCATCGATCCCGTCGTATTCCGCAAAGACTCGGTACTCGGTGTCCCCGGCCTGATGAATGCCTACATGGCCGGCAACGTCGCCCTCGCCAACGCCGTCGGTACAGGCATCGCCGACGACAAGGTGATCTACTACTTCGTGCCGAAAATGATCGAGTATTACCTCGGCGAGAAACCTATCCTGCCAAACGTGCCGACCTTCCTGCCTTCTGAGGAAAAGGATATGGATTACGTGATGAAAAACCTTCCGGAACTGGTGGTGAAAGCCGCCAATGAATCCGGTGGCTACGGCATGCTCATGGGGCCAACCGCTTCTACAGAGGAGATCGAAAAATTCCGCGAACTCATCAAGGCCGATCCACGCAATTACATCGCTCAGCCCGTCATTTCCCTATCCACTTCACCCACATGGTGCGATGGCGCCATGGAAGGCCGCCACATCGACCTCCGCCCCTATATCATCAATGGGGAAACGGTAAAAATCGTCCCCGGCGGACTCACACGCGTCGCCCTCAACAAAGGCTCATTGGTCGTCAACTCCTCCCAAGGCGGCGGCAGTAAAGATACCTGGGTACTTAAATAATTTAACAAACGAACCCATGCTTTCCCGAGTAGCCAACACACTTTACTGGATGATGAGGTATGTCGAACGCGCCGATAACTTAGCGCGCCTCATCGATGTCAACGAACAGCTCTTGCTAGATTTTGAGAGCCTCGACAGCGAGCGGCTGAGCGGCTTCTGGAAGCCAATCATTCTCAGTACGGGCGATGAATCGGCATTTAATGAACTCTATGACGAGGCCAGTAGCGACAACGTCATCAGCTTTCTTACGGAGGACACAAGGAATCCGAACAGTATCTTTTCCTGCATCAGCTTCGCTCGTGAAAATGCACGTACTATCCGCGACCAGCTTTCCGATGAGCTTTGGGAGGAAATCAATGCCCTCTACCTCTTCGCAAAATCAGACGAAGCCTTGAAACTACTAGAGGATGATCCTCCGCAGTTTTATGACATCGTCCGGCGCTCATCGATGACCGTGTTAGGCATCTCCGCCTCCACCACGGCACGAGATTCCATCTGGGACTTCCAATCCCTCGGACGCTACATCGAGCGCGCCGACAAGACCACGCGCTTCCTCGATATTTCCACCTATTTCCCCAAGGGAGCTAAGGGAATCGATCTCAGCTCACCCGGTGTACTCCACTGGTCTGGCATCCTCAGTTCTTGCGGTGCGATGGGTGCCTTCCGCGCCACCGGCCTAGAAATCAACGCCCGCACGGTGATGGAATTTCTCATTTATTCGCCAGATTTCCCACGATCTGTCCGCTACTGCATCAGCAAGATCAACGCAACCCTCCACCGGATTTCCGGCGCAAGCCACGGAACATTCTCCACCGAAGCCGAACGCGAAACTGGCAAAATGCTTGCCAACCTGAGCTTCGGGGATCCCGAAGATGTACTTGAGGTAGGCCTACACAATTTCCTAGATGACATACAAGGAACCCTGAACAAAATCGCCGAGGAGGTCTTCGAGACTTACGTCCTGCTCCCGGACAGCATCGACGAAATTTCCAATATCAGTGCCCCATCGAAAATCTCATCACCGGTACTCACGAAACAACCTCTGCAGCAGCAACAGAAATCGTGAACCGATCTGTAGACAGAGAATCCGGCGGGTCTAAATTCTCAGTAAGGCACAGATCAGAGTTTCTCTACAGCGACTGGATCGTAGGCAACGCCAATACCGTTCATCTTGAGCCGAGAGATTTCCTTTTCCAAAAGACCTTGGGAAGCGTGGTAAAGGTACTTCCTGCCACGCGCCTCATCCGCTTTTCCGACCTATTCGGAAACATCACTCACGTTTATGAAATCGCCACCCAGCACAAGCGTATGGTGGTGGAGAGCCAACTCAGAGTGATCAATCTCCCACTCATTATTCCAAACGAAGGTTACTCCGGTGGAATGGATTTTTACGACACGCCAGACATCAAAGATAGGTGCTGGGAATACCTGCAGGACAGCCGCTGCGTTGCGATCACTCCCGAACTTTGGAAACAGTCCATCGATGTTACGCATACCGAAGATGCCGTTTTTGAAAAGGCTGCGGCTATCATGCGTTGGATTAACGCCGAGTTTGCCTACGTGACGGGTGTAACAGACGCCGAAACCCACGCGAACACCGTATTCGAGCTCCGAAAAGGTGTTTGCCAAGACTTCGCACATGTCATGCTCGGCATGTGCCGATCGCTCGGTATTCCCGCCCGCTACGCTTCTGGCTACATCTACACAGGCGGCAAAGACGCACTCATCGGAGCCCAAGCATCCCACGCCTGGTGTGAAATCTATCTACCCGAAACTGGCTGGATCGGATTCGATCCGACAAATGCCGTGCTCGCCGATGACCGCTATATTAAGGTCGCCGTTGGTAGGGACTACGAAGACGTCGCTCCGGTTCGCGGTGCCTTTAAGGGCGTCGCAAGCTGCACAATGGACATTGAGGTATCAGTGGAATTGCTCTGATGTCCGGACGTTAAACGAATTGACCAGCTGATAGAGCGGTGCCAACTTTGTTTTGCCATGAAAACTCTTTCCCTCCTCATCTTGCCGGCTGCTCTTGCCATGGTCGCATGCGAAACCATGAACGCTCCTCTTAGCTCCGGTAGCTTTGACCCTCTCCGTCCACCAGGCACCGGACTCCAAGGTTCCTCCGATTCCGACTCAGAGCTCACCCCAGGACAATTCGTCACCGCGAGCATCCCTAACACCGCTTTCTACAAGGAGAAGCCAAAGGATAATCAAGACGCGGACAAGCTATTGGATGTCGGTACGGCGATGAAAGTCGTATCCGTTGATTCCAATTTCGTGAAAGTCGAGCTGGATAGTGGAGAAACAGGCTACGTTCCTTCTGTAATGCTTAATACAGGTACAGAAGAGCCACCACAATTCCTGCCTGGCGACGGCATGTTCCCGGTTTATCCTCCACTTCCAGAGGGCGGAAATGTCGAGCCCCTACCCTTCCTTGATCCAAATGGTCTTCCTCCTGGAGATTCAATCCCTGCCATCATCGATCCGGATGCTCCCATCACAGATCCATCTGCACCCATAACTATCGATCCGGTTCCAGAGATGAAAGAGCCGACGGCACCCGTCGAGACAGAAGCTACCGCTGAAGTAGAAGCATCGGTTGATGCTCCTGCGAAAACCGAAGAAGAAGCTGTAGAGGAATAGCAAACACTCGGCTACTATCTCGCCTTTAACGGCCTAAGGTACTTTGGTCTGCGCAAGAGCCATGCCGATGAGCTCTGTCGGCGAGAAAGTTTGATCACAAAGAATGCGATGTCTCATCACCGCAGAAAACACCGCCTGCACATGATCTGGATAAACTGCGGGAGCAGATTCCAAGAAAGCATTGGCTCGAGCTGCCCTCAGTAAAGCAAGCGAGGCGCGCACTGAGACACTACCCCGTGATCCAGCAAGGTCACGCAAGGCTTCACAAAGCGCTGTGATATACTCCGCCACAGCTCGGGAAACTGGTAGCTCCGCAGCTTTACTTTGGAGTTCGAGTATCGCCGCACCATCGAGTCCAAAGTCCGGTAATTTCTCGCAACCCTGATCCACAGAAGCATGTGAAAGAATAATTTCGGTCTGCTTCTCAATATCCGGAAGAGTCATTTCTAGCGAAATAAGAAACCGATCTAGCTGCGGCTCAGGCAGTGGAAACGTCCCTGTGAGATGCGTATCATTCTGCGTTGCGATAACGATGAAAGGCTTTGGTAGGTCACGCGTCACGCCATCAATAGATACACGTCCTTCGTTCATACTCTCCAACAGAGCAGACTGAACACGAGGCGATGTACGGTTGATTTCATCCGCCAACAGGCAGTTCGCAAAAACGGGGCCTGGCACGAAATCGAATTCACCACTGCCAGAGCGGTAGAGATTGTAGCCGATCAGATCCGAGGGCAACAAATCCGGAGTGAACTGGATGCGCTTAAAGACACCACCCACAGACGTAGCAAGCGTGTGTGCGAGCATAGTCTTGCCAATTCCCGGCGCGCCTTCGATCAACACATGACCGCCAGCTAACAAAGCAGTGAGCAACAGTTCCCCTGCCTTTTCAGAGCCGATGACCGTAGCTGTAAGGTGATCTCGAAGAGGAGAAAGTGATGAGGAATTCATGGATTAAATCGTTTCGCATAATCAGCGATGACCTGCGGATACAACCGGTGTTCGGAAAGCTGAATTCTAGCATGCAGGGTCTCAGGAGAATCACTAGGGAGCACTGGCACTTTTTCTTGCCCTAATATAGGCCCCGTATCCATTCCCGAATCGACAAGATGAACTGTCACACCCGTTTCAGAAACACCTGCATCAACAGCTTGCTTCCATGCCTCTAGTCCGGGGAAAGCGGGTAAAAGTGAAGGATGGATATTGAGGATGGCGTTCGGGAAAGCTGCGAGCAGCGGTTGTTTCACGAGGCGCATGAATCCGGCTAGACAGACCAAGTCGACTCCGGCCTCCTTCAACTTCACGGCGGTCCTTTCCTGCGCCTCTTCGGGAAACTTCATCCGAAAGGGAGAACAATCGATGACACCGGTAGGGATTCCGTATTTGGCGGCGCGTTCCAAAATGTATGCATTGGGATTGTCCGAGAGCACCAAGGCGATACGCGCGTCGAGTCGACCGTCTTCGATCGCATCGACGATGGCCTGCATGTTCGAGCCGGAGCCGGAGCCCAGTATACCGAGTGAGAGCATGCATAGGGTTTAAACGCCCTCGAAATTCTGCCAAGGTGCAATTACAGCATCCTCAAATTTCATCATTCAAACGCGGTATGCACCCGCATTTTTCAATATCGGATCGAGAACCGGAGCGGGGTTGCAAAGCCGGTCGATCATGCCCTCCCATGACTCCCTGCCGGATAAAATCTGAACCTCAATCCGCAGAAAATATATAGGCACGCTGATTTCTGTGGGACGCGGGAAACGCACCGCATCTTTTTCCGTCGTTACGATCATCTCCATGTCGCGCTCCACGCAGCGATGCATGAAATCATCGATGTCGCGTCGATTGAAACGATGGTGATCCGAGAAGCGCCGCTTGATTTCGACCTTCGCGCCAAGACTACGCAGTGAATTTTCGAAATTCTGCGGAACTGCAATCGCACTGATTGCCCCCACCCACTTCCCTTCCAGCATTTCGAGCGGCTCCCGTTCACGCGTGTAGAGGTTTTCTAAATGGATCGGGCCATGGGCACATTCAATGATGTCCGCCGTCGCATTGTATTTGCGGATTCGGGCGATGAGCTCCGAGTTCGATGTACCATCGCATTTCGTAATGAGAATATAGGAAGCCCGGCGCAGGTTTTTCGGCGGTTCCCGCAATGTGCCGCGAGGTAGCAGTGAACCTGTTCCAAAGGGCGAGCGTGAATCGATCAACACGATATCCATGGAGTGAGCCAGATCTAGGTATTGCATCCCGTCATCCAGCAGCAACATGTCGGCCTCCAGTTCACCGATGGCGAAATGCGCTCCTTTTACCCGGTTTTTATCAACAATCACCGATACTCCTTCGAGATTCTTCGCGAGCATGAAAGGCTCGTCGCCGGCAAATTTAGAATCGAGTAAAAGTGCGACCGGGGTCGAAACCACTTTGGGCATCATCTCCGCCGGAATGACCCTTCCATTTTTGCTATCCCATTTCTGCGATCTCTCCAATTTCTTGCTTTTGTACCCCCTAGACAGGATCGCCACATTTCTCCCACGATCCCTCAGGGATTTCGCGAGCAACTCCACCACAGGTGTCTTTCCCGTGCCGCCAACCGTGATATTACCGATCGAAACGACCTGAGCTCCCATGTATGCTTGGGGTTTACGGCCATCGCGGTAGCGCGCGATACGTAGCTGAACTAGCCCTCGAAAAATCCCCGACAAGCCAGACATAAGCGCCCGTGTCATGGTCGCACGGAAACCCTTTGCACGGCCGAAAATCACGTCCGCGCCCCATTGCTCAAGTTCGTCGATCCGCTCCTTCATGAATGCATCCGACGGAGATGCTGCCCAATGGCTACGTATCGGACAAGCCCTGCCTGAGCCAAGATCACCAGAATAAGAAACGGCGTTTCGCCTTTCGGCGGTATTTCCCATCGCCCACCGAGAGCACCTCGACCCTTGTCTGCGTCAGACCATTTTCATGGAAGCCCAGCTTTTTCGCGGCTCGGGGCGTCACATCAAGCAATCTTCCGGGAATAAAAGGCCCGCGATCATTGATTCTTAATTTTACCGATTTGCCATTCTCTAAATTTGTGACCTTTACGAGACACGGGAGCGGCAGGGTCTTGTGCGCCCCCGTGAGATGCCACGGCTGCACTTTTTCTCCTAAAGAAGTATTGCCACGCCTCAGACCAAAAAAACTGGACTCATCATACCAAGAGCAAACACCGGATTCCTTGTATCCAAGCGCCTGCTCGACACTCATGGGGTGATAGGTTTGGCCGCGCACGCTATAGGATCTCGTCATGTAACCGGAATGACCGGATGGGCGCGACGAGCACGAAACAGCTCCCAATAGCAAACAAACCTGCAGCAAACCTACTGCTAAACCATAAAGCCTTTGGTTCATAGGGCGTGACTCAGTCTGATCCGCGTTCGCGGATAATTTGGAGTGTCGTTGCAACTTTCTCCCTCATCTCCTTACCCGGCTTGAACTTCACAGCCGCACGGGCAGGAATTTGAACATCCGTGGACGGGTTTTTCGGATTGCGGCCGACTTTTGCTTTCATCTCCCTTACTTCGAAGGCTCCGAAATTCCTAAGGACTACATTTTTTCCCTGCGCCAATGATTCAGTCACCTCTTCAATCAGGCACTGAACTACCTCATGCACGTTCTGCTGGGTGATATCCACGCCTTTGACGCCCAATTTATCGGTGATCTTGGTAACGAGTTCTCGTTTCGTGGTGGTTGCCATAACTTGATTTGCGATTTTACGTTCGCCTGAGGAGGTTAAATCAGGAAGCTCCTAGAATGTCGCGAAAAAAATTATTATCATACAATTAATTCTAGTAAACCAGACAAAGCAAAAGGCCCCGCCAGTCTGAGATTAAAAAATCAATCCGAAACAAAAACATCCACCTATATATAGGCAATTTCTAATATCATGACGCTGTGAGACATCACCCTAAAAAAACATCCACGAAAGCAACATCCCTTTAGAATAAAGGAAAACACACGATCCGCAGCCATACAATCGTAAAAAACATCCAGTAAACTGGACACCCTACCAACAGGCAAGATGATCTAGCGAAAACATCACTCGAAGAATAACACAGATGAACAAAGCCTATCATCTAATTATGAAGGGAGTATGAAATCAATTTATTCATATCATATGATCATAGACTATGAAAGGAGCACTGATCAGGAGCCCAAAGGCACCGATTTCAAGTATTCTATGTAGTCAAAGCATCGGCTTGAAATGGCAATCCATAAAACGAGATGAAGACGATCGAAAAAACGCCCCCAATTAAGGCTCGAACAGAAGTCAACACTCCTCAACATAAACTAATATTCAATAAATATGAAGATTTGACTCCTGTTTCCATTTCCTTTATGAAATAGGTGTTTGAGTTCTTCCGAATCCATCACCTTTTTTTGTCCGGCTTGTAGTACACGCCTGACCGTTCCTACCAGCTTGGCGGGAGTTGCAGGGCCATGCCCCAGCTGTCAGTCAACAATTCAGGCTCCTTTTTCACAAGCCCCTCAATCAATACAGCCCCCCCAACAGCAGCAACCCGTGGTGCAACAGCCACAACATGCCCCTGTTGATTACTACCAACAACTTCCAGCTCACCAGCAACCGGTGCCGCAAGTACCAGCAGCACAACAACCGCCAGCATATCAACAACCGGCACATACATATGCACAGCAACCGCTAGAACTGCGCCACCCCACAGAGCCCGGGCGAGCTGTTCTGCGTCCCGAGCCAAGAGAGCGGCCAAATCGATCCGAACCTATTGCTGTAGTGACCCGCCAGCGCTCCGAACCAACCGGAGATCGTCGCGCCCTCACTGGCAGCCCAGGGCCGCCACCTCAACGCCACCATAGAAATCGCTTCCTCCGCGTCGCTTTACCCGCACTTTTTATCCTATTAGTTCTCGGAGTTATTTTCGGAGTCAAAATCTTTCTCCAAAAAGACAAGTTGGCTGCAGGAGGAGGAGTCACCGAATCGGAAGACAAAGTCCGCATCATTCTTCCTGAAGAAGAAAGCGACACTTTTGATTCTCTAACTGATGTAGATAACACCGGAACGTTGCCAACCGAACCTCTCCGCATGCCGACAGCAGGGCAATCCGATCAGGAGATCCCTCCGGAATATCTTCCTGTGGATGGCGGAATAGCTGCACTTGAGCTTCTGGAGAAATTCCTCGCCATGAGCACACTTGAGGAACGGATGCCACACTTGGAATCCAAACTCTCTGATGCCGAGCTTGCTGCCTCTGTGCTCAACAAGCCTCTCCCCGAACTCCTTAAAATCACCGTAGACATCCGTGAGACCAATCCCATCGAACAGCTCATTGATTATTACTACCACGTGGATTTTAGCGATGAAAGCGGAGGAGTAAATCCCCAAACCATGCTCGTCAGGACGAGAGGTGGCGGTGCACCGGTTGTCGTAGTGGATCCATTTCTCGATCTATTTGGCGGACGCTTCGCTACATATGCAAAAAGCCCGACATTGGAAGCTGGGATATTCCAAGTCATCATTTCCGCAGGCGCCTTCTGCTATGATGATGTCCCTGGTGCCGATAAGAAATTCACCCTGAAAATCCTATCCCGCGAAGATACCAAGGAAATCGCCAAGGCCTATTTTGGTAAGCGCTCAAATATCGGTGAAATTCTCAGGGACGATTCTTCGGGTCTTGCCTATGGCCAAGCTAAAGCCTGCACGGTTTTCATGAGATGGAATACCGAAGAGGATCCACAGAACCCGTTCCTTGAAGCGCTCGATCTGAAGGCACTTAATTGGAATCCTTGAGAGCATCCCACCCGCCATAGAGCACTTTCACCTCTGGCCCCAATTCAAGCTTCTTGATAAGCTCCGCAATCTGCCTACTAGTGCCGCAGGCTTCGCTACCGCAGTAGACGACTACCAAAGGTGCACTAATGATCTGCACTGCTGCCTCACTTTCGAACTTTTGAGCATCCTCATTAGAATCAAAGTTCCAGAGGATTGATCCTTTAACGCCATTTTCCTCCCATTCACTACGTGACCTAGCATCGACCCAGAGTGCTCCTTCGGTGACGTCAGCCAAACAAATTTCATCTTCAGCAATGGCCGCAGGATCGCAAACAAATGGCTTTGGAGTCTCCGGCTCTTCCCGTAGATACCAGCTACCTGCAGCAGCAATACTCGATAGAATACCAATTAACACCAACTGCTTCACCATTTTCATGGTAGCTTTTTCAAAGGCGCGGCAATCACTGCGAATACCTGTTGAATGCGTTGCTTGGAGACATCTACATCGGTTTTGATGCGTATCACGCATAGTCCCGGTGCTTCCATATCCTGAGGAGAGACCTCTATTTGGTAGTGCTTACCATCCTCTACGGTGATCAGCTTTACTTTAAAGTTCTCGTTATTCGAAGCCAACTCAGTGATGTGAATCTGCTTTTTATACGCCATTTTCACATCGATCACTTTCGAAGCTGCGTTATCTCCAATCCGCCATTTCACAGTCTTTGGCTCGAGTGAAATAATCGTAGGGATGGTGACGCTGAGTCTCACCGTAGATGAAGGGCTCTCGTCTGGATCGCCGTCCAGCCACACATAGATCGGCTTTTCCACGGTCCCTTGGAAACTCCCAATCTCGAAATTCGCCCTCATCGTGCCGGTCTCACCTGGTGCGTAGGTCATCTTTCCACCCGCAATTTGAACTGAAATACAGGAACAACCCGCATCCGCAGCCCGGATTGTGACAGCGGCATCACTCTCATTGGTGAAT
This sequence comes from Luteolibacter sp., assembly GCA_051252155.1. GTDB lineage: Bacteria > Verrucomicrobiota > Verrucomicrobiia > Verrucomicrobiales > Akkermansiaceae > Luteolibacter. The sequence goes on along the minus strand of JBPOGB010000002.1, from coordinate 675,369 downwards.
TTAAAATCTCTACTAATCGTTTTATCATCGAGCCCAGCTTCTGCTGAGATATTTTCTTTCTCGTATTTCAACCCCGCGCACAAGGGAAGGATTCCGATAACGGAAAACAATAACAGGAAGATTTTCATGGGTGAAACCATAACTCCAACAGCCTATTCCGCAAGCGCCGTGGCGATAATGAGTCGCCCTCCGCGCCACTCGGGACCAAGCACGAACAATGGAACCCCTGGACTAAGCACCGCATCTGTCTTGAGAATTTTCTTCCTCGCCAACCAAAGCTCAATATCCAGCGATATTTCATCATCAGTGGGCTGATTTCGGTTTTCAAAACGGACGAGAATTTCATCCGAAGGCTTCAATGGCTGTGCCCAATTCTCATAACTACGGAAAATCGACTGAGTGTCTGCACCGAGCGCTCGGTAATGCGCAAATTCCAGCGGCTCCTCGCTCTGGAGTCTCTGGATTGTCTTTTCAGAAACTTCGGCTGCTCGCTCTCCTGCTGCGGCGGGATCGCCATCTGTCGCGAAGTAGACTGTGACCGCCAGCTTGCCAATTTTCGTGCGACCCGGATCAGCCTGCCCAAAGACTCGGCCTGCGGACAAGGCCAAAAATAGAGCGACTAATAGGCCAAAAATTGGATGAAGTTTAGTTTTCATTGGGTGCTTGAGTCAGATTCGGCGGCTTCGCGGATAGCCGTCCTATCAGCATCACTGATGGTCGGGACATACACCGTTTGAGAAAAATCTACCGAGTCTGGAATCGCAGTGACGCCTTCGAGCACGATCACTGTCGCGCTCGCCTTATTACTAGCAAACCACTGCGCCTCCACACCTTCCTCAGGAGTGTATACCACTGGTGTGACATTTATCGGACTAGACTTCCATTTCACGACTTCATCAGGCTCGCCACTGTTACGGCCGACACCAAATGCGAGGATCATCCCAGCGCAAGCCGCGGCGGGCATTAGCCAAGACTTCCAGAAGGGAACTGGAGCCGAAGCCCGGCTCGCTGGTGCCTCGGCTTCTTTGAGATCGCGTATGCCTTGGTTTACCCTGCTGAGGAAAAAATCCGGATACGGAGGTTCTTCGCTGGCGGGAATCGCTGCGGCCATCGCTTTTCTATAGCTCCTGAGCTCCTCACGTGCAGCGAGTTGCTCTGGCTGCGTGGTGGCCCAGGCTTCCATTTCGGCGAGTTCATCGCCGCTGAGTTCATCGTCAAGCCAGAGGGCTAGAAGTGTTTCATCGGGATTCGTATTCATCTTTCAGGAGGGTTTGGAGTTTCTGACGTGCGTAATAAAGTCGGCTCATCACCGTGCCGAGCGAGCAATCCATGACGTCGGCGATTTCCTTGTAAGCGAGACCCTGCACATCCTTGAGCATGACGACTTCACGGTGCTCAGGGCTCAGCTTTGAGAGTGCTTCTTCAATTTTGCCCCTTAATTCCGTATTCGAAAGGGCATCATCCGGTGATTCAGGAAAGGAAGGAGTCGTCTTTGCCGCGGGATCGATACTATCACGGCCAAAAATTTCGTCGTTCAGCTCACCGGCACTCTCGATCTTGCGCTTCCTCACCCAGTCATAAACGACATTGTGGGAAATACGGAACAGCCAGGTAGAGAAGCGCGAACGTGCCTCGAAGCGCGGCAACGCCTTCCATGCCTTGATAAACGCATCTTGAGATAAATCCCAAGCATCCGCATCATTTTTGACCATGTTCCTTATCATTGCGTAGATTTTTCCTCTGTGGCGGATGACAAGCTGGTCGTAAGCCTGCATATCACCCTTCTGCGCAAGAGCCACGAGCCGGAAATCCTCTTCGTGATCGTCCGTCTGCGAAGCCCCAGAAGCACTCGCCGCCGGTTCTTGCATTGGTTTGGACGGATCACCGCTCTCCATATTCATCGTAACTTTAAAAAACTTGATGAAGGCGCTCGCCCTCACGCATTCAAGCTTGGAGGCGACATCGCCACCGTGCAACGCCGAATCTACTCAAGCTGCACTAGCAGAACTCGCTTAATTTCTTTCGCTTTTTTCTCTGGAAGCTAGATTCCTCTGAAATGGACAGCGGGATCAAACAGAGGCTCGACGATTTCATCAGCCAGAGAGGCCTCAGGAGAACCAGCCAACGAGAGCGAATCGCCGAGGTAGCCTTCTCCCGAGATGAGCACTTCACTGCCGACGAACTTTTCGAGCGCGTGCGCCAAGTGGATGGCGAAACATCGCGCGCCACAGTCTACCGTACACTCGGACTTCTTGTGGAAGCAGATCTGCTCCGCCAGATCGATCTCGGCGACAGCCAGGTCACTTACGATCCGAATTTCCACGACAAGCCCTCTCATAACCACCTTGTCTGTATCGATTGCGGAAAAGTTGTCGAATTCGAGGATGACAACGTCGATATACAAACCGATTGCCTGACACGTAGACTGGGGTTCAAGGCCGTCCGGCAATCCATCAAGATCGAAGCGAATTGCGAACAGCTACGCATCAACGCGCGATGCCCAAATCTCATCGCCACTCGCCTTTCGGGAAAACGCCTTCGTAAAAAACGCTAATGCCCACCGTGAAATCTCGGTGCGTAGGCTCGCTACTTGATAACCAAGATGACTTCCGCCGCGTGCTTGCTGTATGGTTCGGCAAAGTAGGCAAGGATTTCCCCTGGCGCAGGACTCACGAGCCTTATGCCATCCTCGTATCAGAGATGATGCTCCAGCAGACCCAGGTCGCTACCGTCTTGGGAAAGGGTTATTACACACGCTTCCTTGAGAAATTCCCCAATTTGGAAACTCTCGCCGAGGCCGACGACACCTATTTACTCAAAGCATGGGAAGGTCTCGGATACTACCGCCGAGCTCGTATGCTCAGGGAAACAGCACGCGCTATTATTTCTGAACACGAGGGGCGTTTCCCCAAAACAGAAAAGGAGCTCCTCGCCCTCCCAGGCATCGGCCCCTACACCTGCTCCGCCCTGCTTTCCTTTGCCTTCGGCAAATCCTCGGCACTCGTCGATGGAAATGTGTCGCGCATCCTCTCCCGACTCACCGACGACGATTCACCCATTGATTCCACACCCACCATCCGCAAACACCGAGAACTAGCTCTAGCTCTCTGTGACCCGCAGAATCCGCGTATCCATCATTACGCCATGATGGAACTCGGCCAAACGATCTGCCGCCCCGGTTTTCCCCACTGCCTCGAATGCCCCGTTTCGAAATATTGCGCCGCAAAATCACCCGAATCCCTACCGGTGAAGAAAAAACGCCCCAAAATCACTGCCATTTCTGAAAATGCCGTTTGGAGCAGAAATTCTAACGGAGAAATTCTGCTCCATCGCGAATCCGGTAGCCGCCGAAACGGATTATGGAAACTACCACTACGTAGCGACACCGAATGCGAGACCCTGCAACTCATTGCCGAAGACACCTATGCCATCACGCGATATAAGGTTTCGCTTCGAGTCCATCTCACAGACTACCGCAAAACTACACCTAAAGTAGGCGACGATTGGATCCCCTTGGATCGCCTAGAATCACTACCTGTCGCAGCCCCCTTCAAGCGCATGATCACACGATTGTTGACTGATTTCTGAAATCAGATGTGACTGCAAGCCCCCACTATGCTTCTCTTTCCCAGAATGCATCGTTTTCCCCTGAAGCGCTACGCCCTCCTAATCGCAGGATTAGCTATCGCCGCTTGCTCACCTATCGCACCCCCACCGCCGGCTAACACCGTCATTCCCGGTGCAACAGCAAGACAGATTGTGAAGGAAAGGCTATCCGCCGTGGTTGTCACAGGCCGCAGTGAGATCAGTAGCTGGTTGAGAGGGAATTTTTCCATGAAAAACGCCCCTCAGGACGCCGACGGAGGATCAGCAGCACCGATCACCCCCGATGGATATTTCCTCACTGCCGATCACGTCCTAGCTCGCTCTTCTGGGAAAAACGTCTTCATTATTTACGGAAAAGGCGGGAACATCATCAACCGCAAGGCTCGTATCGTCTGGAGATCTGAATCTGATGACCTCGCGATCCTCCACATCACCGAGAAAACACCTTATTTCTACCACTGGACTCCCCCCAACAAATGGCTCACAGCTGACTACGGCGTTATCCATGGAGGCATGGCCACCGGATACAGTTCTTCTCCCGGTAAACTCAGAACTCCTCTTGCTCCTGAAGGTGCTTTCACCGGCAACCGACCCTTCAAGATCGACATCCCTCTAAAGCCCGGTGACAGCGGAGGCCCCATCGTCGATGCCTATGGTAATCTCGTTGGCATCAACTCAGCTGTTGAATTTCTTATCCCCTTGGAAACCGCCATCTTCATCGAATCCGAAGGCAATCGTCCCAATACCCAGAAAATAGCGAAAATCATCGCAAGGGATCGCGGATACTAGACGCTCCCCATAGTCCGATGCCTTCCCCAATCACCAAAACCCTGTTGATTCTGGCTGCTTGCTGCTTAACCGCTCTTACCATCGGCTGTTCCCAGAGCGGCAATTTTCACGAATACAATTCCTCTCCAGTAAAAGACCGCATCATGTACGTGCGGGAAAGCCCACCCACCTTCGGGCACTTTCGGATCAAAGCTCTCACCTCCAAGTATCCCGACCTCGCTACATTTATCTCTCTCAAAAAAACTCCCGAATTTCTTGCCGAGACCAATAAAGGAAACAGCCACATCCTCATTCTTTACTATCTGCCGGATCGTCAACAATACGCCTGCCGCTGCGGAAATGACAACTTACACAAAACTGAATTTTCTGGCCCCTACCCCATTACCGAGGGCGAAGTAAAAACCCTCAGTGACCTTCGGGACGGACAGCCTGTATCAAACGAAAAATTTAAGTATGACTGATTGTTCACCCCCACAATTAGCTTGCAACAGTCACTTCCGATTCTATCTTTAACGCTACCTACGGGACTTCCCGCAGGTAAAATAAAATGGGCAATTGCCCACCATAAACCAAAATCCAAAAAAATAGAAAACAACCAAAATGAAAATTAATAAAACCATCAGACGCGGTTTCACACTCGTGGAACTTCTCGTCGTTATCACCATCATTGCTGCTCTCGCAGCTCTCGTATCGCCTCAGGTCTTGAAGGCACTCGGCAAAGCCGACCTGACGACCGCCACGAATAATGCTAAAAACATTGGCCTCGCGATGTTCAGCTTCCAGAACGACTACGGTCGCTTCCCGGACAGCGACACACAAGAAGACGTGGAAGAGAACTTCCCTGACAGCACCATCACAGCAAACACAACCACCGCGAACGGTTACTTCAAGCAATTGTTCATCGCTGGCTTCACCGACTCCGAAGAAATCTTCTATGCTAAAACAGCAGAGTCTTCAAAACCTGACGGCGTCTACGACACCACAACGGAATGCTTGGAAGCAGGTGAAAATGCTTTCGGTTACATCTTGAATCAAGACAAAGGCCTAACCACCGGTGGATCTTCTGCACGCTACCTCGCAGTAACCCCACTCGCATCTGCCACAACGTTCGACCAAGATGCTTTCTCCGGTAAAGCTGTTGGTCTAAGAATTGATCAGAGCGTTCAGAAACTCAACATCAACACCGCTGGAGAAGCACTTCTCGGCGGTGGCAAAAAGCTTCTAGATACTGGCACTGGCACCGTTTGGGGCAGCAGCGTCACCCCTACGATTATCGAGCCTGAATAAACGACAATCGCTTGTAATATAGCATTACAACTTCCAAACCGAGCAGCCTAACAGCTGCTCGGTTTTTTCATTTGCAGATTAGCGAATACTGGCCGAAGCAAAAGAAGCTAAATACGCCATGTCCGAAACCAAAGTATCTCAGGCTTTCATGCCATATCCGGTCTCAACCTTGAGCCCAAAAATCATCCCAACAGATCTCAGTTCCTTCAAATCACGGGGCATCTCCGAGATCGAGCGTGAGCTTCAACAAAAACTCACTGAAATCCGCGAGCAATACCTCGCCACCATCGACCATTTCAACTGGAACAAGCTCGTCTACGAAGCGGACATCAATTTCGAGCCCATCGTCGGCGAAACCTACCACCTCTACGAAGTTCGTGGTAACAAACTCCTCTCTATGATCGGCCCCGGAGAATGGCACCACAAGCACATCGCCACCGTCCGCCTCAACGTAGACCGTCAGTGGAAGCTGGAGGAGGTCTCGGACGACATCGACCAACGCTCACTGTTTGGCGCCACTGAGCTCTGAACGAGAGACCACAAAAAAGCCCCCGGAATTTCCGGAGGCTTTCTGTAAATCGTTAGCGTAAATCGCTTAGTTTGCAGCAACCACATTCACTCGGCCACCTTCGCGGTCGAATTTCACCTGACCGTCAGTCAGAGCGAAGAGTGTGTGATCCTTGCCGCAGCCAACTCCCACACCTGGATGCACTTTCGTGCCGCGCTGGCGGATGATGATATTACCTGCGATGACGGTCTGACCGCCAAATTTCTTAACGCCGAGGCGCTTGCTGCGTGAGTCGCGTCCGTTTTTAACGGAACCTTGTCCTTTTTTATGGGCCATGAGGGTAGTCGGTTAAATTTTCAGATTATCCAATGGAGGTGATCTCCAGCTTGGTCATGTGGCGGCGATAGCCTTTGGTTTTGTGGAAGCCCTTGCGGCGCTTGAACTTGAAAGCAATTCCTTTAGGGCCACGAAATTGGTCGATGACCTTGGCTTTCACACCTGCACCATCAATGAATGGCGCACCGATCGTCACGCTGTCGCCTTCACCACGAAGCAGAACTTCAGTGAATTCGATTTCGGTATCGACATCAACATCGAGCTTCTCGACGTCAAGTTTGTCGCCTTCTTGGACGCGGTATTGTTTACCGCCTGTTTTGATTACTGCGTAGGCCATGGCCGTGGTGGGAAATTGGTGTGATTAAACTCCGTCTTCGCGACGGGCGGGGAACTCATCATGGATGCGCCCACCGTGCAAGATTTTTTTGGTAATTTCCGGATCAGAAACGATATTTAGAATAGTTCTTGCTCTAAACAGGAATGATTCTAAGTTTCCTCCGAGATGACAACCCAAGCATCAGAAACCCCCAACAAGGACATCCCGGAGGAAATCAACGGCCTCCGCATGACCCGCCAGCGCCAAGAAGTCTATCGCTTTCTAATGGGGGAGCGCACCCATCCTACAGCAAACGAAGTCTTCATGGGCATCAAGAAAGCCCTCCCGAACGTCTCGCTCGCTACGGTTTACAACTGCCTCGAAGCCCTTGTGCAGAATCACATCATTCGCCAGGTCAATTTCGACCGCGAACCTTCCCGTTACTGCCCGAATCTTGACGAACACGGCCATTTCCACGATGAGACCACCGGAACTATACACGACGTCAAATTCAAGCCCGGCATCAACCTTACCGATCTCCTAGACCTCCCCCCGAACACCGTCATTAAAGACATCGAAATCACCCTCCGCGGCCAACTTTCCCCCTCCTAGTATATAACTACACGTTTAGAATTTAAGAATTTCCCCACCATGAGCCTGAAAATCGACAACCTCCACGCAACTCTCGAAAACGGAACCGAAATCCTCAAAGGCGTCAGCCTTGAGATCCCAGCCGGCGAAATCCACGCCATCATGGGCCCCAACGGATCCGGCAAATCCACACTCTCTAAAGTCATTGCCGGCCACGAGTCCTACATCCCTACCGCCGGAACCGTCACCCTCGACGGAGCAGACATTTCCGAAATGTCCATCGACGAGCGCTCCCGCGCAGGAATCTTCCTCGCTTTCCAATATCCGAACGAAGTCCCCGGTGTCTCAAACGCCAACTTCATTCGCGCAGCACTCCAATCACGCCTTCCAAAAGGTGAAGAAATCGACGCCGTCGCTTACTACAAGTCTCTCTACGAGAAAATGGATCTCCTCGAGATGAACCGCAAGTTCACCGCTCGTGCCGTCAATGAAGGCTTCTCCGGTGGTGAGAAAAAGCGCAACGAAATCCTCCAAATGATGATGCTTGATCCAAAATACTGCGTCATGGACGAAACTGACTCAGGCCTCGACATCGATGCCCTCAAAATCGTCGCCAAAGGTGTAAACGCCATGCGTTCCGAGAATCGCGGCATGCTTCTGATCACTCACTACCAGCGCCTACTCGACTACATCAAACCAGATCACGTCCATGTCATGTCCGAAGGTCGCATCGTCAAATCCGGCGGCCCCGAACTCGCCCTAGAACTTGAGGAAAAAGGCTACGAATTCCTCAAAGAGCCCGCCCTCGCATAAGCAGTCTTCTTTCCTGAAAACTGAACACTCAAAACTAGCAAACTTTCCCAATGCTCACTGAAGATACAGCCTCCGCCGTCCTAGACGACGAAACCAAGGACGCCATCGACGTCGATCGCACCAAGGGCGATTTTACATTCCCGGAGAACCACAAATTCGACGCCGGTTATGGAATCAACGCCGCGACCGTCGACTACATCTGCGATGTAAAAAAGGATCCCGATTGGGTTCGCGAATTCCGCCACAAGGCACTCGCGACCTTTGAAAGCAAACCAATGCCTACCAACTGGGCTACGGAAGACCTCAATAACATCCACTTCGATAAGATCCGCTACTACCTCTCCGACGGCGAAAAACCAAAACGCACCTGGGACGATGTTCCGGCAGAAGTTTTGGAAACCTTCGAGCGCCTCGGCGTACCACAACAGGAGCGCGCTTTCCTCGCGGGAGTGGAAGCTCAATATGACTCTGAAGCCGCCTACTCCAACATGGATGAGGAGCTTAAAAAGAAAGGCGTCATCTTTGTCACCTCAGCAGAAGGCCTCAAAGAGCACGAAGAAATCTTCCGCCCTTATTTCGGCAAAGTCATCCCTACCGGTGACAACAAGTTCTCCGCTCTCAACAGCGCCGTCTTCTCCGGCGGATCCTTCATCTATATCCCGAAAGGCGTGAAGCTCAAGCAGCCACTCCAAGCCTACTTCCGCATCAACTCCGAATCCTTCGGTCAGTTCGAACGCACCCTCATCATCGCCGACGAAGGCGCTGAGATCATGTATATGGAAGGCTGCACCGCCCCAAAATTCGAGACTGCCACACTTCACTCAGCAGTCGTCGAACTCGTCGCCCTCAAAGGCGCGAAAATCCAATACATCACCGTCCAGAACTGGTCGTCGAACGTTTTCAACCTCGTCACCAAACGCGGCCTCGCTATGGAAGACGCAGAAGTCCGTTGGATCGATTGCAACATCGGCTCCCGCCTCACCATGAAATACCCAGGCGTCGTCATGAAAGGCGAACGCGCTCGTGGCGAAGTCATCTCCATCGCCCTCGCAAACTCCGGTCAACACCAAGACACCGGCGCGAAAATGATTCACGCCGCTGACAACACCACGTCAAACGTCGTTTCCAAGTCGATCTCAGTCGGCGAAGGACGCTCCACCTACCGTGGCCAGGTTCACATTCCCAAGCATCTCAAAGGCTGCAAGAACAACACCGAGTGCGACGCCCTGCTCATCAACAGCAACTCACGCACCGACACTTACCCGGCCATCACCGTAAAAGGCAACCAACACGCCACCCAGCACGAAGCATCCGTTTCCCAGGTCTCCGAAGAAATGCTCTTCTACATGCAACAGCGTGGCCTCGACGAAGGACAAGCCATGTCCCTCGCCGTCAACGGCTTCATCAACGACCTCGTCCGTGAGTTCCCGATGGAATACTCCGTCGAGCTCAAGCGCCTCATCGACCTAGAAATGGAAGGCTCCGTCGGATAATACGGAGAGTTTGCTAGTTTTCAGTGTTCAGTTTTCAGCCCTTGGCTTGAGAACGAACACTTGAAACATCGGCAACCATCCGCACCACGTTCTTCCCTGAAAACTGAACACTTTCAACTCACAAACTTTTCATGACCTCCACCCTCCCCGCTTGGTTCCAAGCACGCCAGGAATCCGCAAAGAAACGCTACGAAGAAACTCCCACCCCGAAACGCGGTGACGAGCAATGGCGCTTTGCTAACGTCAAGCAACTCAAGTTCGACAATCTCTCAGGAGAAGCCACCGAAGCTGACGCTGCCGACCTCATAGCCAAGTCCACCGGCCTCGAAAAGCCCGTCGCAAAATTCGTCTTCATCAATGATGAAGTCGTTGCCACGGAATCAAGCCTCCCAGAGACCGTCATCTGCCTCACTCTTGCCGAAGCACTAGAAAAGCATCCCGATCTCGTCGAAGCACATTTCATGAAGCAAGAGACTCGTCTCGGCTCCGCGAAATATGCGGCTCTCCACGAAGCTTCCGTCACCAACGGCCTCTTCATCCACGTGCCCGATGGCGTCGTAGTAGATGGCACCATCGAAGCACATCATTGGATCTCCGGGGAAACGACTGCCTTCCCACACACGCTCATCGTCACTGGAAAGTCATCGCAAGTCCGCGTCATCGATATCTTCCGCTCCGCAGACGAAACCACACCCGGCCTAGCCATCGCCTTCAACGATCTCTCCGCCGGCCAGAACTCCTCCCTCGACTACATCGCCATCCAAGAGCTGAACGAGGTTTCCCGCATCATTTCCGTCAACGAAACCTCCGCTGCACGCGACGCTCGCGCCAAGGGCTTCATCCTCAACACAGGAGCCTCATGGGCGCGCAACGAATCACTCTCCCGCCTCGAAGGCGAAAACTCACGCTCCGACATGCTCTCCGTCAGCATCCCGGATCACGAGCAAGAATACGATCAACGCACCTTCCAACACCACGTTTCGCCGAGCGCAAACTCAGATTTGCTCTACAAAAACACCCTCTACGGCCACTCAAAAACCGTGTTTTCCGGCCTCATCTTCGTTGATGAAACCGCCCATCACACCGACGCCTACCAGACCTGCCGGAACCTCTTCATGTCGAATGACTGTGAGGCGAACTCCATGCCGGGTCTCGAGATCAATGCCGACCAAGTCGCCTGCTCCCACGGCTCCACCTCCTCCCAGATCTCAGATGAGGAAATCTTCTACCTCCAAGCACGCGGCATCCATCCTACCCAAGCCCGCCAGCTCATCGCGCGCGGTTACTCGGTCGAAGCTGTTGAACGTCTTGAGAACGAGGAAACCGAAGCTCTCGTCCTGAAATTCATCGACGCGAAGTTCGACCGTATCGCTAAGGCCTAGCCTGTAGCTTCATCTACAAACTCCTGCGGCTTAAATTCACAAGCTGTCAGGAGCTCGTTTAACACCAAAATGTCGTTGCCTCACAGAGACGACAGGAAGTTGGGCTACCCCAACAAGAAGAGTTAATTCGAGAACCAAGGTTTCTTTAAAAAGCTCCCATAGTTTTCGCTCCATATCATTGGGCAATCTGTGAAACAATCAGGCGTGTCCCATTCCATAACAGAATTGGCAGACCGCACTGGTTTACGCTGGCGTCTCTTCGTGATTTTCGGCGCGATGTTTGTCGCACAGGCAGTCGGCAGTATTTTCAATATCACCTATAACATGGTGCATATTACTCCCCTGCTTTCGGAAAATCAGGCGGCGTGTTTCCACAAGAGCATCCAACTCTACAACATCATCGCCTATCCGGCTTTAGTATTCTGGTGGGGGTGGATTGTTTTTTCCCTGTGTAGAAAACCTGAGGACAAGACCCTATTAGAAAAACTCAAACGTCGCACCGTAGCTCTTCCATTTTATGCCTCGATCATCGCAGCAGCAGGATGGGCACTCTCTATTCCGGCACTCTTCATGGGACTAAAATGTGCCGGTGAACCGATTGATTCCCATGTATGGTTTCACCTACCGGTCTCTGTGATCATCGCCATGCTCATCGCCCTCTCTCTTGGGTATTTGATGATCGACTGTTTTCGCATGCGGCTAATCTTCCCCTATTTTTTCGACAAAACAGCCAGCCCGGCAAAAGTCCTTGGTGGCCACGGGCTTACCGTCTCCGGGCGGGGTGTACTACTCATGCTTTCTGGTAGTATTTGCCCGATTCTCGCGCTTCTGATGCTGCTTATCTCTCCCTCGCCAAGCTCGAAGAACCTATGGTTTGCCGTTGGCGTCGCCGGTGCTGGGATTGGATTCGCTATCTGCGGAACACTTCTCCTGCGTCGCCTCATCGCAGATCCCGTCGCCGAGTTGGGGGCAGCAGCTCAGGCAATTGGAGCTGGAAACAAGGATGTGGAAGTCTCCAACCTACGAGCGGATGAATTCGGCATCCTAGCCGACGATTTCAACGACATGGTCTTCGGCCTGAAGGAAAAAGAACGTATTGAGACAACCTTCGGGCGCCATGTCGGAAGAAAAGTGGCGTTCGAACTCATGAAAAACGAAGTCGATCTCAGCGGAGTTGAGCGAGAGGTTTCGGTTCTATTCAGCGACATCAGAGGATTCACTACACTCAGCGAGAGCGTGATGCCACGTGAGGCGGTGCAGCTGTTGAACCTCTATCATGAAACCATGACCGCTGCGATTGAGGACAATGGCGGCATCATAAGTTCAATCATGGGAGATGGGTTTATGGCCATCTTCGGAGCCACAGGTGAGATCGAAAAGCACGCCAACCGAGCTGTGACTGCCGGCAAAAAAATGTTCAATGAACTGCCAGCCCTAAATTCGAGAATCGAAGCCCTCGGATTTCAGGCAATAAAAATTGGAGTCGGCGTCAACTCCGGCCCCACAGTGGTCGGCTCTATCGGAAGCCCACGTAGACTCGAATACACAGCCATCGGAGACACCGTAAACACAGCGGCACGCATCGAAAGCATGACGAAAGACCTCGATTCACCAATGCTCATTTCATCGTCCACCTGGGAGCGATGTGACCCCAAACCCGAAGGAGAAAAACTACCTCCCCACCCAGTGCGAGGACGAGCACAGGAAATCCAACTTTACTCGGTAGAAATTTAGCAAAATCTCGAACACCACATGATTTTGAACCTTTTCAGAACCTTAGGAGTTATCACTTACATAGTTGGGCTCTTGGTCCTCGTATCTTGCTCGAAAGGGCTGGATCCTTATTCCGATCTTCTGGTTGGAGAACCAGCTGTATCCTCTCCAAGTAAGCGATCTCAGGAAGTTACGATCACCTATCTAGGCACCAACGGATACCTCATCGAATCGGGTGAGACTTCCATCGTCATCGATCCCTATTTTTCCCGTATCGGAATGAGCTCTATAATTCTGAACTATTCCATGAAGCCTAATCAGGAAGAAATCGAATCAGCTCTAAAAAGGGCGAATTTCCCTGAATCCATCGATGCGTTTCTCGTCACCCACGCCCATTTCGACCACTTACTTGATGTCCCTCCACTTCAGAAACAATTCGGCGGAAAAATCGTGACCTCACAAACAGGTAAGTATCTGTGCGAAGCCTCGGGAATACCTTCCGATGAAATTATCGCGGCAAATCACAATCAGACATACCGATTTGGAAAGGCCAAGATTACTGTATTGGAAGCCGCCCATGACCGGATTTGCTGGCATGTTCCGTTTTCCGGCCACATCACCGAACCGTTAGATGGCCCCCCCGGCCATGCGAAGGATTGGAAAGTCGGAACCCCTTTCGCCTTCCTCATCGAAATCTCAGGAAAACGAATCTATGTGGATTCAGGCGGAATCGAAGGGCAACTGGCCAATCCAGTCGCAAAAAACGCCGATCTTGCAATTCTTGGCGTCGCCGTTCGAGACAGCCAAAAGCGCTTTCCTGAAGCGGTTGCTGCAGTAAATCCACGGTATGTCCTGCCTAGCCACCAAGATGACTTCTTTCTGCCATTTGACCGAGGTTTCAGGTTCGGGATTACTGCCGATTTCCCAAGACTCTTCGACTCACATCGCTCACTGTCCCACGACTCGGAATTGATCCTCATGGACTTTTTCGGCCGATGGGTGCTTCGCTAGCGGTATTGGTGAGAGTTTTCTCCCGAAACAAAGCTTATCAGTTTCACTCTCCGCTGGACGTCCCCCCTGCTTTCACCGAACGTTGCCGCTCATGCGTATCCTCCGTATCCTTACCAGAAAGGAACTCAACACCTACTTCCTAAGCCCATTCGGCTGGGTGGTGCTTGCCTTCGTGGTGCTCATGCAGGGTCTTTCCCTATCATCTGCTATGAAGGGTTTTCGCGATACTCCAGTGAAAGACTCGCTGGTTTATGTCACCTTTCACACCCCACTATTCTGGTTCTACTTCCTCTTCATTTTCCCGCTAATCACTATGCGCCTCTTCGCAGACGAGGAACGCAGTGGCACTCTGGAAACCCTACTGACTGCCCCCGTCCGCACCTGGCAGGTCGTTCTGTCGAAATATTTTGCCGCGATGATTTTCTACATCATCCTCTGGATACCCGCCTACCTCCAGTTTCAGGCATTCTCATGGTTCACGGATATCCCGCCCGCCTACTCCGGTGGAGCACTGATCGGGAGCTTCAGCATCCTTTTCCTCATGGGAGCCGCCTTCACCGCTATCGGCTGTCTTGCCTCCGCGCTGACATCCAGCCAGATCATCGCCGGTATCATCACTATCACGATTCTCGTCATTCACTATTTCCTCGGGTTCGTCACTGTCATCTGGGGCGAGTCCTTCGCTGGCTCGGGGCTCTTCCACTACATTTCCTCACAGCGTCACCTCCACTACTTCGCCAACGGACTCATTGATTCCGCACCTGTCGTTTACTACCTCTCGCTCGCAGCCTTCGTCCTTTTCCTCACTTACCAGGTCATCGACCTACGCCGCTGGCGCCCGTAAATCTCAAACTCCCCAACGAATCCTCTCTGTATCACTTTGCGGTGAAATAATTTCCGATGTCCGACTCGAAACCAAAACGCCAATCCCGACCGAATCGATTCGGAATCGGCTTCATGTCCATCCTCCAGATTATCTTGGTGCTGGCTGCAGTCGCTTTCGCGAACTACCTCGCCTCTCAAAACCGACTCCGCACAGACCTCTCTCGTACTGCCGACTACACACTTTCCTCCTCAACAGAAAATTTCCTCAAAAGCGAATCCATCGCAAAACGCGAGCGTCCGGTGAAAATGACCATGGTCTTTCGCCGCGCCACACCTTTCCCCTTCATCGATCGCGTCCGCGCACTCGCCGATGAATACACTCGGATCTCAGGACAGCAGGTCGAACTGGAAATCATCGATCCCCTCCGCTCCCCGGATCGCACCCAGCAATTCGCAGCAACCTACAACCTAACTCTCGTCCGCGACCTCATCCTCATCGATGCTCGTCCAAATGAAGAGACTCCAATCATCACCGAGATGGAAACGGGCACCCCGGCGCTCAGCCCTCACATCACACTCGCTCTCGCCGAGGAAATGCTTACCTACACGGTGGACGACAACGGCCAGCGCCGCCCGGATGCCTTCCGTGGTGAAGACCTGATCACCGCCCGTCTCGTCGAAGCAGTCGAGGGAAAACCCCGTAACCTCCTCTTCCTGGCGGATAAATCTCGCATCGATTCAGATGGAGAAAACTCCCCATGGAGTAACCTCGCCGCCACGCTTCGCTTCCAAAACATCCGCCTCATCCAGGCAAACCTCTCTAGCCTCAACGAGATCCCAGCGGAAGTCGAAGGCCTCGCAATCATCGCGCCGAAATACGATTTCACCGACCAGGAAATAGCCAAACTCAACGCCTACTGGAATTCCCCAAAATCGGCTATCCTCATACTCCTTGAGGCAAATTCCTGCCCTCCAAAACTTCGCTCATTCCTCCGGAGCAAAGGCGTCACCCCACGCCGCGATCGCATCATTTCCATGTCGGATGGTAGAGTAGTTACCACCGCTCGAGGCAATTTCAGCCAAGGCATTCCCTTCCTTAAAGACCTCGCCGGACAAGCTGCCGTTTTCGAAGGTGCTTCCTCATCCCTAGAAGTCCGTGAAGGTGCCTCTGACCTATCCATGGAAAAAATTTCTCCCGTCCCACTCATCACCGTCCTCCCAGATTTTTGGGGCGAAGCAGATTTTGGTAAAAACACCGAAGGAGCCAAGGAGGGCGAAACCTTTGATAAAATCCGCGATACTGCACCTCCACTCCACATTGCCGCCGCTGTCACGCGTGGCGCCGCAAATGATGACCGCTTCGCCGCGGACACCTCGCGCATGGTTATTCTTTCCACCACTGACTTTCTTGATCCCGACCGCCAGCGTGCGGAAAATATCGACTTCCTCTCATCTGCCTCGAACTGGCTAGTCCACCGAGAATCCCTAGCAGGCCTCTCACCACGCCCCATCGGAGTCTACATGCTACCCTTACTTGATGCCCAAGTCTCCTTCATCAATCGCCTCAACCTTTTCTTCGCTCCATTCTCATTCCTCCTTCTCGGCGGCCTCGTTTTCTCGGCAAGACGCTCATGAGAAACCCTTCGTTTTGTGATCCTACAAATAGAGTTTAGTATTACGCCAACGTGAGATCTCTTTTATTCACCCTCCTTCTTCTGATCTGCACCGCCGTGCTCGGTGTGCTCGCTTCATGGCAGTTTATCGAGGGAAACCTCAATAGCATATTGGGCACTCCACCCACAGAAATCGGCGCGAATATTTATCCTGACTTCACGCCAGAATTAGTCACCTCGATCTCCATAAAATCAGAAGAAACCAAGGTAAGCTTTGTTAAATCAGACACCGGATGGCAGTCAACCGAACCATGGCAAGATCGCATGGATCCGCGTGCAGCCATCGCCATCTTGACCTTTGCAAACACTGCTATGGCAATCGATGCCGTTCCGCGTGATGACCTAGATGCAAAGCTAGCCGGGCTAAACGGAGGCAACATCGAAGTCAGCCTTGCGGACTCCGATGGCGATACACTCGCCATGTTCCGCCTTGGCCGTCGCACACCACTTCTGCACCTGCCAGATGTCGAAAAACCAGAACCTGTCCCCACCACATACCTACTGCCGTTAGAACGCGGTCGAAAATCACACGTCTACGCAGCCACCGGCGATATACTCCCGCTCTTCAAAGACGGATTCAATTTTCTCCGCGATCACAGGCCATTTTATTTCAACCCCATAGCTAGTCATAAAATTCGTATCCGCACTGCTCAGGGCGAACTCACTCTCGCTCGCGAAAATCCAAATTCGGCATGGCGCATTACTAAGCCTCTCGACCTTTCTACCAATCCCACTGCGGTAAAAACCCTCCTAGAAGGACTCGTAAATCTCCAAGCAACTAAGCTCAGCGACCGAGCCCAAGTCACTCTACCAACAAACGGCACATCTCCACATAACGACCAGATCGCTATCACAGCATTCGGAGCAGAAACCGAAACCATCCTCGACATCCTACCCCCGGCCACCCCAGACGCCGTAGAAACTCATGCCACCGTCAGCGACAGGCCTGAAACAGTTTTTACTCTACCTCTAAAATCAGATCCCTCCTTCGTATCCATTCCGGATCTCCCACTCACCGTCAACGACCTCCGCGATCCCACACTTACTAATCTCAATATCGCATCGATTCGTGGTATCGCCATCGAGTCGGCCACCTCCCCGACCATCCTCATTTCCCGGCAGCCTCCAGCCCCATGGATCACTACCATCAATGGCGCTGAGCAACGTGCGAATGAACAACGCCTCTTCGAACTTCTAAAGGCCGTCACCACCACGCGTGCCATCGCTTTCGAAACAGACGCCGCCCCCGAAGACCTTTCCCCATGGGGACTAGATAAGCCCATACTCAGGCTCATTTTCCTCGCCCAAAGCAACCTCTCACTCAGCGTCACCTTCGGCCTAGATACAAATGGCAACCTCTTCGCAAAACGAAAAGACAGCGCCTCCATCATGCGCCTCGACAACCGCTTCCTCGACGAGATCGCCACAAATCCTCACGACTGGCGACACTCCCTCCTGTGGTCAGTCAGCGGTGTAGATCTAAAATCCATCACACGCGTCGAAGGAAACTCCCCTCCCCTCAAGCTCATCTACGAGTGGAACAACGACGAGTGGACTGCCCACTCCGGAGCAGCGGATGTCACTGAAGACCTCGACCCCGCCCGCGCGAAATACCTTCTGGGTGCATTGGAAAACCTCCAAGTTGCTCGCTGGATATCACCCACCGACGAGTCAGCACTCAAAGCACTAGCTGAACCCTTCCTTCTTTTTCAGGTCGAAATGAAAACCGTCGACGAATTCGGCGATGAAAAAGGTACCATCACACGCACGCTTGCGCTCGGCATTGATCCCGCGACTCAAATTATCTACGGCAAACATAGTGACGACACCGCTCTCTTCACTCTTTCTGTGGAAACTTCACAGAAACTTGCCATCCCGTTGCTAGAGCAGAAATAAACGGAACTTTACTCACGCTTCGAATGGATACTTGGGTGCAGCCATCGCTCCACACGACTTGCAAGAAAGTCCACCTGCAGTGACTGCCCCACCACATTTTGGACATTTCAGCGGAGCAGCGTCGAGTTTCCCATTTGCGGCACCATCCCGCTTATCAATCATCTCAATCCTCCGCCGTAAATCCTCGTCGGTAATCCCAGTGCGTTCCTTGAGCAACTCATAGAGAGCCTGACTCACCAGAGCCAACTTGCGCACATGCTGGTTCAGTTCGTCGATATCTCCCGAGGCAGACTTCAATGAAGATTTCGTATCCCCCTGCTGCGCCCTTAGATCATTCAGACGGATTTCTTGATGAATATCCCACATAGTTTCCCAAATTTAACTGAGAAACCCTCAGCATACGAAATTTAATCGCAAATATATCCCTCGAGAACTTGCTGAAGAACGAGTTTCACCTCAGCAAAAACTTCTCCTCCGGCGGCACATCCGCCGCCGTCGCCCTGTCCACTTCCAGCACCGCCTGCAGCGTCCCACCCTCCTCGGGGAAAGTCATCTTACCAGCAACTTTAACCCAACCATTTTCCGGCAACATTGGAGGCTCAGAGCCAAACTCCAGCACAATGGGAATCGCCCGCGAGTCCGCCACACAACAGGTCATAAACATCCGGTAAAGCCTCATCCGCGTACCAGCTTCATTGCGCACCTTTTCTTCGATGATACGCCCTTCTGTCTCCACCTCCAACCCTTCTAGCAGACCTTGCAGCTCCCTATCGCCAGTAGCGAAAAACAACTCCATCAAGTTAAACTCCAGATACCCATCCGATGTCCGGCTGTGGCTACCCTCAATCTCCTCCATCGTCAGCGGCGGGAGAATCGAAGAAAAGAACGGTGCACTCGCATCAGGGGCTTCGTCATACAGCCCTTTGCGCGCAAGCGTCGCCTCCGAGAAGCCGTCCTTCGTCCACGCCATCGACAGCGCGACAGGTAAAGTCATCAAAGCAAGCGCCGACCATGGATTCATATCTCCACCCTCGTGATCATGTCCTTCGTCACCATGGTCGTGCCCACAATCCGCTTTCCGAAACGACGTGAGCAAATTGAAAAGCCCCATCACCGCAAGACCCAGCCCACCCCCTAGCGCAATAATTCGAAAATCCGGCGCGAGGTACTTCACAATCCTGCCCGATCCATAGAAATACAGCAGGCATGCCGCCCATAGAATGACGGCCAACGAAAAGAGGATTCTGCGCAATTCCGGTTTCATCACATTTCAATCAACCACGCTTGAGCCGCCATCGACGCCAGCCAAATCACCACGAACAACGACACTCCGAGCGCCACGATAAACCTCCTCTTCAGAACCGTCTGATAAAGGAAAATCAACTTCACATCCAACATAGGGCCAAACACCAAGAACGCCAGTTTTGCCCCCCAAGTAAACTTCGCCAAGGTCGCAGCAATGAACGCATCCGAAGTACTGCAGAGACTCAATATAAACGCCAATGCCATCAGCGCAGCCGGAGCCACCACCGCATTTCCCGCCAGTCCATCCAGCCATACCGCACCGGGTGCGATCCCCGTATTGAAAAGCGCCGTAATCGCCACACCGATCGTGAAATACACCCCCACATCCACAAAATCCTTCTGCGCAGAACGCATTGCCGCAATCAGGCGACCATCGTCATCCTTCTTCTCATGCTCGTGGTGATGATCATGCGAATGATCGTGCTCGTGGTCATGCGAATGATCATGCCCGCAGCACCCACCGCATTCCTCATTTTCCTTCTCGGGAGCTGATTCGATCTTCTCTAGCAAACTCTGCTTCAGCACACGTTTCAGCGAAACCCTCGCCACAACTAGCCCGACCCCCACAGCTACCAAATATCCCAAAAACAACCGCCCACCTGTCATCATCCACGGAGCCTGCCCCTGAAATGCCTTCCACGTGCTTAGTGCCGTGATCGGATTCACAATCGGCGCCGCCAACATGTAAGTCAGCGCACAACTCATCGGCAGCCCTTTCCCCACCAACCGACGAATCACCGGCACCACCGCGCACTCACAAACAGGAAAAATCGCACCGAGTAAACCCGCAGTCATTACCGCCAGCGTCTTGTTCTTCGGCAGGAAGCGATCCATCGCGCCTTTTGGAAGGTAGATGTCGATAAATCCGCTGATCAACGTGCCCAATAGAATGAACGGAGCACCCTCGAAAAGGATACTCAGGAACGCTAATGCGAAATCCTGCTGCGCGGCGCCATTCATCACGGCAAAACAAGCGGAGATCCTCCCAACCCGCAACCTAAACCATCACCGCGGCCGCTACATCTTCCGCAACCTCATTCCCGCAAAGGATTTTTACCAACTCCAGACCGAACTCTATCGACGTCCCAGCACCACGCGAAGTCAGGAAATCCCCATCATAAACCAAGCGTTCCCCAGTATTGCCCGGCAGTTCATCAGTCGTCGAAAAATGCGCAGTAATCCTTTTACCATCTATCAAACCAGCGTCCTTAAGCAAAAGTGGAGCAGCACAGATCGCGGCGATCAATTTCCCATCAGCATGAAACTCCCGAACCAATTCAATCACTTCCGTACTTTTCCTCAATTCCATCACCGCCGGTCCGCCAGGCAGGAAAAGCACATCAAAATCCTCCCCCAAAACCTCAGGCAATAGCTTATCAGCGAAAATCTTCACCCCACATTTCCCAACCACCTCTATTCCTGAAACACCCGCCATCACCACTTCGAGACCCGCCCTCCGCAACAAATCCACCGGTGCAATCGCCTCAATTTCCTCAAATCCATCTTCCAGCAAACACAGAATTCGTTTCATCTCCTATCCTACCTCATCTTTTCTCATCATCAAAGTGTAGGATTTACGCAAGAACGCCACGGAACCGATGCTACAAGTTTCATAGGTTTATTAAATCTCTCACCTCAGCCGATACGCGATCGTCCACTCAATCTAGCAATGATCTGGCGGTCTACGCCTTGAACAGTTCTTCAATCACTCCAGTGGAATCGCCGAACGAATCCGTCTTTACTCCGCTGCCCTTGAGCATCGACAACCACACATTGCAGAGCGGAGTTTGCTTCTCCATCACAAGGTGACGTCCCTGGGCAAAACCGGAGCCACCTCCGGCAATCAGCGTTGGACAGTTGTCGAGGCTGTGAACCTTCCTCAGGTTGCTACCAAATGCCAGAGTCGAGTTGTCAAACAACGAGGAACCGTCGGCCTCCTTGGTAGCCTTCATCCGGTCAATGAACCTGGCGATGAGTTTCGCATGAGTCTTATCGCGGAGTTCGGCATCGGTACTACGCTGGCCACCGTTGGCATGGCTGATGTTGTGTGCCGAGAAGTTCGAGCCAATGCTCTCAAGGAAAGTATCTCCGGGCATGCGGTATGTGAAAACGCGGGAGGCATCGACCTGCATCGCGGCCAACATCAAATCGTAAACCAACTCAACGGCAGGCGCTCCTTCAAGTGACTCGGATGGCTCTCTGACCGGGTCGGTTGGCTTCCGTTTCGGAACATCAAGCCATTGCTCATCCTTGGCAATACGAACCTCCAGTTCGCGGATCGATTCGAAGTATTCGTCAAGTTTGTCGACGTCGGTTTTAGTCAGGCCTTTCTGCATCGCGCGTGCATCGGTAAGAACCGTGTCGAGTGCGGAGCGGTCGTCCGCCATCAGCGCTTGGCGTTCTTTCAAGCTCATGGATCCGCCCGAGAAAAGCTTGTGGAACATCGCGGCCGGGTTTGGCATGCCCAAGATCGGCTTTCCCTGGCGGTTCCACGAAAGCGAACCCGGTCCATGGCCGTTGTCATTGTCACCGTCCATATGGATCGACGAATAGCGGGTCTCTTTGCCGAATTGCGCTGCGGCGACCTGGTCCACCGAGATCGTATTGCTGAAGCTCTGCCCCGGAATCGCATAACGATCCGCTCCCGTGAGCCAGAACGTGGAGCCTGAGTGACCGTCTCTCGAATTCGCGTGCTCCACGTTATTGAAAAGCGTGATGCCGTCCTTATGCTTTTCCAGCGGAGAAAGAACCTCAGGCAATTTGTAGTCATAACCGGGGGTATTGACGTCGGCGTACCAACCTTCGGTCACTCCAAATCCCATGCCCATGAAAATGAGCCGTTTGGGGGCTGAAGGTGCCACCAGAGTAGCTGCGGATGCAAAGCGGCGGAAGCCCAGCGACTCAAGAACCGGAAGGGCGATGATGGCAGACGAGCTGCGCAGGAAATGACGGCGAGTTTTCATAATTCTAACAATGATTGAGGGTTCGAGATCTATCGCATGTCGCACCGGACCGGCGCTATTTCAGATGAAATTGTTTGGATTGGACTAAGGCGTGAATGAAGATCGTGGCTGCGTCGCCCCTTTTTGCAGCCTTCTCCGTAATGTCTGTGGCCAGGTTGTAATCCGAGATCCCGAACGGGCGCCCGAGACCATAAGCGATGAGGTGCTCCGTGAAGCCACGGGCGAATGATTCGTGGCGGCTCGCTACAGCGTCTCGCAATCCAAAGTAGTCCTTGAATGATTCTCCCGAAGGCAGGTTGCCCGAGGGATCAATCGGGAACTTGTGGAACTTCGGAAGACCCTTTTTCTTGGCCGTCTCGTCAGCTGGTTCAGGAACTTCTTCGACTTCTCTCCAAAGTCCGCCCGCGGTGAAGTGTTCCATACCACAGCCGATCGGGTCGATCTTCTGGTGGCATTGGGCGCACTGCGGCTCTTCCTGGTGTGCCTTTTGAAGCTCCCGGACTGCGAAAATATCTCCCTCGAAACGAGCCAGCATTGGTACATTAGCCGGGGCTGGCGGCGGTGGATCATTGAGCAAGTAGCGGAGTACCCACGCTCCACGTTCCACCGGTGACGAACGCTGACCGTCCGAACCCATGATGCTGATCGCGGCCGTCCCGAGAAGTCCTCCCCGCGGAGAATCCTTTGGAAGAGTGACTTTTCGAATCTCCGATCCGCTGACCCCCGGCAATCCGTAGTAGTCCGCCAGAACATCGTTCACCATGGCATAATCGGCCTTAAGAAGGCTCCCGATGGGGAGATTCTCCTTAAACAGATAGCTCACATTGGCGTAGACTTCGGCGCGGGCACTGCGGCGAACGACTTCGTCGAACTCCGGGTGAAACGCGGCATTGAAATCGAACATATCCAGTCGCGTCATCTTGAGCCACTGATGGGTGAACCCACTGACGAAGGCCTCGAAACGAGGATCTTTAAGTAAACGCTCCGTTTGTTTCCAGAGCGTCTGCGGATCGGAAAGCTTGCCATCGCTGGCAAGATCAAGAAGTTCGTCGTCAGGTGGTGCACTCCAGAGGAAATAGGAAAGGCGGACGGCGAGTTCCCGATCGCTCAATTGAACCGGTTTGTCTCCTTCACGAGGTTCATTAAGATAGAGGAAACTCGGGCAAGAGAGGATGATGGCATAGGCGTCGATGAATGCGTTCCGGCTCTCATCTCCCTGGTCGAGCCGATAGAGAAACCGCTTCACCAGTTTGTCCATGAACTCGGAATCCGGAGTCTTTCCCCGGAATGCGCGGGTGGCGAATTCGGTGATCGCACGGCGGGCATGGCTGGCTTCGTCTTCTCCCGCATTCTTTTCTGGAATCAACGTGGCCTGAACTGGATTCGGCCACTCATCGTAGAACGGACCCTCGAGTTCGACATAGTCGACCCAGAGGGATGCCGGTTGTCCGATGCCGTTTTTCTTCCGACCGATGTCGTTGGCAACTTTGCGTGATTCCTTCTCAGCGTAGTCACGACAACGGATCGCATAGCGCCCTGCCACCCCTAGTGAATGCTCTATCGGAATTTCGATAACCACTGGATTTTTGACCGTCCCAGTGACTTTGGTTTGACCGAGAACCACCCCACCTTTGCCGCTGATCCCCCCAGTCAAGGCATGCTCGATATAGCGCTCCCGTTCGGGGGCTCCCTCGTAATAGCCGACTCGAACTCTCAGGATATACTTCCCGCCGGTCCTGCCATCGAATTTGCCGATGGGGATGCTCGGCGTCCGGTTTTTCGTATGGACAAGAATCGCCCCTGTCTTTGCCTCGGGGCGTTTGACGTAGTCACCCATCTCCCGGTAATGCTGAGCGAAGCGGCTTACGACCTTTCTGGCATGCTCAACATCCTTGAGCCCGTAAGTCTTCGCAACCTCTTCCGTCTGATCCTCCTTAGGCAGAGCTAGAAAATCATCCGCCCTTTTCTTGACCTTCACGATCTCTTCAGCCGTTCTGAAATATTCCTTCGATATGTCGTTTTCAGGTTCGACCCGGATTTTTTTCGGACTGGGCTTCTCTCGTGGTTCCAAGGCGGCTTTTAACGCTGAGGTCGCCGTGGCTCGATAGAGTTCAAACTGGTCTCCGGAGAAGAAGAGCGAAGAACCATAAGTATCAAATTCGCCTGATCCGTCGTCGTCTGGAATGTCTGAAACATTAGGTCTGAAGCCGAGTAGTGACTCAAGGGAGTTCTGATAGTCACGACGATTCAACCGGCGCATCGTGATGACTCCCCCGTTGTCGCTCAGGACATTCCGGGCCGTGACCATCTGGATGGAAAGATCCCGCAGGAACTCGGTTTTCTCCTCAGCCGATATCTGATCTTTGTCTTCCGGGGGCATCTCGCCCGAGTTCACCGCATCAAGAATCTTCTGCCAGTGCTCAGCGGTAGGGATGTCGCTGCTGATATCAAATGAAAGCTCTTCAAGATCCAGCTTCCCTTTCCGCGTCGCTGTATCATGACAATCCAAACAGTAATTTTCAAATACCTCCAGATGCTTCTCTGGCATGACGGCCTTGACTGATGAAGACGCTTCTTCCGCAAGTACGATGCCCGAAGCCGCAACATACCCCGCCAGCAGCGAGCCTATAGTAAGTGATAGTGAACAAGACATCATTATGGGCGTTTTAAAGTGAATTCCAATTGCGGGCCGGCTGCCATCGGATGGGAGTCATTCGCAAAGGAATGGGAAATCCCCGGCGCACCTGTTGAAATCGGTCCGGTTTCTCTAACGAGAATCAAAGTCACATTCTGACCCGCATGTTGCCGCAAATATTCCAGGAGCCTCGCATCGTCGACCACATAGCTGCCGCTGCTGCGGCTTCTCGGTATCTCAAAATTTCCGAGTAGCCTCCCGTCTTTCGGGCCGGGTGCGTTCTCCCACGTCTCCTCGATTTTCCAATTCCCTTTGCTCTCATCGGTCAAACCGTAAATCCCAAACCGGTTGATCAGCGGCAGACGGGTAGCCGAGCCTCGCGCCGCCGGAACCTGGTTGAGACGTAACCGGACCGCGGATACACGACTCAAATCCAGTCCGGCCAGATCAAAACCTAGCAATGAATGCTGATCCCACAGCCCCTTGTTCGAACGCTTGGCTGTCAGGACATCCGGATCAATTGCACGCCTCCGGTTGTTCGCAATCACCGAGGTCGCCCTGCCCTTGGTTCCGAGCCGGATCTGCTTGGGTTCCGGAGTGAAAACAGAGGATTCTTTTGACGCATCAAACATCGAGAGCACGCCATCCGATATCATCACCCCCTGCCACTGATTCGCCAAATGAGCTTCCTCACCCGTGGAATTCAAATAAACGGAAATCGCGCCTGTGATGACTTCAAAACTGGAATTTCCCCCGAGTTCATCAACGTGGACTGCAAACTGGGTGCCGTGGTCAATGACATAGCCATCCGGGGTATCCACCACAAAACCAATGGCAGATTTCGGCACACGAACCATCGCAGTCCCTGAGCTCAGACGCGCTCGCATTGGCGTCATCAATTCCAGCTTTGCCGGTCCTTCCAAAGTAACTTTCGCTCCAGACCGAAATCGAATCGTCGCAATGCCAGAGGTAAGATTCAAAACACCAGGTCCGAGTTTCGACCCCAGCTCCGTGGGTAAGGAACTTTGCCAAGAAGCATCCTCCACCGATACCAGAGTCGCGACCGCTTTCTGCCTCTGCCCTTTTGCGACCATGCCCACACACACGCCGACCCCGAGAATAATCATCGCCGCGATGCCGGAAACAAGACGACCAAACACAATCGCACGCCGAGGTTTCCCGAGAAATAACGGCACCACATTTTCAGGCGCCGAGGAAACCTGCTGGGACAACGCAGCTGAAAGCATCATCTGCCGGGCAAAACGATCCTGCGCAGCCGGATCCGATTTCAACCGCGACGCAAGCGACACCTTCTCATCATCATCCAGATCGCCATCACGCAGACGTTCGATGAGGATATCCAGATCTTCGAAATGATCATTCTTCATGTGAGTCCCTCCTTCGTTTTTTGTTCAATACAGGAAAGTAGATCCCGATGAATTCTGCTCAGTATTTTATAAACAGCCATGCGGGTATTGCCACGACGCTGCGCTAGATCAGCCACCGATACACTTTCTTCGTATCGTTCACGGATCAGCCCCCTGTCGCGCTCGCTCAATTTTTTCACGCAGCAATCCAAAGCCTCAAGTTGCGCCTCCGAGTCACAACCAATCTCAATGGCCTTTTCCGCCAATATTTCCAAGAGCTCCTCATCCATCGGCAGTGGCAGCTTCGCCTGCAGGCGGCGCCATTCAAAAACCGTGTAGCGCGAAACCTTCATCGCCCAGGCTCCGAAATCGGTTCCCGGTTGAAACTGATCGAACTTTTTCCACAACACCGTTGAAGCAACCTGAAGAATCTCTTCCGTCGCCGTCCTATTCTGCACCAACGTATAGATAAAACCGTAGATCCGCCCCTGATTTGCAATCAGCAACCTTGTAAACGCTTCAACCTGACTCGAATCTGACATTATCCACATAGGTAACGTCAAATTCCCGACGTTTGCATACCCTTCCTGTTGAAAAATTTACGATTTTTCGAAAATCCATTCACCAGGACAAACCGAATGATGGAAAAAATGACTCCTATCGCTTCGCCTTCGCTTCCCGAATCCGGAGATTCGCGAATCAATTCAATCACTTCTTTACTTTTCCTCAAATCGATCTTCCAGCAAACACAAAACCCGTTTCATGAACCAACAGCTAAGCGGAATACTCCCAATTTCCAGCCCCCCCCCCCACCACGACAATAAAATTACCTTAATGAGATTAATTCTCAAATAATTCTTGCTAATGAGAAGCTGTCGCAATAGATCATTCTCCGTCGCCACGAAATACGACTTTCAAATGAAATTACCAAGAACGAACACACTCGCCACTACCGCTGCCCTTCTCGTCGCAGCCGCCCAAATCGCACCCGCACACACCTTCCGCGAACGCTTCGCCGAAGGTGGAGATGTTTCCGCCGAAGACATCGACGCTTCATTTTCCAGCCCACAGAACCAGGCATGGTATGACCGCTTCAGCTTCGGTTCATACGGCGAAGCCCATTTTAACACCGGTGACGTCGCCGACAAATTCGACGTCCACCGCATCGTCCTCTTCACCGGCTACGAGTTCAACGATCGCCTCCGCTTCGTCTCCGAAGTCGAGCTTGAGCACCTTTACTCAAACAACCCCGGCACCGACCTCGTCTGGGAACTTGAGCAAGCCTACTTCGAACTAGATCTCGGAAACGACTACCTCGTCCAAGCCGGTGCCTTCCTCGTTCCCGTCGGCATCACCAATGAAATCCACGAGCCCACCACCTTCTACGGAGTGGAGCGCAACGCTATCGAAACAGAAATCCTCCCCTCCACCTGGACGGAATTTGGTTTCCTCCTTCGGAAAACCTACGACAACGGCCTCCAGTGGGACTTCGCCATCCATCGCGGACTTGATGTAGATCCCCGCAACGTAAACCTCAACGGCCCCGACCTCCGCAATGGCCGCCAGAAGACCGAAGGCTTTGACGATCTCGGCTCCGCAGCCACTGCCCGCGTGCGCTACACCGGCATCAACGGCCTCGAACTCGCAGCCAGCCTCCAATACCAAGATGACATCTCCACTGGAGGTGATGACAACAGCGCCATCCTTACGACCGCCCATTTCGTTTACACCAACGGCGGCTTCGGTCTCCGTGGCCTCATCGCCAACTGGCACATCAACGGCGATACTTCCGTAGGCGGCACCACCGTCGCAGGACAGGAAATCGACAACCAATTCGGCGGCTTCATCGAGCCCTCCTACAAGTGGACTTTAGACAACGGCATGGCCGTCGGTGTCTTTGGCCGCGCCATGCATTGGAGAAACGAAGATGCCCCTGACGGCCAGACAAACTACCAAGCAGGTGTCAACTTCTGGCCATGCGAAAACGTCGTCCTTAAAGCCGACTGGGAGCACCAAGACCGCGCCAACGGCCGCACCAATCGTGACAACTACAACTTCGGTGTTGGCTACGCATTTTAATCGTTAATAGTGTTGTGGAGGGCGGCGGTGATTCACCGCCCCCTCCTTTTGTACAATGAAACTCCCCATCACCATCCTAGCCATCACCTTCGCCTTCCTCTCATGGGTGCACGGTGGCGATCAGGTTTTCAAACAGCCATCCGAGTTCATCAAACAATCCTTCGGCGGCAAGATCCCCACGACCTCCGTCCTCAACCTTTCCGGAGACATCAAATCTCGCGCCAAAAACATCATGGCGCACAACTACCGCGAATCCCGCGTCCGCTACTGGAAGCAGGGAAACCGCACCGTCTGGATCCTCGAAGAAATTGGAAAAACCGAACCCATCACCACCGGCTTCCTCGTCGAAAACGGACGCATCAAATCCGTTGAAATCCTCATCTACCGCGAAAGCCACGGTTGGGAGGTCAACAAACCCTTCTTCACCAAACAATTCTCCAACGCCTCCCTCAAGGACGGCGACCAACTCTCCGCGAACATCAAAAACATCGCCGGAGCCACTCTTTCCGTCCGCGCCGTCACCAAACTCGCGCGCCTCGCCCTCTACTTCCACTCCCAAGTCTGATTCCCCGTGCCTAGAACCCGCAAAGGTCGCACCTACGCCCGCGCCTCACACCGCTGGCTCGGCATGGCTCTGCTTCTGCCTCTCACCCTCGCCTGCGTCACCGGCATGATCCTCAACCACACGGTGGATCTCGATCTCAGCAATCGTCACGTCACCACAGACTGGATTCAATCCAGCTACGGCATGAGCCTCGATGGCGAACCCGAAGCCTACGGCCTCGATGGCAAAGCCTACGCCGCCACATGGGACGGCAATCTATTTTATCGCACCTCCATCGTTGATGACACCAAATCATTAATCGGCGCCGTCCCACTCCGAGATGGCACTGCCGTCGTCACCTCCTCTGCCGTCCACTACTTCGGCCTCGATGGAGAACTCATCGAAACCCTCGATTCAGTTACACTACCAGCAGTCCCAATCTCACGCGCTGGCCGCACTCAGGATCTCACACTCGTCCTCGAAACCGCTACCGGCACCTTCACCAGCGACCAGAACCTTCTCGATTTCACCGAATCCCCGGTGACCCAGGAAACTAGTTGGTCAACCATCGTCACTGCGTCGACCTCCGATCTGAAAATCTGGAAAACCGCCTTCTCCGGAGACGGCATCCCGCTCGACCGCGTCATCCTCGACATCCATTCAGGCCGCTTCTTCGGCACCATCGGAAAATGGATCTACGACATCACTGTCATCGGCGTACTCATCCTCTCCGCCACCGGTTTCGTGCTTTTCCTGAGAACCCGCCGCCGCGCGAGATGAATCGCCGCCGTGCCATCACCCTCCTCGGTGCCAGCACCCTCGCAGGCCTCAGCTCGTGCCGCCGTCCCGATCCACTCCGCACCTTCACTGCCATCGCCTTCGGCACCGATGTCCATTTCCAAACCCACGGGATCTCAGAAGCAACTTTCGACGATATCTCCGAGAAATGCTCCCTGCGCCTGCGCGACATCGAGTCCCTCTTCAGTCTCTACGATCCGGAATCCGCCATCTCACGCCTCAACCGTGATGGAAACCTAGAGAACCCCCATCCAGAATTCCTCAAACTCGTCCGCCTCGCTCTCTCCTTCGGAGAAAAAACCAACGGCATCTTCGACATCACCGTCCAGCCCCTCTGGAACTGGCGCACCCAATGGAAATCCTCAAACCTCACCGAACGCGCTGAATTAGAAAAATCCTCATGGGACGAAACCCTCGCTCTCGTCGACTACCGCAAAGTCACCGCCACAGAATCCGCCATTTCATTTGAAAAGCCAGATATGGCCATCACCCTGAATGCCATCGCCCAAGGCTACGCGACCGATGAAATCATCTCTCTATTGAAAAGAAACGGCATCAAAAGCGCCCTCGTAAACATCGGTGAATACGCAGCCATAGGCCTCGCACCCGATGGTGCACCTTGGGAAATCGAACTCGCTGCCAACGGCGAAAAAGTCCCCCTCCTCTCCGGCCGCGCCCTCGCCGTCTCAGCAGGCAGCGGCTACACCTTCGATCCGGAAGGCCGCTTCCATCATATTTTCAGACCAGCGGACGGTGCAAATACCCGCCCAAAAAGCTCCATCATCGTCACTTCCCCATCCGCAACGACTGCCGACGCCCTCTCCACCACCTTCAGCATCGCCACCACAGCCGAGCGCAAAGCGATCCTCAAGAATTTCCCGAATTCTGATTTCCTCGAAATCACTTAATCCAAGCCGCCGCAGGCTCTGGACTGCTGGGATCATTCCCAGCTCTCCCAGTGATGACGATTCACCTTCAGTTCTCGTTAATCACCCAGCGGTAGGATAAAAACGATACTAACCCTTAAAGCTGCGAATAATCGCAGCAGTCCAAAGCCTCCGGCGGTCAGTGAACCCAGCTACTCTTCCTAAACTACTCCATCTCCAGTAGCGCCGTTGCAACCATACCGCAACGAGCATCAAGAGTCTGCATTACAACTTCTGCACTACGTGGAACCATTCCACGAAAAGCCTCCTTTCCATTTACTGAAACAGTAACTTCCTTACCGAGATCTAAAAGTTCATCAGACAGCCAGAATTTCAGCCCACTGACATCCTCACCAGTCACGAAAATATTCTGTCCATCCACCACAGCCTCAAGTCGCCGCCTCTTCACCGCTCCATCCTTTTGAACCCCTAGCCAGTAGAAACGCTCGTGGGTGGTATCGTCCTGCAGCCATACAATCTTGCTCGGCCAGCTATTCCTGATTTCAGCCGCCATGCGCGGTATCACCTCCGCTTCTTTACCCCTCATTCCATGCCCCAAGCCCTCGTAGATCGTCACACGATGCTTGTAGCCCCCTGGATCTGCTTTCTGTAAATCACCAAGCCGAACCTTCCAGTTCGCCGCCTTCTTGTTGCGATTGTAAGCCCCATCCTCAGCTCCCATGAAAATTTCAAACGGGAGATTCCTCAACCCATCCGGTTTTGTCTCATTGGGATGCCCCGCCATCATCGATGCCGCCGCAAATCGATCCGCCATTCGCGGAGCCAGTTGATAAACGCCATCCCCGCCCGCCGAATAGCCCATCAGATACACCCGCTCAGGATTCACCCCACGCAAGATCACATAATCCGAAATCAATCGATCAAAGAAGGCATCAATATGACCTTCGTGCCACATATTCCAAGTATCGGTCGGCGCTCGAGGAGCCACATAGTATCCCTCCTTCAGTTGATAGAGATTTATTTGATTCCTCCACTGCTGATCATTCACTTTTGGAGGCGCGCTTCCCCCACCATGCATGGAGATCCACAGCGAGTGACCGCCCTCCGGTTCCTCACCATACTTCCGCTCCAAAAACTTCATTTCTTTGTCACCCATCCGAATGACTTTTTTCTCAAGCTCCTTCTCCCTCTCATCCCGACCCTTTGCCTCCCATTTTATTACGAGCTCCTTCAGATCAAAACCCTCATCATCTTTCTCATTCAGAATGACATCCAAAACCTGCGTCGGCTTCGCTTCCAAGTGAACCATCTTATAAACGCCATTTGCCTCAACCTTGAGTAACCAAGGTGCCTCTCCCTTAAGTTCTAAATAACCGACATCATTCAGATCCGAGCGCCCCGCCTTCGTCTTGGTAGATGAGAGTAATTCCCCTTTTGATCCAAGTAGCGAAACATTTGCCACCACCCTAGGCTCACCACGATTCATAAAAACCCTCAGACCCACACCGCGTTCTTCACCTTCATTCTTGATGTATCGGTAAGTCTCATTAACTGCGCCGACCTCTTTGTTGTGTAAATTCCACACCATCGGAAAATGACCATCCATCCGAGACCACGAAGATGCCCAGATCGAATGCTTCGCCTCATCTGGATTCGCCTTGCTAGCACGCCCTAAAAACCAGCCACGATTCAGCCCTTTCGCATCATACTCATCCGCACCTAGGAATTTCCATTCACCATCCCAAATCTCGACCCAAGTGTGGTTCCCACTAAGATCCGACCACAACGGAATGCCCGCCGCACGAGCTGGAATCCCTACCGAGCGACACCCATAGACCAAGGCTATCGAAAGCCCTGTACATGTCGCTTTCCCAGATGCTTGGGATTCAGAAGGACTCTGATTCGGCTTCTTCCTCCCGGTATTATAGTGAAAGCCAAGCTCATCGAAGAGCTCACGATTCAGCACCTGCGCCGCCTCACTGGCAGTTTCACAGCCTTCGACCAATCCGCTGCAAATCTCATAAAACTCAGCGCGCCAATTCTCACGAGTCTCATCAAAAACCGCATAGGGAAGTACATCGTTTACGAAAATCTCCTCATCAAAGGTCTTCCCCCACGGGAATTCCTCAACAGCTTTCAAAGCTAGCTCAAGATTCTCATGAAGCCGCTCTTTCGTGATGGTTTTCAAATCAGCTTCCGGCATCCACCGAACCAAAAAACGGGAAGCCCGACCGGCATCAAAACGCTCTCCTGACGTCCCTACATCAACAGCTTCATCAAAGTAGCTTTGAAGCTCTTTCCCATTATCACCTGCCTTGCGAAGAACCTCATCCGGCAGCTTTTCACCCTGCGTAAAAATTGATCCTCCAAGCAAGCAAACGACAAAAAATGATATTGCTCGGATGTTCATTATCCCAGCCTCCATCCATCTTGCCCTAAGGCAACACCTTTCTCTTAAGCACTGAGTCTTGCGATCAAACCAGTCCCACTGCTCTCTTCACACGATCGAGCACCTTCGCGGCCTCCTCGCGTGCACGCTCTGCGCCTTTAGCCAGCACCTCATCCACATACCCCGGCTCAGCGAGGATCTCTTCGCGCCTCGTGCGCATTTCCGAGAAATAATCCCAATACGCCTCTGCCAAGCGCTTCTTGAAATCACCATAGCCGAAGCCACCACTCTGGTGATCCTCAATCATCTTTGCCACCTCTGGCTCACCTGCGAAAAGCTGATATAGCGCGATCACTGTCGAATCTTCAGTCGGCTTCGGATCCTCCACCGGCGTCGAATCCGTCACGATTTTCATCACCGTTTTCTTCAGCGGCTTCTCATCCCCGAAAATCGGTAGGGTGTTGTTATAGCTCTTGCTCATCTTCCGCCCGTCCGTGCCGATCACCAGCTCAGTCTCCGCCTTGATAATCGCCTCCGGCATCACAGCCGTCCCCTCGCCATACGTTTCGTTCAGCTTCGTCGCCAAACTACGCGTCACCTCCAAGTGCTGCTTCTGATCTTTTCCCACCGGCACCTTGTTTGAGCCATAGAGCAAAATATCCGCCGCCATCAGCACCGGATACGCGAAGAGCGCATGGTTTGGAGAAATCCCCTGCGCCACCTTGTCCTTGTAGGAATGGCATTTATTCAAAAGCGGCATCGGGCAAACCGTCGAAAGGATCCAAGCCAGCTCATTCACCTCCGGCACCGCACTCTGACGGAAAAATACCGACTTCTCCGGATCCAAGCCACAGGCCAAGAAATCAATCGCCAGCTCCCTCACATTTTCGCGCAGCGCAGCGCCATCGCGCCCGGAAGTCATCGCATGATAGTCCGCGATGAAATAAAAGCACTCACCCTGCCCTTGAAGCTCCACCGCAGGCTTCATCGCGCCGAAATAGTTCCCAACATGCAGTTTCCCGCTCGGCTGCAATCCAGTCAATATCCTCATGCGCGAAACCATGCCCACCAGCTCCGGAAACCGTCAAGCGTCAGAACTCCGACTTACAAATCGACTTGGCAGCAGACTTCTCCGTTTCAAACTCGCTACCCAGAAGATCGTCATCAAAACAACCAACCATGAAAGCCATCCAATTTACCAAAGACAGCAGCGAAGCCGGCTCCGCCCAAGAGGTCGAAATCGAAACCCCAACACCAAGCGGTCACGACATTCTCGTCAAAATCGAAGCCATCGGCCTGAACCCCGTCGATTTCAAAGTCCGCCCCTCTGAAGGCGAAGATCCGAAAACCCTCGGCTTCGACGCAGCAGGCATCGTCGTCGGCAGCGGTGACAAGGCATCGATTTTCAAAGAAGGCGATCCAGTTTATTACGCCGGGGATGTCACCCGCCCTGGATCAAATGCGGAATACCAACTCGTGGACGAACGCATCGTCGGCAAGCGTCCCGCCTCGCTAGACGCAGCAACCAGCGCCGCCCTACCCCTGACCGCCCTCACCGCGTGGGAATCTCTGTTTCACCGCCTCCACATCGATTTCGACGCGCCGGAAAAGAACGCCAGAAAAACCCTGCTTATCATCGGCGGTGCAGGTGGTGTCGGCTCCATCGCGATCCAGTTGGCCAAGCTCGCCGGTCTCACCGTCATCGCCACCGCCTCCCGCGAGGAAAGCGCCGACTGGTGCCGCAAACTCGGAGCCGACCACATCATTAATCACCGCAAGGACATGCCCGGACAACTCCGCGAACTCGGCATCGAATACGCCAACTACATCGCCAACTTCAATGACATCGATAGCGCTTGGGAAGCGATGGGCGAAATGATCGCACCACAGGGCGGCATCGTCCTCATCACCGACCACAAGACCCATCTCGACATGGCCGGACCGTTCAAAATGAAAGCCGTTTCCATCAACTGGGAATTCATGTTTACCCGCTCAATGTTCAAAACCGACGACATCATCGAGCAGCACCACATCCTCAACCGCATCGCCGAACTCATCGACAGCGGCAAGCTCACCGCTACCGCCAACGAAAGCCTCAGCCCCATCAATGCGGAAAACATCCTCGAAGGCCACCGCCGCATGGAATCGAAATCCGCCATCGGAAAACTTACCATCTCCGACTGGGCGTAAACACTCACCGTTGGCCTACCACTGGCCGCACTTGCTCTCTTCGCAGTGAACAACGACAACCTCTTGTTCGCCGCCGAAGAAACTGAAGCCAAATCTCCCACGCTCACCAAAAACGAAATCGTCCTCGCCAGCGCAAAATCCTCAACCCTCTACATCCGCAGTAGCGGTCGCTTCGAGCCTACTCAAATTCAATAAAAGTGCCGTATTCTCTAGAACGTGACCCCATTCACCCCACATCTCGCTTCTTCAATTGAGATTTGAATTTTGAATTTTGAAGGTTAAACCAGCGTATGCGCATCCTTATCACCGGCGGAGCCGGATTCCTCGGCTCCCACCTATGCGAACGTCTCCTCAACGAAGGCAACGACGTCATTTGCCTCGACAACTATTTCACCGGCCGGAAAAGAAACGTAGCTCATCTTCTTTCTAACCCGAACTTCGAACTCGTACGCCACGACGTTTGCGAGCCCTTCATGTTCGAGGTCGATCGCGTTTACAACCTCGCGTGCCCGGCATCCCCCCCGCACTACCAGCACAACCCGATCAAAACCACCAAGACCTCAGTGCTAGGTGCCATGCACTCCCTCGGCCTAGCAAAACGTGTCGGCGCCCGCGCCTTCCAAGCCTCCACTTCCGAAGTTTACGGCGATCCGGAAATCCACCCCCAGCCAGAATCCTACAAAGGCTCAGTTAACCCCATCGGCATCCGAGCCTGCTACGATGAAGGGAAACGCGTCGCGGAAACACTCTTCTTCGATTACCACCGACAACACGGCGTAGAGATCCGCGTCGTCCGCATCTTCAACACCTACGGCCCGCGCATGCTCCCTAATGACGGCCGCGTCGTCTCCAACTTCATCGTCCAGGCCCTCAAAGGCGAAGACCTCACCATCTACGGAGACGGCACCCAGACCCGCTCCTTCTGCTACTGCGACGACCTCATCGACGGCTTTGTCCGCCTCATGGAAAAAGACGACATCACCGGCCCCGTCAACATTGGCAACCCCGGCGAATTCACCATGCTAGAGCTCGCCGAACTCGTCCTCAAAAAGGTCGGAGGAAAATCAAAACTCACCTTCCACCCCCTCCCCGGCGACGACCCAAAACAACGCCGCCCCGATATCACTCTCGCCCAAAGCGAACTCGGCTGGGAGCCCAAGGTAAGCCTCGAAGACGGCCTAGCCCCCACCATCGACTATTTCAGCAAGCTTCTTGCAGAATAATAGGCAGCCTATGGAGCGCGGCTCTGTGTGCCCCTTCGGGTATTGCAAGCCGCTGTCAGTCGCTCCGCCAAAACCATCCATGAAACGCAAAAAGGCCATTCTGCTTCTTTCCTGCGTTCTGTGCATCGGATTGGTAGCTTGGCGGCTCCCCATCCTTCTCCAGAAATCAAAAGCCAAGCCTCTCCAAGGTTATTTTGGATCTTGGAATTGCGCATGCGGACACGAAAACTTCTACGAACTGGTCGGCAACGACGCTTTTGAAATCTGCCCGGGGCACCGTGAACGCAAACATCTCGGAAAGGTAATCCGGACGAAAGATACTGCCACAGTTATATCACCGAAAACAAAGGCTCCCACACTCATTTTCACCTACGACGGTACAAAGCATTTCTGTGACCTGCTCTATTCTGGTAGCGTCCCTATACCCTTTGAGCAGATCAACAACCCATGGCGAACCGTGCTTCCGAAGTATCTACCCGAAGATGGATTGGGGTTTTGATACCCCCCAATTCCCTCCTAGCCTCCCCAAGGTTTTTACCCTATATTGATCAAATCATGAAAACCCTCATTGCCCTGATCGTCGTCGCATTTGCTCTCCCATCAGCCTACGCACAATCCGCCGGCCAGCAGGCTGAGGCGTATTACCAAAAAGGCATCGCCGCCGAGAAATCGGGTGATCCCGATGCCGCCTTAGAAGCCTACAACGCCGCACTAAAACTCAACCCAAAGCACGCAAACGCACGCTTCCGTTCCAAACAGGTGACAATTCACGCGGATTCTATCAGATCCGGAGCCACCGAAGCGAAAATCGGTGCCGTTGTCATCCCAGTCTATCAACTTGAAGACGCATCAGTCCAAGAAGCCATCGACGCCCTCAGCATCGCCATGAATGCAGCCACCGAAGGTGAGATTTCCCCAAATTTCATCCTCGAAGATCCCAAGAACAAGCTCACGGATAAGCGCATCAACCTGAATCTGAAAAATATCCCTGTAAGCGCATTGCTCGGATACATTCACGGGATCGTTGGCACAAAGGCACGCTATGACGAACACGCCGTAGTCATCTTCCCACTCTGATCCACTCTGCTGGACTTTTCCTGCACTTCGCACATCCTAAAGGAACATGCGCGAAGAGCTTCTGAAAAACCCTGTTTTCTCCATGGCGGTCGCCCAGTTCGACCGCGTCGCTGAATTCCTCGACCTCGACGAAGAAATTCGCGAGCGCTGCAAGTGGCCGAAGCGTATCATCACAGTCACTGTGCCCATCCGCCGCGATGATGGTAGCACAGAGGTCTACTTTGGTCACCGCGTGCAGCACCACCTCACTCGCGGTCCAGTGAAGGGCGGCCTACGCTACCATCCGGATGTCGATGTCGGAGAAGTTGCGGCACTCGCAATGTGGATGAACTGGAAGTGCGCACTTCTCGACTTGCCCTATGGCGGCGGAAAAGGCGGTATTTGCTGCAAACCCATGGAAATGTCACAAGGTGAGCTGGAGCGCATGACCCGCCGTTTCACCATGGAAATGATCCCCTTCATCGGCCCCGAAATCGACGTCATGGCGCCAGACATGGGCACCAACGAACAAACGATGGCCTGGATCACCGACACCTATTCCACGCACTCCGGGCATCTAGTGCCATCCATCGTCACCGGAAAACCCCTTACACTCCAAGGCTCCGAAGGACGCGCGCGGGCAACTGGCCACGGCGTCGCCTTCCTTGCCATCTCTGCTCTCCACAAAATTCAAATCGATGCTAGCGACGCCACGGCAATTATACAGGGATTTGGAAACGTGGGTATCAACGCCGCCATCACACTTTCGTCCTATGGAGTGCGCGTCATCGGCATTTCGGATGTCAGCGGCGCCATCTGGAATCCCGAAGGCATCGATGTGAAAGCCCTCCGCGCATACACCGCGAAGCACCAAGTTCTCGAAGGCTTTTCCGGCGCGGAGAAAATTGATCCTGCAGAAATGATCCTACAACCCTGTGATATTCTCGCTCCCTGCGCCGTCGGCGGCGTGATCACTCTCGAAAATGCATCATCATTGAAATGCCGTATCCTCGCAGAAGGAGCGAACGGCCCCACCACTCCCGAAGCCGATCTCATCCTCGAGGAAAGGGATGATATTTTCCTCATCCCCGATGTCCTCTGCAACGCCGGCGGCGTCACCGTATCCTACTTCGAATGGGTCCAAAATCTCCAGCGCTTCCAATGGACGGAACAGGAAGTTATTTCCAAACTGGAGACCAAGCTTCAACACGCCTTCGACAAGGTCATCGGATTTGCAAAACGACGCAAACTCCCCCACCGCATGGCAGCACAAGCCATCGCTATCAATACTGTCGCAGGAGCAAAGACCTCACGCGGCCTTTTTCCATAATATCTCACGACACAAAAAAGCCGCCCAACCTTACGGCTGAGCGGCTTTCGGGGAATATTTGATTATTTAGCTTTAACAGTCATCACGCCCTGCATGATCGCGAAGTGACCAGGGAAGGTGCAGAGGAAAGGATAGGCGCCTGCAGCAGGGGCGGTAAATGTGACCGTGGTCGACTCTCCACCTCCCAGAAGTTTGGTGTAAGCCACGATTGCAGCCTTCGACTCAGCGTCCTGTGGGATGTAATCCGTATCCTTAGCTGGAGCACATTTTGCAGAAAACATCGGAAGCTGTGTTCCCGGCTTCACAATAACCACATTGTGACCCATCGCTACGGCTGGGAGTTGACCGATGTGCTTGAAGGAAATCGTAACCTTGTCACCTTCAGTCACTTCAATTGCCTTTGTACTGAACTGCATCTGATCGTTGCCCGTAATTTCAACCGTTACATTTTCTGCGGCGGCAAATTGGCAAATAGCGGCGGATAACATGCTGAAGATGATCTTTTTCATAATTTAGTAATCGTTAGTAATACGCCCCTATCCTTATGCAGCTTTCAAGATCTCGCAACCCCACGAATCAAAAAAATTCAATGGCTTTGGGGTTTCAGCTGGCAGACTCAGTAAAAATCATCTAGTTATTAAAGGAAAGGAATTGCGGTCGCCGAATATCTTGGCACACCGCATGCTATGACCGCACTTACCAATCCGCCGCAATCATGAAAAAAATAGAAGCCATCATCAAACCATTCAAACTTGAAGAAGTTAAAGAAGCCCTCGCTGAAGTAGGTGTTCAAGGCATGACAGTCACCGAAGTCAAAGGCTTTGGTCGTCAGAAAGGACACACCGAAATCTACCGTGGTTCCGAATACACCGTCGACTTCCTTCCAAAAGTAAAAATCGAGATCGTTGTTGATGACGAACAGGCAGAGGGCGTAGCCCAAGCCATCGTCAAAAGCGCAAACACCGGCAAAATCGGTGACGGTAAGGTTTTCCTTTCCGCTGTTGAAGAAGCGATCCGCATCCGCACGGGTGAAACCGGTTCGTCTGCTGTTGCAGTCAACTAATCGTATCAGCTAACGCAAACATCTTTCTAATAACCGTCCTTTCCTCTGCGGAAGGGCGGTTTTTTATTGCCTGCCTTTGACCCGCAATTGGATTGAATCTTCGGACGCTGGATGCATCCTACACCTGTGACCCCACCCTCCTCCGCCTCCTCTCCGAAGCCGTCCAAATCCAGCAAAGGCTGGTCTCCTGAGAAATCTGCAGATCTCTACGGGGTCGAAGCATGGGGGCATAAATTCTTCCACGTAAACAAAGACGGGCATGTCACCGTCAAGCTGGAGGATGGAGAAAAAAGCGCCAAGATCTCCCTCCACAACATTGTCGATGGTCTCCGCGACCGCGGCACCGGCCTGCCAGTCCTCCTCCGTTTCCGCGATCTCCTCCACTCACGCATCACCGAGATCAACGAAGCCTTCCGCGAGGCGATCAAGGTCACGAAATACCAAGGGAACTACCGCGGCGTTTACCCGATCAAGGTCAACCAGCAGCGCCAAGTCATCGAGGAAATCGCCGAGTTCGGGAAAAAATATCACTACGGCCTCGAAGCCGGATCGAAGCCAGAGCTCATCGCCGCTCTCGCGCACATGCACGATCCCGAGGCCTACATTATTTGTAACGGATACAAGGACGAGGAATTCATCGATCTCGCCCTCCATTCCCAGAAAATGGGGATGAAGATCATGCTCGTCCTGGAAATGCCCAGCGAGCTGGAACTCATCCTCGAACGCTCACGCAAAATTGGCATCCTACCGAACCTCGGCATACGCATCCGCCTTTCCACGAAAGGTTCCGGCCACTGGCAGGAATCCGCTGGTGACAAATCCGTCTTTGGCCTCAACGCCGCCCAAGTCATTGAAGTCGTCGATTCCCTCAAAGCATCCGGCCACCTCGCCTGCCTAAAAATGCTGCACTACCACCAAGGCAGTCAAATCCCGAACATCGCTGCGATCCGCGAGGGCTGTACCGAGGCCGTTCGAATCTACTGCGATCTCGTCAAAGAAGGCGCACCCATGGGCGTGCTCGACATGGGCGGCGGCATGGCCGTTGATTACGATGGCTCCCACACGAATTTTGCCTCCTCCTGCAATTACTCTATTCAGGAATATTGCACCGACATCGTCGAGGTCGTCGCTCAGCAGTGCAATAAAGTCGGAGTGAAACACCCGAACCTCATTTCCGAATCCGGACGTGCGGTCGTTTCCTACTACTCCGTCCTCGTTTTCAACATCCTCGACGTCACCTCTGCACAGACCACCGACAAGGAGCCGGTAAAGCCGGATAAATGCCCGCAGAACCTCACGAACCTTTTCCATGTCAATAAGACCCTGAGCAAAAAGAACCTCCAGGAGTCCATGAACGACGCGGTCTATTACCGTGATCAAGTGCGCGCCCAGTTCTTCTACGGCGGCGCAACCCTCCGCGAACGCGGCCTCGCCGAAGCATGGTACTGGCACATCCTCACACGCATTTCGAAAATGATCTCCGATATGGACGACATTCCTGAGGAGTTGAAAGAGCTCTCCGATGGCCTCGTCGATTTCTACTACGGAAACTTTTCGCTCTTCCAGTCACTCCCAGACTCTTGGGCGATCGACCAGCTTTTCCCCATCATGCCGATCCATCGGCTTGATGAACGCCCGAAACAACGTGCCGTCCTTGCCGATATCACCTGCGACTGCGATGGCAAAATCGACCGCTTCATCGACAAAGAAAACGTCGCGAAGATCCTCCCGCTACATGAGCTGAAATCCGATGAACCCTACTACGTCGGCATTTTCCTCGTAGGAGCCTATCAGGAAACCCTCGGCGACCTCCACAACCTCCTCGGAGACACCAACGTCGTCGGCGTCCATATCGAAAACGGCAAACCCGTCTACACCCACGAAGTAGAAGGCGACACCGTCGCCGACGTGCTCACCTACGTCGAATTTGACCCCAAGGAGCTAGTCTCGAAATTCCGCAACTTCGCGGAAAAGGCAGTTAATGACGGCCGCATCTCTCCCAAAGATCGCAAAGAGATCATGGATCTCTACCGCACCGGCCTAGGCGGATACACCTATTTTGAGAGTTAATAGAAAGCCACCCCTCTAGTCGACTTCACTCTCTCCTTGCAACCGCACTCCTCACCCCTTTCCCTAGCCACATATGGAATCACACGAATGGAACGACACTACCGAGGACGGAAAACGTTTCTACCGTGGCAACTTTCACGCAAATGAGTGGCGCGTGCTCACTAAAACTAAGCGTAGAGATCAGGAATGGGATCGCATTGAAGAGCCCACCGAGGAAATCTGGCGTAGCCTACGTGATATCGTTTGGAAAAAATACCAACGCAAGCGCTGCCCATGGGAGCGTGTCGCCTCCATCGACAAGATCCTCGGCGACAATACCGAGAAGCCCTAGCTGTCCAGAGGCTCAACTTTCAGAGCAAATTCACCGACCGAAGTCACTTTTACCTGATCTCCCGGCTCCACTGTACCCAGCATAAGCCTCGCATCGTAGCGCTTACCGTCGATCTC
This sequence comes from Luteolibacter sp., assembly GCA_051252155.1. Lineage (GTDB taxonomy): Bacteria > Verrucomicrobiota > Verrucomicrobiia > Verrucomicrobiales > Akkermansiaceae > Luteolibacter. The sequence goes on along the minus strand of JBPOGB010000002.1, from coordinate 632,784 downwards.
GATCTGGCCGGACGGGAATAACGCAGTCACAGCCTTTCCTGTGGCACCAATCAACGACGGCTCAGAGCGCTCCACACTTCCAGAAGTCGTTTCTCCACCGATAGCGCCTTCCAGTACCATCCCGCCCCACAGCCCACCGCTCGGCATGAAGCGCAACAGTAGCGCAAAGATGACAATCGCACCTCCAATGCCGGTGATGAGGTTCAGAAGCGGTTTATATAAAAAACCGGAGTCCCATGCGATCGGTTGATCCGGCCAGATGTCCGACATACCCCAAAGCAGAGAACCAAGCATCATCAACGCACCCGGTATCGCCAACACGAAGAAGCCAGGGATGAAAAACACATCGATCATCACCAGTGCGAATCCGATGAAGAAAAACAGCGCCGGCTCATGTCCAGACAATCCAGCCGCATTGTGACCGAAGAACACGATCGCCAGCAAGATACCCCCGCCGATTCCAAAAATCCCGAAGCCGGGCGTCTTAAATTCGATGAAAATCAACACCATCCCTGCCGCGAGTAAGATCGGAGCTAAACTCGTCAAGTATTGCGCAATCCGCTCTGACCAAGAAACCTCAAGACGTGTGATCTCATAATTTCCTTCGCCATGTAACGAATCCGCCAACGCTTCCACGGATGGGAAAATCCCGGCACCTAGAAGTGGCATAGCTGGCTCTCCGTAGGTTTTCATCGCCTCCTCTGCTGTCAGTGTCAGCAACTCGCCCTTCGGCTTGATCGTATCTTTCCCGATCTTCAACTTATAGTCTGCATCGATCATTGCAGTAATCGCCATCGCTCGATTCCTATCGTCGCCAGACATCGCGCGCACCTTCGCCCTGAGATAAGAAACGATTTTCTGCTTCATCGTCTCATCAATATCCTCCCCACCTCCCATCACTGGAGCAGCAGCACCAATGATCCCTGTCGGTGAAAAATAAATCCCCGTAGTCCCGGCAGAAATCAACGCCCCAGCAGAAATCGCCTCTTCATTCACATAAGTATAGACCTTACCCGGAAACTTATCGATCGCCTTTAGCATATCAAAAGTGACGTCCAGCCGCCCACCCGGTGTTTCCATATCCAGAATCACCGAATACGCACCCTGCTCAATCGCGGTCTTTAATCCCCTCCTCAGTATATAGAGCTCCGGCGGAGCAATCTGATCACGTATCGGTATCACGATCACCTTTTGCAGGCTTGGCGTTTCAGATTTCTCCTCCGGCTCCTGCGCGAACGCCAAAAAGGGAAACAAGAGGAGGAATAGTAGAATGATTTTCATGAGGAAATGAACTGATTAAACAGACCCCGAAAACAGGCGGAAGGAAAGGAGGGATTACGTGAGCTTTAACCTCATCAATTAAATTTCGCGAAGCGTAATTTCGTTTGACGTAATTTTACTGGGAGTTATCTTCTACAAGTGATCGAAAGCTATGGCGACTCGCAAACCGAACAGATCTACAAAGGATTGCGCGTGCGACAGCTACCTGAAGACATCCAGAACCGAGCACGAAGGAAGCTGCGTATGATCAATCAGGCAAAGATCGTCGACGACCTCCGGATTCCTCCAGGCAATCGCTTGGAGGCATTAAGCGGAAATCTGGCGGGCTTCTGGAGCATCCGGATCAACCAGCAATGGCGGATCATTTTCCGCTGGGAAGAAGGCTTGAAATACGACGTTAAAATCACCGACTACCATTAGAACCATGAGCGCATCAAAATACTTACCCATGATCCACCCGGGGGAAATCCTGTTGGAGGAATTCGTCAAACCGATGGGGCTGACACTTGCTGCCGTATCGCGTGCGACCGGGATCCCTGCATCACGTCTGACGGAAATCACGAAACTCCGGCGCAGCGTCTCGGCGGAAACCGCGTTGCGGCTTTCGAAATTCTTCGGGACATCAGCGGCATTCTGGGTCGGACTCCAGGCAGAGCATGACTTGGAGGCAGCGGAGCGAGCTTTCGGGAAAAAGATCGAGAAGGAAGTCGTGGCGTTGGAGTCTTGAATCCTTGGACTGCTGCAGCCTGCTGCCGCTTTCGGCAATGCAGCCCTGCTGCGAGCCATCAACATTGGCACGGCAAGGCCTAACTTTTCCCTAGCCTCCGCCGTGGACAGCAGGCTGTCTCACGGAAAGCGGCAGCAGGCTGCCGCAGTCTAGGGTCTTCGACCAGTGGTAGTGATACCCGGGCTATTTATCTCATCCAAACACCAGCGCCGTGCGTGAGGTCGTGTAGAACTTGATCTGCTTGTCGCTATGAATCGGATAATCGACCGATTGATCAATACGACCGTGTCCTCCGTATTTCTTTTCGTCGGAGTCCAGCAGGAGTTTGTGTGTCTGCTTTTGGTAAGGCTCAATTCCGTATCCGGGGATGGATTTATCCGGCGAGAGGTTGATGACAAAAATGAGGTTCGCGCGCTCGGCGATCAGAATCTTGTTATTATGATCCACGTGCAAAAGCTGGGCGGGTGAGGAATTCAGCAGGTCACGCTCCTTGGCGAGGTTCACGAGATCGCGATCCCACTCGGCGAGCCACTTGTATTTCAAATCCTGATTATCCATCAGCGACCACTGCCTGCGGCAGTATTGATACGACCAGCCATTGCCTTCACGTGGGAAATCGAGCCATTCGGGATGGCCGAATTCGTTGCCCATGAAGTTCAGCCAGCCTTCGCCACCAAAGGCCAAGGTGAGCAGGCGGATGATCTTGTGTAGTGCGATACCGCGCTCGATGGCCGGATGCTCATCGTGCTCGCCCATGTGCCAGTACATCTCCTTGTCCATCAGCCAGAAGGCGAGCGTTTTATCGCCCACCAATGCTTGGTCGTGGCTTTCTGCGTAGGCGATGGTTGCCTCGCCATGGCGGCGGTTGGTGATAACTCCCCAGAGTTCATCGAGGTTCCAATCCTCATCACGCTGGTGTTTTAGAAGTTTGATCCAGTGATCCGGGATACCCATCGCGAGACGGTGGGTGAATCCAACTCCTCCTTCGGAATTCGGGCGGCACAGGCCAGGCATGCCGGACATATCCTCTGCGACGACGATAGCTCCTGGCTTAATTTTGGAAATGAGTTCGTTCGCGAGCTTGAGGTAAAGGATTGCCTCCTCATCTGCATCATCGCCGAAGTAATCGTCATACGATCCAAAGGCACGATTGCCGTGCGAATGGTAGAGCATCGAAGTGATACCATCAAAACGGAATCCATCGAAGCGGAACTCCTCTAGCCAGTAGCGGACGTTGGAGAGAAGGAATTGCTTCACCTCCGGGCGGCCGTAATCGAAGCACTTCGAGTCCCACTGCGGGTGGTCTCCTTTATCTCCACCGTGGAAATACTGATGACCGGAGCCATCGAGATTATTCAGACCCTCGGCCATGTTCTTCACAGCATGTGAGTGGACAACATCAAGGATCATCGCGATGCCCATGCCGTGAGCCGTATCGACGAGGTATTTCAGATCCTCTGGGGTACCGAAACGTGAGCAAGCGGCGAAAAACGAAGATACGTGGTAACCAAACGAGCCGTAGTAGGGATGCTCCTGCACCGCCATGAGCTGAACGGTGTTATAGCCTGCCTTTTTTACACGCGGCAGGATGTCATCGGCAAACTCACGGTAGGTGTGCACCCGTGCCTCCTCACCCGCCATACCAGTGTGTGACTCGTAGATGAAAGGCGCTTTGATTACCTGCGGATCAAATTCATTTTTCCAAACATACGCCTCCTCCGGAGCCCAGATCTGCGCGGTGTAATCATGACTCACAGGATCCTGCACAGCGCGAGAGATGGTTGCCGGGAGGCGATCCAAGTGAGAGTCATCCGCTCCGTGGATGTAGATTTTCAGCTTATCTTTATGCTCGAGCTCACCAGGAGGTAGGATCAGCTCCCAGATGCCCCTGTCATTTTTTTTGAGAGGATTCGCTTCGCGGTTCCAATCATTGAAATCACCAATCAGAGAAACCGCCTTCGCCTCAGGAAGCCACTCACGCACCGTCCAATGACCAGCAGCCTTGTCAAAATGCACGCCGAGCCTCTTGTGAACCGTGGCGAAATCAGCAAGATTTCCAATTTCAGCGAGTGCACCTTCGAATCTCGCGGTGCGGCGCCTTATCGCATCGGTCTGCGGCTCAAGCCATGGGTCGTTCTGTACGATGATTGGTAGAGCCTGAGTTTTTTCCATGAATTAAACTAAGGGATTTGCAACTGCTTTGGGAACTGGAAAAAGGCCGGAAGGAGAAATTCACTGAGGAAATCTCCTCAGTTGAGTGATTTGAAACTTGGTCGAGCAAAGTTGACCCATAGACTGCGGCATGTTTTTGAGCACTCAGCATTGGCAATTTACGGGTTGGGACTGGGCTGTGCTAGTAGGCTATCTGGTTCTGACGACCTGGGTTGGCCATAAGATGAGCGGGAAGCAGGCGAGCATTAAGGATTTCTTTTTGGGTGGGCGGACATTGCCTTGGTGGGCGGTCAGCGGATCGATGATTGCCACAGAAATCAGCGCGCTCACATTCATCGGAGTTCCGGGCATTGTATTCGGACTAAAGGGTGATTGGACTTATTTACAATGGGGGTTGGGATCAATGGTCGCACGCTTTGCGGTGGCATACTGGCTTATCCCTCTATACTACGAAAAAGAGATCTACAGCCCTTATGATTTCATGGGGAATCGCTTGGGCTCAAAGATAAAAACCCTTGTGACCGCCCTATTCTCTATGGGCTCCATCTTAGGACAAAGCGTCCGCGTTTTGGTCACCGCTATCATATTACGGGAAGTGACAGGAATGTCCGTAGAGCTCTGCATCGTGGTAATCGGAGTAGTCGCAATCTTTTGGACTCTGATGGGCGGCATGCAAACGGTGATTTGGACTGATGTCATGCAGTTTTGCTTGTTCATCTTCGGCGGCATGCTCGCCATGTTCCTCTTGGTAAAGGGACTTGGCTGGAGCGAGATTGTAAGCCTGAACCAGGTGGTCGTTGATGGCGCTGTGATTGATAAAATGCGTTTCCTCGATCTAGAGTCTCCTTTTGATAAACCGGAACTGCGTTACACTCTATGGGTAGGCCTACTGGCGATGCCATTTCAGAACTTCACCGCCTTCGGCGTAGATCAGCTCAATACTCAACGCATGTTCTGTTGCGGAAATGTCAGTGATGCGCGGAAAGCTATGTGCTGGAGCAGTGTCTCACTCCTCATCACTCTGTTGATGCTCGCGGTAGGCTCGGGGCTTTTCGCATGGTATCAGGAGTTCCCTCCAGAAGCAGCATTGGCCGCCAAGTTCGCAGACAGCCCGAACAATGTGTTCCCGGCTTGGATTGTGCGTGAGGTACCAGTGGGCTTGAGCGGCCTAATTCTCGCAGGAGCTTTTGCAGCAGCGATTTCGAGCTTAGACTCAATCTTAGCAGCATTGAGCCAGACCAGCCTGTCAGTCATCTACGGCCAAGAGCGCATGGAGGAAGAGGGGCAAGGCGAACGCATGGTGAAGATCTCTCGCATTGCGGTATTGATCTGGGGAATCTTACTGACCTTGGCCGCCTTGCTACTGTGGTTAATTTACAGCCAAAATGAAGACAGTGACTTGATCGGCCTTGCCTTTGGAATGGTGGCTTACACCTATGGCCCATTGCTAGGCGTTTTGCTGGCGGCGCTAATCCCATGGCGAACCAGCGCAGCAGGCCTAGTCGTAGGAACTTGTTGTTCGGTATTACTAGTCGCTTATTTCAGACCAGAGTTGATCAGTATTCTTGAGATCATCAAAATGAAAGACTTGGCAGATCTCATCATCAACAGCCGCCCAAAACTGGCCTCGGAATGGTTCTTCCCTTTGAACGCAGGGGTTACATTGGCCTGCGGATTGGTAGGCGCAGGCGGACTCTTCAGGAAGGCCTGAGCAGGTAAATTCAGACCACTAAGAACTACTCATCAAGCTATTATCTCATCCTACTACAACTGTAGTATTTATTCAGACCTAACAGTCAACCATCCCACAATCAAGGAATATCACAGCTAAAAGCCCATTCCATGTAGAATAGTACCTTAGCTCATCAACTTCAAAAAGTTCACTTAAGTAATGTTACGAAATCGTTACATTGCGCACCACTAGCGATCAACGAGTTACGGAATTTCGAACTGATAGAAGCCCTAATTGTTACGTGAAACCGAAGCAATTCCGAGGTCAACATTTTTAAAATTTCAAACCGTGGAACGCTTGTAGAACAGCGAGAAAAATCGTGTCTTTGTTAGAGCAAAACCAAAAAGATTTTCCGCAAAGCGAATCCTTCCTCATCGTCTTAGAACCGCAACGACACAGCCACCCCCTCACGAGGGCCTCCGGCACGCGGCGAACCCCAAAAATTTTACATGACGATGGAATCCCGAGCAAAGCAGAACCAACCAGAACCCATTAACAACGGAGGGAAGACACCCGCCAGTGGACATGATGAATGGTCGGAGATCTCAAAGCTGCTATGCAAATCCATCGGCAATGACGCATTCCAACGCTGGTTCGGATCCGCGGGTTGGGTAAAAGCTGAAGACGGACAAGCAACCGTCACAGTGCCCGGTGAGATTCATCAGGTCTGGATCGAAACAAATTACCTTCCAGAGCTCCTGCTAGCAGCCGGCGAAATCCACGAAGGCCTCCACCATGTCAGCGTTGCCGTTACCAAAAATTCTCAAGAACCAAACGGAGACCCAACCATCGAAGCTCCAGCTGCAAATCCACGCACGGAACTCTCCGGAGACATCCTCGGGAAACGCAGCAAAGCAGCCGGACTCAATCCCGACTTTTCCTTCAAGAATTTCGTCGTAGGAGCAAACAGCCAGTTTGCCCATGCCGCCTGCCAAGCAGTCGCCACGAAAAAGAGCGCCGGCTACAATCCACTCTTCATCCACGGCGGCTCCGGGTTAGGTAAAACCCACCTCATGCACGCCATCGGCCAAGAGATCCTTCGCCGCCGCCCCGATGCTCGTGTCATCTATCTCACCTGCGAAAAATTCACCAACGAGTTCATCGAGGCTATCCGCAAAGGTGACATCGAAAAGTTCCGCCGCCGCTACCGTAGCTCAGATGTCCTCCTTATCGATGATGTCCAGTTCCTCGCAGGCAAAGAGCGCTCACAGGAAGAATTTTTCCACACCTTCAACACTCTCATGGACGGCCGAAATCAGGTCGTCCTCACCTCAGACCGCCCTGCCTGCGAAATCAAGAACCTCGAACCAAGGCTCATTTCCCGATTCGAATGCGGCCTCACCGTCGAACTCCAAGCACCACAGCTGGAAACACGCATCGCCATCCTCGAAAAGAAAACTCTAGAATGGAAGGTCTCTGTCGACCCCACAGTTCTCACTTTCCTAGCCGATAAGATTCGCTCAAACGTGCGCCGCCTCGAAGGAGCACTCGTTCGTGTAGCCACATTCGCATCACTAGCCGGAGAAAGCGTCACCGTAGAAAAAGTCGCCCACCTATTGCGCGACTTCATACAAGAAGAAGCAGGACGTCAGGTCACCATCGACGGCATCCAGCGTGCAGTTGCCGAAACCTTCGATATTCGCCTTGCTGATATGATTTCCCGCAGACGCCCGGCCAGCATCGCATTCCCGCGTCAGATCGCCATGTATCTCAGCCGTAGCCTCACTCACAATTCCCTTATGGAAATCGGAGAATGCTTCGGCGGGAGAGATCACGGCACCGTCATCCACGCATGCAAGAAGGTGAAAGCAGAAATAGACAAACAGCCGGGACTCCGCGATCGAATCGATCGAATCGAGAGCCAGCTGAAACGCTAAGTAGAAATCGCGCGATTCTGCTAGAGCAGCTCGGGGCTATTTCCTCCCTTCTAGCAACAAAGTCTTCTTGCTCCCCACACTACCGAGTGTAATCTGGTCTTGGAACACGATGTGCTGAATCTCAAGCGCATCTACAACACACTAAATTTATGACCGAGAATCCATTTTCCACACCCCAACCTGAAGCAGCAGGTGACACCCCATCCGTTTCCAGTGCAGCAGCCGATCTACGCAATGCCGCCGGTGAATTCAAAGAAACCGCCGGTGCACAAGCATCCAAAATCAAAGACAAGGCTGTAGAAAAAGCCAATGCCTTCAAGGCAACCGCCACTGAAAAAGCGGATCACCTTAAATCCGTCGCAACAGAAAAAGCTGAGCACTACAAATCGGTAGCCTCCGAAAAAGCTCAACAATACAAAAGTGTCGCCACCGAAAAATCCCAACAAGCTAGGGAAAATGCCCAGAAGCAATGGGATGAGACACGAGTCAAAGCCAAGGAAATCCACGTTACTGCAGAGGATTACATCCGCCAGAACCCCACCAAGTCCGTACTGTACGCCCTTGGTGCTGGATTCCTCATCGGCCTCATCTCGCGCAACTGATCTCCGCAACCGGCAAAACGCCGGTTTGCTGAAAACAGTCCTGACACTTAGCGAATGACACCCGAAGACGCTACATCTCCGCATTCTGGAAACACTGCGGAAGGAAACTCCGACCCTTCAAGCTCCGGCAGCGAGAAATGGACTTCTGCGCTTGGCGCACTCGTATCTTCGAGACTCGCCATCATCTCTGCGGAAGCTCGAGTTGCCGCTGAAATCACTGCTAAAAAGGCCATACTAGCCGCAATAGCAGCCATCACAGGCCTCCTCTTCTGGATTATCCTGATGGCAGGGCTCATCGGCTTCATCCCTTCCATAGTATGTGGGCTAGCATGGTATCATGTTGCCCTGATTATCGCGGGGCTGCATCTACTCGTTGTCCTGATCGCCGTCCTGTTATTGAAGAAGAAGACTCCAACTCCCTTCTCGCTAACTCGCACAGAATTTGAAAAAGACCGCCAATGGCTAAGCAAAACACAGCAACACCCGACCTCGAAGAGCTAATTCGGCGCAGCGATGCCGCACGTGCTTCGCTGTCGCAAACGCGTGCAGATCTCAAGGAAAAGCTAAACTTTGCCGGCAAGGCGAAGGACGCCTTCAAAAAGCAGCCAGCAAAAGCCATCGGTGGCTCTTTAGTCGCTGGCTTCGTTTTAAAAAAAATCCTTTTCCGCAAAAAGAAGGTTTCACCGAAAAAGCTGAAGCAATCAGATACGTTTAGCCTCATCAACAAGGAACGCAGTTTTCTACTGAGTATACTCCTACTACTAGGAAAAGCGGCAAAACCTGCCGTGAAAATATACGCGACAAAGCTTTTCAAAGACTACCTGAAACGTCGATTACTGGTAGGCTCAGAAGGACGCCCACGTGCAGCTCCGCTGCGCCATTATTGACACCGAGCATCAATCCTGCGTTTAAATTGTTCGAAGCCGATATTCTAACTTCCAAATCCTGCTTCTCCCGCTTCTAAAATCCACTTTCCAAGAAAAACCCATTTCCGGATATGTCACATACCGTCCTCGATCACATCGATGAATACCTAAAACTTGGCCGTGAATACGGATGCTCAGACGTCCACATTGCCACAGCCTTCCCTCCTGCATGGCGTATGAATGGTCAGCTTCAGCCCATCTGGGATGACCACCTTCCCCTGACTTCAGAAGAAACCGAGACACTCGCCAGATCCTTCCTCGGAGATGTAGAATGGGATCGACTCCAAGAAAAGGGTGACATCGACTTCGCCTATATCGGTACTGATGGTCGCTATCGTGCATCCGTCGTAAAACAACGCCTCGGCCTAGACATGGCCTTCCGCATCATCAACACCGACATCAAGAAGATGGAAGATATCGGCCTTCCCGTCGAACACATCGTCCCACTCACTCGCTACCAGAACGGCCTCATTCTTATCACCGGCTCCGTCGGATCAGGAAAATCAACTTCACTCGCGGCCATCGTCGATTTCATCAATCAAGATCGCGAAGATCACATCCTCACCCTTGAGGATCCCATCGAATACGTTTTCGAGTGCAAAGGCAGCCACGTCAACCAACGCGAAGTCCACACCCACACCGAATCTTTCGCCCGCGCCCTTCGCGGTGCACTCCGTGAAGACCCCGATGTCATCATGGTCGGTGAAATGCGCGACCTAGAGACCATCCAACTCGCACTCACCGCCGCTGAAACAGGTCACCTTGTCCTCGGCACGCTACACACCGGAAACGCACCGCGAACGCTCGACCGTGTTCTCGACGTTTTCCCAACCGACCAGCGCGACCAGATCCGCATCATGGTCTCAGAATCACTCCGCGGTATCCTTTCCCAACAGCTCATCCCAAATGTCGAGGGCAATGGCCGAGTCCTCGCTACCGAGCTTCTCGTCAACACTCCCGCTGTCGCGAACTGTATCCGAGAAGGAAAAACCTACATGCTGCCTGGCGTCATGCAGACCGGTAAACACGTTGGCATGGTCACCATGGACGAATCCCTCCGCCAACTTTACGTGAAAGGGAAAATCACCGCAGAGGAGCTCCTCTTCCGCGCCGACGACAAAGCTCAAATGCGCGTCTACCTCCAGTCCTAAACCCACCTTCCAAACCTTTTCCAAAAACTCTCAAACCCATGGCCAGAATCGACGCACTCTTCCAGAAGCTCATCGAAAGCGGTGGCTCAGACCTTCACTTATCCGAAGGGCAACCTCCGAAACTCCGCGTCCACGGTGCAGTCAGCATCATCGAAGGCGAAGACGTCCTCTCAGGTGAATCTTTCAATGAACTCCTTGCCGAAATCTGCGACGAACGCGCATTTCAGAAATACCTAGATGAAGGAGATCTAGACTTCGCCTATGAAATGGACGAGGACTCGCGTTTCCGCTGCAACTACCTCAAGCAACAAAACGGCCTCGCCGCCGTCTTCCGACTCATCCCTACCGAGATCATGGCTCTCGAGGCACTTGGAGTCCCGGAGATCGTTAAGGAATTTGGCCACATGCGCTCCGGGCTCGTGCTCGTCACCGGCCCCACTGGATCGGGAAAATCCACCACGCTTGCCGCTCTCCTCGATTACATCAATACGAACTTCGCTCGCCACATCATCACCGTAGAAGAGCCGATCGAATTCGTTCACCGGAACAAAAGATCCATTCTCACCCAGCGTGAGGTTCCTATACAGACACCTTCCTTCGCAGACGGCCTCCGCGCCTCCCTCCGTGAAGATGCAGACATCGTTCTCGTGGGCGAAATGCGAGACTTGGAAACCATTTCCCTCGCACTCACTGCTGCGGAAACTGGCCTCCTCGTCTTTGGCACACTCCACACCAACAACGCCCGCAAGACTGTCGACCGTATTATCGACGTTTTCCCGGCCAACCAGCAGTCTCAGGTACGCACCATGCTCGCAGCCTCTCTACGTGGCGTCGTCGCCCAGCTCCTCTGCAAGCGCGTCGACAAACCCGGTCGTGTCGCCGTCCACGAAATCATGTTCGGCACACCCGCCGTCGCCGCCATTATCCGTGAAGGTGCCACTCAGAAACTATACGACGTCATCACCGGTGGTAAAAACGAAGGCATGCAGTTCATGGACGAGTCCATCTGGTCGAAGCTCCGCGAAGGCATGATCTCTCCAGCAGAAGCATACATGAAGGCCATCGATAAAACTCGCTTCAAAAAATTCCTCCCCACCGAGGAACAGCATCTCGGCGATGCCTCCGGAGAAAATCCTCTCTCTCACTGACCTCTCCAAGGAAGGTTGAGAGTAGAACGCTGAACATTTATGACACTCATCATCCTGCTCTTTGCCATTGGTATCTTCCTGCTTGCAGCAGAAGTTTTGATCCCGGGCGGCATACTCGGCCTAGCCGGTGCAGTATTACTGTTTACGGGATGTGTCGTTTCATTCGTCCAGCTAGGCACCATGGAAGGCCTATCCGCCATCGGCATCGCTCTCTTCGCCGCCGGCATCGTCTTCTTCATTCAATTTAAAATCCTCCCAAAGACACGCTTCGGAAAACGATTCTTCCTCAGCCGGGAAATTTCAGCCTCATCCACGGCACTAGGCGATGAAGCGCGAGATTTGATTGGCAAAACCGCCGTTTCAGTCACCGTCCTCTCACCGAGCGGATATGTCACCATCGATGGGAAGCGCTACGAAGCCGTTTCCCAATCTGGACAAGTCGCAAAGGAGACCGAACTTCTCGTCACAGACGTAAATCATTTCCAAATCATCGTAAGAACCAAAAGCTAACCATCATGGATATCAAAACCATTCTCCTCATCGTACTAGGCATTTTAGGCCTAGTCATCGTCGGCATCGTCCTTTCCTTCTTCAGCGTCTGGCTCCGTGCATGGCTTGCTGGTGCATACGTTGGATTCTCCGATCTCATCGCCATGCGCCTCCGCCAGGTGCCATACGGCCCTATCGTGGATTCACGCATCACCGCGAAAAAAGCCGGCATCGAAATCGATATCGACGAAATCGAAGCACACTTCCTCGCAGGCGGTAACGTCCTCCCAACCATCCAGGCGCTCATCGCCGCCCGCAAAGCCGGCATCGAACTCGATTGGGATCGCGCCTGCGCCATCGACCTCGCCACCAAAGGCTCTGAGAAATCTGTCGTCGAAGCCGTCCGTACCTCAGTCGACCCGAAAGTCATCGACTGCCCTGCTCCAAACACTGGCCGCTCGACCATCGACGGCGTCTCCAAAGACGGCATCCAGGTAAAAGTCCGCGCCCGTGTCACCGTCCGCACCAACCTCGACCGCTTCGTCGGCGGAGCTAAGGAAGACACTATCATCGCCCGTGTCGGCGAAGGCATCGTCACCACCATCGGCTCCGCAGACACCTACAAAGTCGTCCTCGAAAGCCCCGACTCCATCTCAAAAGTCGTCCTCGCCCGTGGCCTCGACGTTGGCACAGCCTTCGAAATCCTCTCCATCGACATCGCAGACGTGGATGTCGGCGAAAACGTCGGCGCCCAACTCCAAGAAGCCCAAGCCGAAGCCAACAAAAACATGGCTCAAGCCGAAGCGGAAATCCGCCGCGCCGCCGCCGTCGCACTCGAACAGGAAATGGTTGCCCGCGTTGCAGAGATGAAAGCCAAGGTCGTCGAGGCCGAAGCCCAAGTCCCTCTCGCCCTCGCAGAAGCCTTCCGCTCCGGAAACCTCGGCGTCATGGATTACTACAAGATGGAAAATATCAAATCCGACACCACCATGCGTGATTCCATCTCGAAAACGGATCAGTAAACCCGTAGCTGCCCCGTCCCGGGGCAGGCCGTGCCTTCGGCGTCCCGCCGAAAATCCAATCTCAGCCCAGGGCATCGCCCTGGGTTTTTTGCGTTCAGCAAGCAAGCACCACCTTCACTCACATGGCTCCGTCGCAGCCACACACCATCAAAGCCCCTTCTTCAAAATTGAAGTTTAAGGATTATCACCGAACCATTTCACGCAGCGCAATCATACTGCCCTGCTTCACTTGAATCAGCCCTCTCCTCGGTCGATCAAGATCCACAATGATGAACACAAGTATCACTATCAGGAAGGTCATGATGTAGGTAACGAACGATGTGCGATGCGCCGAAAGCCCAGCAGTGAATCCCACCGCAGCCCCCGTCATCAGGAAGGTGAGATAAAGCAGGAATAGAACGATCTCTGGCACATGCCTCTGCAGCGCCGCATCTCGGCTTCCCAGCGAATCGATCATTTCATTGAGTGCCTGGATAAACAGCCCGGTTGTTACTGGATTCGGATCCTCATTCGCCGCGTCTTCCGCAAGTTTCCATATTCTTTCCGTCGATGCTGAGGCTTGTTTCAACAAAGAAGCGCGCGCGTCATCATCCACAAGATCCACCGAGCAACCCTCTAGGCGCAGCTCGATGTAGCCTGCCAGCTCCCCCTTCACGATATCCCTGACAGAATCCGGCAGCAGCCCTGCACGCAGCCACGTCGTCCCGATCGCATTCGCCTCTTCCACCATGGCTACACTCCGCGCCTCATGACGATTCAGCGCCTGAGAGTAGGTAAATCCCAACAACAGCGCTAGAATTCCAAGCAGTGCCCCCTGAATCCCGCCGGTGTGGGAACGCAGTGATTCCGATGAATTACGCTCTTGCAGCCTACCCATTCGATAGCCGAATTCAATAACCACCAGCATGGTAGCCAGTAGCGCAAGCGCGATGAAATAGGTGGGGATATCGTACATGATCTCGTTCATTAGAATAGCAGAACCTGCGTATATGGCAGCCTCCTATGAGCATTCCCTCAGCTAGGCAACTACCATTTTTCCATTTCCCTCAAAATTGAAGTTTGAGCTTTAAAGATTAACGTTTCACCCTCCGCCCGTGAGCAACAGCAAAACACTTGGAATTGGCCTCGCGGGCTTCGGCACCGTAGGCTCTGGCGTATGGAACACCCTTGAGAAAAACGGCGAACTTATCGCCGACCGCACCGGCAACGGAGTATCCCTCGAAATTACGAAAATTCTCGTCCGAGACCTAAAAAAGACCCGCGCCACCAAGTCCGCCGTCCCCACGGAAATTCTCACCACAGATTGGCACGAACTCGTCCAAGATCCGGCAGTCGACATCGTCGTAGAACTCATCGGCGGCACCACCGACGCCTTTGAAATCGTCGCCGCCGCCCTCCTCGCAAAAAAACCCGTCGTCACCGGTAACAAAGCGCTCCTCGCCGAGCGTGGAGTCGAGCTCTTCGCCATTTCCCGGAAAATGGAAACCCCCATCTTCTTCGAGGCCGCCATCGCCGGAGGCATCCCCATCGTCAAAACCGTCCAAGACTCCTTCGTCGGCAACCAAATCCACTCCTTCACCGGTATCATTAACGGCACCTCGAACTACATCCTCGAGCAAATGACACTCCGAGGCATCGACTACCCCGAAGCCCTGCAGGAAGCTCAAGACCTCGGCTACGCAGAGGCCGATCCAGCCCTCGACGTCAATGGCTGGGACGCCGCCCACAAGGCCATCCTCCTCGCCACCCTCGCCTACGGTTTCCCTATTGATCCGGAACACGTCTATGTCACCGGCATCGAGCAAGTCCGCCCCACCGACATCAATTTCGCAAAATCCCTCGGTTACGTCATTAAACTCCTCGCTATCGTCCGCGAACGCGATTGCGGTGCCGTCGAACTCCGCGTTCAGCCTTCCTTCATCTCTCGGAAACACATCCTCGCCGCCGTCAACGGAGTCTTCAACGCCGTCGCAGTTAATGCAGATGCCGCAGGTGAATCCCTCTTCTACGGTGCAGGCGCCGGCCAAGGCCCCACCGCCTCCTCCGTCGTCGCCGACCTCGTCGAGGCATCCCGCGCCTTCGCCCACACCGCCCGCCACCGCGGATTCCTCCCTTACCGGGAAACAGGAACGCTCGTCCCCATCGAGGACACCACCACCGCTTACTACGTCCGCTTCGATGTCACCGATAAAGTCGGAGTCGTCGCCGCTATCGCCAACGTTCTCGCCTCTCACGAAATCGGCATCTCCGGCACCCACTCCCCCGTCGATTCCTCGGATCCCGACGCCGCTTTCGTCGACATGGTTTTCCTCCTTCACACCTGCCCCTTCGGAAAACTCACAAAAGCCCTCGCCGAAATCGAAGCCCTCGACTGCGTCAACTCACAGCCCGTCGTCTTCCGTATCGAAAACCTAGGATAAAAAAATTCACCGCCAAGAACGCCAAATAAGAACAGTTTAAAGACCAAAACCTAAGTCTTCCTTGGCGAACTTCTCTTCCTTGGCGGTTCAACATTCTTACTCAGAACCCAAGTCTCCCACTTCTCACTCGGCACTAGCCACTCTCTCCCATGTCCTACCTCGTCACCATCGGCCTCGAAGTCCACGCCCAAGTCAACACCGACACCAAGATGTTCTGTGGTTGTCGCACCTCCTTCGGCGACGACCCGAACACCAACACCTGCCCCGTCTGTCTCGGCTACCCCGGCGCGCTCCCCACCCTCAACCAACGTGCCATCGAGAAAACCCTTCTCACCGGCCTAGCCCTCGGCTGCGGCTCCCCTGAATTTTCCCGCTGGGATCGGAAGAACTACTTCTACCCAGACATGCCGAAAAACTACCAAACCACGCAGATGGACTTCCCCCTCTGCCTTGGCGGCGGCGTGCCCCTGTTCGATGATTGTTACCCCACCGATGCCCGGAAAAGCATCAAGACACCCAACAAGGTCGTCCGCCTCAACCGCATCCACCTCGAAGAAGACGTCGCAAAATCCACCCACCTCGCCACCACCTCCCTCATCGACTTCAACCGCGCCGGCACCCCCCTCATGGAGATCGTCACCGAGCCGGATCTCGAGACCGCCGAAGAAGCCTTCGCCTACCTCCGCTCCCTCCAGCTCGTCCTCCACGATTGCGATTCCTCCGATGCCGACCTCGAAAAAGGCAACCTCCGCTGCGACGTAAACATCTCACTCCGCAAAAACGAATCCGATCCCCTCGGCGAAAAGGTAGAGCTTAAAAACCTCAACTCCTTCTCCGCCATTCGCCGCTCCATCCACTACGAGATTGCCCGCCAGACAGAGGAACTCGACGCCGGAATCCCCCAGATCCAATCCACCCGCCGCTGGAACGACGACCTCGGCGAGACCCAAATGATGCGCACAAAGGAAGACGCCCACGACTACCGCTACTTCCCCTGCCCGGATCTTCTCCCCATCGCCACCGAGCCACTGTTAGAAACCGTCCGACCTCTCGTCCCCGAGCCACGCCTCGCAAAAATTTCCCGCTACGAGACCGACTTCAAACTCAACGCAACCTCCGCCGCCGAGCTCTCCGCCAGCAAAGCAACCGCCACCCTCTTCGAAGACCTCGCCCCCGGAGCCAAAAAGCCCCAGAAACTCGCGAACTTCATCCTCAACACCTACGCCGGCTCCCTCAACCAAGCAGGCTTCACCATCGAGACTTCACCTATTTCCCCAGAGAAATTCAAGCAAGTCGCCACCCTCACCTCCGCCGAGACCCTCTCCACCGGCCAAGCCACCGAAGTCCTCGCCGAGCTCCTTGAGACTCCCGACCAAGCAGTCGAAGCCATCATCGAGAAAAAAGGCTTCAAACCCACCTCCTCTGGCGACCTCGAAGCATTGGTAGACACCGCCATCGCCGAGAACCCCAACGAAGTCGAAGCCATCAAAGCCGGCAACGAAAAGCTCCTCAACTTCCTCACCGGAAAAGTCATGAGAGCCGCCCCCACCAAACCCAATCCCAAGCAGGTCACCGACCTCCTACGGGCGAAGCTCTTATAAGGAGCAGGGACACTCCTGTCCCTTCTTGTGTTCACATCCTCCCGCAGAGGGACAATAGTTTCCCTGCTCCACATCCAAGAACCATGGACGCCGAACCCAACCCCGATCTCCTCAACCGCCAGCCAAAATGGTTCAAATCGGCATTTCGGTGGTGCATTGTGTCTAGCGTCCTATTCATTATCTTTGGCCTTACTTACTTTTTTTGGGTCCCGCAGCACCGGTGCCTATAACGAAAAAAGATTTGATGACGGCAACCATCAACGCTCGCCACACAGGCCTAGCCCTTTTCAGTTTTCTAAACGACTACGGTTCCTTCCCAAACGCCTCCACCGCAGTGGACGTCACGAAACACAACCCTACCCATTCCTTAAACCTCTCCGGCAACTCCTCCAACGCAGCATTCCGCCAATTATTCGCCGCAGGATTCACCGATTCAGAGGAAATATTCTACGCCAGAATCCCCGCTATCACCAAACCCGACGGTGATTTCACCCCCGGCAATTGCCTATCAAAAGGCGAAAACGCTTTTGCTTATATCAGCGGTCTCTCTAGCAGTAGCGGCGGCTCTACCCCCATTCTCCTGTGCCCTCTCATCCCCGGCACTACAAAGTTCGATCCAGAACCCTTCGACGGCAAAGCAGTCATCCTCTGTGTCGACCAATCTGTCCGTAAATGGGATATTCACAAAGACGGCCACATCTACGACAAAGGCGTCAACCTCCTCTCCGCCAAACACCCCTTCTGGAAAGGCAAAGCACCCGACATCTGCTACCCCGAGTAATCCCAATATGGAGCGCTTCCTTTACCCTATCACACCTTCGCCACCACATTCCCATACCTGTGCAAGGTCTCGCTGATCGCCTGCTCGCGCAGCCACACCGGCAATTCCAGCCTCGCGTTCCACACTACAGAAGCGTCCGCGATCCGTATTCCCGCTTTGTTCGCTGCCGTCTTCAGATCCCCCGAAGCACCCGGTGCTCGCAACAAATCCGTCGTTTTTGGATTTTCGGGAAATCTTTCCAGCAGCTCTGCTTCAGACTCAACCTTCATCCGAATTCTCAACTCCTCCATCCACTCCCGGCGGTTAGCAGAAGAAACCTCATACGGCATCCCGATCGCCTCTGCCACCAGTAGCAACCTCGCCGCATCGAGATCACTCAGATCCTCACCTACGCGCAATATCGCCCCCTTGAACTTTCGGTAGCGGAACACATTCGCCTCGCAGCGCAACCCGCTCGGATCATGCTCTTTCCCGAATTCCTTTTCCTCCCAATAGCGATCGCTTCGGGAAATTGCCACCAACGCATCAGCCTCCTGCGGTAGAGCGCCTTGAAGCTTCTCCAGAAACGCATTCTTCCCGTCTTCTCCCTTCTCTGGAAGCCCAACGTTTTTCCAAAAACCAAACTGCGCCACATAGTTCGGCCCGCCCGCTTTCGCTCCTGGGCCGAAGTACGACCGCTTCCACCCGCCAAACGGCTGGCGCTGCACAATCGCTCCAGTGATCGGACGATTCACATACGCATTACCGACCTCCACCTGCTCTTTCCAAAGACTCGTTTCCCTATCGTCCAACGAGTGAATTCCGCCCGTCAGGCCGAAAGGAGAATCGTTCTGAATACGCATCGCATCCTCGAAATCATTTGCCCTCACCACACCCAGCACGGGGCCGAAGCATTCGGTGCGATGAAACCATCCGCCCGGAGCTACCCCGAACTTGATCCCCGGCGACCAAAGGCAGGGATTCCCATCAATCATCTCAGGCTTCAGCAGCCATTCCTCACCCGGCTCCAGCGTCGTCAGAGCCCGCTCCAAAGCCTTACCTGCAGGCCGGATGATCGGCGTTGCGAAGGATCGAAATTCCCACGAAGAACCCACCACCAAAGAAGCCGCCGCATCCCGCAGATGCCTGCGGAAACCGGGTTGGTCATAAATTTCCGCCTCCACGATCGCCAGCGAAGCTGCTGAACATTTTTGCCCCGAGTGCCCGAACGCACTCTTCACCAAATCCTTCACCGCCAGATCGAGATCCGCCGCCGCCGTGATGATCAGTGAGTTTTTTCCGCTGGTTTCCGCGAAAAGCCGCAGCTCCGGCTTCCAGCCAAGAAACATCTCCGCCGTCTCATGGCCACCCGTCAGCACCACCGCGCCGACTCGATCATCAGTCACCAACGATTGCCCAAGTTCATTGTCAGGACACGGCAGAAACTGCAACACATCACGTGGAATCCCCGCACGCCACAGCGCCTGCACCATCACCCATGCCGTCAGAACCGTCTCCGGTGCTGGCTTGAGGATTACCGTATTCCCAGCGACCAAAGCGGCGAGCACACTTCCGCACGGGATCGCAAAAGGGAAATTCCACGGCGGAGTCACCAGCACCGTGCCGAATGGCTCCAACTCCGCCCCGTCGCCATCAATACGGCGCGCATAGTAATTCGCGAAATCGATCGCTTCGGAAAGCTCCGCATCACCTTCCATCACGCTTTTCCCCGCGTCCTTCACCATCGTCGCAATCGCCTCCCCGCGTACTTTCGCCAGATCCACCGCAACCTCTCGGAGAAGATCCGCACGTTTATCAAAACCTAGTGCAAACCATCCCGCACGAGACTGCACCGCAGTCACCAGAGCGCGTTCGATTTGTTCCGCTCCAGCCATCGCATGCCTGTAGGAGACCTGCCCGGGAATCGACGGGTCTTCCACCGTATCATTGCTAAATCCTTCCTCTTCCTGCCCGTTGATTACCAAGGGCACCATCGGTATTTCTGAAGCACGTAGCTCGGCCACTTTGTCCCGTGCCCACTTGGAATTCACCCGCAGCGCCCAATCCGTATCCGAAACATTCTCGAATTCACTATCCGCTGGTTGCAGCGCGAAAACCTCCTTGTTTCGATCCTCTTTTCGCTTTGCTTGGAAAGCGACTTCATCCTTACGCGCGCAAGCGGCGCGAAAGCGCTTCTTCTGACTGTCCCAAGCAGCGTTTCCTTTCTCGATCCCGAACAGATCGTGAAGGAAATTTTCCTCAGAGGTATTTTCATCGAGTCGTCGCACCAGATAGGAAATCGCGTGATGAAAATCTTCTCTGCGGACAATCGGCGCATACAGCAACAAGCCGGAAGCCGCATCGCGCACCACCCGTGCCTGATGGTTCGCCATACCTTCTAACATCTCGAATTCAATCCTGTCCGCCACACCCTCGCGCTCTCGCAGCAAGAGCGCATAGGCGATATCGAAAAGATTATGACTGCCCACGCCAATCCTCACTGCCGCCGCGCTCACCGCTTTACAGCCTTCATGCAGCATCCTTTTGTAATTCGCATCCACCTCTTCCTTTGAATCGTATGGCGCGGTTTCCCAGCCGTGCAGTTCTGAATCGACGGCCTCCATCGCGAGATTTGCTCCTTTCACGATACGGATCTTGATCCCCGCACCGCCTCTTTCCTTCCTCGCGATAGCCCAGGCATTCAGCTCTTTCTGAAAATTCCATGAATCCGCCAGATAAGCTTGAAGCACAATTCCCGCCTCCAGCTCCAGAAACTCGGGCTCATCTAACAACTGCCGGAAGACATCGCAGGTAAAACGCAGATCCCGGTATTCCTCCATATCCAGATTCACGAACTTCGCTCGGCCATTCACCGGATTCGCTATCGCAGCAAGATACAACCTGCGCATGCGCGCCTTCACTTCCTCCACGGTTTCGTCGTAAGCGACCAAGTGAATCTGGCTGTGAATCGCGGAAATCTTCACCGAAATATAAGTCACATCGGGATCGGAAATTCGCTCCAGCAGCGCCTGAATCCGCTTCTCTGCCTCGTCCTCACCAAGAATAGCCTCGCCCAGTAGATTCAGATTCATACGCATCCCGTCTTGCTTCCGCTTTGCCAGCAAGGGTTTCAGCTTGTCGTTTTCCGCAGGTAAAATCACCGAGCTACTCTCATGCCGCACCGCACCGGTCACCGCCGGCATCACGATACCCGGTAGAATTACCGAAACTGCCGAGCCGACACTCATTGCTACTTTCTCATGCGCGGGCAAATATTCAGGCACTCCGTGAGTCTCTACCAAATTACGGAATTGCGAAGCCGAACGCGAAGCGGATGGCGGACGGAACACCTGATCTGCCATCGCCAAGGTAAACGCCTTTCCTGACGTATCTTTCATCATTCGCGCGAGTTTCGCCCCCTGCCGCTTTTCCGCCCCTTTGATGACCTCCCTACTTTCGCCCAGCAACTCACCCGCAAGCTCCACCGCCAGTTCCGCGAGTAACGCGTCGTCCTCCGGTTGATTTTTGATTTCTGAAATGAGCTGGTCGATTCGATGGTGATTCATATGAAAATTTCGTCCCCCCTCAAGTGCTCGCCACTTGGCGAAAGATTCGCTATCGCACACCATGACAGGGAAGCTGCAGTTATCAACCGCTACTCCCCGCCATCACCCTTCTTTCCCATATTTTGGCGCCTCAGCCTCAATCTTCTTCCTTTGCGCCATCGCCTCTTCGCGGTTCAATGCACTTCATCAAATGCTGAACGTCACCGCCATCATCGTCGCCGCCGGATCCTCCCGCCGCATGGGTTTCGATAAACTCGCCGCAGAGCTAAACGGCCGACCCGTCCTCGCCCACACACTTGCCGCGTTCATGGATTGCGAGGAAATCTCCGAGATCATCCTCGTCTCCCCACCCGAGCGCATGTCCCTGCTCGATGAAAAAACTTTTACCAAACCCCTCACCCGCATCGATGGAGGCACCGAGCGCCACCTCTCCGTAGCAGCAGGACTAGCAGCCGTTTCCCCGGATGCGGAACTCATCGCCATCCACGACGCCGCACGCCCCCTCGTTTCACAGAGCGACATCCGCGCCACCATTCGCGCCGCAGACGAAAACGGCGCGGCCTCACTCGCACGTCGCGTAACCGAGACTCTCAAGCGCACCGACGAATCAGATTTGACCCAAGAACCCGTCGCACGCGACAACCTATGGTTCATCGAAACTCCTCAAATTTTCGAAACACCCCTCATCAAATCCGCCTACAAGCACGTTGTCGAAAACTCCCTTACGGTCACTGACGAAACCAGCGCTCTCGAAGCCATCGGAGTAAAAAGTAAACTCATCCCCTCCACCTCTCCCAACCCCAAGATCACCACCCCCTCAGACTTGGAAGCCATCAGCCAAAATCTTCCTTTTTCTCCTGATCACAATGGAACGCAGTGACATAGGGGGGTCTAGCCGAGCCTTAACCCATTCCCCCAAATCACTTGGCACTGACCACTCAAGAGCTACGCTCTTGCCGTGCCCGCCACCTACACCTCTCACGACCTCCCCGGCGGCCCCCGCCTCGCCCACGCCCATCTCCCAGAGTCCGAGTGCGCTGCTCTCTCGATCTACATCCCGGTCGGTTCGCGCGATGAAACAGGGAACACGCCTTCCGGCCTCGCGCATTTCTCTGAGCACATGGCCTTCAAGGGCACGAAAACTCGCTCCGCAAAAGAACTTACACTCACCATAGAGTCCGGCGGTGGCCAAGCAAACGCCTGCACCTCGGAAGACCACACCATTTACGAAGCCCAAGGTGAAGCCGAGCTCATGCCCACCCTTATCGAAGTCGTCGCCGACATGGTCTGGAACTCGACCTTCCCGGAAAACGAAATCGACCTAGAGCGCGACGTCATCCACGAGGAAATCACCATGATCCGCGAGAATCCCTCCGATCACATCGGAGACCTCCTCGCCTCAGCCACTTGGCCAGAACATCCCCTCGGCCAATCCATCTCCGGCTCCCCGGAATCCATCGATAGGATCACCCGTTCCTCCCTCAAAAACTTCGCCAAGGAACACCACTTCCGCAGCGATATCGTCATCGCCACCGCCGGCCCCATGCCCGCAGAGGAAATCTTAAAAAACCTGCTCCCCCTGCTCCCGAAAAAATTCAAGAAGCCACCACTCCGTCTCGGCTACACACCTTCGACCTCCAGCGAAATCATCGACATCCGCCCCACCGACCAGCTCCAGCTCGCACTCGCTTGGCACACCCCGGGCCGCCATGCAGAGGAACGCCACGCCCTCCGCCTCCTCTCCCTCATCCTCGGAGAATCCTCCTCCTCCCGCCTCTTCACCGAGCTACGCGAAGAACGCGGCCTCTGCTACCAGATCGGCTCGGAAACCTCACTCTTTCACGAAACTGGCGCCCTCCAGATCATCGCCGGTCTAGATCCCGACTCCCGCGATGAATCTCTCGAAACTATTTTCAAAGAAACCGAAGACCTTTCCCAAAACGGCCCACGCCCCGGAGAACTCGAACGCGCCAAGCGCCTCGCCATATCCCAATCCAAACAAGCCTTCGAATCCACCGCCTCCCACGCCGCCTGGGCTGGCGAAGGCCTCCTCTTTTTCGACCACATCCCCTCCCCCCAAGAAGCCCGCGAAAACCTCCTCGCCGTCACCGAAGCCCAAGTCCAATCCATCGCGAGGCAGGTCTTTTCAACACCACCCGCCACCGCCGAGATCCGCTCGTAATTCATACTTTTTCTTACAGGGAGGGAAGGAGATCAGGGAGAAGAAGGAGAAAATATCAGAAATCATTACATCCCCCTCATGCAAAAGTCTTCCTCCTCTCCTCCCATCTTCCTCCTTCCCTCCCTGTAAAAAAGAAGCCCGATAACCAGTAACCACCTACCTCACCGAATCCAAAGCCCAGCTCCCCACCGAATATCCCAAAGCCATCCCCGGCAAGACCACGTCATGACCAAAGGCGGTTCCGAAATACGCCCCGACGAAAAACGCAGATAGCCTTCTTCCTTGAGAATTGGGCGTTGAATGTTGAAACTTGGCCTCCAGATGTCTTTCCACCCCTTCAGCAGCGAGCACTTTATCACCCTCGCCATCGGCTTTACGATTACCGCCGCGCTCATCCTATTTGCGAAGCGGTCTGAGAAAAACCAGCGCATCGCAACCGCCATTCTCGTTTTCCTCAACCTCTCTGCCTACCCCCTCGCTCTCTATTGCTGGGGAGATCATCCTAGGGCACTCGACAACATCCTGCCCCTCCATCTTTGCGATCTCGCCGCTTTTGTAGCAGGATTCGCTCTATTTTCCAAAAAGCCATTTCTCCTCACACTCACCTACTTCTGGGGTCTCGCCGCCACGCTCCAAGCACTCATCACCCCCGCCATCACTATTGGCCCGCCGTCACTTCCCTACATCCATTTCTTCGTCCAGCACTTTGCCATCGTCACCGCCGCTCTCTACATCCCCCTCGTCCTGAAATGGCGACCCGAGAGCCCTTGGTGGAAATCACCACTCAAAGTCTTCGGCGTCTCCGTCATCTACCAAGGCTTCGCCCTCCTCGTGAACACGGTTCTAAAAACCAACTTCGCCTTCGCCTCCCGTCCGCCGGACAACCCCTCCCTCATCGACCACCTAGGCGCATGGCCGCTCTACCTCTTCGCCATGCAGGCGCTGGCACTCACGCTCTACCTCCTGCTCGCCCTGCCTTTCAAAAAAGCCCCACCTACCACCTAAAGTTGATCACAGGGGCTCTCTTTCATTCCATCAACGACTGTGCCAGCTTGTAGCCCTCGCTGTCGGGAGCATTTCCGTTTTCGGAAAAGAGTGTCTGGCAGCGGGTGATGCCTCGCTTGGCAATGTAGCGGGCGGTATCCTGGGATTCCTTATCGCCGAGGGCGTGGGCGCGAGAGGCGGAAACGGAGATCGTGAGGAGCTCGGTGCCGATATCTACGAGGCGGGCGAGGAGGAGCTGTTTTTTCTCAAGCCCCGGGCCGTGGCGAGCCATGGAGTGGAGGATGGTGCGGGCGAGCTTGCGGGACAGTGATGAAACTTTCCTCAGCGAGGAGGCGAGTTCGGGATCGAGATCACCCGGGATGCCCTTGCTGGTGGGGAGCCATCGCATCGGATACCACCCGGCGTAGAAAAAGCCTGCGCTGACCATAGTCTGGAGGCGGACGGCGAATTCTTTGCGCGTGTCGAGGGCGGCGGCTCCCCGGCGCAGGTGAGGATCGAGTGCTTCGCGGGCGATGAAGAGGTGCATGATCTCGGTGGATCCTTCGAAGATCGTGTTGATGCGGCAATCGCGCAGGAGGCGCTCGATGGGATCGGGGGTCTCTCCACGGTTGCGGAGTGAATCGGCGGTCTCGTAGCCGCGGCCGCCCTTGATCTGCATGGTGGAGTCCGCGCCGTGCCAGCCAGCCTCGGTGCCCCAGAGTTTCGCCATCGCGGCTTCCATGCGGATGTCGGCGTTCTTGTCTGCATCGACAAGAGCGGAGGTGTAGAGGACGAGAGACTCGGTGGCGAATTTGTCGGCGGCGAGATCGGCGAGTTTACCGGCGATGGCGGCATGCCTGCCGATTTCCTGCCCCCACTGGACGCGTTGTTTCGACCACGTGAGCGACATCTCTAAGCACCTATCCAGCAAGCCGACACAGGCAGCCGGTAGGGTGAGGCGGCCGGTGTTGAGCGTGGTGAGAGCGACTTTCAGCCCCTTCCCCACTCCACCGACAACGTTCTCGACCGGGACTTTCACATCGGTAAAACGGACGACTCCGTTGTAGAGTGCTTTCAGCCCCATGAAGTGGCAGCGGGTGACGATCTCAACACCGGGCTGATCCATATCTACGATAAACGCCGTAGTTGCGTGAGGTTTCTCCGGCGTGGCGGTGCGCGCCATAACGATGAGGGCGAAGGCTTTGAGTGAATTCGTGCACCAGAGCTTCTCGCCACTGAGGAGGTAGTGGCTGCCGTCTTCGGAAAGGGTGGCTTCGGTGGTCATGCGCGCGGGATCGGAGCCGACTTCCTTTTCTGTGAGGGCGAAGGCGGAGACCCCCCCGGCGGCACATTTCGTAAGGTATTTCTCCTTCTGCGCTTCAGTGCCGAAGACCAGCAAAGGCTGCGGTAGGCCGATAGATTGATGAGCGGAAAGCAGGGCGGTGAGATTTCCGCAGTGTCCACCGAGCACCATCGCAGCGCGGGAGTAGTTTGTCTGCGAGAGGCCGAGTCCGCCATATTGCTCCGGGATCTTTATGCCAAAGGCACCCATCGCCGCGAGGCCGTCGAAGACGCTGTCCGGAATCTCTCCTTCACGGTCGATGGCATCGGGATCGGTCTTTTCATTGAGGAAGGTGCGCAGTTTTCCGATGAATGCATCGCCCTCGCCCCGGTCTTCAGGTGACTGGACGGGAAAAGGGAAGACCAGCGATAAATCCGGCGCACCATTGAAAACGGAGGCGGCGAAGCCCGATAGCTCGCGGGTGTCGCGTGAGGATTCCGCAAGCTCGAGGGCGGCGCGCTGCCCCTCGGACATTTTCGAGGTATCGATGATGGAGTCGGACATGGATTTTAGTGGGTTGAAGATTTAAAGCGCAAGTGGGCCACCGCGGAATGGCGGGTAGCCAGTGCCAAAGATCATCGCGAGATCTATATCATCAGCAGTTTCGGCGACGCCTTCTTCGAGGCAGAGTTTTGCTTCTGTAGTCATAAGGCCGGAGAGGATTTCCTGGGCGTCGCCTGGGGTGTCTTCGCTCCCGACCTGGAAACCGATGGCCTCGGCATTCACGACCGGAGAGGCATCGTCATAGACATAGAAGCCGCTGCCGCCTTTGCGCCCGGGGTGGCCTGCTTCGAGAAGTTTCTCCACCACTGTAGGAAGCGACATACGCTCGGGAAACGCCGCTGCGAGGGTGCGGGCGACATGCATGGCGACATCGAGGCCGACCTCATCGAGAAGGCGGAGCGGCCCCATCGGCATGCCGAAATCGAGCATGGCTTTGTCGATTTCCTCGGGGTCGCCACCTTCCTCGAACATGGCGGCAGCTTTGACGAGGTAGGGCATGAGAATGCGGTTCACGAGGAAGCCGGGGGAATCTCTTACGACAACGGGGAGCTTGCCGATCCTGCGGACGAAGGTGACGACGGTGGCGAGTGTTTCATCCGAGGTGGAGTCGGTGCGGACGACCTCGACGAGCTGCATGCGGTGTACGGGATTGAAGAAATGGAGGCCGACGAGGCGCTCGGGGTGAGTGATACTAGCAGCGAGTTCGCCGATAGGTAGAGCGGAGGTATTGGTGGCGAGGATCGTGTCCGGGCGGCAGCGGGAGGAGAGATCCGCGAAGATCTTTTTCTTGATGGAGAGATCCTCGACAGCGGCCTCGATGATGAGATCGCAGCGATGCAGGGGGATGGCTCCTGCGGCGGGATGGACGCGGTCGGCGCCACGGGCTGCCTCGGTTTTTGAGAGGACATGGTGTTTCACCGCATCGGTGTAGAGGCGGGAAATGGATTTCATGCCCTTGGCGAGGGCGTCCGGGGAAATATCCTGGAGAACGATGTTGAGCTTGCGGGTGCTGAGCCAGTAGGCGATGCCGGAGCCCATGACACCTGCGCCAATGACGGCGGTGTGGTGGATTTTTCGTGGCTCTGCGGTGGTGTGACGGTGCTTCCTTGCGCGCTCTTGGAGAAAAAACAGGCGAATGAGCTGGGATGTCTCAGGCAGCGAGGCGAGGCGTTCGATGGCTTCCTTTTCCGCCTGCTGCGACTGAGCGCGGGTGCGGCCGATGGATGCAACCGCAACTTCAAGTGCAGCCTCCGGCCCCGGGTAGTGGCCGTGGGTTTTCTTATGTAACTCCTTTTGCGCCTGCACGCGGGTGAGGGCGGCGACGGCTTGGTTATGCGTGATGGGGTTGTGCGTATGGTCGCGTTTGCCTTTTTTTAGGTAGCCGAGGGCGTGAGCTTTGAGGTGCTCCTTTGGTACGATCTCATCGACGAGCCCCTTACGTTTCGCGAGGAAGGCGGTGTGGAGTTTTCCGGAAAGGATGATGGGCAGCGCCTCCGGTAAACCTAGTAGATCTGGCAGGCGAGTGGTGCCGCCCCATGCAGGGAGGATGCCGAGTTGAGTTTCTGGGAGTCCAATTTTTGTCTTCGAGGAATCGCTGGCGACACGCCAATCACAGGCAAGAGCGAGCTCGAATCCACCGCCCACACATGCACCGTGGATGGCGGCGACGGTGGGATACGGGAGATCCGCGATACGATTGAAGAGGGTCTGGCCGGTGGCAATGAGTTCATCGAGCCTTTCCCCACGCGCGGAGGATAACTCTTTCAGATCGGCTCCGGCGATGAAGATGTCCGGCTTTGCGGAGCGGATGAGCAGGCCGGTGACTTCGGGCTGAGCGGCGAGTTCATCGAGGAGACAAGAAAGCTCTTTTAGCGTCGCGGAATCGAAGATGTTCGCCGAGGAACCCTCTCGGTCAAAGACGAGGATGGCGGTGGTGTTAGCGAAGCTGAGGGAGATGTTCATGGACGTTCAATTTTCAACTCTCAACTTTCAAGGAAGAGGGAGAGCTGTGGTTTTGGGGAAGAATATTAACCGCCAAGGACGCCAAGCAAGAGAAGCTGTTTGGGTGAGTCTTCATTGGAGATTGAGGGTTGGAATTTGAGAGTTAAGGTTTCTCGAGGTAGAGGGCTGCGCCTTGTCCTCCGCCGACGCAAAGGGTGGCGAGGGCGCGGTGGGCGCTGGTTTCGCGGAGCTGATCCAGGGCGGTGAGAATGAGGCGGGCACCACTGGCGCCGACGGGGTGTCCGAGAGCAATGGAACCGCCACGACGGTTGAGCTTTTCCTCAGGGATGTCGTAGGCAGGGAGATCGAGGTGGTGGGAGTCGGGATTTTTCAGGTAAGCGAGGCAGGCGAGAACCTGAGCAGCGAAGGCTTCGTTTAGCTCGACGAGGTCGGCATCGTCGGGGGTGAGGCCGGAAAGCTGTTTGGCGCGGGCGATGGCGTGGATGGGGCCGAGTCCCATACGTGCGGGGTCGCAGCCGGAGTAAGCGTAGGCGGCGAGGCGGCCGAGCGGTTCGATGCCAAGGCGGTTCGCGGCTTCCTCGGTGCCTACAAGAAGGGCAACGGCTCCGTCGGTGATTTGAGAGCTATTTCCTGCGGTGACGGTGCCGGTGATGCGATCAAAGATGGGGCGGAGGGTGGCAAGTTTTTCCGGAGTGGAATCAGTGCGGATGCCATTGTCTTGGGTGATGGCGTTGCCCTCATGGAAGATCGGGGTGATTTCTGAATCGAGCTGCTCGCGATGGGCGAGGGCTTTCGTGTGGGAGTTGGCGGCGAAGCGATCCTGTTGTTCGCGGGTGATGCTAAATTCGCGGGAGAGAATTTCCGCGGTATCGCCCATGATCAGGCCACTGAATGGATCGGTTAGACCTAACTCGAGGCCAACGCGGGGTTTAAAATCTGAGAGGTTGAAGCTGGCGGCAGCGGAGAGTTTTTGGCCGGAGGATTTTGCGCGATTGAGTTCAGAGAAATGGATGGCGGCCTCGTGGGGGAAAAGCAGGGGAACATGACTCATGCTCTCCGTGCCACCAACGAGGAAAAGATCGCCCTGCCCGGCGGCGATGCGCTGATGGGCGGTGGTGACAGCTTCCATGCCTGAGGCGCAATTTCGGTGGACGGTGGCGGCGGGGACGTGTTGCGGCACGCCGGAACGAAGAGCGATGATGCGTGCGATATTTGCAGCCTCGGCTGGCTGGGCAACACAGCCGAAAATGACTTCCGAAAGCTCGCCGGGATCGATACCAGTACGCGTGAGTAGAGCAGCGGCTGCAGCCCGACCGAGATCGTCCGCGGTGAATGGGGCGAGGTCGGTGCCCATCTTGCAGAAAGGCGTGCGGGTAGCGGCGATAATGAACATGAATTGAGAGTTTTAAATTTTAGGATTTCGGGCGGCTGTCTTTGACTTTTTGTTCCTTGAGCTCTTTGCCGACACCTTGGAGTTTGCGCATTTCGTCCCAGGTGTGGAACAGGATTTCGTTGGGGGAAAATTCAGTGGACTGAGTGAAGCGGTCGTGGATGGCTTCGCGGAGGGTGGCTTCATCGCCTTTCATGGTGACGGCGTGGACAACGACAACATCGGATTCGAGCGGATCGTCGTTGCGTTTCTTGAGTTCGACCTGCCATGCGCCGAGGCCTTCGGTATCGTCGAGGATGTTTTCGAGTTTATTGAAATCGACGAGGGTTCCCTTGAGCTTGTCGATGGCGAGGTTTTTGAAATCGGAGACGCGTGAGATTTTTCCCATCAGGCGTGGGCAGGTCAGGCCGCAGTGAGGGCATGGCTCGCGCGTGATACCATTCTCGATGAGGTCGCCGGTGCGGTAGCGGAGGACGATCGTGCCGCGAGAGTCGAGCTGGGTGAGGACGATCTCGCCGGGTGTGCCGTCAGGGACGCGGTCGCCGGTTTCGGGGTCGATGATTTCGATGAAGCACATGTCCGGATAGACATGGAAGCCAGAGGGCTGGTCACCGTTGGTGGGGAGGCATTCGGTGAAGGAAAGTTTCGCCTCGGTGAAGCCGTAGGTGGACATGATGGCGACATCGTGTGAGCCCATTTCGGCGCAGAGCTCCTTGAGCTTGCGGCGCATGCCGAGCGGGACTTTTTCGCCGCCGAGGACGAGGCGCTTGAGATTTTTCCACTGCGAACCCGCCTCGTTTCCTTCCTGCAGGAGGTGGTAGAGGAAAGTCGGCATGGCGATGATGGCATCGGGATCAATCTTGTTGATGATGCGAATGTTTCCCTCGGTACCTACGGTTTTTCCTCCGCCGGTGGAGAGCATGAAGGTGTTGTGGCCGGTGCCCGCGTAGTGAGCCTGCCAGAAGGCTAGGTGAGGGGCGAATGGGAAGGCGTTGACGTGTTTGAAGGCAGGATCCGATTGGCAGAGCTGCATGAGGCGGCGGCCTCCTTCTTCGAGCCGGGCGATGTCGTGCGCGGTATATAAGAACGGCACTGGCTCGGCGGAGCGGCCGGTGGTGCTGGTGAGTAGGATGGGGCGGAGTTCTTTTTCGAGAGCAGCCTTGGTGGCGGACGGCCCCGAAGTGAGCGCGCGGAGGAGAGTGCGCCATTGCTTTTTCACCGCTGCCTCGTCCGGGATAATGACGAAATCGCGAGGGTTGGCGAAGTCCGCCTTCGAGGTGAACGGGAGTTTCACGAGGTCATCGGTGGAGCTGATGTCGCGCGGGTCGATGCCATTTTCGGAAAACATTTTCCCATAAAACTTCGTGAACGGGACGGCACGAGTGCGCAGGAAGCGCTTGAGCAGCGCATCCTGATGGGTCTGTTGGTGTTCAGGCGACGCGGTCGCCCACCATGCTGTCATCGGATTTTTCATCGGACTTTTCGTCGGGTGGGTTTTCGGAAATTCCTGCTAGGGCGCGGATCTCATCGAGGTGCTCGAGCGCAATATTGCGCCCGGCGTCGATAAAGCGCTCGAAATTCGAGTAGTCATTCCACGGTGCGGAGAAATGCTCGGGACGCAGGCAAAGGTCAGCGCGTTTCACGGAATCGTGGGCGATGCGCACCTGGGCGCAACGGATCGACTGACGGAAGGTGTCGACGATGTTGCCCCTCGCCAAGAAGTTGAGATTGCGGTTTATGGCGGAGAAGAAACGGCGAGGCAATGATCGGGGCGGGAGCTCATCGTCATCCTGATACATGCCGGAATCAACTTCCGCAAAGGTGGGGATCACCGATACAGCGATGACACGATCCACCCCGGCGAATTTGCGAAGAACCTCGCAGGGCACGGGATCGACCACACCTCCATCTACACAGCGGCGGCCGTTCAGGTTGACGGGTGCAATGATACCCGGCATGGCGCAAGAGGCGTGCACGGCGTCCGCGATTTTCCCGGAGCGAAGGACAAGGCGCTGCTTCGTATCGAGGTCTGCGGTGATGACGAGCAGCTTCCTTTCGAGATCCTCGAAGCTAAGATCGCCAAGCGAGCGCTCGAGATGAGCTTTCGCCTTTAGGCCGTGGAAAAGGCCGCGCATGGGAGGGAAAACGGGGTCAGCGAGCTTCCAGAGCTGGCGGCGATCGTGCATTTCAGCGGCGAGATCGGCGAGTTCCTTTCCGGAAAAACCCGCCGCCCAAAGTGAGCCAACGTAAGAGCCCATAGAGGACCCTGAAATAGCATGGATTTCGATGCCATTTTCCTCAAGAACCTGGAGAACGCCGACATGAGCAAGACCACGTGCGCCACCGGATGAAAGTGCTAGGCCAATTTTAGGTCTCCCCTCAGGTGCATCAAGCGGTCGCCCGTGTTTTTCCGGGCGGGATTCTCCTTTCAGTTTGCGTAGGATCTTTCCAAACATGGTATGTCAGGGTGGCAGTGTATAAACCAATGCACTCACCTAACATAATACCTGGAATCGACCTTATGGCAACGATTTCCCACAGAGAGGAACGATACGCCGCCTCAACGTGAGGCTAGCGGGAAAAAAGGAATCTGGTGGCAAAGGGCGGATTTGAACCGCCGACCAAAGGCTTATGAGTCCTCTGCTCTACCACTGAGCTACTCTGCCGGATTCCAGAACGCCATTTCTGGCGCGGGGCGAAGGAAATGCCCCAATCGCCGGGGTTTGTCAAACCGAAGATCGCACCTCCGGGAAATTTCATCCCTCCCCTGGAGGAGTCATCACGATCACACGATCGATGCCACTCTTCGAAAATTCCGCCCAATAGCGCTTTTCCATGCCAACGGTTTTCTTACGCCGCTGCTCTTCAGTCAGTTCACTCCAAGCCTTGAGGCCTATGGATTTGACGAGATCCCTGTCGGCAAGGCGCACCGTAAGTTCATCCCAGAAGCTCTCATTGCGGAATTCCTCGTAGCATTCGTGGTGAAAAAGCTTTTCCTCCACTTCCTTACGTAGGCGGAATCGCTTCGACTCCTCATCAAACTCGATCATATCGCCCAGACCGTTCTGAGCAGCCTTTTCAAGGATCTTGCTTTCGAAAGATTCGTAATTCGCGAGCTTCGCATCTGCCGTTTCCTTCTGATTCCACGCAGAAACGTTCACCGCAAGGCTGAGCATCTCGACCAGAGTCTTGAGTTCCTGTTCTGTGAAACGAATGTGCATAGAGGCGCAGAGAATCACTATGTACGGCCGCATGCAAGACCGCATCAACTCCTAAATCCATGCCTTCGCGCCATGTAAAAAGTTTCAAAAGCCCCTGTTTGCCCTTATGAGAAAAGCGTGGCAGAGTCCGCTGCATGGCAAGTAAGGATTCGGAACCTCGCAAGGTTCTCATTATTGGTGGAGGTTTTGCAGGGCTCGAGTGCGCGCGCAAGTTGGCCAATGACGACCGTTTTGAGGTCACGCTCATTGACCGCACAAACCACCACCTTTTCCAGCCACTTCTCTATCAGGTCGCGTCAGCCTCCCTCGCGGCTCCAGACATCGCGCGCTCAATCAGGCAGGTTCTTTATAAGGCGAAAAACGTCACCGTATTGATGGACGAGGTAAAGTCCATTTCGCCAGTAGAAAAGACCGTCAACGGTGCCTCGGGCACTACCTACCATTTCGACTATCTCATGCTGGCCGCTGGAGCACAGACCGGATTTTTCGGAAATGGTCACTGGAAGGAACATGTACTCGGCCTCAAATCCCTTGCAGATGCCCAGGCCATCCGCCGGAAAATTCTTTCTAACCTAGAACGTGCTGAACTGACTGAGGACTACGCAGAGCGAGAGCGCTTGATGACCATCGCCATCGTCGGCGGTGGCCCCACTGGAGTCGAGCTCGCCGGCGCCCTTACCGACCTCATCCACCGCTCCCTAAAATCGAATTTCCGTAGAATCGATACCTGCAAGCTACGTGTCATCCTCATTCAGAGTGCTCCGAAAATCCTTCCATATTACGACCCGGAACAATCGGACTACGCCAAGCAGCGCCTCCAGAATCTAGGAGTCGAAGTCTGGAATGAAATGAGGGTGACCGAAGTGCACAAAAATCACCTCAAATTCCGAGACGGCAGCGAACTGAATGCGAATGCAATCGTCTGGGCAGCGGGAGTCGCCGCCAGCCCGCTCACCAAAGATCTCGGGGTCGATACAGATAAGGGCGGGCGCATCACCCCGAGCCTTGACCTATCGATCAAGGGTCATCCAGATATTTTCGTGGTTGGCGACCTCACCAACATGCGGGACAAGGAGGACAAATACGTTCCCGGAGTTGCACCCGCCGCTGTGCAGATGGGAGATCACGTTTCCAAGCTTCTCAAAGAGGAACTGAGGCTTGAAGGAACGCAATTTGCGGAGCGTAAACACGAGCTCAGGCCGCTTTTCAAATACAATGACAAGGGCATGATGGCCATCATTGGAAAAAACGTCGCCGTCCTCAAAGCAGGCGACCTGAAGATGAACGGCTTCTTCGCATGGGTGGCGTGGCTGCTCATCCATATCCTTTTCCTCATCGGCTTCAGCAATAAGGTCTACGTATTGCTGGGATGGGCTTTTGCCTACGTCAACAACAAGCCACAGGCGCGAATCATCGTCAATCCACCGGCTTTCCCGGATCCTGCTGAGTAAAAGCTGTTTTTAGAAATCTCGACGCCCCTGGAGCGCACGCATCAGTGTCAGCTCGTCAGCATGCTCAAGTCCGCCACCCGCAGGAAGCCCTTGGGCGATCCTTGTGACACGCGCAGATTTTCCACGCAGCATGTCGGCGAGGTAGTTCGAGGTTGCCTCGCCTTCCACATCCGCACCAAGTGCGAGAATAATTTCCATACCGTCCTCAGCGGCATCCACACGCTTCATCAGCTCAGGGATGTTGAGGTCTTCTGGGGAAACACGATCCAGCGGAGAAAGCTTCCCACCGAGGCAATGGTAGCGCCCCTTGAATGCTCCGGATCTTTCCATGGGAAGGACATCCGTCGCCTGCTCGACCACGCAGAGTAGTGTATCATCACGCCTCGAATCGGTGCAAATTTCACAAAGCTCTCGCGTCGCGAAAAAACCGCATACCGGGCAAGCGATGATTTTTTCATGCGCCTCGACTATTGCCCCAGCAAGCGCAAGTGGCTCTGCCTTCTTATTGCGCAGTAGCCAGACAGCCATGCGCTCGGCACTGCGTGAACCGACGCCGGGAAGCCGTTTCAACTCCGCAACGAGGTTTTTCACCGGAAGTGGTAGATCAGCTTTTGGCATCGCTTTCTTTCTTTTCGTCTTTTGCGTCCGGGACATCGACCGGAAGAACGTGATTGAGCGTGTAAAACATTGCGCAAATACCCGACCACAACACCGCAACCAAGGCCACGCCAATCTCCGGCATACGTGCCGCAAGCACCAGCACCGGCCCCCAC
Source organism: Luteolibacter sp. (assembly GCA_051252155.1). Classification (GTDB taxonomy): domain Bacteria; phylum Verrucomicrobiota; class Verrucomicrobiia; order Verrucomicrobiales; family Akkermansiaceae; genus Luteolibacter. The sequence continues at coordinate 597,501 of JBPOGB010000002.1, read as the reverse complement.
GAGATCGTCAGAGCAATCGTCGCTCCCCATACCACTAGCCTACGCCATTGCCCCGGAATATTCAGTAGCACAGCAGGCAGCGCAAAGGCGAGGAACGCAGTCGCCCCCCACAAGAATAAGGGCTCCAGAGGCATCTCGGGATGCTTCATCGCATCTGGAGAAAAGGCCGTAAGTAACAGCCCATCGATGCGCGACATCAACCCCAACCATTTCAGACCCGTCGCCAGCCCAAGCGCCATCACGCCCACTGTGGCAATCGTCAGCCCAATATGCGGCTGCTCATTCTTTTTCACCACTCCACTCATCCAAGGATTTCGGAAAGTTTACCCGTGTGGCCTACAGGCGCGACCTTTTCTAGCACCGCCTCAATTTTCCCATCCGTGCCGATGACGAAGGTACTACGCTCGATACCCATGAACTTTTTACCCATCATCGATTTCTGAACCCACACACCATAAGCCTCACAGATCGCTTTATCGGTGTCGGCCAACAAAGGGTAGGGCAGCTCACGCTTTGCGATAAACTTCTTATGGCTGGCCACTGAATCTGCGCTAACTCCGAAGACACGTGCCTTACCTTTGATCTCACCCCAGTGATCCCGCAGCGAGCAGGCCTGAATCGTGCAGCCCGGCGTATTGTCCCTCGGATAGAAAACTAAGACCACACGCTCACCGCGTAGATCAGTAAGCGACACCTCTGCCTCAGTTTCACCTTCGACTGCTATTGCGCGGAATTCCGGCGCCATTTCCCCCACTTGCGGTTTCATGCCCCCATCATCATCCCCTTCTCTCACCAAATCAACCCCGCTTACTCACACACCCACATTCCGATATTGCGGTTGTCCGCCCGACGATATTCGATACCTTATAAGTTCCACCTACTGAAACGTCATACACTCGGAAAAAATTGTCCCGCCACCTTTCCATCTTCCTTCTAGCTACGCAGCTGCTCAACGCACAGGCATCCAAGCCTGACATGCAGAAAAACCCCATCTCACTGCTCCCAGATGGCAGCGTGATGCACGGCGTCCTCCTGCCACGCTACGATGCCGAACGCAGACTCGTTGGCGATCTTCATGCAGAAACCCTCACCCTCATCGATCCAGAACACATTCAGGGTGAAGATGTCCTCATCCGCTTCTTTAACCCAGATCGCTCCCTTCGCGCAAAAGCACAGCTCCAGAAGGCTCTCTTCGACAGTGAAAAAGCCCTACTCCGTGCCAATGAACCTGTCGAAATCACCAACGACCGTCTGATCGCCAAAGGTTCTGGGCTCGTTTACGAATTCCAAAATGGCGAGGGCTTCCTTCTCGGCCCCGTCAGCACACGTATTTTCCCTCCACAGAAAGAAACTTCCATGAAAACCAGCCCGCTTCACACCGCAGCACTCGTCGCCATGTGCCTCACGCCGACGACCCTTTACGCAGAGCCACCTGCCTTTGTCACAGAGGAGGAAATCAAATCCATCGAAGCGGATGCCAGCAGCATGAAGCCGGAGATCGATGCCTCTAACCTCTCCGCCGAGAACAATCTTATTGCGGACGAAAAAGCAGGCGACGAAGCGACTGCCGCCGCCCTTGCCTTCGTGGATAACGCAAGCCTCCAAGTCGCTACAGCACCAACCGACGACGAGAAGGCTAAGCCACTCAACATCAAGCGTGACCCCGGCGACACAGTGATCACCTGCGATGGAGGTATGTATTTCGATGCCGAAGAAGGCATCTTGGTTTACATGGGCAATGTCCGTGTCACTGACCCACGCTTTGGGCTCAGCGGAGCCAGCGAACTCAAAATCTTCTTCGAAAAGAAAGTCGAAGAAGGCAAAAAAGACGACGAAGCCAAGCAGGGACCCAGTGCCAATTTCGGAAACGTGCAACGCTTAGTCGCTGAAGGAGCCGTCGTCATCGACCAGAAATCCGTCGCTGGAAAAGATCCAGTCAAAGCAAGTGGACGAGTGCTTACCTACAATGTGGCCAGCGGAGAAATCATCATCCACGGCGGTTTCCCCTGGGTTCAACAAGGCGCATTTTACGCCCGCGCCAAGGAAGCAAATCTCACCTTAAGACTCCTCACTGATGGCTCATTCTCCACCCAAGGAAATTGGGAAATGGGCGGTGCCCTCAACATGGACCAATAAAAGCCCCGATTTTAAAACACAGCATCCGCTCACGTGACCACTCAGAACACACTCCCACAAAGCACTTCTCCAGCAGCTGGTAAAATCGCTCCGATTCCGAAAGCTGCACCAGAATCAGAACCCAAAAGGGAAATCGTTCTTTCAGCCAATGGTTTGTGCAAAAGCTACGGTGGCCGCACCGTCGTGGATGGAGTCTCCATCAATGTGCGCGAAAAAGAAATCGTCGGCCTGCTCGGCCCCAACGGCGCAGGAAAAACGACATCCTTCTACATGATCGCCGGCCTCATCCCCGCCGAGCAAGGCACCGTCGAGCTTCTTGGGGAGGATATTTCCAAACTCCCCATGCACCGCCGCGCCCGCCTCGGCCTAGGCTACCTCCCACAAGAAGAGTCCGTATTCCGCAAGCTCTCAGTATTGGACAACCTCCTCGCCATCCTAGAAACACGCCCCGGCCTCTCCCGAAAGGATCAGAAAGCACGTGCTGAGGAGCTTCTCGAACGGTTCGGTATCACCAAACTCTCAAAATCGCTAGCCATCACCCTATCCGGCGGTGAAAAACGCCGCCTCGCCATCGCACGCTCACTCTGCTCGGATCCAAAAGTCCTCATGCTCGACGAGCCCTTTGCTGGCATCGACCCCCTCGCCGTAGAGGACATTCAGCGCATCGTCCGCGACCTCCGCGAGCAAGACGGTCTCACCATCCTCATCACGGATCACTCCGTACGTGAAACCCTCTCTATCACCGACCGCGCCTACCTCATCCACGATGGTAAAGTCATCCTCGAAGGCGCCTCCGATAACCTCGTCAACGACCCTATCGCCAAGAAATACTACCTCGGCGAAGAATTCAGAATGTGATGCAAGGGAGTTGTTCTTGCTAAGAGAGTTCCCCGCCGGGCTACACAGGAATCTCGAACGATCCGTTAATGCAAGCCAGCTCGGATATTATCGGCCTATTTCGATTTCTTGAGGAAGGAAATCACGGCGACGATCAAAAAGACAACGAAACAAACTTTTGCGATCGTTGCGGCAGTGCCTGCGATCCCTCCAAAGCCGAGGGCGGCGGCAATCAAGGCAAGAACGAGAAATACAATTGCGTAGTGTAACATAGGTTTTGGTAGTTATTGGACTAGGTAGAATATCACGCATCCAAGTCTTGAATAGCAGTTTTTTCTACCCATCGGAATCCTGATTAGACCTTGTGTCTCAATAGGATGCACCGCCCTTCAGAGAACAGAAGAGCCTACGTATTTATTGCGCATCAAACCGTGCAGATATCTATTCCCCGCTTAAGCGAAGCGAGCTTATTGTCTCGTTTCGGTATGAACTCCTGCCCCACGTGGCCAGTATATCCCGTATCCAGAATCGCCCGCATAATTGCTGGGTAATTCAGCTCTTGGGTCTCATCGATTTCATTCCGACCCGGCACACCACCCGTATGGTAGTGGGAAAAATGACGATGATTTTCACGTATCGTAGCGATCACATCTCCATCCATGACCTGCATATGATAAATATCATAGAGCAGGCCGAAATTTGGACTAGCGAGCTTTTCACATAGAGCGACGCCCCACGCTGTGTGGTCACACATGTAATCGGGGTGATCTACTTTTGAGTTTAGTAACTCCATGACCAGTGTGATGCCAAGCTCCTCTGCAAGCGGCAGAATGCGGCGTAGGCCTGAGGCACAGTTTTCCAGCCCTTCTTCATCAGACATTCCTTCACGGTTTCCTGAAAAGCAGATCAATTGCTTTGCTCCAACTGCAGCGCATTCGTGCAATTTCTTCGTATAAATTTCCTCCAGCAAATCGTGATACTCAGGACGATTGAAAGCCTTCTCGATGCGCCCAACAATCTCGCCATCCGCCGTTTTTCCCGTCGGGAAAGTAACCATCGCGCAGGTCAGGCCGTGCTTTTCAATCGTCGGAAAATCGGTCGTATCGAGTAATTCCACGGAGCTGATACCCATGCCTTTCGCAGCTACGCAAAAGTCATCTAGGGGAATATCCTCGTAGCACCAGCGGCAGACAGAATGGTTGATCTTCATCAATCCAGCGCCTTCGCGCTTCTCAATTTCCATATTCTTAGGTTCGGAGCGATCCCGCACCCATTCAACGAGAGCCCGCTTCTGTGGAACTCGTCTCAATCACGTTAATCATATGGTTCGCAACTGCTTCCATATGGTTATTGAGGTCGATGAAAATCATTTCCGTCTGCACTGCGGCACCTTCCTGCATACGTTTTGCTGCGGCTTTGTTGCTATTTTTGCGCAGGCGATCCACTCGATCTTCGATTTCGTGAGCCTGGGAACGCGTTGCACCATCTATGCCCACCAGTGAATTCCGAGCGACATTGAGAAGCATGCGCACCTGCGTGCCACTCTCGATCAATGCATCGTGCTGGATTTCAGTGAAATCACGGCTCTTCTCGTATTTCCGCTGCACTATTTTCACCATTCGATAGATCCTATCCGTTGCCTCTTCAATCTCCGCGACGATTCTGAGCAGCGAAGTGATATGGGAGGCATTTCCTGAGCCAATTTCATGGGTCGAGCACTGAATCAGGTATGACGTGATATCGTGCAGCATTTCATCGCAGACATCCTCCATCTGCTTCAGCTCGGCGACACGAGTGGAGAGATCCTCTCCTGGCTTACCTAGCACATCAATCATCCCGTCAAACATCTCACAGGTGAGATCAGCCATCTTTGTTGCCGCGTTATCCGCCTCAGCAAGGCTCAACTCACCAATATCGACAAGCGAGCTGCCCATATAGCGTAGTTTTGTCTTAGCGCCGGGCTTTTTATCCTTCACCCACATAGTCACTAGTTTCTCGATTTGCGGTGCGAACCAGACGAGTCCTAGGATGTTCGCAAAGTTGAATGTGCTGTGGAAAATTGCCGTAGCGAACGCGATTTCAGATTGTGATGCCGCTTTGTTTGCAGAGCGGAGCCACTGTGGAAGATGATCTGTCAATGCCCACACCACTGAGGTGAAAGGATAAAACAGCACCAGACACCAGACGACACCTATCACATTGAAGGTGAAGTGAGCTCGAGCAGCGCGTTTCGCGTTCGCATTCGCACCAGCCGATGCCAACCAGGCAGTAACCGTCGTGCCGATATTCTCACCGAGTACAATCGCTGCGGAATTCTGAAAAACGCCTACAGGGTCAACAGTAACGTCACCCAGCCAACCATTCAGTGCGCAGGTAATGGTGATCGCCATCGCAGCAGAAGAGGACTGCACAAGCAGCGTCAGCACGATCCCGCCAAGCATGAACAGGACCACAGATCCGAAACCGTGGCCACCTAGCAAAGAAATGATATACTCAATCTGATGTGCCGTGCTGGGATCAGTCGCCAGCATGGACTTAAGATCAGGAACCGAGTCCTTGAGGAGGCCGAGACCGATGAAGACGAGGCCGAAACCTATCAGCGCTTCACCTCGACTCTTACCCTTATCTTTACATATGAAAAACATAGGAAGCCCGATGCCGATCACGGGGAGAGCGATCTTTGAAACGGAAAACTTACCGATTAATGCTACGATCCATGCCGTGGTGGTGGTTCCAAGGTTTGCTCCCATGATGACCGGGATCGCCTGAATCAAAGTGAGAAGACCCGCATTTGCAAAAGACACCACCAAGACCGTCGTCGCCGAGGAAGACTGCACAATCGTTGTGGTGAAAAAACCCGTGACCACACCACGCAAGCGAGTGCTGGTCATCCCTGAAAGCGCCGCCCGCATCCGGTTGCCCGCCACTTTCTGTACGCCTTCGGACATGATTTTCATGCCGTATAGGAAAATGCCCAATGAACCCATTACCTGCAGTAATGCGATGGCTGAAGACCATACTGATATCGTGGCAAAAGTCATGTGCATGATGAATTCCTCACATGAATTGACTGCCAGACCAGCAAAAAACCTTATGACCTCAATTCTAATTTCAAAAACCCCTAAACCATCAGGTTTTAAAGTGAAAATTCGTAAGGTCAGATATATTTATTTCGCATTTCTTAACTATTTTCTGGTCATGGTGGCGGATTTTCTGCTAAACGGATTGTTATGTTACACGAATGGATCGTCGCCAGCCGTGACCGCTTTACTGGAGCGGACTTCGATTTCCTGACCGAAGTGCTCTCAGGCGGTCGAAAGCGAGTGTGCATGGCCAAGCTCTGGGAAGACCCAGATGCACTTCGTGAAATGCTTGATCTCAAGGAAGTCTTACGAGGTATGCTCGACTCTCCTTCAGCTCTTCAGGTCTCTCCGGATTTCTATTTCTACGTCCTCGTGCGCCACGCCTTCATGCAGGCAGACATCGCAGATCCAGAGATCGCGAACTACGTTTCGGGCGTTTTAGCCAACCGCATCCGCAGACAGATAAGTGACCCCCTTCAGGATATCGCCGGCGGTTACACGCATGCCTCGGATTTCCTAGCCGTCATCTCACCAGCGCACGGCAGCATGAAATTTCATCTCCAAGTCGCGGCTGGAAACCAGTTTCTCGTCCTCACCGGCCTGTTTCCTTCGTTTTTCGAAAAGCGTAATGAGCGCAAAGGCGCACCTGACCTCGCCTTCTACGAATCCTTTGCGAAACGTTCCTTCGAAGGCGCTGCATCTTGCCCGCAATCCCGCTGCGGTAGACACCAGAGAGAGGTTCTTGGCTCGCTCGCGGAAGTCTTGCCCGCCGCACGGCGTTCACTGAATCGTGTGGCAGAAGAGTTCGTTTTTCTTGGGGATTAGACCATTTTCCAGATGAAATTGCCGAAATCGTCGAGGCGGACGGAACCAAGATCAAGGCGTGAGGAGCGAGTGGATAAGCATCCACGATAGACGAACAACGTAGATATTGGCTTCGTCAGCTCGACCCCTGAAAGACAACGCGCAGCCAATTCCAACGACCAAAAAATCTTACCTTCGATTTCGGTAAGATCATCTGTAAATCGGTCTAAGGCGTATCCCAGTCCACACGTGTGAAACGCCACCCATCGCCGCCTTTTTCCCAGACGACGGTGACATCATGAAGACCGTCCACTGGGCGTAACTTAAACAGCTCCATGTAGCCCTCTACGGTCACGTTGACCGTCGCCGAATCACCATCGATATTAAGGCTTCGGAACTCTGTGACATGGAATTCCGAGCTTTTCGCATTCTCGCAGATCCAGGAAAATGCTGATTCCATAAGTTGTTTATCAAAGGTTCCATTCGCCTCCGTAGTGCCGGGTATGTCGAGTGTCACTTCGTCAGCCAGCAAGGCATTGATCGAAAAAACCTTCGCCTGCCTCAGCGGATCCGCACTGCCTTCGGAAATACTCAACACCGCCATGAGATGTTTCGTCCGCCGCTTTATCACCTGCTCCGGGGAAAACCACCAACTCCCAGCAGGAATTAGAATCGCGAGAAGAATTAAGATAGCGAAGAGCTTTTTCATGAGTGTTTGTTGGGATCGTAGAAGATACGCACATCCGCTTCTTTTGTCCCTAGAAGATGCTGGGCGCGTCGCAGCGCATCACGTGTAGAAATATTCGGATTCGAAGGCATGGTCAGGAAAATATTGCTCTCGCCCTGAGTGCGATCCGCACCTTTCTGCAATTCTTCAAGAATACCCGATCGCTTGAGCACCTTGTAAACGTCCTTCGTCGCACCTGAGATCAAAAGGAACAGACCCTTCCGGCGCATGAAAAGATTCAGATCTTCCAGTGCCATCACACTTGTCGCATCGAGATGGCGAGCGTTTTTCAATCGTAGGATGATCACCTTGATCGCGGGATCCGTCACCGTCCGTTGAATCTGTGTGCGGAACAGCTCGGAAGCACCGAAGAAGAGGTCTCCCTCCACGTGAACGATAGAAATCGCAGGAATGACACGCGCATTTTTTCCCTCCCTCTCACGTAGTTCACCCGTCTCGTTGAACTCATACTCCGTGAGGTGCGGCTTGCTCGCTTTCCTCAAAAAGAGAGTGATCGAAATCGCCACGCCAATAAAGATCGCGACGTGCAGGGGTGCCAGCAGGGTGGAGATAAACGTCAACCAAATCACCAATGCATCATCGCCCGTTGAGCGCAGGCAAATGCGGATCTGGTGGACATTAAATAGTGAGAACGACACCGCAATCACCAGCACCGCTAGGGCAGCTTTAGGAATGTAGTCGATAATGTTCAGCCCCGTTTCCCGCGACCAGGCGATGAGTAGCACCAGCACCAACGTGAACAGTCCCGTGATTACAGGCGCTGCTTTTGTCGCCGCACCCGAGCGGAAATTCAGCATCGAACGCGTCAGTGATCCCGAAGCCGGCATGCCCCCAGCGAGAGCTGAACTCATGTTTGCGAAGCCGATAGATAGCATATCCTGGTTGGCATCCAGCTTGTCCCCCGTCTGCGAGGAAATCGATTTCGCCATCAAGGTATTCTCCAGTGAAGCGAGGAAAGCGATCGCAAGCGCTAGTCCCATCAACGCAGAAATATCATCAAAAATACCTTCACGGAAAAACGACGGCATCGTCGGCACCAGTTCACTGAATCCAAAGGTATTGAAAACGGCCTGCCCACCGAAGGGGCCTACATTAAAATGAATCAACGGCCCAAAGATCGCCGAGCCTAAGACGAGCGCGATGGAAAACGCCGGCCAAGTTTTCTTCCAGCGCTTGAACGCCAGATAGATCAAAAGCGTCACTATACCAATCACCAGCGGCACCCAATCCGTATGCACCAGCGACTTCAGCAACTCCCAAACGAGCCCAAAAAATGTCCCCGTCTTCTCCGTATCGACAAAATCACTCAACCCCAGCAAGGGCTTCAGCTGGTTACCAATAATTAGCACCGCCGCTCCAGCCATATAGCCCACCAACACACTGCGCGAAACGTATTGCAGGAGATCCGCGACTTTCAAAATGGCTCCTAACATCGAGCAAACTGCGATCAGCACCACCAGCAACGGAAGCAACTCGGGAATGCGTAGCCGCAATTCAGGATTTACCGCAAAGAAACTGAAGAGCATGAACGCCGTCGCATTCGTAGGCCCCAATACATTGTAGCGTGAACTCGCGAACAGCGGCGCGACGATCGCTGCCACCCCCGCACTCACTACGCCGTAAATGACATCCAGCCCGGCAATCGCTGCATACGCGATGGCCTGCGGCAGCGCGAGAAGTGTGACATTCATCGCTGCTCGTAGGTCACTACCGAGCTTGTCCTTCGAGTAGTCCTTCAGCGGCCCTACATGCGGCTTGAAATCAATTTTCTCCTTCGCGAAATATTCGCGCCCATGGCGGTAGGTTTTCTGGATAAAATGGCCGAAACTCATGTGGAGTATTCAGATTACCGGAATCTAACGCGTCTGAACAGGAACAAGCCGAGTAATACGCAGAAAACATTCGGCGCCCACAAAACGAAGGTCGCAGCCGCATCCGTTTCAAAATCCTCAGCCGCCACCGTCACAAGGAAATATGCCAGACCAATGAGCAAGCTCATCACGAGCCCGGAAGAGGTATCTCTCCGCCTCGACTTTAGCCCCAGTGGCACCGCCACGCAGGCGAAGGAAAGACACGCTAGAGAAAACGTGTAACGCTTCGTAATTTCAGCTCGAAACTCGACCTGCTTCTGCTTCGGCAGATCCGGATTATTCGCAAGATAACTCCTGATCTCATCATTCGTCATCGCGCTAGATTTGATTTTTTTCCCGCGCGTTGAACCGAAATCAAACAACCAAGGCTCCGCTTCTTTGGCGAAAGCAATCTCCCCCGTGCCGTTTTCGGATTTTGTCTCGATAAACGCGTCGATGAGCTTGAGGCGCAGCTGTTTCTTCTTCTCGTCTACCACCAGCGAAACCTCGCCCGCATGCACATAGGCATCTGCTCGCGCTGGCTGACCATCCTCACCATTGGAAACCTGATAGAGATGGAAGCCTTTCAGCGAATCACCCACACGTTCTTCCACGAAAACCTTCTGATTCTCGAAATTTGACTGCACCACACCGGGATCCAGGAGCGACCTCGGATCCCTTTTCACCTGTTCATAGATCATATCCCGCAACGAAGCCTTAGAAAGCGGCACCACGTTCACATTGATCCACAAGCAGACCGCAGAAAGCGCGGCACCAATGACAAACACCGGCAACGCCAAGCGCCCAAGGCTTTGACCGGCCACACGAAACGCGGTCACCTCATTATCCCCAGACAACCTCCCGAAAACTAGCAGTACCGCAGAAAGGAAACCCCACGGTATCGTGAACATCAGGGAAAACGGCAATACGTTCAGTACAAAACGCAGCACGAGCTCCGGAGGCGCATGCTGCTCAACCAAAAGCGGGCGGATTTTCTGGAAAAGATTTCCCATCACCAGCACTAGGCTCAACACCACGATTGCGTAAACCGTCCCCACGAGGATCTGCTTTGCAATGTAGCGGTCGGAAATGCGCACAGCACAGCCTCACGATACGAGCCGAAACTTGCAAGTGGCAAGATGCGCTAGATGTCAGCTTCTTCCTTGAAGTCCCCTGTCCGAAACCTGAGATTCCGGTGTGCCTTCCGTCCTCATCATCGAAACCTCCACCGAGGCCGCTTCAATTGCCTTCGTAATCGGGCAGGAAATCGTCGGAGAAAAATCCTTCATTAGCGACCGCAGACACAATGCCCTCCTTTTCGAACCGCTGTCCGAACTCCTCAATCAGCATGGCAGCGGCAACTTCGAGGCGATCCTAGTCGGTGGTGGCCCCGGTAGCTACAGCGGCACCCGCGTCGGGATCGCAACCGCTCAAGGAGCTGCCCTCGTGGCTGGCTGCAAGGCAGTTTCAATCCCCTCAATCCTCGCAACTCATGAGGCAGTCTCCGGAAAACCATGTCTCGCCGTCGGCGATGCACGGCGCGGTTCTTACTGGCACTGCCGCATTGAAGGCGGAAAACTTCTCGAAGACCCTCAACTCACCGACGGCATTGGGCTCGACAGCGCCATTGCATCGGCAGAATCCGCTGGCAGCTCCGTTTTCTGTATGGAGCCTGTAAAAGGTAAATCCATCACGCTTTCTCGCCCGTCTGCTACTGGCCTGTGGCAGGCATGGCAGACAGCCGATGCGAATACGCGCTCACAATGGGCGGCAAAAGTCCCCCAGCCCATCTACCTGAAGCCACCCCACGTCACACCATCGAAGAAAAAGGTTTTCGGTTAAAATACCTAATGTCCGAAAAAGTGGCGGATGCGATTCACGATCGATTGATGCCCCTCTCCGGTAGAAACGCTTTTCAAACTCGATTCTTCCGCAGCTCGATTCAGGCCCTCCTCCCAGCTTTGTTGCCGCTTCTCCAGTATTTCACCGATACTCTCCGCCAATTCTGGGCGAGCAGCGATGAGAGGAGAAATATCGTTTTTTCCGATCTCAAGCACCATCACGTCAGCAACCGCACGCACAGTGGCATTTCGTGACTCGCCAGTAACCAGCGACATCTCACCAAATGAGCTTCCTGTCGTCAGCGTAGCCAGAACCACGCGCGGCCCCTCAGTCATTTTGCCTACAACCTCTACGCTACCTTCCAGAATGAGGAACATCGACTCACCCTGTTCGCCACGTGTCACAAGTGCCTCACGCGGCCCGAATACCTGGAAGCTGCTTTTTGAAACTAATTCTGCCGCCTCTTCCTCGCTCAAACAACTCAGCATCCCACCAGAAAGCAGGATCTTCACGGCATTTTCACGAGCTGTCACGAAACTCGCCGGAACATTCGGTGTGCGAACTTCCAAAGTACGGATCGGAAACGGAATCCGCATATCTCGCCTGCCGAGCTCATACCAAAGCGCGGTGCGTATTTCATCGCAGGTCGCATTATAAAGCCGGGCATGCCTCATCCAGAAGCGCACTTCATAAGTGATCGATGAATCTCCGAACTCTCTCGTAAAAACTACCGGAGCAGGATTCTCCAGCACACCTTGGGCATTCTTTGTGCACTTAATAAGCACCTCCTTCGCGAGAGCGGGTGGCGTATCGTAATCCAGCCCGATCTGAAGCCGCACCCCGTGCTCCGCTCCTGGATAATTCAGGTTCACGATGCGCTTTTTGACCATCTCGCTGTTCGGAATCTCGTAGGAGATTTTATCGTTATCGATCGCTCGAGTGGATCGCCAGTTGATCTCTGTGATTTCTACACGGCGCCCGTCTTCATCAAGCAATAGCCAATCACCCACCTTGTAGGCACCCGACATGTGGATACTGAAACCCGCAATCACGTTCGCCAATAAATCCTGCGCCGCAAAACCCACGATAACCGCGGCCACACCCGAAGTCGCCACCAGACCAGTCAGTTCAAGATTATATCCCCATTTCAGAATGGCTGCCACAGCACCAAGCGCAACCAGTAGCCCACAGAGCTGGCGTAGGATGATAGGCATCGCTACCCCTCCCTTTTTTTTCAGTAATCCGCCGACAACTAAATCAATCAGCACCCAACCAAAAATCGCTCCGAAAAAGATCAATCCGGCACCGAGATGCCCCACCCATATTTCCTCCGGATAGAAAACCTTCGTTCCTATCCAAATTCCGAGCGAAATTGCAAACAAGTGCAGAGAAAGAACCGGAGATTTCTTCGTTTTCTTCCAAATCATCCGCCAACCAAGGCAGACAACAAGATACACAAGCGCCGCAACTCCGGCCGATTCCAGTATCCTTATATCAAATCCCATTCCCTATCAGTTAGCCTATACGCGAGACTGTGTCACGTACTGGCTTCAAGGAACAATTGGGTTTTCAGACCTGCCGGGCATTTCGCCCCTCATCGATCAGCTTCCAAAAGTGCTTAGAGCTGGCAAGTGCCTCATCCTCGCCCAGAGGCATTTTCGAGCGGAAAAGGAAGTCTGAAAACGTGCCCTTGTGGAGCACTCGGTGGACGATCACTGAATTATCCTTCACCTCAAAATAGAAGCGATACTCCTCTGCCCGGAAACGATAGAAAACGTGCCCGTCGCGCTCGATCTTCCCAAACTTATCGCTACCAAGCCCGTTGAGATCCGCCTCCGTCACGCGAAATTCCTCCAGCAACTCTAGCTGTTCAAGAGTTCCCAGCGAAGATAGCTCCGCTGCGCTGATTTCATTGAAAACGATCTGAAACACGGACACATCTAATCAGCAGCCCCCACCCTGGAAAAGCGCAAAGATTTCCTACCGCTATAATAAGAGTTCATCCGCGGCTGATCCAAGTGCCTAGCGAACGCTAAATCCCACGCATCCTCCCCGCCATCGACCGGGTCATCATTTTCCTAGCAAATGGAATCCGCTGCGAAACACGGAATCCCTTGTACCTAAAAGGATCAATCCACTCGTAGTCCGATTGGAAAACCGGTGTCAGCCACCGCGTTGCAAACTGATAATAGCGCAATACCGGCCCACGCCGCCGCGAATACTCCGGTAGTGCTTTCTTCATCGGCTTTTCTGCCAAACACGCAGCCAAGCAACTCGCATCCTCTAGCGCAAGGTTCACCCCCTGCCCCAGTTGAGGACTCATCGCATGCCCTGCATCGCCGAGGAAAACCACACCATCCCCGTGCCATTTCCGCATCCGGACATCCCCGTAGCGTGCAGTTAGCACCTGATCCCAATCTTCAATCTGGCTCAGTAAATCCTCCGACATCGGACAAAGTTCAAGAATCTCCGCCTTCCACTCATTCAGCGGCCTATTCCGAATCTCCGCATCCCTATTCACCTCGATACTCCAGAAAAGGCTCACCAAATCCTCACTTCCTCCCGTTTCTCGCCCTGTCGGCAAAAAGCCAGCCAGTTGCCGCGTCCCGCACACTATCTGATGTAAATCCCCTTCTGGGAAAACGCCGTGATTTTTTCCAATAAACCAATGAGCACCCCACCCGTATCCACGGTCATAACCATCACCTAGAATCGCCCTTCGCATCGCCGATCTCGCCCCATCCGCCACCAAGAGCAGGTCAAATTTTTCACCCTCCACCTCCCAGCCATCCACCAACTTCTGAGCTCCCTCCACTCGATTTCCCCAGCGAATCTCCACTCCCTCCTTCTCCACTAGCCCGATCAGTGCCCCCATCACCACAGGCCTGTGCAGACCAGCTCCGAACAGCCCTTCTCCGATTTCTTCATACCTCAGCTCCATCAAATCCCTGCCGTCCTTCTCCAATACATGCAGGCGCTTTACCCTCGATGCATGGGAAATAACCTCATCATGGATTCCTAACTCACGCAGCACATCCATCCCACTCGGCTGCATGAGAAAACCCGCCCCCACCGCCCTGCATTCCGGTGCCTGCTCGAACACCACGACTTCATGCCCAGCCCGCTTCAAAAAAACAGCCACCGCCGCCCCAGCCGCTCCGCACCCGACAACTGCCACGTTCATCCGTTCCTCCAGCACAAATGTTTGTCTTTGGCAGCTACGGCAAAGTCAAATCATTGCGAACTCCTCTGAACCAAACAGCTGACGTTGCGGCATTAGAAAATCATTTCATTCAACATGAAGCCTTCCGAAGAACGGCAGGCCTTGCGGGATGGGGCTCGTAGTCCGAAGCGTCACGGTCACCGTCCCGGCATCCACATCTTCTACACGTAAAATTTCCTCAAGCAACGGCGGCCCCGCATTCAGATTTGCAAGGTCGTATGCCGCCGCCACTCGAAAGGAAATGTCAGTCCTATCCAGCGGATAAGTGTATTCAATGATCGCATGCCCGTTATCCGGCAGTAGACGAAATGCAGCAGATTCATTGGCATGAAAAGGATCAGTCCCCAGGGCATACTCAAGCGCATTGGGAATACCGTCACCATCCGGATCCGCCAATAGATCCAGTTCCTCCGGTGAGGCAGTCGCCCCTTCCGGAAAACTGCGCAAATACAGTCCAATAACGCCCACCTCGGCGGTGCTGAATATCTGCCCCGATATGGGATATATACCTGAAACAGGAACCGTCTGCACCAACCCCGCTCCGAGTCTCGCCACGACATCGGATTTATCTTCAAGAGACACTGCCACAGTACGCCCCACAGGTGATTCTGCTGGAAGGTCGATTGTCACTATCAACTGCGCAATTTCATTGGCGTCCAAATCCAGATCCGGAAGAAAATCCAGACTAAGAGAACTTCCAGAGGGAGAATAACTATGAAGCGACAAATCCTCACCCTCAAGACGCCCGTTTCCGTTGCGGTCATGCCAGAGAGTGACCACCCCAAGAGCGGAAACGTCACGGTCATCGAAAAGTGATCCCGAAACACTCAGGTTGATCTGATCGATAAAGGCGGTCAAGTTCCGGGCGTTCGCGCGCAATGCCATCACAGGTTGTGATCCAGAATCACTATCCAGCACATTACCCGACGGTGCTGAAAAAGTTCCCGAACTAATTTCCAATGATCGGGCATCGTCCATGACAATGGGAAAACGGGTTAGCCGGAGTGCCGATGTAGAATCGTCAGCAGATGAGGTAATTGTCAACGTGACCACAGGGTCGAAAACCGGTGACCCGGTAAAAACAATAAAGCTACCGTCCGGATTGACGGTATTTTCTCCCAAGAGCCGCGATGCATCGAAGGCACTGAACCCACTAAAGACCTGCACCCGGCTACCCGGTGGGGTGCTCACCAGATCATCAACAATCCCCGTGACTGTTGTGCCATCGAAAACTCCTTCCGGAGCAGCAATCAAACGGTTGCCACCGTTTTGCAGGTTGATCGGCCCGGTGCTGTTGAAGTCGATGATATTGTTTAGTATCTGATTTCCAATCCCTGCATCGACCGTCACCCCCCATCCGGTATTTCCCCTAATCGTATTTCCAGCCGGTATACTAAAAGTGAAGACTCCGCCTCCCACACTGACATCTGCTTTTCCACCCAGCAAGTTGTCGTGCGCGCCACTTGTAAACAAAACTCCTCCGCCTTCATTGGCAAGAACCGTGGATAAATCACGTCCAATGCCTACCAAATTTCGTTGGATATTGTTCGCTGTCGCTGATGCTCCCGAAATGACAATGCCCGGCCCGACATTGCCCAGAATGGTATTGCCATGTTCACGGAAACCTCCGCCAACTGTGTTAAACCGTGTATTTTCAAGGAAAATACCAGGCCCGGCATTGCCAAGGTTCGGGCTCGAGTCGTCGTCGCTGCCGATCAGGTTGTTGGCCACAGTATTCCCTTGCCCGTCTGTAACGGCGATTGCCGCAGTATCCGAGGCGCCACCTGTTCCGGTGCGGGTGATACGGTTCCCTTGCGTGGCTTGCGGCCCGCCGACTTCAGCTACCTTTGAATCGTGAACTACAATCCCAGCATGATTGATATCATCAATTACCAAGCCCCGAATGCGGTTGTAACCAACGTTACCTAATATTGTGCCACCACCTTCAATGAATACCCCCTGAAAATTATCGCGGATCGTATTCGGCTCATTGAGGCTTTCCCCAAACGTAGCCCCATCACAATTTTCGATAACTACACCAATGCCCGAATTTAACTGATTTAGAGGATCACTGACAACATCTGTGAGCTGACCCGTTTGCTCGATCACATTCCATTGGAAGATGTTCCGTCCACTATCAAACTGATCCAAAGGCAGCTCGTAGTTCACGTAGTGCACTCCGTATTTTTCGTTTCCACGAATGCGGTTGCCCAATCCGGGAGTCGAACCACCAATGACATTGCCTCCGGTATTTCCAGTAATCCGTATTCCAACCCGGTTCGGTGCTTCCCCATCGTTTTGACCAAATCCAATGGCATTGTTAACAATGATATTGGGAGGGTCGGCCACTGTAGCAGTTCCTGAAGTGCCAATGCGCCCGTCCAAGAGAATGCCAGCCTCCGTGGCGAATCCGATGAAGTTGAAAGGAAGATTATAAAAACCGCCAAAAATATGGGTGGCATCAACTAGAAAATGATCCCTGCCTGGATAGCCGATCTGATTTCCGTGAGCGCCGTTTCGCAAAACGACTCCCCACTTGATCGGGCCGATCCCGGATGTAGGAGCCAGAGGATTTCCGTGGATGGTGCCGATGTGACAGCCAAACACTTCGTTGAAATGCGCATTATCGATCCAAATTCCTGCACCATCGGGCAAACTACTGATGTGGATATCTCGCAGGCCATTTACATCACCCACGACGTTGTGGTTAGCACCGTTTTGTAGCACTATCCCATGTTCTCCGTTGACCGGAGTAAACGGATTGCTGTTTTCATCGAATAGGAAAGCGTCGCCGATATTGAGATGATTAATGCGGTTATCGGTGGTATCAGAACCGTCTAGAACGATACCACTTTTGACGTTGTTTGTAATCGTACTTCGCTCGCCAAAACCCCAGATAGTCGATGACTCTTCGCCCAGAAGATTGTTATGCGCACCATTCAGCAGATGGACGCCGTGACCAGTGTTCCGATCATCCTTGGTGAGATCACCGCCCTCCAAAAGAAACGCAAATGCAGGCACGGTTTCGATTCCTTGCAAACGGTTGAAGGAACAGTCCGGCCCCTCAAGACGGAAGCCGTCGCCCGCATTTCCCGCCGAGGTCACATAGCGGATCAATGTGCTGTCGACCCCGGTGCCCAGATAAACTCCGTGCCCGCCATTATTGAAAACATTCACGGATTCGAAGCGAATGTCGGAATTGATTCCGAGAATATTCGAATCCGTATCCTCACCCACGATTCGTATACCTCCCAAAGTATTTCCAATCACTGCCCCTGGCTGGATGTGATTGAACTGCGCGCCATCCTCGACCAGCACCCCGTAGCCTCCACAATTTTCTATCCGACCTTCAGGCGCCCCGACGGGCAGCCCGGTGCCGAATCCAAAACGTATCCGATTGCACTCCGTGCCTTCCCCGGTGACGTACACTCCGTGTCCAGAAGCATCCTTGATCCGAAGATTCGTGATCGTATTGTCGTGGGCTCCAGAGGATATGGTGAGTCCATCTCCTGTCAGTCCCTCGAGACCGACTCCCTCGATCAGCAGACCCATGCTACCGTCACGAAGTGTAATCCCCGGCCCACTGAAGTTGCGAAGGGTGAAATGGCGAAGCCTCCCGGCTGCCACCCCGCTGTAATCGAATCCCGGAAAAGCCGCGCCACCCATATCCAACGTCAGGAAGCCGGCATCAAAACTGTCACCCGCCTGCGCTGCCAACAACGGGGCAAACGAGGCAGGCATGGAAAGAACCACTCCTTGTGTTTCGAGGTCATTCGCTATCGTAAGTGTATTTGCAAACACTGGCCCCAACCCCTCACCACTGAGATGATCACTCTCAAAACGCGACCCAGCAGGCGGCTCCGGATCTTCCGGACGCTGTGTCACATCGCGCCCAAGGCCAGGCCCACTAAGAATCAAAAGTGCTTCTCCCAATGAAATTTCCCCGTCCGCCACATTATTGAAATCAAGCTTTGTAACGGTCACTTCCAAGCCCTCCAAAGATCCGACATTTTCACCCGTAAAACTCCTGACCGTGAAGTTCAATAGATTGGAGCTCAACTCTC
The DNA here is from genome assembly GCA_051252155.1 of Luteolibacter sp. Taxonomy (GTDB): domain Bacteria; phylum Verrucomicrobiota; class Verrucomicrobiia; order Verrucomicrobiales; family Akkermansiaceae; genus Luteolibacter. Next base: position 578,914 of record JBPOGB010000002.1, on the reverse strand, counting down.
CTATTTGAAGCTGCAAGGTGTGAGAACCCGGATCAATATTCGCTGGCAATTGGAGAGTAATGACATTCTCGGAACTGTTCATGATGATCCCGTTGTTCACAGGATCTCCATCAAGCAGAACAATCAACGGCCCTTGCCTCTCCTGATGAAAACGTGAGCCTGTCACAGTCAGTAAACTTCCTGGATAAGGATCGGCACGAACCGCAGCAAGTTGAGGCGGGCCGACGTAGGTAAAGGTTCGGTTCGGATCCTCGTTGCTAAATGTCGTCGTGCTTGTGCCGAGTGCGTTTTCGACACAAAGGTAAACAGTGTCGCTCTCATCAAAGACACTGTCCCAATTCGCCGGAACATCTATACCGATAAACGTATCGTATCCCACTTGGACGGGGGCTTCCAGAAGCTTCACCGGTTGTGGCGATTCACCTGACACCACTGTGGTTGGCAGTGTGCAGAAATATGCTTTGGCCTGTCCTTGGGTAGTGGAGAAATTGTTTCCACTAATACTTATGTAATCGCCGGTTCGCCCTTCCCGAGGCAAGAAACTCCGGATCTTAGGCTCAAAGGGATCATTGAAGACCACTAGCGCTCGCTCCATCGCATAATGTTTGGGGCCAATCAAACCTTCGAAAACCCGTTCTGCCGCCTGACCTATTGATGAAATCGCCGCGAAAGCTTTCAATGTAAGGGAGGCATTTTGTGCCGCCTTTTTCCCGAAAACTTTTGACGCCGTGGTAATGCTTTTTTTCAAGAGATCCTCGAACAACTCTTCCTGATATTTTTTGACGATTGCAAAAATGATCCTTTGAAAATCAGCTCCGCTATTAACGTTCGCACCCTCCTTGGTAATGTCGTTAATCACTAGATTCACGATCTCCTGGACGATTCCACTCTCCCCCCCCGCCCCTTTAGACAAGTCATCGGCATCAATAATGAAGCTAGCTAAATCTACGATACTTGCTGCGACGTTCGTACCTACAGCCAGTTCCCACCGGTTAAAACGGTCGTATCTGTTCAGAAGTCCGATCTGTGAACGAGGATCACTCTCAGCGAACCCCAAATTCGTCCCGAACCAAAGATTTCCGCTGTAGCTGTGCACTGCCAGCACACCGATAAAATCCTTCGGGATGAGGAAATTATTCGGGCTGACTAGCTCTTCCAACTCTGGCGTCAGGCCAATCAAATCATTAAAACCAGCTTGCAATCCCGGGAACGATTCCGGCCCGTTAACTACAAGAAATTCAACAACGTTGATCGCACTGGAAAACAACGAGGCCACCTTGTATCCGTTCAGATACGGAGCCGGATCAAGGTAGTCATACTGGGTTTCTCTGTTGGCACTCAGTATTGCCTGACGACCTTGCGGAAAACTATTTGGATTAACCTTGGTAAGTTCGATCGAGAAATCCACTTTCACGACCGGTGCCACATGATCCACCTTCATCAGGTAATGGTTTGGGTGCTTGCCTCCCGGCGGATCCACTGTAACCCGCAAACTCACCGGATCCACGACTGAGGGATCGATAAGATTTTTCACCATTACTGGCTGCTCGGTCTTTTCCTCCCTCGCAGACAGATTCACTTGCTGCGCTGCCGACTGTGCGACAGGCAGGCTTTCAAGATAACCAATCAGGGCTTCCTCCACACGATCCGCATAAGCATCCGTCTCAATGAAATCGAAACCCGGAACACAAACGGACTCCACATAACTTGCAAGGGCTCGGACTTCCGGAACCGAGGCAATTTCGTCCAATGTCTGAGCCACATCCGTCCCGGCATCGCGCGGAACGATGCCAGGTGCCATAAACACGGTCGCTACAGCATGACTCAACGAGGAAATCTCCACCGCCGCACCGGACGGAGGAGCAATAGCGAACAAGGCTGGATCATTTTCCCCTCCTACGACTCCAACTAGAGTCGAGCGGCTCAAGGGCGCTTGTCCCATAGCAGAGCCGTCGGCTACCCCGCCTAATTCGACAAATCCCGGGCCGATAAAAGTGTAATCTGCCGGATCTAGGGGGAGAGGCAGACGCGCAGAAAACACCACGGAGCGTTTAACTTCAAAATAAAATCCGGTCTCCTGGATCTGCCCATCTTCTTCTTGAATCGAAACGCCTCCGCCTTCTGTTCCTGATACCACCTGAAATGAAAGTGATGTCCCGTTGACAGATTGTACGGTCTGAATCTGTGTTCCTATTCTGGCAGTATAATCAAGCTCCGTATCGAACCCAGTTCCGGTGATTGTGATCGTTTCACCCGGAGATCCGGACGAAGGAGTCATCCCGGAAATCGTGGGAGCTCCACGCAGCGGCCAAGTGAGACCAAGGCAGATGAGAAGTGAAAAATATAAACTTTTCATAGCCCTACCAGAAAAAGCCTACCAAACAAATTTGGCAACAATCAATGACCCCTTTACCCGGCAGAACGGCTGTAATCCTCCTAATTACTTAGAAAGAATCTTCCGGTTATTTACATAAATATACGTAATTTTTGTAAATATTTATTAAATATCCATGCTGTACTTCCTCAAGTGGAAGCCATAGACACCATCGCCATGGTGGGTCGCGACTCGAAGTATTTAGCCGCCATTGCGATGATTTAGATTTTCAAAAAGTGGAATTCACTCCAGCACTCTCGTAACGCTATACCCCACCTTCTCAAGATGGCTACGTATGCTCGTTTCTGAAGAAAAATGCCCTGCCCCGGCCGCGAAGAAGTGAACCACACCCGGCTCTGACTTCAATGTCTCATCAATGGTTTTCGCCATGCTTTTATCACGATCCGTGAAGATTCGTTTTTTGAAAGCCTTGGCCAGCTCCTCATGGCCACTTTCCTTCATCTTGCCTAATCCATGCTCCAAGACCGCCTGCACTTTCTCTACCTCCCCGGATACATAGGACAGCTTCATATCTTCAATCGTATCCCGACCCGCCTCCCTATCCTCTTTCATGGTTTTCAACGTTTCGGTCAGGTAAATCACCTGCTCCGCCTCGTTCATTTCCGTGAATATCGCCACTTGCCCCTCCATCGTTTCCATCGCTCCAGTGCGCTTCCCTTCTTTCTCCGCCCTGTCCCACAAAATCTTATCGAGCGCTGGTCTTCCCGCAAACTGATCCGGCAGCATCGGGATCATCGTCGCCATCACCCATGTCGAAAACGCCTGGAAAGGCGTCGAATCCAACGCCGGATTAAGTATCGCCAGTTCCTCATTCACCCGTTCCGCCAACTCCTCACCAATCGCCTCATCCAGCGTTTTCCCATCGCTCCTCATCATTTTTGGAGCGATCGCTATCTGACTTGCCATATCCAGCGGCACCTCAGTCAGCACCACTTCAGATTTGCCGAACGCCCTCTCCACCGCAGGATGCATAGTTGTCACCCTCTTATCGCCCAGATGAATGGTTCCGAACAGATAAGATGGCACCTTCAGACCGTTACCGGAAACCTCCCACAAAAACGGCTTTATCGGATGCTCCACAGCTTCCTCCGCATGCAGCGATGGCGAAGCCACCACACACACCATGAGAAAAGAAAAAATGCGGGCAACAGAACTCACGAAAAAAGCATTCATCATCACACCCATAAAACTGCCCCACCCGCATTGCTTTGTCTTGCCAAATCACCAATTCAGTTCGCCACACCCGACTCTTCCTTGAAGTCTCGCTGTTAAAATCTACGCTTTCCCCATGCGCTGCTTTTATTCCCAGTCCCTCGAACTTGAGCTACCCGAAGGACACCCCTTCCCCATGGATAAATTCCGTATCTCCAAGGACATGCTCCTTTCGGAAAATATCCTTCGTCCAGAGGAGGTCATCGAGGTAAAGCCCACCGAATTCCACAACATCCTGCGCGTCCACGACCGTTCTTACGTCGAGAAAATTCAGTCCGCCACCCTCGACCGCAAGGAACAGCTCATCCTCGGCCTCCCCGCCACCCGCAATCTTTTCACCCGATCCGCCACCGAAGTCGAAGCCACCCGCCTCGCCTGCAACACAGCGCTCACGGAAGGAGTCGGCGTCTGCCTCGCCGGCGGCACACACCACGCCTTCCGAGAGCACGGCGAGGGCTACTGCGTCTTCAACGACATCGCCATCGCCATTCGAGACCTGCAGGACAAACAACCCAACATCAAGGTCATGGTCGTCGATACCGACGCACACCAAGGTAACGGCACAGCTTCACTCCTCGGCGATGACCCACGCGTTTTCACCTACTCCATCCACGTAGGGAAAAATTATCCCACGAAAAAGATTAACAGCTCCCTCGACGTCGAGACTGTCCGTTACGTCGAGGGCGAGATGTACCTCCAACAGCTTTTCCACACCCTCGCCGACTCCCTCGACAAATTCTCCCCAGACCTCGTCATCTGGATCTCCGGCGCCGATAACCACAGCAACGACCGCTTCGGCCAAATGCACCTCTCCCTCCGGGAAATCCAACGCCGCGACGAAGTCCTCCTTCGCGCCCTGATTAAAAACCGCATCCCCGTAGCTATCCTCTACGGTGGCGGCTACAATCGCCAACCGGAGTTCACTGCCAAGCTCCACCGCAACACCATCGCCACCGCCAAGCGCCTAGCCGCCGAATACCGCGGCCTCTGATGTGATTTGAATAAGGAAGGCAGGAATTTCTTTAGAACCTAACATCTCTTTTCATCCCCCTATTCCTTCCTGCTTTCCTGCCTTCCTTATTAAAAAATCCCATCAACCCATGCCCCTAGGGCTGGAATCAGTATCAGAAGCATTCATAGGAGCTGCAATCGCCGTCCATAAAGCTCTTGGCCCAGGGTTTCTCGAATCCATCTACGAAAACTCTCTGAAAATCGAATGCCGTGAACGCGGAATCCTAGCTGAGTTTCAAAAAGAAATTCCCATCCACTATCGCGACGAGCTAGTCGGAACCCATCGAGTAGATGTCCTTGTAGAAAATGATCTCGTCGTAGAATTGAAGGCAATATAAGCCCTCGAAGACATCCATTTTGCACAAGTCCGAAGCTACCTCAGAGCAACTGAGAATAAACACGGCCTTCTCCTCAATTTCGCCTCCACCACGTTGACAATTAAACGCGTGATCTAGAACGGCATCCTACCTGCTATTCCGTTTCCATCTAAACCATGGAAACCAACAAACCAGGCCTAGCCATCATGACCTCCGGCGGCGACTCCGCCGGCATGAACCCCGCCGTCGTTTGCGCCGTCGATTACGCCACTCAGCGCGGATACAAGCCCTACCTCGTTTATGACGGCCTCAAGGGACTCATCGCAAATCACATCACCCCGGCCACCAAAGATCTCGTCTCCGGAATCATCCACAAAGGCGGCACCGCCCTCCGTTCCTCACGTTCCCCGGAGTTCTTCGACATCACCCACCGCACCGTCGCCTATAAGAACATCCAATCCCACGGCATCGAGAAACTCATCGTGATCGGCGGCGACGGCTCGTTCCGTGCCCTCAATCAGTTCTACAACGACTTCGCTATCCCCTTCGCCGGCATCCCAGCCACCATCGATAACGACATTGCCGGCACCGACTACTGCCTCGGAGTCGACACCGCGCTCAACGTCATCCGCCAGTCCATCGACTCCATCCGCGACACCGCCTCCTCCTTCTCTCGTGCCTTCGTTGTAGAAGTCATGGGGCGCCACTGCGGTTACCTCGCCGTTACCTCCGCCCTCTCCTGTGGAGCCGAGGTCTGCCTCGTCCCGGAAATCGACTACAACCTCGACACCATCGGCGCACGCCTCAAGGCCGACATCGCCGACGGACGGAAATACATCATCGCCGTCGTCGCGGAAGGCACGAACATGGGCGAATACATCACCCGTTTCATCAACGATTCCATCGGCATGGAGGCACGTCTCACCGTCCTCGGCCACGTCCAGCGCGGCGGCTCACCCACCGTCCACGACCGCATCATGGCCTACAAATTCGCCGTCGCCGCAGTCGATGCCCTAGACGCAGGGGAAACCAACGCCATCATGACCTTCAAAGACGGCACCTACAGCCACCTCCCCATCGATCAAGTCGCAGATGCTCGATACAAACTCGATCCCGCGCTCCTCAAGCTCGCCGCTCCTCTCGCTTGCTAGCATTCTTTCTTCTGGAAATTTCACGAAAACCGCATATGTTCACCCGAACATATGCAGCTGGACAAAAAACTCTCAATCCTCGCAGACGCCGCAAAGTATGACGCCTCCTGCGCTAGCTCCGGCGCACAACGCTCAGACTCCAGCAGCGGAAAAGGCGTAGGATCCACCGGTGGCTCAGGCATCTGCCACTCCTATGCTCCGGACGGCCGCTGCATTTCCCTGCTCAAGCTCCTCCTTACCAACTCCTGCATCTACGACTGCCACTACTGCATCAACCGTAGATCCAGCAACGTCCGCCGCGCCGTCTTCACCGCAGACGAAGTCGTCAAGCTCACCCTCGACTTCTACAAGCGTAACTACATCGAAGGCCTCTTCCTCAGCTCCGGCATCATCCGCAATGCCGACTACACCATGGAGCAAGTCATCGCCGTCGCGAAAACCCTCCGGGAAACCCACGACTTCCGCGGCTATATCCATTTAAAAACCATCCCCGAAGCCTCCCCCGAGCTCATCGAAGAAGCCGCCCGCTACGCAGACCGTATCAGCATCAACATGGAGCTCCCCACCCAGAAAAGCCTCGATCTCCTCGCTCCCGAGAAAAACATGGCGCGCACCAAAATCGCCATGGGACGCATCCGCCACAAACTCGATGACGCAAGAGCCCAGAAAAAAGATGGCAACCGCAAACTCCGCCACGCCACCGGCCAAAGCACCCAAGTCATCGTCGGCGCAGACGAATCCACCGACGCTGACTTCCTCGCCGGCTCCGATGAACTCTACAACTCCTACAAACTCAAGCGCGTCTACTACTCCGCCTTCAGCCCCATCCCAGAGCCATCCTCCATTCTCCCACTAAAAGCCCCACCCCTCATCCGCGAACACCGCCTCTACCAAGCCGATTGGCTCATGCGCTTCTACGGTTTTAAAACCCAAGAAATCCTCTCACCAGACCAGCCATTCCTCGACCTAGAGCTAGATCCCAAACTAGCTTGGGCACTCCGCAACCGCCACGACTTCCCCGTAGATCTGCAGACCGCGCCAAAAGAAACCCTCCTCCGCGTCCCCGGCCTCGGCGTGCGAAACGTCTCCCGAATCATCCAGATCCGCCGTCACACAAAAATCCGCCTCACCGACCTCGCACGCCTGCGCGTTTCCCTCAAAAAAGTCCTCCCCTTCCTCATCACCGCCGATCACAACCCATCCTCACTCCTCCTAGACTCAGACCGACTCCGCGCAAAGTTCGCCCCAAAACCCCAGCAACTCGAACTCTTTAGCTAAGGATGAGAAGCATCGACCCCGGCGAAAACCTCCACTCTTGGCGCACAGCCGCCAAAAAACTCATCTCCGCCTCCATCCCTCCCGAGGAAATCATCTGGGAAAAACAACAAGGCCTCTTCGCCACAACCAACCTCCAGTGCGACACCGCCGAATACTCCACCTTCTCCGTCCCCAAGGAATTCATCGCCCTCGCAAAAAGCACCATCTGCCACAACAACGAAAAACGATGGCCACTCCTCTACCGCATCCTCTGGCGCATCGTGAAAAACTCCGAGCGTAACCTCTGCTCTATCTCCAGCGATCCCGACATCGCCCAATCCCACCTCCTCGCAAAAAACGTCCGCCGAGAGATCCACAAAATGCACGCCTTCGTCCGGTTCAACCTCGTCCGTACCGACCCAGACACCGAGCGCGAACACTACCTCGCATGGTTCGAGCCAGACCACTACATCGTCGAAGCCGCGACCCCTTTCTTCCGCAAACGCTTCGCCAACATGGACTGGAGCATCCTCACCCCAAAAGGCTGCGCCCACTGGGACGGACAAAAACTCCGATTCACCCCCGGCATCCAGGAAAACCCGATCGAAAACCCAGACACCCTAGAAGCCATATGGCGAACCTACTACCGCAGTATCTTTAATCCCGCCCGCCTCAAGGTCAAAGCCATGACCACCGAAATGCCCAAGCGATATTGGAAAAACCTCCCCGAAGCCGAAATCATCCAAGACCTCATCAGCGAAAGCACCACCCGCGTCACCCACATGATGCAAGAGCCCCTCCGCCCCGCCAAACCCGCCCCGAAAAACAAATACCTCGAAAAACTCCGCCAAATGTCAGACGAAAAACCCTAGCCCACCAATCTCAACCTCAAGGTAGGGACGGCTCGCCGAGCCGTCCTCCTTTCATCTCAAGCCCCACCCAGCAGGGTCATCCAGCTAGGAATAAAAAAACCGCGAATGGACGCTAATGAACGCAAATCTTGGGTTTTTAGTGAGAACAGTTTGTGAGCAAGAACCGAAATTTTCTGCCACCTGCACTGGATTAGCGTCCATTCGCGTTTATTCGCGGTTGAATCTTTAGAAATTTGGACAGGTATTTCCCTAGCTGGACAACCCTAGACCCACCCAGACCAACAACTTCCTTGACACCCCAGCCAATTCGGGCATTTTCCCCGCCCCGCGCGTTGGTACGTGTGGTAACCACAACATTCACATGAAAAAGGATCTCCATCCAACATACAACCCGGTCGTCTTCGTTGACATGACCACCGGCGCTCGCTTCATCACGAAATCCACCAAGACCTCCGACAAAAAGGAAGAGATTGATGGTGTTGAACATTCCGTGATCTCCTCAGGCATCACTTCCGATTCCCATCCCTTCTTCACCGGACTTGCACAGTTCGTCGATACTGAAGGCCGCATCGACAAGTTCCAAAAGCGTTTCGGCGCAGTTCGCCGCGTAGGCAAGCCAAAGGTAAACGGCTAAGCCCCGATCGGAAATTCACTTTCCGTTCCTCTCAAAAAACGGCGTCCCACCTCGGGTCGCCGTTTTTTTATGCACCCCAATCCAAAGAATATGGAGCGCGGCTCGGTGTGCCCCTTGGGTATTGTAAGCCGCTATCTAGTGGATCGCTTCATTCTAAAACTCACGCACTCCACTTCTCTTCTTTGAAAGTTGAGTTTTGAAAGTTGAAAGTTAGTCTGCCCCCGTGCTCGCCAAACGAATCATCCCCTGCCTCGACGTCACCAACGGCCGCGTCGTCAAAGGCGTCAACTTCGTCGATCTCATCGATGCCGGAGACCCCGTCGAATGCGCCATCGCTTATAACGAGCAAGAAGCCGACGAACTCGTCTTCCTAGACATCACCGCCTCCTCCGACGCTCGCGACACCATGGTCGACGTCGTCCGCCGCACTGCGGAAAAATGCTTCATCCCCCTCACCGTGGGCGGCGGCATCCGGTCCGTGGACAACATGCACACCATGCTCCAGGCAGGCGCGGACAAGGTCGGCATCAACACCTCCGCCGTCACCAATCCCGGCCTCGTCGATGAAGGTGCCAAAGCCTTCGGCGACCAATGCATCGTCGTCGCTATCGATGCGAAACGCGAAGGCCCAGGAAAATGGGGAGTCTACACCCACGGCGGCCGCACTCCCGTGAACCTCGACGCCGTCGAGTGGGCAAAAGAAGTCTGGCGCCGTGGCGCAGGCGAAATTCTCCTCACCTCCATGGACTCAGACGGCACTCAAGCCGGCTACGATTGCGAACTCACCGCCGCCATCTCCTCCGCCATCGGCATCCCCGTCATCGCCTCCGGTGGAGCAGGAAACCTCGATCACATGGTAGAGGTTCTCGAAAAAGGCAAAGCCGACGCCGTCCTCGCCGCCTCCATCTTCCACTTCGGCATGCACACCGTCGGCGAAGCCAAGGAACACTTCGCCAAACACGGTGTCCCCGTACGCCCCAGCTTCAAACGCTGATCTACCATGCATCGTTTTGGCAACATACCGGACACTCTTCACTCAGAAGAAACCGACCGCCCATTCGAAGTTTGCAACGACTGCAACCAAGCCCTTTCGGAATCCGAAGAAGGCTACGTCATCCAGAAAGTCATTTCTAAAGGCGAAACCATTCTCGAACTAGCAGTCTGCCACAGCTGCCACAAAAACCTCCAAGAAGAGTATTCCTCAGAATCAAAGGAACGTATCTGGAACTTCTATCTCGATCACGGAGACCTTCACAAACGACTCGAACGTTTCAGCCCGATCCCCATCGGCAGCATCGATCCTTGGATCAATAACTGCCTCACCTGCAATGCCACCAAACAGTCGTGCGATGAATACGCAATCGCCGTTCACTGTATAGATGATCACCTAATCTACGGCGAAACTCCATTGCTCATGTGCTCCACCTGCATGGATAAAATCATGAGCCTTCTCTCTGAAGAATCGCTCGGCACCTACGATGAATGGCTAGACCGCTGCACCCCCATGGCACCCGCCCAGCCCACTGATTCACCCCGCAAACGCATCTTCCTCTAGCAGAAAGGAGCCGCGATTTGGAAATCGCGACCTGCTCGGCGAGCCACCTGACGCATCGCTAATCCCTTGAGCCGCCTCGTAAACACTTGCGCCCAGACTCAAACCCCGCCGCCCCCTCCAAAAAAATATTTCCACCCCACCTCATCGATTTTCCTTGTTTTCAGTATTTTCTGAAAGTATTACTTAGTTCGAAAGGAAAAAAACTATGAACGACACAGTAATCACCTACGCCATCTACCTCGCTATCGCCGTCCCGATCACCATCTGGGTAGCACGCACCCTCCACAAAAACGGCCGGATCTTCCTGGTCAGCTGTTTCAGGGATAACGAAGAACTCGCAGATAGTGTCAACCACCTCCTCGTGGTCGGCTTCTATCTCGTGAATCTAGGCTTCGTCACGCTCTACCTAAAACTCGACAGCCTAGTGCAAGGCAGCACCGGTATATTCGAGGCTCTGAGCACCAAGATCGGCACCGTCCTCCTCGTGCTCGGCGGCATGCACTTCCTCAACATGCTGATCCTCTCGAAGCTCCGTAACCCAGACGAGAAAACACCAGTTCCACCACAAATCCCCGCTACGGCTGGCGCACCCCAGAGACCAGGCTGGAGAGATGAGCTGAAGAAATAACAGAACCAATCCCACAAGCCGCCGCTTTCACCGTATATAAAACGGGGGGCGGCGGTTTTCTTTTTGCCGCCGATGGCTATGTAAAAAGGAAATACAGCGTCACCGCAAACATCCCGAACCAGCACGACCAGACCTGTGTCAGATTCAGCGATCTCGCACCCGGCGTCTCCGAAGGGTCATCTGGATGACCTCCAAACAAGCCCTCAAACTTGATCAACAACCACACTCCAAGCCCCATCCAGAATAAGAGAAAGCCCAGCTGCAGGAGTTTTGTAAAAAGGAAAAGCAAAGCAGGTGATCCATAAACGCATCACATGAGAACCGCAAGACTTCGGGAACCAATAAACCAAAATTCTGAGGCCAATATTGAGAACCTCCACAAACCCCGTTCATTTCAGTTTCAAAGTCGTCGGTTTGGCGCTTAGGCTCCCCACATGCTCGTTCTGGCACTCACTGGCGGTATCGCCACAGGAAAATCCACCGCCATCCGCCTTTTCCAGGAATCTGTCCCGGATATCGTGATCTTTGATTGTGATGCCTCGGTCAAAAGTCTGTTGGATAACAGCGATGTCGTTTCCGAACTCAAAACCCTATTCGGAGAAGAAATCCTAGACCCAGAAACAGGAACCCTCATCCGCGAGAAACTCCGCGCTGTAGTCTTCGCGGATCCTGAAAAACGCAAGCAACTCGAAGACCTCCTCCATCCCCGAGTGCGGGAGGAATGTCTTGCTCTCAAGGAAAAATCGGCTAAAGAAGGGGCGCGGTGCTTCCTTGCAGATGTCCCGCTGCTTTTCGAAAACGGCTTCGATTTCGGCTACGAGCGGTCCATTACCGTCTCCACCACACGCGCCACCCAGATCGCAAGACTCAGGGAACGCGACGGCTGGGACGACGAACTCATCGCCTCCGTACTCGACGCCCAGCTACCACTCGATGAAAAGGCGAAACTCGCCGATATCGTCCTCTGGAACGAAGGCCACACCGAAGCGCTAGAAGCGCAGATACGCCGCTTCTGCCAAATATTCCCACCACTCTCCATGCCCGAAAAAACAGATACCGAAACTCCGGAAACCACGGACGAAACCGCGACCAATACCGCCGTCGCAGAAGCTCCTGAGCAGGAAGCCGCCCGCCCGCCCAAGAAGGAGCCAGAACCATTTCCCGTCCCGGAAAAAATCGATCTCAACGCATTCCGCCTGAAGCCGCTCTCCGAGCTTCAGGAAATTTCAGCCGAACTCCCTGTCCGCATCCAAGGCGGCATCACCAAGGCGCAGCTCGTCTACGAAATCATCTGCTTCTACGTCGCCAACGGCACAGACGTCACCTGCGAGGGCGTCATCGAGTTTGGAAAAGAGCACTTCGCGATGATCCGCGATCCTCAACGCTCCTTCCGCCAATCTCAAGACGACATCCACATCGGCGGCCCAGTCCTCGCCAATGCAGATCTTCGCAACGGCCAACTCCTCAAGGTCAAAGTCCGCAAACCCGTCCAACGCGACAAATACCTCACCACCGAGGCCATCCTCGAAATCGAGGGCAAACCTATCGATAATTGGGAAGAGCCAACCGAATTCGAGAAGCTCACCCCGATGTTCCCGGACGCCCGCGTCCACCTCGAAGGCGAAGGCACGGAATTCCTCGGCGTCCGCGTCATCGACCTCATCGCCCCTCTCGGCAAAGGTCAGCGCGGCCTCATCGTCGCACCTCCACGCGGCGGCAAAACCATTCTCCTCAAGCAGATCGCGAAATCCATCAAGGCGAACAACCCTGAGATCGAACTCGTCATCCTTCTCCTCGACGAGCGCCCGGAAGAAGTCACCGATTTCGAGGAAACCGTCGAAGCACCCGTCTTCGCCTCCACCTTCGATGAAACTCCAAAACGCCATGCCCAAGTCGCCGATCTCGTGATCGCCCGCTCCCAGCGCATGGTCGAGCAAGGCAAACACGTCGTGCTCCTGCTCGATTCCCTCACCCGTCTCGCTCGCGGCCACAACCAAGCCATGCAAGGCGGCCCCATCGGCTCCGGCGGTGTCTCCCCTGCAGCCCTCGCAAAATCCCGGAAATTCTTCGGCACCGCCCGCAACATCGAAGACGGCGGCTCACTCACCATCCTCGCCACCGCCCTCATCGAAACCGAATCCCGCCTAGACGACGTCGTCTTCGAGGAATTCAAAGGCACCGGCAACATGGAAGTCCGCCTCGACCGCGAACTCGCCGAGCGCCGCGTCTACCCGGCCATTCACATCCCAGAATCCGGCACACGAAACGACGACCGCCTCTACCACCCGGCAGAATTCGTCAAAGTCATCGAAGTTCGCAAACAACTCGCCGCCCTCCCCATCGGCGACGCCCTCGTCACGCTTCTCGACAACCTGCGCCCCACCAAAACCAACGCAGAGTTCCTCCTGCGCGGCCTGAGGTAGCTGCCGCGTCTCGCGGCAGGCCGTGCTTTCGGCGTCCCGCCGCAAGACATATCCGCCAACAACGCAGCGAGACGCTGCATTGCATGACCTGCGGCGTGACGCCGTAGCTACTTGAATTTTTGTGATCGAATGCCGCACCACAATCCGTAGTCTAAGGATTGTGAACGCATTATTAAAAACCCTCGCCGTCTCCCTCATTTTCGCGGCTCCACTTGCCGCCGCTGAGAAACTCAAAGCTCTCATCGTCGATGGTCAGAACAATCATGCCGTCTGGCCGAAGTCGACGATCATGATGAAACAGTATCTCGAAGACTCCGGACTGTTCGAAGTCGAAGTCGAACGCACCAAATTCATCTCCAACTTCGAACGCGAAGAAGACTGGCTCCCACTCGCCAACGCCGGCAAAACCGAGGGCACGAGGAAACCCCAGGCAGATCCGGACTTCTCCCCCAGATTCTCGAAATACGATGTCGTTATCAGCAATTTCGGATACGGCGCGGCTGATTGGCCGGAAAAAACACGCCGTAACTTCGAAAAATACATGGAGAAAGGCGGCGGACTCGTCGTTGTCCACGCCGCAGACAACAGCTGGGCTAACTGGGAGGAATTCAATAAAATGATCGCCTTGGGTGGATGGGGCGGCCGCAATGACGATTCTGGCCCCTACATCTATTACGATGCGGATGGCAACATCGTGCGCGATGAAACATCCTCCGGAAAATGTGGTGCCCACGGCCCACAAAAAGAATTCCTCATCACCATGCGTGATCAGAAACACCCCATCACCAAAGGCCTCCCGGACTTCTGGATACATACCAAGGACGAGTGTTACTCCCACCTCCGCGGCCCCGGTGAAAACCTAACCATCCTCGCTACCTCTACCGGCTCTCTCAAAAAGGGCGACCGCAACGAACCCATGCTCATGGTCATCGATTATGGAGAAGGCCGGGTTTTCCACACCACACTCGGCCACGACACCGAAGCCTTCGAGGGCGTCGGTTTCATGACCACTTTCCTGCGCGGCTCAGAATGGGCAGCTACCGGAGAGGTCACCCAAGAAATCCCAAAAGACTTTCCTTCAGACGAAGAGGCAACCAGCCGTGGCTTTGAATTGAAAAAGTGAGGCGATTCCACGCACCCGCTCCATGAGATTTCTCCTAATTCTGTTAGCATTGACCTCACACCTCCACGCAGATTGGCAGGATCTCTGGCCGGGAGATGCTCCGGGCGCACCACGCCCACCCGCCGGAACCGAAGTCACCACGGATCGCGGCCACAAGGGCTACATCGAAGTCCCGCAATACTGGCTGTACAAACCGGATGCTGAGAAATCCAACGGCGCATCCGTGGTCATTTTCCCCGGTGGCGGCTACGGCATCCTCGCCATGGAGCACGAAGGCCACGACTACGCGAAATGGCTCAATGAACGTGGATTCACCGCCATCGTAGTAAAATACCGCGTCGGAGCAGGTCTCGGCTACCAATACCCAGTGCCCTTCCTAGATGCACGCCGCGCCATACGCACCCTTCGCCACCGCGCCGAAGAGCTCGGCCTCGACCCTCAACGCATCGGCGTCATGGGCTCCTCCGCAGGTGGCCACCTCGCCTCCCTCTGCGCCACCCGTTTCGACGACACCCTCTCAGGAGAGACCTCGGATGAAATCGACTTACTCTCAGCTCGCCCAAATTTCGCCATCCTCTGCTACCCCGTCATCACCATGAGTGCCACCGGACACTCCGGATCCCGCAAAAATCTCATTGGAAAAGACGCCCCAGCGGAGCTTCGGGAAAAGCTCTCCACCGAAAAAGCCGTCACCAAAGACACACCTCCCACCTTTCTCATCACCACCTCCGACGACAACGTCGATTGTAGGAATAGCCTCTCCTTCGCCGCCGCCTGCAAGGAACACCAAGTCCCCGTCACCCTCCACCTCTACGAAAAAGGCGGTCACGGCTACGGCCTCGAAGGCCAAGGCGCACTCGCCACTTGGCCTAATCTTCTCGATCAGTGGCTCACAGAACTTCTCCCTGCTCCTTGACCTCCACCCCGAAGCAGCTTGCAAACACCTCTGATCCCCTGTTTTCTTTTCGAAACTCATGACTTCCCCGGAGCAGATCGTCTGCAAAGCAACCCCTTGGTTCACCTTCCGCGCCGCCGCCATGCTCGCCATGTTCGGCGTATTTTCCGTCCTTTTCTACATCGATGGCACCACCGGCTACCGGAAGAAAAATCTCGAATACTACGTCCATGCGACCTTTGCTGAAGCAGGTCGGATTTTCTCAGAAAAAAATAAGGCAGGCACACTCACAGCCTCCGAATGGAAGGAATTTTCCGAAAAACAGACGGTAAAGTTGCCCGAGGCTTCACTGCTTCCCGTAGACACCAAGCTTCCCATGCCTTGGCCAGACGTCCTGACAGATTTCGAGAAAATGAAACCCCTCCAGACTCACCTCCTATGGCAGGAATACTCCGGGGAAAATGGCATGAACGTGAAGCCTGCCGAACACTCCTTCGATGCTGGGAAAATTCGTGAACAAATCATCGTCTTCTGGATCTGCCTCTCACTTTTCCTCATCACCCTCTTCTTCCTCATCCGCACCCTTAGTCGCTCACTCAAGGCTGACGAAGAGGCTCTTACCACCGTGAAAGGAAAACGCATCCCCTACTCGGAAATGACCTCCCTCGACCTCCGCAAATGGGACACCAAGGGCATCGCCTTCATCGATCACGCAGGCTCTGCTGGAAGTGGCCGCGTCCGCATCGACGGACTCACCTATGGCGGATTCAAAAAGGACAAAGACGAACCCGCTGAGCGCCTGATGCAGAAAATCCGCGAAAACTTCTCTGGAGAACTCATCGAATACACAACTGTCGAAGAAGAAGAAAAAACCACAGAAGCAAACGAAAATACCTAATTTATAGAGAACAGCAGCATTTTCCGCTCTTCAGACCTTTTCATGGTTGCCAAGATATACCCGAAACCGCTAACGCTTTTCAGCACCAACTTATAACCACAAAATTTATGTCAGACAAAACGATCGCAGAACGGGTAAAAGAAATCATCGTGGATCAACTCGGCGTCAGCGCCGACCAAGTGACTACGGAAGCTAAATTTGTCGAAGATCTCGGCGCAGACTCACTCGACACCGTCGAGCTCGTCATGGCTCTTGAAGAAGAATTCGACGTAGAAGTCCCAGACGACGAAGCCGAAAAGCTTCAAGCCGTCAAAGACGTCGTGACCTTCATCGAAGGTAAAAAAGGCTAATACGCTTCACAGCGAAACTTTTTTTCGAAAGGGCGGGCACCGAAAGGTTCCCGCCCTTTCCTTTGCATTCCTTCCACTTCGGGTAGATACTCGCTCAACCCATTTCAGCCTCTCACCCTTTCTAACTCTCAGCGTTTCCCAAAATAGTGCCAAATCAAGACGACATCCAATACGCCATGGAGACCACTCGCGTTCTTCACGAACCCGATCACCGTATCCAGACATTTGGTGAAACACGCTTCGAATTCCAGCTCCTCAGTGAGCCAATGGATCAAGTGGGAAAAGTCCGCATACGCACCGGCGAGGTCGAGGCTATGAAGCCACGCATCCTCCGCCCGGAACCTTATCGCGAAATCGAGCTCGAAGGCTTCGACGACAGCGCCAGAGCTCGATTCGACGCCCTCGTAGATAAACTCAAGCAAGAGGGTCAGGATCTCGCATTCCTTCAATATGGCTTCCGCTTCAAGCGTGGTGCGGTAAATGAAGAACTCATCCACGACTCCATCGAAGCCGTACGCGAACGCGTTCTCGAAGACATCCGGCGCACCGGAAATCCCTCACGCGCTATCATCGAGGGAGTGGACGACACATGGGAGATTTCCATCCTCAAATTCTCCTTCGAAATGATCCTGCGCTCCCACCAGATCAACACCTTCGATTTCAAACGCAAAGGCCTCATCTGATTCTACTGCGTCAGAATCCATTTTCCCCTTCCATTCGCCGTCCGTTAGCGTTCAGTTAAGCCATAAGTGCCTAACAAATGAGAATCGGGATCATCATCAAAATCATCGCTGCCCTAGGGGTCGCGGGAGTGGTGACATTCACCAGCATGCTCGCCTACCACATCGTGGTAGAGCCGCTCGGTGGCGTTTTTGAGAAAATCATCCCCGATGCTGGCTCCGGGCTCCGCGTCCCAAAGGAAGAAGACTTCGCCAAAGTCCTCGACGCTGCGGAAATGCCTGATTTCGAACCTGGCGACCGTGCATTCCACAAAGCCCACGAAGACATCGCCCTAGGAAAAATTGCTGAAGGAAGAGCGAAGCTCATGAGCATCGTCAATGTCTTCCCCTCGTCGCCTGCAGCACCCACCGCGCGGCGCATCGTCGGAGAAATGAATCTCGATGAAATACTTTCCAGTGATTTCATCGAAGGCAAAACCAACTACACTGTAAAAAGCGGGGACTCCTACTTCGCCATCGCCGGGCGCAACGAGACTTCCCTAGACATGATGATGCACCTCAACGGAATGATGGAGCTGAAAAACCTCCAGCCCGGTGATGAACTCCAGCTCATGCCGTTGAACTATCGAATTCTCATCGAGCCTGAGCGCAACTCAATCTCACTCTGGAACGAGGCAAAATTCGTCTGCGAATACCCCATCGTGAACATGGCTGGAGTCAGCCTCAAGGCAGGCAAAACCACCATTTCATCACGCCGCGCTGAAATCAGAGGCAGCACAGTCTCACCAACTGCTAGGAACTACCGTTCTGCCAGCAAATCGATCCGCATCAAGAGCCCATCCGTGGGCATTTTCCCCTACGATGAGAATGACGAAACTGCCCCAATCGGCATTTTCCTCCGTGAACCCGACATCGAAGAGCTTTTCCTCCTCACCCGAAGCGGCAATCCCGTCGAAATTCGGATACGTAAAAAATAGCTCCCCACAGCGGGTCTTCCACCTTAGAATACACCCGATCTGGCACCAAACAGCCGGACTCCCAACGCCCTTCTCCCATGCAACTTCTGGAATTTGAAAAACCCGCCGCCGAGCTCGAAAAAGAAATCGAGAAACTACGTGCCAAGGCCTCAGCTCAGGATCTCGATCTTTCTGACGAAATCGCCACCATGGAGCGCAAGCTCGCGGAAACTCGCTCCAGCATCTATTTAAACCTCACTCCATGGCAGCGCGTTCAGATCGCCCGCCACACCCAGCGTCCCTTCATGCTCGATTACGTCTCCTTGGCTTTCTCAGAGTTCAACGAACTCCATGGAGACCGCCACATCGGTGACGACGCTTCCATGCCCGGCGGCTTCGCCATGCTTGGAGATAGAAAATGTGTCGTCCTCGGCCACCAGAAAGGCCGCGACACCAAAGAAAACCTCAAACGCAACTTCGGCTCCGCACACCCCGAAGGATACCGCAAATCACTCCGCCTCATGAAGCTTGCGGAGAAATTCTCCATGCCGATCATCGCTCTCATCGATACTCCCGGTGCATTCCCAGGAATCGGTGCAGAAGAGCGCAACATCGCAGAGGCCATCGCCTTCAACCTCCGTGAAATGATGCTCCTGAAGACACCCATCATCGCTGTAGTCATAGGCGAAGGCGGCTCCGGTGGAGCACTCGGCATCGGTGTCGCAGACCGCGTCATCATGATGGAAAACGCTTACTACTCCGTCATCTCACCCGAAGGCTGCGCCGCCATCCTCTGGAAGCACCGCAAACATGCACCAGAAGCTGCAGAAGCCATGAAACTCGTCGCTCCGGATCTTCTCAAACTCGACCTCATCGACGACGTCGTCCCAGAACCAACCGGCGGCGCTCACCACGATCACAAGGCCACCGCACTTTCTTTCAAAGAGGTTATCTCCAAGCACCTCGACCACCTCTGCTCCCTCCCCACCGAGCAACTCCTCAACGAGCGCTACGATAAGTTCCGCAAATTTGGTGAGTGGAACGAAGCCTGAGCAAAGTCGCGTCCGCGACCGGCATTTCAATCTTCGGAATAGTTCTGGAATATTCCTCTCTCCAGATTATCATATCAACGTGATTCTCAGAAAGTTCATAGCCGTCATCATGGCGTTGGTTATTGCCAACCCTGCATGCTGCTGCACTTTTACGTCTCATCTAGCAGGATCCCAGCAGACATCACAATCTTGCTGCTCAGGGAAAAAAGATCCTTCCCAGAATCAGAATGACACCCCCTGCACCTGCTCCTTCGCCAAGGAAAAAGCAGCTCCAGAGGCAGACCTCTTTTCCCCTCAACCCGGATCCACCATCCTCCCACCTCTCGCGAACACCTCGCCTGATTTTTCACTACCCACTCTTCCAGAGGCAGTCGTTTTTCTCAAAAAATGGCCTCCCGGTGACATCCCCGTCCCGACCCATGGCAGCCGTCTCGCTGCCAAATGTTCATACCTGATTTGATCTTAGGAAATCCCCGCCGCCTCCTTTCGGAAGCGTAACACTCGGCGCGATGCTCATGTGAAGCCGCACCAATTTTCCTAACAATTATCAAATCAATACCATGAACTTTATTTCCAAAACAACACTTCTACTCCTCTCACCCCTCGCCTTCGTCTCCTGCAACAAGGAAACTTCCGAGGTCGATACCAATACTCCCGACGCCGAATCGGCTGCCGTGAAACCCTACCCTCTCGACGTTTGCACCGTCTCCGGGGAAAAACTCGGCTCGATGGGCGACCCCGTAGTCATCAACCACGAGGGACAGGAGATCAAATTCTGCTGCGACAGCTGCATACCGAAGTTCGAGAAAGATCCCGAGAAATACCTCGGGAAACTCGATACAGCCTCGGAATAAAACATCAACCCTGAGCCGCCGCGCCAGCGGTGCGGCAGCTCACCTATTCCGATGAAAACTTCACACCTCTTCCGGGTGCTGGCTCCCTCGTCGCTAGCCCTCTTCCTCACCGCGTGCGCGGATCTCGGCGGCCTCGGCGGCAGCTCCGCACTCGATAACCTCGACATCCCGGCGGAAAGCCTCCGCCCGGTGAACTACTCTGTCGGCTCCGGCGATCCAGACAAGCTCGCCGCCCTCGCAGTCATCCACAACCCTTCCATCAAAGCCCTCCGCCACAAAGCCGAGCGCATGGAATCCCAAGCACCTCAAGCCGCCTCACTCCCAGATCCCACCGCATCCCTTTCCGCAGGTAACATGGCGGAAACCGCCGCAGGCCGTGTCGAAGGCATGGTCGGAGTTTCCCAAAAAATTCCCCTCCCCGGAAAACGCGCCGCGGCCAGCCGTGCCGCCAGCCACGAAGCCGCAGCCATCCGCTCCGAAGCCGATGCCCTCGCCCTGAAAATTTCCGAACAGGTCAAAAGCGCATGGTGGGACTACTACCTCGCCGATCAAACGATCTCCTACACCAACGAAAACCGCACCCTCCTCAATAGTATCCGCGACGTCGTTACCGCCCGCATCGAAACAGATGCCGCCGTCCAAGCAGACCTCCTTCGCCTCAACAACGAGATCACCATGCTTGACCGCGATCTTGCAAACCTCCGCCAAGTCCGCTCCTCCGCCATCTCCCGCATCAATTCTCTCATGAACCGCCCCTCCGGAGCCAGCCTACCTACCCCATCCGCACCCTCCATCCCCGCAACCGGAAACCTGCAGAGCCTTATCTCTCGCGCCGAATCGAACCACCCAGACATCTCCGCGGCGAAATCCCGCACCGCCGCATTTGCCGAGCGACTCCGCAAAGCGAAGCTGGAAAAATACCCAGATCCCACCATCGGCGTCACCTACTCACCCGTCTCCGGCTCCGGCCTCGCCGGTTCCGCCAACGGCCGTGACCAAGTCTTCGCCACCCTCGGCTTTAACATCCCCCTCTGGCAGGAACCCCGCAAAGCCATGGTGCGCGAAGCCTCCGAAGGCATGGCAGAGACCCGCGCCTTGCTGGAGTCCTCACGCTCCGACCTCCGCTACCGTGTCGAGGACGCCTACTTCCGCGCCACCACCGCCCGCGACGTCATCGCCCTCTTCCAGGATAAACTCATTCCCTCCGCCTCCCAAGCCTACGAGGTCACACTCACCGGCTACTCCTCCGGAAAAAATTCCTTCACCGACATCATCGGCACCCAGCGCGACCTCCTCGCCTACCAGCTTCAGCTCGTCAAAAGCCGCGCCGAACTCGGCAAAGCCATCGCCACCCTCCAATCCGCAGCAGCATTATGAAACTTCAGACACTCAAAAAGTTTTTCAACCCACTCATCATCCCCATCGCTCTGGCGCTCTTCGCGCTCGGTTGGTGGTTCGGCCTCCCGACTGAGGAAAAGGATACCTCCACCGACAGCGCAGCCTCGGACACCACATGGACATGCTCCATGCACCCTCAAATCCGCCAGCCAAAGTCCGGCCTCTGCCCCATCTGCAACATGGATCTCATCCCCCTCACCGGCGGCGAATCCGGTGGCATCCGCCAAGTATCCATCAGCGCAGAAGCCTCCGCTTTACTCGACATACGTGTTTCACCCGTCACCGCACTCGCCGAAAACGCCACCCTCGAAATTTCCGCCTTCGGAAAAATCACCCACGACGAGCGCCTCGTCTCCTCCATCACCGCCCGAATTGATGGTCGAATCGACAAGCTCTTTATCGACTTCATCGGCAGCCATATTCACAAGGACGAACCCCTCGCCGAGCTCTACTCCCCAGAAATTTACCTCGCTCAAAAGGAACTCATCGAAGCCCGCAACTCCACCAACTCCTCCGTCAAAAATGCCCTCTATAACGCCGCCCTCCGCAAACTCGAACTCCTCGAAATTGCCCCGCAGGACATCGACACCATTCTCACTGCCAAAAAACCTTCCGACCGTATCACCATCCGCTCCCCACGCACCGGAATCGTCTGGATGAAAAACGTCGTCACCGGCACCTACGTAAAAACCGGCGACCCACTCTTCACCGTCGTAGACCACACCACCGTATGGCTCAGCCTAGACGTCTATGAAGCCGACCTCACCGCCATGGAGGAAGGCCTCACCGTCACCTTCACCATCGATGCCGTCCCCGGAGAAACTTTCACCGGAAAAATCGACTACATCGACCACCGTATCGATCCCGTCCAACGCGTCGGCCACGTCCGCATTGATGTCCCAAACCCCGACAACCTCATCAAACCCGGCATGTTCGCCTCCGCGAAAATCCACGCAAAAGTCTCCACCGGAGAAGATCTCGTCACTGTCCCGGAATCCGCAGTCCTCCGCACTGGAGACCGAGCCGTCGTCTACGTCCGCTCCTCCGATACCGAACCCACCTTCGATGGACGGGAAGTCCTCCTCGGCGCACTCATAGGTGATCGTTACATCATCCGCCAAGGCCTCGCCGAAGGCGAAAACGTAGTCACCCGAGGTGCCTTCAAGCTCGATTCCGAACTCCAGCTCAAGGCCAAGCCCTCCATGATGAACTCCACCGCAGGCTTCGAGGAAAAACCCGCCCACTCGGCCCCCGAAGACCTCGCTGGCCAATGGCAACCCGTCCTCCGCGCCCTCGCCCGCATGAATTCCGAGAATGTCTCAGAAGAAATCGAAACCATGGAAACCGCCATCAACGCCGTCTCACAAGCCACCTTCCAACCAGAAACACTCAATCTCTGGAACGAATTCTCCAACCGCCTCCTCATCGATCTCAAACGCGCAAAATCGGAACCTCCCGCCATCGCAATATCCATCGTCACCAAATCCATCGAGCAAGCCGCCCGCTACCTAGGCCTCCCCTTCACCGCAGAGAAACCCACCATCGCCGATCCCGAAACCATCGCCCACCTCAAAAAAGCCGTCGATCTCTACCTCCCCATCGCCAAAGCCCTAGCTCTCGACAACCCAGAACAAGCCGCAAATGCCGCCGCCATCCTCGCCGATTCCACCGAATCAAAATCCATCCGCGAACCCGCAAAAGCCATCGCCGCCACCCAAGACCTAAAAGCCCAGCGCATCCCCTTCAAAATCCTCAGCAACACCCTCATCGCTGAAATCCGCGCCAGCGGGCTGGATCGCATCGGCACCGCCTACGTCGTCCACTGCCCCATGGTAGGCAGCAACACCGGAGCCGACTGGATCTCCTCCGTCCCCGAAGTCCTCAACCCCTACTTCGGCGACTCCATGCTCAACTGCGGCTCCGTAACCGAAACTCTTTCCTTAACCACAGAAAGCACAAACGGCACAAACGGCACAAACGGCACAAAATAATGAACGATACCGAAGCGAAATCACTTTGTAGTAAAATCAGAGAGGAAGCCTACGACCTTCATCAATGGTTAAGAAATGGCCATCTCGAGAGCGTGTATGAAAACGGCCTCCTTCATCGCGCTAAAAAGCTCGGTCTAACCATCGAAAAACAGGTAGCCATCCACGCTAGCGACCGCGACGGAACCATCCTAGGCGATTTCAAAGCAGACCTCTTCCTAGAAAACGAACTCATCATCGAACTCAAAGGAGCAAAATCCCTCGCAGACGAACACACCGCCCAGCTCATGGGCTATCTCCGCGCATCAGGAAAAAGACACGGTCTCCTCATCAACTTCGGAGCCCCCACCCTCCAAATCAAAAAATACGTCCTTTAATATTGAGCACAACCCAAGCACCCAACCCCGTTTTGTGCCCCTTGTGCCTTCTGTGGTAAAAAAATGAACAAACTCATCCACTTCTGCCTTCACCAGAAACTAATAGTCTTCCTCCTATTAGCCTTCTTCATCGGCTGGGGCATCCGCGTCGCCCCCTTCGATTGGGACACCGGAAACTACCCCCGCGATCCCGTCGCCGTCGACGCCATCCCAGACCTCGGCGACAACCAACAAATCATCTTCACCGAGTGGCAAGGCCGGTCCCCACAGGACGTAGAAGACCAGATCACCTACCCCCTCACCGTATCCTTGCTAGGTGTCCCCGGAGTAAAGGAAGTCCGCTCTTTCTCCATGTTCGGAGCCTCCTACGTCTACCTCATCTTCGAGGAAGACATCGAGTTCTACTGGAGCCGCAGTAGGATCCTGGAAAAACTCAACTCTCTCCCATCAAACCTCTTACCCACGGACGCCACACCCTCCCTCGGCCCCGATGCCACAGGCCTCGGCCAAGTCTTCTGGTATGTCCTCGAAGGCCGCGATCCTGACGGCAATCCCTCCGGCGGTTGGGATCTTGATGAACTCCGCTCCACCCAGGACTGGCAAGTCCGCTACTCACTCCTCGCCGCAGAAGGTGTCGCAGAAGTGGCCTCCATCGGCGGCTACCAGCGCCAATACCAGGTCGATATCGACCCCGAAAAACTCCGCGCAAATAAAGTCACCCTAGCCCAGGTCGTCGATGCCGTCCGCAAATCCAACCAAGAAATTGGCGCACGCAACCTCGCCGTCAACGGAGTCGAATATTTCCTCCGTGGCACCGGTTACATCGAGAACATTGACGATCTCAAAAAAGCCGTCGTCGTCTCCCGAGAAACCACCCCCATCCTCATCGAAGACATCGCCGAAGTACAACTCGGCCCCGCCCTCCGCCGTGGCGCGCTCGACGTAAACGGCGCCGATGCAGTCGGTGGAGTCGTCGTAGCCCGCTACGGAGCGAACCCCCTTGAGGCCATCAAAAACACCAAGAAGCAGATCGCTGCCTTAGAGAACTCTCTTCCCATCAAGGCAGTCGTCGACTGGGAAATAACCGACCTCGCCACCGTCGAAACCTTCACTGAGAAAAACGGAGACCTCCTAGCATTCACCAAAACCACCGACCGCAACGCATGGCCCGCTTGGCTCACCACCTCCAAAGTCACCATCGTCCCGTTCTACGATCGCTCCTCCCTCATTAGCGAAACCCTCAACACCCTCGACGATGCCCTCTACCAGCAAGTCCTAGTTACGATCATCGTCGTAGTTATCATGGTGATGCATCTGCGCACCAGCCTGCTGATCTCCGCCATGCTCCCGCTGGCCGTCCTCATCACTTTCATCACCATGAAACTCTTCGGAGTGGATGCGAACATCGTCGCCCTCTCCGGCATCGCCATCGCCATCGGCACCGTCGTGGATGTCGGCATCGTCCTCACGGAAAATATTCTCAAACACCTCGACGAAGCCCCGGAGGACGAGCCGCGCTCCACAACTATCTACCGGGCGGTAACAGAAGTCGCCAGTGCCGTAACCACTTCCGTCGCTACCACAGTCGTCAGCTTCCTCCCTGTCTTCACCATGGCAGGCGAGGCTGGGCGCCTGTTCAAACCCCTCGCCTATACCAAGTCCTTCGCGCTCATCGCCTCAATCATCGTCGCGCTCACCATTATCCCACCCGTCGCCCACCTCCTCTTCGGCACTTTCCCGAAATGGATCAAAGGCCTCGGCCTCACCACCAACAAGCGCTTCCGCATCGGCTTCTTCATCACCAACGTCATCGTCGCCTTCCTCATCGGCTGGCTCCTCACCGTCGATTGGATGCCCCTCGGCTTGGATCGCTCTACCTTGGCAAACCTCATCTTCGTCATCCTCGTCATCGGCGGCCTCCTCCTCTTTTTCAGAGCCTTCGAGATCACCTACACCCGCCTCCTTACCTGGTGCCTGAATCACAAAGCCCTCTTCCTCACCGTACCCGCCCTCCTCCTCATTGCCGCCTTTTCCATTTGGCTCGGCTTCCCAAAAGTCTTCTCCATTTTCCCGAAAACCTTCGGCGATGGCATCACCGACACCCGCCTATGGAAGGACGCCTCAGAGAAATTTCCCGGCCTAGGCCGCGAGTTCCGCCCCGCCCTAGACGAAGGCTCCTTCCTCTACATGCCCACCATCGCGCCCCACGCCTCCATCGATGAAGCACTGGAAGCTCTCCGCATCACCGATGCCGCCATCTACGCCATCCCTGAAGTCAGCCAAGTCGTCGGAAAAATCGGCCGCGCCGAAACACCCCTCGATCCCGCACCCATCTCCATGGTCGAGACCGTTATCAACTACGTCTCCGAATACAAATCCGACGAAAAAGGCCGTGCCCTCCGTTTCGAGACAAAAGACGACGGCTCATTTGCCTACACAAAATTCGGCGATCTCATCCCAGATCCCTCCGGAGAGCCCTTCCGGCAATGGCGTCCCCACATCAAATCACCCGCAGACATCTGGGCGGAAATTGATGCCGCCACCCGCATCCCCGGCATCACCGGCGCGCCAAAACTCCAACCCATCGAAACCCGCCTCGTCATGCTCGCCACCGGCATGCGCGCCCCCATGGGCTTGAAAATCAAAGGCCGCACCCTTGAGGAAATCGAAGCCTTTGGTCTGGAAGTCGAACGCCACCTCCGCAGCGGCAACATCCCCGGCCTCTCCCCCGCCACCGTCAATGCCGACCGTATCGTCGGAAAACCCTACCTAGAAATTGTCCCCGACCGCGATGCAGCCTCCCGCTACGGCCTCAACATCGCCGATATCCACGATGCCATCCAGACTTCCATCGGCGGAAAAATGGTCGGCACCTCCATCGAAGGCCGCGAGCGCTACATGATCCAAGTCCGCTTCACCCGCGAAGACCGCGATACCCAGGAAGCCCTCGAAAAAGTCCTCGTCGATACCAAAGAAGGAGCCCAAGTCCCCCTCTCAAAACTCGCCAAAATCCACTACGTTCGCGGCCCCCAAGTCATCAAAGCAGAGGACACCTTCCTCACCGGCTACGTCACCTTCGGCTCAGAAGAAGGCTTCGCAGAAGTCGATGTCGTCCAGGCCGCCAGCGACTATCTCTCGAAAATGGAAGCCGAGGGAAACCTCAACCGCCCAGAAGGACTCCGCTACGATTTCGCCGGAAACTACCAGTCAGCCTTAGAGTTCTCCCGCACCCTCATGATCATGCTCCCGCTTTGCCTCGGAGTCATCTTCGTCCTCCTCTACTTTGATAACAAATCCGTCACTACAACGCTCATCGTATTCAGCGGCGTCGCTGTCGCATGGGCAGGCGGCTTCCTTATGCTTTGGCTATACGGACGCCCCGGCTTCCTAGATTTCGATATCTTCGGCCACAACGTCGCTGAGCTGTTCAACGTCGGCCCCATCAACCTCTCCACCGCCGTATGGGTCGGCTTCCTCGCTCTCTTCGGCATCGCCACAGACGACGGAGTCGTCATCTCCACCTACTTGCGCCAGAAGTTTGCAGAAAACAAACCCACCACCATCGCAGAAATTCGCGCAGCAACACTCGAGGCAGGCCAGCGCCGCGTCCGCCCCTGCCTCATGACCACTGCCACTACTCTGCTAGCCCTCCTCCCCGTCCTCACCAGCACAGGCCGCGGCTCAGATCTCATGGTTCCCATGGCCGTCCCCATCTTCGGCGGCATGCTCATCGAACTCATGACCATGTTTGTCGTACCCGTCCTCTTCTGCATGACCAAAGAATTCCGAACCAAAAAATCGTAAACCACAACATGCACAAAGATCACAAAATTTCATCAACCCAAGCCTTTGTGTTTTCTGTGCCTTTTGTGGCAAAAACTCTTTCCGCTTAATCTCATGAAACCCGAACACGACTGCTGCAAAAACCACGATCACAAGATCGATCCCAGCGAAACAAAAGCCCGCCCCGGCCAGTGGACTTGCCCGATGGATCCCGAGGTCATCTCCGACAAACCCGGTGACTGCCCCAAGTGCGGCATGGCACTGGAGCAAGTCCCCGCCATCCCCGGCCAGACGCTCTACACCTGCCCGATGCATCCGGAAGCCATCAAGGACGCACCTAGCGATTGCCCGAAATGCGGCATGCCCCTCGAGCCGATGACCCCCGTCGATGGCGACGAACACGCCCGCGCGGAAATCCGTTCCCTGAACCGGAAATTCTGGTTCGGAGCCGCCCTCACCCTCCCCGTCCTGCTCATCGCCATGGGTTCCATGATTCCCGGCCTCAACATGCATTCATGGCTCCCACGCTCCGTCTCGAAATGGATCGAGTTCGCGCTCGGAACTCCCGTAGTCTTCTGGGCGGGCGGCATCTTCTTCGTGAAAGGCTGGCGCTCCATTACCGCCCGCAGCCTGAACATGTTCACCCTCATCATGATCGGTGTCGGCGCGGCATGGCTCTACAGCGCAGTCGCCGTCCTGATGCCCCAGGTTTTCCCCGCATCCTTCCGCATGCATGGCGAAGTCGGTCTCTACTTCGAGGCGGCCGCTGTCATCACCGTGCTCGTCCTCCTCGGACAGCTCCTCGAAGCCCGCGCCCGCAGCCGCACCGGCCAGGCGATCCAAGCCCTGCTCGGACTCGCCGCAAAAACCGCCCACCGCCTCACCGACGGAGTGGAAGAAGAAATCCCCATCGAGCACCTTCACAAAGGCGATCTCCTCCGCGTCCGCCCCGGCGAAAAAATCCCCATCGACGGCAGCATTACTGAGGGTAGCAGCAACATCGACGAATCCATGATCACCGGCGAGCCCGTGCCCGTCACCAAACAAACCGGCGACAGCGTCATCGGAGCAACCGTCAACCAAACCGGTTCCTTCATCATGAAGGCGGAAAAAATCGGCAGCGAAACCCTGCTTTCCCAGATCGTCACCATGGTCTCCGAGGCACAACGCAGCCGCGCGCCCATCCAGAAAATGGCCGACACCATCGCCTCGTTCTTCGTCCCCATCGTCCTAGCAGTCGCCGTCCTCACCTTCATCATCTGGGCGATCTTCGGCCCCGATCCCGCGATGGCCTTCGCCATGGTCAATGCGGTCGCCGTGCTCATCATCGCCTGCCCCTGCGCCCTCGGCCTCGCCACCCCCATGTCCATCATGGTCGGAGTCGGCCAAGCAGCAGAGAAAGGAATCCTCATCAAAAATGCGGAGGCCATCGAGACGGCGGAAAAGGTCACAGTCCTCATCACCGACAAAACCGGCACCCTCACCGAAGGAAAACCCGCCGTCACCGACCTCCTTGTCATCGAAGGCGCCGACATGAACGAACTCCTCGCCGATGCCGCCGCCCTCGAAGAAAGCTCCGAACACCCCCTCGCCCGCGCCATCGTCAACGCCGCAAAAGAGGAAGGGCTCGAACTTCCCTCCACCACCGATTTCCAATCCACCACCGGCGGCGGAGTCAGCGGAACCATCTCCGGAAAAACCATCCGAGTCGGCAAAAAATCTTTCCTCGAAGATTCCGGAATCAATTTCCCAAAAGATCTCGAAACCGAAGCCACCCGCCTCCAGAGCGAAGCGAAAACCATCGTCTGGATCGCCCGCGACAAGCAGGCCGAAGCCATCCTCGCCATCTCGGATCCGATCAAGG
Source organism: Luteolibacter sp. (assembly GCA_051252155.1). Taxonomy (GTDB): domain Bacteria; phylum Verrucomicrobiota; class Verrucomicrobiia; order Verrucomicrobiales; family Akkermansiaceae; genus Luteolibacter. Next base: position 549,241 of record JBPOGB010000002.1, on the reverse strand, counting down.
AATCCAGCGCCGTTGCGATCAAAGTTCTCCACGACCAGAGCATCCGCATCATCATGGCCACCGGCGACAACATCCACACCGCCGAAGCCGTTGGCAAACAACTCGGCATCGATGAGATCCACGCCGGCCTCAGCCCTGCCGATAAAATCCAGCTCGTCCGTGATCTGAAAGCCAAAGGCGAAATCGTCGCCATGGCCGGAGACGGCATCAACGACGCCCCCGCCCTCGCCGAAGCCGAGGTCGGCATCGCCATGGGCACCGGCACGGATGTCGCCATCGAAAGCGCCGCCATCACCCTGGTGAAAGGCAACCTCGACGGCATCGCCAAAGCCATCACCCTTAGCCGAGGGGTCATGAAAAACATCCGCCAGAACCTCTTCTTCGCCTTCGCCTACAACGTCCTCGGCATCCCCATCGCAGCCGGTATCCTCTACCCCCTCACCGGCACCCTCCTCAGCCCCATGATCGCGGGAGCCGCCATGAGCTTCAGCTCCCTCTCCGTCATCCTCAACGCCCTGCGCCTCCGCAAGACTCTCTGAAAATTCTGATCATTTCCGAAATTTCAGCGGTCCGCAGTCACCTCGGCTCCGCCGAACTGGACAACTTAGCTTTCATATCAATGATGTGGACGCTTAAGGAAAAATTTGAACCTAGATAACATGAAAAAACTATTGGTTTTGCTATTGGGGCTTATCGCCGGGGAAATATGTGGTGCAGCCGAGACAGATGCGGATTTTTTCGTCTCGACCAAGGGTTCTGACAACTGGTCGGGCACGCTCGCTGAACCTAACCAAGGCGCAACCGATGGCCCGTTCGCCACTCTTGTGCGTGCTCGGGATGCCGTTCGCAAGCTGAAGGAAACGAAGAAAGAAGACATCGTCGTTCTCATTCGTGAAGGTACCTATCAACTGAAGGAAACCGTCGTTTTTGGCCTCGAAGATTCGGGATTGGGCGACTCGATGATCACCTATGCAGCTTACCCCGGTGAGACCCCCGCATTCAGCTCAGGGAAGGAGATCGAGGGATGGAAAAAAGTCACGGTGGATATCTCTACCCTGCCTAATGAAGCCAAGGGAAATGTTTGGGTGGCTAACGTCTCTGATCGCTTCCTCACCCTTTACGACAGCGAGGGCATGCTACCACGCGCTCAGTCGGAAAAATTTAAGACCACTGGAGGTGCAGTTGAGCTCCGTTTCCCCAAAGGAAAGTTGAAAAACTGGTCGAATATAAACGATGTGGAAATCCTCGTCCGTCCGACACGGCAATGGATGATGAACGTGCTACCGCTGGCATCGGTTAACGAAAAGGCAAGCACTGCCCGAACCGCCATCACCGCAACCTATGGGATGAGCAAATACGGATGCTGGGTTGAGAATGTGCTGGAGGAGCTCGACGAACCGGGCGAGTGGGTGCTCAACACCAAGGAGGGAAAGCTGTATCTGTGGCCACGTGACAAATCGCCTGTCTTGGCTGCCAGCTTGATCGAATATATCCTGGTCGAGGGAGCTATCGATGAAAAGGGGCCTAAGGACACTCCGGTTCGTAACCTTTGTTTTCGCGGCCTGAGCTTCAAGCATGGAGATCGCTATACATTGGAAAAGGACGATGCCGGTACGCAGCACGACTGGGACATGTTTGACAAGGCCAACACCCTCGTCCGCCTGCGTGGCGCTGAAAACTGCGTGATCGATCAATGCCATTTCCTCCACAGTGGTAGCGGCGCGATCCGTCTGGATCTACATGCGCAGAAAAACAAAATCACAGGCAACCACATCGAACAGATGGGCGGTGGAGGCATTTTGCTCTGCGGCTATGCTCCCGGCACAAAGGACGTGAACAAAAACAACCTTGTGACAAACAACAACATTCACCACGTCAGCAAAATCTATTGGCACTCACCCGGGATTCACATTTGCCAAAGCGGGGAGAACCGTGTGGCGAACAATCTGATACATCATACGAATTATTCAGGGATCATCGTTTCTGGTATCGTCACCCGCTTTCTCACAAAGCAAAACAAACGCGAATCGAGCCGTTCCATTAGGTGGCATGAAATCGGAAATTTACCCAAGTCACCGGAACTGGAAGACGTCCGCCCCTATTTGCACACGCGTAACAATCGCATCGAATACAATGAGATTCACCACGTTATGGAAATGCTGGGAGATGGAAATGGAATCTATGTGCGTGGCTCGGGCGCTGGCAACGTGATCCATGGCAACTTCATCCACCATTTGGACGCGCCAACCAATGCACAGGGCGCAATGCGAACAGATGGCGGGCAAATGGACACCCTCTTCACCGGAAACCTACTCTACAAATGTAAGTCTCAGGGAATGACAGTGAAGCTGAACAACCGCTTTGAAAACAACATCGTCGCAGACGTCATTTCACCGCGCGGCACCTATCTCAAGATCGTCGAGGGGCCGTCCACTGGAGCCAGCAACAAGAGAAATATCTACTATTCGACTCTCGCGGACTGCGACTTCATTTCTGAGCCAGGATCCGGAAAAGGGCTGGTGGGAGAGGATCGCCGGGGACGGGTTCCGGCACGCATGAAGGACTTCGATACCGACTATAATATCTACTTTTGCAAAGCGGATCCCAGCATCAGCCAGAAGACCTTGGCGAAACTCCAAAAGGACGGCGTTGATAAAAACAGTCAGGTGATTGACCCCTTGTTCGTTGATCCGGAGAATGGTGACTTCAGCTTCAGACCGGACTCACCTGCTATCAAGATGGGTATCCTTCCTTTCGATACATCGAAGGCTGGACTGATCAAAAGCGAAAACTAATTCCGCGCGCCCCCATTACAATCCCTCCAAAATTTCGGCAAAAAGTCGGTAGATCATGGCGCTTTCATGCGTATCATCCTGCATCTTGAAAGTCCTTTTACTCAGCCTACTCCTAGCCGCTCCTCTCTTCGCACAAGAAGGGAACCGCAAAGGGCACAACAACATGAGTCCTGTTGTCCCGGAAGATGTCATTCCTCCAGCACCCGTGCTATCAGTCGAAGATGCGCTCAAAAGTTTCAGTATCGCAGACGGCTTCATCATCGAACCCGTTGCTTTTGAGCCCCTAGTCGAGAAACCCGTCGCTCTCAGATTCGATGGAAATGGCCGCATCTGGGTTGTCGAAATGCGCGGCTACATGCCCGACCTTGAGGGAACCGATGAAGATCTCCCCCAAGGGCGCATCGCCGTGCTCGAAGACACCGATGGCGACGGACAAGCGGACAAACGCACCGTTTTTCTCGACGAAATCCTCCTCCCCCGCGCGATCGCTCTCGTCAAAGGTGGAATCCTCTTTGCCGACCAACATAAACTCTACTTCTGCGGCCGCGACGGCGCAGAGCGAACCTCTGAGCCAGTCGTCGTCGACGAGAAGTTTTCACCCTCCGGCAACGTCGAGCACAAGCCAAACGGCCTGTTTCCCCATCTCAATAACTGGCTCTACTGCGCCAAGGACAAATACCGCTATCGCTGGCAAGATGGGAAACTCCTGAAAGATTCCACCCAGTTCCGTGGCCAATGGGGCATCACCATGGACAACACCGGCCACCTTTATCACAACAGCAACTCCATCATCCTACGCGGCGAGCGACTCCTCCCCGAAACCATCGAGTCATTTCCCTTATCCAAAATCCCCAACGATACCTCCGAAATCCTCGGCTCTAACGCCGTCTTTCCCACTCGTGTCACACCCGGGGTCAATCGTGGCTACATCTCCATCGCAAACGGTTACTTCGAAAATTTCATCAACCCCAAGACATACAAACTCGTCGACGCCACTGCCGCAGCCGGACTCGAGTTTTATCGCGGAGACCAGTTCCCCGCATCATGGAATGATGTCGCCTTCACCACCGAATCCGTTGTCAACCTCGTCAAAGCCTCCCGAGTCAGCGCGAATGGCTTAGAACTCACTGCCGAACACGTCTTCCCAGACTCCGAGTTCCTAGCCTCTACCGACGAGCGCTTTCGCCCAGTAAATATCCACACCGCGCCAGATGGTTCCCTCTACCTCGTCGATTTTTACCACGGTATCATCCAGCACAAGACCTTCATCACCTCCTACCTCCGTGAGCAATACGAGTCCAGAAATCTGCAAGGCCCCTCCTACGGACTTGGCCGTATCTACCGCATCCGCCACAAAGACAAACCCCTCGCCCCACAGCCCAAGCTCGAAGAAGCCACCATCACAGAACTCATCGAAACCCTTGCTCACCCCAACGGTTGGTGGAGAGATACCGCACAACGGCTTCTCGTGGAAAGGAATGATCCCGAAAGCATCGCACCTCTCAGAGAGGCTCTCATCAATCATCCCAATGATCTCGCCCGTATCCACGCCCTCTGGACACTCGCGGGTATGGAGAAACTGACTCGTGAGGATTACATGGCCATTTTCAATTGGGCGGTTCCAGAAACTCTGAGAGCCCAAGCGATATCTGCAGCAATCGCTCACAATCATAACGACCCATTAATCATTACAATGGTGGAAACTTACCAGAAAGAGGAAGCACTGGAACCTTACGCTTTGCGCTACCTCGCCCAGACAAAACCCGATTCTGCTCGTCTCAAAGACTTCAATCGTAAAACTCCATTCGCCGCTGAAGCCATCGCCACTGGCCTCCTTTCTCAAGGCATTACAGAATTTCCGAGAACCAAAACCAACCTCGACAGATACCTCTTCAACGTCGCCAAAAGCAAAAAGACCCTCACCCCCGAGCAACGCCTCAAGGGAGAGCACCTCGCATCCTTCGAACGTGGCAAAACACTCTACACCGGCGTCGCCGGCTGTATCGGCTGCCATGGCGAAGAAGGTGAAGGTATGCCAAACCTAGGCCCGCCACTCGACGAATCCGAATGGGTCACCGGCGCCCCCGATCGTCTCGCCAAAATCCTACTCCACGGCTTACAAGGCCCAGTCACCGTCAACGGTATCGAATACAAGCCCCAGGCAGCTATGCCGGGGCTGTCCATGAACCCCACGATCAAGGACAGCGACATCGCCGACATCATGACCTACATCCGTGGAAACTGGACTAACCTAGCAGGTGCCGTTGAAGAAAAAGACGTCACCGCCGTTCGCGAAGACACCAAAGACCGGAACGGACGCCTATACACGGTTCCTGAGCTGAAGTAGACACTACTGTGTGATAGCAGCAGTTACCTCAGTCTCCAGACTTATCTTCACCGATACCCAGCTCCTTGAGCAACAGCAGGTCGAGTTCACCTGTACCAGGCTTCAGGCACTCAGAATCACCAAACTTGATGATCTGTGACTTCTTCACCGTCTCGCCAATCGCAAGATATATGTCCTTCCCCCCAGGCAGACCGATATACATCGTCGCCACCACCTTCCCTAAAAACCGCCCGTCTCCACCTTCACTCGTCATCATTTCTCCCGACTGCGTGGTGTAGCCGTCGTAATTCGCGCTAATTGCCGCAGCTATGTAATCTTGGATTTCCTTCGTGGTCATAAGGTGTGTGCATTCTATGAAGCGCGGCTTTGTAAGCCGCTGGGGTTGAGCAGGAATTTTTTAGCGGCGCTAGCTACCCAATCAAAGCGCAATACAGCGGCTTGAAAAGCCGCGCTCCATATCAATCAACCACCCGCAAATACCGGCTTGAAGCCAGCCTCTGTCAGGATGCGTTTCACCTCTTCGCGTTTATCGCCTTGGATTTCAATATTCCCATCCTTCACTGTGCCGCCCACTCCGCAGGCCTTCTGGATTTTCTTCGCGAGTTCCTGTTTTTCAGCGAGCGCGATTCCTTTGAAATTCTTAGCAACAGTGACTCCTTTCCCTCCGCGATGAGCGGTCTGGCGGACAATGTCGACTCGCCCCCGACCTGAAGTCTTCTGGCCACGTTTAGAAGTTTTTATGGGAACTGGAACCTCCGGCCCCGCAGGCAGTTCTCCAAGTGCATCTAGAGCACCGAAGGCATTCTGTTCCTTTTGCTCTGCTGCTTTTTGTTTCTGCCTACTCATAGGAAGTATTCAAAGCCGTATTCAGGAAAGCTCACGCTTATTCCTCTGTTTTTGAGAAATGCGACAGTGCTCACATCACCTCTTCCAGCCACTTGAGCATGTGCTTGCGGTAGGCGCCACCATCACGCGACAGCGAGTCACCATGGGTTCCGCCTTTCACTTCGAAAAAGGTCTTGGGTTCGTTTGCCAGCTCGAAGAGCTCCTTCGCTTGAACAAGTGGCACCACTTGATCCTTATCGCCGTGAATGACTAGCAGCGGCGTTTCAGTAATTTTATCTACCGATTCACGTGGTGAAAGTTCATCCGTGATCAGACTTGCACCTAGCTCTCCTCCGATGACACGCGCCATTGCTTGGTATGAGGAAAACGTCCCATCAATGATGATGGCACGGAGCCCCACTAACTTTTTTCGAGCAAGAGCAGTCACTGACTTCGCGCCACCGAGGCTGTGACCATAGGAAACGATTTTCTTCTTATCCACATCAGGGCGATTCACCACATACTCGAAGGCCGCGCTGACGTCCTGAACCATCCCTTCTCGATTCACGACTCCACCGGATTTCCCGAAGCCGCGATAGTCATACATGAAAACATTGTAGCCCTCCTTCACTATCCAAGTCACAAACCAAAGATGATGCCCGATGGAACCAGCATTTCCGTGTGAGAATACGATGGTTCCCTTAGGTTCATTGCCGTTCGCATTTAGAAACCATCCATTCAGCTTAGTCCCGTCGGCTGATTTAAAGTCCACATCATCATACGCAAGCCCCCAGTCCTTCGGAGTAGCCGGCACATCATGGGTCGGAAAATAAAAGAGGCGATTCGTATCCTGATTACCCAATAAACTCTTCGCCAAGGCAGAAATATCGCCTTCGTTTTCATTGAGCATCTCGCGCAGATCTTCAGCTTTTAGCTCCGGCACCACGTCCGGCGATTGTGCATTTACCGAGCCCAACATGACTACCGTCATACCTTGTGCCATCCATTTCATATACTTACCGATAACCCACTTTGGAAATTTGTCGAGTTATCCAGCTAGACCTGTTTTTACGGAAATGATAAACGTCAGGGTGTTATGAGCGATGATCAATCAACCCCCACACCGTCATCCCAAGAGATTCCAGCAACAACGGAAGCCAACTCAACTTCGGGCTCTGAAGCCGATGTAGGCAAGCGTATCGCAGCCGCTCTGATCGATTGCCTTGTCGCATCGGCCGTAGCCTACGCCGTTTCCATGATTGCCGGCAGCCTCTCCTATCCTGCCGCAATAGGCTACATGCTCACGCGCGATTCGTTGCCTTTCCTCGACGGGCAAAGCATCGGCAAGAAGGTACTGAACATCAGGGCTGTGACCGAAACAGGCGAATCCCTCTCTGGAAACTGGAACCCAGGTATCATCCGCAATGTCCCGATGATCATTCCGGTATTCCCTCTCGTCGAATTTATCATCCTTCTTGCTAACAAGGATAAGCCCGGCGGCCTCCGCAGATTCGGCGATCAATGGGGTAATACCAAGGTCGTGAACATTTAGCTCACAATATTTCTACTATTTCACGATAATACGTGATCACGTAATGGCTGGAGTGAGTTTTTTTGTTAAGGTGATGTCGTTCTGAAAAAAGGAACACACCCACCCCCACCCCCATGAAAACACAGCCCTCTCCCGGGGCGGTGAGCCAGCGCGGTCTAACGTTGATCGAGCTTACCGTCGTCATACTCGTACTGCTCTCGCTTGTGGGTATCCTTTTCGTCGGTGCCCGCGGTTGGAAAAACGGAACCGACCGTGCCACTTGCATCTTGAAGATTAGATCGATGCAGGTTGCCACTCGTTCCTACCAGAACATCTATGGCTTCAGCCCTGGCAGCCTTCCGTATGCATCCGGTGGCACTCAGTTCATTGCTCAACACCTTTTGGACAAAGGTTACATCAAACAGGAACAATTCGACAACGCGACAGGAAGCGAGACCTGCCCATCAAACGGCAGCTATGACACGCCTTTCCCGGATACCTTCCCATTAGTCGGCAGCCTCTACATGACCTGTTCGCTTTCCGGCACAGAGAACCACGTCCCGCAAACCTATGCGGATTGGTAAACACTAATTTTCCCCCCAGTCTCAGTTTGAGATGTTTTGTTTAGTAGCTCCGTCCCCATATGGCGACGGAGCTACTTTGTTTTCCGGTTAGGAAACAAGCTCCCTCAGCCGCAGCTAAGAGGTCTGCAGAGAGACCGGCACCCTTGATCGGCATGCAACGGATCGTGATCTTGTGCTTTTTAGAAAGCTCCTCTTCCTCCTCTGGAGTGCCCGCCCATGGTGTCGCGAGCCAACCAGGATTTTCCGTAGCCCAATGAGCATGAAATTCATCCAATGAAGTGCAGGCAGAGATATTCGCATCACGGAATTCCTGCGCCTTCGAGAGAAGGCTATCATGGATATCCTGAAGCAGATTCGGGACGGTCTGGAGAAACTCCTCCTTGTCCATAAACTCTTTTTCATTCGCCGCACGGTCACGACGCTGCACGCAGACCTTCCGTGACTCGATGTCACGCGGCCCAATCTCTACACGAATCGGTGCGCCTTTTTTCACCCATTCCCACTTTTTACCTTTCACGTCTCGCTTATCCACAAAAACGCGAATCGCATCTCCATGGTAGCTAGTTTTCTTCCTCAGACGCTCGGCCAGTGCATCGCACGCAGCAAGAACTGCATCCTTGGAGTCCTCCTTCGGAGTGACGGGAATAATAACCACCTGCTGAGTAGCAACACGTGGAGGAAGCACCAAGCCATCGTCATCGGAGTGAGCCATGATCAGCGTGCCGATCAGACGTGTGGAAACACCCCATGAAGTCGTATGGGCGAATTCTTTCCCACCATCACGACTCACGTAAGTGATGTTCTGCGCCTTGGAGAAATTCTGGCCGAGGTAATGTGAAGTTCCCGCTTGGATGGCTTTTTTGTCCTGCACCATCGCCTCAATCGTCAGCGTCATATCCGCTCCGGGAAAACGTTCGTTCTCGGTCTTTTCTCCAGGAAGGACAGGGATCGCAAGGTAATCGCGCGCAAAAGCCTCATACAAGCGATGGATCATTTCCGTCTCTTCGATGGCTTCCTGCTTCGTCTCATGCGCGGTGTGCCCCTCTTGCCAGAGAAACTCCGCTGTCCTCAGAAACATACGCGGCCTCATTTCCCAACGCATCACATTCGCCCATTGGTTGATGAGCAATGGAAGATCGCGATAGCTCTGCACCCAACGCGCGAAGGCTGCGCCGATGATCGTCTCGGAAGTTGGGCGAATCACATATGGCTCAGCAAGCTCACCAGTCGGGATCATCTTCGTTTTTCCCGTTTTCTCATCCTTCACCGCCTCTAGACGATGGTGTGTGACGACAGCGCATTCTGTCGCGAAGCCCTCGGCATGCTCCGCCTCTTTTTCAAGATAGGACAGTGGAATCAACAGGGGAAAATAGGCGTTCTGGTGCCCAGTCTCCTTGAAACGGACATCAAGCTGCTTCTGGATCAACTCCCAGATACCGTAACCCCACGGCTTGATCACCATGCAGCCACGCGTTTCGGAATTCTCCGCAAGGTCTGCGGCCTTGATGACTTGCTGATACCATTCGGGAAAATCCTCGTGGCGTGTCGGTGTGATGGCGGTCTTTGCGGCGGACATGGTCGTGGCGCAAGAGTGGCCGCAAGCGGCAGGACTTTACAAGCCGCTAAGCAAATGAGTTGCCAACACCAGAAAATCAAAGTCCGGAAACCTCGACTCTACCGAAGGTCTTTGGTGTCACAGCTGGGTCGTAAGGCTGACTTAGAATAACTCGCTCAAATTTACCGTCCGTCCCTATCGGCGAGACAGTTTCTGTACCTGTCATCTCTGTGAAGGAGCCATTCTGCAGGGTGGTCGAGACTTTCGGAATGTAAGTCAGCCCACTTCCTACTCTACGAATGTATTCCACTTTGAATTCTGTAGAAAGATCATCTGCATTCGCTCTCGCTGCCGAAGCTTGAGCTGAAGCGCTTTCGCCCAAACTGAAGACTGGCAGGCCAGAGTTCCCGCTACCTGATTCCAACGTGCTGACATCCGCCCCTGCAAGATTCATATTGAATGCGTATTTCAGGATATTCTCAACACCATCATTAAACGGTATTGCATCCGGTTCCGTATCCTCTTCGCTAAGCCCGGCGTCTTCAGCCGCACTCGAGACGAGCTGGATGGTGCTTTTCGCATTGATCGGAAAATCCTGCGTGCTGCTCTGTCGGGAGGTAAATCCAGAAACACGAAACCCGCCTTTACCATCTGTATCACTCAAGAATTTCGAAAACTCAAGATAGCCATATGCTTGGGTACCAGCAGGGATTGCAGCGACGGGAAGCGTAGATTGCGTCGCTCCCCCACCTGGAAATGATTCTACAAAAAGCTCATCACCATCCTCGCCCGGCAAGCTGCTAACCGCAAGCTCGACGAACGTTTCATTAATAGGAGTATTCCATACCACAAGCGTTTCTTCAGTCGGATCAAGCGATTGGATATCAGAAAAGAATGTGCCCGTTAGATACGGAACATTGGGAAAATCTTTCGCATCAATGTTGATTTCCTGAGAAACAGTACCGAGTTCACCGCCACTGACCGTAATCGTGTAGACTTGGTTGTCCGGAAACTCCGCATCTAGGAATGTTTCATTCTCATAGTCCTTATCGTACGTCCACTCACCTGGATCATCCTCTTCGCTGACGCTTAATTCAATCGAGCCGGAAATACCTCCACCACTCAAAGTGACTTTAGCCGCGTCGATGGGATTTCTAGTAAACACCTGACTATACACATCCCAAAAAATTGGAGTAGTCGGCATCGTGTCATCTGCCAACTGGTTGAAGTTCCTGCCTTTATTCAGCCTCCAGTCAGGCATGACAGCAGCATTGGTTACCCGGTGAAGATAGTTCCGCTCCCCATCAAAGATCTCCATGACCCTGGGAGTTGGAAAAGTTGCGACATCCGTTCCATTCAAAGGATCGGACAAGCCACTTTCGCCGTTGGTGTCGAGGCTCTGGGTTGAAGTTAGGAGTCCTGTTTCCTGATTCCAAGTGTATGTGCCACGTTCAACTCCGGTTAGGCCAACTTCAACTTCCGCGTGGAAGTAGGTGCCGTTGTTGAGAAATACAAATACCCCGGTGTTCGAACCGCTGTTATCAATGATACGCCAACCACCCTCGATACGAGCCGCGGGGTTGTAAACCACCCGTTGAAGAATAGTAGGATCTTCGTTAGGAACCCCTGGGTCGGTGATAGTCATCGTATCACCATCGATAGCAATAAAATCGCCACTGAATGGGTGTGAAAGCCCGCTCTCTCCATTCGTATCCACCTCCACCGTCCGCAGAAGCTTGCCAGTTTCTTCAATCCAAGTGTAGGTGCCACGCTCCATTCCGTCAAACTCACCTGGAGCAATGACTTTGTCTTCCGCATGAAAGTAAACCCCGTTAGACTGAAATACGAGAACTCCAGAATTATCGGGCGCACCATCACCAAACTGCCATGCGCCTACTATGGCTTCGACAGCTTCGCCTGACGGAGAATTTACTCTTTTAAGAAAGAACTGCTCGCCATCGAAGATCTCCATGACCCTCCAACTTGGAAAATCTACGACAAACGTTCCATTACCGGGATCAGACAAGCCGATTTCTCGATTGGTATCTACCTCCTGAGTCGCGGTTAGAACGCCCGTACCCGAATTTAGACTGTATGTACCTCGCTCCATACCTTCATCACCACCATTGGATTCCGCGTGAAAGTAGATACCATTATCAAGGAATATCAGCACCCCGGCATTCAATTCGCCGCTGTCACAAATACTCCAACCGCCTTCGATGAGTGAATTTGAATCATAAGCCACTCTATTCAACACCCCCGGGCCGTCGCCATCAGCAATAGTCAGAAAGTCGCCATTTACACTGACTGTAAAACTGCCAAGTGGGTGCGACAGCCCGATTTCTCCATTGGTGTCAATTTGCACCGTTGGGGTCAACTGTCCGCTATTTTGATCCCATGAATAAGTACCACGTTCCATACCGTCGAACATATCGGGATCACCGTCCGGTATATCCTGAATGTGATAGTAAACGCCATCGGCCTGGAAGACGAGAACTCCCGAAGCATTGGAGGCGCCATCACCGAACTGCCAAGCTCCAACAATAGCTTCCAAAGAGGATGAAAGGACTGTCTGTATTTCAAAATTAAGTTCACTGAAATGCAGGATGTAACCCTCCGTCCCAAAGCCACCTGCGCCACTCACTTCCACTTCATTCTCAAAACCCAGATAGCCCACGTATGCCCGGCCGTCCTCTAACGTATCTGCTGGAATCAATACCTCTTCCGGAAGCGGAGCATCATAAAATTCAAATTCGCCTACGTAATTTTCAGTCAGCCGTTCTTCCAGCTCTAGAAAAACTCCATCTCCGAAACTTCCCGGATCGTTCCAGTGGATAACGAAATTAGATTCCGCATCGATTGACTGAACACGTGTAAGGTCAACACCAGTTAAAAAAGGAATGTTCGGATAGTTCGCCGACCCGAGAGTAAAAATCTGAACCATGGGGCCGAGACTTCCTCCATTTGCAGTAATCGTATAATTGCTGCCGTTGGGAAATTCCTCATCCATCTCGGCCTGACTCTGATATTCCTTATCAAACACCCACTCCCCATCTTCAAATTCTAAACTATGGCTATCACCAGATCCAACCCGTGAAATGCTGACTGAGCCGAAATCACCCGAATTACTAGTTTGGACTATTACCTCTATAAACCAGCCTGTCGCCGTTGATGGCTGAACTCCATCAGCACTTTGTCTGTATGTAATTCCCTTATCCATACTCCACTCCTCTACGACTCCAAGGGCAGAACTGATTAGAAAAACAGGAAAGAGAAGGCGGAGAAGATTCGCACGGAGATTCATAGTGAAAAATATGGTTAGATATACCAGCTACAACCACTGGTAACTTCTATCAGTTACTACCTAACATCGATTACGCATGAAAGGACTAATTGAAGCGTGGTGAATAAACCTTTAAAACAATTCCACTATGCCACCTATTAGCTAATTCTAATAAGAGAGTAATAATTCCTAACTATTACTCTTTTTCCGATTTAGTAGCGCATGAACATAAAACGGCGCGAATACAGCAACTGCAGACACCGAAGTCACAAATAATGCCAGCCTCGTCTCAGGAAATTCCTTCCCAATGACAAACATCCCGATGATTCCGACAGACTCAGCCAAAGCCAGCCCAATGACCATCGCCGGCATTAGCTTCACTAGAGTATCCATCTTCGGAATCACCAGAAAACGGATCGCCATAGAAGCCAGAGCTAACCCTCCCGCCACAGCTACAAGCGCAAGTGGAGCCTCACCTTGATTCTTCCCTTCGGGAATCCCTCCCGCCGCAAAGAACTGAAGAATGAAGAGTCCATTGAAAATCGCAAACCAGATAACCCAAAATACGATCACTGTCGGCGGGCGTTGGTCATGTCCTTGCGGAATCATACTAGGAATCTGCCCGAAGTTTCTTTTGCATACAAGCTCGGCCATTCCATAGCCTCGGGTTCGCTCACAACGCAAATTACTAGCAGGCCACGCCCAATCCCGATAGCCTTTCTAGTATGAAGATTGGCTTAGGAATGACATAACTTTGTGCGACTCCGCAATCCTTTCCGTCCAGATCGACTACATCTCAACATCCCTCCAGTCCTCCGAAAACTCGGCACTAGCCAGCTCTCCAAATATCCTCTAATCTAAATCATCATGTTCCGCCGCATCTCCAACATATTCCGTGGCTTCCTCGGCCTCTTCGTCTCCGGACTTGAAAAGCGCAACCCCGAAGCCCTGCTCGAACTCGAAAAGGAAAACCTCCGTAAGCAGATCGCCCAGTTCAACACTGGCCTCTCCGCCCACGCGGGTCTTTGCGAAAAACTCATCTCCCAAGTAAAACGCCAGGAATCTGAGGAACAAAACCTCAAGGCCAAAGCCACCGCCAACATTCGCGCCGGCAACCAGCGTCTTGCAGGGGAAATCGCTCTAGAACTTCAGCGCATCCGCAAAGACCTCGCCGACAACCGAGCCCAGCTCGGCGACGCGGAAAAAACTTACAAGGAACTCGTCATGTCCCGCGACACCGCGATCAAATCCGCACGCACCAAAATCGAAGAACTCCGTAAGGATCTCGACGGTATGAAAATGAACAAAGCCCTCGCCGAAATGAACGAGATGGCCAGCGGCATGCTCACCGAAATTGGAGGCTCCGGCGACACCCTCGACCGCCTCCACAACATGGTCGAAGAGGAAAACACCAAAGCCGCCGGCCGCGCCCGCGTCGCCCGCGACAGCATCGATACCACCCGTTTCCAAGAAAAAGCCTCCGAGCGCGAAGCCCTCGAAGACATTGCCCTCGCCGATCTCGCAGCCGAACTCGGAATGCCCCTCCCCGGTGCCACCGAAGCCCCAGCTACTGAGGTCAAAAAGGAAATGTCTCCGGAGTAAGGAATGTGGAGAAGCGTGCTTCCAGCCGCTAGCGTAAGACTGGCGCACCGTTCTCAATTCTCCGCTAGCGGCTGGAAGCACGCTTCTCCATATCCACCCCGCCTTCTCGAAGCCTCGGGTATTGCCTCGCGAGTAATTGATGAGCCGTCCTTGAGACCCATTTTCACCATCTTGACCTTCTTGGATCTCCCCACCACACTCCTCCCATGAGCACTCCGGAGCTAGCTGGCGAATCCGGCGGCCTCTCGGATCCGGCGATCAAACACATCATCCGCTATCTCACAAAGTGCCACCGAGAGGAAGCGGGCGTCACTGATGTTTGGGACATCGAAGCATCTCGGGTAGAGGGTCTCCTCTTTGCCGACGGGGACGAAATGCTATTTTCCGGAATGGCGGATTCCACCGTAGTCAGGGGAAGTGCTGCGCGTAGGATGGAAAATGAAGCTCTGCTTTCGAAACGTGATAAGGAACTTTTCTACACGCATTTCTTCCTACTGGATCGAACCAATTACAACCCCACCAAAGGAGTCCAAACGATCTGCGCTCCCCTTTTTCTGCGCTCCGTAACATTACACGCCAGCGATGACGCAGCCGTAGCGACGATTACCAACAACGAGTGGCGCTGTCATCGTCCCCTACTCCAGCACTATTCCCGTCCAGAAGAGGCAATCCCGCTGCCAGATGCAGTGGAAGATCTTCTTTCTAAAAATGGATTCAATCTTAGTTCTCAACTCCAACTCGTTGGTCTACTGAAGAACCATATTCCCGATCTCGACACCTCGCTGCTGGAGAACCTTTCGGGGTTATTGCCGCTGGATCAATTGCGGAAAATCAGGAAATCCATGGGCGACCAAAGAAGTGCTCCTGTCCTCGTGCCATCCGCACTGGTGATGCTATCACGGAAGCCTCTTTCTTCTGCCGGACTGCTTCATGAGGTGGAGTCAATTCACACGGCTCCCAGAATTTCCAAACCTTTGAAGGCGATCCTCTCCAGAGTGCGTGAGACCAACCCGGAAATCGACCCCGACGAAAAACTGAGGCTTCCCGCCAATCTCACAAAGGCACAGAAACAGATCCTGCTTTCAGCGCGGCGGAAAAACCTGACTGTAATTGTCGGCCCTCCTGGCACAGGAAAGTCATTCACCTCCGCGTGCCTCGCAGTGGATCATCTAGCTCGCGGGCAAAAAGTGCTCGTCGTTTCCAAATCATCTAGAGCAGTCAGTGTCGCGGGTGAAAAGATCTCGGAAGTGATGGGTTCCTCGCTCGTCATCATGAAGAGCGAGGGACATGACTCGTTAGACAGGCAAAAGCGTTTCCTCTCCGAAATCCTAAAAGGAATGCACCTTGGTTCCGAAATCGGCGAGTCCACTTCTGCCCAACTCGCCGAAGTCCTCGGCAAAGCGGAATCCCAACTACGCTCCGCTCGCCGCAACTATAACGCCGCACTCCGTGACGAAATCACTCTCAATGATCTCTCGCCTGATGGCCTATCGTTGTGGAAAAAAACGCAACGCTGGCTGGCGAGGCGGAGAAGATCGAAGTCACCGCTACACGATTGTCAGCTACGTTACTTCGAGCTCGTGGACAGACGCTCCGCTGTCGTAACCGCATGGCTGAGGCAACTGCGGATCGAAAAACTTCGCCGCTACCTCGAAACGAAGCGCAATACAGTTCTAGCTCTCTCGAAACTTTTGCGAACTCGGATCGGCCACCGACAGGAAGATCTTTGGAAAACCATTGATCCCGCAGAACTGCTCGATCTCTTCCCACTGTGGGTATGCGAACTGAGAGACCTCCATCGCATGCTGCCGATGAATCAGGAAATGTTCGATTTGGTGATTTTTGACGAAGCCAGCCAATGCGATCTCGCGTCCGCCATGCCCGCCATGCAGCGAGCCAAGCGTATGGTCGTGGCAGGAGATCCCTGTCAATTGCGTCACCTATCATTTCTTCCCCTCAAGCGCATGGAATTTCACGCCCGAAGCGAAGCACTGGACGAGACCACGGCAGAAGACCTCAACTACCGAAATCGCAGTCTACTGGACGTGGCGATGGATCGAGTCGACAGCCAAAGTTCTGTGGGTTTTCTATCGGAGCATTTCCGGTCTCAGCCATCGTTAATCCGCTTCAGCAACAAACGATTCTATTCAGATCAGTTACTTGTCATGCGCGAGACACCGTGGAGTGACAATAGTTGCCTGATGAAACAACACGTTTCCGGCACTCGTGACCCTTCTGGCGCTAACCCCGAAGAAGGACATGCCTTGTTGCAGTGGCTCGCGGATCATTTGTCCAATTTCGACGAAGGTATTTCGATCGGCATCATCAGTCCATTCCGTGCACAGGTGGATTGGTTGATCGATCATGCGGCAAAAATCTTCGGAGCAGGTGCGATGGAGCAATTGGTGTCCTATAATCAATTGCTAATCACCACGGTACACGGATTTCAGGGTGAGGAGCGCGATCTGATGCTCATTTCCACAGTCGTGACCGATTCTTGTCCTGCCGCCAGTTTGAGATTTCTCGAAACGCCAAATATTTTTAACGTCATGGTCACAAGAGCCAAGAATACTCAGGTAATTTTTCACTCGGTAGACGAACACTCAGATACCAAGTCGATGCTAAACAGCTATCTACGCGAGGTGGATCTTCCGGAAAATGGCAACAGCAGCACGGATAAGGTGAACCCCACTTTGCGGGCACAGCTTTTGAAAGAAATAGCTACCGCGTTTGAAAATCGGGGTTGCGAAGTAAACTGCCACACAACACTCGCTGGAAGCCCTTGCGACATGGCGATCCGAAGTCCCGACGGAACCATTTATGCAACGGACATACTCGGTGCCGGTTTTGAGTATGATCGCGTCGGCGCAAAAGAAATCTATGCCCAATGGCGACGTGCCGGAATGGTTCCCCGAGTCATCTCCACGCGTATCTGGCAGGATAATCCGGACTTATGCATGGATCGATTTCTAATTCCTGCGAACCATTGATTAGATTCGAATGAATCCCATGACCTCTTCGACTGATTTCCTCTCGCCCGTCCTATCTGATTCTGCCATCAAACCTATAAGCCATGAGTAAAACCCCATCACTCCCCACCTGGGCCTCCGAGGTCATCGATCTCTACGAATCCGGCGCCAGCTGCCAGTTCATTCTTCATGGCAATGTCGATGACATCCAACTCCTCCCCGGGGACGAAGGAAAAACGCGCTTCGTCTCCCTCCCCGAATACCTCCGCGAGCGCTTGCTCAGCCGCTTCGATGTCGTGCTGGGCTACGATCTAGGAAACGGAATCCGCGTGGAGAAAGGCGGCGAACGTTTCGCAGAGTGGCCGCTCGCGAACAAGGAATCCAGCTTCCCGAAAACTCCGCGAGATGCCATCCACATCCTCACCCACTACCTCCGCTTCTGCGCGAACGTCGCCCGCATCAAACCGGACAAAGCTACCAGAGTCGCCGTAATTGTGAAAAACACCGGCCTCATCGTCCCCCCCTCCATGGGTGGCGCGGCCTACGAACTCAGCGCCATTGCCAGCCAACTCCGCGATTGGGCAGGCGATTCCGCCATCGCGGAGCAGCACTGCACCACCTTTCTCCTCTCGGAAAACCTCAACGACCTTCACCCGCTCGTCGCCAACAACCCGCAGGCATCACGCATCGCCATCCCGCTACCGGAGCAATCCGAGCTACTCCCCGCACTCACGCATCTCGCGACACAATACCCGCTTCCTCTCGCTCGCTTCGAAAATGATTTTTCCCAGCCCGCCGCCGCTCTTACCGGCGCAACCCAAAGCTCCATCGAGACCCTGCTCCAGACACGCCAGCACCACGGCAAGGAACTCACCCCGCAGGATCTCGTCGGCTTGAAAAAGGATCTCGTCGAAAAAGACGCCCAGGGACTCATCGAATTCATCAAGCCCGATCGCACTCTCGATGACCTCCACGGCCAAGAATCCATCAAAACCTGGCTACGCCAAGACATCGCCCTCTGGAACGCCGGAGACCTCGCCGCCCTGCCGATGGGCTATCTTTTCTGCGGCCCTGTCGGCACCGGCAAAACCTTCATGGTCGAGTGCCTCGCTGGAGAAGCCGGTGTCCCTGTCGTGAAAATGAAAAACTTCCGCGACAAATGGGTCGGCTCCACCGAAAGCAATCTGGAGAAAATTTTCCGCCTCCTCGATGCGCTCGGGCGTTGCATCGTCTTCGTCGATGAAGCCGACCAAGCCCTCGGCCGTCGCAATTCCGACTCTGGAGATTCCGGAGTCTCCGGCCGCGTCTACGGCATGATGGCAGAGCGCATGAGCGACTCCCGCAAGCGCGGAAAAATCCTCTGGGCACTCGCCACCAGCAGGCCTGACCTCGTCGAGGTCGATCTCAAACGCCCCGGCCGTATCGACGTAAAAATCCCCCTCTTCCCCACCTCAACCCCGGATGAAGGCTACCAACTCATCCGTGCCCTCGCAAAACGCCGTGGCGTCGCATTGGAAAAAGAACTCGCGGAAATCTTCCGCCAAAGTATACCGGATCTCCTTACCCCCGGTGCCGCTGAAGCCCTTTCCGTAAAGCTTTACCGCGCGCTGAAAACCGGAGCCACCACCCCAGAGGAAGCCCTCACCGCCGCCCTCCGCGATTACCAACCACCCGTCTCCCCCGCCATCATCGAAGCACAGATCGACCTCGCCGTCGCCGAAACCACAGATCTCGGCTTCGTCCCAGAACGCTTCAGATAGCCTCCTCGCGTGCACAATCGTAGGTGATACTACATTTGTTTCCACCCCCTAATCTCCACGGTGGGACGGAGTATTTCCCGACAAATAGGACGAGCAGGTACGAACCCGCTCACATCGTAAATTACTAGCAGGTGCCATCCAATCCCGATAGCCTTCCTAGTATGAAGATTGGCTTAGGATCGGCCTGCCGAGAAATATTTCGCACGGAGAAGAAGTGGACAACTATTCTGGGTATCTCGCTCTCCATGCTGATTCCAATAGTAGGGCCAATGGTAGCGTTCGGCTATCTGTTCCGTCGTTTTGCAAGAGAGAGGGAAGGCAAGCCCATCGAGGATTTCGACTTCGATTCTTTCGGTGAATATTTGAAAATTGGCCTTTGGCCTATCGTAACCTCGTTCGTGACTTCTCTGGTATTCATGCCCATTGCGATGCTGTTCATGCTTCCAGTTATCTTGGGGCCAATACTTCTCGAAGAGCATCAGGCGATTGCTATTGGCCTCATGGTTGGTGGAATGATTCTCTACACAGCTTCGATCTTTTTGTTAACATTGGTAATGTATCCCATCATGTTGCGGTCAGGATTAATGATGGATTTCAAAGCGGGTTTCTCGAAGAGCTTCCTCATCAGCTTCATCCGAAAAGTGGGTCTAAGCCTACTTGGATACTATTTGCTTCTGATGCTGATATCCTTCCCGTTGATTCTGCTCGGCTATCTCGCTCTCATTGTTGGAGCTTTCGTTGTATTTGCGTGGTTCCAAGTCGCTCTGATGAACCTCTTATTTCAACACTACGATCTATTTATTGAGCGGGGTGGAGAAGCAATCGAGGTCAATCCGGAGGTAACAAGGCCCTTCTGGATACCCCCTCTACCCAATTATTCAGGGAGCAATCCAACTGTAGGATCTTAATTGCAGCTTCAGGCCGCCAGAGAAAAAATCTTCCCACGGCAAGAGCGGACGCTTAAACCATTCGGGAACCCCAAAAACCATCCGATGAGCAAGTTACCCACTGAACAAGAGAAGCGAGATTATTGGTCACACAGTATTAAGTGGACTCTCATTCTCCTCTCGATCTGGTTCTTCGCCTCCTTTGGCTGTGGCATTCTCTTCCGCACATGGCTAGATGAGAATTTCCCGAAAATCGGCAGCGCTCCCTTCGGCTTCTGGATGGCTCAACAAGGTTCCATCATCATCTTCATTCTTCTCCTCATCGCTTACGCGAAAATCATGGGAAAACTCGACAAGGAACTCGATTAACAGACCCAACCGTCTCCCGCTTCCTTCAAACCCACCACCTTCCCAGAAGTAAAAAATATGTCCCAAAACGCCTGGAACTTCCTCTTTATCGGCCTCTCTTTCGCCGCCTATATCATCATCGCCATCAGATCCCGCGCAGGTTCCACCAAGGAATACTACACTGCCGGGGGAGGCGTTTCACCTCTCACCAACGGCATGGCCACCGCTGCAGACTGGATGTCTGCTGCGACATTCATCTCAATGGCAGGCTCCCTCGCGGTTTCCGGCTATGATGGCTCCCGCTTCCTGATGGGTTGGACAGGAGGATTTGTCCTACTCACCGTCCTCATGGTGCCGTTTTTGCGAAAATTTGGAAAAGCCACCGTCCCGGATTTCGTCGGTGACCGATACTACTCACAAACTGCCCGCCTCGTCGCCGTGGTCTGCGCCATTTTCATCTGCCTCACCTACATCATGGGGCAAATGCGTGGTGTCGGCATCGTATTCTCCCAGCTCTTCGGCATGGAAATCTGGCTCGGCGTCATTGTCGGCGGAGCCATCGTATTCTTTTACGCCGGCCTCGGCGGCATGAAAGGCATCACCTACACACAGGTCGCGCAATACACCGTGATGGCCTTCGCCTACACACTTCCCGCCATCTTCATCGCACTCACCCTCACCGGAAATGTCATTCCGCAGCTCGGCTTCATTGGGAACTACACCGCCGGTGGCGAGAGCGTACCATTCCTAGAAAAAATCAACAACATCAACGCCGAGCTAGGCTTCGCCAAATACACAGACGGCTCCCTCAGCACGATCGACATGTTCTGCATCACCGCCGCCCTCATGTGCGGCACCGCCGGACTACCTCACGTCATCGTCCGCTTTTTCACCGTCAAAGACGTCAAAGCTGTCCGCAAATCTGCTTATTGGACTCTCAGCTTCATCGCCGTCATCTACCTTACTGCGCCGACTATCGGCTCCTTCGCCCGCGTCAATCTCATCGAAAAACTCCACAACACACCCTACGCCGAAGCTCCCGCGTGGATGAAAGATTTCGAAGAAACCGGGCAAATGGCTTGGGAGGATAAAAACGACGACGGAAAGATCCAATACTGGGGCCCTGCCAAAATCGCAGAAGGAAATGAGAACGAGCTCACCTTCGGAAAAGACATGATGGTCATGGCAAACCCACACATGGGCAATACGCCCAAGTGGGTCATCGCCCTCCTTATGGCAGGTTGTATCGCCGCCGCACTCTCCACCGCCGCCGGTCTCCTCCTAGTCCTCTCCACTGCGATCTCACATGACTTGATGAAAAAAATCATCAAACCAGATCTCACTGATAAAGAAGAAATCAAATGGGCGCGCATGGCCTCCTTAGGTGCCCTCATCGTCGCCGCATGGTTCGGCATCAATCCACCATCGAATTTCGTCGCTAAGACCGTCGCTTTCGCCTTCGGACTCGCCGCTTCCTCCTTCTTCCCGACCCTGCTGATGGGTATTTTTTCCAAGCGTATCAACAAACAAGGCGGCATCGCAGGCATGGTCTGCGGCATCACTTTCACATTCCTATACATCACCTTTTTCCAATTCTGGTTCACACCACCTGAAGGAAAAACGGCTGAAGACTTTTACCTCTTCGGCATCTCCCCAGAAGGCATCGGTGCTATCGGAATGCTCATCAATTTCTCAATAGCCTTCATCGTCTCCTACCTCACTCCTCCTCCACCGCAGGAAGTCCAGGATATGGTCGAGCGCATCCGCCTCCCCAGCGATGCAGGAGAGGCCACTCATCACTAAATTTCAATTCTCAAAATTCAACTTTCAAAAACATAGGACGGAGCCACATTTAGATTCCTCCTCTTCGTTGGAATTTGAAATTTGAAATTTGAATGTTAGCTTTCTCATCATGCTGGAATAACAGCCGCCACACCTGCGGCGAAGAAATGATCGCCGAGATCGTAGAGCTTGGATTCCAGAACATCGAGCTATCGCATGGCATGACCGTCGCCAAGCTTCCCGGCATTCGCAAAGCCTATGAGGCAGGTATGTTCACATGCTCTGGAGTGCACAATTATTTCCCCTCCCCTGTGGAGGTCATGATCGATGCTCCGGACGCCTACGAATACACCTCTTACCGCCCCTTCGACCGCAAGCGCGCCATGGAGATGACGCTCAAGACCCTAGAGATAGCCGCCGAGTTCAAGGCGCAATATCTAGTCCTCCACATGGGCTCCGCCCCCATGAACACCGCCAAGTTTACCAAGCCTCTCACCAAACTCGTCGCCGCTGGTGAACAGCGCAATCCGTCCTTCGTAAAAAAGAAAATCGCCTTCATCAAGAAACGCGAAAAACTAGCACCTCTCTACTACCAGCGCGCTATCGAAGCCCTCGAAGAACTTGTCCCCAAGGCCGAGGAATACGGAGTGAAGCTCGCCGTCGAGTCACGCTCACGCTTCGAAGACATGCCCAACGAGCGCGAGATGGTGCAACTCCAAGAGCATTTCAAAGACAATCCCTGGATCGGATACTGGCACGATTTCGGCCACGTCCAGCTCAAGCACAACCTCGGCGTCCTCGACCACATGGAATGGCTCGAAACCATCGCGCCACACATCATCGGCGGCCACGTCCACGATGTGCAATGGCCAGCCCGCGACCACCGCACTCCCTTTACCGGCACGCTCGATTACGAGGCCATCCTCCCATTTTTCCCGGCAGACTGCCCCCTCATCTGGGAGCTCAGCCCCACCCGCAAAACCGAGGAGATCCAAGAATCCCTAGGTATCTGGAAAGCGAAGTTTCCGGAAAGAAGCTAAGCTCGAGCAATAAGTTCCCAAGCAGATCAGCTCTTTAACGAGAGTCGATCCGCTCTAAATTTTTCATGGCATTACCATTGAAAATCAATAGTTTAGCCGAAAATAGATTTTCAGAATTTCCACTATTTATCTGGATCACCTCCATGAATATCCTGACCCGCCTCCTGCCACTAATTCTGATCTCACCCCTCTCAGGACAGGTTCAGATCAATGAAATCATGGCAAAAAACACCACGGTGCATCCTGATATCGTGGATTTCGAGGATTATCCGGACTGGATAGAACTGCACAACACCGGTGCGACCTCTGCGAGCTTGGACGATCATTTCCTCAGCGATGATCTAGAAGAACCCTTCAAATGGCTGATTCCCTCAGGCACCAGCATTGCGCCCGGCGAATACCTCATCATCTGGGCAGACGGCTACGACGCGGCTCCCGGGGAAGTCCATCCACGCGGCTACTGGCCTTGGGATGATTTCACAACAGAGGGCTACCACTCAAACTTTAACATCTCCTCCGGTGGAGAATCCGTAGTGCTAACCAAAGCCGAAGGGGTCACAACCACACCGATCATTCAAGCCACTGGAGCAGTCTGGAAATTCCTAGACGACGGCTCCGACCAAAGCACGCAGTGGCGCGCGCGGACATTCGATGACAGCACATGGTCTTCCGGTGCCTCACGCCTAGGCTACGGCAACGATGGCGAAGCAACTACCGTGTCATTCGGCGATAGTAGCTCAAACAAACACATCACTACCTACTTCCGTCACACCTTCAATGTGACGGACCCGACTCTATTTATCGCGCTCACCATGGATCTCATCGTCGATGACGGTGCAGTCGTCTACATCAACGGAAATGAAGTCTTCCGGAAAAATCTCCCCACCACAGATATCACCTCACAAACGCTCGCTAACGTGACGGTGGGAGGATCCGACGAGACCACCTTCACCCAGCACACCCTCTCCGCTTCAGACCTCGTTGCGGGTGCAAATGTGATCGCCGTGGAAGTCCACCAGACCGACACCGATAGCTCTGACATTTCCCTAGATCTTGGACTTTCTGCACGATCTCTCACCTCCTCGACCACGCTTGATTCCGTAACCTTCGGCGAGCAACTTGACGATGCCGCCTATGGCCGCGACCCAGCAGACCCAAGCACTTGGGCATCTCTCGTGAAATCCACACCCGGCACCGAGAACACAGGAGCAACCATTCCTGACCTCCGTTTCGAAAGCCCTGATGTAACGATCTCCCCCGCAGGTGGATTCTACCCCTCCGCGCAAACAGTCTCTCTCTCCACCACTGCCGGAGAAATCCGCTACACAATTGATGGCACCATCCCCCGTGCCGACTCCATACTCTACACTGCTCCTTTTTCCGTGACCGCGAACACGCCCGTCCGCGCCCGCGCCTTCGAGACAGGTAAAGTCCCCGGAGTTGTAGCCACGCACAGCTACTTCATTTCGGAAACGGCAAGCAATCTGCCCGTCGTCTCACTATCCCTCGATAACAACACCCTTTTCGGAAACCGCATCGGCATCTACACAAACACCCACGAGCCCACCCACAGCGGCATCGTCAATGTCTATAAAGGCAAGGACGCCCCCACCTCTCTCGAATACTTCAAGTCTGATGGCACCCTCGCCTTCAGCGTCAATGGAGGAGTCCGCATCGGCGGGGAAAACAACTGGCGCAATGCACAGAAGTCACTCAACTTTTACACCCGTGGAAAATACGGCGACGATCCCGTAGCCTACCATCTATTCCCAGGCACAAGCCTCGCTCATTTCGAATCCTTCACTCTCCGTAACGGCGGCGATGACTGGACTAAATCCATGCTCCGCGATGCCATGCTCCCAGGCATCATCGGCAGCCAGATCGCTCTCGATGCCTCCCACTACCAACCAGTCGTAGTCTATATCAACGGCAGTTACTGGGGCATCCACAATCTCCGCTCCCGCAACGACGACACTTGGTTCACGGAGAAACATCACGTCATCCCCGACAAACTCGATTACCTCGGCTACGCCCACCACACATCATCATCCACCACCCTCGGTGCATTCGAGGGCAACACCGATGACTTCATCGATCTACTCTCATTTCTCGACAACAACGACCTCACCGAGCCCACGATTTGGTCTACCGTGGAGTCCCGTATCGACATCGATAACTTCATCGATTTTATCGCCGTAGAAACCTACGTCATCAATACCAGCTGGCGCCATAACCGCGAATTCTGGCGCGAACGTAAAGCCGGTGCGAAATGGCGTTGGTTCCTCCCTGATATCGATCGCGGCCTCGACTTGGGAAACATCAACAGCTCCGGAGAGCTCGACGAACTCATCGACGAAGATCCAGTGCTCAGTCGCCTCATTACGAATCAAGATTTCAAAAATCGCCTCGCACAGCGCATCATGGCTCACCGCGCATCCACTTTTGCCCCAGCTCGTATGATAGGCATCATCAGCGAAATGGACACCCAGCTCACATCGGAAATCGACCGTCACATTACCAGATGGAACCCAGAGGGAGGCTTTAGTAGCTCCACCCGCAACTCCGAAATCCAAGAGATCAAAGACTTCGCCACCCAACGCGAAGCAACCTTGATTACAGAACTCAAGACACAGCTTTCACTCCCAGATCCCATCAATCTCACACTAGCCACCGACAATGCGGCCGCAGGAAAATTCTTCCTCAATGGAGTGCCAGTGACACCGGATGTGATCGCGATTTTCCAAAACATTGATTTCGATCTGACAGTTGAGGCACTCCCAGGCTACACTTTCACTGGCTGGACTGGTGCCACCGGCGGCTCAACACTTGATCTAAATCTCGCCACCGCAACTACACTCACCGCACACTTCGTAGCCAGCTCAGAAACCCTCATCACCAGCCCGCTCACTACCAATATCAACATACCTGCAGGAGACATAGCCACATTTTCGGGAGACCTCATCATCCCCTCTGGTTTCTCACTATCCCTCGGCTCCGGTAGTCAGCTTCTTGTCCCTGTTGGAAAAAACATCCGAGTCCAAGGCGCGCTCAATGTATCAGGATCAACAGAAGCTCCCGTAGTCATTGCAGGCAGAAATGGAGCACAATGGGGCGGCATCAGCTTCGAGGAAACCACAGTCACCTCCACACTTTCCCATCTCGTTATCAGCCAAGCCAACAAGGGTTACGAACCCACCCGCTACATCGCCGCCATCTCCGCGCTGAACTCCACCCTCGTCCTCGACCACCTCACTATTACCGAGTGCGGTCTGCCGATTTTCGCACGCGGCGGCTCCACCACCCTCCTCAACAGCACACTCTACACCCCACACACCGGAGACTGCATCAATGTAAAAGGCGGCTACGCAGAAACACGAAATTGTATTTTTCTCGGAAACAATGTCCCGGACACGGATGCGATCGATTACGATAGTGTCGACAACGGCATCATCGCGAACAACCGCATCTACCGCTTCCAAGGCTCTAACAGCGATGGCATCGATGTCGGCGAAGAATGCCAAAACCTCCTCATCGAGGAAAACCTCATTTACTACAACTCCGACAAAGGAATCTCTGTCGGCCAAGGCTCCACCATTATCGCCCGGAAAAATCTCATCGTCGGCTGCACCCTCGGCATCGGAATCAAAGATGCATCCTCCCACGCCGATATCGATCAGAACACCTTCGTAAAAAACGACATAGGTATCGATATCTACGAGAAAAACTTCGGCGGCGGCGGCGGCTCAGCCACCATTACCAATACCATCTTTTCCAAAAGCGGCACCACTGCCCTCCAAATAGATTCCCTTTCCTCCGGAACGATCAACTACTCACTCTCGGACACCACCGCTTTTTCCGGAAATGGAAACATCCTGGCAGATCCAGAATTCGTCGATCCTTCCATCCTCAACTTCCAGCTCCAAATCAATTCCCCCGCCATAAACGCCGGTGATCCCGCACACTCGTTAGATCCAGACAACACCCGCGCGGACATCGGCGCACTCTATACTTATAGCGTATTAGATTATCCCTACTCCTTGGAAAATTCCGTCGTTATCCAGGAAGTCATGGCGAACTCCGGCTCGACACAGCCTGACTGGATCGAACTCTACAACCGCTCCTCTGCAGCCGTTGATATCAGTGGATGGTTCCTTAGTGATAGCGCCAGCGATCTCCAAAAATACCGCATCCCGGCTAACACCATCATCCAACCCGGACAGCACCTCGTATTTTACGAAGACCTCCAATTCGGTACAGCCAGTATCGATCCCGGCCGCATCGTCCCCTTCGCCTTCAGTGATGACGGAGAAACCGCCTACCTCAGCTCCGCAGTTAACGATGAACTTACAGATTATCGCTACAACGAATCCTTCGGAGCCTCCCTTACTGGAACCAGCCTAGGCTTCTACTACAAGCCCAGTAGTGATTCCTACAACTTCATCCCTCTCTCATACCCCACACCTGGCACCACCAACAGTTCTCCTCTCATAGGCCCCATCGTCATTTCTGAAATCATGTTCGAACCCGCCGGAAGCGGTAGCTCGGAATACATGGAATTGCTGAACATCTCCGACGAGTCAGTCACCCTCTACGATAATACACACCTCGCGGCATGGCGCATTACTAACGGCATTGAATACGAATTCCCTTCCAACGCACCCATCACAATAGCACCCGGCGCTCGCATCATCCTCACCCAGAGCATTACAGAATTTAACGCAAATTTCACCGTCCCTTCCGGCACCGAAATCTTAGAATGGACTTCGGGGAAAATTTCCAACAGCGGCGAAACCCTTCAACTTTCTCGCCCTGCTGCCGTCGATGCACTCAATATCCTCCAATACGCTAGGGTTGACCGAGTGAACTATGAGGCCAGCACACCATGGCCAACCAACACATCCGGCACCGGACTTGCCCTCGCGCGCATCGTGGAATCCGACTACGGAAACGACTTCGCCAACTGGTTCTCCGCCCAGGCCACTCCCGGCAGTGCCACAAACGGCGTGAGCTTCGCTACATGGATTGCATCAAGCACAGTCGCCCCAGAATACCGGAGCGAAGACGATGATCCCGATGGCGACCAACTCTCCAACAGCCTCGAATATGCACTCGGCACCAATCCGGCTGTCGCAAACACCTCCCCCCCATACAGCGTAAGCTTCAATGGAGACTACACGGTCATCGATTGGCAAATTCCACTAGATCGCCCCACAGGAAACCTTACCCTTGAGTATTCACCTGATCTTTCTGCCGACTCATGGAGTATCATGCCCGGCAGCCCGCTCTACTACAGCACCAGCACTCAGAGCCGCAGAGTAATCATGCCAAAAGGAAACCAAGGATTCTTCCGCATCGGAAGCGTCCCACAAAACTAAATCTCCATACATCATCGGCGGCCTCGCGAGCCGCCTTTTGTTCCCTCATCTGAACATCATCATTCTGCTTTTTCTGAAATTTCAGAAGCATCCAAGATTTATTATTTCGGACGCCCACCACCGGACGTGATAGTTTCCAATAAACAGAAACGTATTTTCTAAAACCCAAGCAGTTACCGTCGCCAATTTAATCTCGCTGGCGCGCCTTCGATTGATAGAGCCGAAAAAGCCTCAGTAACAAAGCATTCCTATTGCCATGATTAGTCGCAGAAAATCCTTACAAATGCTCGCATCCGGCTTCGGAGCTGCCGTTGGAACATCTCTGTTTCCCGGAATTGCCAGAGCCGCCACAACAAGCCCACTTTCTAATTTAAGCGGCGGCCCAAAACGGGTGATCTTTTTCCTTCAAAATCAGGGATTCGATCCGGCGACATGCATCCCCGCAGGCATGAGAAACAGCGGTTCTCTTGCTGGAGCCAAATTGCCTGAGCCAATCGAAGCTCTGGAGCCATTCAAGGAGCGCATGCATATCATCAACGGTTTGCACGGCCGTCACACTAGCCCCGCGCACAGCGCCTTCTTCGGTGCCCTGGGCGGCTACCGCGGCAGCGACGGAGTGGCGCCCAGCGGATCCACGATTGACTATGAGCTGAGCAAGGTGCTTCCCGAGACACTTCTTCCCCACTTATGCATCGGGATGGATTCCATGGAAAACATGACCAGCAAACCGACCGTAGCCAATCTATCGGCGCGCGGTGCGGGTGAACCCATTTTCATGCACTCCAACCCGAACCACCTCTATCAGATGCTTTACGGTGGTATCTCTCAAGGTGACATCCGCAGCCACCATGAAGCCAAATCCAGCATGCTTGATAGCATCGAGCGCTTAGCTGCCACCGGAGGCCAGGCTCTACCAGGTGCGGAGAAGCAGCGTTACAACCAGTTCGTTGAAGGCTTCAATGACATTAACGGCCTTCGCGAGCGGCTCAACAAAGTCTCCGATCACCTCAGGAACTTCGCTCCTAAAGTGGACGCTGGTTATACCATGCCAGAATTTGAGACTGACTGGCATGACCGCATTCTCGACTTGGGTATTTCTGCCCTCAAATCAGGCACCACCAATGTGCTCACCATTGGATCTGGGCGGGGTGAAATCTTCGGCGCATGGAAAGGACTTGGGATAGAGCAGCAGGGGCACAATCTCGGCCACATGCCACAAAAGGACAATCCGATCTGGGTCAAAATTCGCCAATACAATAGCAGGATGCTTGTGAAACTGATGGAGGAACTGGAAAGCGTTCCCGAAGGCAGCGGCACCATGATGGACAACACGCTCATTGTTTACACCAGCAACAATGCGGACAAGCAGCACACCAACGGAGCCAACTGGCCGGTGATGCTCCTAGGTAATTGCAACGGCGCTTTCAAGACCGGCTGCTTCACCCAGCTACAGGGTGATCGCCCGATCAATGCACTCTATACCTCTATCCTGCGAGCTTCAGGTGTGGAGGTTGACCGCTTTAATATGACGGACAAGATGGCTACCAAATACGACTCTGCCACAGGCCCACTCAGGGAGATTCTTGCGTAATGAATAAGCTCACCTTTGAAGTGGCGGTTCTCACCATACTTGGTGCGATAGCTTGCTCCGCCGATACTTATACGCCTGGCGAGCCTATTCGTGGGACATTCGAAAATTTTGCCGAACCCTTTATCAATAATTACTGCATTGATTGCCACGACGATACGACATCGAAGGGGGATCTCATGCTGCATGATATTGAGCCGGTGGACGAAACTAACGCTGCTATCTGGAAGTCGATATGGGCGCAGGCCACCCTTCAGGAAATGCCTCCGAAAAAGGAATATCAACCGCTGTTGATCGAGCGACTTCAATTTTCCGATTGGATTGTCGCCGAGTTGCAGCGCGTGACGAAAGACAAAGGAGGCTTTACTGCCCACCTTGATCCAAAGAAGGGGAATTTTCTCAACCACGATTTACTTTTCGGAAAGCTACCCGAGGGCATCCGGCTCGTGCCAACCTCCTCGCCAGCGCGCATCTGGCGAGTCTCACCTGAAGAGCATATCACGCGCTTGAACGAGTTGATCAACACAGAGCCGCAGTATGACCCGGCGAAGCCTGGCCTCCGAACTCATGGCGACGTTGTTCCCACCAACCACGGTGGTGAACTCAAGCTCTACTTCGGCACCGACCGGATCATTAAGCACCAAGGGGGCACCGTCGCCTACGCCACCGCAGTCAAGAGCGTGCCAGCGGTTCTTTCTTCAAACCGCAAGCACGGCTTTGAGAACTACGCGGACTTCAATTCTGTAAACAGCGCTGAGGCGACCCAAATCCTCGGCAAGGCAGAAAACATTCTTCGCTACATGGCCTACGGCCCCCTGAGTATCGCCAAGCCAGAGCAGATCACCGACGATCCTAACACTTACAAGATGGAAGGCGACATACGTGGACTTCCCACTTCCTTGGTCTATAGCACAAAAGTGGTTCGCCCTCTAACCCCAGTTCATGACCTGATGAAAGATCCCGCGACCACCGACGAGCGTCTGCGGGCAGCGGTGAACTACCTCTTTGAGGCTCTGACTTTCCGTCCACCCACGAAAATGGAATCCGATGATTATTTGAAAATCGTCAAAGATTCTATCGCGAAAGTTGGCAAAGAAGACGGTGCCTTCATGGGGCTATCGGCCATCTTCCTGCATCGCGATGCGCTATTCCGCCCCGAGCTAGCTCAAGACGGAAAAACCGACAAACATGGCAGGGTGATGCTCCAGGACTGGGAGCTCGGCTTGGCAGTGAACCACTCCTTGCGCTACCTCAAGCCCGACGAAGAACTTCGGCAGGCCATCGTCGAGGGCCGCATGAGAACGCGTAAAGACGTGGAGCGAGAAGTCAGTCGCATGCTCGAAGACGACAGCATACGAAAGCCACAAGTCTTGAAATTTTTTCGAGACTACTTCGACCATGATCTAGCAGGTTATATTTGTAAGGATAGCAATGCGCTAACCGCCACAGGTGCCAAATTTGGTAATAACGGCGGTAAGCATTACATTTCTATGTTTGGTGCCACGGCGAGCACCGACCGCTTGATTGAGCTGATTCTGAAGGAGGATAAAGACGTTCTCAAGCAGCTACTCACCACACAACAGGTTGTCGCCGAACCGACAGACAGAACTTATTTCGGCATGAAACGCACAAAGGAAGAGGCATCTGCGATAAACAAGAAACCGAAGGAAGCGATGTCCAAAGAAAATGCAGCTAAGTTTAAGGTGTTAGATGCGGAAGTTGTCGAACTCGAAACTAAGTTTAAAGCCAATACAAAAGACAAGGAGATCCAGAAGGCTCTGGCACGGAAAACAAAGGAAATTGCCGCGTTCAAGCGGAAACTCCAAGAAGACAACAAGAAGAAAGACGCAGGCGGGAATAACGTTGTTGCTGAAGCCAATCTAAACGGCCCAAAGATCTATGCCCGCGTTAGCCGCCGCTCTTTTGGCAATGGAAGCATGAAACCTGAACGTATCCTAGCAATGGCTCCCAAGGGGCAGCGCTTGGGAATCCTCACACACCCAGCTTGGCTGGTCTCACACACCGATGCCATGGACAACCATGCCATCCATCGTGGCATCTGGATTCGTGAAAGACTTCTGGGCGGCGGCATTCCCGATATCCCCATCACGGTAGATGCCATGTTGCCCGACGAGCCAGATCAAACACTTCGCGAGCGAATGCACGTCACACGAGAGAAATCCTGTTACGTCTGTCACGAAAAGATGGATCCCTTGGGGCTTCCTTTCGAGATGTACAATCACGCGGGTATCTTCCGAACGACCGAACTGAACAAACCTGTGGACACCACCGGTGAGATTATCGATTCCGGCGATCCTCAATTAGACGGCCCTGTAGAGAATGCCATCGTCATGATCCAAAAACTCGCCGAGAGCGAACGCGTTGAGCAAGTCTTCGTTCGTCATGCCTTCCGCTTCTGGATGGGGCGGAACGAGACCATTCATGATCGTCCGGTCATACAAGCGGCACACAAAGCTTACCGAGATAGCGACGGCAGTATGAACGCCCTAATCACATCACTGGTAACTTCCGATGCCTTCCTTTATCGCAAGAAGGCAGACTAGGGTGCTTCCTTGAGTGCAGCATCTAGTCCGCCAGTCGTATGGAAAGCGAAGTTCCCTCAACGGAGCTGATCTGATACCATCCATCATGACCATCAATGACAGCTCCACACTCGCCTCATTGATGGCTGCCTACGAGCACAGTGCCGTCTTCGAATCCACCGTGCCGAACCACTTCCGCATGGCCAAGCTGTTCTGCGAAATGCGCCAGTCAAACGGCGGCCTAGTCCTCTGCGGCGTCGCCCCTGATGGCACGGTCATTGGCGTGAATCCTCCAGACCTCGATGACATCTACGAAATGTTCCGGAAGCTATCTTCCATCACCAAAACACGCATCGAAATCGGCACCATCCACCTTTCCGAACGCACCGTCGTTTTTCTCGTTTTCAATACTGTCCCCGCCCACACCTCGCCCCTCGCTCGCTTTTCAAGCCTTACCAGCCGAGTCGAATTCTTCTGAGACAGCCTCACCATGGCTTTTCGTTGGTTTTTTCCACCGATCTTCTCCACGCTTCCGCCACCCGCCGGAACATGCAACGCCTTCTCATCGCCGCCGTCTTTCTCCCGTTCACTCTGTACGGCGAGGAAAATGACCCATCCATCGACATCCTCCGGGAAACCATTTCCCAAATCGTCGATGTCCAGACCCTCGAATCCAAAGAGCGCCTCGATTGGGAAACACAGAAGGCAGAAATGGCCGCCCTGCTCGATCTCCACCGCAAGGAACTCGAACTCCTCGACGAAGAGTTGCTGGAATCCGGCCAATCCGCTCCCGGCCACAACGATTCCACCAACACCCTGAGACAGCATATTGCCGAATTCAAAGCAGCCCGCAGTCTCGCCTCAGAGTCAGTCGCCCGCAACGTCCCACGCACCCTCTCACTCGCCGAGCGTTTCCCAGCACCCCTCATCTCAGAAGCTGAGCCTGAAATTTCAGCGCTTACCGCATGGAAACCCACTGACGAACCTCGCGAAGCACTACGCTCCATCTTATCACTCGTCGCCAAGGCAGAACAATTTAACCGCCGCTTCACACGCAGCACAGAGATCATCGAAAACCGTGAAGTCGCAGTCCTTTACCTCGGCCTCGCCCGCGCCTTCTACGCAGGCAAAAGCAACACCGCAGGCATCGGCACACCCAGCACCTCAGGCTGGCAGTGGAAATCCCAGCCCGACCTACACTCCTCCGTCACCACCGCTTTCTCAATCTTGGATAAAAAGAGCACACCTTCCATGGTCGATCTTCCCATGAAAATCGACTGAGCGCCCATGCACCGCCTCCCTTTCATCTTCCTCCTCACCGCCCTCCTCGCCGGTGCCGAAACCTCCGTGCCCGAAGCACTCGGAAAAGCCAAAGAAGACCTCGCCACAGCCATCTCCACCCTAGAAGAAACTCGAGAAGCCATCGCTACCGAAAAACCCATCATCTCCGCGGATTTCCAGGAAATCGAAGCCGAACTCCTCGAAAAACGCCGACTCGTCCGCATCGCCCGTCAATCCACCGAGGATCGCGCCGAAGAAACACGCCAACTCAAGGCCGACCTCTCCACCCGCACCGAAGACGCCTCATACACCGCCGCTCTTCTCAAAGACCACGCACTCAAAACCACAACCCTTGCCATCCCCGGCTCCCCTCCTCTCGGAATCTCCCCTGAAATCCTCGCCTCATCTCCCTCCGATCCTTCACTCGCACTCTCTACACGACTCACCGTCCTCGACGCATCACTCGATCGCCTGGAAGCACTCCTCGGCGGATCCAGCGCGCCCGGCACAGCCGCCGACCCCGCTGGCAAGATCACCCCCGGCACCTTCGCAGCCCTCGGCCCCGCCTCCTATTTTCTCTCTGATAATAAATCCACCGGCGGCGATGTCACTCTCTCGAAAACCGGCGGCACACCACATTTCACCCCCACCGAAACCAGTGACATCGCAGCCCTCATTTCCGGAAAAAAGGCAACCCTCCCCCTAGACATCACCGGCGGCAACGCTCGCGCCATGGACGAGCTAAGCAGCAGCCCACTCGACCTCATCCGCAAAGGTGGCCTCTGGATCTGGCCAATCATCTTCCTCGCCCTCCTCTCCCTAGCATTCGGCATCATCAAGCTCGCCCAATTCGCGAAATTCCGCGAGCCCAATGAAGCATGGGTCAACGCCATCCTCGCCGCCATCCGCACCGGCGACCGTGAAAAAGCGACTCAACTCGCCCAAGCCCAAGCTCACCCCGCCGCTGCCGTCATGGCCAAGCTCGTCGCAGTCTCTGAAAACTCTGCCGACCTCGTCGAAGAAACCCTCTACGAGCAACTCATGGCCGTCCAATCCAGGGCAGGAACCTTCCTCCCCGTCATCGCCATCACCGCCGCAACCGCCCCACTCCTGGGTCTCCTCGGCACCGTCTCGGGCATGATATCCACCTTCAACCTCATCACCCTCTTTGGCTCAGGCGATCCCAAACCCTTGGCAGGCGGCATCTCCGAAGCCCTCATCACCACCCTCTTTGGCCTCGTCGTCGCCATCCCCGCCCTCGTCCTCCACGCCTTCCTCGCTCGTCGCGCCCAAGGCATCACCCAGACCACCGAACGCCTAGGGCTCTCCTTCGTCAACGGACTCCGCGCGAAATGATCAACGCCATCCAACTCACCCTGCGCGAAGGCGGCATCACCATCTACGCCCTCCTCCTGCTGGCCATCGCCATCTACGCCACTCTCTTCAGCGTCTGGCAACACCTCTCATCTACCAGGAAAGCAGTAGCTAACGAAAGTCTCTCCATCTCTGGCGAATCGTCCCGCGAGACTCAACGCTCCTACGCCGCCTACGAACTCGATGAAATGGCATGGATCGAACGTCGCCTTCCCTTCCTCGCCATCCTCATCTCCTCCGCCCCCCTCCTCGGCCTCCTCGGCACCGTCGCCGGCATGCTCATCACCTTCTCCGGTATGGCCGCCGGAAACAGCGCACCCATCGACACCATTTCCACAGGCATCTCCCGCGCCCTCGTCACCACCCAAGCAGGCCTAGTCATCGCCATCCCCGCCGCCATCCTCCTAGCGCTCCTCAAGCGCAGCGCAGAAACCACCCACCTCGCCATGCAGCAACAGCTACACACCAGCCTCGCTTCATCTTCTTCCCTGAAAACTTCAAACACCAATCCGAAGGATTTGAGACGAACACTCCATCCCAAACCCTGAGTCAAAACACTAGCAAACTTCATGCGAAGATTCCGCCATACTACCTCACCGGAAACCTCCGTAGGCATCGATATCTCCCCCCTCATTGATGTCGTCTTCCTCCTTCTCATCTTCTTCATCGTCACCACTGTCTTCGTCAACGAAACCGGCATCGAAATTTCCAAGCCCCGCGCCGCCACATCCGCCGACCTCGACCGCCAAGCCATCCTCATTGCCATCACCTCCGAAGGCCGCGTCTGGCAAGGTGGACGTGAAATCGGAATGGATGGAGTCCGTCCCGTCGTCGCAGCACTCATCGGTGAAACTCCAGACACTCCCGTCATCATCAGCGCCGATGCCACCACACCCACCCAATCCACAGTCGCCGTCATCGATTCCGCAAAACTAGCCGGAGCAACCTCCGTCTCCCTCGCCACGGAAAAGTAACACCCTATTGGACCGCGGGCTTCAGCCCGCCCCCACAACCCAAGCCTCTTTTTTAAATTTGAACATCCGCTCCACCATCACCGGCATAGCAGCCTCAGCCATCCTCTTGGCTGTGCTTGCAGTCGCACGCCTGTTCACAGTGGAGAGCAATGTCCCAGAGCTAGAAGTCCGCGAGATCGAAACCATCATCTTCGAGCCTCCTCCACCGCCGCCACCGGCGGATGAACCACTACCAGACCCCCCCCCTCCACCTCCCGCACTAACCACCGTCAGCCATCTGCCGAATCCCACACGCGTGCCCATCCCACAGGCAAAGGTGCCCATGAATATCACCGCTCCAGTGGTGAATTTCTTCACCGACCTCGCACCCGCCCCACTACCAAACCCACCAAAACCAACCCCGAAAAAACTGCGTAACACTGGGGAGCAGTTTTTCAAAGATGAGGATAATTACCGTACTGCCCCTGTCGAAAAATCTCACTACAGCGCCAACGAACTTGATGGCATCCCGCGCCTTCTCCGCCACGGCTCTGCCACCTTCCCCTCCTCCCTCTCGCGCAAAGGCATCACACAAGGCACAGTCACCTTCGAAGTCGAACTCTCCACTTCTGGCTCCGTAAGCATCCGCAGCGTCGTCTCATCCACCCACCCGGAGCTCATCCCCGCCGCACGACGCGTCGCATCCAGCGCACGCTTCACCGCACCTACGAAAAACGGTAAAGCCGTCAAAGCCATCATGAGCTGGCCCATCGTCATCCAGAAATGAACAGCAAGCCCATCATCCTCCTGCTCACTTCTATCTTCGTCGGCATATCCACTGCCGCCGAGCCGCTCCCCCTTTCCACCTCATACTGGAAAGACCCCGCCTTCCTGAAATCCTTCAACGGCTCCTACCGTATCCAGGCACGCATCGAGCCCACCCTCACCTCCGAGCAACGCGGCCTCCTCTTCGAAGTCCAAGAACTCATGGCCTTAGGTATTCGTGATTCCGCCCTCACCAAACTCAAGTCCAGCCCTCTCACTGCGAATTCCCCCGCCCTCACCTTCAACCTCGGCAACATTTACTTCGAGACCGGCGAAATCGAAAAAGCCACTGAAGCCTACCAAGCCGCCCTCAAAGACTTTCCCTCCTTCCGCCGCGCCCACAAAAACCTCGCTCTCGCCCACATTCGCGCAGATGAGTTGGAGAAAGCCCTAGAGCACCTCACCGAAGCCATCCGCCTCGGCGATTCCGATGGCAGCACCTACGGCATGCTCGGCTTCTGCCGCCTCACCCGCGAGGAATACGCCAGCGCCCTCCAGTCCTACCGCCTCGCCCAAGTCACCGAGCCAAACGTCGCCGAATGGAAAGCCGGCATCGCCCAATGCCTCCAAGCACTCGATGCTAAAATCGAAGCCGCCGCCCTCCTCGACGAAGTCGTCCGCAGCCGCCCCACCGAGCCATCCTACGCCGTCCTCCTCGCCAACATCCGCCTCGACCTCGGCCAACCCGATCTCGCCGCAAAAGCCCTCGAACTCCCTCATCGCCTCGGCAACCTCACCCCAGATCCCACACTCCTCCTCGCAGAGCTACACCTCCGCGCCGACCGCAAACCCGCCGCAGAACCCGTCATCGCCTCCGCCTTTTCCTCCAAGGAAAACCCACCCACCGAAGCTGCCATTCTCCGTCTCATCACCACCGCCTCAGCCCTCGCCGATTGGCCGCTGGTCAAAGACCTCTTGGAAAAAGCCTCCACTGAAAACCCCACCCGCGCCCTCCGCCTCGCCTCCGCCAGCTACCTCATCGCCTCTATCGAAAACCCCGCCGAAGGCGAAAAACAACTTATAGCTCTCACCCAAGAAGAACCCACCGACGGCCAAGCCATCCTCGCACTCGCGCAGTATCTTACCAACACCGCCCGCCACGACGAAGCCGCCCTCCTACTCGAGCGCGCCATCGCAGATCCCTCCACCGCCTACGAAGCACACATCGCACTCGCCCGCCTCCTCGTCTCCCAATCCCGCTACGCCGATGCCCTAAAATCCATCGACACCGCCCTCTCCCTCAAATCCTCTGAACCCCTCCGCACCTACCGCGCTGCCCTCCAAAACACCCTCGAAGCCTCGCAATAGCAGCTGAGGTAGGGATGGCTCGCCGAGCCAGCCGTCTGTATGTCCAACCCCATCACCCGCAATCAGACCACTCACCATTTCCAAATAATCCCAACTACTAATAACTCTCAATTTCTCTCAAATTGAGAGTTAGAACATCAACCACCATGGAAACTCCCCAACCACCCATGCTTCCCCAGGCACCCCCGCCAACACCTCCTGCGGAACCCTCCAATGACGACCACCTCTGGATCGTTTTCTCCCATCTTTCTCTCCTCCTAGGCATCGGCATCGTTGTCCCACTCATCATCTACCTCGTAAAAAAGGACGAGTCAGAGGAAATCGCCTACCACTCCCGCGAAGCACTCAACTTTCACATCTCCATCATCATCTACTCCACCATCTGCGCCCTCACCTGCGTCGGCATCCCCCTCATCTTTGTCATCACCATCTGCGGTATCGTCTTTTCCATCATTGCCGCCATGAGCACCTCCGACCCCGTGCGTTACCGTTACCCTCTTACCATGAGGTTGGTGAAATGAGTAGCTATCCAGACAGATTTTAGACCGAAGAGATGGATTCAGAAACGATCGCAAATGCGATGCGTGCACTATCCACTATTCTAGCCGAACTCCTCCCACCAGAAACGCTTCTGAAGCTTATCTATGGCTGGGGATCTGGCATCCACCCTGCACTTGAGCACATTCCCATGGAGGTAAGAGCCGATTCTTTGGTTCAATTTGTGGCCGACTCCATACGCCAAGAGATCATCATACCCGGCGACAGTGACTTCACCCTAAAGGTTCCTAAGGGCAGGGTAACTTTCACATTTTGTCATGATGGGCATTTGCATTCAACAGGGAACGACTACCAGCTAGAAACAGAGATTTGGATGTCAGAAGTCCTTCGCTCACTTCCTTTGCATTCTGAATGTAACGGCGCAGGATTGATCGCCATGAAGAAGGCAGAACAAAACACTCCACCAACACCCTAATCAAATCATGTTGAAATACACCCACCGTCCAGGCGGCACAGCGAATTGCCCCGAATGCCGCGAACCGATTTCCAAAGAGGCGAACATCTGCCCGCACTGCCGGAGCGATCTCAAGGAAAACGCCGCTTGGCAGCAGGCGCAGCAATCCGGAGGTTGCGCGATGCTCTTGCTGATTTCTGCGATCAGCACCATTTCACTCGGAGTGATTTCCTACAGCCTCCTCACCTGATGCAGCGAGGCCTGACACCTGCAAGCCGATGAAAAGAAAGCTCACCCTCGCATGGAACCTTGTTCTGATCTTGTTCGTTGTATTGGGCGAGTATGGCTTCGCGCCCCAGGTCATCAGCCTGTTCCAGTTTCTCGACGAGCTGGCGGAAGGAAGCTTCCGCACGAGAGCCATGATGCTGGGCTTCGAGGGAATCGGCCTTCTGATTCTCATCGCCGCAGGCGCGCTTTCGCTCTCCAGCATCTTCTGGCGCAAAGTCTCCTGGCCGTGGCGAGCGGTTTACGGGGTGATCGTAATCGCGGCAGGACTCGGATCGTTCATCGCCATTGAAATCAATCGGAAGGATATGGGATTTGTGAGTTTCGGTGACTACCTCACCTTCGTGTTCAACGCAGTGATGATTGTCCTGCCGATCCTGCTATTCGGCGTGGGATATCCGAATCTGTTTTTCCGGGTGTATCGTCGCGTGATGCGGAAGTAGCCTAGAAGGGTTCTCCGGCCGCGTAGCGGCCTCTGGACTGCTACAGCCTTGCTGTAGCTTTCGGCAATGCAGCCCTGCTGCGAGCCGGTAGGCATTGGCATAGCAGGGATTAATCTTTCCCGATCCTCTGCCGTTGACAGCAAGGCTGTCTAACGGAAAGCGGCAGCAGGGCTGCCGCAGTCCAGAGCCTTCGTCGGATTACTGCGCGTAAGCCTCCACCGAGTCGCAGGTGCAGACGAGGTTCCTGTCGCCGTGGACGTTGTCGATGCGTGAAACGGCAGGCCAGAACTTGTGAACGCGAAGGTAGGGCAGCGGGAAGCCGGCCTGCTCGCGGGTGTAGGGGTGCGTCCATTCGTTGGCGCAGAGCACGCCGCTGGTGTGCGGCGCGTTTTTGAGCGGGTTATCCTTGGCATCGGATTTACCGTCGATGACGTCCTGGATTTCGCCGTGGATCGAGATCATCGCATCGCAGAAGCGATCGAGCTCGGTCTTGGATTCGGACTCGGTCGGCTCGATCATGAGAGTGCCTGTAACCGGGAAGGACATGGTCGGAGAGTGGTAGCCATAGTCCATCAGCCGCTTGGCGATGTCTTCCACGCTGATGCCGGATTCCTTGGAAAGCGGGCGGCAATCGATGATGCATTCGTGAGCAACGAGGCCGGTCTTGCCGGTGTAGAGGATGGGGAAAAACGCCTCCAGGCGCTTGGCGATGTAGTTCGCATTGAGGATGGCGATCTCCGTGGCGGTGCGGAGACCGGCAGCGCCCATCATCGCGATATACATCCATGAAATCACATTAATCGAGGCGCTGCCATATGGCGCGGAGCAAACCGCGTGCGATTTTTCCTCCATCGCGAAATGCCCGGGAAGGAAAGGAACGAGCTGCGGCGCAACTCCGATGGGGCCGACACCGGGGCCGCCGCCGCCGTGAGGGATACAGAAAGTTTTGTGGAGGTTGAGGTGGCAGACATCTGCACCGATCAGACCGGGTGAGGTAAGTCCGACTTGGGCGTTCATGTTCGCGCCGTCCATATAGACCTGGCCGCCGGCATCGTGGATGATCGCGGTGATCTCCCGGATAGTTTCCTCGAAAACCCCGTGGGTCGACGGATAAGTAACCATCAGCGCAGAGAGGCTGGCACGGTGTGTCTCGACGAGGGATATGAGATCCGCCATGTCGATATTTCCACTAACATCGCATTTCACGCCGACGACTTTCATCCCGCACATCACAGCGGAGGCGGGGTTGGTGCCGTGTGCTGAAACGGGGATCAGGCAGATGTTGCGTCCGCCTTCGCCGCGAGATTCGTGATAGCGGCGGATCGCCAGCAGGCCTGCATATTCGCCTTGTGAACCTGCATTTGGCTGGAGGGAAACGGCAGCGAATCCTGTGATTTCCGCCAACCAGTTTTCGAGCTGGGTGAGCATTTCGATGTAGCCTCTCGTCTGCGTGGCAGGTGCAAAGGGATGGATGGTTGAAACTTCCGGCCAGCTCAGCGGCAGCATTTCCGATGTCGCGTTGAGCTTCATCGTGCAGGAGCCGAGTGCGATCATCGATTCATTGAGCGCGAGGTCTTTGGTCTCTAGGCGCTTGATGTAACGCAGCATTTCCGTCTCGGAATGGTAGGCATTGAACGCCGGAGCGGTGAGGAAATCCGAAGTGCGACCCAACAAAACATCCCACTCGTTACCGGGTTGCGCATCTTCGGGGGAAGCGACATCGAAGAGCCTACACAACGACCAGAGATCCGCATTGGCCACCGTTTCATCCAGTGAAATACCGATGTGTGATTCGTCAATGAAGCGGAGGTTGAAGCCATGTTCCGGGGCTGCAGCGACGAGGTCAGCGGCCTTGTCTGTCTTCACGATGATGGTGTCGAAAAACGCACCGTCCTCGATCGCGTATCCTCCAGCTTCTAGCGCAGCTTTCAGGCGGCGTGTTTGTGAATGGATGTTTCCAGCGATACCTTTCAGGCCTTCCGGGCCGTGATAAACCGCATACATGGAAGCCATCACGGCGAGAAGCACCTGCGCCGTGCAGATGTTCGAGGTCGCCTTGTCGCGGCGAATATGTTGCTCACGTGTCTGCAGCGCGAGTCTATAGGCAGGCTTACCTTCCCCATCGATAGACACGCCGATGAGGCGACCGGGCATTTTGCGTTTCAGCGCGTCCTTGCACGACATGAAGCCCGCATGTGGCCCACCGAAACCGAGCGGCACACCGAAGCGCTGGGATGAGCCCACACAGATGTCCGCGCCAAACTCACCCGGAGCCTTGAGCAAGGTGAGCGCCATGAGATCCGCCGCGCAGATCGTCACTGCACCGGCTTCTTTGCATTTAGCGAAAAAGCCTTCAAAATCATCAATCCTCCCTCTTGTATCCGGATACTGCACGATCACTGCAAATAGCCCTTCCGCAGCCGCTGGATCGAAGCTCTCCCAATCCCCCACGATCACCTCGAGCCCCATTGGCTCCGAGCGTGTTTTTACGACATCGATGGTCTGCGGATGGCATCGATCGGAAACGAAAATAGCAGTTCCTTTGGGTTTTCCCGAAAGGGCGAGCGTCACCGCTTCAGCCGCTGCTGAGCCCTCATCGAGCAGCGAAGCATTCGCCACATCCAACCCGGTGAGATCTGTCACTAGGGTTTGGAAATTCAGCAGAGCCTCCAAACGACCCTGCGCAATTTCTGCCTGATAGGGTGTATAGGCCGTGTACCAGCCGGGATTTTCTAGGATATTCCGCAAGATGACGGATGGGGTCAGAGTCCCGGAGTAGCCCTGGCCGATGAAACTCTTCACCACGAGGTTTTTGCCCATCCAAGCCCTGAGCCATGCAAGAGCTTCATTTTCCGAAAGTGCCTGCGGCAAATCGAGCTCGCCAGACATGCGTATACCGCTAGGAACTGCCTCGGAAATCAGCTCGTCTAGAGTGCCGTGCCCGACCCTCCCCAGCATTTCTTTCTGTTCGGTGGCGGTGGGGCCGATGTGGCGAGGGAGGAAGGAGGAAGTTGTAGCCATGGTGCGTGCAAATTCATGCTCCATTTCCTCCCGGCCTGCAACCCCACATGAGCCTTTTTAACAACTTCCATTGACCTAGGGCGACATCGGCAGGAAGGTTATATATGTCAGAAACCCAAAATCTTATTGGCGGAGAAGCCATCACCAAGCTCCAAGAAATCGTCAAAGGCTCGCCGACCTGCATGTTTGCAACAAAACTGGAACAAGCCCCCTTCCACGTCGTCCCGATGCATGTCCAGGAAGCCGATTACGAAGGAAATCTCTGGTTCGTCAGCTCGAAAGACAGCACGCACAACGCCCAGATCAAAGACGATCCACGCGTTCAGCTCATATTTGCAAATTCCCCAGATATGGAGTTTATGACCGTTTTCGGAACCGCCTCAGTCAGCACCGACAGGGATCAAATCAATCGCCTTTGGGATGCAATGGTTGGCTCATGGTTCGAGGGAGGAAAAGACGATCCGAACGTCTCCCTCATCCGAGTTCAGCCAACTATTGCCCATTATTGGGATACCGATGACGGAAAGCTCGTCACCATTACGAAAATGCTGACACGAGCCGTCACAGGATCCGATATTGACCCAGGTGTGGAGGGAAAACTGAACCTCTAGAGCTTTTCAGCCCTGCTTTACGAGTTTCTGTCGGAGTGCGCTAATGGTGATGGCTCCCTCCACCTCGTCGGCAGAACATGAGCCATCCGTGTAATCGGCTTCGCGCTTCACTTCACCGTCGACTAGCAGCCTCACTGTGATCTCGTCCACGGTGGTGCAACCTCCGTCCGGCTCCCCGGCGTAAAACTCAAGGAGCGTATCGAGACCGGTAGCATCCGCTTCGCCAAGAGCTAGTTGCCCTACGGGATTTCTAGCGATCTCTATGAATTCCTTCTTCTCCTTATTAAACTCCATGTGAACATCGGAAAATTTCACCACACCTCTGGAGATCACCACGACGGTGATACTGTTATGGAAACAACCAAGAGATTCGTAGTGAATTTCAAGCGTCTCGCCCTCTTTCAGGCCACTTACGGAAAACGGCTCCGCACCCAGACAAAAGCTCAAGGAGGAGATTAGAAAAAGGAGGACTTTCATTGTAGCGAATTAAATAAACCCCTGAGGATTACTCGCCTTCGATGAGTCTTACTGTCGCATCAGCATTAATTTTTCCAGACATGTCCATTTGCATCGTCATTCCTGGTTGCGGCTCCATGTCGCCTTTTACACTCATGGTGCCATTCATCTTTTTACTGACATCATAGCGACCTTCGAGCGAGCGATACGCCAAATAATTACCGGTTAGCGTGATTGTCATTTCACCTTCAGCCGCATCCTCCTCGGTGCCTTTGATTTCAAAGTTTCCGGTGATCTTCGCACAACGCACACCTTCATA
This sequence comes from Luteolibacter sp., assembly GCA_051252155.1. Lineage (GTDB taxonomy): Bacteria > Verrucomicrobiota > Verrucomicrobiia > Verrucomicrobiales > Akkermansiaceae > Luteolibacter. The sequence goes on along the minus strand of JBPOGB010000002.1, from coordinate 504,599 downwards.
TTCTTCGATACTGTCGAACTTCAGATTGAATGCACCTACACCGTTTTCAACACCCATGAGATCTGCGCTCTCCACTTCCCATTCATCACCGACCTTGCGTGGCTCCGTGCCGTATAATTTCGCATCGTCGTCGTCATTGAGACCCTCAGCAATATCATCTAACTCAGTGATGGTTTCCGGTGTCACTTCACCTTCCTCAAGATCTGCAACCCAAGTGCCATCAGCACCCTTTGTGACGATAACAGGAAGGCCGACGAGCGGATTGACCTTTGGTGGCATTGGCTGTGCCTGACCCATCATTGTCATGGTCTGGTTTTCAACCTCTTCAATCAAAAGGTAGCGGTAGCTGCCGTCCTCCAATGATTCCACCCGGCGCTTCTCCACGGACTCCATCTCGGAAGTGCCGTCCATTAACTGGCCTTGTAAGGTAATTTTCACCACACCATCCGGCATGGACATCTTGGAATTATACTCCGCGGTTGTACCCGCCGGAATCGGTTCACCAGCAACAGCGAGGACGTAGGAATCCTCCCCGTAAAGCGGAAGTGTGACGGATGCAGAAAGGACAGTGGCTAGAAATAGTTTTTTCATGATGAAACTTCCTATCCACAACTCATTCGGTCGAGATAAAACCTCGCCAGTCTGAAACTCTAAAGCTGGCTGTAGGGCATCGAAAAGGTATCACCATCCTCGATTTTCCCGCTTTCCAGGCCTTTGTTAAACCAGCGCATACGCTGCTCCGAAGTGCCGTGCGTGAAGGAATGAGGAACCACTCGGCCTTGCTGTTTCTTCTGGATCGCATCGTCTCCGATGGCGTTTGCTGCACGCATGGCTTCTTCGATGTCGCCCTTATCGAGATATTGCTTCGAATGGTGCGCCCAGACACCGGCATAGAAATCCGCCTGAAGTTCCAGTCTCACGGAATATTGATTAAAGTCCGACTGACCGCGCTTCGCATTGACCTTATCTGAAGTTCCCAAGAGCTTCTGCACATGGTGCCCCACTTCATGCGCCACCACGTATGCCTGCGCAAAATCCCCCGGTGCATTAAAGGTCTTCGCAAGCTCATCGTAGAAACTCAGGTCAATGTAGACCTTCTTATCTCCCGGGCAATAGAACGGCCCCATCGCCGCACTCCCCGCCCCGCAAGCGGTTCGAATCGATCCACGATAAACAACGAGCTTTGGCTCTTCATACGTCCTGTTTATTCTGGAAAATTGGTTCGCCCAGACATCCTCCGTCACATCGAGCACTCGGCCGACGAATTCATACCTTTCCTGTTCTTCGGGACTGATTTTCGCCGGAGCATTATTACTCACAGAGCTACCGCCACCGAGAAACATGCTCGGATCAACGATGCCTAGTTTCCAAAGCACCAATCCCGCGACCACCGCGATAAGAATGCCTTTGATGCCAAATTTCTTTCCAATGATGGTGAGCAGGCTCATCCCCATACCACCGCGCCCGGCAGTCATCCTACCTCCGCCACTGCGCCCGCGCGCATCTTCCATGTTCGAGCTGCTCTTTCTTCCCCTGAGATCCATGTTACTAGAAATAGACTTTTCGACGCTCGGAAGCAAGCTGGAGAATACCCCTAATCCACCAACTCCGCGCCTTTAATCAGGCGGCAGAATTCCTTTTTGGTGACGTCATGGACTGTCCCATCCTCGGCGTCCGGACTATCGGTCTCCTTGTATTGGATCGCAAGGCGCTCCCAGATGACGATACGGAAATACTTGTCGCCCTGTTTCCAGAGCTGGCCTTGTTCGAGTGCGATCATGTATCAGGCTACTTCGCCCTCAGGTGCGGGGCAACCCTTTCACATCAGGCGCAGGAGGTAATCGCGTGCATGGCGGGCGCGCCCCAGCATGTCGGCGACAGATTCGTTCTCATATGAGGAAAGCTCGAGGATCAGGGTTCCATTGAAGTTTTGCCGTTTCAGTTCGCCGATGAGCCAGGGCCAGTCGATGTGTCCTTCGCCGGGCGGGAGGTGATCGTCGCGATCGCCCCGGTTGTCGTTGACGTGGACGAGATGAAGGTGGCCGGAAAGCTTGTGGATGACCATGCCGAGTTCCCTGCTGAGATAGGCGTGCCCGGTGTCCAGACACGTCCCTACCTCGCAATCGTTTATACTGCCTAGCAGGTAGAGCATATCGTTGAGGTGGCCGAAAAGCAGGTGCGGAAGCATGTTTTCCAAAAGCAGATGCACTTTTTTCTCACAGCAGCGTCTGGCGACTTTATTCAGCGATTCCGCAGCATTCCTCATCCGGGCAAGAAATTCCTCCTCCGGCGGCCGACCCGAGCGCTCCGGGCCGGGATGCAGCACCAGGTTTTCCACTCCCATGGCGGCGGCGGATTCGCAGGCGGTGAGCAGTTCGCCGACCGCCGTTTCGCGCACAGCCGGATCGAGGGCGGTAATATCGATATTTTCGGCGAACGGGGCATGGAAGGAAACCGGACGCATCCCGAGGGCGCGCAGCCTCTCGCCAGCAAGAGCCACTTCGCTGTGGTTGTGGTAGTCAAGATGGGCGGCAAACGAGCAGACTTCGATGACATCGAATCCGCTTTCGCGGATCTCATCGAGAACGCTGAGGATGGGGAGGCTGTAGAAGCAACCGGTGGAGAGGCCGATGGTCCAGGGTTTCATTTTAGTGTGGTTTTGGTGAGTTCTTCTTTAAAAGGGCACAGCGAGCAATCTTGGTGTCTGGTGGGCGAACAGAAGCCTTTCTCCGCTGTGGAAACGCAGTTGAAATCGACCAACTCATCGACCCCGGTGCGCAACAGCCCCGCGAAAATCCGCACGTAAAAATCCGCCCTCACCCCGGCATCGTATTCCCCCCAATCGACACCCCAGCCATACCGGGGATTTTCGAACCTGGAGCGGATGATCCCGGCGACGTGGCGCGGATGCCAGCCTAGCCCAAGCAGCAGGCGGGTCACCAATTGCATTCCAGCCGGCTTCAGCAACAGGTCGTTCGGACGCTCCAGCAAAATACTCCCGCAGGGAGCTATGCCTGTAGGCATCGGCTCATAGGCTTCGCCCCATTGTTCCTTGGGAACATGAGGAACCGAGTAGAAATGTTCGTGGAATTTCCGTAGGTCGGAAGCCAAGTAATCTTCGAGAAAACGCATGGTTCCGTCGTCGTGCCTGGGAATGGCGGTGCAAGCTCGGCGCGCGAGATCCTTGGTCGCTTTTTCATTACCGCGGCACTCGATCGCCTCCCGGAAATTCATTTCAAAAAGCGGTATGGCTCTGAAGCGGGGGAGCCCATCGCCTAGATTCCAGGCCTCCGCCAGTCCGCTGACCCATGGCTTGAGGTAATTCGTATAGGGCATACGCACCATCCGGGTATGCAGCGGATCGCCGTATTCGGAGATATCGATGGATACGATTTCCCTCTTTGACCCGGCGCCGGGGCCGACGTGGACTGCGGTGATTTCCACAGGAAGTTCCGAGAGCGGTGCTGCCAACCATTTGATCCGATGAGCGAGGTATTCCATCGGCAGAGCCACGGCGGTGAACATGCGCTGCATTTCCAGTCCGATTTCCCCGGCCACACCGTTTCCGGCACGCCCGTGGCAGGAGGAGGTGGATTCCGGGGCGGGATCCAGCGCAGCGATTCGTCCGGCCACTTCGGAATTGATTCCAACCCGCCACACGAAATGGTGGCCTTGCCCGGTGATGAGATGAAGGGGGGTGATCCCCCACCCCAGCAACAGCTCCTCCACCACACGAACCACCGGCTCCTGAAGCCCGAAGGCGCGGTAAGGATCGGCGTAAGCCTCCGCCGGTGAATCGAAATTCACATATTCTATATCAAGGTGGAACAGGAGCGATTCCCGATCCGCCAGAGATCTAGCGACATCGAGTTCGAGATCGAGCAATTTTCCAAGTCCGGCGGGTGGATACAGTTCAGACCTTTGGAAAAGGCAACCGTCCGAGTGCGTCACATAGACCGCAGTCGCTGAGTCGAGCGTGTCACCGCCCAAATACTCAATCAGCCGCTGGCGAACTGCGGGGTCTGAATAAAACGGACTCATGCTTGGGAGGGGTCAGGATTCTGAAATGGGACTAACATCCCAACTGTTTACCCTAAACGGCAAACCTCCCTCCCACAAGGTGAAACCCTTCTCGGAAAACGATCAGATTGGCATCGCCGTCCTTACCTCTCGCGTCGCGCCCTCAATATCTTCCGCCTGAAGCAGATGGGAAACGACCACACAGCGCCGCCCCCCTGCAGCCAGAACCTCACCGAGATTCTTCGGCTTGATGCCGCCGATGCAGAATGCCGGTAGATGCATTCCCACCTCCGCCTCCATGCGAGAAACCTCCTCCAATCCAATAGCCGGACGACCCTGTTTTGTAGGCGTAGGATACAAGGGGCCAAAGCCAATGTAATCCGCATCATTAGCAAGAGCTTGTTTCGCTTGAGAAAAGGAATGAGTGGAACGTCCGATGAGCATTTCATTACCCACCAGTTTCCTCACGTCGCCAATGGCTCCGTCGTCTTGGCCGATGTGGACACCATCCGCACCCAACTCCACCGCCATTTCGGGATAGTCGTTGAGAACGAAAGGAATTTTCGCATCCTTGCAAAGAGGCAGGATGATCTCACCCGCCTTCCGGACTGCTTCTAGAGCAACGCCCTTCGCACGTAGCTGAATCACATCCGCCCCGCCATCCAGCAAAGCCGCAGTAACGCGGGCGACATCAATCTCCGCCACATAACCGAAATCCACGATTCCGTAGAGACGGGCGTGGGCGAGTTGATTTCTCCGCTCTTCTACGGTCACAGGCCTTTTTCCTCAAGGAAACGTCCAACCCACCCGATATCGTACTTACCAGCAGCGAAGTCGGGATGATTCAGAATCTCTTGTTGGAAAGGAATCGTCGTCTTGATGCCCTTGATCATGAACTCGCCGAGCGCACGCTTCATACGCGCAATTGCGATCTCACGAGTCGCTCCCGTAACGATGAGCTTGGCGATCATCGAATCGTAGAAAGGTGGCACCGAGTAGCCGGAATATACATGCGTATCAACGCGCACACCTTTACCACCCGGAGCATACCAGAGAGAGATCGTGCCAGGGCTTGGCATGAATTTATTGTAGGGATCTTCCGCATTGATACGGCACTCGATGGAGTGGCCGCGCGGGTTTGCTTCAAGCACGTGGTTCGAGAGCGACTCGCCTGCAGCCACACGCACCTGTTCCTTGATCAGTTCGCAGCCCATCACTTCCTCCGTGACAGGATGCTCCACCTGAATCCGGGTGTTCATTTCCATGAAGTAGAAATTTTCACCCGCTTCATCTACAAGATACTCGATGGTTCCGGCATTGCGGTATTCGATCGCCGTTATCAGCGCTACCGAAGCCTCACCCATACGCTGCCTCATCTCCGCGGAAATGAGCGGCGAAGGACATTCTTCAATGATTTTCTGGTTACGTCTCTGCATCGAGCAATCCCGCTCGCCGAGATGGATATAATGTCCGTGCGAATCAGCAATGATCTGAAACTCGACGTGGTGCGGATTCAGCACCAATTTCTCCAAGTAGCAGTCGCCGTTTCCGAAACATGCAACAGCCTCATTGGAAGCCGCTTGGAAAAGTGATTTGAACTCCTCTTCTTTGAAACACGGTCTCATGCCGCGTCCACCACCGCCGGCAGTCGCCTTGATCATCACTGGAAGGCCGATTTCCATGGCCTTATCATAAGCCTCATCGGCATTAGCCATAAGCTCGGAACCCGGTGTAATTGGCACGTTGTTCGCCACTGCAGTAGCACGCGCCGTAGCTTTGTCGCCCATCGTACGGATCACCTCCGCAGATGGCCCGATGAATACGATGCCGGACGATTCACAGATATCTGCAAATCTAGCATTTTCAGAAAGGAAACCATAACCCGGATGAATCGCATCCGCTCCGGTAATTTCAGCTGCCGCAATGATGCGATCAGGCTTCAGATAACTGTCCTTGCTCGGACCCGGCCCAATACAAACTGCCTCATCAGCAAGCTGAACGTGCATGGAGTCGATATCCGCTTCCGAATATACGGCAACGGATTGTACACCGAGTTCACGGCATGCCCGGATGATTCGGAGCGCGATCTCTCCTCGGTTTGCGACCAAGACTTTCTTGAACATATTATAGGAAGGCCTGGGTTATTTGATGCGGAAAAGCACGTCGCCGTATTGGACGGAATTTGAATCCTCAGCAACAATCGCGCAGATCGTGCCAGAGCGTTCAGCCTTAATCTCATTCATCACTTTCATCGCCTCGATGATACAAATCGTCTGACCTTCGGATACCGTCGTGCCGACTTCGACGAAGTTTGGCGAATCCGGTGCTGGCTTGCGGTAGAATGTGCCAACCATCGGTGATGTGATTTCAGCGCCTTCGGCTGCGACAGCGGCGGCCTCGGTCGCTGGAGTGGATGCCTGTGGAGTAGCGGCGGGTGCTGGCGCAGGTGCCGCCGGAGCTGATGAGCCTCCTCCAGAAGGAAGGCTAGCTAAAAGACCGCTGAGATCGTCCATATCTGGCCCCTTCTTCAGTTTTAGATGAAAGTCTTTTTTCGAGAGATCGAAATGAGTGAGCCCATGCTCGTTCATCAATTCCACAATGCGTCGGATTTCTTGCAGGTCCACGAGTTTTTTCTTCTTCAAATTATTAGGTGTGATCGGAAACACCATGATTCCGTCACTTGCCCTAGCGTAGGAATCCACAGCAAAGCGCGTCAAGCATCATTGCCGAGGAAGCCGGGCTAGCTCAATTTGAAGAAGTAGTCGCGAATCGATTCAAATGCTCTTTCGGTTTCAATACCTTGACTGATTCACCGACAAGATCACCGCGCCCCCACTTCTAGCTCAGCCAATCCCCTACGGTTGCGATAGATCCTGAAATTTTGTCTGTCATTTCAAACAGAAGGCCTGTCCTTTCTTACCATGAAACTAAAGTCCACTGCCTTGGCAACTCTCACACTCATCCTCGCATTCGCTTCCTGTTCTACCGATTTGCCGGGGCTGAGCGACCAGCCAAAGTCTGCCAAATTCAAGCCATACCCACTCGAAACTTGCCTCGTCACCAATGAAGGCTTGGATTCCAAAGGAGGCACTATCACGCGATATTACCAGGGACAGGAGCTGAAGATCTGCTGCAAAGCATGCGAGAATGCATTCAAGGCGAACCCAGATGCCTTCATGGCAAAACTCAAATAGTTAGCAGTGCGATCAGAAACCTCTAAATTTACGATTCGAATCAATTTATCCGAAACTTTTCATCAGGGGGAGAGTTTATACACCTGTAAACAGACTCCAAATACTATGAAAACAACTCCAACACTTACGACCTCAATTCGCAATATAGCCCTCTTAGCAGGAACCATGCTTTGCATCACCCAGATTCACGCCAAACCAACTCTGGGAAAGGGCAAGATCGCCAATAACAAAAGGCCTGCAGCAGGCACAGCCTTCATGTTCGATCCGGGTGAGCTTGGTGCCACCCGCGGAAAATTCGAAGCATGGAACCGTGGCGCCCTCGGTGGCGACAGCTTCTACACGAAAGCGAATAAAGAGCTGAAATCCACTCACGCTTTATTATGTTTTAAGCTTCGTCAGCACATGATCGAAGATCAGTTAGACGACACCGAAGGATGGCAGTTTATCGATGAAGTTATCGCAACCGGCGAAAAAGCACTTCAGATGCTCGGCACTGCCGACAGGCTAACTCCTGAACAGGAAAAAGAAATTTCGGCAGAACTGCATGCCATTGCTGAAAAGGCACGCAAGGAAGTCCCAAACATGGTCGCCCCTGAGATTGTCACTCCAAATGTAAATCGCAGGCAGGTAACGGTAGGCGAACTCATTAGATTCGGAAAAAGCTCAGATATGCTCACCTCCGGCCAAATCGGCACACTGGAGCGCAAAATCGACAGCCTCATCGACAAGGAAACCAAGGCAAAATCCGACGGCGAAGTCAGTGATAGAGAATTCGAAAGACTAACCGAAGAAGCCAATGAGCTTTCAAGAGATGCCATCAAGGCAATAGCTCGATAATCCTACGTTTCTTTTTTCAGCCAAAGGACTACCATGTCCTTTGGCTGAATTGCGTCCACCCTGCGTGTAGGCATCCCGGCACTGACGATTCCGGCCATTTATTTCGACCCATGATGAAAACCGCACAACCCTCTCGCATCTCCGCCACTCTAGCTGCAATTTCCATTCTCAGCGGCTTCTCGGCTTACGCCGCTCCTCTGAAAGTCTATATCCTGGCTGGCCAATCGAACATGGAAGGCCATGCCAAGGTGGAAACCTTCGATGCGATTGGACTGGATCCGAAAACCGCCCCCATGCTCAAGGAAATGCGGGGAGCCGATGGTGAGCCACGAGTCCTTGATGATGTCTGGATTTCCTATCTGCACAACAAGCGCGGTGCTGAAAATGGCGTCGTGAAATCAGGAAAACTGACCACCGGCTACGGTGCGCAGAACGATATAAAGATCGGACCCGAATATACCTTCGGCATCTACATGAGCAAAGCGACCGAAGCTCCCATCCTGTTAATCAAAACCGCATGGGGCGGTAAAAGCCTGCACACCGACTTTCGCCCGCCCGGCGCGGGGCATTACGAGCTCAACGACCACCAGAAAGAACTCTACAAAAAACAGGGCAAAGACATCGCCCAAATCGCAAAGGAGAAAGTGGAGCACAGCGGATTCTACTACCGCGCCATGATCGAGCACGTGCAACAGGTATTGGCCGCCCCCGGAAACACCGTGGAAGGATATGACCCGAAAGATGGCATCGAACTCGCCGGCTTTGTTTGGTTTCAGGGATTCAATGACCTCGTGGACAGCCATACCTACCCGCAACGCGGCAAACCGGGCGGCTACGACCTTTATTCAGAACTCCTCGAAACTTTCATCAACGACGTCCGCAAAGACCTCAACGCTCCCGAGCTCCCGTTCGTCATTGGTGTTCTGGGCGTTGGTGGCCCCGCAGATCCTCAGGATAAAAAAAGCGCCAGTAAGCTTTCATTCCAAAATGCAATGGCTGCCCCAGCCGATCTACCAGAATTCAAAAATACCGTCACCGCCGTTTGGACAGACCAATACTGGGATCAGGAACTCGACGAACTCTCAAACCGCCTCAACGACGCAAATAAAAAGATCAAAGAACTGAGCAATGGCAATAAATTGAAGCCTGATGAAAAAGCCGCCCTTACCGAAAAAGTCATGGCGGAGTTTTACACCGATCGAGAGATCCAGCTTCTGAAAGGCCGCTCCAACCAAGCATACCACTACCTAGGATCCGCCAAGATTCTTGGCCAAATCGGCAAAGCCTTCGCCGATGCCATGATCGAACTTGGGAAACTCGACTAGTCTACCTGACAAACTCGATACCTCACTTCATCAATTTCATCTCGGCTGTAAACTAGCCGAGATTATTAACTCAAAGAACCTCCCTATTTTGCTACCCTATTTGCGGAATAGTCCTGATAGAGTTCTTCCGTTTCCTTTCGCAAGGATTGAAGGGCGCTCGCATATTCAGGATTGGCAGCGAGATTGTTCATTTCGAGAGGATCTTTTTCTATGTCATAGAGTTCTTCAATCGGTGGATTGTGCTCAAAGTAAACGAAGTATTTAAATTTCGGCGTGCGTACCCCACGGCTGCGATAGGAGCGATTGTTTTCGATCAAATCAGCGTTAATCGCAGCGTGATCGATCTTCTCAGTTCTCGGTGCGCCGCGTCCCGCTTTGAACATTTCCTCAATAAAGAGATTTTCCATGAAGACGGATTCCCTCCAAGTAGTGAGATCAACGGATCCATCAATAAATCCTGTGAGACTCTTCCCCTCCACTCTCTCCGGGATGTCCACTCCCGCGAGTTCCATAATGGTAGGTGCGACATCCGTAGATGACACCATGGCATCGATACGGGTTCCTGGCTGTTTCCCGACTTTCCTGCCGTCCCAGATGATCAGTGGTTGCTTCATCACATCGTCATACAAGATCGCCTTGTCATAGATGCCGTGAGAGCCATGGAAGCGCCCATTATCACTGGTATAAATGACTACTGTATTATCCTTCACGCCCATCTCCTCCAGCTTATCCATCAGTCGTTTCACCTGATGGTCGACGGTTAAGCCTTGAGTGGCGAAGCGGCGGGCGAGCTTCTGGTAAAGCTCTGGAGTCGAAGTGCGCTCAAGGTGGTATCGAGGACCCCTGCAATAATCGAGCACCACCTTGGGAAGCTTCTCATTTTTCCCCTCAACCCAGTTTCCGGGCACAGACATCTGTTGATTGGCGAAGACCTCCGTGTCAGGGCCATACATATCCCTATCACTGTCATTCTTGACAGCATCGAAGCTCACAGAGAGCACGAATGGCTGATCCTTTGGCTGGGTATCCAAGAAATGAATCATCGCATCTCCTTTGATGATGGTTCTCTCCTTTGGATCACGATCCTTGCTGAAAATCGCTTCCAGCTTTTCATCCATCGGCCAAATCATACCATTGGGACTCGTCTTCGATTTCAGCGCGACGTAGTCAAAGTCAGACTGGTAGGTCGCACTCGCAACGCGGAACCCAAACTTCCCTACAAATCCGCTGCGATACCCGGCTCTCTTTAGGGTCGCATGATAGGTATCGTCGAATTCCTCTTTTTTAAACCCCTTGTTATGTGGGTAGGCAAAGCCGCTCTGGTGACTGGCAAAATACCGCCCACTCATCATCGTAGCACGACTAGGACAACAAATTGCGACTGCATGGTAGGCATTGTCGAAAGTGACCCCCTCTGCCGAGAGCTGATCGATGGTCTCTGTTTTGAACTCAGGACGACCGTAGCAACCCAAGGTGTCCCACCTTTGGTCATCTGTCATCACGAAGACAATGTTAGGCGGCTTTTCCGCTTCTGCTAAAGAGAAAGTCACCGTTGAAAGCACGAGTAAGGGAAATTTTCTGAACATGGAACGTGGGGAAGTTACGAATAGATCGCGAAGATTTTTACGTTGTGGTCTCACTCTGGCAAGAAAACGAATAGATGATGGGACGCCCATTTACCCGAAAAAGCCAAAAGGCCTTCAATCTCCCATGTTTGACCTCCGCGCACGGAAATGAAAACTCAACCCATGCCTCCATCACGGGAAGCCGATCCTCGCTTCAACGATTTCATTCTCCTCCAAGCGCAAAACGCTGGGCTTTTCCTTGGCCAGATCCCGAACCCAGCCAGCGGGGACGAAATCAAGATCCGCGCAATGGATTCCTAATGGATCATTCTTACTCCCCCAAATGATAGCCCCCAGTTCCCGTGACTGAGAACTGAGGGCATCGTTGGTTCGGGGGGCCACGGGGGGTGACACGTTTGCGGAAACATACACTTCCGTCGTGCTGATACTCAGTATTACTTAAGCTTATGACGTTTGCCTAGCTTGCCTCTGTGAATCGTCTCGAAAGCACTGCGAATCGCATCCTAGTTTTCCAACGCATCCCGCAGGCGACGGAGGGCAGCGCATCCTATCTGATGTTTCTCCCCATTCTTAAAGGAAATGGTCGCGATACGATTTTTCCCGAGACGTGTGTAAGATACGATCAGTGCCTTATTCACGATCGTGGAGCGATCCAGACCGATGAAATTTTCCGGAGGAAGAAGCTCCTTCCACTCATGCATACGGCGCGTGCTGATGAATTCTGAATTTTTCGCATCCGTCACCAGAGTGTAATCCCGATCCGCTTTCACCATCACGATGTTCCGGATGGAGACCTGCTCCGTCTTGTTTCCATTCTTGAGACAGAGGCTTTCTTCCTGCTGAAGATCTGAGGAGCGTGTGGAGCCAAGTGGAATTCGATCAAGCGCGCGGCCAAGCCTCTCACGGTTGATCGGCTTCGTCAGGTAATCGATGGCGCCCACTTCAAATGCTTGGAGCGCATGTTCTGTATGAAGCGTGGAACAAATAATGAACGGCTCATAAGTCAGCGCACCGATGTGATCGAGGCTGTTTTCGCAATCTAACTGGATATCGAGAACGATGATGTCCGGTTTCAGGCAGTTTGCCGACTCGATGCCCTGCTTGATCGCATCAGCACTCCCGATCAAAGAATAGCTGCTGAAACCCTCCAGAAGAACTTTGAGATTTTCCATCTCAATTTCATTATCTTCTATGATAAACAAGGTCATCGTTCTGGTTTTTCTCTCCCAAAAAGGGAATCCCTCAAAGAGTAATCTTAGAAAGTGGCGAATTTCATAGAAGCTCAAATCTATGAAACGTTCAAAAAAGCAGCCGAAACGTCTTACCGTGATCTTGAGGGCACCTTGGCAGTTAGTAAAACGACCAGGAAAATGGTTCCGTTTGGCCTTCCCTGCTCTACCTGAATCGTGCCGCCGAGTAGATCGACATTTCGTTTCACAATGGAGAGTCCCAATCCCGTGGAGGAGTAGCGTGATCCTTTTTTCTCAGATTCTCCGAACATTTGGAAAAGGTCTTTTTGCCTCTCTGGAGGAATGCCCGGCCCGCTATCTCCGATGCGAATGTGCAGCGCATCATCTTCAAGGTTTAGATCCAATGAGACGACTTCGCTTTTCGGTGAAAACTTTATGGCGTTGTGCAGAAGGTTTAGAACGATCTGCGAGAGTCGCGTACGATCCAGCATGGCGTGATCGTGCTCACCTTTCCATTGGACGCGGATAGAGATGTCCTTTTCATCCGCCAATGGCTGAACCAGGTTGACGATATTCTCGAAGCACTTAGCGAGATCGACTCTCTCGGGGCAAACGCTGGTGGCATTCATTTCGAAAGCTGAGTGATCCAGGATGTTATCGAGCAAGAGCATGAGAAATTCCCCACCGGAATTCAGTTGCTTGAGGAAACGATTGAATTTGTCAGGAAGGTTGAGGCTCTTGCCATGGTGATCGAAGATCTGTGCCAGACTGATCATGGAGCTGACTGGTGCCCGCAGATCGTGGCTTACATTGGTAATGAACCAGGTTTTCTTGAGATTGGCCTCTTCACTGATTGCTTTCGCTAAGCTGAGCTCTTTGTTGGATTTTTTCAGATCCTCCTCAATTTCGAGACGCAATTTCATTTCCTGTTCGAGGCGTGCATTGAGTCGTTTAAAATGGACAGACAGCAGCGCCAAAATCAGAGAGAGAAGACAGACGCCAAGAAGAGTGCGCCAGAACCATGCGGGGATTTTGAGCTTTTTCTCAGTGTAGACAAACCCTTCGAGATCCGGGCTTTCATTCAGCATACCGACTTCCTGAAATGTCCTGGAAATGTGCTTCCAGCGTTCGAGATTCATGTGCCCGGGCTCCACCAGATTTGTCATCAGATCCATGGTAATGCGCGCTTCGTATTGTAATTTTTCTCGATCAGCCGTTGCTGGATATTTCGAAAGGATGAGAGAGATCGCTTTGTCGGGATCACGGATCGCTTCCTTCCAGCCCATGAGAGTCGCCCTTCTGAATCCGCGAGCCAGTTCACCGCGATCTTTCAGCGTGTCTTGAGTTGTGAAAAAATTGTCCCCATAGAAATCGACTCCATAGGTTTGTGGAGAAAAGGTCTTAAAGGAGATGTTGTTTTGGAGTAACGTGTAGGGCTCGTCAGTCTGGTAGGCGGAAATTGAGAACGCATCATTGGCTGACTCCAGTAAACCGAGGGCATTAGGTGCGTAATCCGCGATATCGAGTTGATCAATCAACAAGCCAGCCCGCCGCAGCATCGCGATCAGGTCTCCGGAGTTTGGCTCGATCATGACCGGCCCTTCCGCCACTCGCTCGATCGTATCAGAGGATTTTTCAGTCCGCATGATCAGCACCAATGGCGAGTGCTGATAGATGACTCCGAGAACGACCACTGGCTTTCCTGCTGCGTAGTCTAGCAGGAGGCTACTGGTTCCCACTCCGAAATCCGCCCGACCGGAAAGAACTTCTTCGGTCACGTTCAAGCTGGATGAACCCGGGCGAATCTCCAGATCGATCCCTTCGTTTTCGTAAAAGCCCATTTCTTTGGCCATGTAGTAACCCGCAAACTGGAACTGATGACTCCACTTGAGCTGCAAGACCACCGGCTCCAAATTGCCCTTCACTTGGGCAGAGATGTTGGAGCACATCGCCATCGCACAGAAGCTGGCAAAAAGGTGGGAAAATAGGGATCTTCGCTGAAAACGATTCTTAAAGGACTCTGGAAAATTCATGAAGTAGGCCTGACCAAGTAATGATCCACGGTTTGCCTTACAGAAAAAGTAAATGATTACCAAGCGGGTGAGAAACAGGAGTCTGAGGCATCTGCCATCCGCAAAGAGTGCCTAATCTCAATAGTTTAGAGTTGGCCGCCTTCCGTGTTTGACCTTCATCCGCCGCCATCCAGAATCAGCACATGCCTCCAACTCCCGAAGCCGATCCCCGCTTCAACGATTTCATCCTCCTCCAGGCGCAGAACGCCGGGCTTTTCCTCGGACAACTCCCGAACCCAGCCACCGGAGAGAAATCCATCAATCTGCGCGCCGCGAAATCCGTCATCGACTCGCTCTCGATGCTCAAGGACAAGACCGTTGGCAACCTCACAGAGAAAGAGGAACAACTCCTCGCAGCCGCGCTTAAAAATCTCATTCCTCTCTACAAAACAGCCCTCAACGAATCCGAAGCATGAAATCCTTTTCTCCATTCCAAATCGCCAACGTCCCCGTCGGTGGACCCACTCCCTTTTTCATCCTCGGCCCCTGCGCACTCGAGTCAGAAGAGTTCGCCTGGGACATGGCGCGCTCCCTCAAGAAAATCGCCGACCGCACCGGCATCCCCTTCGTTTTCAAAGCCTCCTTCGACAAAGCGAACCGCACTTCCGTCGGCTCCTTCCGCGGCCCCGGCATCAAGGAAGGCTGTCGCATCCTCGGTGAAATTTCCAAAGAACTCAAAGTCCCCGTCACCACCGACATCCACACCGAAGAGCAAGCTGACATCGCCGCAGAACACATCGATCTCCTCCAGATCCCCGCTTTCCTCTGCCGCCAAACCGATCTCCTCGAAGCCGCCGCAAAAACCGGCCGCGTCGTAAACGTGAAAAAGGGTCAGTTCCTGGCACCACTCGACTGCATTAACATCGCCGACAAAATGCGGGCCTTTGGCTGCGAACGATTCCTCATCACTGAGCGCGGCACCACCTTCGGCTACAACAACCTCGTCGTCGACATGCGCTCCCTGCACCTTCTCAGAAAAGAAGGCATCCCCGTCATCTTCGATGCCACACACTCCGTCCAACGCCCCGGCGGCCTCGGCGGAGCAACCGGCGGTGATGGCGAACTCGCCCCTGTTCTCGCACGCGCAGCAGTCGCCACCGGTCTTGACGGCCTGTTCATGGAAGTCCACTCAGACCCGGCCAACGCCATGTCCGACGGCCCAAACCAGATCCCTCTCGAATTCATCGAGGATCTCCTCATCAAGCTCCTCGCTATTCACCACGCCAGCCACTGAGTCATGGATCTCCGCCAACGCCTGCTGAACTGGATGCGCTGCGGCGAAGGCGATTTCGCGGAGACTTCGCTCGAAGTCTTCGCCCACCAATTTCAGCAGAACCTCCCCTATCGGAACTACTGCGAAGCCCTCGGCAAATCGCCTAAGAACGTCACCTCATGGCAGGAAATTCCCGCCGTGCCCACCGACGTTTATAAAATCCCAGACCTCCCACTCTGTTGCTTTCCTACAGGGGAAACCACCGGCCATTTCCTCACCTCCGGCACCACCCGCGAGGTGAAAGGGAAACACGAATTCCGCTCCCTCGATCTCTACGAAGCCTCCGCCCTCGGCACATGGCGGGAAATGAACCTCCCACCCCTCGATCAAACCTTCCTATTCTCCCAGCAGCCCTCCGCCGCACCCCACTCCTCCCTCATCCGCATGTTCGCCATACTCGCCCCCCACGGCACATGGCTCATCGATGAAAACGGTAATTTCGATCTCAAAAAATTCCTTCCCACACACCCCTGCGCCATACTCGGCACCTCCATCGCCCTCCTTAAAGCCTGCGATAAAATGCCACCCCTTACCCTCCCCGAAGGCTCATGGATTTTCGAAACCGGCGGAAGCAAAGGCCTGAAAAAAACCTTCACCCCCGAAGAAGTCCGCCAGCGTCTCTCATACCACTTCGGCATCCCGGAATCCCGCATCCTCAACGAATACGGCATGACTGAGCTCTTCTCCCAGTTCTACAAATGGGGCGACGAAAAAACCCACAAAGCCCCGCCTTGGACAGCCGTCCGCATCCTCGACGTATTCACCGGTCAACCCGCAGCCCAAGGCACTCCCGGCTACCTCGAAATCATCGACCTCGCCAACCTCGACACCGTCTCCGCCATCCGCACCCAAGACATCGCCATCGCCCACAACAACCGCGAATTCACTCTTCTCGGCCGCGACCCAAACGCCATCGCACGCGGCTGCTCCCGTGGCGTGGATGACATCCTGAAATAACCATGGAATCCCTCGCCCAACGCATCGACTTCCTTGTATCCCATCGGGACACCCTCGAAAAATGGGTCGGCTCCTACGATGAAACCTCCCTCCGTAAATGGCTCGATGCCGAACTCGGAGATTCACGACGCCTCGAAGAATGGGTCGACGGCTCAAAAGTCGTCTCGCGCAGCCCGATCCTCCACATCGTTAGCGGCAACACCCCCCACGCCGCGTTCCAATCCGTCTTTCGCACCATCCTTCTCGGCTGCGAATCTTGGGTGAAAATCCCCTCCGCCGGCCTACCCGATTTCGAAGCATGGGCATCTTCCATCCCATCACTTACACTCAGCAAAGAACTCCCGGATCAGTGGAATACTCCTGAAACCGCCGTCATCTACGGAGGAGCCAATACACTCACCTTCTTCCGCGAGTGGCTCAGCCCCAGCACACGCATTGTCGAGCACGGCCCCAAGCTCAGCGCTGCTTTCATTTTCGAAAATCAACCTGAACTCACCACCCGCCTTGCCGCTGACATCATGCGCTACAACCAGCGCGGCTGCCTCTCCGTCCAAGCCATCTATTTCCAAGGCGACATCGAGCCCTTCGCCCACGAGCTAGCTTCCGCCCTCGCCGCTCACCCAACCGAGCCACCCACACTCTCCGAAGCCGGAGCCGTGCGCAACGAACGCGAAACCCTACGCTTCCGCATCGCCAACGGCTCCCCAGACACCCTCCTCGAAAGCGAAAACTCCACCGCATGGACGATCCACGTCGATCGCACAGATGCAACCCTCCGCCCCGGCTCCGGCAGCGGTTTCGTCCGCCTCATCCCCATGCCTCAGGAAATCACCTACGAAAACCTCGGCGCGGAAACCGCCTACCTTTCCACCGCCGTCGTCGAGCCCATTTCAGAAGCGGATCGACTCGAAAATATCTCCCCGCCTCGCATCTGCGCCGCTGGCCAAGCCCAAGAACCCGGTATTTTTTGGCATCCTGACGGAGAAATGCCCCTCGCCGCGCTTGTGCGATGGCGCGATCTCCGCTGAACTCCGCATCCATGTCAGAAGCAGCCATCGAAACCACCGGCACCATCCTCGAGCGAAAAGGCGAAATCCTTTACCGTGTCGAGTTGATGAACGGTAAAGTCATCCTCGGCCATCTCTCAAAAGCCCTCAATCAAGCGAACACTGAGTTCAGCGATGGCACCGAAGTGATGTTGGAGATGACACCCTATGACTTCGATCAAGGCCGCATTGTCGCCTCCCTGCCGGCTGACAATACACCCAGTTGATAATTTCCCACTTTCGAAAATGTGGAATCGAGACTAAAGGTTCAGGCTAAACCTTTAGTCTAAACCCATGAAAATTCCGTATCTTCTCGCCATCATATCGTTAGCTGCCGCCTTTACCTCCCCGCTCCAAGCAGCAAAGGAGAATAAGAAAACTGATGCTCCTACAAAAAAAGAAGCCACTCTTAGCGAAGCCGAAATAAAAAATGAAGTCCGGCGCATCGAGAAAGAACTCGAAGCCACCCGAAAAAAAACACTCGATGCCATCAGCAAACAGGAAGCGGCAAAGGACGATCTGGAAGCACAGAAAAAAACCGCTCGTGACCTTCAGGAAAAAGCGGCTGAAATGTTGAAATCCTTAGAGGCAGCTCAGAAATCACGATTGGCCGCAGAAATAGAAACTCAACGGAAGAACACTAAGGGATCTGATGACAAAAACATGCCCGGCGAGCTTACGGATGTATCCAGCACCTTAGACCTGCTCCGCTTGAAGTTAGATCAAACCAACAAGACTGACGAACTCTCCAAAGAACTTGAGAAAGCGAAAGCCGAACTCGCGAAGAGCAAATCAGCAAAAGACAAAGCGGAAGCTGCCTTACGCGATACACGTAAGCAGGCAGGTGTAAACCAAACCAAACTCAACAACGCGAACCGCGCCATCGAAGCACAGCTCAAAACCATTTCTGACCTCAGGAAGGAAGCAATAACGAACTCGGAGGCACTCGCGAAGGCTCAGCTATCCCTCAAGAACCGCGACGCTCAAATCAAAAAGCTGAGTGAGAACACCCGCACTCCAAGGGTGCGATCCAACAACAGGCAGGAAAACGACTAAGATTGCGCGCTCGTTTCAGGAGCGGAAAATCTCCCGTTGCACCAAACGGGAATGATCCTACCCTTCACCATGCCGATTAAATGCCATGGAGGAAACTGCAGATCGATTCGCTGGATGCGGCTCTCTTTGATCCTCGCTGGCGCCTATCACATCCTCTTCGCTATCTGGACTAATTTCTGGCCGCACCATTGCTTCGATTGCATTGGGATGGATCGCCCGAACCACCCCATGCTTTGGCGCACACTCGGCTTGATCTCCGGCTTCCTAGGCTTCGCCTTCCTCATCGCCTCCACGGATCCACTACGCCACTGGCCCATCGTCCTCTTCGGTTTTATCAAATTCATCGCCACCACCCTCATCATTTCCTTCACCGTCTGGAATTCCACACTCCCCGCCACCTCGCTCCTTTTCATCCCCTTCGATGATCTAATCTGGATTCCACCATTCGCACTCACACTCTGGGCCACCATTCGCTCAATCACTGGAATCCCGCCATCACGTTCCACTCCATACTCTGTCCAGGAAGCCGCAAAAACTTACGAGCTTTCTTCTGGCGAGACACTGTTCGAAGCTTCGAAAAATCGACCTCTCACCTTAGTTTTCCTCCGTCACTTTGGCTGCACCTTCACACGGCAGATCCTGCGCGGACTCCAAGACCTTGAGGAACAGGCAAAGCAACACAACTCCGAGCTCATCCTCGTCCACATGCTTCAGTCTGGTGAGGAAATTAACTACCTAGGCGATAACTCAACAGTCACACGCATCGCCGACCCTCGCTGCGAGCTCTATCGATCCTTTGGACTTGGTAAGGGTGGCTTTCTCGAACTCTTCGGCCCACATGTTTGGTGGCGTGGCCTGATTTCTGTATTCAAAGGCTGCGGAGTCGGCCACCTCGCCGGAGATGGCCTCCAGATGCCCGGCGCATTCGTATTTCATAACGGCTCCATCATTTCCTCTCAGCCCGCGACTACCGCCGCCGACCTCCCCGACCTTTCCGAGCTTTTCAATGACAAGGAAACGGATGCACCATCGGGCAACGCCCTTCCTTCCAGATGATTCTCCTCAAAGGTAAAACCTTCCTCGTCACCGGTGCCTCCAGCGGCATCGGCAAAGCTCTCTGCGAACAACTACTCGCTCATCAGGCAAACGTCCTCGGCGTCACCCGCCGCCCCGGAGCACTCCACCCCGATGTCTCACCGCTGAAAGCCGATCTCACCAAGCGCGAAGACATCTCTGCCATCTTCCATAAGCTTGGGAAAATCGACGGCCTCATCAACTGCGCCGGTATGGCCTACCTCTCTCGTATCATCGATGGCAATCCCGCCGACTGGGAGGAAATGTGGCGCGTCAACGTCCTCGCCCTCTCCCTATGCTGCCAGGGAGCTATCCGCCATTTCCCAAAATCCGGCGGCCGCATCGTCAATGTCTCCTCCATGTCCGGCCATCGCGTCCCGCCCTCCGGCGGATTCTACGCACCCACCAAGTTCGCCGTCCGTGCCCTCACCGATTCCCTCCGCTCCGAGCTAAAAGCCATCCAGTCCCCTGTCCAAGTCGCCTGCGTTTCTCCCGGCTTCGTCGATACCCCACTACTCGACACCTACTTCCGCGGTAGAGAAGACATCCTCTCAAAAACCCGTACCGGCATGAAAATGCTCCAGCCCGAGGACGTCGCCTACTGCATCATGACCATCCTCACCGCCCCTCCTCACGTCGAGATCGGAGACATCCTCCTCCGCTCCTCGGACCAGATTGCCTAAGAATCATATCTAAGGCAAAAAAAGTGCCGCCAGGAAACCACGGCAATTGCGGACAAACTACCGTTGCTCCGATCAAGGCCTGGCGGGGTTCGTCTGCCGCAGCTCCGTAGCTCCTGACAGCGCTTGGAAGGAAACCCAGCTAGGCTCCGCCCGCAACCCTAAAAATTCACTCCCAGCTTCTTACCCTCAGAGCTTCTGCAGCCGCCCGAGCTTCTGCCTCTTTCTTGCTCTTTCCTTTCCCCACCGCAAGCAGTTCGCCGCGCCACCTAACTTCCGATTGGAAAACTCTCCGGTGATCCGGCCCCGACTCACTAACAATACCATACGAAGGTGCTTCGGGATGGATTGCCTGGAGACATTCTTGAAGCTCACCCTTCGGATTTCTCTCATCCGGACTGTCCACCATTCCCTCAATCTCACTCGCGAAAAGCCGTAGGATCAACACTTTCGCCGGCTCTTGCCCAGAATCCAAATAAACCGCACCAATCAGCGCCTCAAATGCATCTGCCAGCGTAGACAAACGCCGCCTTCCTCCTGTCGACTCCTCACCTTTCCCCAACAGAACATAATCTCCGAGGTGGATCATCATCGCAAACCTAGCCAGAGCACGCCGGGATACCACACGAGAGCGTAATTTCGTCAGACTGCCCTCAGTCGCATCAGGAAACAGGCGAAAAAGCTCGTCAGTCACGATCAGCTGCAACACCGCATCTCCTAGAAATTCCAGCCGCTGGTTATCAAAATGCGGACGCTGAGATTCGTAAGCAAGGCTGGGGTGAGTCAGAGCCTCCGCAAGCAAAAGCGAATTGCGGAATTTGTATTCTATGCGGCTCTCCAGAGATTGCATTCAGGATGTCATCGTTAGTTCACCTCTCTCTCCGTCTCCGGCAACCGTGCCGGAGACGGGGAAAAAGGTGGGGTGATCGACGGGGCTCGAACCCGCGACAACCAGAATCACAATCTGGGGCTCTACCAACTGAGCTACGACCACCGTTATAGACGGGGGGGAAGGGGATACATCAGCCCCCGGCCCTTTGCAAAGTGAAAAATTACGTATCAGGTCAAATCCTCCAATGCCTCTTCGAGCGTATTGAAGCGGAATTTAAATCCCGATTGCTCCAGCCGCTTCGGCAACGCCTTTTGCCCCGCCAATAATGCTCCGCCAAATCCCCCAAGCACCAGCTTCAACATAAAGCCCGGTACTGGCAAAAACACCCAGCGATTCACCGCCTGCGCGAGCTTCTTTGTCAGATCTTTGTTACGCTCCGGCTCAGGCGCAGTCCCATTAACGGGGCCGCTGATGGTTTGCGTCTTTATGCAGTGCAGCATCCCCATGCGCAGATCCTCCACATGCACCCACGGCATCCACTGCATGCCATCACCCAGCCTGCCACCGATGCCGGTCTTGAAAACCTTCATCAGCTTCTCAAACGCCTGGCCACCCTCACCAAGCACCACACCTATCCTCATCTTCACCACACGCACACCCAGTGGCTCAGCACGCTTTGCCGCCTTTTCCCACGCCCAGCAGAGATCAGCTAAGTAACCCGCGCCCCTCGAAGAATTTTCATCGAGAATCTCATTACCACGATCACCGTAGATACCGACCGCAGATGCATTTAGCAGCAGCTCCGGCCTCTCTTCCTCTGATAAATCCGCGATCAGCTCCACAATCTCATTCGTCACCCCCACACGGCTCTCGTGAAATTCCTTTTTCCTCGCGTCTGTCCACCGTTGGTCGATGGGCGAGCCTGCAAGATTCACCACCACACCACAGCCAATAAGATCCACATTGCGTGGCTTCACCCACCGGCTCACCCCGAGAACATCGCCCTCACCCTTGCGACTCACGCCCGTGACATCAAAACCCTCATCAGAAAGCAGTTTGCACAACCCCGCCCCCACAAATCCGCTCGCCCCGTAAACCACCGCCGTTTTCTTCATACACGAAAACTGGCACCGATTCCGCAGAGTGCAAAACCCTCCTTCAGAAAAGCTCCATTTGCTCTGTCCCTGAGATATCGTGAAACCTCACGCCCACGCCTAACAATCGCGCCGCCTTCCCCTCACTGCGCGACTCCGCCTCCACCAGCAGTTCACGGAAAATCTCTCTATCCAACTCCCCGTTCGCTCGCTCCGCCGTCGTCCTCTGGAAGTCAGAAAATTTCAGCTTCACCACCAGCGACCTCACTCGCCGATCCGTATGCCTCGCGGAAAATTTCTCCTCCAACTCATCAAGCATCACACCCATCTCACGCTCCAACACCTCCAGCGTGTGCAGGTTTTCAGAAAACGTATTCTCGATGCTCAGCGACTTCCTCGGACTATCCGGATTCACCGCACGTTCATCCCGCCCCCAACACCTCTCCCACAGTTCCGCCCCATATCCTCCCAGCCGCCGCACCCACTCAAATTTCTCCACCGCCCGATACTCTCCGCACAGCTCCACACCCATCCCCGAAAGCCGCTCCGCCATCTTACCGCCCACTCCCGGGATTTTCCGCAACGGCAAAGTCTCCATAAAATCCGCCGCCTTCGCCGGAGCCACCGTAAACTGCCCATCCGGCTTCCTCCAATCACTCGCAATCTTCGCGATCAACTTATTCGGTGCAATCCCCGCCGAAGCCGCCAGCCCAGTCTCCTCCTTGATCAACGCCCGAATCCGCGACGCAATAATCGTCCCCGGCTCCTCTATATGGCTCACATCCAGAAACGCCTCATCCAGCGAAAGCGGCTCGATTAGCTCCGTGAAACGCGAAAAAATCTCCCGGATGTGTGCACTGCCCCGCTTATAGACATCGAACCGCACCGGCACAATCACCAGCTCCGGACATTTCCCCAAAGCCATAAAAACTGGCATCGCCGAGCGGCACCCAAACTTCCTTGCCTCATAGTTCGCTGTCGTCAGCACCCCTCGCCTAGAGCTTCCGCCAACCCCCACCGGCTTCCCACGCAACTCCGGATTGTCCCTCTCCTCAATTGCCGCGTAGAAGCAATCCATATCAATATGGATGATCTTTCGAACAGCATTTCCCGCCATGACGCAACCTTGCCCGAATCACTCACCTCCGCAAGCCTCCGTCATTGCCCACCCTCCAACAGGAGTGTAGAAATCACCCCGTGACTCCCTCGGATTGGCAAATGCTAGCTCTCACCTTCGGGCTGGCTTCTCTCGCCGTCCTGCTTGCGCTCCCCTTCGCCACAGCGCTCGCATGGCTCCTCGCTCGCAAGGAATGGCCGGGAAAAACTCTTGCCGAGACCCTCGCCATGCTCCCCCTAGTCATGCCTCCGGTCGCCACCGGACTCATCCTCCTCAAGCTCTTTGGGAAAACCGGCGCCATCGGCTCATGGCTCTCTGGAACCTTCGGCATCGAAGTCATCTTCACCTGGAAAGCCGTTGTCATCGCCCTCGCCGTCATGGCCTTCCCCCTCCTCGTCCGCTCCCTCCGCACCGCCTTCGAAGATGTGCCCGCACACCTAGAAGCCGCCGCCCGCTCCCTCGGAGGCAACGAGTTACATATATTTAGAAAAATCACCCTACCCCTCGCCAAGCGCGGCATCATCGCTGGCATACTCCTCGCCTTCGCCCGCGCCATCGGCGAATTCGGAGCCACGATCATGGTCGCCGGCTTCATCCCCGGCCTCACCGAGACCCTCTCCCTCTCCATCTACCGCTCCGTTCAAACCGGCGACGACTCACGCGCCCTCACCCTCGTCGCCATCTCCGCCCTCATTGCCTTCGCCGCCGTCTTCCTCTCAGCGAAGCTCTCGCCCAGCCGGAGGGGCTGACCCCAGTCTGCCCCCCGCATACGGAGCGTCTCATTTGATCTCTCCAATCGCCTCGATCAGATCCATCCTGAATTCCGTCTGCTCCCCGACATTCGTCGCCCAATAAGGACATTTCAAAAAGTAGCTGTAGAATTTCGCCTCCTTCAGATCCTCACTATCTTTCCGGGCGAAATGAAGCACATCGGAAATCCTCTGTTTCGCGTGTTCGGCTTTGGTTCGCAGCTGCGCACCGCGATTATAGTCATCAATGAGCCTTTCCAGATACGGCTCCTTGCTCGCGGCGCCACGATCCCCTTTGATGAATCCTAGAATCGCCATGGATTTTTCCCGGTAGGCTTTGAGCAACTGAACCTGCTTTCGCCAAGTTGCCCAATCGATCGCCTCCCACTTATTCACTGTATCGACGCGGTATCCGAACCAACGAACCTCAGCGCCGGCATTCTTGCCCTTCGACGATTTACCGGCAGGCACGGTCTGGATATAGGAGGCCACTCCGATGATCTTCTTGCTTTCAATGTGATATATGGGGCTACCGCTATTCCCCGGTTTGAATTCCGCGTTCACTTCGATTCGCGTCGGCCCGACTCCGCGAATGGTTCCGGTTGTCTGGGTCGCCACTCCGCCACCGAGACGATTTCCCACGATGACAATTCGATCGCCTATCTTTACCGTGTCGGTCACATTTTCCGCAAGATCGAGAGGTGGCGGATTGTCTTCACCCGCTGCGAGATGGATCAAGGCTATGTCCGCCTCGCCGGCTCCGCGTATGCCCTTCGCATCCAGTTGGATGCGCTCTCCGTCCAGGTTCCTTACAACCATGTTCTTGTTGTCTCCGAGCACATGCAGGTTGGTTACGACGCAATCCACCTGATCCACCGTGGCGATGAAGCCCGTTGCCACGCCCTGATCACCCTCGATTAGGACAATACTGGACATCTGCTCCTGGGTGAGAAGCTGCTCGCCGGACTCACCGGGTCGCTCGACAGCGGACTCTCCTTTTCCCTCCCCGGCTTGTGAAGGCATCGCATGGTTCACCAGCATGGTGTGAGAGATCGTTTTCTTCGACCAACGTTGGAATACGTGCTCTTCCGCTCCATATTTGTAGTTCACGATCAGCTTCTTAGTCTTCCCAGGCGCCGGGTCTCCCTTTTGTAAACTCTTGCTATTGATGTACAACGTCCGATCCCTGTCGGCAAGCAGCTCCCTAAGCGGATCGGTGACATCGACCCAGCGATTACCTATCCCGAACTTGGCATTAACGATCTCGATCTCGCCGCTCAACGGCTCCGCCCGTAGGTTTGCAGGCATAAAAACAAGCAAAGTCGCGAACGCAATCATCATGCCGAGTAATCCTCTCCGGGAAATCCGCATTGGAGCTGGAGATCCGGAAAATTTCGACAACGCAATAATCATTTGGTTGAAGCTAGCTGTTCCGCCCGCTCTTATCAATGAGGGTTTTGGCTGTCTCCGCGGAATCCTCCAGCTCCGGCAAGACGATTGAATCAGCACCTTTCCCTTGCCAGACGGCTACCCACTCCACGAGACTCCGCCAGCCATGCTGGACATCAAAATCATACGGGAAAACGCAGAAGACGTGAAAACACGTCTCAAGGCACGTGGGGGCGACCATTGGAAGCTCATCGACGAAGTCCTCGCCTGCGACGAATCCCGCCGAGCTGTTGAAACCTCGAAACAGGAACTCCAAGCCAAACGCAAGAGCACCTCCAAGCAAATCGGCATGATGAAGTCGAAGGGCGAAGACAGCTCGGCCATCGAGGCCGAAGTACGCGCCATCAACGAGGAAATCGCCAAGTTCGATACACTCGCCGAAGAGGCCACCGCCAAGCAAAACGACCTCCTCCTCAACATTCCCAACCTCCCCCACGAGGCTTGCCCCGTCGGCGACAACGAGGATGCAAACCCCGTCGTCCGCGAGTGGGGCGACAAACCCGAACTCACCGAACCGAAAGACCATGTCGATCTCGCCACTCAGCACGGCCTGATCTCGTGGGACGATGCCATCCGCCTCTCCGGCTCGGGCTTCGCCGTTTATCGCGGCAAAGGTGCACGCCTTGAACGCGCGCTCATCAGCTTCCTCCTCGATACCCAGTCGGACAACGGCTACGAAGAAGTCAACGTCCCTCACCTCGTCCTCCGCGAATGCATGGAAGGCACCGGCCAGTTGCCGAAATTTGAGGACGACATGTACGGTACTGAGCCCGCAGAATCGGACGGCCGCGATACCTTATTCCTAGCTCCCACAGCAGAAGTCCCCCTCACAAATCTCTACCGGGACACTATCATCGCCGGAGCCGATCTCCCCATCAAACTCACCGCCTACACCCCCTGCTTCCGTCGCGAAGCGGGCTCAGCTGGCCGCGATAACAAAGGCATCATCCGGACGCACCAGTTCGATAAAGTCGAGCTCGTCCAGATCGTTGATCCTGAAACCGGCTTCGAGGTTCTGGAAAAACTAACCAAGGATGCCGAGAGCGTCCTCCAGAAACTAGGCCTGCACTACCGCATCATCGAGCTCTGCACCGGAGATATCGGCCAGTCCTCCACCAAAACCTACGACATTGAAGTCTGGGCGCCCGGCCATGGGAAATACCTCGAAGTCTCGTCATGCTCATGCTTCGGCGACTATCAGGCACGCCGCATGAAAACGCGTTTCAAAGACGCTGAGGGCAAAAACCGTTTCCCGCACACCCTCAACGGCTCCGGCACCGCACTCCCGCGCCTCTATGTTGCTCTGCTAGAGCAATACCAGCAGCCGGATGGCTCGATCAAAATCCCCGAAGCACTCGTTCCATACTTCGGCTCGACCAGTATCGGATGATTGCTGTATAAATAGCATCTCACATGCGTTTCCTGAAATCAGAAGCCGGAGCCATCATTCTATGGCTGGCGGCATCCCTGCTAGCGGCAGCTCTGCTCACGCCGTATCTTTACGATGCAGGGAAAGCACTCGCTCTGAGCGCAGAAACCAAAGACTACCCCAGAATCATCGAATCCGTTGCAGGCTCAGCAGGCCGCGCAGATCCGGATCGCTTCTTCAGTCGTGCCCTGCTCATCAGCGGCCTCGCACTCGTCCCACTGCTCATCAGGAGAATCAAAGCCATCCCGCGCGATCCATCATCTATCGCTACGCCTAGCTCTCGCCTCTCATGGAACCATCGCCTAGCACAACTCGGCACAGGTATTTTGATAGGCACATTATGCTTGGGAGCACTTGCCTTAATCCTCCACCTTGCCGGAGCAGCAGATCCCAAAGACGAGGCTTTCTCTGCTTCGCGATTTTTCTCAAAAGCTCTTATCCCCGCACTTGGTGCAGGGGTGATTGAGGAACTCATCTTCCGTGGCCTCATCCTCGGCTTATGGCTTCGTGCCAGCTCGGCCATTACCGCATGGATCGGCAGCTCTCTATTTTTCGCCTTCGTTCATTTCCTAAAAGCACCTCCCGGTATGGAAATCAGCGACCCACGCGCATGGTATGCCGGCCTAGAAATCCTCGGCAGCACCCTCGGCCACTTCACCAATGCCGAGTTTTTCATCACAGAATTTTCAACCCTAGCTATATTCGGCCTCATACTCGCATGGAGCCGCACGCGCACAAATGCTCTCTGGTTTCCAATTGGCCTTCATGCCGGTCTCGTCCTCGCACTAAAGACCTTCACGCTCACTCGCGCTACTAACACCCACTCACCACTTTACCCTTGGTTTATCGGTACCGACCTGAAAACCGGAATACTTCCCATCGTCGCACTCGGCGTCTGCTTCCTAGCATGCTTCTTCGCACTAAAGCTTTTCGGGGAAAAGCCTGCCACGCCTTAACCACGCATCACGGTCAGTACTGCCACACGCCCGACACCTGCCTTCCTCAGCACCTTCGCGCATGCATCCACAGTTGAGCCTGTCGTAAAAACATCATCCACAAGGATCACACCCGGCGTTTCTGGCACCTTCATTTCCCTCCCCCAGCTGCGCCTTATCGCGAACGCTCCTTTGAGGTTCGCCATTCGCTGTTTCCGACTAAGCCGAGTTTGCGTCTCAGTCTTTCGAACCCTCTTCAACATACGTAACATCTCCAACCCAGTTTCCGCAGCAACTGCCCGGCTAATCTCTTCTGCCTGATTAAAATACCTTTCTCTCTGCCTACTCCGGTGAAGCGGCACTGGCACCAGCGGCCACTTCTCCTCCATCGCTACCCCCAATCTCCTATCTACAAAAGCACCACTCGCGAGCTTTCCTACTGCTCCAGCCAGATGCACCTCCCTCCCATACTTAAGTCGGTGCACTAGCTCCAACACCCGATCGGACCTCAACATCGCCGCCCTCGCAAACTCGAAGTGGAAGGAAATCTCACGGCAGTTCGGACAATCAAACACACCATCGATCTGACCCTCAAAACCTTCCCCGCAAACGTCACAAAAAGGAGCCACTATCCTCGGCATTTGCCCAACACAGTCCTCACAAAGCGCATCACCTCCATCCAATCCACAACTGCAGATCTCACAAACTGGTGGGTAAACCCAATCCAACACCTTAATCTCTCGCTTCCCGCCCGCTTGCATTCCGGTAAGTGAAAATATGAACCAAACCACCCACCGCGATCACACCCAAAAATGGTGCTATCCCCTCATGAACCGATCCCGCAGAAACGAACGCCGCTAACTTGTCCGGTATTTCCACCACTTCAGTCGCCTTCGCAAACAGCCTATCCGCCAACAACCACCCCATCAGCAACGAAGCAGGTAACCACACGGAAGCCGTCCGCCAGCGCGCCCAACCCAACACACAACCAAAGGCAAACCACGGCACAAATACCGTCACGATTCTCATCAATAAATCACCTCCAGCCAGCAAAGTTCCAGTCAGCTCAATGGCCGAAAGCATTTCCCCATCAAGCGACTTCGCTACCGCAAATCCACTCATTAAGAAATACACCGCTCCAAACATTGCTGCAGCAACCGCAATTGCAGCCCAGACACCCATCGCACGCAGGAAAATACCCAACAACACACGCCGGAAAAACACTTCCATCACCACTGCCAGACTCAACGCCCAGCCGATGTCAAAAAACAACCCTTCATGCCATTTACCGTA
The DNA here is from genome assembly GCA_051252155.1 of Luteolibacter sp. Lineage (GTDB taxonomy): Bacteria > Verrucomicrobiota > Verrucomicrobiia > Verrucomicrobiales > Akkermansiaceae > Luteolibacter. Next base: position 475,391 of record JBPOGB010000002.1, on the reverse strand, counting down.
ATCCTCTGCCCAGCGAAACGACCCAGCTTTTAGCAGAGTATAACCAATCAGTAAAAAACATCCGAAGCTCAGGCAAAAACCCGCCACGCCATGTAACGGCCCCCATCGGTTTGCCTCAATCGGCTGCCCTCTACCTTCTTCAGCAGCTGCTCCATGTGGCAATCTTACCGACCACACCCGCTTACCGCCCCTCTCGTTCCCAAGCCGTAGCCATTCCATCAAGGGGAACAGCAACAATATAGCCGCAAGCGGCCAACACACCTTGAAATAATCTCCCATTTCCCCCGCCCCACACCACGCCGCTACCTTGTTTACCAAGCCATTGAAATCCTTTGTAACTGACAACTCAGAAAGCGCCTTTCCCCCGTTGTAGCAAATCGGTGTCGACCACAACGCGATCACTAAAGAACCGAGCGCCCACACCCAGACCTTGAAAACATCCGATAAGGCGGAAACTCGCACGCACCCCTTATCCCACAGACTGCAATCCTTTGCAACCTAGCTAATGAAACCACCTTAAGGAGATGATTACCCAAGATAGATGGCAAAGGAAGCACAGCGGACTTAGAATTACATGATCTGACAAAAATACTTTCTCAAACGTTAGCCCGTATATTATAAAAAAGGGATTTTTCCACAGCGATAGTTAGAGGTAGATGGAGTAGGAGGTGAATGGCAAGGTCTGGCGGATTCACTTGCTAAGATCAGAAGAAATTTGCAGTTTCTTATCGTGATCGAACTTTGGGAGCAGGCCATATTATCTTATAACTTACCTCTAACGGTATTATTGGGAGTGGTTGTGTTCTTTTGGCTGCTCTCAATTATGGGTGCAGTGGGTGTTGACGCTCTGGATTTTGACTTCGATATCGATGGGGATGGGAGTACTGGCGATATTCCTGCGGCAATGCTACGCGTGGTGAATGCCGGTCTCGTACCAGTGACAATTGTGCTTTCCGTTCTCATTCTGCTGATGTGGATGTCGACGATGATTCTGAATTTTTATTTGAATCCAGGGCAAAGCTGGCTGCTGGCGATTGGGTTCTTCTTTGCGTCCTTCATCATCGGGGTGATTGGCACGAAGATTATTACGCAACCGCTCGTTCCTCTGATGAAGAGGCTGAAGACAGGTGAGGATGTCGCTCCTGTGATCGGGCAGATCGGGGTGGTTCGTTCCATTGAAATGGATTCGACATACGGGCAGGTGGAGGTGGAGCGTGGGGATGGCGCGCCGGCATTACTCAATGCGAAGCTTGGCGAAGATTCGCCAGCGATTCCGCGCGGCACACAGGTCGCGATTCTTTCGATGGATGAGAAAACCGGCGTGTATCTCGCACGCGCAATTCCTTCCACCCCTGAAATTTAATACAAAATCATCCATATCCAAATCATGAACGATACCCTATCGACATCCACAGCAATCCTGGCAGCCATACAATCACACCTCGCTTTCCTCGGTGAAATGAGTGTGATTGTCGGCCTTATACTTGGAGTCATTGCGATCGGCTTTCTGTATTTCCTTCTGACGTTTTACCGAAAGGTAGAGAAGGGTAGCGCGCTCGTCAGGACAGGTGGAACCAAGGCTAAAGTCATCCTAAACGGTGGTTTTGTGGTGCCAATTTTACACCGCGCGGAGCTGATTGATATTTCCGTGAAGCGGATCGAGATCGACCGGACGGGCAAGAACGGCCTCATCTGCCTGGATAACATGCGAGCGGATATCAAAGTGGTGTTCTTTGTCCGTATTAACAACGTGGAGGCAGATATCATCAAGGTGGCGGACTCCATCGGTTGCGACAGGGCTTCGAGTGAGCAGGAGATCAGAAATCTCTTTGATGCAAAGTTTTCCGAAGCACTGAAGACGGTCGGCAAGAGGTTCCTTTTCACCCAACTGTATGAAGACAGGGACAAGTTCCGTGAGGCGATTCTGAAAGTAATCGGTACAGACCTGAATGGATATGTTCTGGAAGATGCTGCGATCGATTATCTTGAGCAGACTCCGATGAACATGCTGGATCCAGACAACATTCTGGACTCCGAGGGTATCAAAAAGATCACGGAGCTGACAGCGGAGCAGGCTAAACTTTCCAATAAGATTCAGCGCGATAAGGAAAAGGTCATCAAGCAACAGGATGTGGAAGCCCGTGAGGCAATTCTGGAGCTGGAGCGTCAGTTGAAAGAGACCGAAGCACGCCAGCAGCGTGAGGTGGAAACGGTGCAGTTCCGCGAAGAAGCAGAGTCTGCAAAAGTGGCTGAGGAAGAGCGTAAAAAATCTGAGATTGCTCGTATTTCGGCAGACGAAGAACTCGCTATCGCACAGGAAAACAAGGAGCGTCAGGTGATTGTAGCATTGCGCAACAAGGAGCGCACCGACGGCGTTGAACTGGAGCGTGTGGAACGTGAGCGGATGCTCGAAGAGATCGAGCGCGAGCGGATGACTGAGCTGAAAAGGATTGAAGCGGACAAGGCTGTGGAACAGCAGAAGAAGGAAATCCAAGAGGTGATCCGCGAGCGAGTCATGGTTGAGAAGACCGTGGTGGAAGAGCAGCAGAAGATGAAAGACATCGAGGAGTTTGCTACTGCCGATCGTGAAAAAACGGTGCTTGTGACTGCTGCAGAGGCGAAGGCGCAAGAGAACTTGATTCAGCAAATCAAGGAAGCAGAGGCGCACAAGGAGGCGGGGCAATTCAAGGCTGATGAGGATGCCTATACAGTTACGACCGGGGCAGAGGCTTCACGTGAGGCGGCGAAACTATCCGCTGAGGAGAAATTGATTTTGGCAGAGGCGTTTCAAACTGCGTCTGAAAAGGAGGCGGCTGGTAAGAAGATGCTCGCGGAAGCAACCTCCAAGGAATCGGCAGCGATCGGTCTTGGCGAGGCGGAAGTGCTCCGTGCGAAAGGTGCGGCGGATGCCGAGGCGATTCGCGACAAGGCGGATGCGATGAAACTCTTCGAAGAAACCGGTCAGGAGCACGAAGAGTTCAAGCTGGAACTCGACAAAGCGAAAACCATCGAACTAGCAGAGATCGACGTGCAGCGTCAGATCGCAGAGCAGCAGGCAATCGTGGTTGGCGAAGCGCTCAAACACTCGAAAATCGATATTGTCGGTGGTGAAGTTGAGTTCTTCGACCGAATCACACGGGCGATCACTACTGGCAAGACGGTAGATAGGACGATCGAGAACAGTGCGACTCTGGAAGATGTGAAGGATACGTTTTTCAACGGTGATCCAGAGTATTTTAAATCGCAGGCAAAAACTTGGATCGAGGACTTTGGAGTGGCGACTGAGGATATGAAAAATCTGAGTGTGTCCGCTCTTCTTGGTAAACTAATTGGTTCTTCTTCCGGCGAAAAACGGGAGAAGCTGATCGGGATGCTGGGGGCTGCAGATCGGTTCGGATTGAGTGATGCGAAGGCTTCTTCTTTGCTCAAGTAGAGTCCACAGAGCTTCTGTGATATTCTTATGAGTGAAACTCCCCAACAGCTTGAAGGTGGTGCGTATGAAGTAATTCGTGCCCGGCTGGATGAGCATGGTGGAGTGTTGCGGGAGCGGGTGGAGGCGCTGAATGCGGCGCGACATGAGGTCTTTGGATCAATTCCTACGGAGTTGATCACTACGGGTCATGTCGCGACGAGCCACAATTGTGTAGCTCGGGATCTGGTGAGTCTCGGCGGGGATCTGTATCTGCTGGGTTACAATATCCAATTCGGGCTAAAAGCGATTACGGAGCTTGGGGATGTATTTGCGCTTTGCCGGCTAGATGCGGAGAAGGGCTTTCAAGAAGTCCCTTTGGATGAGGTGCTGGGGGACAAAAGCTTCAAAGAGGATTTCCTGACCTTGTTCCGATATTACCGGGATACGATTTTTGTGAAGTTTATGATCATCGGGCCACATCTGCATATGAAGATGCGGATCGGTAAGGCGGAAGATGATATTAAGACCTTCAAGTGGCAGATCACTGGTGATGGAACACTGAAATATGAAGGGAATCGCTCTGAGCATGAATGCAAATATCCAGAGCTTGTAGAGTTCAAGTGGCAGCGAGCGCATCGGGATATGCACCGTGCAGGAGAGCATCCGCATATCTCGGTAGAGGATAGGGTGTATGTGGAGACTGTGGGCGGGGATCTTACGATCAAGATTGAGGATAACACTGCGTCCGGTCAGGGAATTTATTCAGAGCCGGTAGATGACAATGACCAGTCACTGGATGATGCAGAGATATTTTATGCGACTGTTGGCTCACTGATTATTCTGCGGGTTCTACCGTATTTGGAAACGCTGCATCGGTATCTGGTTTTCAATGAGAAGACTGGCGAGGTGCATAGGTTGGATGGGATCGGGGAGTCCTGTGTGCTTCTACCGGAAGATCAAGGGATTCTATTTGCAAACGGTTATCTACTGGCTACCGGGGAGGTGAAGACTTTTGAAACGGGGCTCAAGGGCTTGCGGTTCGAGCGGCGTGTGGCGGCGGGGAATGGAGAGGATACGATGTTCGTCTTCTACCAACGGGCGACAGGGCATTATGTTTTGTTTTCCTATAATGTGATCGCACAAACGGTAGAGACGCCGGTGATTTGTAACGGGTTTGCCATGGATTCGGATGGCCGTATGGTGCTTTTCCAAACTCCAGATCAGCCGCAGAAGCATCATGCACTGCAAGTGTGGCGGACTCCTTATGTGCTGGATACTGCAATTGCAGTACCTGCGGAGAAGCGTGAGTCATTGCTTTTCAAGATCGGCAACTCGGGACTGGTGCGAGCGATGGCGGAAGCTCGAGAGATTCTGATTTTACTGGGGAAAAGTGATTCTTACGCGGATGTCTATCTGGATCTGGTAAAGCGCAGTCGAGAGGTACTGGATGGCTATTTCTGGCTGGCGGAGAAGGAGGCGAAGGAGTTGGCAGAGCCGCTGAAAGCGATCAACAAGGCTGCGAATGCGGCGATTGATGAGTTTGATAAGGTGGTGAGGTTGCGGAAGGCGACTGCGGGGCGGACGAAGGAAGTGCAGGAGGCCACAGAGAAGCTTTTGACGGCGGTGCGTGGGACTGTGCCCGATGATATCCGTGGGTTTGTGAAGAATCTTGCGGATCTGCGTTTGCGACGTGGTGAAATCATCGGACTTCGAGAGCTGAGGTATTCCGATGGGGAGCTGATCGAAGACCTGGACAAGCGGGTGGCGGAGGCTACTGAGGCGGTCTCTGCGAAGACGGTGGATTTCCTTTTAAAGAAGAAGTCGTTGGATCCGTACCGGAAGGCGATTGAGGATCAACGTGAGGCACTGGGAAAAATCAAAAAGACAGCGGAGGCGGATAAAACGGCGGAGGGACTGGACAAGGCGGGTGCGGAGCTAGAGCTGCTGATTGAGATCGTGAGTAACCTTCAGATCGAGGACGCGACTCAGACGACGGCGATCATCGAGAATATTTCCTCGCTCTATGCGACTCTGAACGGGCTAAAGGCCGAGCTGAAATCGAAGCGGCGTGAGCTGGCGAAGGTGGAGGGTGTGGCGCAGTTCAGTGCGCAGCTGAAATTGCTGGGTCAGTCAGTGGTGAATTTCCTGGATCTGTGTGACACGCCGGAGAAGTGCGGGGAATACCTGACGAAGGTGATGGTGCAGGTGGAAGAGCTGGAGGGACGCTTCGCAGAGTTTGACGAATATATCGATGAGCTTTCGGTAAAGCGGGAGGAAGTTTACGAGGCGTTTGAAGGGCGGAAGCAGGCGTTGGTGGAGCAGAGGAACCGCCGGGCAGGCAATTTACTGAAATCTGCTGAACGGATTCTGGCAGGACTGAAGAGTCGGGCGGGATCGCTGGAGGATATCAACGCGATCAACGGCTACTTCGCGGGTGATCTGATGGTCGCCAAGCTGCGAGATATCGTGGAAGAGCTGCGAGGGATCGATGACACGGTTAAAGCGGATGATCTGACGACGCGACTGAAGACGCTGCAAGATGATGCGGTGCGGCAGCTGAAGGACAGGAAGGAGCTTTTTGCTGAGGGTGGGAATGTTCTAAAATTCGGGCGGCATCATTTTTCTGTGAACACTCAGGAGCTGGAGCTCTCGATTGTGCCGCATGAGGAGGAAATGTGTTATCACCTATCCGGCACGGCGTTTTTCGAGCCGGTGGTGGATGATGAATTTCTCGCGACCCGTGAGGTGTGGGAGCAGCAGCTGGTGAGCGAGAACCGCCGGGTGTATCGCTCCGAGTGGCTGGTGTGGCAGATGCTGGAGAAGGTGACCGCGGATGTGGTCACGCTGGAGGATGTGCATGAGTTCATGGCTCCTAGGTATGGCGAGGGCTATACAAAGGGGGTGCATGATGAGGATGCGCTATTGATGCTGAATGCAATTCTGCCGGTGCATCGATCGCTGGGGCTACTGCGTTACAATCCACGAGTGCGGGCCTTGTCGATTTTGTTCTGGGAGGTTTTCCGGACATCCGAAAAGGGTGTTAAGCTGGAAGAACTGGTGGCGGCGCATGGTGCGATGCGGCGGGCTTTTGGTGGAGAGAGGGCGGATGAGCATCCTCTGCGTTTGGCGATGGAAAGAGAATTGTTAGAATTTGTAAAAAGCTCTGATGCGGCGGAGATGCTGGTAGAGATTGGCAAGACTGAGGCGGACGCGATGGCGCGAGACGCCGCTACCTATTTGTTCGAGCAGGTCGCGGGTGGTGGCGCGGTGCCGGCTTCGCTGGAGGCTTCGAAGGGAACGGCGAATTTCAAAATGGCGCTGAATGCGCGGAATGTGGGGAGCGAATTTGAGAAATCGATCGCGCCGCTGGCGGAGGATGCGGAGCGGCGGTTCCTTGTGCTAATGGATTGGATGAACGGGCATCACGAATTTTCCGATAAGGAGGTGAACGGTGCGTTTCATACTCCGGCGCTGGCGTGGGTAGCTGAGTCTGCAGCGCATTGGTTACGCGGCGGGATGGAGCAGTTGGGTGTGGTGGAGGTCTCGTCATCGATCAGGGTGGAGGGTCTTCGTGGGCAGCATGCGGTGATAGGCGACGGGGGAATTTATGAAACGGATTATCATGCTTTCCGAGCACGCCTGAAACGGTTTGGCCGGGTGGATGTGCCGGCGTTTGAGAAATCAACAAGGCTGAAGCAGACTCTGATTGAGTCGCGGCGTGATGAGATTCGCTTGGATGAGTTCAAGCCGAATGTGATGAGCTCGTTTGTCCGTAACAGGCTGATCAACGATGTGTATCTACCCATCATTGGGGAAAACCTAGCAAAGCAAATCGGCACTGTGGGCGCGGACACGCGAACGGATCGATCTGGGCTTTTACTTCTAGTTTCCCCTCCGGGATACGGAAAGACGACGCTGATGGAGTATGTGTCGAGCAGGCTGGGACTGACGTTTATGAAGATCAATGGGCCGGCTCTGGGACACGCTGTGGTCTCGCTGGATCCGTCAGAGGCGCCAAACCTTTCCGCACGTGAGGAGGTGGACAAGCTCAACCTAGCGCTGGAGATGGGCGACAATGTGATGATCTATGTGGATGACATCCAGCATACGAATCCGGAGTTTCTACAGAGGTTCATTAGTCTGTGCGATGCACAGCGGAAGATGGAAGGTGTGTGGAACGGCAAGGCGCGGACGTATGATCTGCGTGGGAAAAAGGTGGCGGTCGTGATGGCGGGAAATCCGTATACGGAAGGCGGAACGAAGTTCGCGATCCCGGATATGTTGGCGAACCGGGCGGATACTTACAATCTGGGCGAAATTCTCGGTGGGCACTTGGATGCGTTCAAGGCGAGCTATGTGGAGAACTGTCTGACGGCGAATCCCATTCTTTCACGGCTGGCGAGCAGGCATCAGGAGGATGTTTATGCGGTGATGAAAATCGCAGAAGCCGGAAGCCAGGAGGGCGTGGATTTCAAGGGGAACTATGCTCCGGCGGAGATCGAGGAAATGGTTTCCGTGATGAAGCATCTCTACGAGGTGCGGGATACGATTTTGCGGGTGAACCAAGAGTATATCAAGAGTGCGGCGCAGGAGGACGCTTACCGGACGGAGCCGCCGTTTCGCTTGCAGGGATCATACCGGAATATGGCGCGGATCGCTGCGAAGGTTTTACCTCTGATGAGTGAGGAGGAGATTCGCGCGCAAATCCTAGATCATTATCAGAATGAGTCCCAGACGCTGACGAGTGGGGCAGAGGCGAATTTGCTGAAGTTTAAGGAATTCGAGGGGATCGCGGATGAGAAGGAGACGGCACGATGGGCGGATATTAAGAAGGAGTTCATGAAGCGGCGGCTGCTTGGTGGTGCTGGTGAGGAGGATCCGGTGGGTCGTGTGGTAGCGCAGCTATCCGGCTTCCAGGATGGTCTGGAGGCGATCGGAGCGATGATAGGAGAAACGGGGCGAGCGCATTCCGTGCCGCAGACGCTTTCCGAGACTACGGTAGGTCAACTACGGGAGATTATTGCTGGGCTGAGGGCGGTGCCTGTCGAAGTGGATATCAAGGTAGTGCCGGTGCAGGATGAGCACGGGACGATTGAGAAAATTGGAGAGTCTCCAAAGGTGCCACTAAAGTTTGAGAAAGAAGTGAGGCAGGTGCCGGGAGATGAGTGATTGAGGCTACCTAGAAGGCCACGAAGGGTCGCTACTCTGAGATCTTGTTGCTTGGATTGTGCTGTTAAAGCTAATGACTGAGACAATAACAGTCTGCATACAAATCACTCATCAATCCTTCGACGACTTCGGATCCAGCGCATCACGCAATCCATCTCCAAGGAAGTTCAGCGCAAACAAGGTCGTCGCAAAAAACAGCGAGGGGAAAAACAACAGGTAAGGAGTGACCTCCATCCTATCTGCACCTTCCTTAATCAAGATACCCCAGGAAGAATTCGGCGGCTTAACTCCAAGCCCAAGGAAAGAAAGCACACTCTCCAGCAGCATGATCCCAGGCACAGCAAGCGTCGTATAAATGATTACTGGCCCAATCACATTTGGCAAAACGTGACGGAAAAGAATACGTGCCTGACTCAACCCTAGTGAGACCGCAGCCTCAACAAACTCCAGCTTCTTAATATTCATCACCTGTGCACGGACAATACGTGCAATCGTAAGCCATCCAATTGCACCGATCGCGATGAAGAGTGGTGTTAAAGTCGAAATCGGCGCCACACGATCCCGTGGCCAACCGGTCGTTTCTACAATCCACGTTGTCAGCTTCGCCGCAGGTTCGTCTGCTACCAGAGCGAAAAGAATCACCAGCACTAGAAACGGCAACGCGAAGAGAATATCCACAAACCGCATCATTACCGAATCTACCATCCCACCAACATAGCCTGAAACCGCCCCGTAAATCACGCCAATCATCACCGCCACACCCGTCGCCACCAGCCCTACCAGCAACGAAACCTGCCCACCGGAGAGCACTCGTGAAAACAAATCGCGACCAAGCTGATCGGTTCCAAACCAATGCTCCCACGAAGGACTGGAAACCGCATTGGAAAGATTGATCTCCGTAGGACTTTTCACAAACGGCAGAAACGGCCCGACAAAACACGCCAGCAAAATCACCGCCAACACAGCAAGACTCACCAATGCCGCCCTATTTCGGGAAAGCCGGTGCCACGCATCGCTCCACAGCGAGCTGCCTTGTGTCTTCGCAATCGTTTCTGCCACGACCCAGAAACTATACGCGAAGGCTATTCCTTGAAGTTTAAAGTTGGAAATTTAGGATTCGTCGCAGTGAAAGCCATTATCTTCGATCTCGACGGCACTCTCGTTGAGTCCCTCCCCGGCATTGCCGCCTCTCTCAATCGTGCCCTCGAAATGCACGGCCTGCCTCAACACGGCCACGCCGCAGTCCGCACCTTCATCGGCGATGGCGCGAAAATGCTCGTACAACGCGCAGTCCCTACAGCCTCGACCGACGAAACACGCGCCAGCATTCTCAAGTTTTTCGCCAAAGACTACGCCGTCTCATGGCCCAGCGGCACCATCGTCTATCCTGGTATCATCGAAATCCTCTCCGATCTTTCCGGGAAAAACGTCCCTCTCGCCGTCTTATCCAATAAACCCCACTCCTTCACCGTGGAAATCGTCGAAAAGCTTTTCTCCGCAAACACTTTCACCGCCATCCTCGGCAACCGTGAAGGCCTAGCCCACAAGCCCGAACCCACCGGAGCCCTCGAAATCGCCGCCTCTCTCGGCCTCCCACCCGAGCAATGCACCCTCGTCGGCGACTCCACCATGGATCTCGACACCGCGAAAAACGCCGACATGAAATCCATCGCCGTCACCTGGGGCTACCACGATCGTGAACACTTGTCCTACGCAGATGGAATCGCGGATGATGCAGCGGAACTCGCCGCCCTTCTGGAATAGCATCGTTATAGCAAATGGAACGCGGACTTTAGTCCGCAGAACCACCGAATCCCTGCGGACTAAAGTCCGCGCTCCATACCACGCCTAGCTTACACTCCGCTCAAGGAAACAACCTTCCCCGCCCGCACCTGCCCACTCACCGTCGCGCAACAAAATCTGTCCACGCACAGTAACAAGCTCAGCCCGGCCTTTAATCTGTTTTCCCTCAAAGGCTGAGTAATCCGTCGCCATAGAGTGGTTTTTCACGGAAATCACACCCCGATACTCCGGATCCCAGAGCACCAGATCTGCATCACTGCCTACCTGGATCGCGCCTTTCCTCGGATACAACCCGAAGATCTTCGCCGCGTTCGTGCTCGCACATCGCACCAGCGTCTCTAGATCAATTTTCCCTTCGCACACACCATCCGTATAAAGCAGTTTCACCCGCTCTTCCACGCTCGGGATACCATTGGGAATGAGCGTGAAATTCCCCGGCTGGCCGGTCGGATTCATCTCCGCATCAAGAGCGTTCCCTGGATGGCCCATCCGCTTCTGTGTCTGAAAATCAAAAGGTGCGTGGTCGGTTCCTACGGTGTCCACCGTACCATCCGCGATCTTCTTCCAGAGGAAATCTCCGTGCTTCTTTTCACGAATAGGCGGAGACATGACAAATTTCGCCCCCTCAAAATCTGGAAGCTCCGCATACGAGCTATCGAGCGTCAGATAAGGCGTAACTGTCTCTATGTGCACCTTCACCCCACGTTTCCGCGCCGCCTCAATCGCCTCGACGGCAGGAATGCAACTCGTGTGAACCACATAAACCTCAGCTCCTGTGGCCTCGGCAAAAGTCATCAAGTGATGGCAGCCATCCGCCTCGACTGAGATCGGGCGCGACGGTTCGTGCCATTCGGGGCCAGTCTTGCCCTCGGCCACGAGTCGCTTCTGATTTTCCGCCACAAGTTCTGCATTCTCGCAGTGCGCCGTAACAATCAGCCCCCGGTCTGCAGCAAAGGAAAGCGTCTGATATAGCTCGTTATCCTCAATGCCGAACGCGCCCTTGTAGGCGAGGAAGATTTTCAGAGAAGTCACCTTCTCCTCCCGCACTATGGTATCCAAGGCTTCTACTGTCGTTTCATCGAATCGCGTCACACCCATATGGAAGGTGTAATCGCAGGAAGAAATCCCCTCCGCCTTGCTTTTCCAGAGACGTATCGCCTCTAACGGATCTTCGCTTCGCGCTGGGCAGCACATCTCTATCAGAGTCGTCGTCCCACCCATCAGCGCCGCCTTACTTCCTGAAGCATAATCATCCTTCGAGACAGTGCCCATGAACGGCAGGTAGATATGTACATGCGGATCAATAAACCCGGGGAAAAGGTATTTACCCGTCGCATCAATCACCTCCGCATCCGGCGCAGAAAGCCCAGCGCCGATTTGAGTGATGACTCCGTCTTCTGAAAGGACATCGCCGGCGAAAGTCTCGTCGGCAGTGACGATAGTGGCGTTCTTGATGAGTAATGACATAAGCCTTTTTAACCGAAAATCATTGGATTCGTCAGCATCATTTAGCCCAGATCTCACCATCCCCGTATCCAAACCAACGTGTCGTTGTCGTCTTACGCTGCGTGTAGAATTCTACGCCTTCTTTGCCTTGGATATGGAGGTCACCAAAGAAAGAGTCATTCCAGCCTGTGAAAGGGAAATACGCTAGAGGGGCAGGAACACCTACATTAATCCCCACCATACCTGCACTCACTTTTCTACGAAATTCACGAGCAGCCTTACCTGAATTCGTAAAAATCGCAGCTCCGTTACCAAATGCTTGGCGATTCGCCTTTTCAATAGCTTCGTCCAGCGTCTTTGCCCGCAAAACCGCTAACACGGGGCCAAAGACTTCCGTATCAATAATAGGGTTCGATTCTTCCACCTGATCAATAAGTGTAGGCCCTAGGAAAAACCCTTCCGGAGCTTCATCGACTTTTGTGGGTCGCCCATCAGAAAGCACCTTCGCGCCAGCGCGCTCGCCCGCATCGATGATACCCGCGACCTTGCTTCGGTGTTCGGAAGAAATGACCGCCCCCATGTCCGGCTGGGATTCCACAGTATCCGTCGTGCCCGTTTTCATGGAGCTCACCAAATCCGCCAGCGCCGGCAGCAGTCTCTCTCCCGCCTCGCCTACGGCAACCGCCGTAGAACCCGCCATGCACCTTTCCCCTGCACAACCAAATGCACCATCCTTCACGGCCTCAACAGTGCGATTGGTATCCGCGTCAGGCATAAGAATGATGAAATTTTTTGCACCGCCCGCTGCCTGCACACGCTTACCGTGCGACGTGCCCTTTCGGTGAATCTCGCGAGCTACTGGAGTCGATCCCACAAAGCTAATCGCTTTCACATCAGGGTGCTCAAGAATCGCATCCACGCAATCTCTCCCACCATGCACGATATTCATCACACCCGGTGGCAGGCCTGCTTTTTCAAGGATCCCCACCACACGCTGCATGGTGAGCGGCACTTTTTCGCTCGGCTTCAGAACAAATGTATTTCCACAAGCAATCGCCAGCGGCCACATCCACATCGGCACGAGAGCGGGAAAATTAAACGGGCAGATACCCGCCACAACACCGAGTGGATGGCGATCCGTATGGCAGTCGATGCCGCGCGCTATATTTTCGAGGCTCTCACCCATCAAAAGTGTCGGAATCCCACACGCATACTCCACGACTTCGATGCCACGACGTAAATCGCCACGCGCTTCGGAAAGTGTTTTTCCATGCTCCGTCGCGATGCCTAAGCAAAGCTCTTCGAACACTTCTTCGAGCATGATCTTCGCTCGGAAAAGAACCTGAGCACGCTCATTCGGCGGAGTGTCTCGCCAATCGGGAAAAGCCTCCTTTGCGGAAGCAACGACCGCATCGACCTCTTCCTTCCCACACATCGGCACGCCAGCAATGATCGAGCCTCGTGATGGGTTAAAAACGTTGGAGGTATCTTTGCCGGAAGGTGTCACCCATTTTCCCCCGAGGTAATTCGGGCAGAGGGGTGTTGTGGAGTCACTCATGGTTGCGGAGATTCGGGTTTTGGCACATAAGGAGCTTGAGCGTTTTTCGTGCCACCAAAGCACATCTAACCTGCTCAGCATAAAACCGCGAGCCATGACAGCACCATCCCAAACACTCGATCCGCGAAGAACCATCGCCGAACTGAAAGACCTGCGAGAACTCACCGGTGACGAAAATGGTGCCCAGCGTGTCGCTTTCACCGAAACTTGGGCGAAAGCAAGAAACTGGCTCAAAGAGATTATGGCCGAGCTGCCTGTGTCAGAAATAACCGATGCCGCTGGAAACCTCTGGTTCACACTCCCCGGCGAGTCCGAGAAATGCCTCATCATTGGAGGCCATATCGATTCCGTTCCAAACGGCGGCTGGCTCGATGGCTGCCTCAATGTCTTAGCGGGCGTGGAAATCCTCCGCCGCCTCAGCACCCAGTACGACGGCAAGCCTCCGGTGACGATACGCGTGGTCGATTGGGCGGATGAGGAAGGCGCACGCTTTGGCAAAAGCCTTTTCGGATCTTCCGCCTTTTCGGGAAACCTAAACATGGAGGAAGCACGTGGCTTGACCGATAAAGATGGCATTTCACTGGTGGACGCCCTCGCAAAATACGGCATCGATTTTGAAAATGTGAAACAGGCAACCTCCGAACAAGCCAATGCCGCAGCCTACCTCGAACTCCATATCGAGCAGGGGCCAGTGCTACTTGATCTCGACCAGCCACTCGCCGTCGTTCTAGGCACCTGTGGAGTTGAAAGGCACAAGATCACCTTTCACGGTCAAGCCGCACATTCCGGAAGCACCCCTATGGATCGAAGGCAAGATGCGTTCCTTGCAGCCGCGAAAATGGCTCCAGAAATTTACGAGATCACTCAACGCAATGGAGGCGTGTGCACCATCGGCTCCTGCAAAACCCAACCAGGCATCGTAACTAGTGTTGTCGCCGAATGTGAGATCACCCTCGATCAGAGACACATCGACGCCGATTCCCTTCAACAAATGCTAACCGAGGCCAAAGACGCCAGCGCGCGCTATTCGGGAGAAGCCGGTGCGACCGTGGATTGGGACAGGATTTGGCATATCGCCCCGGAGCCTTTTCATCCACAGCTCATCGATTTCTGTGACCAGGCCATTCACGAAACCTGCGGGATCTCACACCGTATGCCTTCCGGCCCCTTGCACGATGCGGCAGAAGTTTCACTGGCAGGCATCCCAACCGTGATGATGTTCGTGCAAAGCCTCCACGGCATCAGCCACAACAAGATCGAGGATACCCTAGAGGAACACCTCGCCCAATCCGTCGTAGCCATGGACAAACTCGCGGATAAGACGATCGCTTGGATCTTGTCCAGCTAGCCTATCGGGAAAGCGCGTCAGACTGTTTGACGAAATCATCGCCATCCCACTCCGCATCGTTTTTCACCATCGCGGCTTCTTTCTCCGCTTTTTGCTTAGCCTTGCGCTCCGTCTGCATGCGGACGAGCTCGGCGTGACTGGTGAAATACGGAAGGCTCGCGCCCTTAAAATCATCGATGGTCTCGAAGCCCTTGCCTTCCATGAACTCAAGCAGCTCATCACAAAGACCCTGCACCATGCCGTAGCCGAACTTCATCACGCCGGTGCAGACCTGCACGGTATCGCTTCCGAGCAGAATAAATTGCGCAGCATCGGCTCCAGTTTCCACTCCACCGAGTCCGGAAAGCGTGCGGCCGGGGAAATCCTTTTTGATAAGCTGGGCAATCTCCATGCACATGCGCAGAGCGATGGGCTTCACCGCCTTAGAGGAATAGCCACCGGGGGTCGTGTAACCCTCCACGCTGGGCTCAGGGCGAAGCGTATCGAGATTCACACCCATCACGCTGCGGATGGTATTGATTGCGGAAATACCGTGGCAACCCGCACGCAGAGCAGCCGCGGAGGGTTCCTCGATGTGTGTCACGTTCGGCGTCATTTTCGCCCAAACAGGAATTTTTGAAGCACCCATGACCCAGCCGCAGACCTCTTCGAGAATGGCGGGATCCTGTCCCATCGCCGCACCCATTTTTCGCTCCGGAAGCCCGTGAGGGCAGGAGAAATTCAGCTCAAAGGCATCCACCCCAGCATCTTGGCAACGTTCGATGATCTCACACCATGCGTCCTTGTTAAACTCCTCCATCACAGATGCGATAAGGATTCCATCCGGATACGCATCCTTCGCCTCCTTGAATTCATCGATCCAAGTATCCAGCTTCCGGTCACTAATCAGCTCGATATTCTCCCAGCCGATCACTTCCTTGCCGTCGTTCGCATGGAGCTTGCTATAACGCGGGCTTACATTGATGACTTTGGAGCTATCCAGACTCACTGTTTTCGCAATGACTCCACCCCATCCTTCTTTGAAGGCTCGCTTGATCACTTTAACATTCGTTCCCGGAGGCCCCGATCCGATAACGAATGGGTTCTTAAAGTTCAGGCCGTCAACGGTGGTCGCTAGTGTGCTCATTTTTTCTAGTGAATGCAGGTAAAGGGCTTTTGTAGCTCAAATCGTGCCTAAAGCGAAGTGTTGATTCGCTCCTACAAGGCTTGCCGACATCCTTCCAGCAGCGATAAATTCCCCCCCATCAAAATGAAATTTAGCACCCTTTTTACATACTTCCTCGCCTGGTTTGTTCTCCAAACCGCATCTGCCCATCAGGTAGACTCTGTCGAGCTAGAGCTACTGCGCACCGACGGCAAGTGGAAGCTCGAAGGCCTGTTAGACATCGCCTACATGATGCCCGAATCTCGCGGAGTGCCGGATGCTCCACCATTGTTCCGAAAGGATGTCATGGCAGCACCACAGCAAGAGCACAACCGTATTGTCCAAACCACAGAGCACACCATGCGGCAGTTGCTGAAGCTGTCTTACAACGGCAAAGAACTAGAGTGGGACATACAATTTCCCGATTTCGACATAGAACCTCTCGTCCTCCCTCCAGAAGAAGGTGGATGGGCACTGATGAAAGCTGTAATCACCGTCGATCAGCAGCCTGGGCCAGGCGAATTCGTCGCTTCATGGCACGATAACCTAGAGTCTACATTGATCGTCATTATCGAAGAAGGAGACAGCTACGGCTTCTTCCCCATTTCATCCGGCATGTCGGATACTTTGTTGAATGTGAGCGCTCCTGCCCCAGGAGAAACCGAAGCCGTCACAACAACACCAAGCCAAGCCTCGCAGGCCGAAAATTGGATCATTTCCGGCTATCAACACGTCATTCCGCTAGGCCTAGATCACCTACTTTTCATCATCGGGTTATTCCTGCTAGCGCCAAAGTGGAAACCTCTCATGGGACAATCGATCCTTTTCACAGTTGCCCACTCGATCACCCTTGCACTCGCAATCTTAGGATTCATCACTCTGCCTTCACGGCTCGTCGAAATCTTGATCGCTGCAAGTATCGCATGGATTGGCATTGAGAACTTGCTCATGAAAAAGCTGAAGCCATCGCGCCTCATATTGGTTTTTGCCTTCGGCCTCCTACACGGTCTAGGCTTTGCAGGTGTCTTACGCGAAAAGCTTGGCGACCTCAAAGGTGGCGAAGTCGCTCTTCCTCTTGTATCCTTCAACGTCGGTGTCGAACTCGCTCAGATCACCGTACTGGCCTGCGCTTTCTTGTTACTTATACCACTGAAAAAGTGGACAAATCAGATACAAACCGTCGGTTCTGTCATTGTCGCGCTCGCGGGGCTGTTCTGGATGTTCGAGAGAATCTTTGCCTAAGCTTCCACCAAATGGGAATTGAAGCCTATAGCTACTGGTGCAGAATCACCTAAGGATGAGAGGAACGAATATAGATGAGTGAAAGCAAAGGAATGCTGGTCGCCGCGCCGGAACGCTGGGACGAAGCCTGCTTCTCCGTACCTGCGATGAGGGCGCTCATCAGCACGGGACTAGCTACCGGTATTCTCTGCCGGGAGGAGCAAGCCGCATTTTGGAAAACCGTCACCGATCTTCCTCAAACTCATTTCACCGCTAGATCGAAAGCCGCAAAATTAGCCACAGAAATCGGTAAGGGCTGGGATGCATCTCTCGTCTGGGAAAACGGAATAGCCGCTACTGGCCTTACAAAAAGTGGTATTGAAAAACGCCTCGGCCCCGATGAAGGGAAGCTTGGAAAACTTCTCACCCATCCCCTCACAGTAAGGGAAAGCCCCATCGAACATCGCGTCCGTATGTATATCGGCACATGCGCGCAAATGGGTATCGAAGTAAACAAACCTGAGTATTTCATGGCCGCACCACTGGGTATACCTGCCGATCCAAATACCGTTCTACTATGCCCAGGTTCAGATTTTGGAGCCAGCCACGAGTGGCCGCTAGATCGCTGGCAAGAACTCGCAGAAGCACTTTTAGAAAAAGGCAAAAAAATCACCGTCGCCGGAGTCGTGGGCGGTCGCAAACTCGGGAAAGTTCTCGCGGATAGACTCGGAGGTGATGCCGAATTTTTCCATGCTGCTCCCATGGAAGCAGTGCTACCCCTACTAGCAGTACATCAACTGGTTATTGCTGCAGACGGCTCTTTACCGCACCTTGCCGCACACGCTGGATCTACATGCGTAACACTTTTCGGCCCCAATGACTCAGTTTGGAAAAGGCCACTCGGGAAACGTCATGTCGTGGTGAAACGCCATGTAGAATGCGCACCCTGCCTTTCACCAAAGTGCCTACTCGATAGCCGCTGCCAAACTGAGCTTGAAGTCGAGCGTGTGCTTGCCGCAATACCGGGTAGCTTCTGAGCTTCGAATTACCGTAGCATAACACGCATACGGCCAAACACCTTCGGTGATCCCTGCAAAACCGGAGGCACCTGATAGACCTTACGCACCGTTCCATCGCCGTTGTTTCCCGATGAGAGCAACATGGATTCATCGCCGGGAATCCAATTCGTGAAATCAGATGAAAACACCGGCTCAGCCATCACTGCATCAGCTCCAAGAATCTGATCAAAACTGAACACAGTGGCACCTTCCTGAACTATAAACTCAGGCTCACCCAACACGGAATAACTAACCATGTCTCCCCCCGTATAAGTGATCGAATCATCACCATTCGGCGTCCCATGCACAGCTACGCTTGATCGCCAATCTGTTGCCGAATCTAAATCTTCACCAATAAATACAAGACTATAGCCATCACCATCCGCACTTGTCGGCCACGGTAATACATCCCCATAAGAGAATTCGGCAATTACTGATCCATCCGCAGCTTCCAACCTGATGGTTTCGCCACTATTCCTGAGATTTCCGGTAAAAACGCCGATTACTGATACTGATCCATACCTAAACTCGAACGCAGTTTGATCAGAGACCAACACTACACTCTCTCCCGGCGCCACAACCGTTGACGCAGGAAAACTGTAAGTCACACCATTAGTAAAACGAACGCCGGTTAGGTCGACGTACACACTTAGATCAGTATTTGTGACTTCAATGAATTCAAACTGATCACTGTCAGTAAAGCCCGCATCCACTTCAAGTTGGCCAGGGTCACTTGGGTGATAATGAAGTTCCGTAATGGCAAGATTCACAGCACTAGCCAGATCCACATCGCTCGTATTCGTAATCGTGATGGTATCACTACCAACCTCCACTCCGCGTTGATTGTAAGCGGTGATAACAAGCGAATTTTGCCCAATCGAAAGAGGGCTAGTGATCAACCAACTATTCGCATCAGTCCAAGTCACCGGTACATCAATTCCATTGACTGAAATACTAACGACATCCACCCACGCATCCCCCTCCAACTCCGTCGAACTCGCCTCCGTCGAAAAATCGTTTCCGCCGTTTGTACTGATCTCAAACGAGATACTTGCAGGGAGTATGTTATCCACAAGATCAGCTCGATTCGTGACATAATTCAAATAGGAGTTCATCGAAGTCCCACTCACACTCGCTAACTCCGTCGCCCATGGTGCGAGATAGGTACTGTTAAAGGTCGTATTGATTAAGTCGTCCACGTGACCGTAAAACAACCTCTCAAAGCGCGGGATAGTGAACAGCTTCGCAATACTACTAGGATCGCCAACACCGTTCACAGTTGGCAAAATCGTAGAGGCATCGCTAGTCGACAGCCGGAACGCACGATCCAAATCCCACTGCATGACGACAACCTTACCGTCGGGACGGACATAAAAACGAAAGTTGTGCTCCCAAATACGGGAAAACACATCATCGGTTCCGTTAAGGGACATCATGGCAAATACACGTATCCATTGATCAACATCAGCAACCTGATCAAGAGCGTTTGCGAAGGCCTCACCATCTAACTCAAATACATCGTTTAAATCAATGATCCTCGAATAGTCGTCTCGATCACGTGCACTACGCTTCTGGAAACCCCAACGAATGGTTTCCTTGTCAGAACCGTAACCCTTCAGGTCATACCTACCGTTCACGTTTGAATACGTCTGTGGAACTTTCAAGCTCTCGGGATCACCATCTGTTGTCGTCGTAGGGCTGTAGTGCAGCTCTAGATTAAATAGATCTCCTTGATCAGAATCTTCCGGGTGAATCCCATCGAAAAAGACACTCGAATGCCGTGCCATGTGCAGCAGACCTATTGCGCTATTTCCAGCAATCGGGTTGATGATGTAGGCAACGTCATCGTAAGAGGAAGTGTAAGGTGTGCCGCTTCGATTGCTTAATTGTTTTGAAAATAAAGTCTGAGCTCTTCCTCCACGTTCAATCGATATAGAACTATGTACACCCCGGAATAGAAAGTCGGGCTGGAAGGCGATGTTAAATCCATATCCACTACTCTGATTCCGACCGTGAGCACTAGCCTTTAGCCGCAGCCCAGCATCATAATAAACCTTCGTCCCGTTCTCGATCACAGTGACTGGCATGCGGTCATTGCTCATGCGGTTAGTCGATTCAAAAAGAAACTGCCGGTCACTCTCCGCCATCACGATCCGGAAGTTGTGCCTCAATCCTGTCGTATCCGCCAAGCCGTCTTGAACTTTATAGAATGCTCCGCCATTCACTCCGGATGCCGGATACAAACTAGTCGCGTTGAATACATCATTCGCACTCACATAGAACCTCACGTTTGCGCTGGCCGCCTGCCCGGGAATGATACCTGTATATCGCCCCTCCGCATCCAGGCTCATCGTAACTGTCTGAAATGCGCCATCATTTACAGAGTAATTCAAAATAACCGACCCGATCCCATCGGCATCACTCACCGCAACACCTACCGTAACAGCCTGATTTGCATCTGGAACTACCGGGCTATGACTCAAACCTTGCAGAGCTGGTCCATCATTGGAAACCCACACCGAGTTTTGGACACCGGGCGTACCCCAGACCGTCGGAGTATCCAGAATCGTCGTTCGCTGGAGGTAGTTAAAGTATAGCCGGGAGTTCAGCTGGTTCGATCCACCAACGAATTTCGAACGGTAACTGATTCGATAGCGATTGCCCTCCACAACTTCCTCACCATTGGCAAACGTAGTCTCGATTTTGTTATGCTTGTTCTCCGTATTTCCGGTCGAAACCACTCGTAAGCACTTGTTCCCAGGATCATCTGGATCAACAACTACAACCGTTCTTCCGTGACTTCCATGAGTACCAAGCACTCGCCATTTGTCCGGAGTAGAACCAATCGAATCCGCCTCAAAATCGCCGTTCTGGAGAAACTCATTCGTGTCCTCTTCCAAGACGCTGATGTCATCAATTAGAAATTCACCAGCATCCAGCAATCCCATCTGGAGTTCGTTAAACGTGCTCAGACCGATCCCATCATCAAACGCAATACCTTCATAAGTATACGTCTGCCAAGAATTGCGTGATACTTCGTTGCTAGCAGCCCAAGCACCGGCAGCACTGTTATCCGCATCTGGATCTTTCAACTCCAAGCTAGAACCACCGCCGTCAGCAAAGCCATGCCATTTCCCCGAATCATAATAGGTGACCTCGTCAGCAAGGTTTCCAACTGAGTCCTCAAGGAGAATCCGCTCCCCACCATTTGCCAGTTTGCCATCGTAGTTTCCGATGATGTTCACAGACGGGTGCTTCGCAGACAATGCCACCGCGTCTTCCGCTACGACCAAGTAGCCATAAGCCGGAATGATCGTTCCGTGAGGAAACTCATACTCGATACCGCCATCAAGCTGCCATTCGCTGAGATCTACGGCAGATGCACTTCGGTTATACAACTCAAGCCATTCCTCATCACGTTCCATGAAAGGAACCCCATTCGACCCCTCAGCATTTTCAGTAACTTTAAGCTGAATTTGAGTTCCAAAAACCACATCAGAGCTTCCAGTGCTAGTTTGGTGCACCTCCACCGACAAGCGGTTGCTCCCCGTTATCAGTTCTGGGGCTTCAATGGAGAAACTTTGAAGGCTGGCATTGCCTACACCCGGGTTAGTCAGAGTCGACGCATCAAACGAACCCTCATCCATATTAAAACGCTCAATCTCTTTGCCATTCAGATAAAATACGGCGCCATCATCCGTGTAATGATTGAAGATCATCTCGAAGACCGCTTCAGTGCCATCATATACAAACTCGGTTTCGAAGTAATACGTCACTTGTGAGGTAAGTGTCATCGTAGTGCGTAGCGGCTCATTCAGCGTTGTATTTTCCACACCCAACAAACCTTGTCCCTGCGCCCAACTGGTGCCGTCAACCACATGAGCATTTGTCGCCCAACCTGCAGGTAAGCCCGCCGTCCCCGCATCAAGATTGTAGCGCCAGACATGATCATAATCGACCACTTGCAAGATCGATTCATTAAGCAATGGAGGAACTTCACGCTGAGAGGGGGCATTGTAGAAAATTTCATTAATCACCACTTCATCCCTCAGAGTTACCGAATTTTCCTGCAAAAACGTCGGGGCATCCGGACGAGACCAGGAACCAATACCATCAGGAAAACGTGCTTGCGGGCGATCATCCACACGAACGCTATCGATTAAGGAAACCTTACCGGCAGACATCAAAAACAGCCGTTCATTGTCAGTCGGTGTGTAACCCAATTCACCGACGCCTAGTACCGCATACTCACCGTTCTCTAAATTACCAATAGGAAACACGTAGTCCGCACGGAGAGGATCCGAAGAAGCGAGCACCAAACCATCGAGTACCTCCGCGCTCGAACCAGAGTTGTATATTTCAATCTGAAAGTTGGCGTCTAGGCTGCCTGAAACCTCGTTAATCGTCAGTGATGATGACGGCGCAAACACGTTCATACTTCCGGGTGTCCCCAGATGCCCACCGCTAGTTGCCCAGTTTTTCGGCAAAGCACTTCCAGCTCCCGGATCAAGCTTTGCGAGTGCAAACCCCGATCCGTCCGGCGCCACTGGCCAAGGAGTGACATCCGAATATTCAAGCCGATCCATGATGCGTCGCCCTTCAAGCGAAGGGTTTGCAGATCCATCAGATCCCGAACCCGCAAGAGTGCTAAATGCCCGGTTATTTTTATAGAGAAGTATGGTTCCGCCTGAATTCGACAGAGATCCCGAAAATGAGCCAACCACAGAGCTAATACTCGATGCAGCCATCAGAGCATCAGGATCTTTCGCTATCACCAAATACTCGCGACCACCGATTACCGTGCCCTCCGGGAAATCAAATTCAATATCGCCATCGATCCGCCAATTCGACAAATCAACGTTAACCGCCATTTGATTGTAGATTTCCACATACTCAAGTGACGCATCATTGCCTTGAGGGTGGTAGTGCACCTCATTGAAAACGACGACACTATCGCGCGCAGAAACCACGGAGATTGAGGTAATTGCCATCAGAAGAGCAGCAAAAAAAATCACCGGCGGCCGAACTCTGGGATAGCCATCGTGGGTCATGGGTTTTGGATACTCTACACGGTTTAATCATCTGCGATACCCCCAGAAATCAGGGGGGCAAGCTGCCACAGCACTTCCAATACTCAGCCCTTAATCAACATTCTGGCGCCGAACACCACCAGCACAACCCCGAAGGTTCGGGTCAGTGTCTGATTTGAAAGCGAGCGCATCAGATCACTGCCAAACCACGCTGTCAGCGCCGAGGCAATACCCACCGCCGCAACGATTTTCCAATCGATCAAATTTCCCGCGCGGGCATTGTTGATCGTAGAAGAAAGCGCCGTGACAATGATGATAGCCAAGGAAGTAGCCACCGCCTGTTTCTGACCGAAGCCAAGAATCGACACGAAGGCAGGGACCATCACGATACCGCCGCCGACTCCACAAAGTGCACCGAGAAGACCTGCTACAAGCCCGATGGCTACCGAAAGAAGAATGATTTTCATCCGCAGTCAGTAGAGGATTTTCACTCAGCTTGATCAACCTCCAATACCGCTAGCAACTCACATGGAGAGCCGCCCAAGTGACGGAACCTTCATTTTCGCAGCCTCATAAAGCACAACGCGGATTCGCTCGATCAGTCGACGGGCGGCGAGGCTGTCGCGACAAAGTGCGCGAATGACCATGACCTCCCCGCCTTCTAGCAGGCCATGTCCCAAATAGGTATCTTCGTTTCCGAGAGCGTCCACTTCCGCGGCTGGAAAATTTTCGAGCATTTCCCCGGCGACATAGATGGAAACGTAATGCCCCGCCTCAAACATCGCGGTAATCCCCTCCAGTCCCTCACCAGACATATCGTAGCGCTCGCGTGCGATGAGCTTCCCGCCCAACCGTAGGTCGAACTCCCAGCGGAGATTTTCGTATTGAAAAATCTCCCCTCTCGCCACGCGGCCGGGTGAAATCCAGTCGATGAACAACAATCCTGCATCCGGCTCAAGCTCCACCTCCGTCTTCTGCACGTATCGTGCGCCTTGGTGAGGGATGAAAACTTCCGGTATCCATTCGAGAAAGCCCCCAGACTCGACCGAAAAAATTTGTCCGCATACAGCATCCATTCCAGAGCGGGTGCGAAAAACCCGCGAAGAACTCGGCGTGCTGAGAGCCAAAGCCGCCCCTTTGCCAACAGTGACCTCGCTCTCAATTTTATCCCCGTCAAAGAATCCGGCGGTAGGGTTTACAATGGTGAGGACTAAGATTTTTTCATCGTCTGACAGATGCCCTTTACTCAGATGGGCAGGCACTTGGAAACTCTGCTCGGACAGATACGGAACGCCGTCCGCACTGGCATCACACCGCAGCCTCAAGTGGCCGCTCAGGGAGTTTCCCGTCATCGCCTCCATCAGACGAATAGGTAATCGTGCTTCAGCCAGGCGAGGAGCTCCTCTTTTCCTTTCTCCGATTTCAAATCAGCAAAAACCACAGGTCGATCGCCGCGCTGCATCTTCGAATCACGTGCCATCACGTCGAGATCCGCACCGACATAGGGGGCTAGTTCGATCTTATTGATCAAAAGCAAATCGCTAGTACGAATTGCTGGACCGCCTTTTCGGGGTATCTTGTCTCCCTCTGCGACATCGATCACGTAGATGTAAGCATCGACGAGCTCCGGAGAAAACGTAGCTGAGAGATTATCCCCACCGCTTTCGATGAGGATGAGTTCGAGATCCGAATGGCGCGTTTCGAGATCTGTGACAGCTGCCATGTTCATGCTCGTATCATCGCGAATCGCGGTGTGGGGGCAGCCTCCTGTTTCCACACCAATCACCCGGTCGGCGGGAAGAACGTTTTCACGGAGCAAAAACTCAGCATCCTCGCGTGTGTAGATATCATTCGTGATGACGGCGAGCGAGATCTCGTCCTTGAGCCATTGGCTGAGGCGCAGTACACACATGGTTTTGCCGGAGCCGACGGGGCCACCGACCCCAAGACGGAACGGGCGTTTCTTAATTTCAGGAGATGAAGAGTCGTTCATTGGAGTGGGCATGTTTGAGTGAAGCGATTTCTAGAAGCGGATTAAAAAATCCGTCGGGTTCATTTTCAAGGGAAGCATCCACCTCGGAGCCAAGATGAATGAGAACCCGGTTCAGGATAGTTTGGCAGGCAATCTGCCCGATGCGCATGAGTTTCATGGAAGCAGCGGTGCCAGATACAATGGCTTGGAATGCAAAAGCACGTGCCGCATCAGGAGCTGGGATGTTGCGTAGTTCGATCGCAGTCACAGCAAGATGATGTGCACGCGGATTGGTTTTCCTAAAATCTGAAATGAACACGGAACCATCCAATTCACAGAGTAGGCTAAGCCGTTGCGAACCGACACGTCGGCTTGCATCGCGTAGTTCAGGGGCGATGCGCCATGCATCCAGTTCCGCGTCAATTTCCCGCAGTGATCCGGAATCTCCTTCGGACGCAGCCTCGTGAGCCTTCTTGAAAAACGGAAGTTCGAAGCGTAACAGCGCGGGAACGACTTGCTTCAAGAGAAAGCGCTCCAGACTTTCCGGATCTTTGACAATTCCCACACTAACCAATTCTTCCATACCATACGAATGCGCATAGCCACCAGAGGGGTAGCCAGTATCGTTCGACTGTAGGAGCCAGAGTATTGGGTCGGGAGCTTTCAAATTTTGGAATTCAGTGAGCCATCACCTTCATGGGAGTGAAGAGAACCTCGGGTTCGGAAAACGTCCAGCCCTCGCGCTCAAGAAGCTGCTTCATTGCATCATCGTGAAGAATGCGAAGGGAACCCTCCATGACTTGCGCTGGGAGGTGCAGGTTTCCGACTTTCCAGCCGATCAACGCTCCTTCCTCTGCATTTGAAAATGGAACATCATAGACCTTCTCCGGAAGCTGGCGGACAATATAGTCGGTTTCCTCGTCTTGGAAAATCACGCATCCATTGATGAGCCTGCTTTCAAGGTCGAAACCGAAATCGGTTCCATCGGAAGCAGTACCGCGCCACCTGCGCTTCAAGAACTTTCTCCGTTCAACCGCCAGTTCGATCCTGAATTCTGGAGACTTATCGGACTCAGGAGCGAGCATCCTTTCAATCAGATGCATAGTTAGAAAAGGAAATAGCGTTGCGCCATCGGCAAGACGGATAGGGGTTCACAGCGCAGCTCTCGACTATCAGCTACGACGCTATAGGTCTCAGGATCGACGGTGATCTTCGGCAGCGCATCATTGAAAGCGAGATCGCGCTTAGTGACTGCGCGGCAACCTTTCACCGCAGAAAGTTTTTTCTGTAGACCGAGGTAATCCAGTCCTCCTGATTCGAGCGAAATGCTGCTGACAAAGGTGAGCGAAGTTGTCGCGATGGAACGTCCAAATGCACCAAACTGGGGACGGTAGATTGTCGGTTGCGGGGTTGGGATCGAAGCATTCGGATCACCCATGTTCGCCCAAGCGATGAAACCTCCCTTGATAATAGTCTCCGGTTTTACACCGAAGAATTCAGGCTTCCAGATCACGATATCTGCCATCTTTCCGACCTCCAAGCTGCCAACCTCATGAGCAATGCCGTGGGTGGTGGCGGGGCAGATCGTATATTTCGAGACATAGCGCAATGCGCGGAAATTATCGGCGGCTGGATGCGTTTCATCCTCCAGCTTACCAAACTGCACCTTCATCTTGTGCGCGGTCTGCCAAGTACGCGTAATAACTTCACCCACCCTTCCCATCGCCTGACTGTCGCTCGACATCATGGAAATCGCTCCCATGTCGTGCAGCAAATCCTCCGCGGCAATGGTTTCTGGGCGTATGCGGCTTTCAGCGAAAGCTACGTCTTCAGGTATCCGCGAATCGAGGTGATGGCAAACCATCAACATGTCGAGGTGCTCCGCGATGGTGTTGGTAGTGAAAGGCCGAGTCGGATTCGTGGAGGAAGGCAGGACATTTGCCTCGCCACAAACTCTAATGATATCGGGCGCATGGCCACCACCCGCACCTTCAGAGTGGTAGGTATGAATTGTCCGCCCAGCAAACGCATCTAGTGTGCTCTCAAGAAATCCCGCTTCGTTGAGGGTATCAGTATGAATCGCCACCTGCACATCGAGTTCATCAGCAACGGTGAGGCAAGAATCGATCGCAGCAGGAGTCGTCCCCCAGTCCTCATGGAGCTTCAGCCCCATCGCACCGGCCATAACCTGCTCGCGCAGAGGTTCATGAGTGGAGCAATTCCCTTTTCCTAGAAATCCAAGATTCATTGGAAACGCTTCTGCAGCCTCCAACATCCTGTGAATATTCCATTTACCAGGCGTACACGTCGTCGCGTAAGTACCGTGAGCTGGCCCAGTGCCACCACCGAGCATGGTTGTGACTCCGCTAGCCATGGCATGCTCGATCTGCTGAGGGCAGATGAAATGGATATGTGAATCGATAGCACCCGCCGTGACGATACAACCTTCTGCAGCAATGACTTCCGTTGCAGCTCCTATGGTCATCGTAATTCCATCCTGGAGAAGAGGGTTTCCCGCATGACCAATACCAACGATGCGGCCACCTTTGATGCCGATGTCTGCCTTAATCACGCCATGCGCAGAATCGAGAATGAGTGCATTGGTAATAACCAGATCGAGTGAATCCTCATCAAGTGCCAACGGCGATTGTGCCATACCATCTCGTATAACTTTCCCTCCGCCGAATTTCACCTCATTGCCGTAGCCACCGCTTTCCGCGATGAGATCACGCTCCACCTCGATAAAAAGCTCCGTATCGGCAAGTCTCACTTGATCTCCAACCGTGGGGCCGAAGGTGCCTGCATAATTTTTCCGTGACTGTTTCATCGTTCAGAGCTTCCCGTTGATGTGACCGTTGAAACCATGGAGTTCACGTTCTCCAGCAAAGGCCACCAGCGGCACTTCACGGGTATCACCCGGCTCGAATCGTACGGCAGTGCCTGCGGGAATATCCAGACGGAAGCCCCTCGCTGCAGCCCTATCGAAATCGAGTTCGGAATTCACCTCAGCAAAATGAAAATGACTTCCAACCTGCACCGGCCTGTCGCCACGGTTAGCGACGACCATGACAAGCTTTTCCAAACCCGGATTCAGCTCGATATCTGGAGCGCCTACCGGTGTGATAATTTCTCCAGGTATCATCGTATTGGATCGTGAACGGTTACGAGCTTGGTACCATCGGGGAAAGTCCCCTCCACTTGGACGTCATGAATCATCTCTGGCACACCCTCCATTACCTTGTCGCGAGAAAGCAGGGTCGTGCCGTAGCTCATGAGTTCGGAAACGGTTTTTCCATCACGCGCACCTTCCAAAATTTCCGCAGTGATGAATGCCACAGCTTCGGGATGATTGAGCTTCAGCCCTCGATCCATTCTTCTTCGCGCGAGATCCGCCGCTACGACAATGAGCAGCTTTTCCTGCTCTCTTGGGCTTAAATGCATAAGGTCTAATTATAACGATCAATGTTTGCGGGTCGCATCCGCCCAAATACCGCCCTGTTTCTGAAACAAGGCAAAACCAAGGCAGGCAGCAATACCCGTAAGAACTAATATTCCGCCAAGATCGAAGTCTCTCGAAGCAACAGGCTCAACAATAGAAACCTGATCAAACTCATCGACTTCATCCGGATGGTAATGACCCGGCGGGCCAGGATGTGCCTGTGCAAATGCTCCGACTCCAAGGAATATTGCGAGAGCCGCCATACGGAAATTTTTCGTTCGGTGTGCGTTCATAAGGTAAATCTACTCTCAGCTCCAGCAAACACCGTGCCACAACAAAAAACCCCGGATTCCAAAAGGAACCCGAGGTCTATGGTCAGCGGGGGGGACTGCTCGTTTACTTGTAGGTTCCTTTCAGGAAAGGCTCGCCGACGACGTCCTTGTATTCCTTGATGATCTTGAATTGACCGTTCGCACGAGTCTCACCGATGAATACATTCTTGGTGAGGTGATGATTTTCCTGGCTGGTCACAGTGCCTCCGGGGCCATCGAAGCTGATACCCTTTTTGAGCTCAGCCATGACTTTCATAGGCTCGAAGCTACCTGCCTGCTCAACAGCTGCTTTCCAGAGGTAAACACCAGCATAGGAAAGAACCATCGGTGAGCAGGTCACGCGATCATCTTTGACGATACCGGTGACATCGGACTTCTCAAGCCATGCCATGAAATCGTCCACGAACTTCTCGTTAGCTTCGGATTTGATCGACTGGAAGTAAGTCCAGCATCCGAGCTGACCGACAAGCTGATCAGCAGGAAGGCCGCGGAACTCATCTTCGGAGATCGAGAAGCTAACAACCGGGCAGGTCTCGGCATCAAGACCGGAGGCTGCGTATTCCTTGAAAAATGGAACGTTGGTATCACCGTTGAGTGTGCTGATTACGCAGGCATCACCAGACGCAGCGAACTGCTTGATCTCGGAAATGATTTGCTGGTAATCGGTGTGGCCGAACGGAGTGTATTTCCCTGCGGAAATAATATTGCCATCAGCATCCTTTGTGAAGCCACCACCGATATTTTCTATAGGCACCCCTTTGCTAAGGAGATACTCCAAAAGAACGAGGTTGGTAGTCTGCGGGTAGACGTAGTCGGTGCCGAGCAGGTAGAATTTCTTCTTACCTTCTTCGAGCATGTAATCGACTGCCGGAGTCGCCTGCTGGTTAACCGCTTCTGCGGTGTAGAAAATGTTAGGTGACATTTCCTCACCCTCGTATTGGACAGGGTAGAAGAGCAGCCCGCCTTTTTCCTCATAGACAGGAAGTACGGATTTGCGGCTGACAGATGTCCAGCAACCGAAGGTTACCGCGACTTTGTCCTGATCAAGAAGCTGTTTGGCCTTCTCAGCGAAGAGCGGCCAGTCTGAAGCACCGTCGACAACGACCGGCTCAATCATTTTTCCCATTACGCCGCCGCTGGCGTTGATTTCATCGAAAGTAAAAAGGAGAATATCGCGAAGCGACGTTTCGCTGATCGCCATCGTGCCGCTCAGTGAGTGGAGGACGCCGACTTTGACAGTTTCTTCTGCCTTGGAGAGCGGCAGGAGCATTGCGGTAGCTGCAAGAGCTGAGGTTAGAATGCGTTTCATAGTTATTTTGGGGGAAATGTATTAAAAATGAAGGCTGCCAGCGGAGGGGCTCTCGTCAAAAACGATCCGAACCCCTCCGAAAGCAACCTAACAACAGGAGAGATTAGAAGGAGAGGCCGAGACCAAGGTTTGCGGTGAGGAAATCACCTTTAGCGCGACCCGGAATGACTTCCCGATCGGTTACATAATAGGTAAGTCCACCATGCAGATCCCATTCGCCGTAGGCTTCGCCGATCACAGTCGAGAGAGGAACGGAAAATCCAACTCCGAAACTTGCATAGCCGATTCCACTATCAGCACCGCCGCCAGGTGCGACAGGGCCTGTACCATGGAAGCCTTCATCCGTGAAGTAGGCGAGACTGAACGGAAAACTGATCGAAACAGGACCCGCTTCGATGCCGTGCTCAAGGCCAAGAACGAGAACCGTACCGGTATCCCCACCAGAAGCACCTCCATCTAGGCGATTGTGAATCATAAGGGATGGGGAGAGGAAACAATCATAACCGATCGAAATATCGAGAATGTCTTCTGTGGTACCGCCATACATCCAAGCTTGATACGTGACACCAAGACTAACGGGACCGAAATCCTTCGAGAGACCTGCCCAGACATCAATTTCCTGAATGCGTCCACCAAGCGTACTCGTGGCCTTACTATTAACATCCCACCAAGTGCCTAAGGTGAGGCTCACATCACTAGGAAGAGCGAATGCAAGTTCTAGCGAAGGATTGAATGTAGGATCACTCATAGCCTCTCCATCATTCCAAACGTCAAAACCGTAGGAGATGAAGTGAGTGTTGTAGTCAAGACTCAGGGAGCCCGAAACGACATCTTCAGCATTAGCAGAAGATGCGCCGACGATCGAAGACAGGATTGCAGCACGGATGAGGTTGCTGTGATATTTATTTTTCATATTTCTGTTTGTGTTGTGCGGGTCATCTTAGTCGAGTGACCCGCTGCCGATTAGCGCATGTCGTACCAGTCATCTTGAATCTCTAGAAACCACATGAATCTACCGGCACACGAACAAAGACCAACATGAGAACCGCTCATAACCCTACAAATACAATGAGCCTTCTAAGTTAATGAAAGAAATTGAATACCAAATCAA
Source organism: Luteolibacter sp. (assembly GCA_051252155.1). GTDB lineage: Bacteria > Verrucomicrobiota > Verrucomicrobiia > Verrucomicrobiales > Akkermansiaceae > Luteolibacter. Next base: position 444,039 of record JBPOGB010000002.1, on the reverse strand, counting down.
ACAGTAAGAAACTCCTTCACAATTCCGTCTGTAAGGTCATTCATCTCACCGGATGCACAAACAGAACCGCGATCGAGAATAGCAAAATCATCTCCAAGCTCGCGACAGAAATCCAAATACTGCTCCACTAGTAGTATCGCCATTTTTCCTTCTTCGCGGAGCATTTTGATAGCATCCCCGATCTGGTCGATAATGTTTGGCTGTATACCTTCAGTTGGCTCGTCGAGAATAAGAAGTTGTGGTTTTGTGAGCAGCGCCCGGCTAATCGCAAGCTGTTGCTGCTGGCCACCGGAAAGCATTCCGCCTTTGCGGTGAAGGAATTCACGGATGATCGGAAAGAGAGTAAACACACGGTCAATTTCTTCCTTATCCTTCTTCGCACCCCGCGCCTTCAGGCCGATGTAGAGGTTCTCTTCGACGCTGAGATGCGGAAAAATATCTCGTCCTTGCGGAACGTAGGCAAGACCTGCACGCGCGCGCATTGCGGTGGGCAGGCGGTGAATCTTTTTGTTATCCAACGTAATTGTGCCGGAGTCTAGTGGTAGCAGCCCCATCAATGCCTTCAGCGTGGTGCTCTTGCCCACTCCGTTCCTTCCCATCAGGCAGAAGACAGATTTTTCACGGATACCAAAACCCACACCTCTCAGGATGGTGCTGCCACCGATGGAGACGCGCATGTCATCCACGAGGATTTTTTTGGAGCTTGGTGCATCTACAGTCATGGTATTCAGGCGACTTTGGATTTGCGGCCGAGATAGACTTCGAGGACCCGTTCGTCAGACTGAACCTGATCCACCGGGCCCTCACAAAGGACGTGTCCCTGGTGTAGCACGGTGACTTTCCTCCCTTGTGAAATTTGACGAACAAACTCCATGTCGTGCTCGATCACCACAATGGTATGCTTGCCTGCCAGCGAGAGCAAAAGTTCGCCAGTACGATAGGTTTCCTCATCGGTCATGCCCGCTGCAGGTTCATCAACGAGAAGGAGGCGCGCTTCCTGTGCGAGAAGCATTCCGATCTCCAACCACTGCTTCTGACCATGAGCAAGTTCACCGGCCTTGCGATATGCTTGGGCGCTCAATTTGATCGTTTCGAGGATTTCAGCGAGGCGCTCTTTTTGCGGCTCTAGGATTTTTCCGAAAAGGCTGTGCCAGATACTCCTTGGCCCGGCCATCGAGAGGATGAGGTTTTCCATGACGGTATGGTCACCATATACCGTCGGCGTTTGGAATTTCCTGCCGATGCCAAGACGGTAAATCTCATATTCGTTCAGCTTGAGGAGATCATGGTCAGGATCCCACTCCAAGGTGCCGGTGTCCGGCTGGGTGCGGCCTGTGATGATATCGAGGAAAGTCGTCTTGCCCGCACCATTGGGGCCGATGACCGTACGTAGCTCTCCCTCATCGAGATAGAAATTCAGATCATTGATGGCCTTGAAGCCATCGAAGGATTTGTTCAGCCCCTCGGCGGCGAGGAGGTACGGCTTTTGAAATGGATCCTGAGTCATGATTCGGTAATTTCCTCTTCGGTTTTCGGGATTTCAGGTTTCGATTTGTTATCTCGCTTGTTTTTTGATTTCGCCATCCAATCGCGAATCTGCCCGGGTATACCGACGATACCTTTCGGCATAAACATCACGACGAGAACGAAAGAACCGCCAAGGATCAGAAGCCACATATCCGGATATGCGCGCGTCGCCCAACTCTTCAAGGCATTCACTCCCACCGCGCCGACGACCGGCCCTACAAGCGTTCCGCGTCCTCCGAGAGCAACCCAGACCACAGCTTCAAGTGAGCGCTCGGTTTTCATTTCGCCGGGATTGATAATCCCCACTTGTGGTACGTAAAGCGCGCCGGCCACAGCAGCAATCATTGCGCATACAACAAATATGAAGAGTTTGAAATTCGCAGTGGAATATCCCGAAAATAGCACACGGTTTTCCGAATCACGTATCGCACGTTGGATTAACCCAAAGCGCGAAGCGGTCAGCCATTTGCAACCGGCTATGACTCCCACCAGCAAGACTGCAGTGATGATATATAATACGCGCTGCGTGGAAGGCTCGCGAAGGTTTGCACCAAGAAGGGTGCGAAAATCGGTAAAACCGTTATTACCACCCATCAGCAGTTCATTTCTGAAGAATAGAAGTGACGCCGCGTAAGTGAGCGCCTGGGTAAGAATAGAGAAATACACTCCTTTGATTCTAGACCTGAATGCTAGGAAACCAAAAATCAACGCTAGCAAACCTGGAAGCAAGAAAACCATCAGAGCAGCAAATGGGAAGGAGTAGAAAGGCTCCCAAAATGCAGGTAATTTCTTATGGCCTAGGAACACAAGGAAGTCGGGTAGATCACTATTATAGGAACCTAGTTTACCAATCATCAACATGAGATGCATTCCCATCATGTATCCGCCGAGCGTGAAAAACAGCGCTTGCCCCAAACAAAGCAATCCGGTGTAACCCCACAGCAGATCGATGGATACAGCCATAATCGCGTAACAGAGATACTTCCCCCAAACGTTCAGAGTGAAATCCTCAATATGCCCGGTGACATTCAGTAGAGGCATCACGATCACAAGGAACACCGCCATCACGATTAGCAATGGCATTTGGATTTTTGATGCTGCTGGTGCTTTAGTCATCAGTCGAGGCTGCGTGAGCGGGTTACGAAGAGCCCTTGCGGACGCCACTGGAGGAAGATGATAATGAGAGTGAGAACGAGGATCTTACCGATCACAGGATTGCCTAAGTATTGCTGGAGACCTTGGTCAGCCATACCGATACCAAGCGCACTCACCACCGTGCCGAGGATGTTTCCGACACCGCCGACAACCACCGTCATGAAGGCATCTACGATGTAGTTCTGGCCGAGTGAGGGGCCGACGTTCGAGATCTGTGAAAGGAAAGCACCGGCAAGCCCCGCCAGTCCGCAACCGAATGCGAAAGTCATCATGTTCACACGCTCGGTGCGCACGCCCATGCACGCGGCCATGTTGCGGTTCTGCATCACACTTCTGATGAGGAGGCCGAGCGAGGTTTTGTTCAGCACCAACCAGGTGGCGACGATGATCAGGATGGCGAAACCGATCACGAATAGCCTGTTCCAGCCGAAAACCACATCGTTCACCGTCCAATTTCCCGAAAGCCAGCTGGGACTTGAAACCTGCACATTGTTGGGGCCGAAGATTAGACGGAAAAGCTGCTGCATGACGAGGGAAACGCCCCACGTCGCCAATAGAGACTCCAAAGGCCTGCGATATAAAAACTGAATAACACTGCGCTCAAGTAAGAGCCCCACGAGCGCCGCAACGATAAAACTCATAGGGATCGCTACGGCGAAATACAGGTTCATCCCGAAATCGCCGAAGCCGAATCCCGGAATGGAAATCGACTGACCAAAAGGTGAAAGCTTGATGCCCTCACCAAAAATATTCTGCACCATGTAGGCCGTATAGGCTCCTACTGCGATGAACTCTCCGTGTGCCATGTTGATGATACCCATCAACCCGAAGGTGATCGCTAGACCAATCGCCACCACAAGAAGCACTGATCCAGAAGAAACCCCTCGAAACAAGGTGCCTGCAGCATTAATACGTGATATGTGCCCCTCGATTCGCTGCACACCGAGCAAAGCTGCTTTCTCCATTTTTTTATCGCCGGATTCTGCAGACTCCTTCGCGATTGTTTTAAGTAAATCAAAAGCAGCCAACGAACCTCGCTTACCCAATAACTCCGCGGCAGCTAATCGCTTTTCGGTGTCATCCGAACGCAAATTAATGAGCGCAATGGACTCATCAAGCGCCTTCAACACCTTCTTATTAGTTTCGATTTTCTGAAGCTCCAAAAGCGCCGGCAGCTTATCTTGCCTCTGCCCAATAGCCGTCTTGACGATCGCCTTGATACGATTTTCCGGATCCGGATCAGCCAGAGAAGCAAGACTCGAAACCTCGCTCATCGCCCTCCGTAGCTTGGAGTTCGTATCCGCCATATCTAAATCATACTTACCTACTCCCACCTGCTCTCCTACCTCATCAAGAACGGGTAATTCATCAAGAAACGTTCGAATCGCAGTCTTTCGCGTCCCTTCAATCTTATTACCCATCAATACAGGTATGATCGTTCCATCCGGAGCCTCGTAGATATAGATGACACCCTGCTTCCACTTCTCGAGCCACTCGACAATCTCCGGAGTCGGCGTTTTTTTAAGAGCAAGAACAGCTTCCGTCTGCTCATCACCCTCTCCCATCGCTATGATCGTATTGATCTTTTCGCGGACTGATTGCTCCTGTGCAACCGCTTGGTTTACTGAAAAAGCCAACCCGACGGCACATACCGCCCATAGGATTTTCTTAGCCCTCGTAAAACCAACCATAGGGAAGGCAGCCAAGCACTGCCTATGCCACTTCAACGGCGAACCAAAATAAATATCATCTCATAGAAAAATCTCCGCAGCGAAATCCTCACTCAAAATATGTATCTTCGTGCCGGTATGGCGGCGCGCAACAGCAGAGAAATACTAGGTCTGTAGTAGCCTTAATCTCATGCCATACACCTGCTGGAATCAGAACAGCATCCCCTACACCGACTTTTCTAACCTCTCCACTTATTTCCATTACACCGCTGCCTTCGGAAATGTAGTAAAACTCTTCACTATCCTTGTGGTAGTGCCGTTGCGTAGATCCACCTGAAGGAATATAAGCTTCCGCTAGGCTCTGATTCTTCACCGGTGCATTAGCAGAATCGAGTAGGCTCGTGATCGTAGAACCGTCCTTTGTTGTGAACGGCTTCTGTTCTGCCTTGTTTCTGATTTCCATATCCGCGAAATCCTACCCACAGGCAGGCTTGTCACCAAACGATTTTCCCGCAAACATCTGCTCCACTCATTTTTTCATTATAATTTTGAGCTTAAAATTTCAAATATCGTGCGCCCCGGACTCATCCTCAAACTCTCCTCGCCGGACTCCCCAGGCATCGTCGCGAAGATCGCATCATACGTTGCCTCACACAGCGGGAACCTCACGGAATTCAGCCAGTTTTCCGATCAAATCGGGAAGAAGTTTTTCGCGCGCCTAGAGATCGACACATCAGGGCTCGATGTGACCGTTGAAGACTTCAAAAATGGATTTGGTACCCTTGGCCGCTCGCTCGGAGCGAAATGGCACTTTCGCGAACTGCCATACAAGATGCGCACCGCCGTCCTCGTTACAAAGACCGACCACTGCCTCAACGAAATCCTACTCCGCACCGAACTCGGCGAACTCCCCATTGAGATCACCTCCATCATCGCCAACCGCGATGCCTGTGCACCCATCGCCGAACGCTCTCATCTTCCTTTCCATCACATCGAAATGGACGACGACGCACGTGAAAAGGGCTTCGCCGAAATACGCGACCTCATCCTAGGGCAGGATGTCGAACTCATCGTCCTCGCACGCTTTATGCAGATTTTGCCAGACAGCTTCTGCCAGGAATTTTCAGGAAGAATCATTAACATCCACCACTCTTTTCTCCCCGCCTTCATTGGCGCGAACCCCTACCGCCAAGCACACGATCGTGGAGTGAAACTCATCGGTGCAACATGCCACTACGTCACCGCGGATCTCGATGCCGGCCCCATCATCGAGCAAGAGGTCGAGCGTGTCTCACACTTCCATTCACCCAATGACCTCGCTCGCCTCGGCCGCCACTGCGAGCGCGCCGCCCTTGCAAAAGGCATCCGCTACCACGTCCACGATCGCACCATCATCGACGGCCACCGCGCCATCGTTTTTCCAGACTGAGCTTATTTCAATATTCCCGCGCGGAAGGCCTTACTAATGGCAGCAGGAGCATTCTTCACGTGGAGCTTCTCGTAGATATTCGTTAAGTGTTCCGCGATCGTATAAACACTTAGCTTAAGCATCGCGGAAATATCTTTTTGGGAATGACCTTCCGCAATCATGCTGAGAATTTCTATCTCTCGCGGTGTGAGCTTCACCACTTCTTGCGGAGCCAAAGAACCGCTCTTCATTTCATCCAGCACATACTTTGCAAGAGCTGGATCGAGTAAAGCCCCGCCATTCGCAACGGTACGTATTGCAGTTTTGATATCATCCATCGATGAGGACTTCAAAAGATAGCCGAGCGCACCATTACGGATCGCCATGAAAACCTCGGACTCATTGTCGGACTGACTCAGAACCATAATTTTTGCCTCGGGCGCATATTTTTCAATCCACTGCATCGCCTCTAGCCCAGACATACCCGGGAGATTCAGATCTAGGAGAATCACATTCGGAAGTTCCTCAGGGGTGTTTTTTTCAAGCTCACGAAGAGCCTGATTCGCATTTCCGAAGATACCTATCACTTCAAAGTCATCCTCCTTACTCAGCACATGCTGTACAGCCTCTCGGTATTCAGGATGATCCTCGATCATCATCACTTTGATTGGATTTTTCATGGTGTGTTTTGTTGTTGCAGACGACTAAATGCTTCTTCGGATTTGACGGCAGATAAACTTTTCCGCTGCCACCACTTTCGGTTGCGTACTTTTAGCACAACAATGGTTCCTCTTTCCCCGCTATTTTCAATGGAAAGCTTGCCCCGCAGCAGCCGCGCACGCCGCTTCAGAGACGGCGGAGCCGCTTCAATAAGATCATCCGGCAGTCCCTGCCCATTATCTGACACCTCTAGCAATAACATACTTGGCGTAACCGTTAGCCGCGTCTGGAACTTCGTAGCATCAGAATGACGGTAGATGTTCACGAGGCATTCTTTGTAGAAGAGGTAGGTATCTATGAGGATTTGCGAACTAAAACGCTCGAGATATTTCTCTCCATTAAATGACATGTTATGCTCGAACTGACCGGTAATACGCCTCGCAGAGCGCTCCATATCTTCGACTAAATCCGTATAGTTCACCGTATCTTCCACCACTTGTGAATACCGTCTCACAGCCCGGCCTGACTGCTGTGTGAGCTCACGTATCCGCCGGTGCAGCATCTCCGATTCCTCTACTGAGTCAGAGGCTTTCGCACTATCACTTAGCAATCCGATCGTATGGATATTAGCCCCTAGCTCGTCGTGCATGTCCGCCGCGATACGCTCACGAAGTTTCCCGATCGCACGCATCCTCAGTATCCGGCCAACCATCATCGTAATAATGATCCCGGCTCCGAAAATCACGGCAATCCAAGATATACGTGCCAGCTTTAACTTTTGCTGCTCGTAGCTAAGCTTGAGTGCTGCAGCTACGATAGGGCGCTCGACTTCCAGATCATGGCGACGTGCCAGCTGATCCATCCATTCGGAGATGGAAAGGATATCCCCGAAGTGATTCCGCCCATCCGTGAGCCCTCCTGGAAAAAGCAATGACATACCTGGCTTACGGGGGACTCGAGGAGCCTTTCCCTTAGCGACATTACGCCCTTTTGAGAGAACTTCGATTTCCGCCAAGATCACGCAGAACGGCTGCATGTCACTCTCTGGAATTTCATAGCCCTCGGGAGCCGATAGCCGGATGTAGCGGCAAGTCGTTTCCGGCAAATACCATGAAAGCATGGGGCCAAGCTGATAAAGTGAGCCTTTCTTGTATGCCACAAGGGGGGTCGCATCGGCAAATTTCGGAAGTCTAGCGCCCTCGATCAAAAGATCAGGCGGCAGGCCAAAATCACCCGGAACCAACTGCGGGACATACTCACTTGCATCCGCAGTATGCAGGCGAATCTCATCTACCGGGAACTCCTCCCCCAGATCGATGAAAACTAAGAAGCGCTGGCCTTCGTTGTAAAACACTTTGAACGCGTTGCTGTCTTCCCCCGTGGAGGCATCCATCAGAAAAGGAGTGAATCCATCCACCAGCGCTTCCTTGTAGATGCCCCCCGCTCCCCATCCTCCTATATCCGAGGAAACCCGCACCGCGCAGCCCAAGGCGACATTCCTCTCCCCACTGAAGACCATGATTTCGGAAAGGCTGAATTGATACCTCCCCGTCCGCATATCCCTCGACAACAGGCTTGGCTGAATCCTCACCCAGGTGGCTTTCGTCGGCGCGATCCGTATCACCAGCGGCGCAATGCGCGGCAAAAATTCATCCTCTGCACTGAGACTCGCGATGACATGCCCCTCCTCATCACCTTCCGTCCCCACGATGATGTCGAATGCTTCCGGAAGCGCATCCGCCTGCGGCCCCTTCATCGCATCGTTCCAAATGACGGGAGCCAACACAATACGGTCGATTTCCGTTTCCTGCGCGAGAGTGACCTCAGCCCACTCCACGTGACCGGGTTTTACAGACCGCTCTGAAATCCACCCGATATTCCCCAACCCACTGCGCAGCGTGAACCTCGCCAGCCCATCGAGTTCTCGTTCAATCTGCTCAAGCCTGAACTCGAGTTGCTCCTGGGTCGGCCCCTCGGATTCAGCCAAACCGCTACCCGCTTCCGCATACGTACCTTGTAACGATATGAAAAGCGCAGCTAGCACGGCGGCAGGAAAATGCATGATGGTCTTTCGTAGCCTTCTGGAGTTTCAGCGGCAAACAGGAAATCGCCCAACCAAACCGACACCACATGATTTCCAAAAAAAAACGCCGTAGCCCTCAATCGAGAACCACGGCGTTAAGATTGAAATCGCTTTGGCTCACGCGCGACGACGGCGGAGTGCGAGCATCCCCATACCTCCGAGCAGAAGAGCTACGGCGGATGGTTCGGGAACGGCTGTCAGAGTAAGGCCACCTACAACAACGTGACTATTACCACCGCCGTTGTTCAATGTAATGACCAAATTACTCGAGCCGTCAGTAGATAGACCGTCGAGTGAAATATAACCATTTCCACCTATGTTGGTAAGTGCAGTCTGGCCATCCGCAGTCCACCTCGTATCGAATATCGCATTACCATTCGAGGGATCGAATCCGCCTGAAAGATTGTAGGTCAAGCTGTCGTCAAGACCAGTGAAGGTGAGGAGAACCGTCGAATTGGCCTGACTGAGTGGCGCGGCTCCCGTGCTATTTACAATGAACGCATCATTGGAGACCGAAGCAACGTCGAAAGGAGAAGGCCCAGCTTGACCTGCGTTAAAGCCCGTGAGGGAATCTTTGGTGGTGCTATTGGTCACAAAAAAGGTCACTCCAGTTACAGCACCACCTGAAGAATCCACCAGAGAGGTACTAAGAACATCTCCCGAGGTTCCTCCTGATGCGATATCGTCATCAAGGTAATCGTTGAATGTTATGGAAGCTCCTGTTGAAGCCACCGATCCGAAGTCAATTCCGATGGTTTTATTTATGGTGAGTGCTGCATTCGCCGCAGGAAGTAGCGCGAAAACGCCGAGGGAGCTAAGGAGATATTTTTTCATGGGCATTGGGTCGTGTGACTTTGGTGTTCAAACTTGCCCCTCCCCGCCTTTTCGCGGGATGGGATACCGTAAGTCGTTAAAAAGTAGCACTTTCCAAAAACTTGTCTACCCCATGATTATGGGGGGTGCTGCCCTATTCAAGATCATGAGCGTATGCGCCCCTCCTCAATCTCGGAGTAATCACCCTCTGCCGCCGCTAATCCGACTTATTACTCTCCCCAGCGCCGCCGCCTCTCAAACAGGCTGCGGCGCTTTTTTATCCCCCTTACCAGTTGAAAGTTGCCAATCCGGCTTCCCTGACCCTACTTTCCCCGCCCCACCGCAGAAACTTTATGAATATCGTCGTCGAAAAACAGCCAAAGTGCATCGCAACCCTCAGCGTGGAGGTTCCCTCCGCTGATGTCGCCGCAAAGCGCGAATCCATCACCGCCACCTACGCATCCCAGGCAAAACTCTCTGGCTTCCGCCCCGGCAAAGCCCCGAAAAACGTCATCCAGAAGCGTTTCGGAAAACAAATCTCCGCAGAACTCCAAGACGCCCTCTTCGGCGAAGCTTGCGACCAAGCCCTCGAAAAAGAGAGCCTCAAGGTTCTCGATTTCGGCTCACCCGCCAATCTCAACGAGCGTCCAGACGGCTCCATCGCCTTCGACACCACCCTCATCCTCGCCCCGGAGTTCACCCTCCCAACCTACAAAGGTCTTGAGGTAAAAGCTCCTTCCACCGAAGTCAGCGACGAAGAAATCGACGCCCAGCTCGAAAATCTCCGCGAACGCCTCGCCGAATTCGACGACATCTCCGATCGCGCGCTCCAGAATGACGACATCGCGGTCGTCGATTTCACCTCCACTGTCGATGGCAAGCCACTCGAAGAAGTCATCGGTGAAAAGGGCAACTACCTCGCCAAACGTGAAAACCACTGGCTCCCGATCAAGGAAGGCTCATTCCTCCCCGGCTACGCAGATCAGCTCGTAGGCATGAAAGAAGGCGACCAAAAGGACGTCACCATCACCCTCGACGATGAATTCCCATTCGAAGAGCTCCGTGGCAAGGAAATGACTCTCGCCACTACCCTCACCGGCATCAAGGAAGCGAAACTCCCTGAATTGAACGACGAATTCGCCGCAAAACTCGTCCCGGACAAGTCCCTTGAGGAAATCAAGGACATGATCAAGGGCAACATGCACCAAGAAAAGACCAAGCAGATCAACGAACTCAAGGTCAACCAAATCGTCGAGCAGCTCAACGCAGCCTGCCAATTCGAGCTCCCGGAAGAAATTGTCACCCGCGAGACGCAAAACCAAGCCAACGCCATCGTCGAAGAAGGCAACAAAGCTGGTGCCTCGGATCAGGACATTTCAGGTAAGGAAGAGGAAATTTTCGCCGCCGCCACCCAACGCGCCGTCACCAACCTCCGCACCAACTTCATCCTTCAGGAAATTGCAGGTGAAGAAAAGATCACCGTCCCGGACACCGATCTCCTCCAGCACATCAGCCAAATCGCTGAACAACGCAAGCAACCCATCAAAAAGGTCATCAAAGACCTCCAGAAAACAAATCAGATTCAGTCTATCCGTAATTCAATGGTCATCGGTCGTACCATTGACTTCCTTTTGGAAGAGGCGAAGGTCACGGAAGTTTCCCAAGAGGAATTCGAATCTACACCCGCAGAATAAGCAGAAATGAACCTTTTCCCTCCTTCCAATAACTCCTCATCGCAGGCACCGAAGAACAATTACTACGTCCCTGTCGTCATCGAATCCGATGCACGCGGAGAGCGCTCGTTTGATATCTACTCACGCCTGCTCAAGGATCGCATCATCTTCATCGGCACCGCCATTGACGATGGTGTCGCGAACTCAGTGATCGCTCAGCTCCTTTTCCTCCAGATGCAGGATCCAAAGAAGGACATCCACATCTACATCAACAGCCCCGGCGGCTCGGTCACTGCTGGCCTCGCCATGTATGACACCATGCAGTTCCTCACTTGTGATGTGAACACCTACTGCATAGGCATCTGCGCATCCATGGGCTCCGTCCTCCTCACCGCAGGAACAAAGGGTAAGCGCTTCTGCCTACCAAACTCCCACGTCATGATCCATCAGGTCTCTGGTGGCGCACAGGGCACCGCCTCCGACGTCGAGCGCACCATCGGCTTCATGTTCAACCTGAAGAAGAAACTCAACGGTATCCTCGCTCACCACACCGGCAAAACCGTCGAGGAAGTCGAAAATGATTCCGACCGCGACAACTACATGTCCGCAGAGGAATCTGTCGCCTACGGCCTCGTCGACAAAGTCCTCGAATCCCGCAAGCAGCTCCCTGACGCCGTCCAGGAAAAAGATAAGGAGTAAGACACTCCTGTCCTCCTAATAACCCCAGCCTTTTCATCTTGGGGTTTAAAATTTAAAGTTTAAGATTTCACCCATGGCACGCGCTTCCAATCTCACCATGTGCTCCTTCTGCGGAAAGAGCCACTCAGAGGTAAAGAAACTCATCGCCGGCCCCGGCGTTTATATCTGCAACGAATGCGTAGACGTTTGTGGCAATATCCTCGCCAAGGAACTCAATCCTCCTGAAGAGTCAGAAACGGGCGAAAAGAGCAAACAAACCTCTCGCCGCAAGGAAACCTCCGCCACACCAGCGGAACTCGTTGCCGAACTCGACAATTACGTCATCGGCCAAGAAACAGCCAAACGCGTCCTCTCCGTCGCCGTTTACAATCACTACCTCCGCCTCAACCAAGACGATCTATCCATTTCCTCGGAATACAAAGACGTCGAAATCGAGAAATCCAACGTCCTCCTCCTCGGATCGACCGGTTCAGGCAAAACCCTCCTCGCGCGCACCCTCGCTCGCGTCCTCGACGTCCCCTTCTGCATCGTCGATGCCACCACCCTCACTGAGGCTGGCTACGTTGGCGAAGACGTGGAAAACATCATCCTCCGCCTCCTCCAGGCGGCAGACTTCGATGTCGAGCGTGCCGAACGCGGTATCATCTACGTCGATGAAATCGATAAAATCGGCCGCAAGACCGAAAATGTCTCCATCACCCGCGATGTTTCCGGCGAAGGCGTCCAGCAAGCCCTCCTAAAAATCCTCGAAGGCTCGGTCTGTAACGTCCCACCACAAGGCGGCCGCAAGCACCCGCAGCAGGAATACATCCAGATCAACACCGAGAAGATCCTCTTCGTCTGCGGCGGAGCATTCGTCGGCCTTGAAGACATTGTCCGCCGCCGTCTCGGCAGCAAGACCCTCGGATTCCACTCGGATCATAATTCCGAAGAACTCGACGAAAAATCTTCCAAGATCCTCGAAAAAGTCCTCCCCGAGGATCTCCTTCACTTCGGCCTCATCCCTGAGTTCATCGGTCGCCTTCCTGTCATCACCTCACTCCGTAAACTCACGGAGAAGGAACTCGTTCAGATCCTCACCGATCCGAAAAACTCCTTGGTAAAACAATACTCCAAGCAACTCGCTCTCAATGGAGCAAAGCTTCGCATCACCCGCGACGCACTCCGTGCCATCGCCGCCATGGCTGTCGAACGCGGCACCGGCGCACGCGCACTCCGCTCGATTTTCGAGAAAATGATGCTTGATGTCATGTATGACGTCCCTTCCCGCGGCGACATCGAAGGCGTTTCGATCAACCGCGCCGTTGTTGAAGGAACCAAAGCCCCCTCCCTTCGCCGCCGTAAATCCGGCAGTAATGCGGAAGACGCTGCGTAAGCCCCAGCGAACCGTGCAGCCCTTTGGGCGCTCCATTCTACCGCGCCCAAATTTGGGCACCGTTTAGGCAGATTTTTCATTCTCGAAAAAAAAGAAAATTTTCCAAACAAATCCCGACTTCTGTGTCGCAAAAAATTACGCAGCACTTAAAACCCGCGTCCCCGCCAACATACGGAAACCCATCATGATCGAAGCCGCAAATCTCACCAAACGTTTCGGAAGCAAGCTCGCCGTCGATAACCTCTCCTTCACCGTCGAAAAAGGTGATGTCCTCGGATTCCTTGGCCCCAATGGAGCCGGAAAATCCACCACCATGCGCATGGTCACCGGATTCATCCCACCCACCTCCGGAGACGCGAAAATCTGCGGAATCTCCATCGTCAAAGACCCCGCCGCTGCGAAACGCAAAATCGGATACCTTCCGGAATCCGCCCCGCTCTACAACGACATGACGGTCATCGGCTTCCTCAAATTCTGCGCCGAAATCCGCGGACTCGTCGGAGCCGAGAAAAACGAAGCCGTCGAGCGCTCCATCGAAACCTGTTTCCTCACTAGTGTCGCCCGCCAATCCATCGACACCCTCTCAAAAGGCTACCGCCACCGCACCTGCCTTGCCCAATCCCTTCTTCACGATCCGGAAGTCCTCATCCTCGACGAACCTACCGACGGACTCGACCCCAACCAGAAATACGAAGTCCGCCAGCTCATCAAACGCCTAGGCGAGACCAAAGCCATCCTCTTCTCCACCCACATCCTCGAAGAAGTCGAAGCCTCCTGCACCCGTGCAGTCATCGTCGATCGCGGGAAAATCGTCGCCGACGGCACACCGAAAGAACTCATCACCCAAGCCCCCAACGGCTCCCTCACCGAGCTCTTCCGCAAAGTCACCACCACCGACACCGCCGCATAAATTTCACTAGCAAAGTCTTCCCACTGATCACAACCGACCGCAGGGAGATGGAGGGACAATCTGAAATCTATATCCATCCCTCAAATCACTCGGCACTTTTTACTTAATACCCATGTCTTCCCTCACCATCTTTAAGCGCGAGCTGAAATCCTATTTCGCTCAGCCCACCGCCTACGCGATCATCGTTATCTTCCTCCTCCTCTCGCTAGGCCTCACTTTCACCTTCGGTAACTTCATGCGAATAGGTGATGCCTCGCTCGAGTATTCCTTCTTCTTCTGGCATCCTTGGCTCTACATGCTCATCGCCCCGGCCATCGCCATGAAACTCTGGGCAGATGAGCAGCGCACCGGCACCATCGAACTCCTCGGCACCTTCCCGGTCTCCACATGGTCTGCCATCGTCGGAAAATTCCTCGCCGCTGCCACGGTCTCACTCGTCGCACTGCTACTCACCTTCCCCATCATCATCACGGTGAACTACCTCGGTGAGCCAGACAACGGTACCATCGCTTCCGGATACATCGGCTCATTCCTCGTCTGCTGCACCTTCCTCGCCATCACCATGCTCGTCTCAGCATGCACCCGCGATCAAGTCGTCTGCCTCATCGTATCCGTTACCATCTGCACCATTATGGTACTCTGTGGATACGACTCCTTCACTCGCGAGCTAGCCAAGGCCACCTCGAAATCTACTGTCGAAGCCGTCGTCGCCTTCGGCGTCTGGGATCATTTCTCATCCCTCACCCGTGGCCTCTTCAGATTCAAGGATCTCGTCTGGTTCGCTTCGTTCATCGGCATCTGCCTCATCGGCACCTCCACCATCCTCAGCGCAAAACGCGCCTAAATTCCAACTCTCTAATCTCAACCCTCAAATTTCTCTAAAACTCCGATTCATCTCTCTTCATTGAAAGTTGGATTTTGAAAATTGAAAGTTATGAAAAAAGCTCTCCTTGGCATCGCAGCCCTCGTCGCCATCGCCATCCTCGCGAACTGGCTCATCTCACTCACACCCGCCGGAAGCCGTGGCCTTGATTTCACGGAAAACAAAGTCCACACGCTCTCGGATGGCACAAAGGCCATCCTCAAGGAACTGGATACCCCAGTTGTCATCCGTTACTACGCCTCACGTAACTCCGAATATATGCCGGAGCAGGTGAAAGTGCACATGAAACGCGTGGACGACCTCCTCAAGGAATACTCCAACCTCTCCGGCGGCAAACTTCGCATCGAAAATCTCGATCCGGAACCCGATACCGACGCAGAGGATTCGGCGAACCTCGATGGACTGACAGGTCAGCAAATCGACGGAGACAACCTTTACCTAGGCATGGCGATCTCTGCCCTCGATAAGAAAGTCGTCCTTCCTTTCCTTAATCCCACTGAGGAAACCATGCTGGAATACAACATTTCCAAGGCCGTCGCAGAGGTCTCCACACCAGTCAAACCCGTCATCGGCATTATTTCCGCCCTCGATCTCAAAGGCACCCCTGCAGTGACGCCCGGCCAGCAACCAATACCTGCATGGTTCATTTACAACGATCTCCAGCAGTCATTCGAACTCAAGAATCTCGGAATGACCCCCGATAAAATCGACTCGGACGAAATCAAGGTTCTCCTCCTCTTTCACCCATCTGAAATCACCCCGCAAACCGAATACCTTGTTGATCAATACCTCCTCAACGGCGGCACGGTAGTCGCCTGCCTTGATGCTTATTCCCTTACTGCCCAAATGCTCGGAGGAGGCAATCCATTGACAGGCCAGCCCGGCGAACCCGTCATCTCCACCCTGCCAAACCTACTCAAGGCATGGGGCATCGAATTTGTTACGGATCAAGTTCTTGCCGATCCCATCTACGCCACTGATCTAGACGGCGCTCGCAAGAGCCCAGCAGTCCTGACCCTTCCTCAGGAATCCATGCCGCAGAAGGACAACATCGTCACGAACTCCATCGGCTCTGTCCGCCTATACCTACCCGGTGCACTCAAACGCACCGGCGGCGGAGGCGTTGCCCTAAACAGCCTCATTCGTTCATCCACCAGCGCAGGCTTCGTAGATCCTGCCAAAGCCTCTCGCCTTGATCCCTCGCTCAATACATCCGTGAAGGCAGAGGGCACCGCTTTCGATCTAGTTACCCACCTCTCCGGAGATTTCAAAACCGCTTTCCCAGATGGCAAACCCTCTAACCCACCCGCTGAAGGTGAAGATGCCATTTCTGAGGAAGAGAAACCCGAAGCCGATCCTCTCAAAAAAGCCGCCAAACCTGGAAACGTCTTCCTCATTGCCGATATTGATGCGTTTTTCAACACCTTCGCCTACGGGACTGACGTCTTTGGGCGCAATGTGCCAGCCAACGGAAACTCAGCTCTATTGCTCAACCTGATCGACCAGGCAGCCGGCTCAAAACACCTCATCGGCTCACGCTCACGCGTAGCCACACGCCGCCCCTTCACCGTCATCAAGGAAATGGAGGCTAAATTCGACAAAGAAGTAGGGAACAAGATTGCGGAGCTCCAAACCAAACTGACTGAAGCTCAGCAAAAGCTCAACGAGCTACAGGCTCAGAAATCACGTGGCAGTGAGCTTTTCCTCTCTCCTGAACAAGAAGCCGAAATCGAAAAATTCCGCCAACAGCAGGTCGAATACTCACGACTCGTCCGCGAACAGAAAAAAGACCTCCGCCGCCAGAAAGACAAACTCGCCGGCAACATCACCTTGCTCAACGTCGCGGCCATGCCCGCCATCGTCATCCTCTTTGGTCTCGGCCTCTTCCTGAAACGCCGCTCCTCTACTCGCGCCCGCTAAGACTTCCTCTCAAACTCGATAACTTCCAACCAGTATGAAAGCCCGCACCGTCGCCATCCTCTGGATCTTCGCCCTCATCCTCGCCGCCGCCGTTTTCTTCATTAAGAAATCTGAAGACGGAGACAATCAGAACGCCACCTCCCGCGCTGCAGGGGAAACTCTCATCGCTGATTTCCCAGCTGAGAAAACCTCCTCCATCGAAATCACTAGCGTAGATAGCTCCGTGACTCTCACAAAAAAGGACGGTTCATGGGTCGTGACTCAGCGCGACGGCTTCTCTGCAGACACTTCCGCAATCAATGAACTCCTCCGCTCCGTCGCTAATCTAAAAGTCACTCAAGGCATCGAGGCTGGCCCATCTTTCGCCGCTCGCTTCGGAATGGATAAAAACTCATCAGACCCCACCCAGCATGGACTCACTGCCACCTTCAAGGACTCCTCCGGCGAAGAGCTCGCGACAGTCTCCTTTGGAAAAAATCTCGATGCCGCCGGTTCTACATCACCCTTCGGAGGCGGCTCCACCGGACGCTATGTCCGTAACCATGCTGATGATTCTGGGTTCTACGCCGTTTCTGAAATGTTCAGCGCCCTTTCTGCCGATCCCAAGGACTGGCTCTTAGAAAATTTCCTCACCATTGAGAAAATCCAGACCATCGATCTCACCCAGCCCGGCTCCGACACGAGCGAGTGGACGCTCACACGTGAAAACGAAAACTCCGATTTCAAATTCACTGAAGCCTTCCCCGGCGTGAATATCGACACCGCCGCCACCGCTCCACTCAAATCACTTTTCTCCTACGCACGTTTCGAAGACGTCATAGCTAACGACGAAGTCGAAAAACTCTCCACCCCTGAGAAAATACAGAAAGCGACGATCAAGACCTTCGAAGGATTCGAATACGTGATCACACTTCAGCCAGCAAAAGCATCCGAGAATTTCCTCATGACCGTAGACGTTTCTGCAGAACTGCCGAAGGAGCGCAAAAAAGCTGCCGATGAAAAACCAGAAGACGCCGAGGCTGCAGACAAAGCCTTCGCCGAACGCCTCGAAACACTCACCCAAAACCTTGCATCTACAAAAGCCCTCGAAGGCCGCACCTTCGAAGTCACGAAATTCACTATCGACGCACTCCTTAAACAGCGCGCTGAGCTCATGAGCAAAGGCCCCGGCCCTGCACCGAGTGCACCACCGGTTCCTCCAGGCACTTCCGCGTTCACCCAGCCCATCCAAATCCCCGCCGCCCCACAGCAACCTTCTGGCGATGATAGTGGCGATGATAGTGGCGAATAAGCCCGCGTATCGCTCTCCTACCGCGTTCTATCGCGGAAAACCCGTAAATTGGAACTCGCCATTTCAACCGCGAGGCTCTTCCATACCCGCCCCGTGACCAAACACCGCACAGACGACCTTCGAATTTCCGGCATCAATCCGCTTATCTCTCCTGCGGTACTCGCCTACTATCTCCCTCTCAACGAGCAGGCTGCATCCGTTGTCGCCAGCGCGCGCACCGAGGCCGATGAAATCCTCAACCTCCGTGACGACCGCTTGCTCGTTGTGATCGGCCCATGCTCGATCCACGATCCGGAAGCAGCCATCGAATACGCCGAAAAACTCAAGGTCGAAGCCGAGCGCCTCAAACAAGACCTCTGCATCATCATGCGTGTCTATTTTGAGAAACCTCGCACCACCGTCGGCTGGAAAGGTCTCATCAACGATCCCAACCTCGACGACTCCTTCGACATCAACCGCGGCCTTCGCGTAGCACGCAAACTCCTACTCGACCTTGCCAACATGGGCATCGCCGCAGGAACCGAATTTCTCGACACCATTTCTCCGCAATACTACGCCGATCTCATCGCGTGGGGAGCCATCGGTGCACGCACCACCGAGTCACAGATCCACCGTGAGCTCGCCTCTGGCCTCTCAATGCCTGTTGGCTTCAAAAACGGCACCGGCGGATCCATCCAGATCGCCCTCGACGCCATCCAATCCTCGTCGAACCCGCACCATTTTCTCTCCGTCACGAAACAAGGCGTCTCCGCCATCGTTTCCACCGCAGGAAACAAATCCTGCCACCTCATCCTACGCGGCGGAAAAACGGGCCCGAACTACGACAAGGAATCCATTGCCTCCGTCGAAGGTATGCTCGAAAAGTCCAATCTCCCGCAATCTCTCATGATCGATTGCTCCCACGGCAATTCGAACAAGGACTACCGCAACCAACCTCTCGTCGCCAAAGACCTTGCCGAACAGATCTCCGCAGGTTCCAAATCCATCACCTCCGTGATGATCGAGTCGAACCTCGTCGAGGGGAATCAAAAGCTGAAGTCGGATCTTTCCGAGCTCACCCACGGCCAGTCCGTCACCGACGCCTGCATCAACTGGGATTCCACCGTTGAAGTCCTCGACGTCCTCGCCGAGGCCGTACGCAAGCGCCGCGGATAATTCGCCGAAGGCTCTGGACTGCTGGGATTCTTCCCAGCTTTCTCAGTGATATTGATCCACGGCCAACTCCGATTTTCACGAAGCAACAGCTTGTTGCACCGTCAACCCCAAGAGCTGCGAATGATCGCAGCAGTCCAAAGCCTCCGGCGGCTCACCTATCCGCCTTCGGCATTTTCAAAAACTCGTCTATCTCCTCCGCGGAGCGAGTATTCAGCACGTCCTCACGCCGCAACCATCCCTTGCGGGCAATCCTCGCGCCTACGCCAATGTGGTGCAGCCGCGCACGTGTGTGTGCATCTGGATTGATCGAGCAAAGCACACCCTTGTCCCGAGCACGCTTCCACCAGCGCCAGTCCATATCCATACGCATCGGACTACAGTTCAGCTCAATCACCGTCCGCGTCGCCGCAGCACAATCGATGATCCTCGCATGATCCACTGGGTAGCTATCCCGCTTCAGAAGCAGACGTCCAGTCATGTGGCCTAGCATAGTTATATGCTCGTTTTCCATAGCTCGGCACAGACGCTCGGTCATTTGATCCTCATCCAGCTTCCCGAAGTTGTGCACCGAGGCGACGGTGAAATCCAATTGCTCCAAAATTTCATCCGCAAAATCCAGCGAACCATCCATCAGAATATCCACCTCACTACCCGCATAAATCCGGAAACCTCCCAGCGTCTTCTCAAGCTCCCGGATCGCCTCGACCTGTTTCAAAAGCCTATCCTCCTTCAACCCGCCCGCGAAAGCGGACGATTTCGAGTGATCGGAAATCCCCAGATACTGAAGGCCCAGCTCCATCGCCTCATCCACCATCGCCTCCAGCGAATCTTTGCCATCGGATTCCGTGGTGTGGTTATGAAAAGTCCCACGCAAGTTCGTCCATTCCACTAGCTTCGGCAGTTTCCTCTCAGCTGCTGCCTCAATCTCGCCACGGTTTTCCCGAAGCTCAGGCTCGATGAATTGCAAATCCAGCGCCCGGTAGATGTCCCACTCCTCGTTCACCTCCGGCGGTGCCTCAGCACCCTCCGCCACGGTGAAACCATATTCATTCAGCGACCAACCCCGCTTCTGAGCCAGTGAACGCAAGGCCACATTATGCTCCTTGGAACCGGTGAAATACTGGAGAGCGAAAGGAAACTCTGAATTCTTCACCGCACGAAGATCACAATACATTCCGTTCTTCAGCCGCACCGTCGCCTTCGTATCGCCACAAACGATCACCGCATCCACCTCAGGCAGGGTCGTGAAATCCTCACACACCAGCGCGCCTTCCTTCGTCGATACCAAGAAATCCAAATCCCCCACCGTCTCCTTCGCCCTGCGATAAGATCCCGCAACCGCCACCCTCGAAATCTCCGGATGCATGCGAAGCATTTCCAAAATCCCCTCCACCATCGCACCGATGCTTCCCAGCGTAAACCGATCCGCATATTTCTCGTTCGCCGCCATGCCCTCCAGAATCTTTGTCTGTGTCTTCACAGCAAAGCCCGGCAATTCAGCCACCTTTCCTTCTTCACAAGCCGTCTTCAGCTTCTCCAAGGAATCCACCCCGAGCTTGTCATACAGCGCCTTGATTTTCTTCGGCCCCAGTCCCTGAACCTCAAAGATCTCAAAAACTGTTTCTGGAAACTCAGCCTTCAGCTTTTCGTAAAAACCCAGCGCACCCGTCTTCGCCATCTCACCCAGCTTATCGCGCAGCGCCTCACCAATCCCCTTGATACCTTTCAGCTCATCATTCTTCGCCAATTCCACCACATCCTCCTCCATCGAGAGCACCACCTCAGCTCCTTGCCTGTATGCCCGCACTTTAAAAGGGTTCTCCCCTTTCAATTCCAACAACAACGCAATCTTCTCCAGCGTCTCCGCCATTTCCTCCCGATTCATATCGCGAGAAACATGCCCGCCATCCCCCGCCCGCGCAAGACGGAGTCCTTAAAATCAGGTAATGTGCTTCCGATTCATCATCCACATCAACGGCAACGCAAGGAATGGAGAAAGCAAAGCACCACCCGCCAATCCTATCATCAGATTCAACGTTACATTCGGGGAAATAGGAGCATCCGGTATCAAAGGATCATCGTGAACAACAATGACATCCTGCCTGATGTCAGCGTCGATCTCAGCCGCTACCAGCTTGAGCTTTAGTTCTTTAAGCAAATCCTGTTCGACTTCAACTTCTCTCTTGAGATCTATGAAATCCTCGTGTGTTGGTGGCTCCGATACACCATCGCGTTCTAAGCCGAACGAACGAGTTATCGTAGTAAGAACCTTCCGCCGTTCCTCCACCCTATCCTCCTGCTCCCTGACTGCTTTTTTATAGGCGATGATGGTTCCACTTAACTCCTCGTCCGCTTCCTCTGTCAGCGTGTCCCTGAAAGCCCGGGCTGTTTCCGCCACGATATCCCTCGCATCCTCGCGATTCGTATGACGGGCTTTGATGGTATATAAATCGGTTCCTCGGATATTTTCAGCCGTTATTACCTGCCTCAATATCCTAACCACTGAATCCCGATCTGTTGCCCATTTATTTGTTAGATCAAGTGCATCGACCACTCTCAACAAAGTGTTCCGAGATGTCATTTTCCCGAATTGAGTGCCCTGATAGGCAGGTGAAACCGAGCCATCTAAACTCGGATTAGGTATCGAATTGATCTCAATCGTTGCACTGCTCTCGTATTTCTTCGGCATCATATATGTCAGCCAAGAAGCGCCAAGAAAACCCACCATCGCCCCCACCGGAATCATCACCAGCAACATCCACCAATAGCGTTTAAACATGGCCGAAGATTAGATTACCGGAAGCGGCACACAAGCTACTTCATATGCAGCTGCGAAGCGAAAGGAGCCGCGATTCTGAAATCGCGACCTGCACGGCAAATCACCTCAACACGCCACACTCCGCCGATTCAAAAAGAACATAAGGGGTAGCGCAAAAAACGGAGAAAACAAAGCTCCTCTCACGATTCCTCGAACCAAGTTCATTTGAATATTCGGCAAAATTGGGACATTGGCCACAACCGGATCGTCATGCACAATAATGATAGGGTCGGTGATTTCGTGATCTATTTCGGCCGAAACCAGCTTAAATCTCATTTTCTCTAGCGAACTACGTTCAGTATCAAGATCTCGTTTTGCGTCAATCAAATCCAGTTGTTCGACTGCATTTGCACCACTACTATCTTCAGTACCAGACTCAAATTTTTCTGCGATGACCGTTACAATTTTCCTATACATCTCCATCCTATCTTCCTGCTCTCGCACAAGCTGTTTCAGCTCCAAGATCCTTCTTTCTGAAGTTCTAGTTTCTATATCCGATCTGTAACTTTTGTAAGCCTGTGCCACCTCCGCCGCGACATCTCGCGCATCCTCTCGATTCGGGTGGCGGACTCGGATGTTTAAAAGATCGGTACCTTGGATATTCTCGGTGATAACAACAGCCTTCAGGACATTAAACACAGATTCCCGATCCATAGCCCATTTGTTCGTAAGGTCTAACATCTCAATTACTCTCACTAACGAGTTACGAGATTTGATCACCTCGAACTGAGTAGCGCAGTAATTGGGGGGAGTTAAAACCTCCGTTCCATCGAAATTGATATTTGCCGGCGGCCTAATCTCAATCGTCACTGAACTCTCATATATCTTAGGCATCGAGTAAGTGACGACTGCAGCTAGTATTAATCCTGCCAATGCCCCTAACGAAAGCATTACCAACAACATCCACCAATAGCGTTTCAACATGATGAAAGACTATGGTTTCGAAAATTACACACAAGCCACATCATATCTTGCGAAACGATAGGAGCCGCGATTCACCTCAGCACACTTTATTCCGCCAATTCGTCATCCACATCAGCGGCAGCGCAAGGAACGGAGAAAGCAAAGCTCCTCCCGCGAACCCAAGAATCAAATTCAGTGTCACATTCGGGGAAACAGGAGAATCAGAGATCACGGGGTCTTCATGAATGATAATCGTATCATCTAATGTATCGTAATCGACACATCCCGCTATCTTCACCTTCATCTGCGCCAAAAGACTCTGTTCCGTTTCAAAATCCCTCTTGGCAGCGATATAATCTTCCGTAGTTGGTGGACTCGAAATCCCGTCACTTTCCGCACCGATTGAACGAGTTATCGTGGAAAGAATTTTTCCAATTTCCTCCACTCGATCTTCCTGCTCCCTCACCGCCCTCTTCAGTTCTTCTATTCCTTTTTCCAATTTTTTCGCTTCAAGTTCCTCACGGTATTCCAAGTAAGCTCTTGCCACCTCCAACGCGATATCCCGGGCATCTTCCTTGCTCGAAAAACGCACTGAAACCCTTCGCAAGTCCGTCCCCCGAATGTCTTCGACGGTCACGATTTCCTTCAAAACCTTTAGAGCCGCTTCCTCATTCATGTCCCACTTGTTGGTGAGACCCAGCGCTTCGATCACTTTCTTCAAAGAATTCCTGCTTTTGATTTTCTCAAACTCTGTTCCACAAACTGGCACAGTAATTCGAGAAACCCCTTGAACTTCGGGTTCTATCATTCGTCCGCGCGGCCTGATCTCTATCGTCGCAGAACTCTCATACACCTTCGGCATCATGTAGGTGACCACCGCCGCCAGCAAGAACCCCACTAACGCCCCCACCGGAATCATTATTAACAACATCCACCAGTAGCGTTTGAACATGACAGCAGACTAGAGTTCCGAAAACTGCACACAAGCTACTTCAAATGCAGCGAAGCGAAAGGAGCCTCAATTCTGAAATCGCGGCTCCTTCCGCAAAATTTGTCACAATCCTTTCCTAGCCAAGCTGGCATTCCCGTCACAGATTAGCGCACCATGGACATCCCATCACTCGATCTCACCCAAGTCTTCCCGCGCAGCCCCCGCGACACCTCAATCGGAGGCTACGTCGTCGCAGCACGTTGTGTAGACAAGTGCCGCGCTGTACTCAATGGCACCGAAGGCGAATACCACTCCGGCTGCCCTCTCGATGAGGTCTGGCTCAACTTCGCCGGCATCAAATTCAAGGCCTTCCGTAAATTCGTCTCCTCAGGTGCTGACGACGCCGCTATTTCCGAGTGGGTGACGAAAAACTCCAAGCAGAAGAAACGCAGCGCCATCATTGCTTGGAACAACAAGATGCGTGACCAGCGCATCAGTAAAATGCCGCTCAATCTCCAAGAATTCCTCGAAGACTACATCCCTGCAAACATCCCTGAGGGAAAAATTGTCCGCGTCTGGTTCGACGTTTATGACATCGAGGAAAACCGCATCTAAATCCTATAGAAAAAGCTTTTCAGCCCTCCCCGCAAGTCAGGGAGGGCTTTTTCAGGTAATGACATACGATTTTCTTTTCGTGATTTTACTTGCGTGATATCTTTTTCTGTAGATTCTCCGCGCCAGATGAATCTGCTCGCTGAAAATCTGATCTCTCCCGTCGTCCTCTGCTTTGCACTCGGCATCATCGCACGCTGGATCAAAAGCGACCTCGCGATCCCCGAGCCGATCTACCAAGGGCTCTCGATCTACCTCCTCCTCGCGATCGGCCTGAAAGGCGGCGCAGCACTAGCCGTCACACCATTTTCAGAAATGATCATGCCGGCCATCATGACTTTCGTGCTCGGATGTGTCACCGCTGTCTCCGCCTATTTCCTGATGAAAAACTTCGGCAGGATGAATCGGGAGAACGCCTCCGCCATCGCCGCGCATTACGGCTCGGTCTCAGTCGTCACCTTCCTCGCCGCCATCGAAGCAGTGAAACGCTCTGGAATGGAATACGAAGGCTTCCTCCCCGCACTCGTCGCAGTGCTTGAGGTACCCGGCATCATCGTCGCACTCCTCTTCGCCAGCACTGGAGGACAAAGCGGTGGCTGGAAAAAAGCCCTGCACGAAGTCGTCACCGGAAAAAGCATCGTCCTCCTCGTCGGCGGATTGATCATCGGAGCTGCCTGCGGCCCAGCGAAGCTCGCCGATGTCGCACCGTTTTTTGTCACTGCTTTCAAAGGAGCACTCTGCATCTTCCTGCTTGAGCTGGGACTCATCGCCGGGAAAAGGCTCACCGATGTTGGAAAAGCCGGTTGGAGACTCATCGCACTCGGTTGTTTCCTCCCAGTCTTCCACGGAGCACTCGGTGTTGCTGGAGCTATCCTCGTAGGCATGAGCCCTGGCGGATCTGCGATTTTCGGAGCCATGGTCGGCAGTGCCTCATACATCGCCGCGCCCGCCGCCGTCCGTATCGCCCTACCCAAGGCGAACCCCGGCTACTACCTCACTCTCGCACTCGGCATCACTTTCCCCTTCAACCTCGCCTTCGGCATCCCCATCCTCCAAAAACTCGCTACCCTCTTCCACTCTTGGACATGAAAACCTCGCTCAAAAAAGTCACCATCATCGCCGAAAGCCTGCTGCGCGATCAACTCATCGACCTCCTGAAAAAACACGGAGCCACCGGATGGTCGATCACCGCTGTGGAAGGCGAAGGATCACGCGGCAACCGCACCTCCGACTTCGAAGGGCGTAACGCACAGATCGACACCATTGTCTCTCTGGAAACAGCAGACGCCATCATGTCAGATATCGCGGAAAGCTATTTCGAAGACTGGGCGATCATCGTTTACTCCAGCGACGTAGAAGTCATGCGTGGGGACAAATACGTCGGCGAAAACTAAACAAGTTTTCCATCAAGCCCGCTCTCCCAGAGCGTGACGACGATTTTCTCTTGCGCGACTTCCATCGCTTTGCGTTCGTCATCTTCTGCGTCTTCATGTCCAGCTAGATGCAGAAGGCCATGGACGAAATAGCGGAGAATTTCGCGCCCTAAAGGTTCCCCATATTCTTCGGCCTGCCTCTGAGCGACCTCCGCACCGATCACGATCTCGCCATGATGAAAGGTGATCACATCGGTAGCGCCAGGTATCTCCATGAAATCCATGTGAACCTTCGAGCTTGTTTCATCATCCACCATCGCCACTTCCAGCGTAGCGAGATGACTGAGCGGGTTCTCAGGATCAGTCGCTGCAGCTAAGGCCATTTCAGCAGCATTCCCGCCGATGTCTTCCAGAGCAGTTAACCACCCGAGCGGAATATCTACCGCCTCCTGATGGTTCCCTATGATGATCTCCAGTTGCATCAATTTTAGTTTGCGCGCTCTGTATGTTGAGTCATGCGCCCGGTTTTGGAGCCCTGCTCACGACCTTGCGAGGAACCACGGCGCGTTCCGCCATTGGCTCCTTTCTCAGGAGATTTCTGATAGTCAATACGGCTGTGGAGCATACTGCGTAGAGTTTTCGCAAAAGATTCTTTCACCGTAGCAAGCTCACCCAGAGTCAGTGGACATTCATCGAGCTGACCATCGCTGATCTTCGCACGGACGAGTTCGTCAACGAGGGCGCGAATCTTAGCCGGTGTCGGCTTACGCAAAGTACGTGAGGCGCTTTCGATCGTATCTGCAAGACAGATGATTCCGCTTTCTTTCGTCCTCGGGCGCGGCCCTGGATAACGGAAATTTTTCTCCTCCACCTTCGGCAGATCCTCGGGATTTTCGAGCCCACGATCCACTTTCTCCATCTCATCCTTTTTCTGCTCCTGCGCCTTGCGATAGAAGTAATACACCAAGGAGTCACCATGATGCTCCTGGATGACATCGATGACACGCGGGTTGAGTTTGTGTTTCACCGCCAGATCCACACCGTCTTTCACGTGAGCGGTGATAATCAGCGCGCTCATGGTTGGCGTCAGCGAATCATGGGGGTTTTCACCGCCGTCATGCTGGTTTTCGATGAAATAACCGGGCTTCTTCAATTTTCCCACATCGTGGAAATATGCACAGACCCGGCACATCGAGGCATTTGCACCAATCTCTTCCGCAGCGGCTTCCGAAAGCGACGCAACCACCAGGCTGTGGTGGAAGGTGCCCGGAGCCTCAAGCTGCATGCGTTTGAGGAGTTTGTGGTTCAAATCCGTCAGCTCAAGCCAGCTAATGTCCGTGGTAAGTTGAAAAGCTCCCTCAAACATCGGCAAAAAGCCGCTGATCAACATGGCCGTCGCTAGAGAGGTTGCGAAAGCAATACCAGCTCCTGTTCCAACAATTTGGAAGCGCTCCATCGCATCCAAACTAAAGAGCGACATCGCATCCATTTTCCCAAGAGCTATGGCCAGCACGACTGTAACCACTCCCACAAAGATACCGGCACGTATGAGCTGCACTCTTCGGCGCACAGAATCTGTGCTCAAGACAGCTGTCATTCCACACACGAGGCTGACGATGAGGAAATTCATCACATCACCCGCAGGAACCAGTAGCGCTCCGATTAGGCTCACATAGACAGCGGAAAAACCTCCCACCGTCCTGCCGAGCAAAATCCCATGAAGCATCGGCGCTAAGGCGAATGGAACGAACAAGAATCGGAAACATTCCCGAATACTTCCCGCATCCGCCAATTCCATAACCAACCTGACGATGAGCAATTGCCCGATTAACCCGCCTAATACAAGGATCACACGACTGTTCCTCCGGCAGAGATTTTGATGCCCGGTGTGGAACATCGCCAGCGCAGTCAACGCAAGGGCGAATCCATAGAGCATGCCCTCGAATGGGTTGTCAGAAAATGTCGCCGTCGCCGAGGCCTTGAGTACAAGCACCGCCGAGGCGACTGCGAAAGTAAGGTAAAGCGCGAGCTTGATGAATAGGCTGTCCTCGAGCGATTGCACGGTGGCGCTCTCCCCATGGACGCGGCGCTTCTTCCCGTGGGAGAAGCCTTTCTGAGCGAGTCTCCAGCGCTTGATTGTGTCAAGAAATCCCAAAATGAAAAACTTGGTTGGTAAAGCCGTGGATCGAATAATCCTCACCGGCAGGCGCGGACGCTACTCTTCGTGACTCAAGTTGGCAATACGCATTTCTCACCCCTGCAATACACCTTAGTATTCAATATTTTGTGAAATTTAGGAAAAATACGTGATCACGTACTATTCTATACTCATATTAATGGCATTATTTTCTTTGTCAGCGCGGGCTTCCGGCCAGAAACCGCGCCGGCATTCCCCCCAAGCGAAATACAAAACAACGGGTGGTGGATGCAAATCGGAGAAACTCCAAGCATCCGCCACCTTTTGTAGTTTGCTGCTAGGTCTTTTCTCCCCCTCAAGGCTTTAAATCGCCCAATCTAGAAAAAAATCGTCCGGAAAGGTAACTACCCTTCCCGGACTGATGCTACCGAAACCCGCCTAATACATCCTTGGCAGGATGCTCCGCGCTCAGGGCTAATCCCTAGGGCACAGCTAAACACTACTTCATCAGGCAGGTATTTTTTATGCAGAGCATGAATATTTCATGGGAAAATCGATGGATTTCGAAGAATGGTTAGACCTAAAGTTACCTTTTTTGCGAATCTCCTTTGCGCGCCTAAATACGTCGCTTCTGAAAGCTTTTTGGGACTCGATATCTTTCCCGATCAATAGGGAAATCATTTCATGCATATCTACGACGACATTCTCGTCGCCTAGGAACTCTATTGGGGTGCTTTTTGTTTTCATAGAGGGGAGTGATGTTTCTCGGACTCTTAATTACAATCGCAACTTGATCACAACGATTTCCAAATATTCTACAAAACTTGAAATTTTTTTTTAAAAACTTGTCCTGATTCCTACATGAGTCATCGCTCCTTCATCATCCAGCCTCCATCCCTGATCCAAGCGAAGATCCGTCGAATCGGAAATCTTGGCTCGCATTCCCAAACCCGCTCCCGAGAGCGAATCCGAGCTTCCTCCCCTGTTTCTAACCCACGCCTGATCGTAAAAAACGAGGAACCGGATGCCTGAATTACCTGCTACTGTGATCGCCGGACTATAAACCTCGAAACTACTCTGCCACCCGATGTCTGCGGCAAAGTCCCTTTCGTTCACGCCCCTCACGGATCGATAACCTCCCGCAGCAAACTGCTCCGCCGGCAACAACCGTGAATCTGCCACCTGACCTTCTGCTCGGAAGCCAAATCGCCAATCTCCACCCGGCGTCCACCAACCCTCGGAAGACATCCGCCCAATCACATAGCTGGAATCCGCCTCCGGATCATAATTCTTAAAATCCGCATCGTCGTTTTTAGAAACCCATCCGCCTGGAGAACCAATTAAATCCACATTCACCGAAAGTCCCGCATCATCCCATTTTCTTTCTAGCGCGTAGCCCACTCGAAAATTCAGGAACCGCACTTCTCCCGGCGAAAGACTCGTTCCGCCAAACAATACAAATTGATCCGTGGACTTCAGCTCGATCCCACTTCGCATAGAATGCTTCCAATTCCCCATCGAAAGGAGTGGAACCTTATGGAACGCGGAAATACCCCACGATGTCCCTTGATTCACAACCGGCAAGCCGGTCACCACGGTATTCGTCTCAACCTCCGCGATAGATGCGCTCAATTGGAGCGTCTGGTGAAGACCGTGGAAAGGAATCTCCCAGGTGACCGCGTTCGCCTGCAGTGAGGAAACAGGCGCGCCCAGCACAGTCTGCCACGCGATGACATGCTCATTTTGCGTCATCCCCGCAGCCCCGAGAGTGAATTGATCCCGGCCAATCGCTTTTTGCCCAGAATTCCCATACCCCAGCGATACGCTCCACGGCTTTCTCTCCGTAAGCCCAATCAGTATATCTGCACTGGGCGGCGCTAAACCCGGAGAAACCAGCAACCTGGGCTTCCTGAAAATATTCCTCCCATACCAATCCATCTGCGCATTGAGCTCACCTCGCTGAATGACATCCCCGCTCTTGAGCCAAAGCCCTTTCCTAAGCGATTCCGGATCCGAATATCGCGGCCTCGTAACTCCAACGTTACCAATTACCCCCATCTCCACCACAAAGGTCAGATTCCCCTCTGCTAGATCTTGATCCGGCACATCCACCATCACCACCGGATACCCGGCCTTGTCATAGTGTATCAAAATGGCATCTGCCATCGCCGCCAGATCACCCTCCCTGATCGCACCTCCCATCCACTCAGTAAATTTCTTTGAGAGCTGTGGCGCATCCGGCAATAACAGTCCTTTCGAAATTTCCAGATGATCACTAATCCGCTGCAGACCACTGTCCGCCCACGAAACGAGAGTCACCTGAGTTAACGACTCTATCAAAACAGCTCCCTCACCACTTGGTGAGCCCTGCACCTCCACCGAAGGTATAGAGCCTACACTCTCAGGTTCAGGCAGGGTCGGATCTAGCCCCGGAAGCAACTGCCCTCTTGCAGTCTGGAATAGAAGAATGAGTAGTAGGAAACGCATTTTCTTTGGGAAAAAATCTCCCACAAAGCAGGCACCCGCGATCAGGCTTTGCCTTCGTGCAGGCAATAAAGCCTAATAAAACTTAAGCTTTTACCAAGCTCAAACTCCAGAATCCATCACACCGCAACAACTCACTGCCCGCCGCGAACCCCGAAAAAAGAAGACCTTTTCAGTAATGAGACCTTTTCTTGGCGGTTGGCGACCGCACCCCTTGCATCAGCGAACTCTTTGGAGGAGTTTTTTGAAGCACCACTCTTACGTGACGAACTCGCAGTATCCCTGCCGCCATCACCGGAGGCGCTTACCGGGACACTCGTTCTGACCGCCCTTTTTTCGCTCACGACACTTCCATCCGGCCTTTTCAGCATCGGCATGTTCAAGGTTCCCGAGCTAAGCCCGGCCGCAGAATCACCTTCGTTAGGAATAATGACAATTCCCGCGCGGATAACTTCGCTGGAAAACACGGAATCAGCCAGAATGACGCCAGTAGAATCATTGGTGATTTCCATGCCCTCTCCGACATCAATAAAAACTTTCCCGCTACCAGCATCGATCACTCCGCCGTTTGAGATCGTGCGGCCAGATGCAGTTTCGATCTGGGGCGCTTGGATAACTCCTAAATTGATGACCGAGCCATCATCAGAGGTAATTTCAAGTTTTCGCTCTCCACCTTTTGAAATTCGCATATCCGTTCCCCCTCCAATCAACACGGAATCACTCGCCTCAACTTTCGAACTGCCTTTGATGTAGATCCTCGATCCAGAAAGCACCACGTCGCCATCCGTTGCCGTAACATTTCCGCTAACCATCAACGTCTTTGCGGCATCGCCATTCAGCGAATAGCTATTTCCACTGAAAAAATCATCCGCATCCGTATTCAGAGTCGCGAGCACAACACCCTTCGCCGTAATCGAACCCTTTATGTCAAAGTTCGCGTTTGGAGAGAAAAATCCAACGATTCCATTTGATGTCACCGTCCCTGCAATAGTGTGTCGCTTACTTCCAGAAAGTAGATTCAAGACACGGTCTCCCGATTGGAAGTCATAGATCAACTCGCTTCCCTCCGCTAGATTCAGCTGCTCCCAACTGAGAATCGTGTTTCCGGTTAAGGAAAAGGTCGTTCGCGTTCCTGTGCTAATCGTCTCAACCGATTCGGTGGAGGTTCCGGGCGTAAGAAGGGTCGGGCTTTGCGCAAGTGCAATGCATAGACTGAATCCATACGCTAATGCGCACGAACTGTATTTGGCTGGCTTCATGGTGGGACTTAGAAGGGTGTTTTCGAAGCTGTGGCTAGTAGCTTCAACATTTTTATACGGGAACATTAAAGTTCTGTAAATACTAAAATTAAAACCCCCTTTGTATTTAGCTCACCTCCAGCGCAGCTAAACACGTAGAAATCAACCCCTGTAGCTCATCTGATCGACCCAAACTTACATTTTCGCTTATCCATTATTTCCAAAACCCCTAACCTACGGGCATTTTTTAAAGAAACTACGCTTGTGATCTTGAATAAAAACAGGCCTATACAATTTCGTTTACTGAACACATTATCTGCATTTTTGCATATTGATACACGAAACCAATTTAGATTTATATTCTAATATCCAATTCAAAATGATGATCACGCTTTCAATAAAGGAAATTAACCTTAATGATCTTAGGCATGAATATGCCTGAGGAAAATTCTCTAAAACCCTTAAATCTAACGGTTTTTTAGCACCTCCTGAAAACTGCTTTAGCAGTATTACTATTACGGAATAGTTTAATTGTAAGTGATTTAAATAGCTTGAATTACATAACTTAATTGAATGAATTTGCTAGATTAGAACTTCATTAATACAGAATGAAGTGTGATTAGCTCCAAACCAAACCATAATGCTGGAAGGAAGTTTTTGTTTTTCCTTATCGCGCCTTATTTGTTCACTGGCATCGCTTTTAGCCAGCCATCTGCATTGGCTGAATCACAACCTTCTCGAGGCGAGATTACGATCGTACCGAATGGCATCAACCCCACTCCAAACTGGGGTCTAGAAAAAATCGGTGAGCAGCTGGATGATGCTGGTGCATACACTTACCCGGACACAACCAATCCGGTTCGCCTATACCTCATCGATACAGCTGTTGCTAATCCAGGTGACTGGATAGGCGAGAACTCCAATCTCGACTTCGAAGAAACCGTCATCATCGGTGATTCTTCGGATCCTACTGTTTCTTCCGAGTTCGGCCACGGCACAAGAATGCTATCCCTTGTAGCTGGTTTACAAACCGGAGTCGCCCCAGGAACACCCATCAAAGTAATCAACTACGATGTCTATCCCAGCGGTGCTACCACTACCGCCACCAAGCTTTCCGCCGCAATTTTGGAAGCTGTCACTCATTACCAAGATTCAGATCCACAGATTCCATCAGTGATCTGTCTTGCTAGCTCCTCAGATATGCTTGGTTCAAGTGTCGCACTTCAAGATAGCGTCCAATTTGCCGTCGATGAAGGCATCACCGTTGTGGTTTCTTCCGGAAACTCCGGTGCAGATGCCGCGAATTATATTCCTGCTGCCTACGGAAACATCGACGGAGTCATCTGCGTCGGAGCATCCAATGCCTCAGATCAGAGAATTTCAGCATCAAACTTCGGCACTTCAGTAGATATCCTTGCTCCAGGCGACCTGATACTTGCGAAAGACGAAATCTCCGCCGGTTCATTCGTCCTCATGCAAGGCACGAGCCCGGCTGCTGCGATAGTTGCTGGTAGCGCACTGGCTGAACTTTCCCTGAATGGTTCTCTCACCCCTGCCGAGCTAGAAGCAACGCTCATTTCCGCTGCAGTACCTTCTCAAACTACTGGAGCCGCACCTGTTCTCCGCAGCACACCCACCGCTGTTGCCCACATAGCTCTCCCAGACGGATTCATCACAGATCCGGCGCTGCTCGTAGCACTCGCCGGCAGTAACTTTCCGGAACCTGAGCCCATCGATATTGAATTACCTCTGGGCTTCGAAATTACTGATATTTCCATACCTTATATACGCACAGCTTTGCACCAGGAAATCCTCGATATGCTGCATGGCCCCAATCACACAGGTGATTCAAGTATCTCTGTCTTCAAAATATCAGACGATGAGATCGGATTCACCTTCCCCATTGATCTTACTCTAGTTGATGACCAAGATCTCTTCACCCTCCGTAATGGGTATACGTGGAGAATCCGTTGTGCGGACAGTCTGGCTCTGAACAACTGGTCAACTCCTAATGGCCAGCTCACCAAGACCACCGCTTCGGACGGTACGGTTTGGATTACCGCGAGGGTTCCTATTATGTCCGATTGCTGCCTGCTTCGCATCGAAGTAGCGCCACCGGAAGAGGAGCCTTGAAGGGCGGCACATGAAGGCCGGAACTCGTGAGCGCACCCCCCGGTTAGCTCAACGGTTCCGGCCCTTTTCGTGCCGGGATATGACGCGAAATCAATTCCATCCAAAGGAGGCGCCCCCCGGCATACTCCTTTTTCGGAACTGAAATTTTGTTCTGTCTGTCTCAGGAAAATTTCGAAAGGAACGGACAGCCCCCCGGCTGTTCTCGTTCACTCCGATATGCCGTAATGAAACCATGCATGCGGAGGATCGCTCGGAAGTCCCCCCGGACTGCACAAGCGTCTCAACTCCATATGAACCAGCGAACTGGATGGATTTAACTACAGCAGATGAAAAGTTCTCCGTAGCCGACACCGTCATGAATCCCCCCGGATTCAGTGCAGTGTTTGTTTTGGCTTTGTTGGTGAAGCTAATCATCTTACTTCCAATCGCAGTTGAAATTAACGATTTCCAAAATAGTTGAAAAAAATTACATTTTTCTGAAATCAAGGCCTCTAAGGCTCATACTCATGCTCGCCCGCCCCACCCGGTTCCTCCTCAAGCTCCTTATACTGCTTGTGTCCGTAACCATATCAGGAGCGATCGATTTAGCAGATTTGCCTGCCGCCGAAGAAGAGATGAAATCCCTTGTCTCTGATTGGGAAACACAGTTTGGCAAAGACAATGACCCTGCCAGCGAACTTCAACTCGCTTTTAGCCTACAGGCATTAGGAATCATCCAGAGACAATCGGGAAAACCTACGGAAGCCTTGGAGCAACTCGATCAATCATGCCGCATTATTCGCCGTCTAGCTCCATTATCACTTGCAGACCCTCTAGAAGCTAAGGCGCTTACCTTGCAAGATCTTGGTCGCCTCGAAGATTCCGAAAAGTTTCTTCGCGAAATTATCACACTCCGTCGTGAAATGGACGGGAAAACCGGCCTCGCCACATCGCTCGATCATCTCGCGCTTAACCTTTTGCAACAGGGGCGCTATCCTGAGGTAGGAAAACTTCTCGATGAAGCCTTAGCGGAAACACCCGAATCCGATACGACTTTCCGCGCTATCATCCTCGCCCACCGAGCAAGGCTCTACCACACGCTCGGCAGCTACGCCAAGTCGGTCGATATACTAGAACAGGCACTCGCCATGGAACTTAATAATCCCGAATTGCTACTCGTAGTAAGAAGCCAACTCGGGCTCAGCCAACTTCGACTCGGAAAAATCCAAGAAGGCTATTTAGCCAGCCTCGACGCCGCCACGGAGGCTAAAAAACTCTATGAATCCAGACCCTTCCTGGCAGTCCCCTACATGAACAACCTCGGGGCAATCGCTCTTTCCCAAGGAGATGCAGAAACAGCAGATCTAGTATTCTCCGAAGCAGTCGGCACCATACAAACCTGGCTTGGGCTCGATCACCCCTCCCTCATTAGTCCGTTAAATAACCTAGGCGTAGCAAAACAGGCACTAGGAGATTACCTCGATGCCGCAAACTACCTGCGCCGCGCAGCAGATTTGCAGAAAAAGCACCTGCCTCCAGTTCATCTGCGCGTCGCGGAAACCAAACGGAACCTTGCCCGAAACGCCATTCTTTCTGGTGCCTCTGATTCCGACGAACTCATCACACAAGCCACTGCTACTGGCATCGATCTCCTCGAACTTCTCATTCGCGAAGGCACCGAGCGGGAACGCCTCAATTTCATCGGACGCTTTGACCTCGTCTCACTACCCTGCGCCACCGGAGATGCCGGATCCATTGCCAACGTTCTCATAGCCAGCAAGGCGAGGCTCTTCGATGTCTTGCTAAAAAAAGGCGGAGAGGAAAAACCTATTCCAAAGTGGCAAGACATCAGCTCCTCATTGGCTCCCGGAACTTCCTTCGTGGATATCTGCCGCTACACCACCGTCTCAGAAAATCCCGAAAGTCGCTACGGTGCCATCGTAATTTCCTCTTCCGATCCTCCGCAATGGATACCCCTCGGCAGCGATGCCGAACTCGAATCCTGGCTTGGCCATTTCAATAAACGCCTACAATGGCGTTCCGCGCAAATGGAAGGCCGTGAACTTTCTCCCCCGGCTCTGAAACTCCGCCCTGTCCTCCGCGCCTTGCACAGACTTTTCTGGGCTCCCATTTCAGAAGCCTTCCCCGCGGGCACAACAAGCATCGCTTTTTCACCCGATGCACGCATCCACTACCTGCCTCTCCCCGCCTTGCTCGATGAAAGTAACACCCCACTATGCAAGACCTACTCGCAGGTCACCACCCTCACAAGCGCTCGAGATATTCTGAACCCCTCTCCACAAACATCACTCTCCTCTTCGCCGTGGGCCGTATTCAGCGTCTCTGATTTTCCGACCTCAAAAGCTCAAGACTCCGCTGACCCACTTATCGCACTACTCTCAGAGCTCAAACCCATCCAAGGCACAAAACTCGAGGCCGATTCTATCAAACGCCTAGCTCCGTCGGATTCGGTATTCTTGCATGGGAAAAACGCCACCGAACAAGCCGTATCCAAGCTTAGCAAGGCTCCAGCAGTCATCCACATGGGCTGCCACGCCTTTTTCCTAGGTGCTGACCCATCCCTCCAGAACCTGCCCGTAGACTTCGACGACCAGTCAGAACTCCTCTCCTCAGGTGGCTTGGTATTATACAGTGGAACCACCCGAAACGCCGGCGATCCCCTCTATTCCAATACCGACGATCTCCTCTTTCCTTCGGAAATTGCAAAACTTCCTCTTAACGGGACACGCCTCGTCACTCTGTCTTCCTGTGATTCTGGAGCCGGCACATCGGTCTCAGGTGAAGGCCTTTTGGGCATGCGGCGCAGCTTTTCTATCGCAGGCGCGAGTGAAGTCCTCGTCGCCCTCTGGCCGGTATCCGACTCCGCAACCCCTGAATTCATGGATCGATTCTACCGACTTGCAATCGCCTCAGATCGCCCGGCCCAGGCACTCTGGCAGGTACAGGGCGAATTTATACCCGTCGCAAAAGGAAACGAGGAAAGCTTCGAACTCGCAGTCCTCCAATATGCACCTTTCATCCTGAGCCAAAATACCCCATTGGAAACGGGTGGAGTCATCACCGCACCGAAACCTTCCTCAAAACGCCACTGGATTCTGGCGGTATCTTTGATTCCCCTCCTGCTTTTCCTCTACGCAAGATTCATGAGGAAAAAAGCGCCGCTCATGACATAAATGATACATTTTCAATATGTTAGATCGCATTTTACCACATCGAACCTTGTAATTTCCTGTCAAATCTTTTAGAAGACTTAATTAAATCTGAATGGAGACAGAAATTTTCAAAGCCAAACTGCAGCGATGCTGGGACTCCTGCTGGCAGAGAGCTCGGCGGCCAGTCGAAGGCGTGATCTTGCCTGAAGAGCAAGCTGCCGTCTTCGCAGAACAGTCCATTCGGAATCTCTCTATTGATTTCGACGAATTCCCCGGTGAAGCAGAATTTTCAGCAAAAGCCCTTCTCGAAACAGTATCCGCCACTCTCCAATCCGTCGCCGTAGAGCGCCGCGAAAGCTCAGATCACCAGCTTCATCACGATCCCGAGGACACTCGCTACGAGCGAAACCTCAACCTCGACCGACTCCAAAAACACGATCCTCAAAAAGGCTTTCACGACCGCGAATGGAACGGACTCCCAACCATTCTCAAGCCTCTCGCCCTCGGCACGCTCAATCGCAAAGGCATCAAAGGTGCCGATGCTGAGGATGTTTTCGTCGAAACCCTCGCCGAACTCGTACGTGAGCGGGAAAGTAGCGGCAAGGCTCCCATCCAAGACCCCACTGTATTTGAGGAAATCATCCCCCTACACATGCGCATCGTCGGTTTTCGAGCCATCGACTACTTCCGCCGCAGGGGCTCACTCAAAAATCAGCCGAACTCTGGATCCAGCTTGGATGAACTCACTGACAGCCCGGATCACGCCATGCAGTTCAAGGATCACTCCGCTGATCCAAACACTCCCACTTTCGAGAAAATCTACAAGGAATGTGAGGAAGCCCTGACCAAGAAGGAATGGGAGCTCATTTTTATCCTCTACGTAAACCAGACCGCCACGATCCAAGATCTCATCGGAGATGATGATTTTTGCGACAAAATGGGTATAAAACCCGGCGTTTCCGGCTCCACACGCCGTCGTGTGCTCTCGGAGATGGTCGAGGAGGCTCTAGAAAAAATTAGAGAAACGATGCAATTTTGAAAATGCCCTGCAAATCTTGCGATTGGTAAGGTATGAGTTTTGATCTTCCAGCCAATCTGCACCGCACCGCAGACATCCTTCGTAATAGCATGATGATCCATGCTAGCGAAAAGGCACCTGCCATGCCCGCTGAATTATTCGATGATCTCACCGCCCGCTTCACATCCCCTGCAGCGGCACCGGCTCAAGTAGCGAATGTTTCCCTGTTTGAGAAAGCTCGCTCCTTCTTCTCCACACCAGCATTCGGTATGGCTGCAGCAGCGCTTGTTATCCTAGCAGTCGCCCTGCCATCAGTTCTCAATACTTCGGACTCATCAAAGACAACCAACTTCCGCGGTAACTCTACCGGCATCGAAGCCACAGCTTCCGCTTCGATCGTCCTCATCGGCGCATCGGAAGAGCTAGTTTCCTCACTCGGAACTTCCGGCGATTTCGAACAAGGTGCCATCCTCACCGCAGACACCGCTTCCGGTTCTAAGGTCATCGTAGACTTCAATGCCTCCACGATCACCTCGATCACTGCCGAAGGCGAAACGGTTCACACCGCCAGTCTCCCAGCTGACAAAGCTGACCTCTCCGCCGCTGTTGCGGAAGCCCTCAGCAAGTTCTGAGGCAACGCTTAGCGCATAGCTCCCGTTCTTCACTTGAAGTTTCGGCGCGAAAGTCTGAGGTTTGCCGCCTTCATGTCCCTTTCCGCTTACGCCACGCCCTCACCGGCACTTCAAAAGGAAGTTTCTCGCCGCCGTTCCTTCGCCATCATCTCTCACCCAGATGCCGGTAAAACGACTCTCACGGAGAAATTCCTCCTCTACGGTGGCGCCCTAAATCTCGCCGGCTCCGTCACTGCCCGGAAAAACCAGCGCTCCACCACCTCCGACTGGATGGAACTGGAGAAACAACGCGGAATCTCCGTTTCCTCCACTGTCCTCCAGTTCGAATACAAGGACTGCGTCGTCAACATTCTCGACACCCCGGGACACAAAGACTTCTCCGAAGACACCTACCGCGTCCTCACCGCCGTCGATGCAGCAGTCATGGTCGTCGATGCGGGTAAGGGTATCGAAGCCCAGACTCGAAAGCTCTTCGAAGTCTGCCGCCGCCGCGGAGTCCCTATTTTCACCTTCATGAACAAGCTCGACCGCCCAGCGCGGCCGACCCTCGACCTCCTCGACGAGCTCGAATCCGTCCTCGGCATCGCCGCCTTTCCCGTCAACTGGCCGCTCGGTGACGGCCCCCGATTCAAAGGCGTTTACGACCGAGAAGACAAAAAAGTTCACCTCTTCGAGCGCACCGTCCATGGCTCTTTCCGCGCTCCCGTCAGCGTCTCAGGCATCGAAGACCAATCCGTCAAAGACACCGTCGATGAAATCACCTACGCCGAAGTCTGCGACGAACTCGAACTCCTCGAAGGTGCCGGCGCCGAGTTCGATCACGAACAAGTCCTCGCCGGAAAACTCACTCCAGTCTTCTTCGGCTCCGCCGCAAACAACTTCGGCGTCCAGCTCCTCCTCGACCGTTTCCTAGAGCTTTCACCGCCTCCGATTCCTCGCAAAAGCGACGACCAACCCATCAACCCAGCCTCCAAGGAGTTCTCCGCCTTCGTTTTCAAAATCCAGGCAAACATGAATCCCAAGCACCGGGATCGCATCGCCTTCATCCGCATCGTCTCCGGCCAGTTCGAGCGCGATATGAACGTCTTCAACACCCGCACCGGCGAAAACGTACGCCTCGCGAACTCACAACGCCTCTTCGCCCGCGACCGCGAAACCGTCGATGACGCCTTCGCCGGAGACGTCGTAGGCCTCGTCGGAAACTACGACCTCCTCATCGGCGATACGCTCGCCGTTTCCAAAGAAATCAAATTCGACGAGATCCCTCGCTTTCCGCCCGAGTGCTTCTCCTACCTCACGAACAAATCCACCGCGAAATACAAACGCTTCCAATCCGGCCTCGAACAACTCCTCAAAGAAGGCGTCGCCTCGGAATTCACCCCACTTGATTCCGCCGGAGTTTCCTCCCGCGTCCTCCTCGGAGCCGTCGGCCCACTCCAGTTCGAAGTCCTCCAACACCGCCTCCAAGGCGAATACGCCGCCGAAACCCGCATCGAAGCTGCCGATTGGTCAATCGCCCGCTGGCTCAAACCCAACGAAGGCGACCCTCTCGCTCCCGAGGTACGCCCCGACCTCTCACTCGGCACAACCCTCGCCCGAGATTCCAACGGCTGGCTCGTCGCCCTCTTCCCACACGATTGGGCTATGAAAACCTTCGTTGAAAAAAACGTAGATTGGGAAATCTCTGAGCAGCCATTCCCGCCAATGTAGCTGCCGCGTCTCGCGGCAGGCCGTGTTCCCGGCGTCTCGCCGGGAAGCCTCTACACCTCCACCCGATACCTCATCACTGAGGAATCCACCTCTTTGCTCCAAGCATCAATCCCCCCCGTCATCCCAAAGGCATTTTCAACACCGTGCCCACGAAACCACGCGACCTGATCTAGCACGTATTTCCCCGTGTGATCATATAGCACCACTAGCCCACCGGGCTTTTCTTTGAAAATCCGCTCCTGCACCTCCTGAGTAAAAAACTCCGAGCCGGCGATCTTCACCGCCTCGTGCTCCTCACGAGTCCGCACATCTAAGAAAATCACATCCTCCCGCGCCGCCACCTCTTTCGGCTCCATCAGCATCGTCAGATCATGCTCATGACTCTTGAGCAGATGCGCCAGCACCTCCCCCGCATCAAACTCTGCCCTCTCGCATAATTTCGCCAGCGTCTCCTCATCATCAAACGCACAGCTCTGGCACCCCCCCA
This sequence comes from Luteolibacter sp., assembly GCA_051252155.1. GTDB lineage: Bacteria > Verrucomicrobiota > Verrucomicrobiia > Verrucomicrobiales > Akkermansiaceae > Luteolibacter. The sequence goes on along the minus strand of JBPOGB010000002.1, from coordinate 403,189 downwards.
GATGATATTTCGCAAACAACGCACGCCTCGCCCCCGGCATCTCCGCCATCAGCTCTCCCATCTTCGTATTCACATCCATCGTCTTCATTGAAATTTACCGCTTCTCGATCGCGACAATTGTAACATCGTCCATCTGCGCGTCCTCGCTAGTGAAAGCATTCACTACTTCCTGAACGCGTGTCACCACCGCCTCAGCTCCCATTTTCGCTGCGTCTTGGAAGGTATCGGCAAGCCTTTCCAATCCGAACTCTTCACCATGATCATTCATCGCCTCTTTCACTCCATCGGTGAAAAGTAACACGCAATCTCCAGACTCTAGCTTCACGGTCTTGTCCTGCGTCACGCGTTCAAAAACCCCACCCGCATCAATACCAAGAGCTAGTCCCTTCGGTCTTACGACCTCCACCTCACTACTAGCCTTGCGATAAATCAACGCCGGTTCATGCCCCGCTCGCGAGAATGTCATCGTACCGTCAGCCGGCTCAAGGATGCCGTAGATCATGCTGATAAACATGTCCTCGCGGATGTCCGGGAAAATATAGCGATTCACCGCGCCCAACACCGCAGATGGCGAAGCATTACTCAATGAAACCGCACGTAACAAGCTCCGGCACATCGCCATCAATAGCCCTGCGGAAACACCTTTTCCCGAAACATCCGCCACCACCACACCCAACCGTCCATCGTGCAGCTCAATGTAGTCGTAATAGTCACCACTGATAATACGCGCCGGGATATTCGTCCCGTTCACACGGAAACCCGATACCACTGGATCCTCCTTCGGCAATAGCACACGCTGCACCTCCGCCGCATTCTTCAACTCACCCTCGATTGCCTTCTTCTCGTTCGCATCTCGGTGCACCCGCGCATTTCCGATCGCGAAGGATGATTGCTCCGCCACCGACCTAAATACGTCAAAATCGTTTTGCGTAAACTCTCCGGCACTATGTAGCCGAGTCACTGCCAGCACCCCGATATCCTTCCCAGCATACCTTAGTGGAGAAAGCATCACCGAGACATCACCCTCCGCACCCGGAATCTGCCCTGCTTCCAGAATATATTCCCGCAGATCACGCACATGCACCGCCTCAGCCAGTGAAATCCCGTGCCCAATAAGTCCTTCTCCTAGCGGCACACGCGCTAACCTCAAGTAACTCTCCATCGCACGTGGATCACTTTTCGCACGCTCCTGCACGTCCTCCGGAAGCCCTACCAGCGGCGGACAATCATCCGATACATAGGACGGATTCAGAAATCCCGCATCAGTCGCCTCGTAATAAATCGCCCCGCCACGTGCTCCCACCACTTTCAGCACACCATCCACAATCATGCGCGAGAGCTCACCATCTGTTGGCTCGCGACCGATCGTCAGACCTAGATCATGCAAAAAGGAAAACATGCGTTCCTCCTCGCCCTCCATCTCTTGATATAGCTCAGAAATCCGCTTCGCTCGGCTCCCCTGCCGTCCTAGGGCTAACAAAAGCACGAACCCCAGAAACAGCGAGATCCCGATAGCCCAATAGGTGGATTCATCCATGACGACGCGTCAGTCCTTCTCGTTCTCGGAAACCTGTTTTTCCAACAGGCTCACCACTCCGGAAAACTTCTTTTCGTTGGCTTCATTTGCCTCTGAAAGCAGTTGGTGTGCCTCTAGGATGTGACGCGTGTGCAATTCCGTCCCCGCACTCATTCCTGCCACTTTGGTTTTCAGAAAATGCCTCGCCTTGTCCTCAACACCCTTCCACACCGCCTCTTCCGGCTCGATCGCCATGAGGAAATCCAAGCCCAAATCTTCCAACGATGCCCGGTTTTTATCTCCGGCATCCGCCACCTCAAGCTCTCCTCCGTTTTCCTTCAGCCGGCTAGCAAGCCCCGCTAGAGTCCCCATAAAGGTCGAATCCATCCCGCTGCATTCTTGCAAATCCACAACCAAAAGCTTCTCGCCTTTCCTAATCCTCGCCTCGCCGAATTCCTTCACAGCAGGACTATTCAGAAACGATCCCTTGCTTTCGCAGCGAATCCAACTGAAACCTTCAAACTTTCCTACTCGTATTGGACAATCGTTAACCACGAATTCGTAGCCGCTTTCAATCCGGCTGAGTTGGAGAAGCTACCCTTAAGCTATCGACCGGTCAACCTCTTACGAAACTGCAACCCTGCAAATCCTGCCACCCTCAATTCTTCTTCCTTGGAGTTTGAAGTTTAAAATTTAGGGTTTCGCCATGCCCGGCCTCATCATCGCACCACGCGCCAGAATCTTTCACGGCCACGAGTGGGTCTACTCAAGTGAAATCAAGAAATCCTTCGGAAATCCTCAGCCCGGAGACGTCATCACGCTCAAAGATTTTCGCGATCGCCCCCTCGGCTCCGCCATCTTCAATCCCGCCTCACAGATCGTCGCACGCCGCTTTTCACGCCGCCGCCAAGATCTCGACCTCGATTTCTTCACCCGCCGCATCCAGCAAGCCATCAACCTCCGCGCCGAGATCGAAGGCCTCGATGAAACGCTCTGCCGTATCGTCTGGTCAGAATCCGATGGTATCCCCGGCCTCATCGTAGACCGCTACGGAGATCATCTCTGCGTCCAGACCACCACCCTCGCCATGGATATGCGCAAGGACATCATCCGCGATGCACTCATCGCCGTCCTCAACCCCTCCTCCATCACCCTCCGCAACGACTCCCCCTCCCGCAAAGCTGAAGGCATGGAGCAAGGCATCGAACTCATTCACGGAGAAAACCCCGGCACCTTCTCTGTCGATGCAAATGGCCTCAACTACGAGATCGATCTCATCGACGGCCAAAAAACCGGCCTCTACCTCGATCAACTTCAGGCACACCAAGAAGTCGCGAAAATGTCCAAAGGCCTCCGCGTCCTCGATTGCTTCACCAACCAAGGCGGCTTCGCCCTGGCCTGCAAAAAAGCCGGTGCCGCCAAAGTCACCGCCGTCGATATCTCCGGCCCCGCCTGCGCCTCCGCACGCCGCAACGCCGAACTCAACAACCTCGACATCGAAGTCATCGAAGCAAACGTCTTCGATTTCCTGAAAGCCGCTGAACCCGAGTATGACCTCATCATTCTCGACCCACCTAGCTTCACGCGGAATAAAAAGACGCTCAACGACGCCATGCGCGGCTACAAAGAAATCCACCTCCGCGCCCTCAAGCTCCTCGCAAGAGACGGCCTCCTATCCACCTTCTGCTGCTCACACCACGCCTCCCGAGAGCTTTTCCTAGAAAACCTCGCCAGCGCCTCCGTCGATGCAAAAAAATCCCTCCGCCTCGTCGCAGAGCACACCCAGCGTCCCGACCACCCGGTTCTCATCACCCTCCCAGAAACCTCCTACCTCAAAGGTTTCACCTCACAGCTGATCGCAACTCGCTAACCACTTTCCTGATCCCTAATTTTGATACCCCTTGTATAGCCGGGCGTTTCCGGTTTCAGGGTCGTAGACAAAGGTAATCCAGTTCACAGATTTACGAGTTGCATCAGATGCGTTAATAAAGATTTTCGAATCCTCAGGGCGCGGAAGTGAAGCCAACCAAGGAATATCCTTATCCTTGAAGAACATGTCTTCCTGAATCGGCTTGGCCATCCCACACTCTAACAGATTCAGTTTGGAAACAATCTCGTCGCACCCGTCCTGATCGATACTAAATGAGAACAACCATCTCCGTGCAAGGAACGAGTCGAAACCTTCTACCTTAAGGTTAGAGATCTCCTCAGAAGCGATGCCAAACTGCCTTTCGTAGCGAACCTTTGGAATCGTCCCGTATAATCCTGTTGAAACCCCAACAAGGATACAAACCAACCCTAACCAAAGCAGATTCTTGTTATTCAACCAAATAGGCAAGCCCCTCCCACGACGGAGGGATCGAAGAACAAGATAGATGATGAGAAATACCGGCACCGAAATCACTGCCGAAGCAATGCTATTAATCAGCCCCCAGAATATGCCAAAGGAAATGAAAGACAACGTCGCAGAACTTAGGAGCGAATAGACAAATACCCCAAGGGACACCGCAACTGCCAATCCCAACATCCCTCCAAATGTGGGCTGATTCGGCTTTTCTACCTCATCTTCATTTGTCTTGAGCATATTTCATTTTCCACACTACCTCGCCGCAAACACCGAGACCAGCGTATCGTGCAAAAGCTGTCCACCTCCCGGCCACACTCCAAAAAAAAGCCGGGAGGCATTACACCCCCCGGCCATTGAAACTTGGCGGATATTATTCTTCGAGAACCTCGTCCACTTTCTCTCCAGCTTCCTCCATGGGGCCGTCCGGATCGACAGTGTCTTTGACTTCTTCAACGGCTTCATCGATCTTTTCCCCTGTAGTCTCGGCAGGCTCCTCTTTTTCACAGGAGGTGACAAAGCCAAGGAACGGGACGACGGCGAGTGCTGCGATGACTGGTATTTTCATAGGTTTATAGTGTTGTTCGTAGCGCGGCATACATGCTGCAACGCAGCCCTAAAAGTTGCATCTAAACCGTCGTTTTCCAGAAAAATCTATCTCACCGCGAACACCGAGACAGGCGCATCGTGTAGCAGTCGCTCCGCATTCGTGCCAAGGAAATGGCTCACGATAGGTGAGTGCCCGTGAGTGCCCATCACCACTAGATCCGCACCATCCGAGATTACATGCTCGGTAATTTCGACCGAAGGCACCTCCGATTCTAGGATCACCACCTCGTGCGGCACATCCTCCAGTGTGGCCTCGTGCCGCTTGATCCAGTGACCCACCTTTGTCTGTACCTCCGCCTTGCAGTCATCCTCGTAAGATGTGACCGCATCCGCCGCATGCTCCAGAACCCTCCCCCAGCTATCGCTCCCCGGTGGATACATCACATAAACGATCTGCAGTTGCGCACCACTCCCCCTCGCCAATGATACCGCCCGAACGAGTGCCGAATCCGCCGTTTTTGAGAAATCCGTGCACATTACAATCTTCTTAAAATCTCCTCCCTGCCAGTCACGAAGCACAAGCACATCGCAAGGCACCATTCTCAAGCAACGGGCAGTGATGGAACCCAAACGTTTTTTCGTCAGGTCATTCGCAGAAACAATCAGGTAAGAAGCATCCAGTTCTCCCGCAATTGCAGCTAGCTCATCCGCCGGCTTACCTATTTTTACAATAAACTGCAATTCCACACCCTCATCCTTACCGGCCAATAATTCTGCAAAACGGTTTTCCGCATGCTCCATTAAAGTCTCGATACCAGGATTACCCATACCGCTCGCTTCCCGGTAATCCCTCAGACCTTTATCAAGAACATGCACTGCCACCAATTTTGCACCATCAACCCTCGCCGCATGAAGGGCATGCCGGAGTACAATGGCTGACGAATCTGTAAAATCGATTCCCGCGAGGATGATGTTGCTGCTTTTCATAGGTTTTTTGGGTTATCCGTATGACGGGGAGTCCCGTCTAATAACACCAGACGGGAGATCGGCTTTTTATGCAAACGGTTCCGATTTCATGCACAGCCAACGATAATACATGCAAAGAATCATGCGTTTGCAGTAATCCATACAAATCCTCCCCCCATCCATTGTTCTGCAAAATTTCTTCTCTTCCTTGTAGGTTGTGATTTGAAAGTCGAGAGTTCCCCCCGTGGACTACTCACAGCTCATCGCCAAACGCAAAGACCGCTTCCGTGAACTCGAAGAAGCCGTCGCGAACCCAGATCTCTTCAGCGATCCGAAACGCGCACGCGGTATCCTCAGCGAACACCGCAAACTCCAGCAAACTCTCGAGCTCTGGGACACCCTGACCTCCACCGAGACCCAACTCGCCGAGAACCAAGAACTCGCACGCTCCGATGACCCAGAAATGGCCGAAATGGCCGAAATGGAAATCCCCGAACTCGAAGCCGCATTGGTAAAATACCGCGAAGACATCCAATACGCCCTCCTCCCTGCCGATCCCAACGAAGACCGCGACGCACTCATCGAAATCCGCGCTGGCGCTGGCGGTGACGAAGCCTCCCTTTTCGCCGGAGAAATCCTCCGCCTCTACCAACGCCATGCCGAAACCAAAGGCTGGAAAACCGAGCACCTCGAATCCTCCCCTTCAGAAGTTGGCGGCTACAAGGAAGTCATCCTCAAGGTCACTGGCGAAGAAGTTTTCCGACACCTAAAATACGAATCCGGCGTCCACCGCGTCCAACGCGTCCCCGCCACCGAAACACAAGGCCGTATCCACACCTCCACCATCACCGTCGCCGTCCTCCCCGAGGCCGAGGACATCGATGTCGATATGAACCCAAACGACCTCCGAATCGAAGTCTGTCGCTCCGGCGGCGCAGGCGGCCAGCACGTCAATACCACCGACTCCGCCGTCCAGATCTTCCATTTACCCACCGGCCTCTACGTCCGCTGCGAGCACGGTCGCTCCCAGACGAAAAACAAGGAAATGGCGCTCCAAATCATGCGCACCCGCCTCTACGAGCAAAAACTCCAAGAGCAACAAGCCGAGTATTCCGAAAACCGCCGCTCCCTCATCGGCTCCGGTGATCGCTCCGAAAAAATCCGCACCTACAACTTCCCGCAGAGCCGCATCACCGACCACCGCATCGGCTACACCACTCACAACATCGACGCCGTCATGTCCGGCTCCCTCGAAGAAATCACCGACCAGCTCATGAAATCCGAAATGGCCGAACGCCTAGCCGAAGCCGGCATGTAAAATCAAGCACACCACCCACCCGGTAGGGACGGCTCGCCGAGCCGTCCTCCTCACAACCCAAGTCTTGATCCCGCCCCCCGGCGGTCCCCTTCGGGCACATCGCGAATAACTCCTTTCCATGTCGCTCCGCTCCATTCCCACTGATCACTCGGCACTTTCCACTAAAAACAATGCTCACCCCCACCGAAGCAGACGTCATCAAAGCCTGCGGCGAATCCGGCATCCGCGCCATGGTCGCCGCCTTCTACCGCCGCGTCCCCACCGATGACCTCATCGGCCCCATGTATCCCGATAGCGATTGGGAAGGTGCCGAAGAACGCCTCGCAGAGTTCCTACTCTTCCGCCTCGGCGCCTCAGAAGCCTACATCGAAAAACGCGGCCACCCCCGCCTCCGTGGACGCCACATGCCCTTCAAAATTGGTATCCCCGAGCGCGACCGCTGGCTTAAGCTCATGTTCGAAGCCATGGACGAAACCCAAGTCCCCCCCTTCGCCCGCGCCTTCCTCGACCCCTTCTTCGCCCAAGTCGCCGACTTCATGCGCAACCAACCGGAGTAATATTGAAGAGCCGCGCTTCCAGCCGGCTTCTATTCGCCCCGCAAACCCATGAGCCCTGCACAACAATCAGAACAATCCCGTAGGTTCTGGGGCAAGATGATCTGGATTTCAGCCATTTCATTAGTGCTGTCGATCTGTGTGGGGATTGGGACTTACGTAGCCGGAATGATAAATGCCTTCGACAAACTGAAAACAGCAGGTGCCGCTGACCCTAATGAACTAGCAGGAGACATCTCCTTCGCACTTTTTGGAGGCCTACTTGCGATACCATTAGCAGTCGCCTCCCTGATCCTTTTCGTCATCGCCATTTTTCGCCACCGGAAGTTCGCCAATCCAATCCAACAGGCGTGTGAATAGAGTGCGCGGCTAAGCCACCCATATGCACCACGGAACCCTACGACCCATGATCCAAGCCGACCCCGGCGCAGGAAAAGTCACCATCGAAAACGGCCGTACTAGCCCCAACGGTTGGTTCGCCGTCCCCGTGACCACCCACACTTGGACAGCCCTCAAGAATAACTGATCCACATCCAATATCTAAGGTTCGTGTTCATTCGCGGTTAACCTGCGCAACCTCAAAAACTGACAGCACCCCCCTAAAAATAGGGTAGTAGAATTTTGAAAACACCCTATCTTGTAGAACCGCTGTAAATCACTGATCCCCACACTTGATTCAGCTCATAAAAAATTCTATAAATCGCCTAACAGCATGAAAAAAAACCAAAACCCGAACCGTGTAGCCAAAGAATCCGGCTTTAAAAACGGCTTCACACTCGTCGAAATTCTCGTCGTAATCGTAATTATTGCCGTCCTTGCCGGTCTTTCCTTCGTATTCGTAGGCAAAGCCATGGCAAAAGCGGGGTCCGCAGCCTGCATGAACAATCTCAGGCAGATGGCCACAGCAACGCAAGTCTACGCTGCGGACAACAATGGTAAACTCCCCATGGCTGATACTGGTACGGTTGAGCCTATTGCACAAGTTTGGGAAATTGAGCTTGCCTCCTATATCGGTATAGAGGCCGATTCATCTGACGAATTCCCCATTGAAGTGACCGTAAAAACGTGTCCTACACAGTTTAAAATTAGCCCGCAGAGCCGAACGTATAGCTTTAATCGGCAGTTCGTTTCCAATCGCCAAGGGGTGGGCTCTGGGAAGTTTCCTGTGACAATTTCACAGATGAGCCGCCCAGGCAAAGTAGAAGCTGGTCGTTGGCCTGCACGCCCGGACACTATTCCCACGTTCATGTGTGGCAGATGGATTGAGAACCGCTCCATATGGAGGAACTGGAGAGGAAAAACCGATAACGTGGATGATGGAATGACCTTTCCGCATAGTGGCGCTTGTAACATGTGCTTCCTCGACGGTCACATTGAGGCGGTGAAGCATAATCAGGGTATCTACGACCCTAACCTACAGAGTCCACAATACCAAGATGGCCGTCCCGCTTTCTAGAAAGCCAGCAGCCACAGCTCACTATCTCTCCACGAGTGAGCGAACAAAGGATTCTTTGAGTTGGTGAGATTTGACTCATTGATATTAGACTAAATCAGCTCGTTTACGGCCGTTCCTTTCCCAGCGTGGTTTACAACCCAAGTATTCCACTGATCACTCGGCACTAGCTACTCAATAAATTCCATCCTTCCCCTCCCCGCCCCCATCCATTGAAATCACTCTACGGATGGCCGAAAACTTTTACCAACAAACCACCGAAGCGCCCGCAACGCCCTTCGATGTCTCCCTGCGCCCACCGGCCTTTTCCGAATTCATCGGTCAGGAAAAAGTAAAAGAACGCGTCCTCCTCATGCTTGAGGCCGCAAAACGCCGTGGCGATGTTCTCGACCACGTTCTCCTCTCCGGGCCGCCAGGATTAGGAAAGACCACCCTCGCCAATCTCATCGCAGATGCCGCCGGCACCCAGATGCACACCACCTCCGGGCCCCAGATCGAGAAAGCGGGCGACCTCGCCGGTATCCTCACCAACATCCAGAAAGGCGACATCCTTTTCATCGACGAGATCCACCGCCTCCACCCCGCCATCGAGGAATACCTCTACCCCGCCATGGAGGACTACCGCCTCGATATCATCATCGATTCAGGCCCCTCCGCTCGATCCATCCAGATCAATCTCCCACGCTTCACCCTCGTCGGCGCCACCACACGCTCAGGCATGCTCACCGCACCGCTGCGCTCACGCTTCGGCCTCATCAACCGCCTCGACTACTACAATCGCGAACAACTCGCCGATATCATTGAGCGCTCCGCAGGCCTCCTCGATGTGGAAATCCACCGCCCGGGTGCCCTCGAAGTCGCCGCCCGTTCACGCGGCACACCCCGTGTTGCTAACGCCCTCCTCCGCTGGGTTCGAGACTTCGCACAAGTCCGCGGAGACGGAATCATCGACCAGGAAAAGGCCGCTGCCGCACTCGCCATGATCGATATCGATTCCGATGGCCTCGATGAAATGGACAAGCGCCTCCTCGAAGCCATGATCTACAAATTTGGCGGCGGCCCCGTCGGTCTGAACTCACTCGCCGTCGCCGTAGGCGAAGACGCCGCCACCCTCGAGGAAGTCCACGAGCCCTTCCTCATCATGCAGGGCTTCATCCAGCGCACTCCGCGAGGCCGCACCGCCATGCCCGCCGCCTACGAAAAAATTGGTGCCCCTCTCCCCCCGAAACCCGAAGACCCCCAGCAAAAACTCCTTTAATAGATAGCAACTACCCAAGTCTTCCTTGAAGTTTGAAGTTTGAGATTTGAAGTTTAAAGTTTCACACCACATGGACGTCCTGAAACAAACCGTCGCACGCTGCCGAGATCTCGGCCTGCGCCGCACCAAAGCCCTCGAAGAACTCCTCGCCACTCTCATCGAGGAGGAGCGACCCATGACACTCGCCGAGCTCGCCTCCTCCAAGCGCCTCACCGATCAATGCGACAAGGCCACCGTCTACCGCCTCCTCCAGCGCCTCACCGATCACGCCATCGTCCGCCGCCTCGGCCTGCACGAACGCGCCGCCTATTTCACCCTCCTCCAGCCAGGGAAACACAGCGACTACCTTATCTGCACCGGCTGCGGGAAAATTGATGCAGTCAAAGCCCCCTGCCCCGTACACGACCTCGAGGACGAGATCCGCGAAAAAACCGGCTATCAAAACCTCTACCACGAGCTCGAATTTTTCGGCACCTGCCCCGCGTGCGCATGAGCAAAACCACAGCCGCCGCAATTTCTGGAATCTGCGCACTGCTGTTTATCATCGGCGGCTTCATGTTTCTGAAAGTGCCTATCGGCAAAAATCTCTCCAAACCCAACCCAGCATCCGAAGAGACTCAGTCCACTGGTGAGGGAGCTGCCCCAACCTCACCAACCTCGATCGTAGAGGCAGAGCTCATCGAGCGCTTCGGCGAGCACCGCGTCAGGCACTCACGCCGTATCGCCACAAAAATCGTCTCCCTCAATCAACGCATCGCCGAGACCGACGGAGAAACCAACTTACGCATGCGCATCATTAAGCTCATGGAAGAGCGCGACCCCTCCACCCTCAACCCCTCCGACTTCGATTTTGAGGAACTCAATCCACAGGAAGTCACCAAAGTTGATTCCGGAACACTGGATCAACTCAAAGAGAATCCGCTACCCCTTCAGCAAATACTTCTCATCCGCGACGCCCGGAACCGCGACGCAATAACCGAAACCGAATTCCGCGAACTTTTCACACAGCTCTCGAAAGAGATTCCCAAAGGACTGTCCGGCATCGGCGACAATTCCACATCTCTAGAAGACGCCGAAAAGCACATCGAGAAGCTGGTCAACGCAATAAATTGAATCAACCCGGCTCTGTCCGAAAATCTCCACCCAGCGCCAAATGCAGATCAAACCGATTCTGCAGACGCTGGTTTTTCAATCGAATCAATGAAGCCCTAGCATTCGTAGCCCGGCGCTGAGCTTCCAAAACCGAGAGAATATTTGCATTGATACCCTCCGCATAATTCCGCTCCGCCTGCTTCTCTGCGAGGCTAGCGGCCTCCACTTCGCTTCTGAGAAATTTCTCCTGCTTCGCCAACGAGCGGTCTGCCGAAAGTGTGGCCTCTACCTCGCGAAAAGCCTCCAGCGCGAGCTGTGCATAATCGTTCACCAAGCGGTCATTGCGCGCGAGTGATGCACGTGCATTGGCCGCCGTTGCCCCGCCATCAAAGATGATCTGATCTACCCGCGCCGTGATACTGGAGACAAGGAAGTCCGCACTCAACAGATCAGAAAACCTTGCACTACTGGTGCCGCCGGAGCCAGTCAGAGAAAAATCCGGGAGTAGGCTTTTCCGTGCCGCATCTGCCCGTTTCGCCGAGGCTAAAAGCCGCGCCCGAGCCGCCGCAAGATCCGGCCTACGCTCTACAAGATCCGCAGGAATACCCGCTGGAATTGAACCCGGAAGATCCGGTAAGTTATTTGCTGCTCGCGACTTGCCACCCGGATACTTGCCTTGCAGTACCTCAAGCGTCCGCGCCGCATCTTCGCGATTCTGCTCCCTTGTCTCCAAGGAACGCTTTGCCGAGGAAACATTCGTCCGCGCAAACTGGATATCCAGCGCACCCTCACCCGTCGCCTTGTAGTTCCGCTCCACGATACGGAGGTTTTTCTGAAAGGAATCCAAGGTAAACTCAGCAAGATCCACCTCCTGCTCAGCCGATACTAGATTCGTGTAGGCCTTGGCCGCATTCGCCGCCAGTGAGAGCCGCGCTGCGCGAAAGTCCTCAATCGCCGCCCTCTCATCCGCTTCCGCCGCACCTGTTAGATCACGCAACCGCCCCCAAAGATCGGGCTCCCAAGAAGCCGCTAGGTTTAGTCCGTAACTACGTGCTCCATCATCTCCAACGCTACTACGCCCTCCACTGGAAAGTGAAGGTAGCTGCCGCGCCCTAGCGACAATTGTATTCTCCTTCGCCTCACGCAGACGCGCCGATGCGGATTTCAGCGAGCGGTTGTGCTCCAAAGAATCCTTCACGCTACGCTTCAAAGCAGCATCGCTGAATCCATCAAGCCAGCCGGAAGAAATTTTCCGTTCCGTCCCGCTCGATGCCGCCGCCCATGTGCCGGGCGTGCGGATCGAAAGATCATCCTTCGGCGCGACAAACGAGCAGCCGCTCAACATCAAAACCCCCGCGAGAATCCCGCCGAAGGCTTTGGACTGCGGTAGCCTGCTGCCGCTTTTGGCAATGCAGCCTGCTGCGAGACGGGCGGCATTGGCACGACAGAGATGGATGATTCCCGAGTTTGTCCCGTGACAGCAGGCTGTTTCACGGAAAGCGGCAGCAGGCTGCCGCAGTCCAAGGAGCGGGCGCTCGTTGGACGTCATTTTCACAGACCTGAAATAATAGCGTCGCCCATTTCAGCAGTGCCGACTTTCTTCTCGCCGTCTTTGCCCGTCGCGATGTCACCTGTGCGGAAACCGTTAGCGATCGCCTTGGCAACAGCGGCTTCGATGGCGTCAGCAGCTTCCGTCTTCCCGAGGGAGAAACGCAGCAGCATCGCCAACGAAAGGATCTGCGCGATTGGGTTTGCGATACCTTGTCCTGCGATATCAGGAGCAGAACCACCAGATGGCTCGTAGAGGCCGAAGTAAAGTCCGTCGTCCTTCTGCTGACCAAGCGATGCGGATGGCAGCATGCCGAGCGACCCGGAAATCATTGCCATCTCATCGGAAAGAATATCGCCGAAGAGGTTTTCCGTAACCAGAACGTCAAACGAACCAGGGCGGCGGATGAGCTGCATGGCCGCGTTGTCGACATACATGTGCTCCAGTTTCACCTCAGGGAACTCCTTGGAAATTTCAATCACCGTCTCGCGCCACAGCACGGAGGAGGCGAGAACGTTTGCCTTGTCGACGGAGAGCAATTCCTTCTTGCGTCCCATCGCGGCGGTGAAAGCGATACGCGCGATGCGCTCGATCTCACTTTTCTTGTAAATCATCGTGTCGAGCGCCACTGGCTCGCCGTCTTCCTCATGCCTGCCTTTCGGCGCGCCGAAGTAAATGCCACCGGTCAGCTCGCGGACGCAGAGCACATCGAAGCCGTCCTTGATGAGTTCCTGCTTCACAGGTGACGCATCGGTCAGAGCTGGAAGGCAAACGCCAGGGCGAAGATTCGCAAAAAGGCCGAAGTGCTTGCGAAGCGGAAGCAGTGCACCACGCTCAGGCTGAATATCTGGAGGAAGGTTCTCCCACTTGGGGCCGCCTACGGAGCCAAACAGGATCGCATCTGCTGCCTCACTGGCTTTCACCGTTGCTTCAGGGAGCGGATGGCCACCATCGTCGATGGCTGCGCCGCCGACAAGATGCGCGCTGCGCTCCACCTTGAAGCTGAATTTTTCCTCCACTGCATCCAGTACGCGTAGCGCCTGATCCATCACCTCGGGGCCAATACCGTCCCCGGACAAAATCGTTATCTTTGACATAAAACCTACCTAACTACGGATCACTCCTCCTCGAACTTGCGAGCAACCAGATCTTCGATTGCTGCCAAGGCCGCTTCCTCATCCTCTCCCTCTGCACTCACCGCAATCACGGAGCCGTGTCCTGCCGCAAGCATCATCAAGCCCATGATGCTCTTGCCATCCACTTCCTCACCGTCCTTCTCGACCATAATGTCGGATTTGAAACGGTTAGCCATCTTCACAAACTGCGCCGCCGGACGCGCATGAATTCCCAGCTTGTTCAATATCGTGAAGTCTTTCTTTGCCATAATTGTGGATCTCGCTGAGGGGAGGGTAGGAAGTCAAACCCCCAACCTCCAAGGCAAAACTTCACTTCTTCTTGGTCTATTCTGGCACTACCTCCAGCAATACGGCCTTCTCCCCCTCTTCTAGGCCATCAAATTCATCCACCCGCGCCACTCGCAGGTGATCCATCCCAAAAACCTTTGCCACGGCAGCGAAATCCACCGGAGTCTCCGCCTCCATCCAGCCTTTTGCCGTCTCACTCATCTCCTCCAGCCTCGGTACTTTCGAGAAAATCTTGCCTCCTCCGTTGTTAATCACCGCCATCACACGACCCCGGCACTCCACCTGACCGAGCATTTTCAGCCCCGCCAGATCATATAATGCCGTAAGATCGCCGAAAATTCCCCACGCATTCTCCTCACTCGCACTCGCGCCCAGCCACGAACTGATCTGCCCGTCTATCCCATTTGCGCCTCGGTTCGCCCTCACAATCTGAACCGGCCTTTCCCACTGAGCATACGCATTCCACTCACGAATCGGCAGGCTATTTCCTAGATACACACTGCTACCAATCGAGGCATAAACCGAAAGCGTCCGCATCCACCCCGCCTCGCTATCGGGATGTGCCTCCAGCATCTCCTCAATCCTCTGACCCCGCGCCTCCGCACCTTCCAAAAGCTCCTGCATATCGCCCTGCTCCTCCGTTTCGCCCAGCGCCGCCAAAATTCGATCCAAAGTCCCCTCTTGCACGGTTGCCTCACGCGCCAACCCACGCAGCCCGTTCCGGCATACCGAATAGACATCCACCTTGGGCAACTCCTCCAGATCCCTCCAGAATCTACCACTCGGCACCCCACCCAACCTCAAGATCTTAGACGGCGGATTCTCTTTCAGCACCACATCCGCATCCACCACTGCCAGATGCTGAAGCGCCTCGCGCAAACCACTCGTCCCCTCCGCCACCACCGGCACCGCCAGATCCTCGCAGAAATGGTAAACGCCCTCCTGCTCGCTCACATCAAGCTCACCGATCATCACCACCAGCCCACGCATCGAAGGTTCACGCAGCCACCTCGAAAGCCCCGCGACATTCGGCTTCCCGTAGTCCACGGAAAAATCACCCACCGCCAGCGCCGCAAAATCCTCTCCGCCAATTTCAAACTCCTCCGCAAGTTCCACATTCAGGTGCAAGGGAGCCTTCCCCTCCCAGCACTCCAGATCACAGGAAGCATACTCTGTAAAAATCCCCACCTGCTCCACCGCCTGCGGCGCACCGCTGCCCCGCGCTTCCGCTGGCCGATCTGCCGTAATCAGCACCAAAGGCTTCGCCTGGTAAAAAGCCTCCACCGTCGCCGGCAAAAGCTCCGCCACCGCCGTCCCACTCGTTACCACCACCGCACACGGCATCGCCGTTTCCATCGTACGCCCAAGCGCAAAGAACCCCGCCGACCTCTCCTCGAAATGACTCCACACCCGCACCTTCCCCGCCGCCTCCATCTTCGCAAGCACCTCCAGCAACACCGCATTCCGCGCACCACCGCACACTACGAACTCCCTCACACCCGCCTCAACCGCTTTCGTTAAAACCCCCACAGCAATTTCCCAAGAACCCATGCACAAGCTCTAGACATCCGACGTGGATTTGCAATGCGGTTCGTATTAGGATCAAATTGGGTTTTTAATACTACCGCCTGCTCCTTCGTGTCCGATATTTAACATGAACCCTCCCACCTTCAGACAAATACACTACGGTTCCGAGGAGTTCCGGGAAGATTGCCAATTGAGAGATATCGTTCTTAGACGCCCTCTTGGCCTGAGCCTGTTTGACGATGATCTCAGCCAAGAGCGCGATCAAATGCACTTCGGCCTATTTGCCCAATCAGCCGAGTTGATCGCCTGCGCTATTGCGGTGCAGCAATCCGGCTCTATCGCAAAGTTACGTCAGATGGCGGTATCTGCCGAACACAGAGGAAAGGGACATGGATCGGCTTTACTTGCACACATTGAAAACCACCTCACCAAGCAAGGCTTCGAACAGCTTGAATTACACGCCAGGCTCACAGCATTTCCTTTCTACAAAAAGGCCGGATATGTGGAGAAAGGAGCGACATTTACCGAGGTGGGAATTCCCCACGTTTCCATGCACAAGACACTAGTGAATAGCTGAGAACAACAGCGAACAGCCAACTCACAACTCCATTAGCTCCCTACACACCTCCACCCTCTCCGCAATCAGCTCACCCAGCTTCCCGATAAAATCGGTTCCACAATGCGGCGAGACCTCCTCAATAACTACACCCAACTTCTCGCCGACTTTTTCGATCATGAGATTGATCTCAACCCTTACCCATGCCGGATCCAGTCCTGCTTCCTCTGCCCATTTCGTCCAACTCCTCTTTCCTATCAAATGGAGTTGATACTCCCCTCCCACCTTCATGGAAAGTTTCCGTTTCGTAGACTTGGGGCTCGGATCATACGGCAGGAATGATGCGACATCGTAAATCGGTGCGAGACGCAAGTAACTGCCCCAAGCGTGAATCAGCGAGTAATTCTTCGAGTGGGCATCACTGCCGTAAATGATCCAGTTGAATGCAAGAGCCATCACAAATCGGTCGATATCTTCCTCTGCCTCAGAAGACTCCTGGCGAAGAAGCTTTACGATATCCGCCGCCGATGGCCCGCCGTCCCGTTCATACTTTTCTGACGGAAAATGTCCCAATGCCTGACAAAGATCTTCCTGATGAAGTCGCTTCAGCTTTCCGTCGTCCGGATCGGTAATACGGTCATACCTCTGGACAGATAGAACACTCATGTCACCCACCTGTATCACTTTGCTTTTTGCGGTAAGCAAACCGATCTCCGATACCAGCCTGAGGCAGAAATGCTCATGGAGCGCGTGCTCGCTGAGATCCTCCGGCTGAGGCTTTAGGATGTGTGTGGTCGGTATCCTGCCCCCTGGAACATACCATTTCCCATCTTTGAGATGCAGGGCATCCTTTGCTTGCGCACCAGCCAGACTGAACCTCCCATCGATCTGAACAGGGATCGCCCGCGCACGTGCTTTAAGCCTCTCAAGCCGCCCTACCAAATCGCTCTCGGAAAGCTCCTGCAAGGAATCGAACACACCTGACAGGATCGAATCCAGGCGGTCTGGCCTCACGAACTGCAAACCTCCCGCACAGTCCTCACCCACATGCTTGATGAGATCGAAGGGATTCCGCGGGGAAACCTGAAAACTTTTTCCCCAAGCACTCAGCACCGCATCATTATCCGGCAAAAGCCCTTGGAGAAATGCTCTTACCTTCGGGTCTTCATGTGTGCTCGCGACCAAAGGCAACGAGACTGAAATGGGAAAGCCATCCGAGCCGAACCGCCAGCCCTCCTCATAATGCAGCGAGATCGAATCCCGCTTCCGGTCATACTCAAGCCGCCCGACATGATCTGACTCACGGAGAATATGCAGAACATCAATCATATCCCGGTATTCCCACGTTCGAGCCATTCAATCCGCGGCTTCTCTTCCTTGGCGAAATCCATCGCCAGTCCCAGCACCCGGAAAGTCCTCAGAACCAGACCGAATTCGACCGACTCCTTACCTTTCTCTAAATGTCCGATCCAGAGGCGGCTCACCCCCACCTTCCCAGCAAGCTCCTCCTGCGACCAACCCAACCCTTTCCGCTGATCGCGCACTAGGGCACCTGCTGATTTGACGGATTTAATTCTCACAGAGACAGATCTATCATGTAAGCGTTCATATGCAACCATTAAAGAGTAATCGAACGCATACAAAAATACATTTACATACGTTCGCTTACATCAACTCACTGGTATATCGACAGCTTTAGGACTAGAAATCCTCGCCCTCACAAGGATAAGCGAGGCAGCCACAACCCCGACCAGTCCGCAGAGCAACCAGAGCAACTCGGGACTCCGACCGAAGATCCACAACCCGACCATGGGGCCGACGCCGACGGCAGTGTTCCAACTGAAGCCGAGCACGCCCATGTAGCGCCCACGCATGTCATCGGGAGCGAGGTTTGCGACGTAACTACTGGCGATGGGCATGGCGATCATTTCACCGAGGGTGAGCACCACGATGGAAAGGATCAGCATCGGTAAGCTTGCACCGAAAGCGAGTAGGCACAGACCACCACCAACGAACACATAGCCGACTGCCATCGCCTTCTGCGGGTCGAAGCGCTTGGTCAGATTCGTCAGAGGAAGCTCCATGAAAACGATCATCAAACCGTTCAGCCCGAGGAGGAAACCAAAGGCTTTCTCATCGAGACCCGAGCCCTCAGTGACCTGAAGGCCGAAGGTGCTGCTTGTCTGCCAGAAGATGACTGCCACGAGGAACGATGCGCAGACCACGCGCAGGAACGCCCAGTCTCTCGCGATGATTGGAACAGCATCGCCCCAACCAGCGTTTTTCGAAGGAGCTCTCCCGATGCCGCGTTTCAGACCTAAGAGCACGATGATGCCAAGGATCGCCGTCGACCCGGCATCCGCGATGAAGAGCCAGAAGAACGACGACGAGGCGACAAGCCCCGCAGTCATCATCCCGCAAGCGAAGGCGAGATTGATCGAGAAACGCTGCACAGCATACGCCCTTACCCGCAACTCCTTGCCGATGAGATCAGCAATCAACGAACTACTAGCGGGATAGTACAAGCAAGTCATCAGCCCGCAGAGATAGGCCACAGCCACGAAAGCCACTGGTGTTTTCGCCATAGCCAGTAACAGCATCGCCGCAGCCGCACCGAAGCACGAGATCAGCAAGGTCGGCTTTCTGCCGATCCTATCCGCAAGATATCCGCCGAGCGCAGACGCACAGAAACCTCCCGCGCCGTAAGCCGCGAGTGTGAAACCCGTCACTGCGGGAGCAAAGCCAAGCTGACGCAGGTAGATCGCAAGAAAGGGCACGACGAAGTGCCCGAAGCGATTGATGAAGGAACCGACCACCAGGAGGTAGAAAGGCTTCGGCAATAACTTGAGGTCTGCGATCAGTGTCCCCGTCTTCGGGGGTGCGTGTATGTGTGTGCTCATGGGTTCATAGGGAAAATAAAAAAGCCCCGCTCACCGGTGAAGGTGGCGGGGCTCGTAAAAATGGAAATTCGGTCTCTGTTTCGTTAGTTCAAGAAACAACCGGGTTCACGATGCCCCGCGTGGGTAATGGAAATGGCGACTAGGCGGTCACACGGCTTTTGCCACGATTGCACAGCCATCTCTCCGCCAAAGCGGGAATAGAGATTTGAGGTGTGCATTGTGAAAGACATCGGGCGCGCAGAATGCGGAGATATCATCTGAGGTCAATCTGATTTTCTCTCAATACATAATACCTGTTAGAAGAACGCACTTCACTCCGCAGGCTTAACCTTAATGCCCGGAGGAAAAAATCCACCACGGTCAACATTCCCCGAAGGCGCCGTTGGAGTCACCTCCGGAGTGATCGTTTCAGGCTCCGTATTTCCCGGGCGCGTAACAACCTTCGCCGTTTTCAGAAGTTCTTGAGTTCGCTCGAAATCACGAATCGCATCCGCCCCCGCAATTGTGCCTGCAGCTTTTTTGGCGAGTGCTTCATGTGCCACAGATGCAGCAGTGAGAGTATTCAATAAGCGGTCACGACTTTCGCTCGCAAGGATGCGGCGAGACTCACTTCGCCATTTTGATTCCGTAGCAACTTTTGGATTTTTCAGAATCTCCTCAATCTTCACCTTCGCCAACCCCGCTTCTTCTGCACCAAATTTTTTCACAAACGGCATCGATGCAAACTCCTCCCAAGCAAGCCACGCCTCGACAGGATTTTCAATACCCTCAAGTGCAGTCAGTTGATTTTCCATCCACACCTTCGCCTCGTCCGCGAGCCCGCTTGGTGCAGCTTCGGTACGCAACCACTGCCGCAGCATCTCGGGTTCATGTTTTGGATATTCATGCCCTGTATCCGCCCATGTCGAAAGCGTTGTATCCGCCCCGAGCCCGCGGAAATACACCAACGCACCCAGCGCCTGGGGATAGTTGCCATCGTATCTCCCACAGCCGATAAATACCGGCAAAGCACCGGGAAACTTCGGTGAACTTGAACTTTTCTCAAAAACACCTGCGGCAAAAATCATTCCTCCCGCAAGACTCCGGTCTCGATCTAACAGCATCGCCGAATGCCACCCTCCTTTGCTGATACCGCCGACATAAATGCGTCCGGGATCAACCGATAATGATTTCACCAAAGTCTGCTTGATAGCATTGAGCAGCCCGAGCGAATCCGAAATCTCTTCAGGTGTATATTGATAGGCACCGGAGTTCCTGTAAGCCATACCAACGAGGACGTAATCCTTACCGCCCGTCACCTTGTGTATGAACGTAGCCGACGGCTCACCGCTCGTACCGGGGTAATATACGATCGCAGGATAGCTCTTCGACTCATCAAAGTCATCTGGCTTCCAGATAGGAAGAGTCGCATTTAATTCCGCCCATGGCATCTCGATCCATTCCGCCTTTGCAATACTCACCAATCCAACGAGTGAGAAAAACCAAAGTAACATCCGGTGCATCTACCAAGCTTTCACATACCATCACACCCTGCAAGGAAGCAGACCCGATGTTAGGGTGTGACGTTGATGCGTATGAAACGCTTCGGTACCGTAGGACTGATCGGCGTCAGATCGCGGACGATTAGAGATGCGTTTGAAGATGAGACCGTAGCGGTATGGCCTGACCCAGAATCCCATTGAGACAGATTGTCTGAAACTTCGACGGCGAGGTTTGCGGGTCGATCAGCACGTCGAGGGATAACGAGCTGTAGATATTGTTCGTTGCTAAGCGATAGCAGGTTCGCAGATGCCAACGGCGAGGAGTTGGCAATTTTCGGGGAGGTACCGAAGATAAATTCGAGAATATTTGCAGTGCCATCGCCATCAGCGTCTTGGTGAGCTTCAATAAGCGTTTCACCAGAGAGTTCATCGGTCTGCCATTGTGCAAATGTGGTGACCGGGGGGAGGGCGTTCACCACCGCCGCAGCCTGCATGAGGAAAGGACTACCTGTGGAGTTGATGGTGCCGATTACAGTAGTGGCGTCTTTTGCATCCCAGAGGAGGAAAGAAGGCGGCCCTGTAACAACGGATGGCCAAGTCCAAGAGGCGGCGCGAAATAATATCCACTCGCCGGCCACTGGATCACCTTTAAATCCCCAGACGTAGACGGCCTTCCCAGCAGTGAATGGAGCGGCGGTAGATGCAACGCTGAGTGAGCTAGTAAAGCGTTTGATACCCTCTAGGTAGCTAGTGCGTTGAGCACCATTCCAGTTTGCCGACCATTCAGAAATATTCTCCGTAGTCGGGACAAAGGATCCGGTGAAGACGCCGAGTTCGAAACGGAACGAACCGTCCATCGCCGAGGTGCCGTTCGCGGCGAAATTCGTAGCGTTCTGCTCGCAGAACCAATCGATCTGAGTCTGGGCTTTCAGCGGAAGCAAGAGGCACCAGAAAGCCAACAAAAATAGCTGGAAATTTTGTCTCATGGATTCCTGCGACGGCGGAATAAGAGGAGAGCAGCGCCCAGTGCCTTGAGGAAATACACGGAAGGCTCGGGCACGAGCATCGGCTCATCGAATGTGGCGGTCTGCAAGGTAAAGGTTCCTGGGCTAGTGATGATGCCGTCCCCGGTCTCGTCGCCTTGGGCACCCCAGACAGGAATATCGCTCATGGTCAGATCACTCGTAGACCATTCGATAGGTGTGCCGTTATCACAGCAGCCGGGTATGGCAGTGGGAAAAGTCCATGCACTGTTTCGGGCAAGTAGCCACTCTGTGCTCAGTGAAGGATCATCGGAATTGCGTATCCAAACATAGGCATCGAGCCCTTCGAAGCTCATGGCACCCGGGGTCATGTCCGGGCTGTCACTGAGGCCGGCGTCCGTCATCGATGCCGAAGAGGTGTAATAGCCGTAAATACCGTCGTCCGTGGGAGTTTCGATGCCGTTGTAGTCGGCCTTATCAAAGGCCTGCCAATTGTCCTTCCACTCCATCACATTGGATGTACCGGGCATAAATCCGCCGGTGAAGGATCCAAGCTCGAAAATGAAGGTATCGTCGAGGACATTCCCCTTGCTGTCGGCGAGGTCGCTGAAGACTTCACTTCCCCAGTTAAAAGTTTGGGATCGCGCTTCCATGGCGAATCCAAGGAAGAGCAGGAACAAGAGTGAAAGGGGAGTTTTCATAGAATGACAAGGGGCTTTGAACTGCTCCATGCACCGACTTGGGGCGAAAGTAGCAGAAGTTTTTAATAAAAGGAAGGAAGAGTTTATAATAAGGTTTAATTAATTAAATTAAGGACTCCAAGGACTTGGGTATCCGTAGGTGGAAAGGCCGGAGGCTGACCGGGTGAAGGCAGCCCTGTTTTCCAGAAGTAGGATCTCGGCATCGCGAGGGGTGGCCGAGGAGTCCCCGACCTTGACCCAGCGCTGCAGGCTGACGTGGTGGAGCAGGTAGTAAGTATCGTAGGTGCTGAGGCCGGGAGTGGCATCACCTTTCCAGAGGAAGAACGAGTCCGCTGTTTTGAAATCCTTACTGCCGAAGAAGCCTTCCGTGAGGGACATCGTCCGCGAGTCGGTGCCGGTAGCTGACTGGCTGAGGGGATAGCCGCCTCCGACGAAGTTGTAGCCACTGACGAGAGGGCGGATGAAGTCGTTTTCACGAACTTCGCCATAGGTCAGGAGAGACACCGCGCTGTTGCGGTTGTTGAAGAACATGCCATGGCCGGGAGGGATGATCGTTCCTCCTTGGCTGACCTGGTCGTTGAAATTGTCCACCCAGCGAGGGGTGCCGCCGTCATCATAGAGGTGGAGAATGGTCCACACGCCTCCGAAGAAGAGTTGCAGCTGATCCGCCGTGGCTTGGTCGCCGGTGGCTACGAAGCCGGATGGCGGGAACATTTCATCCACCGTCCAGTGGCGGCGAACGACGACGGAGCTTCCTGCCAAGTTGGCTGGAGGCGCGCCGATGAGCGTATTGTAAGGGGCGGCGTTCGAGCTGAGCGAAGCATCGTTCGCCACAGTGATGTCAGATCCGCTGGCGGAGACGATGTCGAAGCGCTGGCCTTCCTGTGCGCCGGAAGTCACTTCGAGGAAATAACTCACGCCGGAGGTGAGAAGAGAGCCTATATCGTCCGAGCCCGCGCTGCCAGAGAAGGAAATGACCTGCCCGCTCACGCCGCCCGCATCCACGGTGCCAGTGAAGACAGTATCGCGCAGGTATGGTGTGGCGTAGGTCTGGCAGCAGATACCGAAGTCCGTTTCCTTCCAGCCCTCGGCTTCCGTGTAGGAAGTATGATCCACATTGTCGTCATTTTCCTCATCGAGATCCGCTTTGATGCGGACGACTCCTTTTCCTCCGGTGAGGCCGGTGAGGGTCTCCAGATCGGTGAGGGTGAGGGTTTCCGTGCAGTCACCGTTGTTCACCACGGTGTACATCGCGGGAGTGATGATGATATCGACCCAGACCGTTGGATCGGCTATGGTGGAAGCATACTGGAGTGTGTAAACCACGTTGTCGGGTGCGCCGACCGGGCGGGTGAAAACACCATCGAGTTTCCCGGGTGTGATCTCAGAAGGCTGGATGCGCCATGCATCCCCTGCTCCGCTGTTCACTGGCATCGCGAAGGCGAATTCGGTGAGGTTGTCGTAGGCGTCTCCCTCGGGGTTGCCGTCTGCGGTTTCACCTGGGTTCTGAACCATCCACTCTGCCCAGTTGGCAGGGCAATCACCTAGGGCTTCGACGAAATCGTTGCCGGTGTTCGTGGCTCCAGCAGTCACAACGATCGGACGAATTTCATCAAGATCCCCGCCATCCTTGTCACTGACGCTATCGTAGCCGACTGGTTGGGTTTCCTTCACACCATACGTTCCCGGCGCAAGGTCACCGAAGGAATAGGTTCCGTTCGCAGCGCTTGTCGTGGTGATTTCTTGAATGCCAGCAGTACCTGTATCTCCGTCTACCGGATCTCCAGATGAATCCACGAGAGTGAGTGTCACACCTTCCAGCGGTGACATCCCTGCCAGAACCGATCCGGAGATACTGCCTGGAACGAAATACCCGTCATTACCGGCACTCGTGCTCGTGCCTGCGACGGCAGTGACGGTCGTTGGATCAGTGCCCTCCTTCTGGGTGCTACCTGTCGGATATTGTGGGTCGGTTTCATCGACGTCGGCAGTGGTGCTCCCGGGTGGGACACTGGCAGTCCAGTCGCCGGTCGAGTTAGTCGAGACTGTTTGTTGGGCACCGAGTGAGTCGGTGATGATCACATCCACATTGGCAAGGTCGGGTTCGCCGGAATCCTGCGTGCCGTTGCCGTTGGTATCGATGTAGAGATGACCTGTGACTGTGCCGTTCTCACGGACACCGAAGTTCGCATTATCGACCGAACTTGTGGTCACGGGCACTGCGAGGTTGCCGTCAACTGTTCCGTCGCTGCCAGTTCCGGCTCCGAGGTTTTCACCGGTATTGACGTAATTCGATGGAAGCGCAGCAGATGGTGCGGCAGCGCCGACCGTGCCTTGAGTCGTGCTCAGAATCACGGTGTAGTTCGTGTTCGGTGCGACCGTGTCGAAGTCGTAGGCTCCTGCCGTGACGGTGGCGACCTGAGCGACATTACCTCCTGCGTCCACTAGGTTGGCGTAGAGTGTGGGTCCAGCGTAGGCCGTGCCATCAACGGTATTGACCGGCGTGCCCAACAAACCATTTGCGTCGTCGAATACGTTTCCGCTCAGGCCGATGTTCGTGAACGGCATGGTGACGGTGGCAGGTGTCGAGGATTCCCCGGCAGTATCAACTGCGGAATAGGTGAAGCTCGCGGTGATCGCTCCATCGTCGGGATCGAGTGTCAGCAAGGTGTCGTCATAACTCGTGATCGTCTGACCGAGCGTGACGGCAGTTCCGTTGTAGTAGAGCGTGCCATTACTTGGCAGCGTGTTGATGATGAAAGTGGTGACCGTCGCATCTTCCGGATCGGTTCCTGTAAGAATCGGAGCCGTCACTTCCGCGGTGCCTGCCGGGTTCAACTGCGAGGCCAACGAGACGTCGCTGGCGGTTGGCGGTTGCTCGACGCCGAAGTTCGCATTGGTGACCGAGCTCGTGGTCACGTTCACGGCGAGGTTGCCGTCAACCGTTCCGTCGCTGCCAGTTCCGGCTCCGAGGTTTTCACCGGTGTTCACATAACCCGCAGGAAGCGCAGCAGATGGTGCGGCAGCGCCGACCGTGCCTTGCGTCGTGCTCAGCACCACAGTGTAACTGGTGTTCGGTGCGACCGTGCCGAAGCCATACGATCCGGCAGTGACGGTGGCTACCTGAGCGACATTGCCTCCGCTGATCAGATTGGCGTAGAGCGTTGGCCCTGCGTAGGCCGTGCCATCAACCGTGTTGACGGGAGTGCCTAACAATCCATTCGCATCGTCGAAGACGTTTCCGCTCAGGCTGACACTCGTGAACGGCATACTGACAGTGGCTGGGCTGGATTCCTGGGCGGCGGCATCCACCACGCTGTAGGTGAAGCTAACCGTCGGGCTGCCATCGATGGGATCGACCGTGAGAAGCGACGAATCGAAATTAGGGATCGATTGGTCTGCGGTGACCGCGATGTTGTTATAATAGAGTGTGCCATCGGTCGGCAGTGTCTTGATGACAAATGTCGTAACACTCGGATCCTCTGGATCCGTTCCGCTCAGGGTAGGAACCGCGACCCTGGTGGTGCCACCAGGATTGATTTGCGATGACGCCGTCACAGGGGCTGCCGTAGGTAAAACCTCAACTCCGAAGTTTACGTTGGTGACCGAAGTATTCGTCACGCTCACCGCGAGATTGCCGTCGACCGTGCCATCGCTACCGGTTCCGGCACCGACGTTTTCACCGGTATTGACATAACCTGATGGAAGGGAAGCGGATGGCGCTGCGTTTCCAATAGTGCCCTGCGTTGTGCTGAGTACCACCGTGTAATCCTTGTAACCCGCAACTCCCGTAAAGTCATACGCACCGGAAGTGACTTCGACGGCTTGCACCACCGTGCCACCATTAACTAGGTTCGCATAGACCGTGCCACCGGCATAAGTCGTGCCGTCCACGGTGTTCACGGGTGTAGGTTCCAGGCCATTTGCGTCGTTAAAGACATTACCACTGATGGAAACAGACTCTACTTCCAGGAAATTATTACCGCTGTTCGTCGCACCGCTGGTGACAACGATCGGGCGAATCTCATCCGGATCGCCGCCATCCGTATCACTGACGCTCACGTAACCGGAGGGCTGGGTTTCCTCCACTCCGTAAGTGCCGGGAACCAAGTTATTGAAACTGTAAGCTCCGCTGGAGTTCGTCGTGGTCGTAACCGGCTGGACACCTGACGTATTGGGATCTCCATCCACAGGATTTCCGCTGGAATCAACAAGGGTGAGAGTTACGTTCTCGATCGGCTCATCGGCGACACCGTCATCGGTGATATCTCTCTGCACAAAGCCTGAGATATTCCCGGGAAGAGTGACATCGGTGGAGACCTGATTGCTAGGAGTAGAACTGATAGTGCCGGAGCTATCGGAAATGAAAGCGCGGTTTGTCACCGGAGTGACCGTCGGAGCGGCCGGGATCGAAACATCGAAGCTCAGCGGAGCAGTGACGATGGTGGAGTTCGAACTCGCCGAGTTCCAGGTCTGACTGGAGCCGGAGGCCGTGTTGGAAAAGCTGACCGATCCGGCGGCGGTGCCGTTGGCGACACTGTATGTCCAGGTAAAGGTCGCAGGGACGTTGGCCGTGAGGTCATGGGTCGCCGGAGTTGGGCCGCTGACTCGGGTGGCGACAACGCCATTCGTGCCGTTGATGGTCGCAGCCAGTGCTCCGGGAGTGACACCGGTCAGCGCTCCCGAAGAGGTCAGGGTCTGCGTGACCGTGATGGTGTCACCACCGTTGACCAATGATTGATCGACGGAAATACTATTGTCCAATGTAGGGCTGATCGGAGCATTGCGGTAGAAGATGTCCATCGCATCCGGCCCTTCGCCTGCCAGAACCAGATGGATGGCTCCGCTGGTAGCATCAAGCACCGGGGAGATGCTGTCAGAGCCATTGAGGTTGTTGGTCAAATTCGCGACCGCAGCGAAAGTTCCCGTGCGGTTGTTCGTGTAGAACACGTCCATTTTACTAACCTTCTGTGAATAGGCGACATGGGCGTAGCCGAAGTTATCCACAGCCACCGTCGGATAGAGGGCATCATCCGAGTCATTGCTGATCCTTTCGAGATTTCCACCCCAGCTGTCGCTGTTGGTATACCAGACATTGACGTTGGAGCCGGTTCCCCGGTCTGACCAAACGGCGTGAACCACGTTACTGTCGGTAACAAAAACGTCCGACACCAACTGCGCGTCCTGCCCCTCAGTGTCGTCACTAAGCGCCAGAGGAGGTTGCCAAGCACCCGTGGTGCCGCGAACGACATAGATGTTTTTCTTGCTGTCCCCATCCCCTTTGTGCAGGTAAGTGACCCCAACGTAACCGCTCGAAGAAACGGAAATCTTCGGAGCCAGCCCATTCTCGTCGTCGTCTGTAAATAGCTCCGTGGCGCTGAAGCTGGTGCCGCCATTGGTGGAGCGGCGGTAGTAAACGTTTAGCTTGGAATCCCCCGATTTTTTCTCGGAAAAGACGACATGGATGTTACCGCTGCCGTCCACGGCGATGCTGGAGTATTCCGAATCATCGGAGTCCGTGGTCACCTTCGTTCGGGTCACGGTGCCGCCCGTGGTGATCTTGGCGACGTAGATGTTCGCCTTCGAATCGCCGGAACCTTTCTCGGGGTAGCTGACATACACGGTGCCGTCCGACGCGATGCCGATGGAGGGCAGGATGCCATTCGCGGGATCGATAGGCACATCGTTGTTGTCAGTCGACACGCGAACTGGGGTGGACCAAGTGCCGCCAGTGTTTTTGGTGTAGTAGAAGTTCTTTTTACCGTCACCGCCGTCAGCGTCTTTCCCTTGGAAAACGACATGGGCAACTCCGGTGCTATCGAATGCGACCGCCTCTGGCCCCTGGCTGTCTTGTCCACCAAATTCATTGGTGATATTCTCCAATGAGCCCCATGCACCCTGGGTGCCGGGTTTGTTGGAAGGCACGCCGGCGATGTTGCTACCAAGATTCCATGACACCGTGCCGGTTCCGCCAATGGACGGCTCGGAGGTGGCGGAGGGGACATCGCCACCCGCATAGACGGAGCCTGTCGGCACGCTATCGGTCACGACGATGTCCGTGAGGATATCGTTGCCCGCCCAGGACGGAGTGAACTCATAAGTCAGGGTATCGCCGCCGTTAGCCGTGGACGAGCTGACGGTCTTGGGAAAGGTGAGATTCCCGGCGTTGAGGTAGAACCCGAAATCCTGACCGGTGACGGTGCCGCCCGCCGCGAGAGTGATGGCGGCCTTGCGGTCATTGCCGCCGGATGGATCATCCGGCTCTTCGAGATTGTCGTAGGAGCCGAGGCCATCAACGATGACGACATAATTTCCGCCTACCAGGTTATTGAAGGAATAAAGTCCGTTCGCATCGGTGACGGTGGTGAGAGGGCTGCCATTTGACGCGAGAACTGGAGTGACGCCATCGGCCTGAAACAGAGCGACAGTGATTCCTGCAAAGCTTGGCTCGGTGCCAGCTCCGCTTCCCGACTGATCGACATCCTCATACAGCGTACCCGAAAGACTTCCCGATGGCTGATAACCAAAGTCCTGATCAAGATTGCTTTCACCCACCACCGCAAAGGTCAGATCCGATTCGTTTGGCGCGCCACTGGAGTCTGGATCCTTGGTCTGCGTCAAACCCGCCGGCAGATCAGCGGTATCCACCGTCACCGTGAACGTGCCGGTCTCGCTGGATTCGAAAATATAAAATCCGTTTGCGTCGGTCGTGGTCGTAAGCGTGCCGCCACCAGGCAAAGAGAGCGTGACATCGACACCCGGAATTCCGGGTTCACCAGCCTCTTGGACGCCGTCTCCGTCCAGATCATACCAGACATAATCACCGATAGATCCTCCTTCTGAATAACCAAAATCCTTGTCCGTAACGGTATTGCCGAAACCCACGAAATTGACGGCATACTCTTCCGGAGTCGTCAGCCCCGTTGCGGAGGCGGGCAGGGTCGTTTCATCCACTTCAACGAGAAAATCCCCGGCGGCCGCCGTTTGAAAACTATAAGTTCCATCCGCTGCGGTGGTCGTCGTTTGCACCAATGTGTCGCCGGGACTCACGTCGCCACTGCTGTCTTCATCGACATAGAAACGAACGATCACACCCTGCTCCGGCGTGTCAGCCCCGGCATAGGAAGCATTGCCGTCACTGTCGAAAAAGGCCGTTCCTGTCACAGTATTTGCGCCACCCGTCAGCGCGCCTATCGCCTCGTAGTCCGAACCTGAGCCAAATTGTCCAATCTCGGTGGAAATACCTGTCGCCGTGTCAACTTCCCACATCCGGTTAACGAAATTTCCGTTGTTTCCTGTGGTGCCGTAAAACGTCCCATCATTGTAAAACGAGAAACCTTCCATGTCATTAATCACGGTCCCACCTGTGAGACGTATGCGGCCAACATCGGTCACGTTGCCGTTTGTCTTGTCGATACGGACGAGTCGATCGTTTCCTCCATTGTCGTTCGCCACGCCGTACATCTGGCCGTCCGTCGGGTCGATCGCGATGTCATCGATGTCAACCAAACCTAAACCGAGGCTCGTCACATTGATGACAACGTAGTCAATGTTCGCGCCGAAGGCATCAGGGATGTGTGCCCCGGTCCCGGTATCGATTTGGATAAGCAAGTCATCCGCACCTAACCTGACCGAGCCATACGTGATCCCTGTCCGCGCGTCGATCGTCAGGCCATCTACATCATTGAAACTCACGTTCCCCACAGCTCCGGAGCCGGTTCCAATTCCGCTGCCGATTGAAGTAAAGTTACCGTTAGAGAGATTCAACGAGCCAAACTGGCCTGCATCGGCCGCATACAGAACGGTCGAATCCAAATTCCATTCGATCGCTTCGATTGTCAAAGTGCCCGTACCGCCAATCACCTGAAAGTTTGAACCATTCAAACGGTTCATTTTCACCAGCGTATCGCCACTATCGGCGACTGCATAAGCGAAATTCGGATCTGCGGCAAAAGCCTGCGATAGCCCCAAGAGAGCCAATAGGATGGCAAAGGGCTTTCGAAATGAGGATCGAAGGGTGGCTGTATTCGTATACATGGTAGGGGTGTTTGATGAGGGGACGATCTAGGGGCGGTCGAAAAAGAAAAAAGAGGGCATGGAGTCAGGAACAGCAGGCAACGCGCTTCCTCCGCATACCGAAGTGTGGAGGACTTCCAAATCGCGCCCACCAGGCGAAAAGGCTAGGGAATGCGTTGCACAAAATTTTGCGCGACAATGATGGAGTCGTGTTCTCAAAAACGGGTGAATGTAAGGGTGTAAGGTGCTGCCAGTGGTCGAAATTTGGGACATCTACCAGAGACAACCAATATATTAGGCGGAGATTGATTATTTGTAAATCTTTACTTTAAATTTTAAAAAATAACTCTTGTAGTTAGCATCGGTAGCCGAATCGTTCGAAATCAAAGCCCACCCCCGCCCTTGTTATATTTCGCCCAGTTAATCCACATGAGCGACCAAGCCATACCATTCCTCCCATCAGAAAGACGCTTCTAGCAACACGCATCCCGTCATTTTGAGTTCCTCAGAAGTGAATTAGGGCACTCATAAATTGCGAATCCAGACATAGGCATCGAGTCCTTAGAAACTTATGAATCCCGGGGGTCATATCCGGGCTGTCAACGCGATCACTAAAGACCTCACTACCCCAGTTGAACGCATGGGATCGTGCTTCCATCCCGAAAACCAAGATAAGAAGCATGAAAGGAAGGTTTTCATGGAAGGGGCCTTCCGCCGTGACAAGTACGATGCTTGCGGGGAGAATCCCTGTGTATGAAGAGAATCGCGATTTTCGGTGGCAGTTTTAATCCGCCGGGCATTCACCATAGACTGGTCGTCGAAGCGCTCGTCCCTCACTTCGATAAAATCATCGTCATCCCCTGCGGCCCGCGGCCTGATAAAGAGACAACCAACGACATCGAGCCTTGGCACCGCGCTGCACTAACAGACATCGCCTTTCGTGATATTGCGAAGGTGGAGGTGGATCTCTTCGATCTGGAACTCGCAAGTTTTACCCCGAACGATATTTTCGAAAAGCGCTACGGCCATCTCGGAGAAATTTGGCACGTCATCGGATCAGATCTCAGTCAAGGCGGCAGCAATGGCGAATCCGCTATCCACCGATTATGGGACAACGGAGAACTGATGTGGAAGGAGCTAAATTTCTGCATTACGGCTAGCGAGGGACACGAAGTGACGGATGGTGACCTTCCGCCAAAGAGCCAGCTCATTCGCCTTCCTGAGAGTTCCTCGTGTGCCAGCTCGGAAATACGCGAACGTATTTTTAAGCGTATTCCCTATTCCGATATGGTGGTTCCAAAGGTCGCCGCCTACATCGAGCGCTACGGGCTGTATCGTGGGCGTATTCCCTCCAGCAGGACAAGTTGGCGGAATGAAAATCCACGCCTACTCATCTATGCCGATCAATGGAACGACCGCGCCATGACCATGGCGGAAACCTATCGGAAATGGGAGGACAAGGAGAACCCTACGAGCATCCTCGTCCTTGGCGGAGACGGCACCATGCTCCGTGCGATTCGTGAAAATTGGCGACTACGCCTGCCGTTCATCGGCGTGAATCAAGGACATCTCGGCTTCCTGCTCAATGAGCCAGAAATGCTCTGTGCTGAAAATTTACCTACGTCTGATTGCGTGATTCGCCTCATGCCCATGCTTTTTATAGAAACGGAAAGCCCCGAAGGCGAAAGAAAGGAAGCCCTCGCCTTCAACGATGCATGGATCGAACGCGCCACCAGCCAATCGGCATGGTTGGAAGTCGAGGTCAGCGGAGAAATACGCATCCCGAAGCTCGTAGCGGATGGCGCTCTTGTTTCGACTGCAGCGGGCTCTACCGCCTATGCGCGCTCGATGGGTGTCGCACCACTCCTTGCGGATTCACCGGGCTGGATACTCGCCGGCTCAAATGTCATGAGCCCAGCTGGATGGAAAAGCGCCCTACTTGATCCCGAAACCACCGTAACCATTCGCTCCCTCGGAGGGGAGAAACGACCGCTCAATGGTTTTGTCGGAGGCGTTCCGCTCGGCTCCGTTTCCGTTCTCCACGCAAGGCAAAGCCGGATTGCGACCGTGGAATTAGTCTTCGCAGCTCAACGCGACATGGCTGAAAAAATCTCACGACTCCAGTTTCCCACGGGAGAAACTCTACTGCCTTAGTCCATTTTGGAAACAACCGCCCAATCCTTCTCTTCCAAGCTACAAGGATCGGCAGCTACCCAATGACCGGGCTCAATTTCACGCAACCCGAGATCCATGCCGATGGATTCATCGTAGCGTGGATGGTCGATCCGATGTCCGAAGGCGCTTCCCTCAGGCGGATCGATAGGTGAAGGAACATCTCCTTCTAGCAAGATTTTCTCCCGCTTGATTGTAGGGTCGGCAATAGGCACCGCGGAAAGGAGCGCCTTTGTGTAGGCGTGTTTTGGATTGCGGTAAATCGTTTCTGAATCTGCGAGCTCCACGATTTTTCCGAGATACATCACTGCCACGCGATCACTGATGTGTTTCACCACGGAAAGATCATGAGCAATGAAAAGGTAAGAAAGGTCAAACTCCTTCTGTAGATCCACCAGAAGGTTCAAGATCTGCGACTGCACGGAAACATCCAGCGCGGACACAGGCTCATCGCACACCAACCACTTCGGCTTCAGCGCCAGCGCACGTGCGATGCCGATGCGCTGCCTTTGCCCACCGGAAAACTCAAACGGGTAACGCTCTGCAGAAGCTCTAGCAAGACCCACAGTATTCAATAGATCGTCCACCCATTTCCTGCGCTCCACACGGTTACCCATTTTATGAATACGAAACGGTTCCTCAATCAGGCTCCGGACGTTCATCCTCGCATCGAGCGATTCAGAAGGGTCTTGGAAAATCATTTGGAAATCGCGGCGCAAAGGTCTCAAGGCGCGTTGCCCAAGATGGCTAATATCCTGCCCCTCGAAATGGATCGAACCCGAAGTCGGCTGCAGCAAACGCACGAGCGCTTTTCCGAGAGTCGACTTTCCACAACCAGACTCACCAACAAGCCCGAGCGTTTCTCCAACCCCTAGCTGCAGCGAAATGCCATCCACCGCCTTCACCGCACCGGTCTGGCGCAGGAGGACACCGCTGCGCACGGGGAAGTGCACGCGCAGGTCTTTCGCTTCTAGCATAGGTGATTCACTCATAGGTCGCAGCACTCCTTGCAGATTTCAACTTTATGCCCCGGCTCTACTTCCTTGAACACCGGACGCTCACGTGTCGCAATGGATTTTCTCCCCATTCTTTGGCAGAAACGGCAGCCGTGCGTGTATTCCGCAAGCCCCGCCACCGTTCCTGGAATAGTCGGCAAAACAGATTTCGGCTTTGTGTCGAGAGTCGGTATCGAGCGCAGCAACGCCTTGGTGTAAGCATGCAGCGGATTCGTAAAAAGCTCCTTCACCGGTGCACTCTCTACCACGCGACCCGCATACATCACCACCACCTCATCGCATGTTTCTGCGATCACACCAAGATCGTGAGTGATCAGCATCAGCGACATGTTGCGCTCTGCTTGGAAACCATTGAGCAAGTCAAGAATCTGAGCCTGAACCGTTACATCTAGGGCTGTCGTCGGCTCATCTGCAATGACCAGGTCCGGCCGACATGCCAGCGCAAGCGCAATGACCACCCGCTGCCTCATTCCACCCGAAAGATGATGAGGATAATCCATCATTCGCTTCTCCGGAGCCGGAATGCGAAGCAACTCCAACATCTCGGTTCCTGCATCCCATGCCTCTTTTTTCGACATCTTCGTATGCAGGCGGAAGACCTCTGCCACTTGCCTGCCGATGCGGTGCACAGGATTCAACGCCGACATCGGTTCTTGGAAAATGACACCAATCTCACCGCCGCGTACCTGCCGCATGCGCTTATCAGTAGCATGGAGCAGATCTTCTCCTTTGAAATGGATCTCCCCACCCAGCACCTTGCCCGATGGCTGCGGCAATAGGCGCATGATCGACATCGCCGTCACACTCTTTCCACAACCCGACTCACCGACGATGCCTACCGTTTTCCCGAATGGAATCGAAAACGAAACCTGATCTACCGCACGAAGCAGCCCTTTCTCCGTCTCGAATGACGTAATCAGGCGATCCACTTCTAAAAGGTTTTCTTCACTCATGGTTCAACCTCCTCTTCCGTTTGAAGTTCAATTTCAGGCTCGATGGAAATCACTTCTTCTTCCACTGGCTCGGGTGACTGATCAGCTGTCGGGTAACGGTAATCATCGAAAATCCGGTTTACTTCTTCGAAGGACTTTCCGCTGCGCCGTGCGGCCATCGTCTCCTTCTTCATATCTTCGTCAATCCAATGCACGAATGCATCTAGTGGCTCGTATACAACCGGAGGACAAAAACGCGTTTCCTCACAATCCGGCCAGCGTAGCCAGCGCCACGAACCCACCCTCACAAAGTCAGTCGTGTAAGAGGGAACAAATATACCTTCGTCATGAATAATATTTTGTAGCTTTACCGTAGCATCGCGCAGCTCTTCCACCGTTCTCGCGTTACGCACTTTATCACAGAGAGCGTCAGTATCATCTCTGCCCCACACCCAAAGATTGTTCGTCTGAGGCTTAATATTCCCGCGTTCATCATGAGCGTTCGTGGAGTGCATAAATTGATGAAAGCCAGGAGTAGGCGGCCCAATCACCCACGCACCAAAAGACATCTCATGCTGCTTCAGCATAACCTTCTTGTAATCAACGGTCGCCTCATTCGAATCAAGTCGCAGATCAAATCCACATGCCTTCGCGTCCTCCCTTAGAATAGCGAACATTTTATCGAGGATCGGAATTGCAGGGTAGGTTATGGAAATCGAAAGCTTCTTCCCATTTGGGCGGCGGAGAATCCCATCACGACCACTGCTTGTGAATCCAGCTTTTGCGAAATACTTCCTTGCCTCTGAAATGGAATACTTTCGCGCCTTTATGCTCGGATCACTGAACAGCAAATAACCCTGATTGAATGCGTCGAGCCGTGCATAGTCACCGCGGTAGATCACATCGATTACCTTCTGCCAGTTCATCGCATGTTGAATACCTAGCCGGATGTCCTTTTCGTCGAGTAGTGGCTGAGTGACGTTCATATACATCCCCCGCGGCAGCGCTGGCCATTGATTGTAGAATGTATAGCGCTCGATGTAGCCCTTAAAAACTGGATCTACCTCTGACTTTTCATACCAGAATTCCGGACGAGTAATATAAAATCGATCGATCTCTCCAGCACGAAAAAGCTCAAAAGCCTTCGCCTCATCACGCACCACCACATGTCGTATACGGTCGGGATTAAAACGGTATTTATAGTATTTCTTATCCTTCGCCCACCAATCTTTCACTCGGGTCTGGGTGACGGAAACGCCCTTCACAATATCTGCTTCGAGCACCTCGTAAGCACCTGTAGTAGGTGGAAATTTCCACTGATAACGCTCGGTGAAGTCTGGCCCATAATCCGCATAAAAATGGGGAGCAGAAGGAGTAAGACCACCTGCTGTGGCTGGCGCATATATCATCGCCTCCGGGAGCGAGATCGATAGCGTTCGATCATCATAAGCTACCATTCCCGCAACGCTCTCACGGTAAAACTGCTTCGCATACGGATTCACTATATCATCCGAAATACGAATGTAAGAACCGTAGAGAAAGTCACGAGCCTTCACCGGAACACCATCCGAATAACGGGCATCCTCATCGATTCGAAAATATACCGTCCGTCCATCCTCGGAAACTGCCCATTCCCTGGCCAATCCCGGAATCATCTCCATCGATTTCGGATGCAGACCAACCAATGGCATGTCGATGTCATCATATAGCGAACTACGGAAGCTGTTATTCGAGTTATCACCGAACGGGCGCAGGGTCGGAGGAAAAGTCCGTATATCGACATTCAGAGTCCCGCCCTTCTTCGCTCGTGGATCGCCGATTTCTTCGTGCTCCATTCCTCTCTCCCAGACGAGATCTTCGGGCACTTCAGAGATTTCGCCGATGCGAAAATACCCGTCTAGACTTAGGCGGAAATCGTATTTTTCCACATCGCGCTTCAGGCTAATGAGCTTTCTCTCCACCGCTTCCTGCTCATCTCCCTCAGCGCCGAGCAATTCTTCCTCTGTCTTACTGACTTGCTTGATCGCCTCCTCACGCTGCTCTTCCAGCCACTTGGTGATGTAGTCGTTGTAGCGGAGTATAAAATCATCGAAGCCAGAGGTACGCATCGACACATCCTCATCACGGCCGCAGCCGAACAGAGCGACAAATGCCGCTGCACAGATAAGGAATTTTAGGAATTTCAACATCAACGGTAGTAGCTGTATTTTTTGGGATCAAAGGCTTCGCGCACCGCCTCACCAATGAACGTGATAAGAACCAGCAAGCCAACTAGCACAACGAAGGTCGAGGAAACCAACCATGGCGCAGAGAGATTCGAAAGCCCGTCGTTAAGCAGGCGACCCCACGTCGCGTATTCCGGTGGCAAGCCAAAGCCTAGATAATCGAGCGCGGTAAGTGAAAAGACCAATGCTGAAACAGTGAACGGAACAAGAGTCACAATAATTGCGACGGTGTTCGGTAAAAGATGGCGGAAAATGATCCTCGGCGTTCCTGCGCCCAACACACGAGAAGCCGCAATATAATCACGCTCTTTATCACGATAAGCTGCCGTACGCATGAGTGAGGTAATACCCATCCACCCAAACAGAATCAGAATCGCAAGAATGATCGGCAGACCTTTGAACTGCTCTGGAACCATACTTGAAAGAATGATCACCACGAACAAATAAGGCATGTTCGAGAATACCTCGATGATGCGATCCATTAGGAGATCAAACCATCCCCCGAGATATCCCATCAGCATGCCGATTACGATCCCGACGGTATACACAATCGGCAAGAAAATCAGAGCGGCTTTAAAATTTACCTGAAGCCCGCCATATAGATAGGCTACCACGTCGTAGCTCTGAGAAGTTGTTCCCAGCCAATTGCTTTCCAGCAAGCTCCGCTCCCCTGGAATCGGAGGTGAGGGCGGATACTTCACAGCACGAAGCTCGATATCATCACCCCCTAGGAAATCTTCTACCGTACCTTCCCCGCTGTATTTCTCCTTCACCTTTGCACCTTTTAGATACTCTGCGGTGTAAACTCGGTCGCCTTTTTCATCCCATCCATCCACCGCGCCGCTTAGCCTGCCGTTTCGCAGAGTGTAGCGGAGATGAAATGTTCCTTCCACGACATCATGGTATTTCGCCGCAAGTCCGTAGTATGGACTGCGACTACCCGATTCAGAGTAGATGCCATTCCTAATCACTAGCGACCGCGAGCGAGGAGGCAACGTATCATCGGTCGAACCGTAGGGGATAAGAGGCATGATGACCCGATCGCCGTTGCCCGCTTCCTTGAGGTCGATCTTGAGCTTCCGATAATCCACAGGCGCATCCGCACGCTCGCCCTCTATTCCGTAGTCCTTGCCCGTGAAAGGCTTGGGATTGAACGCTGGAAACTCCCATTTCCCATCATACTTCACAGCTAACGCCTCTTTCCCAACGACCGCCTGATCCAAGGCAGCAAGCCCTGCTAGCCCCATCAAGATAATGAGAGAGTAGTAACCCCTCTTGATCTCTTTAAAACGCTTGATTCGACGTAGAGTCACCGGATTCGGTGGCCCGCCTCGGAATGACGCCAGCAACAACCAGATACCCACAGCGACTAGGATCGCCGAGCTCAGCCAGCCGAACCAAAGAAACTCTGCATCCAGTAATTCGCCCTTAAGAAGCGGTACATCCCGGCTCGTTGAAAAAAACCATCTCGCAGTCGGAAAATCAATACCACGCAGCTCACCGAAGACCGCGAGCGCCCCCAGCAAAAACAGGATGATGCCAATGGTTCGCTTGCTCATTTGAATTTGATCCTTGGATCCACCATCGCGACGATCATGTCCGACAACACTTTGCCCAGCAGCATCAAGAATGCAGCAATCGTCAGCGTCCCCATGATCACCGGCACGTCACGTGCGATGACCGCTTGATACTGAAGTAACCCGAAGCCCTGGATATCGAAAACCGTCTCCACCAGCAACGAGCCGCCGATGAAAATCTCAACCAAACTACCAGCACTCGTCGCGACTGGGATCATCGAGTTGCGGAAAGCATGGCCGAACACCGCTTTACGGAATCCTGCGCCTTTAGAAACCGCCGTCCTCACATAGTCGGCCGAAAGCTGATCCATGAGGTTGTTCTTCGTCAGCATCGTCAGCATCGCGAAAGAACCCACCAAGTAACATAACAGCGGTAGAACCGTGTGATGCGCCAAATCCTTCACCTGATCCCACGGAGTCATTCCCGGAAAGTCAGGACTGACCAAGCCAAAGAGCGGGAACAAATTCATTCGCGCCCCTAAGTGCACTAATAGAATCGCGCCGAGCGCAAATCCCGGAATCGAATAACCAATAAAAATTAAAATCGAACTCGCACTATCGATGAATGTCCGGTGCTTCAGTGCCTTTAAAACTCCTAGTGGCAAACAAATCGCATAGGTGATGACCGCCGTCAGCAAACCAAAGTATAGCGCAACAGGCACTCGGCCGAGTATCATTTCCGAGACGGGATCGTTATAGACCGTAGAGCGCCCAAGATCGCCCTGTAATAATCCACTGAAACTCGTCTTGTAGGCAACTACGCGTGGCGCATAAGAAGGCACATCTGCGCCCTCCAGATTGCGTCGCTTGAATCTTTCCTGCCTCGCCGCTTCATTCTCGTAGCGCAATTTCCACCCGCTCTCTGCGATGTCCTTACCTCCGGACTTATATACGGCGGAAATAATTTCTCCGCCCTTTTTCTTCACGCGCACCAGACGCCCATCCCCTCGAAGCACAACAGTAGCAGTGTTATCTGGATCTATTTCCGCTCCACCTATCGCGCCATCACCCACATCACCGAACTCACCTTTGGAAATGGAAACCTCCCTCGGAACAACCCCCAACCATTGCAGATAAGCGATAGGCATCGACTTATCTAAGCCATACTGCTCCTCCAATTCCTCCATCTGCTCCTCACTCAGTCCACCACTCGCCTCATTTGTAGCCTGATTCCCTCCACCACTTTCCGCATTTCCCGCAGCTTGCTGGAGCATGCGATCCATCGGCCCACCGGGCACGAAACGCGTAATCGCGAAGACGAAAAAGGTAATCCCCAACAATGTCGGGGGGATCAATAGGAACCGTCTAAGGAAATAACTCTTCACTCGTTGCGCTGAGACAGTTTCGCCGCACTATCGCACTTGGCAAGTCTCGCGCTCTGCTAAAATTCGATACCCTTCTGCTTCTTCACGGCGATTATGTAGTCTAACACTGCCTTTTCGTCGGAGGAAGGAAGCCCCGCATGATTAATCATCTTCGGCATCACATCCTCAAAATCCATAATATCCACACGCTCAGGTAGCTGATACTCGTGGCACTCACCACATTTCAGCATGTAGACCTCGTGTCCACGCTGAAGCTGTGATAGCGACTTACCGCTCGCAGATGCCATTGCCGCAGTTGGGTTTGGAACTTCTGAAATACCTCCCACTGAGCCGTCATCATCGGCGGGCAAGTCCCCCATTTGGCCATTTCCTCCACAGGCCGCAAGCAGCCCTAAATATGCCGCAATGCCACAATACTTGATAATCATAAAGAACTTAATAACCGAGGCGCCCCCTCATGATCAACACTTAAGACGGATAATTGACATTTGCCCGATGACCCGATAGCTAAGTAAATGCCGAAAGCATTCACCTTCGTGAAACTCCCTTACGCTTTGCTCCTATGCATTGCGTTAAGCACTAGCGCTAATGCCATCATACTTTTCGGCGCGGACAATACGGCGAACCTATCCGCCCCATCAGGAAGTGCCCTTCCCTTTGACACGGTAGCTAGGGTTGCCAGCGGGATTGGAGTCGAAAATGGCGGCTCTGGAGTCCATCTTGGTGGCGGGTACATGCTTACTGCCGCTCATATCGGTAACAGTGAACTCGCATCCGTAACTTTCGATGGCAGTACCTTTTATACTAGGGATTTATCATATATTCC
The DNA here is from genome assembly GCA_051252155.1 of Luteolibacter sp. Lineage (GTDB taxonomy): Bacteria > Verrucomicrobiota > Verrucomicrobiia > Verrucomicrobiales > Akkermansiaceae > Luteolibacter. The sequence continues at coordinate 362,929 of JBPOGB010000002.1, read as the reverse complement.
TACCCAGATCGGCACAACCGACATGAAAATTTTCAAACTCAATACCACTCCCACGGTAGGCTCGGTGAATCTCTACACCGGCTCCTTGGAAGTTGTCTCCGGAGATGGGTTTCTGGTAGGCTGGGGTAGAGGGCGCGCTGATGGTAGCACTATCGGAGCAAACACAGTCCCCGTGGCAGGCGGTGGAACTCCTCTGGTGAAACGCTGGGGCACAAATGATCCCACGAGAGAATTGAGCGGTGCCACATACACAGTGGATAGCGGCACCTACACAAGCAACCTGCTGGAGACAGTGCAGGGCAATAGCGAAGGAGCTACCGAAGCGGCGGCAACTCCACGGGACTCCGGATCGGGATATTTCCAAGAAATCGGCAGTATCTGGTATCTCACCGGACTGACATCCGTGATCAGCCAGCAGAATCCCGGAAATGTTACGTTCGGTCTGGATATTCCCGCTACCGGTGTCCTAGGAACGGGTGATCCGAATTACTTTACTAAAATCAGCTCATATGCATCCCAGATTAATACTCTGGTTCCAGAGCCTTCTACCTTAGCTCTCACTCTAGCTACCCTTCCGTTCTTCCTCCGGCGCAGGCGCTAAATACCCGCCTTCGCTACCCCCGTCATTGACGCGGCGGCTTTCATCGTTTCCCATCCGGGCATGCCTCCGGCGGATAAAAAATCTCCCATCTCATCACACCGCTGGATTCTTGCCTACCTGATGCAGGAAAAGAAGGTCTTCATCCCTTCACTCATCGCGCTCTTCGTCACCGCCGGCCTCGCCCTCGCATTCCCTTATTTCCTCAAGGAACTCATCGGAAATCCTGTCGATAGCGTACGTGCTTCCGTCCCACCCGCCGAGATCCTTGAAAAGATCAACCGCATCGTCATCAGCCTCGTAGCCGTTCTTTTCCTTCAGGCCACCATCGGCTTCTTCCGTGTCCAAGGCTTCATCCGCTCCGGCGAATCCGCGCTGAACCACCTCCGCAGCGACATCTTCGCGCACCTCCTCCGCCTCCCCATCCCCTATTTCCAAGATCAACGCGCCGGCTCGCTCAGCAACCGCGTCTCCGCAGATCTCTCACTCGTCCGAGAAACACTCATCACCACTGTCCCTCAAGCCGTCCGCCAGACGGTCATCCTCGTCGGGGGACTCGTCTTCATCTTCATCTCTTCTTGGAAACTCTCGCTCGTGATGCTCGCCTGCATCCCCGTCGTCGTTCTCCTCATCGCCTTTTTCGGCCGAAAAGTCCGGGGCCACTCAAAAGCCGCCCAAGCAGCCCTCGCAGACGCCTCCACCGTCATCGAAGAATCCGTGCAAAACATCGCCGACGTCAAAGCCTACACCAACGAGCCCCTCGAAAACTCTCGCTACGCCAGCTCCCTCGGCGACTTCCTCGGCGTCACGTTCAAAGGTGCACAAGCACGCGGCGCATTTCTGTCCTTCATCATCTTCGTCCTCTTCGGCACCATCGCCTTCGTCGTCTGGTATGGCGCACGCATGTATGCCAATGGCCTCATCAACTGGGAAAACTTCTTCGCCTTCATCATCTTTTCCATCTTCGTCGGCGCATCCCTAGGCTCCTTCCCGGAAATCATCTCCCAGTTCCAACAAACCGCTGGAGCCACCGAACGCCTGCGCGAAATCCTCGACATGCCCGGCGAACGCGATACCGGCTCCGAACAAAAACTCACCGGCCGCATCGCCATCGAGGATCTCTCCTTCACCTACCCCTCTCGCCCGGAAATCCCAGTCCTCAGCAACATCTCCCTCGACCTCCCCGCCGGACAACGCACCGCCATTGTCGGTCCCTCAGGCGCAGGCAAGTCCACCCTCTTTTCCCTCCTACTCGGCTTCAACGACCCCACCTCCGGTAAACTCCTCTTCGACGGCACAGACGCGCAGGAAATCTCCCTCGCCTCTCTCCGCTCTCAAATCGCTATCGTACCCCAAGAAGTCATGCTCTTCGGCGGCACCATTTCGGAAAACATCGCCTACGGCAAACCCGGCGCATCCGAAGAGGAAATCGAAGCAGCAGCAGACCGCGCCAACGCCCATTCCTTCATCACCGAGCTTCCCGAAAAATACGAAACTCTCGTCGGCCCGCGCGGCACCAAACTCTCCGGCGGCCAGCGCCAGCGCATCGCCATCGCTCGCGCCATCCTCGCCGATCCCAAAATCCTCCTCCTCGACGAAGCCACCTCCGCCCTCGACAGCGAATCCGAACGCCTCGTCAACGAAGCCCTCGAGCGCCTTATGGCAGGCCGCACCTCCCTCGTCATCGCGCACCGCCTCTCCACCGTCCGCCACGCCGACCAAATCCTCGTCATCTCCAAAGGCAAACTTACCGAGCAAGGCACCCACGACGAACTCTACGCCGCCAACGGCACCTATAAATTCCTCGCGGAAACCCAGCTAAGCTGAATGGAGAATTTGGAGAAGGGTCCGTCCCGGCCCTAGCAAAACCCAAGCCTTCTCATTGCTTCGCTAGGGTCGGGACGAACCCTTCTCTTTATCGTAAAAATCAAAACTCCCCTCCGAAAGGTTCACAGAATTCTCCTCAATATACCTCCTCACCCAATCAAAATGCTTCTGCGAGCGCATCAGCCGATCCCAATATTCGCGCTGCCACAACGCTCCCTCGCCTCCAATGATCTTCCGAATTTCATGCGCAGTGAAACTTTTCCAACCATGCATGATTTCCGAAAGCGAATGACCCTCGCGAATCGAGAAGAGCACATGGACGTGATTCGGCATCGCCACATAGCAATCGAGATCGTATCGATCCCCATCAAAATGATGAAGCGAACCGGTGACAACCTTCCTCACCATCGGATCACGCAAACAACATGAGCCGTGGCAATCGTCGAGTAACGATTCGAAACGAAGGGTAAAAAGCCGGTTGTATTCCTTCATGTCTTCCGAGTCCCAAGGTTTCGGATGAGACCTTTCCCACTCTTCTCTTTCGTTTGAAATCTTCGCGACCACTTCCTCAGGCAACGAATCCGCTAGCCTCCAAGTAACGAAAACCCACGTATCGTCCTGATGCCAGTGCGGCAAATTTCCCTTTCGTTTGTCGATGGGCTTTTCAGGATCGAGGAACATAAGGAGAAGAGTCCGTCCCGGCTCTAGCAGAGGATAGATCTTTTCGAAGAGCCGATGCAAATCCGGATTCTTCGCTAGGGCCGAGACGGACCCTTCTCCTTGCCCCCGCCCTTGCCCCCCGCCCGTTTCCCTGTAGCTTCCCCTCGTGAGAACGCTGGACGCCTGCCCGAAGCCTGAACTGATCCTTTCCTTCGATTTCGATGGCACGCTGCATGACCCTGCAGACAACCCACCCGTCCCCACATCTTTCTTCGAGACTATCCGCCGCCTGCGCGAAACTCGAAACGCCGTCTGGGGAATCAACACGGGCCGTTCGATGCCACAGCTCGTCGAGGGATTCATCGAGAGCAATTTCCCATTCATCCCAGATTGGGTGGTCGCCCGTGAGCGGGAAATCCATTTCCCCAACAGCTTCGGCCGTTACCTCCCGCACAATGACTGGAACAAGCGCTGCGAGAAGGACATCCACAAGCTTTTCAAAAAGGCGAAGAAGACCCTCAAAGTCATCCGTCACGAGATTGAAGAACACACAGGGGCGCAATACATTGAGATCGATGGCGAACCCGCTGGACTCATCTCGCGCACCGAGGAGGAAATGGAATGGATCGTCGCTCACATCACCCCGATCGTTGCAGAAGTGCCAAATCTCGGTTGGCAGCGAAACTCGATCTACCTCCGCTTCGGCCATAAGAACTACCAGAAAGGCAGTACATTGTCAGAAGTTGCCCGCCTCTACGAACTCGGCACCGAGCACACCTTCGCAGCAGGAGACAGCCACAACGACATCGAGATGCTCTCTGCAGATCACTCCGCTTTCGCTGCTTGCCCCATCAACGCTGTCGCCGACATCCGCACCCTTGTCGAATCACGCGGCGGCATGGTCACGCAGCGGACTGCCGGACACGGCGTTGTGGAAGCGCTTGTGGAATTTTTCGCTTAGCCGGGGCGGACTCCGCACCCCTTCGAAACAGTTTTCACAGGATGAATCGATCTCACGACGAACAACCTCATCCAGCAAATACCCTCATAATGGCCAAATCGATGAGCTAAGCTCATTACCTGCGCGAAAGCCTTTCAGCCCCTCCTTCGGGCACATCCTTCGCTAGGAACACCCGCTGCTAATCCGATCCTTTGAGACGGATCAGAGCGGATGAGCATCATTGCACGAACCATAAAGCCCAAGGCACGCACCTTTCGGCTCGACCGACCAAAGGCGGGAACACGCATTGTCGTCCTCGGCAACGGCATGGTCGGTCAGAAATTTTGCGAGCATCTCGCGCAGCTGAAACTCACAAACCATTGCTCCATCGATGTCGTCGGGGATGAACCGCAACCCGCCTACGACCGCATCCATCTCTCCGATCTAGCCTCCCACCGCGATCCCGCGAAGCTCGAACTCAAAGCTCGCAGCTGGTTCACTGAAAATGGAATCACCCTCCACACCGGGCTTGCTGCCACAAATATCGACCGCGAACTAAAAGCCGTCCACACCAACGGAACCGAGGTTTTTTGTTACGACTATCTGGTCATCGCCACCGGATCACGTCCCTTCGTCCCTGCACCCTTCGATCAGCCAGTTCCTGGAATTCATGTTTACCGCACCATCAAGGATATGGAGGGCATCATCTCGGATGCCGAAGGTAAATCCTCGGCCTTGATCATCGGCGGCGGGCTGCTGGGGCTTGAGGCAGCACAGGTGGCACGCGATCTCGGCATGGAAGCTCGGATCATGGAACGCTCCGCCTTCCTGATGCCTCAGCAACTGAACCAATCCGCTGCCCAACGCCTTGACCAGACAGTTCGCGAAAAAGGCATCAAAATCAATTACCTCAAGGCCAGTAAGACCTTGAAGCAAGAGGAAGACGGCAAACTCACCGTCGGTTTCCAAGACAAAACCTCAGCGACCGCAGACATGATCATGGTCGCCACCGGCATCGTCCCGGCCACCGCTTTCCTCAAGGAGTCCGGTATCAAGCTCGGCATGCGCGGCGGCATCATCGTCGATGATTTCCTCACCTCCTCGGATCCCTCGATCTTCGCCATCGGCGAGTGCGCTCAGCTACATGGCCGCATCTACGGCCTCGCCGCGCCCGGCTACGCCATGGCCGCCCTGCTGGCCGAAATAATCGCAGGGAAAACCGTGGAATCCCTCCCGCCACCTGATCTCTCCACCCGCCTCAAGATGGCTGGTGCCGATGTTGTATCCATCGGTTCCCCGCTCCAGCAGGGAACCACCATCGAATTCTCCAGCGCCAGCTCCTACCGGCTCATCTGCTACAACCACAAACACAAGCTCGTCGGCGCACTCGGCGTCGGCGAGTGGCCGGAAGCCGGGGAAATCCAAAGCCTCTTCCTCGGCAAAATCCGCATCCCTAAAAAACAGCTCTTGGAGTTCGCTAATACCGGACAGCTCGTCGTCGAACAGCCTTCCATCGACGCCTGGCCGGACGATCGCATCGTATGCAACTGCCTCACCGTACGCAAAGGCGAGATCATGGAGTGCATGACGAAGTGCGGAGCCGATCCTGATCTAGTCGCCAAAGGCTGCGGTGCCTCCACCGTCTGCGGATCCTGCCGCCCGTTGATAGAAAAACTCTGCAACCCTGAAGCAGAAACCTCACGCCCCATCGCCTATCGCTCGCTCATTAGCGCCTCCGCCATCGCTCTCATCGCCGTCCTGCTGACCATTTTTCTCGCCCCGCCCGCGATGGCCTCTTCTGTGGAATCATGGTGGTATAAAATCGATGAAATCTGGCGAGACAATCTCATCAAGCAGATCACCGGCTACTCACTGCTCGCCCTCTGCCTAGTTGGACTTCTTCTCTCCCTGCGCAAACGCTTCAAGTGGTTCCGCTTCGGCCACTTCGCGAAATGGCGTGTCTTCCACGCGGTCTTCGGCGTCATCGCCCTCATCGTTCTTTTCGCCCACACCGGCTTCCGCTTCGGGGACAACCTGAACTTCTGGCTCATGTTCTCATTCGTCGGCCTGAACCTCCTCGGCGCCCTCGCCGGCATCATTTCCGCCCTCGAAAGCAAAGGCAGCGAAGACCTCGCCCTGCGCGCACGCCGTATCCGCCCGGCGCTCACCTACGCGCATTTCGTCCTCTTCTGGCCGCTACCCGCGCTCCTCGTTTTCCACATTCTCTCCGTTTACCTCTACTAGTGATACGTCCCCGGAAAATCATCACCCCCGCCCTATGGCTGCTACTTACCGCAGCCATCGCGGTATACTACGGCTATGTCCTGAAAGAGTCGGATGACAAGTCCGCCTTCCTCCCCGGCAAGACCACCCACGGCCACTACCAGATCGAGCTGGAATGCTCAGCCTGCCACGACCAAGAGCCTCAAGAAAACATCTTCACCGCTTCCGGCGTCTCGAACAAATCCTGCAACAAATGCCATAGCGAAGACCTCGAAGCCGCCAGCGATTCACACCCCGTCCGGAAATTCAAGAACCCGGAAAACGCCATCTTCACCCAACACATCGATGCCTTGCAGTGCGTCACCTGCCACCGCGAGCACAACGAGAAGATCACCGGCGACATGGGCGTCACCATCCCGCCTGACTACTGCGCCCATTGTCATGAAATGACTCTGGAGAACCTCGATTCGCACAAATCCCTTCCCTTCAACTCTTGCGCCACCACCGGCTGCCACAACTACCACGACAACCGCATGCTCTCGCCGAGCTTCCTGCGCAAGCACTACGCGGAGCCAGCGAATCTCGAAGAACAAACCGTCCCACTCACCTTCGCGCTCGCCCGCTGGATCGCCGATGGCAATACCGCACGCCCCCCCCTCGCACCCGAAGAGGCCGACGCCCCGGCAAAATCCAAGACCCCGGAGATCAACGCCTCATGGCACGAAAGCGCCCACGCCGCCGCCGGCATCAACTGCACGGACTGCCATGGCGAAGGCGAGAAATGGATCGAAAAGCCCGACCACACCTCCTGTGCCTCCTGCCACGACGGCGAGGTCGAAGGTTTCCTCAAAGGTAAACACGGTATGCGCCTCAACTTCCCCAACCTGCCGCCAATGACACCTGCCGAGGCGCGCCGCCCGATGAAGGAATCAGCCGCCCACGATGCGCTCTCCTGCAGCTCTTGCCACGACCCGCACACAACCGATCGCCAATTCGCCGCACAGCAGGCCTGCGTGAAATGCCACGACGACGAACACACGAAAAACTACGCCACCTCGCCGCACGCGAAGCTCTGGCAGGCCGAGCTAGCCGGAACAGGTGCTCCCGGTACCGGCGTATCCTGTGCCACTTGCCACATGCCACGTGAGAAAGACGGCAAGCATTTCGCCCCAAACCACAACCAGAACGCCAACCTCACACCAAACGACAAGATGCTCCAGAACGTCTGTATTGAATGCCACGGCATGCAGTTCGCCATGGACTCGATGGCCGACACCAAGCTCATCGGTGCCAATTTCTCCGGCAATCCCTCTGCCCACCACGGCGGCATCGACATGGCCGCAGAGGCCGCCATCTCACGCGGCGACGAACGCATCATTGAGCTCAAGGCCTACCTCGAAAGCCTCTCCGCAGAATCCTCTCCCACTGAAAACCCTGAACCAGCGAACGAAACCAAATAGAAACAGAATACAATGAAACTGAAATACACATGGGCCGCCCTACCGGCCGCAGCGATAGCCCTCGGGAGCCTCAGCTCCTGCGGGAAAAAAGAAGCCGAAGCCTCAACCTCAGGCGGATACGATGCGGAACTGGTGGCGGAAGCCCTCTACACCGTCCTCAAGTCCGACCGCAAGGTCTACGCCAGCAAGGTCGTCAACCGCCTCGTCAATGAGGAAGGCGTGATCAAGGCACATGAAGAATGGCAGGAGGAAAAAGCCCTTCTTCTCCCTGCACAAATGTTCCGCGAAGGCGCGGAGGAAGTGGACGCCTCGGAGAAGCCCTTCGAGTTCTCCTACTCCCTTCAGTCCAAGTGGCCGCTCAACATGGAGAATGCCAAGAAAAAGACGCCCGCCGTCGAGGAAGGCCTTGACGCTGTTTCCGATCCTGACAGCGAATTTTACGGCAAGAAGTGGACAAGCACCGAGACCATCGCCGGCACCGAATACTTCGTCGGCATCTACCCGGATCGCGCCGTCGCCCCCGCTTGCTGGGTGTGCCACAACGAGCACGAAAACCGTCAGGAATCCTTTCCTGAGTTCAAAAAAGGCGACGTCATGGGAGGCATCGTCATCCGCATACCAACCGGCAACTAACACCTGATCATGAAATTACGGTTCCCTGTCATCCTGTCCGCCTGCATTTGCGTTTTCATATCCGCATCCTGCCAAAAAGGCGGACAGGATGCCGGGGCGCCTTCCACTCCTGAAAAGGAAGAGCACCCGGAACCCTGGGACTGGATCCCTGATGATCCTGCGCTCCTCGCCGGGCGCGAGATCTATATGGCGGAGTGCTCGCTATGCCACAACGAAGGCGAGGAGGCGTCCCCCGCACTCACCCGCAAGGACGAGTGGGAGGAACGCATTCAGAAAGGAGAACCCACTCTCATCTCCCATGCCATCAACGGCTTCAACGGCGAAGACGGGGAAATGCCCGCACGCGGTGGCACACCCTCGCTCACCGACATAGAGGTCACAAACGCCGTCCTCTACATGATCGCAACCCCCAAATAACCCACCCTATTTCACCAACAAAAAACAACACTACGAAACCATGAGCACAGAATCCGGTCCATTGACCACACATCAAAAAGAACTCGTCCAAGGCAGCTGGGAAAAGGTCGTGCCTATCGCAGACACCGCAGCCACCCTATTTTACGGCAAGCTCTTCGAACTCGATCCCTCCGTGAAACCGCTTTTCGCAAACTCCGACATGAAAGAGCAGGGCAAGAAGCTCATGCAGATGATCGGAGCCGCCGTGAAGGGCCTCGATTCGCTTGGCGAACTCGTGCCCGCCGTCGCCGCTCTTGGCAAACGCCACAACGGCTACGGTGTGAAGCCTGAGCACTACGATACCGTCGGCGCAGCACTTCTCGACACCCTAGCAAAAGGCCTTGGCGAGGAATTCACCCCTGAAGCCAAAGAAGCTTGGACAATCACATACACCACACTTGCTGGCGTCATGATCCAGGCACAAGGCGAAGCGGCATAAGGAATTCACACCTCTTCCACCGCAGCCCCTGGAACGCTTTCCTCGGGCTGTGTTTCTTTTTCCGGACGCCCACCTGGGTAACGCCACCAGACCCACGCCTTTCCTAGTAGTTCACGGATTTCCTCAGCTACCACATAGGCAGAGGGGATCAAATAGAGCGTAATCGCCGTCGCAAACAGAATACCGAATGCCAGCGAGGTCGCCATCGGAATGAGGAATTGCGCCTGCAGGGATCGATCAAACAGCAAGGGTAACAGTCCCACGAAAGTCGTAAGCGACGTCAGGAAGATAGGACGGAAACGCCTTGTCCCGGACTCAATCACTGCCGTCCTGAGATCCTCGCCTGCACGGACTTTCTTGTTGATGAAATCCACCATCACCAGCGAGTCGTTCACCACCACACCCGCCAGCGCAAGGATTCCGAAAATCGAGAGGTAAGATGGCGTAATGCCTAATAAAATGTGCCCGAAGAGCGCGCCAATCGCACCGAAGGGTACGGCCAGCATCACGAAGAACGGTTGGTAGAGCGAACGGAAAGGTATCGCCAACAGCGCATACAATACAAAGAACAGAGCCAGCCCACCATAGAGCGAGCGCTTCTTCGTCTCTTCATGATCCGCCACATAGCCACGGTAACGCCATGAAAGGTCACGGTGTTGATTCACAAGCTTGTCGATCTCAGGCGCAAGGGCTCGAGAGATAGCCACCACATCAACCGTCTCATCAACCGGCTTCGCGGCCACAGAAGCAACCTGCGCTCCATCGATCCGCTCAATTCTAGACCGCGCTTTCCCATAAATCGCCGTGGCCACGGTATAAAACGGAGCCTCTCCTCCAGATGGAGTGCGGATGCGCAAAGTCTCCAGTGTCGCAAGTGACTCACGCTGCTCAAGCGGCAGGCGCACCATCACACGAATGTCATCCCTCTCCCTGCGCACACGTTGCGCTTGCTCTCCAAAAAATGCACCACGCACCTGACGTGATAACTCACGCTGCGTCAGCCCCAACGCCTCTCCCTCGGGGCGAATGGTAATGAGAAGTTCGTCGCTATCTCCGCCAGAATTACTCCAAGCACCTGCGATACCTTCATACGATTCAATAAGTTCCTCTACCTCACGAACGAGCTCATCCTTATCCTCACCGTCCGGACCACGAATCTCCACCTGCAGCGATTCCAGCTCATCGTCTGTACCCTTGCCATGGCCTTGGTCACCTGAAACATAAAAGTTCCGCACGTCAGGCATTTCCCCCACCAACTCCGTCCACCTCTGGGCAATCTCGCTATTCTTCGGCCCCGGTTCACTACGTTTCCCCGGATCTGTGATGCCTATCACTACAAATCCCTCATCTGGATCAATGTTGTTGCGACCCGCCGAGCCACCTGATGACGTAAGCACATCCGTAATTACGGATTTACCCGTGCCTGGATCGATGAACTCCTTCTTCAATTCCTCCACCGCATCCGCCACAAACTGCGTGCGTACTTCAGTCTTCTCGATCTTCGTCTCTCTAGGCATCTGAACCATCGCGAAAATGCGATTCCTATCGATGGAAGGCATGTTCACAAATCCCATTCTCCCTGAGGTAAAATAACCCAACGAAGCCATGCCCACCGCAAGGAATAGAGAGAGCGTGATGTAGCGGTGATTTGTCGCGATACGCAACGTCGGCTCGTAGAATTTTTCCACGAATTTCTCTAGACTTCCTGCGATACGCTTCTGAACTCGCTCAAGGCCATTCAAACTCTTCCTGTGTACCTTCACATGCTTGAGATGGCACGGCAGCGCGAACTTCGTCTCGATCAGTGAGAAAATCAGCACCGCAGCAACGATAGGCGGTATCTGCCTTGTGAAAGATCCGTAGAACCCATCGAAGAACATCAGCGGCACGAAAGCGACGATGGTCGTGATCACCCCGAAGGTCACCGGAGTCGCCACCTCTGCCGTCCCTTCAGTCGCCGCATCCAGAGGATCCATCCCAGTGCCCAGCTTGTAATAGACATTTTCTGCAGTGACGATCGCATCGTCCACCACCAGCCCAATCACGATAATGAAGCCGAAAATGGACATCACATTCGCGGTGATGCCGAAGTAAGGCATCATGATAAAGCCACCTGCGAAGGCGACCGGGATACCCATAATCACCCAAATCGCCAGCATAGGTCGGAGAAACAAACCGAGCACGATTAAAACCAGCAACCCGCCCTGAAGCATCGAAGTCATCAGCGTGCCCAAGCGACCCTCCAGTTCCTCCGAAGAATCGTCCCACACCGCTAGCGAAATGCCTTCTGGAAAACGCTGTGGTGCAGACGCCACATAAGTTTTCACCTTATCGGCAATTTCTAACGCGTTTTCATCGCCTAGCCGCAGCACCTCGATAAGCAGGCAGCGCTTGCCGTTAAAATGCATGATCTTTTTCTCCTCTTCAAAGCCGTCAGTAACCGTCGCCACCGTGCCAACAGTCACCTCGGAACCACTCCGATTCTTGATCACGATACTTTCAAAGTCCTCCCGCGTGTAGGCCTGCCCCTTAGAACGAATCGTCAGCGCACCCTCATCAGTCTGGATACGACCCGCCGGAAGATCTATCGAGGATCTCTGAATCGCCGAAGATAGATCCGCAAAAGTCAGCCCAAAATCACGCAATCGCTGAGGATCCGCCTCAATGGAAATTTCCAAAGGCGAGCTTCCTAACACGATCGCTTGGGAAATACCCTGCATGGCGATCAAATCATCGCGCACCTTGCGAGACGCGCGCAGTAAGTCTTCCTCCCCCATATCACCCCTGACGGCGATCTTGATCACATCAAACCAACGGCTGCTGTCTGGAATTCGCACTTCGGGCGGCTCAGTTTCCGGAGGAAAGGAATTAATGCGCTCCACCCGCGTCTTCACTTCCTCAAGCAGCGCTTTTAGACCCGACTTGGATTCAGAAAATACCGTAATCTTTGCACCTCCATCTCCCGCCCGTGACTCCACCATCTCCACCCCAGAAAGCCCTTCCAGTGCCGCCTCAACGGGTATAACTACCGCCTTTTCCGTATCCGCCGGGCTGCCACCCCGGTATTCCACGCGTATTTCGATCCTCTGCTGCTCAAAGGCCGGCTGCACCTCAAGCGCTACCTTCTCCACCGCAGACCACGCACCCCACGCCAAGATCCCGAACAGTAGGAAATTGGCGGCAATATCGTTTTTGGCGAACCAGCGAATCATAGGGCGTTATTGAATACGGAGCGAATCAGGCAATCTTGCCGTTCAGGTGCGACTCATATATAAAACATCGGGTCAGATGGTGGACTAGCCATTGATTCTAGCGTAATCGCGTCCAAATCCGTCGCCAGTTTCCCCGATACTGTCTCCCAAGCCCGATGGACTGCCGTGCCAGAATCTCCTTGGCCAGCGAGCACGGTATTTTGCAGCTGAGAGGGCTCCACAGCATCCACAATCTGCCTGAGAGTGATGTTCGCTGGCGGCCTAGAAAGCGTGTAACCACCGCTGGCGCCACGCCTAGAGTCGATCAAACCCGCCCTCCGGACATCGTTGAGGATTTGCACCAAAAAGTTCGAGGAGACAACTTCACGTTGCGCCAAGTCGTCTAGGCGGGTAAGTGTCTTCCCGTCATAGGTCTTCGCGAGCTGCGCGAGGGCACGGCAGGCATATTCCAATTTCTGGGAAATTTTCATGAGCGATAAAGGAGAAAAAAAAGCGGTGGGACAGGTTGGAATGAAGTTATGCAGGGGGGAAGCCGCGAATTTAGAAAACCTCTGGGCACAACTCCGCGCTGAGGCGGAAAAGCTGCTGGAAGAGGAAGAAAGCCTACGCCACCTCGTCGAGGATGTCGTGCTTTCACGCGGAAGTTTCTCAGAAGCACTCTCCGCGCGTCTCGGTCGCCGCCTTGCCCGTGAAGATATGCCTCGCGAGATGATTGAGCCGCTTTTCGCAGAAATGATTTCTGGAAATCCTGAGATCGCCCGCGCTTGCAGCCGTGACTTGCTGGCCATGTTCGAGCGCGATCCAGCATGCTTTTCACCGCTTGAGCCGCTTCTTTTCCTAAAAGGCTTCATGGCTCTCGCAACCTACAGGGTGAGTCACCAGCTCTGGAATGATGGCCGCCGCTGGCTTGCTCTTTACCTTCAGAGCGTCTCCTCAGAGGTCTTCTCCACAGACATCCATCCGGCGGCGCGCATCGGCTGCGGCATTCTCCTCGACCACGCGACTTCATTCGTCGTCGGAGAAACGGCCATCATCGAAGACGATGTCTCCATCCTGCACGAGGTCACTCTCGGCGGCACCGGAAAGGCAACTGGCGACCGTCACCCGATCATCCGCTCGGGTGTGCTCATCGGAGCGGGCTCGAAAATCCTCGGACGCGTAGAGATCGGCACTCATGCCAAAGTCGGCGCGGGAAGTGTAGTGCTCGCGGATGTCCCAGCACACACCACCGTCGCGGGCGTGCCTGCGATCGTTGTCGGCGAAGCGAAGGAGAGCAATCCCGCCATGGAAATGGATCAGCACCTGACATGCAACGGCACCCATATCTGATCCGGCCATGACTCAGCAGGAACCCGAGGGCGAGCCTACGAAACGGCAGTGGGCGGGTTACTGGAGCATGATCGTCCAGCAAACGCAAAACGCCTTCAACGACAAGGCTGCGCAGTTCATTCTCATCCCGCTCGGCGGGGCGGTGGCTTTCGAGTTCTATCTCGGAAAAGTCTCAGGAAAGGAAATCACCTTCTCCGTGGAATCCGCCGCCGGCCTGATGATTGCCATCCCCTTCGTGCTTTTCGCGCCACTCGCTGGATGGATGAGCGACCGCTTTTCCAAACGAAATGTCATCATCGGCGCAGCCATCGCCCAGCTCGCCATCCTCTCGCTCATCTGCTATGCCGTCATGATTCAGCAGATGCCGCTCGCTCTCGTCGGCTTCTTCATGCTCGCCATGCAGTCTGCCTTTTTCAGCCCCGCGAAGATCGGTATCAACAAGGAACTCGTCGGCTCGAAACACCTCGGATTCGCCGCTGGGGTGCAGCAAATGATGGCCATGCTCGCCATCCTCGCCGGCCAGATCGTCGCGGGCTGGTGGTTCGATAACCGCCGTATTTCCCTCGGTGACTCTGATGGAGCGCCATGGGAAGCAGCGCTTTTTCCCCTCATCCTTCTCACCTGCTGCTCCGTGCCAGCGATACTCATGGCCATCAGCATCCCGAAAGTCCCCGCACACGCGAAGACCAAGCTTTCCGGGAAGCTCATCATCAGCCACTTCAAAGATCTCGGTGAACTCTGGGCAGACAAAGGCCTATGCCGCGCCGCCATCGGGGTCGCCTACTTCTGGGGCTTCGCCGCTTTTATCAATCTATGGTCCGTGAAAGTCGCAAAATCGCTCACTGACGGCAAAGACGGCTTCGGCACTCTCTCCTCCATTTTTATGGCCTCCGCGTCACTCGGCATGGCCATCGGCTTCGGCGTAGCCTCATGGCTCCTTCGTAAAAAGATCGAACTCGGCTGGGTGCCACTCGCTGGGATCATGATGACCCTCTCAGCCCTCATCCTCGCCTTTCTCCCAGCAGGAGGTTGGCCTTTCCTCATCGGCCTCGGCTTCCTCGCCTTTTCCTCCGCGCTCTTCCTCTCCCCGCTCAATGCATGGATGCAAGATCGTTACCCTGCCGACAAACGCGGAGAACTCCAGTCCGCCGTAAACCTCCAGGACTGCTTCGCAGGCATCCTCGCCGTCATCGGTATCGAGCTGATGATCCTTATAGCAAAACTACTAGGAATGTCGGAGATCGCTGGATTCCGCATGCAACTCATCGTCGTCGGCCTCTCTTGCGGCGTGATGACCTGGTTTATCCTCCGCATACTCCCAGCTGACTTCATACGCCTCATTTGTGTCGCGATCGTGAAGTCCATCTACCGCATCAAACTCAGCGGTTCAGAGCGTATCCCAAAAACAGGTGGAGCCCTCCTACTGCCAAACCACGTTAGCTACGCCGATGCCTTTTTCATCTCCGCAGCCTGTGAGCGCCCCGTCCGTTTTGTCATGGACGAGACTTTCATGAAAAGCCCCGCCATCCGTCTCTCCGCGAAGCTTTTCGGCACCGTCACCATCCGCCGCGACCAACCTCTCGAAGCCATCCGCACCACCATCACTGCCCTCGAAGCAGGGCACGTCGTCGCACTTTTCCCCGAAGGCCAACTCACCCGCACCGGCGGTCTCTGTGAAATAGAGCGCGGCTTCGAACTCATCGCCCGAAAGGCAAAATCCCCCATTCTTCCTCTCTGGGTCAATGGTTCATGGGGCTCCGTATTCTCCTTCGAGCGTGGACGCTTCTTCAGCAAAATCCCACGCAGTATCCCCTACCCATTGTCCATCGCCATCGGCGAAGAAATCACCTCAACCAAGCCCACCCGTGCCGAAGTCCAAGCCGCGCTCATGAAGGCATCTACCGAAGCCGTCGCTCGCCGCTTCGCGAAAAAAGGCACTCCTACACAAATCTCCGCTCACCGCCTCACTCAGCTCAATGCCATCCCACGCGGCTCTGAAATTCACATCATCGAAGGCGAAGTAGATTTCATCCCCACCCTCGAAGAATTCTGCCGCACCACAAACAGCCACCTCGTGAAGCACGAATGCTTCGCCCCACTGCTCGGAAAAATCTGGATCGGCACCACGAAGCTACGCACCCAAATCGAATCTACCAGTACGCTAGAAAACGAAATCCATTTCCACGACTTCAGCACCTCCGCAGCGAAGCCCATAGAAAAAGAAAACCTCCTTCATCTCCCTGCCCTAGCCATCGGCAGCGAGATCATCGCCATGTCGATGCAACATCCACCGATCCCTGAGACCTCAAAAAGTTCACAGTCCGGTCACAAACCCGGTTCCTATGGAAAAGTCCTCCCAGGCTTCCATCTAGAAAACAGAACCATCCAACCCGGCAATCACCCCCTCCCTGTAGGTACGACCCTCGACGGTGAATGCTTCCTCGCCCAAGTTGAGGCGTCTCTATAGCACCTGCTAGTCCGCCGTAGCATTTGCGTAGGAGGACACCTACGCAGGAAAATTATTAGCCCTCAACCCCAGTCTTTCCACTGATCACTGATTTGATCTCGCCCCCCGGCGATCCCCCATACGGGGCACGTCGCGAATAGCTCCTGTCCATGTCGCTCCGCTCCATTCTCGGCACTAGCACTCTCACTCCTTTTCCGCACAGATCCGGAATCCCAGATCCGCCCTTCGCAACATCCGATCTGTCACGTAATCCAAATTGAGCGCACCTTTTCCAGGCTTCAGATACGATCCACCCGCTACCACCCAAAGCGCATCACCTAGTGGATTCGAAGGGCTTTTCCTCGGCTCAGCCGTCCATTCAGAAACAGAACCCGCTAGCCCCATCACGCCGTCATTTGTTAGGTCAATCGTCTCTTCCGTTATTGGCAGCCAGCCACCACCTTGAAGACCGGTAGGATTCTTTGCACCAGAAAGCACCGCCGCCAGCCATTGCTCGCGAGTTGGCAAGAATCCGCGATTCCATTTCGCATACGCAAAAGCATCCCACCAATCCACTCCCACCACCGGCGTATTCACAGTCACTTCCTGGCTCTTCCATTCCCCTCCGGCTTTTGCTGCAGCATACAACGCCGCCCAATCGTCGGGGACATGATCATTTTTCTCATCCGGCTGCTCTGGGTGATCAAAAATTCCTTCACCACCATCTGCCGCCAGCAACTCCAGCCTCTCTAGGAAAACTGCATACTGTCCGATCGTCACCTCTGTCTCCGCGATACGAAAAGCATCGGTCTTCACATTGAGATTGTCGGGTGTTTTCCAATTTCCTTTTTGAATATCTATCCACGCCGCCTCTGCCGCTTTACCTCCGCCTTTTTTATCATCATTCGGCAACAGGAAAAAAGCCAACAGCGGCACCACGGCTACGATCGCAGCCGTGCTCCAGATCCAAGTGATCTTTCTCGACGGGCGCAGTGCCCTCGTCGGCGGAGCCACCAGATCAGATGGCTCAGTAAGCTGCATCTCGATCTGCTCACAGTAATCCTGCACCGCACCCCATGAAAGCGGCTGCACCACTTCCTCGCCACGCATCCATGCCAACAGGGTCAAACAACGCGAAGCACCGGGCATACCCCGCTCAGGCAGCGGCTCCAAAGAACGCCCAAGCTTCAATGTATCGCGTAGTGATTGATCCGGCATGCGATCTCCGGCTACTGCCAAATTCGATACACGCACCACACTGTGATCATCGATATACACCGACCCAGCATCTAGCACTGAAGTCGCGTTCCCCTTGCTCTCATGGTACAGATTCGCTTCCGCGATCTTCCCCAAGACTTTTACAAAATCGATAGCGGGTATCTTTTTCCCAGATTCCACCATCTGCGCAAGCGTCTCTCCAGGCAGTAGTTCATAGGCAAAAAAGCAGCCGTTTTCACCGTGTGAAGCTTCGTAGATCGAGCCGACCGATGGATGCTCCACAGCCGCCTTCGCCCTCGCATCCGCAAGAAAGGAATTACTCTCAGCCGAAGCTTCTTCTTTGAGTTCTTCAATCAGCACCTTCCGTCCCACCGAGCCCTGCTCAGCCATCCACGTGCGCGTGTGACGCGATTCCGCCACACATTCCAAAGCCTTATAGTCGCCGAAGTTTTTTTCCGTTTCCAAAATTCTTATACCTTTTCGTAAGAGCGTTTATTTCACCTTCCTGGCAGCGGCATGAGAAGCGGATTCTCAGGATCGAAGTCCGGCGGCAGCATATCGCCCTGGAGAAACTCCGGAAAATCGTTTGCGCCACCATTGTCCACTTGGCCAATCCTCGCCGCAAGATCGCGCGGCCATGCCTGCACATCTAGCACCTCGCCCTTGTATTTCAACGTCACCACCTGGCCGTAATACTTCGGCTGACCGAAAAGGTGCGTCGTCTGCGCATCCTGAACAGGAATACGATAATCCATACGCAACGTCTCTTCTCCGCCCGCCCAATCGAACGGAAGCGTCGCCCACGAAGCCACCGCCCATTGCTGCTGGTGATCCTGCAGTTTTAAAATCTCACCTTTGTTATCCTTATTGAAAAACAACACCGAGACTTCCATGTCCTCCGTATCTAACTCCTCATCAGGAGCCTTGTGCACCGGCACAGTCAGGATCACGCGCTGCCCACTTGCAGCCTTGGTGTCATTGAAAATTCTCACCCGACCCAGCGCCACCCTACCGATCATATCCGTCGGCTGTGCAAAACCATCCCGCAGCTTCGTCGCTGCCGCCTGATAGAGCCCTCCCGCTCCAGACACACCCAGACGGAAAACCTTTTCATAATACTCCGCCGCCTTATTGAAAACCTCCATCGACTCATGCACCATACCCAGCTCGTAGAGCACCGTCGCATCCTCAGGAGACTCCTTCAACGCCTCCTCAAGCTTCACAATCGCCATCCCCATATCCCCCGCGATCCTCGCCTTTCGTCCTTCTTTTACCAGCCGCTCCGCACGCGGATCCACAATACCCGGCATCTCAAGCGCCTCCGGTTCAGGCACCGGCGGCAGCACTGGATTCTCTCTCACAATAGGCCTTACCAGCTCATCACCCTCCACCGGCACATTGATACGTATCGGCACAATCTTCTCTACCTCTTTCTCCACAATCCTCACCTTTCGGCTCTCTTCCATCCTCACAGCCAGCGCCATGCCCGCCACTAGCAGCTGGGAAAAGGCAATCAGCCCCAACCCGCAGCACGCACACACAAATAACCGCTGTCCTTTCATCGTTCCGTCAGGCTGCAGGAAATCCCCCGCCCCGTCAAATTTCATGTTCCCCGGGAGCGCCGACGTCCCCGTCGGCACCACCCACAACCCAAGGAGAGGCGGATGCCATCCGCCTCAATCAACCCCACCCCAACAACCCCAGCCAACAAACCCAGCCAACAAACCCAGCCAACAACCCCAGCCAACAACCCCAGCCAACAACCCCAGCCAACAACCCCAGCCCACAACCCAAGTCTTCCCACTGATCACTGATCACTCGGCACTAGCAACTTCCCCCACCTTCAAACTGAAAACTGAAAACTGAACACTAGCAAACTCCAACGATTCAACCTTAAATATCTGAAATGAAGCCCGCCATAAGCGTCATATTACTCCTCGCCATCGCCTTTTTCCTCCCCCTCCCGGAAAAAGCCTCCGCCATGGAAGGACTCGATCCTCACAGCGTCCGCCTCGGCCTCGCCTTCTTTGCCTGCATCGCCTGCCTCTGGATGACAGAAGCCCTCCCCCTTGCCGTCACCGCCCTCCTCGTCCCTGTTCTAGGTGCCGCCATGGGGCTCACCGATGTCAAAACCTCACTCGCCTCATTCGCCCACCCACTCATCTTCCTCTTCTTCGGCGGCTTCGCCCTCGCCTCCGCACTCTCCGCGCAGGGACTCGACCGATGGCTCGCCGATCGCATCGCCGTCCTCGGCAAAGGAAAATTCATCCCCGTCGCCCTCTGGCTGTTTCTCGGCACTGCCGTCCTCTCCATGTGGATCAGCAACACCGCCACCACCGCTATGATGATCCCCCTCGCCCTCGGCATCCTCAGCCGCTTTGGCGACAGTACCGGCAACCCATGCAATTCCCGCTTCCTCCTACTCGGCCTCGCCTACTCCGCCTCTATCGGCGGCCTCGGCACCATCGTCGGCAGCCCACCCAATGGCATCGCCGCCAAGCAGCTCGGCATTGGATTCACCGAATGGATGGCCTTCGGCGTCCCCGCCGTCGCAGTCCTCCTACCAGCCATGGTCGCCATCCTCTGGCTCATCCTTCGCCCCACCAGCCACGCCATCGGAGAAATACCCTCCCTCCCAGAAAACGAAGCCTCCAGCTTCTCCTTTAATCTCCCGCGCAAGACCACCCTCGCCATCTTCGCCCTCACCGCCCTCGCCTGGATCTTCTCCAAGCAACTCGGCTCACTCCTCAACATCTCCAGTACTGATACCTGGATCGCCCTCGCTGCCGTTGCCCTCCTCACTCTTACGAAAACCGTCACCTGGCAGGAAATCGACCGCGGCACCGATTGGGGAGTGCTTTTCCTCTTCGGCGGTGGACTCGCCCTCAGCGGCATCCTCTCAAACTCCGGCGCCAGCCTCTTCATGGCTCGCCTCTTGGGTGCCACCATGGAGGCATGGCCACTCTGGCTCATCATCGCCGCCGTCGTCACCTTCGTCATCTTCCTCACAGAACTCTCCAGCAACACCGCCTCCGCCGCACTCCTCGTCCCCATCTTCTACTCCATGGCGCAGGAATACTCCCTCGCCCCCTCCCAACTCATCCTCCCACTCGCCCTCGCCGCCTCCTGCGCCTTCATGCTCCCCGTCGGCACCCCACCAAACGCCATCGTCTTCGCCACCGGCCGCATCCCCCTCAACGCCATGATGCGCACCGGCCTCGCCCTGAACCTATCATTCATCCTCCTCATCACAGCTCTGGCTTTACTGCTGTTCTGAGGAAATGGACAACATCCCTCCATGCCCGACTCATTGGCCTTTTGTAGGTTAATCGAGCTGGCAAAAGGAGCCAAACCCTTCCGTGCCCAGGAGTATTTCTTCCGCGAAGCGCGCCGAGCCGCCAAAGCCCGTGAACATGAACGGGCCATGACCCTCGAACCGCACGTTCCCACGGAGTAGAGTGATCCCAAAGGCACACCCCACCCGCCTCACGTTCGCCCATACTCCGCCCCGTTATCCCCACGGCCGGAGCCATCAATACCCCTTAATTCCAACGGGATTTTGCCAACAAGATTACTGTTTGCCTGGCTTCATGGCATCTTTTCGTGTGATTTTCGGGAGGAGGGACACTCCTGCGAGGCAGCCGTTTTCCCTCGTCTTTGGTCTCCAATGCCCTACTCTCTAAGGGTTCTCCTGTAGTTATGGTCACAGGATGGATTTTTCCGTCTCTACCACAACTACACTATGAAACTCCTGCCCCTACTCGCTTACGTCGCTCTTTTTTTCGTCCACTCTCTGTCAGCCCAGGTCATCCCGAACCCGAGCTTCGAGACCGATTCCTACACTCAGTGGCCAGGCTACAATGGAGGCTCCAACCCGGCAGACATCAGCGGATGGGTATCCAGCCCGCCGATCAACGCCGCCTCACCGGGAATCAACCCGGTCACGGCGCACGCCACGCCAAACCCCTTCGCCGATAACGGGGCCATCCCGGACGGCAGCCAGGTGGCGTTCATCCAGAGCTTTCAGAACTCACTGGCGACCCTCTCCACCACGATCACCGGGCTGACCTCCGGCGCCAAATATGACGTCAGCTTCCGTGCGAATATGCGAGCCGTCACCTTCGCGCCGAATGCCTCCTGGTCGCTGAATGGTCAGGCGCACGTCCCCTTCACGGCCAGCCCCGCCGTCGGTGGCGCGAACCCTTACTATCTCATCGAGGGCAGCTTCGTCGCGACCGGTGCCACCGCGGCCCTCCATCTCCAAAACCAGACCCCCAACTCGACCTTGCTGGTGGATGATTTCCAGATCAATGAACAGCCTTACTTCATCCCCCACGCGACCCTCTCTCTCTCCGGATCGGTCACGGTCCTCGAAACCGATCAACGCCTTGCGTTCAACGCCAACCCAAACAGCGGCACCCCGGCGACTGCGGGCCGAACCAACGTCGCCCTAGCCGCCAACGGAGGCAGCCCTTTCGAAAGCAGCCGTATCAGCACCACCTATGGCGACGACAAGCTTAACAACGGGGTTTACGGCGTGAGTGCGCCTGACATCGACGATGCCACCCGCCCCTGGATCAGTCAGGCCGCCGACCCCAACGGCTGGGGTGGCGTCAAGTTTGCCTCCCCCTCGACCCTAGTCCGCTTCGGCTTCGGAAGCCGCTTCGATAACCGCTCCGACGGCACCTTCACCATGCAATACACCACCGACAGCTTTGCTGGTGTTGATCTCGAAACCCCTGCCCAAGTCGACGCCCTCAGCTGGACCACCTTCGGCACCCTCACCTCCACGACGCCGACTGAATTCGGCCGCCATCTCTTCGAACTCAACACCCCGGTCGCCAACGTCACCGGAGTCCGCGTCGTCGCCTCACAAGGAGGCAGCACCATCACCGAAATCGAAGCCTATGTGGAAGCCACCTTGACCGTCACCACTCTCGCTGACAGTGGCGGCGGCTCACTCCGCGACACCATCACAAGTGCCTCCCCGGGTGACACCATCATCTTTGATCCTTCTCTCTCAGGGCAAACCATCACCCTCGGTGGCACCCAGTTGTTAGTGAATAAGGATCTCACCATCGATGCCTCGGCTCTCGCCAATGGCATCACGATTGACGCCGCGGGAAGCTCCCGCGTGTTCGAGATCAACCCGGGCTCGACCGTGAGCATGAACTCCCTCACCCTCACCGGAGGTAACGCCACCGGTAATTCCCCAGTAAATTTCGGTGGTGCCATCTACAGCGACCACGCGACGCTAAGCCTCACCGCCTGCACTCTTTCCGGAAATTCCGCGGACTTCGGCGGCGGCATCTTCAGCAACGGCTTCGAAGGCAGCGCGACGCTGAGCCTCACCGCCTGCACCCTCTCCGGCAATTCCGCTCAATTCGAAGGCGGCGGCATCTTCAGCAACGGCGGCGACGGAGGCAGCGCGACGCTGAGCCTCACCGCCTGCACCCTCTCCGGAAATTTCGCAAACACTTCGGGCGGCGGCATCTTCAGCAACGGCTTCGAAGGCAGCGCGACGCTGAGCCTCTCCGCCTGCACTCTTTCCGGAAATTCCGCGGACTTCGGCGGCGGCATCTTCAGCGAAGGCCGCGACTCAGGCAGCGCGACGCTGAGTCTCACCGCCTGCACCGTCTCAGGCAATTCCGGCACGAACACCGGCGGAGGGATCTACAACATCGGTTCCTCGGGCAGCGCGACGCTGAGCCTCGAGAATACGATCCTGGCAGGAAACACCGCGACCACCGGCCCTGATCTGGGGGAATTTGGAACCGGGGCCACCACCACCCTACTCGGCGTGAACCTGATCTCCGATACCTCAGGCAACAACGGCCTTGCCCCCGCCGCCGCGCTCATCGTCGATACCGACCCGGAGCTTAGCCCCCTCGGCGACTACGGCGGCCCCACCCAGACCATGCCACCGCTTTCCGTTTCCTCCCCGGCGGTCGACGCGGCTATCACCCTCGCCGGATCGCCCACCACCGATCAACGCGGCCTCCCCCGAATCTATGGTAGCTTCCCCGATATCGGTGCCGCCGAATCCCGCGACTTCGTCACGGCTCTCGCCGACAGCGGCGAAGGCTCCCTCCGTGACACCATCGCCAACGCCCCAGCCGGAACCACCATCACCTTTCACCCCTCCCTCTCGGGGCAAACCATCACCCTCAGCGGCACCGAACTCCTCATCGACAAGGACCTCGCCATCGATGCCTCGGCTCTCCCCGACGGCATCACCATCGACGCCAACAACACTTCTCGGGTGATCAACATCACCAGCGGCAGCGTAGTCACCCTCGATACCCTCACCATCACCGGGGGCAATGCCACGGGCAGCTTTGGAGGAGGAATCTATGTCCTCAATAGCTCTCTCACCCTGCAGAACTCCACCATCACTGGCAACTCGACTGACGTTGGAGGCGGCCTCTACAGCCACACGAATCTCTCTGGCCAAACCACGACCCTCATCAGCTGCACCATCACCAATAATACCGCGACTTTCGCAGGGGGGGGCATTTACAACAACACTGGCAAAACCAGCCTCACCCACTGCACCATCACCGGAAACACCGCACCCGCTGGAAAGGGCAGCGGCGGGGGCAGTGTTGGCGACACCCTCACCGAAACCGAGGTCTTCGCTACCATCATCTCCGGCAATACCAACAGCGATATTGATTTCGTTGTGGCTGCCACCAACAGCTTCACCAGCAACGACGCCAACCTCATCGGCACCGGTAACGCTACCGGCGATTTCAATCAGCCCAAGGATCAAGTCGGCATCACCAACCCCCAACTCGCTACGCTTGGAGACTACGGCGGCCCCACCCAGACCATGCCGCCGCTTTCCGTTTCCTCCCCGGCGGTCGACGCCGCCATCACCATCGCTGGCTCTCCCAGCACCGATCAACGCGACCTCCCGCGAATCTTTGGCAGCTTACCCGATATCGGCGCCGCCGAACTCCAGTATTTCATCGTCACGACTATCGCCGACAGCGGCGCGGGCTCACTGCGCGACACCATCACAAGCGCCTCCCCAAGTGCCATCATCAACTTTGATCCCTCCCTTTCTGGGTTGACCATCACCCTCGGTGGCACCCAGTTGTTAGTGAATAAGGATCTCACCATCGATGCCTCGGCTCTCGCCAATGGCATCACTATTGACGCAGCGGGAAGCTCCCGCGTATTCGAGATCAGCTCAGGCTCGACCGTGAGCATGGACTCCCTCACCCTCACCGGCGGTAACGCCACTGGTGCTTCCCCAGCAAATAGCGGCGGAGCCATCTACAGCGACCACGCGACACTGAGCCTCACCGCCTGCACCCTCTCCGGCAATTCCGCTTCGGGCATCGGCGGCGGCATCAACAGCGACGGCGGCGACGGAGGCAGCGCGACGCTGAGCCTCACCGCCTGCACCCTCTCCGGCAATTCCGCTACGCACGGCGGCGGCATCAACAGCGCAGGCCCCAGATCAGGCAGCGCGACGCTGAGCCTCACCGCCTGCACCCTCTCCGGAAATTCCGCTAACTTCGGCGGCGGCATCTACAACGCCGGCCACACCTCAGGCAGCGCGACGCTGAGCCTCTCCAATTCTATCCTGGCAGGGAACACCGCGACCACAGGACCTGATCTACGGGAATCTGGCACGGCCGCCGAAGCCTCCACCACCCTGCTCGGTGTGAACCTCTTCTCTGATACCTCAGGCAGCAACGGCCTTGCCCCCGCCGCCGCGCTCATCATTGCTCCCAGCCCGATGCTGCTTCCGCTTGGCGACTACGGCGGCCCCACCCAGACCATGCCACCGCTTTCCGGCTCGCCCGCCATCGACGCCGGCGGCACCACCGACCCCGGCGGCACTGATCAGCGCGGCTTGCCCCGCTTCCTCAATGGAGCCCTCGACATTGGTGCCGTGGAAACCGCCGCTCCCGATTTCGCTGCCCTCTGGCCCACCGACACCGACCTCGACGGCAACCCCTACGGCATCGAACACGCCCTCGGCACCGATCCCAATATTTCTGATCCCGGTCATCCCGCCAACCTCACCAGCCCGGTCTTCAACGGCAGCGGCCACGCCACCTTCACCTTCGGCCGCAACCCTGCCGCCGAAGCTAACACCATCTGGCTTCTTAAACGCTCCACCACGCTCCTGCCCGGCAGCTTTGTGGAAATCTTCCGTTTCGACGGCCCCACTCTCACCCCCACCAACCAATCCGGCATCACCTCAATCCCCGGCGCCACCAGCTTCTCTGTCATCGACACAACACCCCCCTCAGGCCGCGCCTTCTATCTCTTCGAAGCCGTTTACGTCCCCTGAGACAATGAAAGAGGTCGCAGTTGGACAGACAAATGATTAAAATCCTCGAAACCTATTCCCGAGACACCACCCAAGCCTCGATCATTCTGCCCAACGGATGTTCAGAGCGAATCGAACCGGAAAAAGGAGCCAAACCCTTCCGTGCTCAGGAGTATTTCTTCCACGAAGCGCGCCGAGCCGCCAAAGCCGGTGAACATGAACGAGCCTTGACCCTCGAACCGCACGTTCCCACGGAGTAGAGTTTTGGGATCAGGAAAATATTTTTATTTCCAGTTATACCATTTCGTATTTCTTGGATTCAAACCGGAAGTGCGCGGAACGAATTGAAAACCGAGTCAGGTGGTGCGTTGTTGATCGGAACGAGCACCCTGTTGACTAGGCTCGCTATGCTGGCCAGTGACAAATGAGCACTACCGAAGAAATTGAAAAATCAGCAAAGCCTTAATGCCCTCATTCTTCTAAGAAAACCGTGACTCGCGTGTCTCACTAGTAATGAAAGCATTCATCATACTCCCAATCCTGTCATGTTTCGTAGCAGCTAGCTCAATACTCGCAGCGCCTCCGGAAATTGAGACATCGAAACCAAAGGATGGAGTTTACCTAACTTACGGAATGCACTCGATTGTATTGGAACTGAAAGAAAATCGTTTCCGGTATTGGTTTACCTCAGATCGACTCCCGGCGAAGGGAGAGGAGTTGGATTACCCCTTAGAAGGCTCCTTCACGGTTGACGGTGATACCATTGTTCTCGAGCACAAGGAGTTCATTCCACTTGAGTCAAATTGGACATTTAAAACCGTCGATGGAGTCGTGACCATGTGGAGATTGGATGCGATGGAGCTCCTGGCCGATGATAAAAACGAACCTGAGCTCTACAACCTAGGACGGAAAAATTTTCTCCCCATAGGCTGGGGATCAATTCTAGTCCCCACCAAAAAATCCGCAGAGGAGGCTTGGAATTCACCACAGCATGCAACCCTAACAGAAGAAGAACACGACGCTTTGATCGAAAAGAATGAGCGCGAGTGATAAATTTGGAATCCCCGCAGCCGCTCTCTGCCTGCTTGTCGCTTCTGCGGTAATCCAGGAATACAGCCTTTGGAGTACCTTGGGGAACTACACAGTGCCTTGGTTTTGTACCGTGCTTGCGATTGCGTTTCTCATCGTTCTTTCAACCGCTATGGTTTGCGGCTCTGAAATTTCTCGAATCCCACCATCTAGGGTTCTAGTGACATGCATTGTCAGCTCATTAGCCGTCGGGATTGGAATGTTTGTGGATGCAGAAGCTTACGTATCTGACCCAGAGTGGATGGTAAGCGCAGGGGAATGGTTCGGATTCACCGCCATATTGGCCATGGTGTTTTGGTTACCTAGGAGTCGAAAAAAGAGACCTACTGAGTGACTTGCAACTTGCGACAGTCCTAATCCACCCCGCCACCACTCGCTTTTATCAGATCGATCTCTGCATTAAGCCTTGCCTGCTCAAGCGTTGCACGGCTGCGCTTTGCATCCAGCCAGACACGTTCCACATCGAGAAATTCCATCTCTGAGGTAAGCCCTGATTCAAACTGTTCGCGCGCCAGATTCCGCGCGTTATCGACTTCAGCTACTTCGCGCTGCGCAGCCGCCAGTTGGTCGGAGCGACGGCGGAGATTGATCTTCGCGCTGTCGATCTCACCCACAGCTACAGTAGCTTTCGAGGAAACAAGAAAGCGGGTAATCCAAAGTAATTGAAGCCTAGCGACGGCGGCGGGCGCAAAGACCAAGCACGCCGAGGCTGAACAGAGCAAAGGCGCTGGGCTCTGGAACGGGAGTGAAAGTGAGGAGGCCTGAAGTATCAAGCGAGGCCGTGTAACCCACATCGTCATAACCCGTAAAGCTCAGGCCGGATACCGAGTTGGAACCACCAAAGCCCGAGAGCACTTGATAAGTATTTTCGTAGTCGAAACCCTCGCCCATCACGTCGAGTTCGAAGGTGCCGCCGTCGATATCGAACATACCTGTTCCACTGCTGACGATCTGGTCAAAGGCAGTCCCCAGATCAAAATTAATCGTCCCGGTTGAGAGTGTGAGATCCGCATTGGCACCGAGGGTGAGCATACCTACTGCATCAGCGCCACCCACATCCAAGGTGCCGCCGGTGACCGCAAGCAGGCTCGTATCGCCGAGTGCTTTGTTGTTTTCCGCACTCAAGGTGCCGCCGCTGACAGTCGTCGTGCTAGTGTAGGTGTTCGCGCCAGTGAGAGTGATACTGCCTGCACCGGTTTTGGTGATAGCAAGATCGCCGCCCGTGTCTTGTATCACGCCATTAAAGGTACCTGTGCCGTCATTTTCACCGATGGTGAGGGTGGCAGGTCCAACGGCCGTGTTGTCCACGATATTACTGCCCAAACCACTGCTTGAGAAGCCGTTGAGGGTCTGGTCGAAGCCATTCAAATCCAGCGTAGCCGTGAGCCCAGTGTCCGCAGACATGCTGAAGTTACCGACGCCCGCGCCGGAGGAAACGCCATCTGCCACTCCGAGTTGAAGGGTGCCATTAGTGACGATCGTGTCTCCTACATAGGTATTACTTCCGGAAAGAACCACTGTGCCTGTCCCGTCCTTGCGTATATCAGAATTGGCGGCTGCAACGGCGGAAGAGATGTTGCCGGAGATGGTGAGCACGCCGGCACCGTCGGAACTGAGACCCAAGTAGTTGCTTGCAGTTCTCTCATTGATAATGACCGCTCCGGACCACTCAGCAGAAGTGGCACCGGTTTGCAGGGCCAGAATTTTCTGGTTACCACCATTAGCCACATTAAGTGTCTCCGAGATATTAATGCCTTCCGCCAACTCCGCCGTGGCTCCGGTGCTATTCAGAGCCAGCCCGGCGCTACCCGTAGCATTGTCATGCGCGAGCCGAACCGTGCCATTGACACCAGTAAGAATGGTCTGTTCATCATGCGTATTGTTGCCACTGATGATCACCAGGCCAGCTCCTGTTAAATTGACGTTGGAATTTGCGTTATTTGAGATCACTCCGGAAAGCGTGAGAGTCTGCCCGTCTGCGGCGATAACGCGAAAATCGCCAGCAGTGTTTTCAGCTTTGTTGATGGTACCCGAAAACTCGGCCGTAGCATTGGTTCCAAACACCCGTATGCCCCGAGCTCCATTCGGATTGGCCGAGTTGGCCATGGTGAGAGCGTTGCCGATATCCACACCATTCGTCAGCTCCAGAAACGCTCCTTCTCGCCCGAGGGTGACTGTTCCGGTGCCGAGAGCGTTGTCGTGCCCGACTCTCAGAGTGTTATTTCTCCCAATCGTTGTGCCGAGATTGTAGGTATTGTTCCCATTCAAGACCAAAGTTCCGCCTTGGACACCGTTTGCGCCTCCTCCAACAGTGAGCCTAAATGAACTCGCGCCATCGTCGATCACGCCGCCGATCGTCAATTCGCCACCCGTCAACACATTGATCGTGCGATTAGCGGTCAAGGTCACGTTGCCAGTACCCAGATTAAGGGCGTTCGATCCGGTGAATGTTACAGCACCATTCAAGATGATCGCGTTGTTGCCGGTATTGGTGATTGCAGCCCCAGAAGTATTGTCGAATGTGAGCCCCCCATTGAAGTTGTATGCACCGGTGCCGAGGGCGGAAGCGTTGTTGATGTTGACCGTGCCTCCATCAAGCGTGCCTCCACCCGTGAAGGTGTTGGCTCCCGTGAGCGTGAGGGTGCCCCCGCCGGACGTGGACAGTGCGAGCGAAGATGCTCCACCGTCGCTGATGATACCGCTCAGGTTGGTCGCTCCCGCACCGGCGATCGCCAAGGTCTTGGCATCCGCGGTGCCGCCCGTCGCTCCGGTGATCGTGCCCGCCACACTGAGAGAGTTGGTGGTACTTGCGTTGGTAAAGGTGTAGGTGCTCGCGGTCGCGTCGTTACCGAGCACGAGATTCGCGTTGAAGAGTTGATCTGCCGCCACCGTCGAACTCATCGTGATCGAGCCGCCATTATCCAGCGTGAGGGTGTCGGTGCCAACGACGCCCGCTCCGATCGTGTAGGCTGCGGCTGATACTGTATCGAACACGATGCCACCAACGGTGACGCCTGCACCAAGATCGATGGTGGTATTGCCGTTGCCTGCGCCGCTGAAAGTGGCGATTTCACCCGTGCCAGGAGCAGCGGTTCCCCAGTTTGTGGCTGTCGCCCAGGTGCCGTCGGTGTCACCATCCCAAGTGTCGTCGGCATACACCTGATTGCAGAGTAGCGCGAAGGATACAGCGCCTGTGAGAAGGGAAGGGGTAATTTTAGAATTCATGAGATGGGTTTAGGCTTTGGGGAGTAGAGGGCTAACAAGGCACACTGGGGATGTGGCCAATTCGGACAGGAGCTGTCCGAAATCCATTGGGTTTTAGGATTTAGTATTAAAAACCTAGCACAGAATCAGAATTCCACACCCCCCTAAATAGAGGGGCCTAGGGCTTAGGGTTTTTCATGTCTAATGGAGCCTATGCGCGGCATACTATGCGATATCAGCCTAAAGAAGTCCGCAGCAACCATGCGAGCCTTTCTATTACGACAAAATGACCCGTAGTCATCTGCCTAATACCAAGTAGAGTTTCAAAAGAGACGAATGCCGGAGTGATTTTTCGTAGTCTCAAGGCATGACTGAGGAGCAACACAGAGACTATGGGAAAGCGCCCGGCTCCTCACCCCACGCAATGCGCACTTCGTTCTCAGCACGATAAAATCCTCATTCGTCTCTTTTGAAATGCGGAGTGGTATAAGTTCTAGCTCATGGAGAGACTTCAAACTTAGGGGAGCCATTTCCAATTTACCCCTAATCCACTCCGCCACCACTCGCTTTGATCAGATCGACCTCAGCATTAAGCCGCGCCTGCTCAAGCGTTGCGCGGCTACGCTTCGCATCCAACCAAGCACGTTCCACATCGAGAAATTCCATCTCTGAGGTAAGCCCTGAATCGAACTGTTCGCGCGCCAGTTTCCGCGCATTGTTGAGCTCATCCACTTCGCGCTCCGCAGCCGCTAGCTGGTTTGTGCGACGACGGAGATTAATCTTCGCGCTGTCGATCTCTCCCAGCACCTTAAGCACGGTCTCACGGTAGTTGGCCGAGGCAGATTTACGCTCCGCGATTCCCGCCTTTGCCGCAGCGATCCTCCCGGGATCATAGATGGGGATGTCCATGGATGGTCCAACTTTCGCAATCCAGCTACGGTAGGTATCGCCCAGCGAATTTGTTCGCCCGCTGGCCAGCGCTCCTAGCTTGAACGAGGGAAGCAGATCGAGTCTCCGCGCCATCTCCAGATCAAACGCCGCCCGCAACCTCGCTTCCGCCGCCATAATTTCCGGGTGCCCTTCCAACTTTAAATTCCGCGAACTGTTTCCGGACAGGATGGCAGACGGGAAATCCCTGTCGCTGATCGAACCCGGCTCCGTCCCTCCACGCAGAGTTCTCAGCTGGACGACCGTGAGATCACGCAACCGCTCGATATCGATCTTCTCACGCAGCAGCTTTTCCTTTTCCGCACGCAGCCTGCTGACTTCCAATCCGGTGGTGAGCCCCGCAGACGAGCGCTCTTCAAGGATTCCCACACTCCTCTCCATCGCCGCAAGGGATTCAGCCACGCAGTCGCGTTCCACATTGAAGCGATAGAGATTGAATCGCAGCGCGGCGATCCTGCTGGCAAGCACGAGTCGCGCGGCACGGAGATCCCAGACAGCAGCGTCCCGCCCGCCTTCTGCGGAACGTTTCGCCGCCCGGAGTTTTCCGCTGAAGTCGAGTTCCCAGGAAAGTCCAGCACCCGTCTCCCAAGGGGCAAGCGTGTAGGGGCCGAAATCGACCTCACGTTGCCGGCCTTCCGAATAGCCGATTCCAAGATTCAGGCGCGGCAGCATCGCCGCACGCGCACCTGAGACGGATGCTTCCGCACGCTCAATCCGGCTGGCAGCACCCTCCAGACCCGGGTTTGAAGACAAGGCGGTGGTGATGTCCTTGTTCAACGCGGAATCACCGTAGCTCTTCCACCAGCTGACCTCGGCACGGTCAGGCGCCGAGCCTCCCCCGCCCCCACTAGTGATTGCGCAACCCGAGGATAAGGCAACTCCGAGGAGCGCGGTGAATGCAAATTTTCCGGACATGTGCTCGGACAGTTCAGGGTTGTACGAAGATACCCGTCGCATTGACGACCATGTTCTCAGCGTTGGAACCCTCAGCCACCTCGCCGGTAACGGTTACTGAGCTCAGCTCCTTCATTCCCCCGACACCCTTGAGACCCTCGCGGAATGGTTTCCCGTCTGCATCGATCAGCTGGACGGTGACTATGGATGCCTTGATAACTTCCCGATCATCGCAGCAAACATCCCATGGAGTGGTGCAAGGGTCGTCGGGGCGGCGATCGCACGAGGTCAGCTTGTTGGGATCACCGACGATCATCACCGAATGGTTTTCGATAAAAACCTGGTCACTCCCGATAATGTTACCGGTGAATACCACTTCATCACCCGGCTTCGCCGTCGTTCTGAGCTCGGCGATGTCGAGGGCTTCGTCCGGGGCTTCGGTGAGGATGAATTCGCTGAGGGTGTCGCTCTCGGACTTTTCGGTGCTTGGCGTGGTTTCCTTCTCCGAGCAGGAGCTAAGCAAAAGGCAGGGTGATAGCAGAATGGCGGCAAGGTATGTTGGTTTCATATTTCGTTTCGGTTGGTTTTTCAGTGGGAACGTAGGGCTTTCGGAAGACTGGGTAGCAGACAGCGCACAGCAGGCGGCAGGGTGCCGATCGTCCCGAGCAGGATGCCTGCGGCAAGGCCGGAGAGGATCACTGCAGGGGTCAGCGCAAGTGTGAAAGTGCCGACGGAAAACGGAATGGTGCGCCCGTCCAGCAGGAAGTAGGCGAACAGAAAGGCGAGCAAAGTCCCCGTCAGCGTCGCGAGCAGGGACTCCTGCACGAGGGAAACCAGCAGCGCGAAGCGTGTGTAGCCGATCGATTGCAGGGTTGCCATTTCTCGGATGCGCGCGGCGAACGCGGCGTAGAGCGTGTTGAGCCCGCCGAAAAGTGCTCCGGCCGCGACAAGTGCGGCGGTGACCCATGTCATCACCCCGATTGGACGGTAGAAACTACTAAGCTTGTCGTAGTAGGCATCCTCCCGCACGGCGGCGAGTTCAAGGTCGTTGCGGCGGAAGGCGAAAAGCTCCGCATCTCCGACGTCCGCCGCTTCGCCATCCATGCGGATCGTCACCGAAGACAGGGAATCGCGCTGGGTGAGTGAAGCGAGGTCGTTGCGGTCGAACCAAATTTCGGACTCCAGCACCGTCCCCGGCGCCGCGAAACGCCCGGCGATAACAAGCTCGTCATCCTCGAAATAGAGCGTTTTTCCGACAGCGAGTTCATCCTCATCGACGCCCAACTTGCGGTGCGCCAAGTGCCCCACCATCACCTCCCCGGATCCGGGAAAGCGGCCTTCGAGAATCCTGACTGATGCATGAACCATCAGAGACTTTTCCAACACTCCCCGCAGCAGAGCCGGCTGCTCGGCTCCGGAGGAAGTGCGGATCGGAGCCTGATAGGCGATCTCCCCGGAAACGGCAGCGACACCGAGCCGGGTCGCGATACCGGAAATGGAGGTAGCGGCGGCGCTTTCCGCCTCGATCCCCACTTCCGAACGCTCGATAGACTCCTCGGAACCTTTGCCCATCAGAATGATATTCTTCGGGGAGCCGGAGGAAGAGAGCACCGCATCCATTCCTTGGTTCAGCGCCACCGCCGCAATGAGAAGCAGCACCACCACCGCAGAGCCACCGACAGTTTGCGCGAGTCGCGAAGGATCACGGAACAGGTTTCTTAGGGCGTAGGTGAATGGCAGCATGAAAGTCTTTGGTTTAGGCGTTGAGTGATTCGACAAGCGGACGCGAGGTCGCTTTCCAGGCGGGATAGAGCGAGGCGATGAAGCCGAGGATCAGGGAAACTCCCAGGCCACCGAGGGTGACGGAAACGGAAGGCGAAAGAGCGAGCGCCAGCCCTTCATTGCCGAGCGTGAAGGACTTGAAGCGGAAAAACGCGACCGCACCCAGCACCCCGACCAGCCCGCCGATGAGTCCGAGCATCAACCCTTCGGTGACGACCAGCACACCGATGGCCAATCTCGAATAACCGAGCGTCTGGAGAATCGCAGTTTCCTTCACCCGCCCACGAACGATGAGAAGCACGGCGTTGGCAACCAGCCCGAGCACCGCGAGCACGGCACCAAGCCCCAGCCAGCGGGTGAAACCAATCAGCTCGATCATTTGCTTCGCGGTCTCGGCGAAGAATGCCTTCTCCGGCCGCGTGTTCGTCGGTTGCTGATCGGTTTGGAAAATCTCGTCGATTTTCTCCGCCACCGGCTCTAGCTGGTCGGAAGACTCCACCTTCACATTGAACTGGGTCACCACCCCGAGCCCGATGCGCGACGCCTGCTGGAGGTAATCCAGGTGGACGTAGGCCACGCTTTCATCCTGCGGCGAATCCGAACTGATGATACCTGCGACTATAACATTCACGCCCACCGCCTCGAAGGTATCGCCGGCGGAGAGGCCGCGCCGTTCTGCAAGGTGCTGCCCAACGAGAGCCGCATCGGAACGCCGCGTGAAGTCCTCATACGAACCCTCAATCACCTCGATGCCGGGATTGTATTTCCTGAGTTCCTGCGGCGGGACACCACGGAAGGTAATGACATCGAGCGACGCCCCGCAGTTGTTCACGGCGATCTGGATCGGAATGACTTCTCGCACCCCGGGGATGCGGCGGATGGTATCATGATAACTTTCCGGAAGACGTGAAGTGGACGGGCAATACCGGTTCTCCCTGTAAACCACCAGGGTCGTGTCCTTGGCGCTTCCTTCGGTGGCATTAGCAAGCGAGTCCTGCATGGTCTGCACGGAAGCATAAAGGAACATCCCGGCGGCCACACCAAGCACGGTGAGCAAGGATCGCAGGCGGTTGCGCGCGAGGTTTTTGAAGGCGAGGACAACCAGCTTCATGTCGTGGAAACGGTTGTGGGTTCGGACGCTTTTTCTCCGACGAAGCGCCCCTTCTCGAGTTGCAGAGTACGGTGTGCGGCAGCGGAGGCCTTGGGATCGTGGGTGACCATCACGATGGTTTTCCCATGCCTTGTCGCCAGAGAATCGAGCAGGTTGAGGATTGAGTCGGCAGCTTCCCTGTCGAGATCGCCGGTCGGTTCGTCGGCCACGAGCAACTCGGGGTCGTGCACGATCGCGCGCGCAATGGCGACCCGCTGCTCCTGCCCGCCGGACAATTCCGAGGGTCTGTGATCCGCCCTGTCACCGAGACCGACAAGATCAAGCGCAGCCAGGATCTTTTCCTTACGCTCCGATTTGCCGAGGTTCCCTAACAGGAGCGGAAGCTCGACGTTTTCATAAGCCGAAAGGATCGGGACAAGATGATACATCTGGAAAATATAGCCGACATGCTTCGCGCGCCAGCGAGTGAGTTCTGCACGCGACAAACCGGCGATATCCCGACCGTCGATCAGGATTTCACCGGAGGTCGGCGTATCGATCCCTGCGATCAGGTTGAGCAAAGTCGTTTTTCCCGACCCGGACGGCCCCATGAGCGACAGGAACTCACCCTTCGGAACAACGAGCGAAAGATCTTCGAGGGGCGTGATCGTCGCCTTGCCCTTCGTGAAGGACTTGGTGACGGATTTGATGGAAATGAGAGGGTTCATGGGTGAAAATTTTAATTCGTTTCGGAAACGCTGAGGCGGGCTCCTTCTTCAAGATCGTCGTGCGGCGGCAGGATGACAGACTCGCCGGAAAGGAGGCCGTCGGTCACACGGCGGTGGCCATCCTTGGTGTCCCGCCCGAGGGTGATTTTCCTCAGCTCGGCTTCACCATTAGGGGAAACGACCCACACGCTACTGTCATCGACAAGGGCGTTTTCGGGCACGTAGATCGCCAGCCTGTTCGAAGCAACGCTTGCTCCCACAGATGAATTTCCGCTCTTCGTATTTCGCCCGGAAACGGAAAAGAACTTGGCTCGCACCAGCATGTCGGGGCGCAGCACCGGATCTGGATCCTCGATCGCCACTTTCGCCTGGAGAGTGTTTCGCTGGAGATCCGCCTGACCGCTGATACGGGTGACCCGACCTGCGAAAGTCCTATCGGGCAGGATCTCGGAAACCAGTTCCACCGCTTGTCCCGGAGTCAGATTGGCCGCCTCGTTGAGGGGAACGTCGATTCGTGCCTGAAGGCTCTGCGGATCATATAGCTCGACGATGACCGCGGACTTCGGATCGTCCATGTTGAGCATGCGCTTTTTCCCAGGAGCCACATGTAGGTGCAGCACGATCCCATCGACGGGTGCGGTGATCCGTGTCCGTTCGAGAGCAAGCGCCGCGCGATCCCGGCGGGTTGCCAGCTCGTCGAGCGATGCACGCATCGATTCCGCTTCCGCCTCAATCTGACCGATCCTCGCGCGAAGCCGGGGCGGTTCCGCTTGAGCTTCGGCGTGCATGGCTGCCTGTCGATCCGCGGCAAGCCGTGCCTGCACGACCTCTTGGCGCGAAACGGCTCCTTCACTCAGTCCCTCGAGGCGGGTGTAGTTATCCTTCGCATCGTCGAGCTGCGCCTTCAGCGCCTCTTCCCTGCGCTCTGCTGCCGTGATTTCCGCATTTACAATTTCCAAGCTTACGCAATGCGCGGTGATTTTTTTCTCAAGGCTCACATATTCCTGTTCCGCCGATCGCAGGTCGAGCTTCGCATCTTCGTCGATCAGCTTGGCCAGCAGATCACCCTTCTTGACCACTTGGCCTTCCAAGGCGTGAACAGATTCAACCACCCCGTTTACCAAACTCGGCACGAGTGTTACATACGGATCGGGCTCGACCCACCCCGAGGCTTGGAAGAGAAGACTGCCCTTACCGAGAGCACTTACGTCTTCGCCGCCCTTGCCTGAATCAGGTTCGGAAGGATCGGGCTCATTCGTCCGGATCGTGACCACCGGTGCCGTCGTCACGGCCTTGGCCGGGATCAGGCGCTTCCCGAAGAGAAGGCCTAAAATCAATACGAACCCAAAAAGCAAACCCACCGGCAGGAGCCAGGCATAAGAACGCCTCCGCTCCGGAGCGCGGTCGGATTCGGGGATTTTCCGGATTATTCCGGTTAGATCTTCTGATGACATGGGTAAAATAATTCGATGGTTTGCATAGTTATGCGGAGATGCTGTTTTGCGCTAAATGCGCTGAGGGACGCGCTGCTAGAAGCGCAACACGATAAGGGTGCAACCCAATGGGGCGCACACGAACAAGATCCCCGAATCAAACGAGAAACACCGAATACCTCACGCGCAATGGCGCGGATCTAAGCGCCACCGGAGGCGGCGGACTGCCACGCGTTTTTACAAAAACGGCACGTCGAATAGGTGGTGATACATTTAAATCACGCACTGCCGACATGTTGGGCACGTGTGAAGTAAGAGATTTATCTGCTGCATCGCGCACTGTCACATCCGCAAACTCATCAAGACTGATGAAAAGTTCGACGGTGCAGTCTCCACAGGATTTCACGAATGCCTCTTCGGCTTCGGCAGGGCACGGGCACGATGTGGAATCGCAGGCCGTTCCGTCATCCGTACTCTGAGATTCGGAAACGCACGCACAACTCTCGAAAGACGCCGTTCCTAAACAAAGGCAATAGCGCAGCCCTGGCTGAGAGGTAGCAACCACCACCGTCATCAACAGAAGCATCGCGAAAGCTATAAGCCTTCGTGTTATTCGCTCGGTTCCCACGTCCTCTATTTTCTACCCGAACCCCCTAAAAGCAAGTCATTTCGGGGCTGCCGTAGTTGCTAAAGGCATCCCGTCGCTTGCGATGAAGGCAATCTACCCCGGCTTCCTCGGCGAAGACAGCTTTACCTTCAAGACCTACAATGCATGGCCGAGAGCCTGGCGGGCACCGTCTCCATTACGGTAGTGGAAGCAGAATATTGCCTCTGATTATTTCAGCCTATTCCTAGCTTTTCACGGACTTCTCCATTCCAGTATCGTGATTCATAGAAATGGCTAAAATCACAAAACTCGAACCTCGCATCAGCATCATCAGCCTTTGCGTGTCTGACCTCCAACGATCCTACGATTTTTATGCAAACGGCCTCGGCTTTCCGACGAGCCGAACACCGGAAGACACTTGGATTGGCTTCAAGCTCAATGGGATTTGCTTTTGCATTTACCCTTACGAGAATCTCAAAGCGGAGAACCTTAAGAGAGAGATAAACATCGACCGCGCTCTGGATCGCAAACTCATGCCTTCCGTAGGACTTTCTTACAATACCCGTGAGAAGCATCAGGTCGCAGAAGTCCTGGAACTCGCCAAGAAGGCCGGTGGCACGATCGAGAAAGAACCCGTAGAAAATTTCTGGGGCGGCTACAGCGGCTACTTCGCAGATCCTGATGGGCATCTCTGGGAAGTCGCTTGGGCTGAAAGCTGGGAATTCAACCCAGATGGCAGCCTCGTCCTATAGTTCTCCCGCAGTTTCCGCCTATGGCACAAATGAGTATTTGCGGGACAAGCCCCTTTGCGGAATCGTAGTCTGCCCGAACCTTCAAATAGCAGGCTACCAAAGCCGATCCTTGAGCATTCAACGACAAGCACAGTCCATGAAAACCCTGACCAAAACCTTTCTCCTCATTTTCGCCCTCGCGACCCTGCAATCCCATGCGAAAGAGGCTCAGAAAACCGATCTCACACCATCCTCTGAAGCCATTTCCCTCTTCGATGGCAAAACCCTCGATGGCTGGAAAGTCGTCAACCCCAAGAACGCGCATTTCTGGTCAGTGGAGGACGGCATGATCATCGCCTCAAGCGGTGACAAAAAAATGCCGACCAACACCTACCTCGCTACCACCGAAGAATTTGGCAACTTCGAATTCACCTGCGATTTCCGCCTCAGCGGCGACCATGAAACCGGCCTCATCAACAGCGGCATCCAGTATCGCTCAATTCTGAAAAAGCACCCGAAACGCGGCATGATCATCTCTGGCTACCAAGCAGACATCGGCAAAGACTGGTGGGGCGGGATCTACGATGAACACCGTAGAGGCAAACTCGTCATGGGAAACAAAGCCCTCGAGAAAAGCGAAGGCTTCAAGGATGACAACTGGCACACCTACAAAATCATCTGCAATGGAAACCAACACCAACTCTTCATCAACGATATCCTCACCGCTGAATACACCGAGGAAGATCCCAAAATTCCAGCCAAAGGCGTCTTCGCCCTGCAACTCCACTCCGGTGGCATCGGCAAGATCGAATACAAGAACATCTCCGTAAAGCCACTGTAAGAAACTCCTCTAAAGCCTGTATTATCTCACTCACATGTCCCTCTTTCGATATTCCTCCGCTCTCCTCGCGCTCTCCGTGGCATTCGCCATTCCCCTGGAGGCTAAGCCCGAGAAGAAACCGAAGAAAAAAACGGGTTCCGAACGCAAGGAAGCCCTGTCTCCGGAAGAGCAACTCAAGACCTTCACCCTGCCACCCGGCTTCACCATCGAACTCGTCGCCTCCGAGGAAAACGGCCTCATCAACCCTATCGACCTCACCTTCGACGATGCAGGCAGGCTCTGGACGCAGACCGCGGAAATGTATCCCCTCGATCCCAACAAAAAGCTGGTGGGCAGAAAATCCCTCGAAGCCCTGGAAAAAGGAACGATCGGCGCGAAGTCGGCATTCGAAGAAATCACTAGCCTCTACAAACTGGAAACACGAGGTACAGACAAAATCCTCGTTATCCAAGACCCCACCAAGCAAGCGACTGACCAGCTCCACGTCTTTGCCGAAGGAATGGCCCTTCCCCAAAGCCTCCTTCCTTACAAAAACGGCGTCTTCGTCGCTCACGGTTCGGAAATGCTTTTCCTCGAAGATGAAAACGGCGACGGAAAATCCGATACCCACAAAACCATCCTCTCCGGTTTCGGAATCACCGACACCCACACCATGTCGCACACCCTCGTCCGCGGCCCCGGCGGGTGGGTTCACTTTTCTCACGGAGCCCTGAACAAAGGGCAAGTCACTGCCGTGAAATCCGGTGAGTCCACCGTCATCAATTTCAGCAAGATCGCCCGCTTCTCGCTGGATGGGAACCACATCGAAGTGGTGAACAACGGCTTCAACAACATCTGGGGCTTCCAGCTGAAAGCTAACGGCCAGTGGTATGGCACGGAGGCGAACGACTTTTTCTACAGCCTCGTCCCGCTCCACCCCAAGATGGGATACAAAGGTATCGGAAACGACAAGATCCGGCCTTACCAACCCTTCCCCGGCGCCTTCCATAAATTCTTGGTGGGTGGCACCGGCATTTCCGGACTCGCCTATGACGAGAACGGCAGCAAAGGCTTCCCTAAGGAATGGCAAAACGTCGGCTTCCTCGCCAACCCCATCACCAACACCATCAACTGCGTCATCGCCGACCGCGCACCCGATGGCTCCGTCATCTCGGAGCATCGCAAGGACTTCCTCGCCTGCTCCGATGACTGGTTCCGCCCAGTCAGTATCGAGTTCGGCCCCGATGGCTGCCTCTACATCCTCGATTGGTATAATAAGATCGTCTCCCACAACGAAGTTTCCCGAGACCACCCAGATCGTGACAAATCACACGGCCGCCTCTGGCGCGTCCGGCACGAGAGCCAAAAGCCCGCCGCCGTTCCGAATATCTTGAACGCCTCCGATGAGGATCTGGTGAAACATCTCACCTCAGACATCCTTTGGGAAAAACGCGCCGCATGGCATCAGATTTCCGACCGCCAAGCAAAGCAGCTCACCCCCGCCCTCGCCGAGATCGCGAAAGACGCTTCCCAGACCCTCGCGACACGCATCCTCGCCCTCTGGTCTCTCGAAAGCCTCGGCAGCTATGACCTCGACCTCATGAAGTCCTTGCTCGCCGATAAAGATCCCGACCTCCGAAGAGAAGCCCTGCGCTCACTCATCACTTTCAAGCCAAGCATCGAAGACATCGAGATTCTCACCAAGCCGTTCATCAACGATCCTCACTACATGGTCAGAGAGCAGGTTCTGAGAACCCTCGGAGAAATCAAAGCCGCCAGTCCGGCAACCATCGAAATGCTCGTCTCCGCCGCCAACCCGGAGATGAAGGGAAAAAACAATTTCGGCACCGGCTACGAAAACAACTTCCAGCGCTTCCTCGCCCTCCTCGCCTTGGAAAACTACCCGTCGCAATTGGAGGCGTTCCTCAACTCCCCGGCCGCGAAGAACGTCCCAGCGGCGAACCTCAACGAAGCCGCGCAAGTCCTACCCAAAGGCGAGCGGACTGAAAACGTCCTCGCAGCCCTGAAGAGCGGCAAGGCCGAACTCGATGAGAACACCCTCATCGCACTCTCCGAAAGCCTCGACGAACCCAAAGTCCTCGATGCCCTCAAAGACAAGCTCGCTACCAAGGAATTTATCCAGCTCGCCCTCGATACCCAACCCCTCCTCCGTTCCTCCTACCTCTCCAAAGCCATCGCTCCTGGACTCAAGAAACTCATCAACTCTCCCTCACCCGAAGACCAAACGCTCGCCTTGGACGCCGCCATCCGTTTCCAATCCTCCGCCATCAATGACGAGGTTCTGAAACTCATCGGCTCCAAGCCGCTCAGCGAGGTCAGCCCGCAGCTTGTCGAGGCGCTCGCCATCTCGCCGAAGGAAAACGCCGCAGGTCTCCGCAAGCTTGCCGATGATGCCAGCGTTCCCACCAACCTCAGACTGAAAAGCATCTTCGCCCTCGCCCTCGATCAGCAAAAAGAAGCGACCGACATCTTCACCCAGCTTCACCAAGACGCGGATGAATCCATGCAAGCCACACTCATCAGCACTGCCATGAGCAATGAGCAAGGTGCCGTATTCATCATGGAGCTCCTCAATCGAAATTTACTCCCCGCAGAGAAACTCGATCTCATCGCCATTGAAAAGCTCATCGAATTTTTCCCGAGAAATGCCGCAGCTAAAGCACTCACCAAACAAGCTACAAAGCTGCGCAAACAAGAAACCGCCGCCGCCAATGAAAGACTGGAATCCTACCTGACGGCCACAGAAACCCTGAAGGGCAACCTCGCCGTCGGCGAAGGTATGTTCAACGCCTGCCTCGCCTGCCACCAAGCCGGAGGCAAAGGCTACGACCTCGCTCCAGCCCTCGATGGTTCCTCGAACCGTGAGCTCGAACACCTCCTCACCGCCATCGTAAAGCCCAACGACGCCATGGAAGCGGGCTACAAGCTCTACCGAGTCACCAAAGCAAACGGCGACATCCTCGAAGGCTACATGTTCAACACCAACGCCAACGGCACCACCCTCGGCTTCATGGGCGGAGCCACCCAGTTCATCCCTAAGGAACAGATCAAACGCGAGCGTTTCATCAACAACCTCTCCTTCATGCCCACCTCCTTCGGCAGCCTGCCTGAGCAGACCATGATCGATCTCGTCACCTACATCAAAACGCTGAAGTAGCCCCCCTGCCGCAAGCACAAGGAGAGGCTGCCTATAGCTGTCTGCACCCCCGTCTTCGTCCTGACAGGACGGCTCATACCAGCCGGGGGTGAAACCCCTGGTCATGCCAGGACATGAATCGTGTCCTAACGGGACACCTCATGCATCCTAATCCCATTTCAAGGCTTCCCGCCGGAGATGAAATCCCCGTATCTTTGCCATCCGGAATCATGAAATCACTTTTCACCTTGTTCAGCATACTGCTCCTTGCTGGCTGTAATCACAGCACGACGAGTGTGAAAATTTCCGATGAAAAGCAGAATCCAATTGGCGGCTTTCCATTGTATTTCGAATTAGATCAAGGGCTAGAGCACTCCGATAGCTTCGGTAACAAGAAGACCATGTATTCCAATCCCAACGGCCTGCTTTTGGAGAATGAGCTTACGAAGATTGATGAAAACACCTATGGCACGAGAACCAATTCTCAAGGCTTCGCCAGCATCGACTACATCTTCGAAGAAAAGCAACCGGCCGCGTGGAGAGTCCTGCTTCTCAACGCTCAAGAACTTCCAGACAAAAAGGTGGTTATCATACCGCTCCGCACCTTGCCCAAAGGT
Source organism: Luteolibacter sp. (assembly GCA_051252155.1). Lineage (GTDB taxonomy): Bacteria > Verrucomicrobiota > Verrucomicrobiia > Verrucomicrobiales > Akkermansiaceae > Luteolibacter. The sequence goes on along the minus strand of JBPOGB010000002.1, from coordinate 320,098 downwards.
GCCAGAATCTCAGTCGCCACACCGAATCCTTGATGAAACTTCATTTCCAAATGCGCCGCGAAGATGCCTTGGCCTTCAGCCGAGCCTACCACGATTCCTCCCAGACCTTCCGGCGCATGCAAACCAAAGTGCGCCTGATGCTGCCAGCGATCATGGTGATCTTCTGGATATATTCGACATGGAGATACGGATTTAACACGGCAACCACCTGCATCTATCTGGGGATGGCCGTGCTTTGGTTTTTCATCTATCCCCACCGCTACAGGCGCAATGTAGATAAATATTCCGAGAAGATGATCGACGAGGGCTCCTATGGCAAAAATTTCGGCTCCTATGAACTTTTGTTATCCGGTGATGGGATCCATTCCACCGGCCCAAGCGGGACAAGCACGTTTTATTGGTCATCCATCGACCGCGTATCGCTCACCGAAACTTACCTGTTCATTTTCCTCAATGGTCCAATAGGCTACCCGATTCCGATTCAAGACATCGGTAAAGAGGCCGCGCTGGATGCCCAGGCATACGTGGAAAAACACATCTCCGCTAACGCCGTGCGATCCAGCTAGGGAAAGTATGAGCAGGGATGTGTGACCCATGACAACACTGTGATGCAAAAAGAAACCAAAACCTGCGGTGAGCTGATCAGTGAACTCTCATCGAAATTTGATGCACTGCCTGAGAATTGCCAGTATTGGATCGGGCTCGCTGGCGGGCCAGGGAGCGGCAAGAGTACCGTCGCGGGGAAAATCAAGGACGCACTGGGTGACAAGGTCGTTGTGATTCCGATGGACGGCTATCATTTCTACCGTTCCGAACTGGATGCGATGGAAAACCCCCAAGAGGCGCAGGAGAGAAGAGGGGCGCCATTCACGTTCAACGCCCGAAAGTTGTTAGATGACCTCATCCAGGCACATGAAACCGGTTCGGGTCATTTTCCAGACTTCGATCACTGCAAGCGCGACCCTGAAGAGCGGAGTATCTGTCTGGAATCCGGAAAAAAGATCGTGATCGTGGAAGGGAATTATCTCCTGTTGAGTGAAAGCCCTTGGAATCGTCTAATTCTCGATATTTTTGACGAGGGATGGTTCCTCGATGTGCCGCTTGAGGAATGCAAACGGCGTGTGTTGAAGCGCCATCAACAGGTAATGAAGATGACAAGGGAGGAGTCAATGTGGAGGGTATTGACCAACGATGGACCGAATGCCGAGTTGGTGATCAACGAATCGATTGAGAACGCGGATCGAATCATCGAAATTCAAGATCCTACCTCATGAGTCTAAAAGTGAGGCTGATTCTCACTCCGCCTCTTCTTCGGCTTCCTTTCCCAACTCCACCATCTCAAACGCGCCGAGTGGCTTGACCAAGCCGGTGGGCAGGGGGAAGACGCGGTCGTATATGCCGGGCGCGACTTCGTTTGCCTGCGGGTAGGCATCGCGGAGCATTTCCATCTTGGCATCGAGGTTGTCGATGTAGTGGAGGGCGTAGGCCTCGGGGGTTTTCGGGAGGATGGGTGAGCCGTATTCAAGCTGGCCGTGGTGGCTGCCGATGAGGTGAAGGAGGTGCAAGCGCACGTCCTCGGCGGAGGGCTTGCAGGCGGAGTATGCCTCGAAATCCCCAGCGGCGATGAGGTCGTGCCAGAGCTTATTGACAAGCTCGATGCCGAGGGGGATGTGGCCGAGCATTTCCCCGTAGCGCGAATGAATCTGGCCGAAGCCGTCCTCCGGATAGCTATTCTCCCAGAGCTTACCGCAATCGTGGAAGAGCACGCCGGCGATCATGAGATCGCGGTTGAGCTCCGGATAAATGGTGCTGATGGCGTCTGCGGTGCGCATCATCTGGGCGACGTGCTCCACCAGCCCGCCCCGGCGTGCGTGGTGGTTCTTCCGCGCGGCGGCGGTGCGGCGGAAGCGGTCTCCCATCGTCTCGAAAAAATGCTCGCAGAGTTTCTTCAAGCGTGGGTCTTCCATCGCTGAGCACAGGCGGGAGATCTCCGCGAAATCCTTCTCTTGTTTTTTCCTCACCACCGGATCACCGGCGAGGAAATCAGCGATGGCGGCATCGTCGAGCCGAGCCCAGCTCACTCCGGTGCCGTTGACGCCGTATTGGTTTTGCGTCCACTCGCCCTCCAGCCGCACGATGGTCTGCAGCGGCAGGGACTCCGCCTCGGTGTGCAAGGGGGTGTCCGACCAGATCTTGAGATTGAGCGAGCCGGTGGCATCCGCAAAGACGAGGTCAAAGTAGGGCTTGCCGCCCTTGGTCGTCTTCACTGCCCGCGCCTGGAGCTGCGCCAACACAGAAGCAATCAGCGGCACTTCGCCTGCCTGTTCCTTGAGGCTGGAAATGGAAATCGTACTCATGCACCGAGGATGCCGGAGCACTCACAGCTGTCACGCCTCAAAGCACCACGCGGCTCTTCAGCAGCAGCTCACCAAGCCGCCCAAAGTCGGTAGTAGAGGATTTTGCAACGAAACCCCGCGCATGGGCGAAATGAACGTCCGACTCGTCGCCGATACGCGTAAAATCTAGGCCGAGGTTGTCATTAAAGCGCGAGAGCGCGAAGCCTTTGCCGCGCCGATCTGGGTAGACCATGCCGATGACTTTCTGATCATCCGGCAGCCCAGCGGCGTAGCGTGCGAGACCTGCCGAAGCATCGTCTGAAAGGTTTTCCGCTCGTGGAAGGAACAAGATACGGAACGAGCCCGCCTCATGTTCCAGCTCCCAGATCTCGCTGGTTCTCGCGATCTCGTTGAGTTTTTCGCGCAGAGACTTCAAATAACCAATGAGGTCGGAACCAACCCATTTCATGACCTCCCACATCGGCTCGCCGGGGCGAATTTCACTCATGCCCGCGAAACGGCGGAGCAGTGTCAGATCCACCGTGGAGTTAAGTTTAGAAAGCAGCTCGCGCTCGACACCGAGCCATGCGGCGGTCTCGACAGGCCCGCGTGTATCAAACCACTCCGCAACCTCCAACCAATCGCAATACTCGCGCGCATCCTCGTAAAGGCCTAGATCCATAAGGATGAGACTGAGCGAACATGTCGGTGGGTGGTCTTTCGGAAACTGATGATGATCAAAATTTCCCCGTGCGGCATCGTGCTCACCGCCGACATCGACGACAGCCACGGCCGGATCATCGAGATCCTCCTGCCTCGGCTCGCGCCGGTGGATGGGTGCGTCATTCACTGCTACCAGCAGGCAACAAGCGAGAAACTCGTCCTTATGCGAGCTTCCGGGGTGTGTCAAAATCGAAGAAAATTTACTCATAACCAATCCTTAGACAAGGCAACCGATGTCCATGTGATGCAAGAGGATTCCAAAAAAACACGCCGAGCGCACAATAGCGTCACGACGCGCAGGGGAAAAGTCGTCAGTCGAACTTCGGTGTCGTGTGGCGATTGAAGTAGCCCTCGCCGATGTACATTGAGCTCGGGTAGTTGGGGAGTGGACCAGCATCCGGAGGCAGCGGGATGTTCGAATGCTCTGCATCCTCCGGCTGTGTATGGGAGATATTGACCGGTGTGCCATTTGAGACGATGCGGAAAAATTTCGGTGATACGTTCTCATGCATACGGATGCAGCCGTGGGAGGCGGGCGCGTGTTTCACCCAGCCGGTGTGGAAGCCGTAGGCGGGCTTAAACTCGCACCAATAAGGCATCGGCGTTCCCTTGAAGTTCCATCCAGAGGGTTTGTTCTTCAGGTAGCTCGGTTTCACCGATGATCCACTGTAGGCATAGCCATGGGTGAAGGCACGGTGCTTATGCTCCTTATTGAAGATACGGAAATTACCAGTAGGAGTCGGGGTTGAGGCTTTGCCAACGCAGACGGGCATGACCAGCAGCATCTCGCTGCCTTCCATCACGTAGACACGCTGCTTACTTAGCGAAACCTTGACCTTCACTGCGGAAGGGTTGGTAGGAAGTTTCGCCGGCCGTTCGTAGGATTGGTAGGAACTGATCCTGTCAACCGGGGAATTCATCGTACATGAGGAAAGGCCTACCACGAGGAAGAGACCCACAAATGCCAATAGGAATTTCTGCAATTTCATTAACGTGGAGGATGCCCGGAGGAGCAAAAATGGCAAGCTCGCTCCTTGCGCGGAGGTCCCTTTAACCCGGCGAGTCGAGCTTCGGATGTTTGGCGAAAGCGCCAAACATGGCATTTCCGTAGCCTATCGCCAGCAACATCACTGAAGCTACCAAATCATCTTGCAGCAGGCACAAGAGCCTTACGACGCGCCTAGGGAAAAGTCGTCAGTCGAACTTCGGCGTCTTGTGTTGGCTGAAGTAGCCCTCGCCGACGTACATCGAGTTTGGGTAGTCGGGGAGCGGCCCGGCATCAGGAGGGAGCGGGATGTTCCAATGCTCCGCATCTTCAGCCTGCCGGTAGGAAATATTGACCGGAGTGCCGTTCGTAACGAGGCGGAAGAACTTCGGCGCCAGATTCTCATGCATGCGGATGGAGCCGTTTGTAGAAGGCGAGTGCTTCACCCAACCTGTGTGAAAACTGATTCCAGGCTTTATCTCACACCAGTAAGGCAGCGGCGTGCCGATGAACTTCCAACCGGAAGGTTTGTTTGTCAGAGCTGTGCGCTTCACCTTGTCACCCTTGTAGGAAAGCCCGTGATCCGGTGAACGATACTTCTGGGTCTTGTTGTAAATGCGGAAATCCCCGGTGGGAGTGGGCGTGGACGGTACGCCGATTCCCACCGGCATGATGAGAAGCATCTTTTCACCTTCTATCACATAGACGCGCTGCTTGCTCAGCGAGACTTTCACCGCCACTGCAGAGGGATCGGTCGGGAGCTTCGCCGGCCTGTCGTAGGACTGGTAGGAATTAATCCCGCCGCCTGCAGCATTCATCGTGCATGAGGTAAAGCTCGCCACGAGGGCGAGACCCACTGTCGCAAAGAGAAATTTCTGCATTTTCATTAGCGCGAAGGATGCCCGGAGGAGAAAAAGTGGCAAGCCTACTCCTTGCGTGGCCGGGTCTTTAACCCGGCGAGTCGGGCTTCGGGTGTTTGGCGAAAGCACCGAAATGACATTTCCTCAGGCTCTCAGCAGCAGCATCACTGAGACCCACTAGATCATCGTGCAGCGGGCAATTATCACCCACACCGCACCAGCCGGGGCCAAAGGGACAGGCGCTCTTGTCGCGATGACCTTCGAAGAGCTCGACGATTTCGTGAATGCTGATGGCTTTTGGCTCACGGGTAAGAAGGTATCCCCCACCCGGGCCCCGGGTGCCTTGGACAATGCCGGCTTGGGAAAGAACGGTGAGGACTTTGGCAACGAGGGCTTGTGAAATGTTCCGGTTGTCCGCGATATCCTGTGAACTCAGTCGCAATTTTTCGGCATGACGCTCCGCCAGCGCACTAACAGCCGCAACCGCGCAGCCGCTCATTTTTCCGTATCCGAACATGGTCGTTTAGGCTCAAACAGAATTCATGTTACGTCCAGATTTATCGGAAATAAGGAATTTTACTTCTGGAATTTTTCAGGCGCGAGGATGAGGGTGTGCAAATGAATTCTACGGAGCATCCTGATTCAAAAACAGACATCTTCGGACGTGAGGAAATTGTGCGATTGGTCGATGGTTTTTATGAAAAAGTGCGCGACGACGAGAAACTCGGCTTCATCTTCGACAAGGTGGCGGGAGTCGATTGGGACTCACATTTGCCCAAGATGTATGACTTTTGGCAGACCGTCCTGTTCCGCGATGGAGGCTTTCGTGGCGATCCGATTGGCAAGCATGCTCGTCTAGTTCCGCTGACGAAAATGGGTAAGGAGCAGTTCGACCGCTGGCTGAAAATTTTCGAAGCCACCGTTGATGAACTCTTTCTCGGCGAAAACGCGACCCACATCAAAGCCTGCGCCACCGACATGGCGAATGTCATCCATTCGAAGATCAACGCGATCCCGGATCAGCGTTTCGATCCAGCGAAGCTGACCGATGAGCAGCGCGCGAGGTACGCGGCGTATCGGGAGGCGAAAGGAAACTCAGAGATTGGCGAGTAGGCCGAGGGTAACGAGGAAGGCGCAGGTGAGTAAGGACACGGAACATTTCCAGAACAGATGTGCATGGCGGAGATCCATGAAGCGGAAGGTGACAAGAAGGATTTTCGCCATGGCGAGAAACAAGATGGCGACGACACCATGGGACGCGCCGGCAACGAGGGCGGTGCCTGCCGTGAGCGTTAGCAAGGAGATGAGGGTGATTAGGTTTCCGTTCATGGAAGTAGATAGATTACGGGGAAAAGGATAAGCCAGATGAGATCGCACATGTGCCAGAAGACGGCTCCGGCTTCGAAGTCTTCGGGTTGCATGGTCTTGGCGGCGGGACGGAGGCGGCGGTGAAGGACGGCGAGGATGATCAGGCCGACGAGGACATGCATCAGGTGGAAGACGGTGAGAAGCCAGTAGTAGGTCAAGAAAGTGTCGTGGCCGAGGGTTAGGCCGGATTCGATTTTCTCGTGATATTCGATTCCTTTGAGAACGAGGAAAAGAATGCCACCCACCATGGCGCAGTGGATGAGCGGGCGGGCGTTCGTGCCCTTTTTAAACCGCTCGACGGCGGCGGCCATGAAGTAGCCACTGGCGAGCAGGAAGACGGTATTGGCCACGCCGAAATAAGAATTCAGATGCTCGCGACCGGCTTGGAAAATTTCCGGTTCACTGCGACCCGAAATGACGAAGGCAATCAGAGCGACACCGAAGGTAAGCAACTCCATCAGGACAAGCGACCAGATCAGCAGGCCGCCAGGTGGGTAGAGAAGTGCGGAGGGTGGTGGTAGTTTTTCCTGGGTCATGTGGCTACGAGTTTGGAGAAAAGGGCGCTCATGGTTTGGCTGAGTTTTGCCGGGGTACCAACGACATCAAAATGGTGGCGGCTGAACATCATGGGAAAGGTTTCGGTCGCCTGCTTCTCGATGGCGAAGGCGTGGGTGGTGAGGCCGTGGAGCTTGCCGGTCTCGATGGCTTTGCGGACGTCCTTGATGCCGTAGGTGCCCTCATATCTATCGTAGTCGCAGGGGCGGCCGTCGGTGACGAGGATGACGATTTTCCGCGAGGCTTGTTGGTTTAGGAGGAGTTCCTGGGCGTGGCGCAGGGCGGGGCCGATGCGGGTGTAGCCGTTTGGCTGGAGTGCGCCGAAATGTTGTTTCGCCTGATCCCATGGTTCGTGAAAATCTTTAAGGATCTCGAAACGGCAAGAGCGGCGCGTGTTTGAGGAAAAACCTGCGACGGCGAAGCTTTCGATGGAATCGCCGATGACCTCGCCGACGCAATAGACGGTTTCCATGATGGAATCTAGGACGCGGGCATCATCGATCCAGGCATCGGTGGAGAAGCTGAGATCTAACAGGAGGATAGCGGAGACATCGTGGATGTCTTTTTTGCGGTTCAGGTAGATGGACTCGGAAGGTGTGTGGCCGCTGCGGAGGCGAACCTGTCCATCGATGACTGCGTCGATGTCGAAATCATTGCCGCTGGGCTGGCGTTTGAGTTTGAGAAATTCGGAAGTTAGCGAGGCGAACTGGCGTTTGAGGCGGGCGACGAGGGCCGCGTGCTTTTTCTCGGTGGCGTCGATCCAATCCGGGTGAGACTCGCGGTTGCGGGTTTCCTGGAGCAGGCACCAGTCTTCCTTGTAGGCGCGCTTTTTGTAATCCCACTCAGGGTATGGGATGCCGTGGGCGGGGGCGCTGTCGTTGGCCTCGATGTTCAGTCCGTCGAGGATGACATCGCTGCGGTAGATCGAGCGCGGGCGTTCGTGGGAGCGGATGACCTGGGTCATGTTGACTTCTTTGAGAGCTTCGGCGTGCTCTTCGAGTTCGTCCTCGTCGTCGCGCTTGCGGTTCAGGCCACTGGTTTCTTCCAGGGTATCCGCTTTCTCGAAGGTATGGGTGGGCATGTCCTCGCCGGCGCAGTCTTCGCCGGGATCGAGCAGGACTTCCACATCCATCTGGCCTTTACCCTCGATCTCGGTGGTGACTTCGGAGTCGTTGGTCTGGTGATCGTCCGGGGTGGGAGTCGTGGCGTTTTTTTCCGCTTTGGTGGCGTCCTCGCGGGGTGCGCCAAGGATTTCTGAAAGGGAAATCTCCTCTAACAAGTGCTGCTCGATGGAGGCGGATTTTTCGGAGAGATGGGGAAATTCTACGGAGAGTTTTTTCAGGTATGCGGGCAGGTCATCACCGTCCCAATCATCGCGGATGGCGAGCGCGGCGACGATGGTTTTCAACTCGTAGAGCTGGCGGTTCGACTCCGGGGAATCGGCTTCTGTGAATTCCGACGGGAGGCAGATCCTATCTCCGGTGCAGAGGATGGGATGCGGGGTCTCGAAGATGCCGAGGTTTTTCCCGGAAAGCATACGCGCCAGCAGGATCAGCGAGCCGCGGTGCTCCTTGAGAGTGGCTTGGCGGGACTCGATTTGCTGTTGCTCAGGCTTGGTAACGAAGCGCTGGTAGAGCGATTTTAAACCGAGAAACGTGCTTTCTTCCCACTCGAACATGGCTGCATGTCAGATGCTGATTTCGATGACCTGCCGCATGGCGGCGACGGCTTCGGCATCATCACTGAGCGGCTGGGCGATGGCGGTGACGCAGGCCAGGCGCGGCGTGATGCCGGACTGGATGAGCTTGCCCGCTGCGATGAGCAAACGGGTGGAAACCGACTCCATCAGAGAGAGTTCGGTGAGTTGGCGGATCTTCGCGCCGATGCGGACGAGCTTTTTCGCGGTGGCTTCGTCGACCCCGGATTCGGTGGTGACGATGCTCACCTCTGCTGCCTCGTCCGGGTAGTCGAACTGGATGGCGGCGAAGCGTTGGCGGGTCGATGGTTTCAACTCGCGCAGGCTGCGCTGGTAGCCGGGGTTGTAGCTGACGATGAGGGAAAATCCCTCGGCGGCGCTGAGTTTCTCTCCGGTGCGATCGAGGAAAATTTCACGTCTATGGTCGGCGAGCGAGTGAATGACGACGATGGCGTCGGCGCGGGCTTCGGCGATTTCGTCAAGGTAGAGGATGGCACCTTCCCGTACGGCGCGGGTCACGGGGCCATCGACCCAGACGGTATCGCCACCCTGCAAGAGATGCCGCCCTAACAGATCGGTGGCGGAGGTGTCTTCGTTGCAGGCGACGGTAATGAGTTCACGCCCGAGACGCGCGGCCATGTGCTCGACGAAACGGGTTTTCCCACAACCGGTCGGCCCCTTGAGCATGAGCGGGAGCTGGCAGCGGTGGGCGTGTTCGCAAAGCTCGATCTCCTTTCCGGAGGCCAGATAGAACGGGGTATCCATGGATGAGGCGATCAACTTTCGGCAGGGTCGTTGTTGAGAGCCTCATCGGTGGGGCGACCGTAGCGGATGAAGTTCAGGACGAAGAGCAGGATGCCGAGGGTGAAAAGGCCGGCGGCGAGAACGAGACCGAGGAAATGCGGCTCGATCTCTTTCTGCACCTCGATGAAGTCGATGCCGGTGCGGCGCTCGAGCACGACCTGGCTGATGCCTGCGACAGCGAAGGCACCCGTCATGGCGACCATGCCGATATTGGAAAGCCAGAAGCCGTAGATGGAGGCATTGCTGTCCCATAGTTTGCGGCCTGTCATCAGCGGCATGGCGTAGGCGATCATCGCGAAAACGATCATTGCGTAGGCACCCCAGAATGCGAGGTGGCCGTGCATGGCGGTGACCAGTGTGCCGTGCGTCCACATGTTCACTTGCGGAATGGTGTGGGCGATACCGAGGAAGCCGGCACCAACGAAGGCCATGATGGCGCAACCGAGCGTCCAGGTGAGGGCGGTTTTGTTCGGGTGCTTGCGGCCACCTTTTTTCGCCATGGCGAGGGCATACAAGGCCATGCCGAGGAAGGCGAGTGGCTCAAGCGCGGAGAAGATACCGCCGACGATCAGCCAGTAGCGTGGCACGCCGATGTAGTAGAAATGGTGGCCGGTGCCGAGGATGCCGGAGATGAAAGTGAGGCCGACGATGATGTAGAGCCATTTTTCGACGATTTCGCGATCCACGCCGGTAAGCTTGATGAGTAGGAAGCAAAGGATGCCGCCCATGATGAGCTCCCACACGCCTTCCACCCAAAGATGGACAACCCACCAGCGATACATGGAGTCGAGAGTCTGGTTGTCGAAATCGATCATGCCGGGCAAGTAAAGCAGTGCGGCAGCGAGCAGGCCCATGTAGAGCACGATGGATGTGGTGGTGAAACGTTTGCCGTTCCACATGGTCCAGCCGACATTGGCTAGGAAAAGCAGCACGTTGGCAACCACTAGGTAGTCGAGCGGCCGCGGGATTTCTAGGAATTTCCGACCTTCCCAGATGTTCATGTGGTAGCAGACCACGGCGGTGACACCGACTGCGAGGAAGGAGATCAACTGCGCGTAGGCGAGTTTCGGCCAAGCGATTTCCCGTTCCGCCTCCTCGGGGATGATGAAATAGGCGGAACCCATGAAGCCGAGCAGGAGCCAGACAAGGAGGAGGTTCGTGTGGACGGCGCGGGCGGTGTTGAACGGGATGAAGTCGTGAAGGACATCGTAGCCCATGTGGGCGAAGCCCATGATGAAGCCGTAAACGATCTGAAGCACCAGCAGCAGGAGAGCGGATGCGAAGAACCAGTAAGCGATCTTTTGTGTTTTGTATTTCATTGCGAGTTTGGTTCGGCGTTTATTGGTTGTTTGAGAGGCCAAGCAGGTAGTTAACGACTTCTTCGAGTTGCTCCGGGGTCATGGGGATCTGCGGCATGGCTGTGCCCGGTTTGATTTTTTGCGGATCGCTGATCCAGTCTCTCATCGCATCGTGATCCATCTTGGTGCCGACCTGATCGAGCGGCGGCCCAACGGCACCACCCACTCCACCCACAGAGTGGCAGGCGGCACAGATCGTGGAGAAAATTTCAGGCTTGGGTGCCGTGCTCTTACCGGTGGTAACGATGGGGGCGGCGACACGACCGAGTGGTGGTTTGGCGGGGAAGCCGTTGAGATCAACATTTCCGCACCATTCAAAGAAAGCGATCACGTCCTCGATTTCCTCGTCGGTGAAGTTGTAGTTCGTCATCTTGCGCTCGCCCGGGAACATCGCCTGGGGATCTTTTAGGAAAATCCGCATCCAGTCCTTGCCGCGACGCTCGACGACTTTCGTGAGCTCCGGCGCGTAATAGGCACCCTCACCGAAGAGTGTGTGACAGCCCATGCAGTTGTTGTGTTCCCAAATTTTCTTACCCCTGATGACCTGCGCGGTGAGCTTGTCCTCATTGGTCTGTTGCGGCACCTGCTTGTGCGAATCGTAGGTCAGTGCCAGGAAGGCGAGGGAAAAAACGCCGGTTCCTCCTAGGAAAAAGGCGCGTGCTTGGGACTTCGATAGCATGGTGGTGTGGTGGTTTGTTTTTGCCGGATTCGATTTCGACTGAGGTTGTGAATTCCTCAAAGAAGGAAATCAAGAATGTTTTTTCTTTTTTGTTAATGTGAGGCTAATTGTGGGAGAGAGGATTGATTTTCAACTACCTAACGACGTGCGTGTTTTGCTTGGGGTAAGCAAAGAAGGATCAGCAGGACGAATGGGATCAGCCATGGCTGCGCGATGCCGTGTTCGACGATGATAAGCACCACAGCGGTGACTGCGTAAACAAAGAGGAAGAAGGTCGAGAGGAGAGTGCGGGAGAGGCTGATGGCACCGACCACGACGGTGGTGAGGCCGAGCGGGATGAGCTGCGAATCGGCGGCGGTGAAGCGTCCGCCGAAAGAGTAAGCGACGAGCACTCCGAAGCCGGAGATAAGCATGATTGCGGCAGGAATCACAAAGATCAGCGGCTTCTCCCGGCTTCTGGATTTTGTGGAGTGTCTCACCATAGATTTAGCTGATAGCAGAGAAAAGGTTGGGTTAGGCGTTGTGGAAATTGAGCGAAAAGATAACGGACTAAGTATTTTGATTTTTTCCCGCGGTAGCTCGTTTTCGACGGGGGCAATTGGATTTGATCACGCCTTCTTCGAAGACAGGTTGCCGAAGTTCGCGGCGGAGTTTCCATACCCAGAAGACAATCATGATGACCCAGAGTGCAGCGGCGTAGGAGAGGTGGGAGATGCGGACTTTCGGGATGAAGTCTGCTGTCAAACGAGTGGCAGCAGTGAAAAGGACGGCACCCCAGACTAGGTGGAACCATTTCATCGGGGAAGCTAAGCGGTCGTGGCGGTCATTGTGGCCAAGGATGATGCGGGTGGCGGAGCAAAGCATGAGCAGGCCGGCACCGCCGATGAACATGAGGTGGAGCATTCCGGCGCGCATATGGGCGAACCATGCGGCAAGCAGCCAGCCACCAGCAGCACAGGGAACAACCCAGCGCACGGCAAGGCCGAGAGCATTGGTTTTTGCGAAAGAGACAAGGCCGGGGACGGAGCGGGTGAGATGGATTAGTACAACGCTTGCTCGAAGGATCAGACCCGAGGGGCCGGGCTTCCATGCCTCTAGGGCGAAGCTGACGATGAGAAGAATACCTGCGATCAGCGACTCGATGAAAGGCCGCATCCAACCATCGGGAATGCCGGAACTCTCGGGAAAGTCATGGAGAGAATTTTTCCCGAAAAACCGTGGGAGAAGGTAAGGAGCAGCACCGAGGATGGGGAGCCAAAGAAGCCCTTGAAAATAGAGTAAGCGCAAAAATGCTTGGATCGAAATAGCGGGAGAGAAACTCAGAATAATACCTGCGATGGCTGTACCGGCGAGGCCGAGAACGGCGAGTGGAAGCCCCGGAGGCGGTATGTCTTTTCGCAAATAAAAGCGAGTGAGCAGGCTACCCAGAACAGCAAGAAGCCAAAGGCCAGCCGTGAGGTCGGCGGCGGGGATACGGTTGATGACAAGAAAGACCATCATCGTAATCGCGAGTGCGCCGTGGAGAATCAGTTCGAGGAGAGTCCAAGGCTTGGAGCCAAGCAATCGGGGGCCAGCAGTGCCGAGGAAACCGGTGATAAAACATCCTGCGAAACCGAGAACCATCCATCGGATATGTGCTTCTAGCGGGTAGTATGAGAGCCAACCGTGGAAAACTGCCGGCCATAGTAGAACGCCGATAATTGAGGCGAAGATACCTAGCGGAAAAAAGAGTCGGAAGGGTTCAGCGGTGAGGCAGTCAAGTTTGGTGGAGGATGAAGTCACGGTGTGGCGAGGAGCTTCTTCAGGGCAGCTGTGATTTCTGCAGAGTCAGTGCCGAGCCCCTCCTTCGTTTGGATGATTTCACCGCTGGGTGAGAGGAGAGTGATGAGGTTCGAGTGGGCGAAGTCGTCGTTCTCGATTTTGCGATAGCGGACGCCGAGGGCGACGGAGAGCTCGAGGACGGAATCGTCGGTGCCGCGAAGGCCGATCCAACGGGTCTGGTCGACGTTGTATTGCTTGAGGAAGGCGGCGAGTTTCTCCGGGGTGTCGTGCTCGGGATCGATGGAAACGAAGAGGAATGTGGTGCGTGCTTTTTCCTCATCGGTGAGGGATGTTTCGATGGCCATGAGGTCGGCGGCGAGGCGTGGGCAGGCGTTCTTGCAACTGGCATAGCCCATGGTGATGAGAACGGGGTGGCCTTTGAAGACGGAGAGCTTGACCTCTTTTTCATGTTGGCTCGTCCAGGTGGCATCGAGTTGGTAGATGGATCCGGCGGCCTCTTCGGCGGGGATTTCCTCGTCACAGCACCTAGGTGTTTCCTCGGCAGCGGTGGCGAAAAGTGAGAGGCAAGCGGAGAGGAGAAGGAGGTGAGTTTTCATGGCAGTCAGGGTTCGGTGGTGGCATCGCGAGCGCCGCGGAAGCCGAGGTTGTTGGTGGTGTAATTTCCTTCGAGACTAGAGCGGAAGGCGTAACGCATGAAGGCGGCGTAGTTAGCGGCATCGGTGGCATTGAGGGCGCCACCGGCACAGAAGAGGGAGCGATCGAGGGTGGTATCGTCGCGTGCCGCTCCGGTGACCATCTGGTTGTTGAAATCCTCGACCCATTCCCAAACAGCGGCGTGCATACCGGCGATGCCACGAATGTCAGGAGTGAGCGTTGAGACATCAGGCAGCTGGCCGGAGTTGGGTTTTCCATACCAATCGAGGATGCGCTTGAGAAAAGCGGGATCCTTTGAAGCGTCGGTGCGTGTGGCATCGGCGAGGGCGGCAAATTCCCATTCGTCTTCGCGCGGCAGGCGTTTGTCCTGAGCCTTGAGGAAAGCACGGGCGGCAAACCATGAGACGCGAACGACGGGAGCGTCCGGTGCGGCGTTGGGGCCGAGTTCGAGATCGGCTCCCCAATGGGAGAGGTAGCCTTGGTCGGCGAAGAGTTTGCCGACTTGTGAGCGACGCCATTTCGGATTTTCGCGGACGAATTCCAGGAAGGCGGAATTGGTGACCGGAAGACGATCGAGGATGAAGGGATCGACGCTGCGTGGTTTTTTACTCTCGCCGAACATCGGGACGTATTCTCCGCCCTCGACATACGCCATTTCGGCGGGGATAGCGGTTTCTTCAGCCGGGATGGCGGAGGTGAGGAGAAGGAAGATGAAGGCGGAGAGCTTCACGGTCGTGGTTATTCGGCAGCGCGAACTTTGGCAACTTGTTCAGGAGTGACTTCAACACCGGAGTTATCCCATTTTGAATAAACGTAGGTGAGCACATTGGCTACGTCTTCATCGTTGAGACCGAGGATGGGCATGACGCTGTTGTATTTAGCACCGTTGACGGTGACTTCACCCTGAAGTCCTTTGACAACCGTGTTGATGGCGCGGTCTGGGTCAGCATTGAGATAGTCGGACTTGGCGAGCGGTGGGAACGCAGCGGGGACACCTGTGCCAGTCGGCATGTGGCAGGCGGAGCAGTTGCGGTCATAGACGAGCTGTCCGGCGGCTATGCGTTCGGCTTTGTTAGCAGCTGCCGGGGCGGACTGGGTGTCGTTGGGGATCGTCTGGATGGCACCGCCTTCAGGGAGATAGACTTCGTCCTTTTTCTGTCCGGAAAAGACCATGAGGTCGCCTTCACCATCGGCATTGAGGATACCGAGCGCGCCCTTGTTGAAGGCACGGAAGATGGAGTGGTCAACGAGGATGAAGTCGCCGTTGGTATCGAGTTTGAATTCGCAGATGGTGGAGCCGCCTGCTGGGACGAGGGTCGTCTGGACGTTTTCTTGGAAATTCGATCCGCCCTCTTGATAGACGCGGTCGAATATTTCGCCGATGACGTGGAAGGAGGAGACGAGGTTGGGGCCACCGTTTCCGACAAAGAGACGGACAGTTTCACCTTTGCTAGCCTTGAGGGCTTTTTCGCCGGTCATAGAACCGACGGAACCGTTGAAGACGACATAGTCAGGTCTTTCGTCGATGGCCTTTTCCATGCTGAAGCCTTGGTGACCAGCTTCGCCGTATTTTCCGGTGGTGTAGAAGTCGCCTTGTACGACGTAGAATTCCTTATCGACAGGCGCCATGCCTTCTTTCGGCTCGACGAGGATGAGACCATACATGCCGTTGGCGATGTGCATCCCGACGGGTGCGGTAGCGCAATGGTAAATGTAGAGTCCCGGGTTGAGGGCTTTGAAGGAGAAGTTCGTCTGGTGTCCAGGCGCAGTGAAGGTTGCCTTGGCTCCGCCGCCGGGACCAGTGACGGCGTGAAGGTCGATGTTGTGAGGCATCTTGCTCGATGGGTGGTTTTTCAGGGTAAAATCCACCACATCATTCTGGCGGACGCGGATGAACTTGCCCGGGACGCTGCCGCCAAATGTCCAGAAAGTGTAGTCGACGCCATCGGCCATGCGTTTCACGACCTCGGTGACTTCGATTTCGACTTTAACATTGGTAGGATGCTTGCGGGTGATCGGAGGAGGGACGTTTGGAGCATCGGTGAGAATGGCAACCTCCTCTCCGGAGAGCGGTTCGTCCGCAGCTTCCGCCGCAGGAGTTGGGGCACTGGAGATGGTCGACTGCGCGACGGATGTAAGAGGGAATCCGAGGGCAACGAAAACGATGGGTAGAATGGAGGCTTTCATAGTTGGTGTTAGTCCTAAGCCCATTTAACTCATCGAAATGGCACATCTCAAGAATAAAAGAGAAAGTTTTCTTCTTTAGGGCTAGAAACCGACTGATTTCCAATAATTTTCTTAAAATCGAGTCGAGACTTATACGTCTTAGTTCTCCCTTTCCCACTCATCCACCCGCCCTCGGACAAACCATACCGAAGCTTTCCTATAGGGGACGTAGTTGATCGTGGGGCCAAAGCCTCCGCCGAAGCCGGAATAGCGGTATCCATGTCCAAATCCAGTGCGGTAACCTCCGAAAAAGTTGTTGGTAACGACCGACCGCGTTCCTTGATAATCCCATCGCTCCATTTCTTTGCCATTTCGCAGGCCTTCCACTCTTCCATCGGGGCTTCCCCATGCCAGTGAGACAGCCTCCTTGCTCATGCCCTCAGTAATCTCGCCACGTCTTACCAATTCCTTGTGTTTTTCGCTCAAGCTATCGTAGTCAGCCGTCCTAGAAACGATGCGTGATTGCGGAGTAGAATGAGGTGCACAAGATGCGAAGGCCAAGGCAACGACTGCCGCCGAGACAACGAACAAAAGATTTTTCATACCTGAATCTCACACATTTTACTTAAAATCGCAACAACCCGGCGCGAGAAAGGGCATGCAGCTTTTGCAAAGAGGCATCTATTTCTCGGAAAAGTCAAAGACGGGCTTGCCAACCCCGAAAGCATCCGTCCAATCTTTGCGCAACGCATCCAACAACTCCCCTTATCTATGTCAGACCTGCTAGAAGAAGACGAATTGCTATCCGCCCTCAAAAAATGCCCCGAATGGGACGTTGAGAAGAAATACATCTTCCGCGTTTTTGAATTCGAGGAGTTCATGGACGGCATCGATTTTGTAAGCACCGTAGGCGAGATCTCTGAAGAAGCACAGCATCACCCAGACATGGTCATCAAGCACACCAAGGTGACTCTCAAGCTTACTACTCACGACGTTGGCGGTGTGACCGATCTCGATATCGAACTCGCCCAGCGCATCGACAACCTCGTTGATTAATCCGCTGCGGGAAAAACTCCCCACATCTCAACCCGGGTGCCACAAGCCCCGGGTTTTTTCGCGCCCTTGGCTCACCTAGGCATCATCAGCTCGTCATCGCTAAGCCCGGTGATTCCGCGCAGGCCGCTAAGCAGCTTTTTCAACGTAAAGAAAAGGAAAACCATGATCGGCACGCCGATGACCACAAAGCCCCAGCCGGTGATCTTCGCCACTTTTTCATTATAGACCGACATCGCATCCGCCGCCGCATGATCCAAGGGGCCAAGGAAATACAACGCTAGGCCGAAGTTCAGCACGGTGCTGACGAAAAACGAGAGCGAGAATAGTATCGTCGCGTTCAGCAAGACCTTGGAATAATCGGTTTCCTTTCCCAGCTCCGTCACCTTGTTCTCGATCTTATTGATGTCGAAGATCGAGTCGCTGTAGAGAAAGGCACGGAGCAAAGGCGTTTTCGACCAATGCGAAGCAATAATCGCAATTCCAAGCACAAATGGGATCGAAGCTTCTTTCAGCCCGAAAAGCACGGCCGCATGCTCCTTCACCGTGCCGTCTTTGTTCCACAGGAAAAGCGTCAGGCCTCCAGTCAGCAGCACGGAAAACAGTCCCAGCCCCGAGAAGAAATTCATCTTCTTCGTTTTTGCGAAAAACCACACCCCATAACAGATCGGGAAAGCCAGAGCCACGAACAAGGCCTTCAACGGCCCAATATGCCAAGACTTCACCTCTTTCCCCAGCAGCTCCTGGATCGCTGGATCTTTACTCAAGTAGCTAAGCGCCAACACAGGGATCAGAACATTGATCAAAATGTTCACCAGCGGATTCTCCTGCGAGGCTTTCTTCTCAATAGTCATAAGCTCCGCAGAGGAAACATGCTTCCACCCACCCATGAAAGCTCAAACGCCAACCTCTTCCCTTGAAAGTTGAGATTTGAAAGTCAAAGGTTCCGCCCATGGCCACCCTCTCCAGCAAAATGTTCGCCACCGCCAAGCAATACATCCCCGGCGGTGTGAACTCCCCTGTCCGCGCTTTCAAAAACGTCGGCGGCGAACCCTTCTTCATCCGCCGCGCCAAAGGCTCACGCATCACCGACATCGACGGCAAAACCTACATCGACTACATCGGCTCATGGGGGCCGAACATCCTCGGCCACGCCCCGGTCTCCGTCACCAATACCATCCACCAAGTCGCCAAAGACGGCATTTCCTTCGGCATCCCCAATCCGCACGAGGTGACCATGGCGAAAACCATCACCGAATGGGTTCCCTCCGTCGAAAAAGTCCGCATGACCTCCTCCGGCACCGAGGCGACCATGTCCGCCATCCGCCTCGCACGCGGCTTCACCAAGCGCGACTACATCGTGAAGTTCGACGGCTGCTACCACGGCCACTCCGATTCCCTCCTCGTCGCCGCAGGCTCCGGCGCACTCACCCACGGCGAACCAGATTCCGCCGGAGTCCCCAAAGCCTTCGCTGAAAAAACCATAGTCCTTCCCTACAACGATCCGGAAGCCCTCACCAAAGTCTTCGAGGAAAAGGGAGAGGAAATCGCCGCCATCATCGTCGAATCTTACCCCGCCAATGCCGGCCTCGTTTTCCCGCAACCCGGCTACCTCGACCTCCTATCTTCGATCACGAAAAAATTCGGAGCGCTCCTCATCTTCGATGAAGTCATGACCGGCTTCCGTCTCGGCAAAGCAGGCGTCCAAGGCCTCGAAAACCTCACCCCTGACATTTCCTGCTTCGGAAAAGTCATCGGCGGCGGCCTCCCCGTGGGAGCCTTCGGCGGCCGCGCCGACGTCATGGACATGGTCGCCCCCGTCGGCCCCGTATACCAAGCAGGCACCCTTTCCGGAAACCCACTCGCCATGGCCGCCGGCCTCACACAACTCGAGGAGCTTTCCTCAGGTAGACCCGATGGCTACGCCCGCCTCGACCAGCTCGGCGCCCATTTCGAAAAAGGCCTACGCGCCCTGATGGAGAAAAAAGGTATTCCCCACAGTATCAACCGCGTCGGCTCTATGTTCTGCCTCTACTTTACCGACCGTGAGATCCGCAACGTCGACGACGTCATGAAGCAAGACATGGAACTCTTCAAAAAGTTCTTCTGGGCGTCTCTTGAGCGCGGCGTCTACATCGCCCCCTCCCCCTACGAAACCGGTTTCATCTCCCTCGCCCACAACGAAGACGACATCGACGAGACCATGGAAGTCTTCGGCGAAGCGCTGGCTAGTATTTGAGCCTTTCGTCACTGGATCCGTATCACAAACGCGAGACAAATAGACCTGTATACATCTTCGGAAAATTGTGTTCGCAGGCCTCTCTCCGCGAATTCCGGAAACTAATAATAAAAATAATATAAACTTTTCTTGATATTTTAAAAATATCATTCATAGTTTAGTTGTCCTCTCCAAAGAGGACTCCAGCCAAACACCTCCCACACCCATGGGAGGACACCCCTAACACCCCTGTCCCATGAAACGCCCCCAGCTGATTACAGCCATCCTTGCCGCCCTGACGGCTTCCTCCTTCGCCCAAACCTCATTTGTCATTGACTTCGAGCACGACGATCAGGGAAACCAGCTCATCGCCGGATCCGTCGATCTCGCGGCGAATGAGCCTTACCGCAATCTTTTTGGAAAAGGGAGCGGAGTGCAACTGAGCACCAACAACCCCGAAAACATGCCGCTGAACTTGTACAACACCGAGGGAACCGGTGGTGCGGACGACGATCTGGAGCGCAACTCCACTGGCTCCGGCCTGTGGGCAGGTGGCTCCGATCTTAAGTTGCTCGTGAACAACGCACTCATCATCAACACGGATACCAATCTCGCCACCCCGAACGACGACGGCATGGGAGGCGATATGATCCTGAACTTTGATGTCGCGCTCAACAGCTTCGGCTTCGATTTCATCGATCTCGATAGCGCAGCCAACGGCAGCATCACCTTTCTCGACTCTTCGTCGGGAACTAGCAGAACCGTATCTTTCGCAGATTTCGAGGACACACCTGACGCACGGCTCGCCCGAACCGGCGTGGCCTTCGGAGACCGTCATGCAAACCGTGTCCTGAACATCGGCGCTAACGAACTACGCATGTCCAGCTTCGATCAAGTGACCTTCTCGTTGCTTAGCAGCGGCGGCATCGGCACGATCTATGGAACAACGGTCACTCCCGTCCCCGAACCCACCGCGCCTTCAATACTTCTCGGTGGACTCGCTCTGCTCGTTCTCATCCGTCGCAGATAATGCCACCGCTTGCGGTTCCGGGGATCCGGACTAGGTGTTTGTAATGAAAAAACTGCTCCTAGCCCTCCTCGCATTTCCCCTCACAGCTATCGCTCAGGAAAAAACGAAATACGTACTACTCGTTCTCACCAATCACGCCGAACTCGGTGACACCGGCAAAAAAACCGGCTTCTTCCTCTCGGAGGCCGCGCATCCCTACAAGGTTTTCGATGACAAAGGCTACTTCGTCACTCTGGCCAGCCCGCAGGGCGGCTTCGCCCCCATCGACCCGAAAAGCCTCGATCTCGAGGATTCCGCCAACAAAAGCTTTTGGGAGAAACATGGAAATGCCGACAAAGAAAATCCCGGCGTGCTTCTCACGAAATCCATTGCCGACGTTGATCCCGAAAAATACTCCGCCATCTTCTTCGCTGGTGGCCACGGAACCGTTTGGGATTTCCCGGAAAACAAAGACATCCAGCGAATCACCGCCGCCATCTATGAAAACGGAGGGGCAGTCGGTGCCGTCTGCCATGGCCCAGCCGCACTCTTGAACGTCAAACTCTCCGATGGCTCACACCTCCTCGCCGGGAAAAAAACCGCAGTCTTCACCAATGCAGAAGAAGAAGCCGTCGAACTCACCGAAGTCGTACCCTTCCTCCTCGAAACAGAATTTGAGAAAGCCGGCGCAACCGTCGATTCCGCAGAAAACTTCACCGAAAACGCCGTCCGCGACGGCCGGCTCGTCACCGGCCAAAATCCCGCCTCTGCAGAGAAGGCTGGAGAGCTTCTCATTGAAGCAATCGAGGAGTAAACCTCATTCCTCCACGCTGATCCGCGTCATCAACACATGCGAGCCGCCGGGCATCACGATCTCCGCCCGGTCGTTTGCGATTGCCGCCTCGATGCAGCAGAACTTCTGATACCCATCATCAGGCATATCCCCCAATGCCGCACACTTCTCCTCCCACGGATTCCAAACCACGGTCGAGGGACTCCCACTTTTCTCCACAAGTACCGTCCGACCGGAAAGGTCATCGACCAGCAACACACTACTGGAGCTCTCGTAGATCCGATCTACTTCACGATCGAAAACCACATCCCCCTTCTGCTTGCGCATCGTAGGTTCCCCCACCGTATCGAGATACTCACAGCCATCCAGTTTCACCACCCTCACCTGCGAAATATCAGATACCCCGAGGTAGGTATGTAGAGCCCCAGAAACAACGATTGGCACCTCGGAAACATTCTTCGACTCCAGCAAAACCTCAAGTTCCTCGCCCGCCCTCACCGTCACCTCCGCATTCCAGATTCCTTCGCTCACACCAAAGCGCAGCGTCACCCCAGCCTCATCCTCGCTCGCCTCCAGAAGCTCCCAGAATCGTCCCCTCACCAGCCCATGAGAAGGCTGAGCTGAATCCGCAGGATGCGCATTAAACCACGGCCAACACACGGGAATCCCTCCGCGTATCGCCTTTCCCTCTTTGAAAACCGCATCCGGACTTAGATAGAGCACCTCGTCTTCATCCGTCGGTTTCCACGACATCACATGCGCCCCGTGCAGCGCCACCTTCGCCTCACAAGTTTTGTGAGAAATTTCAAAAACAGGATACGACGGTGCAATTTCAACGAGACGGACACTGGGAGGCAAATTCATGGCTTCTAAGTAGCAGAAACCTCACGCCATGCACAGTCAGATCCCCCACTCCCACGCTTCCTTAACCTGATCAATCGCGCGCCTGTCCTTCTTCGTCGGCCTGCCTTTCGCCGCCTCCTGCCGGTTGATCTGCCACTGCTTCAGTGCATCATAAACCTCCGGCTTCGTTCTATCTTCATAGCAAGCCTGAGCTTCCGGAGCTCCCACTCGCTTTTCAATCACACCCGTCACAAAAATCTCTCTCACCCCCGGCCCTTCGAAAAACGGCACCTCCAGCACATCCCCCACCTGAATCGAAGACGATCGCTTAAGCACATGCCCATTCCGCTGCACCTTTCCATCGCCCAGAATCTCGCCAGCAAGCGCACGGGTTTTGTAAAAACGCACCGCCCACAGCCATTTGTCCGCTCGCACCGAATCACCCATCTCCCTGAAAGCTAGCAAAGCCCTTGCCGATTCGTCAATCAGGCGGAGCTTGTCGATGCAATGTCCTTCGCACCCACACGCGCCGCCGCCCTCGAGCGGTTAGAAAATTTTGTCCCATACGCCGCGAAATACGCCTCCACACGCAATTTCGATCTCTGCTCCAACAACCACACCGGCATCTCTCAACTCTCCCCCTACATCCGCACCCGACTCATCACCGAGGAAGAAGCCACTCGTGCTGTCCTAGATAAACACAGCCCGAGTGCTGCCGAAAAGTTCCTCCAGGAAATCGCCTGGCGCACTTACTGGAAAGGCTGGCTCGAAATGCGCCCCGACGTCTGGCGTCATTACCTTGAGACGCTCGCTCAACAGGAAAAAACCGCCGCCTACCTCACCGCCACCTCCGGTGATACCAGCATCGAATGCTTCGATCACTGGGCAAAGGAACTCACGTCCACCGGCTACCTCCACAACCACGCCCGTATGTGGTTCGCCTCCATCTGGATCTTCACCTTGAAACTCCCTTGGCAGCTCGGCGCGGATTTCTTCCTGAAAAATCTCCTCGATGCTGACCCCGCCGCCAACACCCTCTCATGGCGTTGGGTCGCCGGTCTCCACACCAAGGGAAAACACTACCTCGCACGCGCCTCGAACATTGAGAAATACACCAACGGCCGCTTCAACCCCACCGGCCAACTCAACGAAACCGCTGAACCACTCACCGATGAAACAAACTTTGCGAAACAACCGCTCCAGCTCCCTCAAAACCCGAAATCATCCGGCCGCACCGGTCACCTCATGTTTCCAGACGATCTCGCACCACCCCCGAAATCCATCGGCCAAATCACCGCCACCGCTGCCTATATCACACCCGCCATCAACACCACATCTCTCGTTGAAAACTTCCTGTCCGGCGCCGTCAACGACACCCTCCACCGCACCCAAGGCACCCTCCTGACAGGCTCGTTCGAAAGCGCGATCAACGACTGGATTTCCTCCGAAAATCTCGACGCGGTGATCATCTCCCACCCCATCAACGGTCACACCAGAGACTACTTGGAAACCCAAAAGCTCCCACTCCATCCCCAACCCTTCGTCCGCAACTGGGATCGCCAGTTATGGCCTCACGCCACAGCAGGCTTCTTCAAACTAAAGAAACAACTCCCCAAAATCCACGATTCCATCATCAACGACCCAGAGAGCTTCCACCTGCAGGCTTGATCACTTCACTCCGATCCAATCCACCTCTATGGAGAAATCCCCCGCTTTCCCATCCGCCAGCACCAGACCTAGCTCTTCCACCTTAGAAAGATCCAACGAAGGGCCATCCAGCTTCCGACCACGCCAGCCCGGCTTAAAGTCTGAAAACGGCACTTTGATTTCAATAAATTCACCCGCCTCCGTTTTGAAAGCCGCCTGGTATCCAATCTCCGAGCCATTGAATCGCGCATCCGTCTCAATGCGCAGCTTGTAAGTCCTCCCATCCCCCTTGACCCGCATCACAAAACTCTCTTTCCCGGAAAAATCATACTCCTTGTCTCCACTTCTCAACGATGAAAACCCGCCATTGTTTTCCAACGAAAGCTTTCCGGAAAACACCAACGTGCCGTTCTCGACCACGAGGCCTCCCTTCGAAACACCGCCCATCACCCCGTCATCCACGGAAAACCATTTCGGCTCGCCCTCTTTCCCATCGAAGCCCGAAATCTTCTCCATCTCTTCATCACCTTGTGCATTTGCATCCATGATCGAAGCAATGGAGAAAAACAAAATGCCAACGATTTGACGTGATTTCATGCGACACAAAACTTCCTTTTGCCGAAAAATCAAATGAAGCCGAACGTGACGCCATGCCGACATTCCAAAACGCCTACCTCGGCTCCCTCATCGCAGATGCCGCCTCGATGCCAGTTCACTGGTACTACGACCGCGAAGCCCTCCGCACCGAATACGGAGAAATCACCAACTACCTCCCGCCAAGGAATCCTCACACCGGCTCCATCCTCTGGCGTTCCCAATACACCGCCCTCAACGAAAAAGGCGAAATTCTTCACGACCAAGCGCAATATTGGGGACAACGCTCCATTCACTATCACCAATTTCTAACAGTCGGAGAAAACACCCTCAACTTCCAGCTCGCTCAAGAGCTAGTGAAACTTTCCGAGAAAAACGGTGGCTACGATCCCGATGAATGGCTCGCCCATTACATCGATTTCATGCTCACCCCGGGCAACCACAACGACACTTATCTCGAAGAATACCACCGTGGCTTCTTCACGAAATACTCTCAGGGAAAATCCCCGCGTAAATGCGCCATTCAAGACGAACACATCGGCGGCCTCGCTCAAGTCCCCGCCCTATGCTTCGTCCTGAAAGAGCTCGACCTCCCAGAGCTACGTGCTGCCGTGAAACAACACGTTGGCCTGACCCATGCCCACGCTAACGTCCTCCGCGCCGCCGATACCCTTACCCGCCTCAACTTCCGCATCCACGAAGGCCTCCCACTCCGCGAAGCCATTCAGAAAGAAGCCGGCGACTGGATCTCAGGCAAAAAAGCCGACAAATGGAGCACCCAGCCAGACACCCACGTCATCGGCCAACGCTTTAGCCCGGCCTGCTACATCGCTGAGTCCATGCCTGCCTCACTTTTTCTCGCATGGAAATACCACGACGACTTCGATGCCGCCATCACGGCAAACGCTATGGCGGGAGGTGACAACTGCCACCGCGGAGCCGTAGTAGGCGCACTCCTAGGAGCCGCCACTTCACCTAGCCCACACTGGCTCGAAGGCCTAGCCGCCTCACCAATCTAGCTCTTCACCATCATACTTCCAAAACTTCCCTGATTGCCCGGGCACGAGCGCTTCCGCAAGTTTGAAAACCTCCGCAGCGGTATCCTTCGGATCTAGCGGAGCACCGTCGCCACCCATATCCGTTTTGTTGTGGCCAGGGTTCAAGGAAATGACAATCACCCCATCACCGGAATACGTAGAGTGCAAATTCCGCGTCACCATGTTCAGCGCAGCCTTGCTGAAGGAATAGCCTCCCGCCCAGCTACCACCACCTGAAAGCTGACCCAAGCCCGAAGATACATTCACGATCTTAGGAGAAGCAGATTTCTTTAGATTCGGGATCAGCGCTTCGGAAACGAAATATGGCCCCAAGGTATTCACGGAATACGTGAGCATCATATCCTCACGATCTTTTGTCCTAGGGAAAATACCCGCGTTGTTAATGAGGACATCGATTTTACGCCCTTCCAACTTCTTCGCCAGGGCTTCAATTTCCACGTTATTCGTGACATCCAGTTCCATAACCTCAGCACCAACCTCTTTTAGCGCGGTTGCTTCATTCGGCTTACGCGCAGTGCCGATCACCTCGTAACCTTCGGTTTTAAATTTTTTCGCAAACTCAAGACCCAAGCCTCGATTTGCGCCAGTGATCAGGACGGTGAGTTGATCGTTCTTATCCGTCTCTTCAGCAGCTAATGCCGCACCCACAATAACAGAGATAGCCAAACCAAGCAGACCACCACGCAAACAGGACACCAATCTATTCCCATCAAAACTATTCATATTTTTCATCATCGTATACAGGTTAACTGTTACCTAGCTCACAAAGCCTTACTCCGCAAATTCGACCTTCCACATAGCACTCCGACCTCAGGAAAAATCCGCCTGAACAAGCGCTAGCTTCTCACGCCGAGACAGCTTTTTCAGCCGCAGCTCTTCCTTGCTCGCTTCAGACCTCGTTCCGATTTCCCTCCGGAATACAATCTCAAGCGGCAACCTCCCACGCAGGTATTTCGCACACTTCATCCCTTGAGATTCGTGTTCGGAAAACCTCCGATCCACATCCGTCGCAATGCCCGTATAGAGCGATCCGTCGCCACAACGTAGCATATAGACCCACCAAACACTTTCCCCCATAAGCGAGCCTGGTTCTATCGCGGAGGGAAACGCGATTAGATTCCTTTATAGCGAACCCGCTTGCCGTCAGCACCAATAGGCCTGTCGTCCACAGGACGTGTCTTTGGCACTTTCAGAGAAACCCACTTCGGACGCTCCGGCCCACCACCTGGGCCGCGACCACGCTCCTCCGCTTCATTCGCACGCAACTCACGACCATCGATCTTCGTTTCGTTCAGAATCTCGATTGCTTTTTCGCCGTCCTCTCTTGAACCAAGCGTGATGAACGCAAAGCCGCGTGGCTTACCAGTCTCACGGTCGTTTGGTCTGTGGAACTCAACAATCTCAGCCGCGTCGCCAATAGCGTCGCGTACTTGTTCTTCAGTCGTGTCGTAGGAAATGTTGCTTACGAATAATTTCATCATGGTATCTCTTTGGTTGTCGGCGAACCGGGTTCTGCACAGCAGGGCACCTCAACAAAAACGACCAAAACCTTTTCCAACCGCTGAAATCAAACTTCCTGCCCGCTAATCGGGCGCTGGATTCAGAGTATCATGCTTTTCTGCCCACTCAAGCACCCATACGGAAACATCGCCAAACCGCAGAATCTTGCGTAAAATCCACACTGGAATACGCTCTACCTGCATACGCAATCCATGTCTGATCCAAAATGCCCGGTGGAGAAAAACCACGAGATGCCAAGCTTCACCGGCAAGCCCGTTGATGCTGCACCGTTTTCACACACATGGATGGTCGCGAAAAATCCCGCTCTCTTCATCCAATCCCTTGTTCGCGATCACGGTGATTTCGTCCGTTACAAGGGCTTGCTAGATTTCCATCTCGTCAATCACCCCGCGCTCGTCCGCGCCGTATTGAAGAATACCCACCGCGATTTCGACAAAAACAGCCGTATCTACAATCATTTTCGCAACGTCTTCGGAAACGGACTGGTCACCGCAGAAGGCGATGCATGGAAACGAAAACGCAAGCTCATGCAGCCCGTCTTCACCCCCGCCTCATCCTTGAAATTTTTCCCGGGTATGCTTGAAGCCGCAAAAAATACCGTCGCCTCATGGAACAAATTTGCAGGAGAGAGCCTTACCTTCGATATGGCAGAGGAAATGAACCACCTCACCTTGGAAATCGCAGGCCGCTCATTCTTCGGCGATGGTTTCGACAACTCCGCGAAACGCATCCGCGCATGGACTGAAGCAATCAACCGTTACAGCGCCAAGCCGCCGCTACCCATCGTCTCACACCTCCGCTTCCCCTCACCCACTAATCTCCTTGTCAGAAAAATGATGAAGGACTTCCGCGACTTCATGCGCGGCCTGATCCACGACCGCGTCAACGCCCCTCCACAAGACGACCTCCTCGGAATCCTCCTTTCCACCGAGACCATGGACGAAGCGGAAATCTGCGAGGAAATCCTCGGCATGATCGTCGGTGGACACGAAACCGCCGCCACCGCGCTCACATGGTTCTGGTATGAACTTCACCATCATCCGAAAATCGAACAAAAGGTCGTAGCGGAAATAGCAGCCGTCATCGGAGACAGCCCACTCACGCCTGAAAAGCTTTGCGAACTCACTTACACCGATAGGGTGATGAACGAAACCATGCGACTTCACCCCCCGTTCTGGTTCGAAAACCGCAACACCATGCAGGATATCGAACTCGGCGGAGTCAAAATCCCCAAAGGCACGATGGTCGCCTTCAGCCGCTACTCTCTCCACCGCCATCCCGATTATTGGGAAAACCCCGACGCCTTCGATCCATCACGCTTCGATCCTGAAAAACCCGGCAACCCCGGTGCCTCCTGCGCCTACGTCCCCTTCGGCGGCGGCCCACGCATCTGCATCGGAAGACACTTTGCCATGATGGAATTGCTCGTCATCGCGGTTACCGTTCTGCAACGCTATCACGTGATCGTAGATTCCTCAGATCGTCATCAAATGGCAGCAAAGCTCACCATGGCTCCAAAACACGGACTCATCGTCACTCTCAAGAAACGCGAATGAAAAAATTTCCCTACATCACCCCATACATCAACGAGGTGTTCGCACGCGAGGAACATCGGCTCGACTACATCTTCCTCCGCCCCCTCCTCCTCGTCTTTTATTTTTTCCTACGCGTTATCGTCTTCCCGGTGAAATACCTCATTCACCGCAAGCCCTACGGCTTCGAAGCTCGCTGTATCGACAGCCTTCTCGCCTTCGGCATGAAATATCTCGCCAGCCGTGAAGCCGTGGAACTCATGATACGCCATGTCCAGATCGAGCCCCTGCTCTACCGCCACCTAGTCCCAGACAATACTGGAGAGGAACCTAGAAAATTCAACGGCATCCACGGCGATTACCATCTCGATGACCTCTCGGAAATGATCCGAAACAACCTCACCATCGGCCACGACGAGCTTTCCTATGAAATCATCGAGCGTTTCGATCGCGAGGAATTCCTAGCCAATATTGATGACGTCAAAAAACGCATCCCCGAAGACCACACCCTCCTTGGCAAAGGTGCACTCGCTGTCACCGAACAATCCTCCCTCGGCTGGATAGGCTGCACGAACGTCGTCATCTTCATTGTGATCACCATCACGATTTTCGCAGATCTCCGAACCGCCGTAAAAGCCCTTAACTCCTTCGGTTCTGATTCCCTCCTACTGTGGGCGATGAAACAACTCTACGCTGGCGATCCAGTCGTTGCTACCGATCTCGATTTCTACATCCCGGACGATAGCAACCGCGGCCACTTCAACAGCAGCGTCTTCTTCTCCAATCCAAGCCTTTATCTGCAGAACCACATCGCATTCGACGAATTCGCCTATCACATCCTCAGAGAGAGACCACCTGTCGCCGTATGAAAAACGCCTACATCACCTCCACCGGCTCATTCCTTCCGGGCGATCCCATCCCGAACGCGGACATCCCCGCCTACATGGGCGAGCTGGATGGCGAAGCCGACGTTCGCAAGAAGATCCTCCGCATGAACGGGATCACCTCCCGCCACTACGCCCTCGATACCAACCAGAACCCCACCTACGACGTTTATGGTATGTCATCCCTCGCCGCCACACGCTGCCTTAAAAATACAGACACAGGAGAAATCACCTACCTCGCCGCCGGTTCGACGAACACCCCGCTGATCGGCCCCGGCATCTCCAGTATCCTCCACGGCCGCCTCGCGGAAGACCGCCTGATCACCCGCGATCTGGAAATTAATTCCAACTCCGGCATCTGCTCCGCATCCGCCCAATCCCTCGTCAACGCCTGCCGCGCCATCCGCTGCGGCGAACACAACGCCGCCCTCTGCATCGGCGTCGAGCAACCCTCCGACATCCTCAAATCCACCGCCATCTCGCCGCCCGACAACCGCGCCGAACACGTGGAAAAACCCACCCGCTCCAAGTGGTTCATGTCCGTCTTCCTGCGCTCCATGCTCTCCGATGGCGCGGGCGCATTCCTCCTCCGCGACAAGCCATCATCCACCGGAATCTCTTACCAAGTGAACTGGACGCACTCCCGCTCCTTTGCGAACGAGACACCCCTCTGCATGTCGCTCGACACACGCACCCTGCTTCTCAGCCAAGACGTCGCCATACTCGCCGAGCACCTCGGCCCCTGCGTGGAAAAAGTCATCGCCAGTGCCATGACCACGAACGGCGATTCGATCTCCTCCTACGACATCGTCCTGCCGCATCTCTCCTCGTTCTATTTTAAAAACCACATGCTTGGCGCCCTCGAAAAATACAGCGGCGACAAATCCCCGGAGCACTGGACGAACCTCGCCACCTCCGGAAACTCCGGAGCAGCCAGCATCTATATCATGCTCGACGAATTCACACGCACCCGCCCTCCTACACACGGCCAGCGCATCTTGCTCTTCATCCCCGAGTCCGGCAGGTTCAATTTCGTCGTCGTCAGCCTTACCGCAATCATCGACGGGCAGGCTCTATGAAAACGAAACGCCTCGCCATCATCGGGGCAGGAGCCTCAGGACTCATCGCTCTCAAAAACACCATCGCCCACCTACCCGGCTGGGAGATTACTTGTTTTGAAAAAGGAGCAGACACCACCGGTTGCTGGGGAAACCCCTACCCAGGCTTCGTCTCCACCTCTACAAAATATACCACCCAGTTCTCATCTTTCCGCAAATGGGACTCCACATCAGAGCCCTCAGGCCGCCCCGCCAAGGCAGACTTTTTTCGCGACGGCGAATACGGTGACTACCTCAATGAATTCCGCGATCACTTTGGCCTAGCTCCATACATCCGCCTCAACACCCCAATCCTTCGTATCCGCAGAGTAGATAACTGTTGGTCACTCGACATCGGCGGAGACTCTCCTCGCACAGAAAGTTTTGACACCCTCATCCTTTGCACCGGCCTCGCCGCCCAACCAAAACCCATCGAATCGAGCGTTCCTATCCTGAAAATTTCTGACCTCCCCGTTAGAGATAAAACCATCGTTGTCATCGGCGGTGGGGAATCTGGTGCCGACCACGCACACCGCCTCGCCGCTCCATCACTTAGAAACACCGTATATCTTTCCTTGAAAAACGGCATTCGCGTCAGCCCGCGCTATCACCCGATCCGAGGCGTTCCCTCCGATTTTCTGCGCAACCGCCTGATGCTTTCCATACATCCCAACATCCGCAATGCGATCGGGCAAAAATTCGTCGAAGCACGCATCCGCCACCAGGAACTCTTCGAAAAACTTTTCAAAACGCATCCATCCGGAAATCCAAAATCAACCGACGTGGTCGAAAAGAGAAAGCACTGGGATGCCAAGCTCACCGCACGAGCTAAGGACAAGCTTTTCAATACCTTCCACACCAAGAGCGATAACTTCCTAGACGATGTCGCCGAAGGCCGTATCCAAATCATAGGCTCTCCCATAGCTGGAAATTACCACCACTATTCGGATTTTGATGGGACAACCGAGATCGATATACAGCCCGACGCCCTCGTGCCATCCATCGGCTTCACCGCCGGAGTCGATGGAATTTCAGAAGGAGCCATCCGTGTCCGCGATTTCTATCTCGGGTGCCTCCACGTGGAGCACGACGACCTCTTTCTTGTAGGATACGCCCGCCCTATCATCGGAAACATCCCGACGATCAGTGAAATGCAGGCAAGGCTAGTAACAGGTATCATCGCCGGCAAATTCGAACGCCCCGCGAATATGGCCAAGTACTACGCGGCGGAAAGGGAGCAAATCGAATCCGATTTTTCCAAGCTGAATACCGAGACCATCCACCCGGTGGAAATGATCCCCTACTGCGACCGCCTTGCAAAAATGATGGGCACCTTCCCCTCGTTCCGGAATGTCGGATCACTCAAGCCCTGGATGAAAATCCAACTCTCAGCCGCCTCAACAACCCACTACCTCGACGAGGATTTCTCTCCAGAGAAAACCGAAAACGAAACAATTCACAGCCCGCCACTCATTACGCTCCTACTTCTGGCGGTCAAAGCAATTGAGCCATTTCTACGGAAAGCGAGTCAAGAATAGGCGCCTTGGATCTAAGGCTACCTGACACCAAAGAATCACCTCAATTTGGATGCAACCACACCTTAACGCCTGCGACTGCTCAGCAGGAAACAACCGGCGAAGAGGCTCAGAATCATCGTGCTTGGCTCAGGGACAGGGGCAACACTCGCGACACGGAAACCAACAGTGAAATGTTCGTAGTCGGGGTCGAAGGTAAGGGAAGCCGGGGCACTAAGAACGTAATCGTTGTAATTCCATGCGCCCCCGCGCTGCACAGGCGATGAACCGGGGTCAGCGGCAGTCCATTCAAACAGGTTGCCCGATTGGTCGTTCGTCCCATAATGACTTTCCGAGTTCTCGCCATAGGCTCCCACTTCGGTGAGGTAGTTCTGACTAGGGTTAATACTGGGGTTTTGCGTCACAGCGAAATCACCGTCGTTGTGATTCGCTGCACCGGGATCACCTGGGAGGTTACTAGTCACCGTGTCGCTCTGGGTCGCATTCAGCCAATAACCCCCAGCACCTGCGTTTTTCGTAGGATCGTAATACGCGGCCTTATACCACTCGCTCTCATTGGGAATCCACACTGTGGCTCCCACCTTCTTGCTTACACTTGCACCGCTGGTTTTTCCGTTGAGCATATAGGCTCCGTCCTCTGTGGTCAGGGCAGATTGCGCACCCACAGTCTGTCCATTGTGAAGCCAGTTCGTAAACCGCGCAGCATCGAACCAACTAACATAAGAGATCGGTTTGTTTCCACTCCCACCTGCGACCGAATAAGTGAAACTCCCCGACGCCCCGCTCCGTGATATCCCGTTGATGTAACTGGTGGACATGTCCGTGTTGTAGAGTCCGTAAGTATCCGTTTTAGCAACTGCGTTGAGGAACTCCGCATACTGCGAAATTGTAGTCTCATTCTTAGATATCTGGTATTCATAAGCCACCGCACCAAAGAGCGAACCGGTTGCCGGATCCGTGGCATTGCCGGCATCACCGATCGTAGCGTAGTCGATGGAGACTACTGCGAATGCCGGACTTGCGAGGAAGATGCCTGCGCCCAGTACAAGCTTGATGGTGGTTTGGATACGCTTCATGGAAAGTCGTTTAAAAATGGGGAGACGTGAAGTTTTTGAGAACGGAGGGCAACAATTGCAAAACAGAAGCTCGGAATCCGTTTATTGCCGGAGAAATAGGCGCTTCGCCTAGAATTTAGAGATTTCGCGGGAGGATTGCACGAATAAATTTTTGAGGCTTTCATTATGACCACTTCAAAATCTCTCTATTGCACCCGATTGCGCAGAAAACCCTCACCCTAATCTTAGGGTGTTCGAAAGAGGAGTTCGGGAATTCCTTTTTGTCGTTTTAATCTTATTGATTCAAGAAAGAGGATAATTTTCCAGTTCTTCTACGTATTGTATCGCTGCAACACTCTCCCCCACAGCTCATGAAATTACTCCTCATCCCCGTCTTAGCTATCTGCGCTTCGCTCGCGGCATACGCAGCAAAACCGAACTTCATCATCATCCTCACCGACGATCAGGGCTACAACGATCTCGGCTGCTTCAGCTCGGAAAACATCAAGACCCCGAACATCGACCGCATGGCCACAGAAGGCAGGAAGTTCACCAATTTCCTCACTCCCAGCCCAGTCTGTTCACCCTCACGCGCCGGACTTCTCACCGGTTGCTACCCGAAGCGCGTCGGCATGGAAAAGGGAGTCCTCTTCCCATTTTCCACACACGGCTTGAATCCCGCTGAATACTCAATCGCCGATCATTTCAAGACGCTAAACTACTCCACCGCATGCATCGGAAAATGGCATCTCGGTCATCTGCCCGAAGTGCTGCCACGCAACCACGGTTTCGACTCGTATTATGGCATCCCCTACTCGAACGACATGAATCACCCCGACAACAAGGGTAAGGTCAGCCCCTCCAGCGACGAGAGCTGGCGCAAGCAGGATGAATGGGTAAAAAAATGGAACACCCCACTCATCGAGAACGAAGAAATCATCGAGCTACCCGTCAACCAACGCACCATCACACGGCGCTATACTGACAAAGCAATCGAGTTCGTCACAGAAAACAAAGAGACGCCCTTCTTCCTCTACCTCGCCCACAGCATGCCTCACATCCCGCTCTTCGTCCCTGAAGACGTGAACGACCCTAATCCTGAAAACGCCTACAAATGCGTCATCGAACACATCGATGCAGAGGTTGGTCGGCTCGTGAAAAGCATCGAAGACCTCGGCCTCTCGGAAAATACCTACATCGTCTACACCAGCGACAACGGTCCATGGACAAAATTCAAAAACCACGCCGGCAGCGCCAAGCCATTGCGAGGCAGCAAATCGCAAACCTTCGAAGGCGGCCAACGCGTCCCATGCGTCATGTGGGCACCAAGCAACATCCCCGCAGGCACCACTAGCGACGCCGTTTTCTCCACCATAGATCTCCTCCCCTCCTTTGCCGCACTCGCTGAAAGTGAACTGCCCGCAGAAACCACCATCGACGGCATCGACCTCTCAGCAACCATGACCGGCGACCCCGAAACAACCCGCAAAGAATTCCTCTATTACGCCACCAAAGGCGCACTCGAAGGCATCCGAAAGGACAATTGGAAACTCCTCATCCAAAAAAATAACACCATGCTCTTCGATCTCTCCAAAGACATCAGCGAATCCAAAAACCTCGCGAAGCAGCACCCGGAAAGAGTCGCGGAGCTCACCGCACGCATGAAAAAGATCGATGAAGAGATTGCCGCTAACGCACGCACTATTTGGGGTAAACAATAGGTAACACGCGGATTGTAAATTCTGTAAGCATTACCATCATCCGCACATCAGCCCTTTCCTCCAGCTTCATCTCTTAGTTTTCCTGATCGCCTCAACCGCGATCATCGGACGGCTCGTGAGCGTCGGCGCTTCCGTGCTGGTATCTTGGAGAACCATCCTGGCAGCTCTCGCAGCCTTTGCATGGGTTGCGTTTGTTAGAAAACACAAGGTCTGGCCAGGCACACGGCAAGCCACCATCCTCATCGGAATCGGTGTCATCATTGGCCTGCACTGGCTTTGCTTCTTCGGCTCGATCAAGATCGCAAACGTCTCCATCTGCCTCACCGGACTCGCAACGGTTTCTTTATTCACCGCGTTCACCGAGCCACTTCTCACACGCCGCCGCATCCAGCTATTTGAAGTTGCGCTCGGTCTCATCGTCGTCGGAGGCATCGTATTGATCGCAGGCGTCGAGCGTGGACACCTCCTTGGACTGGGTATCGGATTACTGGGCGCGTTTCTTGCCGCAATTTTTTCCGTGCTAAATCGCACCGTCGTCACACGTGGCGGCGATCCACTGACCATGGTCGGCTGGGAGATGGTCGGCGCTGGAGCCGTTTGCCTCGCCACACTCCCCCTCTTCGATCCCGGAGGCTTCGCTTCCCTGCTGGCACCGACACAACTCGACTGGCGCTGGATTCTCCTCCTCGCTTGGGTCTGCACCGTATTCGCACACGCCTACTACATCCATCTCCTCCGCTCACTAACGGCCTACAGCATGAACCTCGCGTTCAACTTTGAACCCATCTACGGCATCCTCGCCGCCGCACTTATTTTCCACGAACACAAGAACCTCCACCCAGCCTTCTACCTCGGTGCTCTCACCATCCTCGCGGCGAATTTGCTGCATCCGTGGCTAAAGAGATGCGTGAAGGAACGCGGATAGAATGCCCCACCGGGTACTTTAGTCCGCCATCCCCGCACCCGGCGCGTCGTTCCTTTCATTGAGCGAGTCGATTCCAGCTTGCACGGTGTGTGAGATTTTTCCCGTGAGCGCAGGAAGGGCTTCACGGAGTTTCATTTCAGAAAAATCCCTCACGGATATAGGCTCATGAATCTCCACCATCGCCCGCCGTGGCCCCGTTCTCGACATGATACGACCGTGGAAATCCTCAGATATGCGCTCCACCGTTTCATCGTAGCGATCAATAGTCGGGTGCTCCGTCAAGTAAGGCTCGCAGTAACCGTGGATGCGCATCGCAAGGATGGCCTTGTCCGCTAGTCCGTCGATCTCCGGATGCAAATCTCCTACCTTTTCCACATCAGTGCGCAACTGATGAATGCGCGACCTCGCCTTGGATATTCTTTCTGGGAGCGTCGCGGAGTTCATTTCCAAACTCAGTTTACCGCATACCTCATCCATCAACTTTTCGGAAAACGATTTAAGTTTCTCGTGCAAATTGGCTCCTCCTACATGGACATTATTCGAAAGTCCGTGCCGCTCTAAAAAACCGTTAAGCACATGCTCGCCGAGACCGAGCACCGCCGCCAAGGGCTTCTCACTCGAGCCTTTCGGAAAAACATATCCACTATCACTCGCAAGCTGCCGCATCCTCGCCGTCACCGCATCACGCGGAGCTGTTAGGTTCGTAAATTTCACGCTCACCGGCACCACTTTCACCTCCACCTCATCCAGCGCCGCCTGCGCCTTAAGTGCAATAAACGCCGCTCCATCGAGAAAAGGCGCGAGCCGGTCATTGGTCAGGAAAACATTTCCCTCCGGATAAATATTTAACGCTCGCTTCCCCTCTTTCAGAACATCAATCGCCGCCGCCATTGCCTTCCTGTCACTGCCCTCGCGGTCGATGGAAAAATTCCCCAGCCGCTGCATGCACCAAGCATTCATTCGACTGCGCAGAAACACATCATACGCCGCCATGAAGCATCCCTGCACACCCAAGCGCCGCTGCACTTCGCAAAATACCTGCGCATCAC
Source organism: Luteolibacter sp. (assembly GCA_051252155.1). GTDB lineage: Bacteria > Verrucomicrobiota > Verrucomicrobiia > Verrucomicrobiales > Akkermansiaceae > Luteolibacter. The sequence goes on along the minus strand of JBPOGB010000002.1, from coordinate 283,598 downwards.
TGTGGGTTGGATGATTGATCGCAAACATCAACCGATCCCCTTTTCCCATGCATTCCTTCAGCGCTTCAGTAGCTCCACCAATGCGAATTTCCGCCACACGATGATTCGGTGCTTTTAGGAATACATTTCGATTTACGAACTTCCCGAGGGCAATAACCGGCGCAGAAGGTTTCGCCTCAAAGAAGCGGTAAGGCGCATCGGAGAATTCGAGCATAAGCTGGAAATCTAACGACTAGACACCGGGTGTCTTCGAATGCGCGTTCTGCGGGAAGTCGAAGGTCAAGACGAGCGGTTCAGTTCCCGTGTTCTCGATTTCCACGCCGCCGCGATCAAGCGCGGCCTGGGTGATAAATCCAATCTCGGGATAAAGTTCGCCAAGCTTCATGTCCTGGTGATATCGCACTTCGAGTTTTCCAACCCGGCCGCTTCCGCCATTGGTGTGGAACAGCGCGGGGCTCTCCGGGCACAACTTGGTCTTACTTCCGGGCTCGATGATGAAGCGGAGAATTGAGGCCTTCTGGTCGCCGAGGAAATCACCATATACAATCCACTTTGCATCCACTCCGTCGCTTGCGAATTCTTCCGCGACGATCGCCGGACGCGCATTCTTCTTCACGAAGTCCGGATCCTGATTCGCTTCGAAGTCGAAGGTATCCACCAGGAACTCCCAGTCTTCGTGCTTGTCCTTCGGATAGTCCTGTTCCCGGCATGCGTAAAACGCATCGGCGGCTCCGATGCGGCCGTCAAGCGTCCGATCCTCGGCGAGGAAATGCTCGTCCATCGTCACGTGCAACTCGTGCGTGCAAAGGTCGGTTGGCGAATGAAGCACACCGTTTGGCATCACAAAACCGTTATCGATGCTCATCATGGTGTGAGGGGAAAGATGGCGAACTCCATTGTAATCCCCTTCTCCCCAGCCCTTCATACACTCGAGGAAATCATTCTTCGTGACAAACGGATACAGCCCCATGGCGGTGGTGTGATAATGCGACGGATTCACTCCGGGGTTGTCGTAGGAATTAATGTCATACACTTCCCACTTAGCCCAATGAAGATGATGCGGAATCGGGTTCAGATTATCGAACTTCTTGGAAACAATCGGCCAAGTGATCTCACCGAACAGTGATTTCGAAGTAGCCGTGACTTTCTCGCCCATGACAGCCTCTGGATGGGTCGTGATCAGATCCTGAAGTGAGATGACTTGCCCATTTGGCGTGAGGACATGTGCTTCTCCTTCACGGAATGGCGCCTTTCCCGTGCGGGTGTCGATTACGCCTGTCACAATGGGGACGGTGCAGCACATCCAAACTTCATCGAGACCCGTACCACCCATGTAGTCTGGGTAGTACGATTTCTCATCCAAGCGAAGGCGCTTTCCTGGCGAACAAAATGTCCGGCCGGCATAGCGGTGCAGAAGTTGCAGCACCCCGTCGTTCTGATTGAGGCACTCATCGAGAATCGAATCCGATCCTCCATCGATCACATCTAGTTGGGGATACTCGTGTAGTTTTTCAGCAAGAATTGAAGTCGAATCAGCCATGGGAGATAAAATCTGAATATTTAAAAAGAGAGAAGCAAGAGAGAATGCCCCCGACTCGCACGGATGACTTCAAGGACAACGAAGCTCCGTCAGTCATCGCCGTGCAGGGCGAAGGCATCGCCAACAAGCCCCGTATATACTTCACTCAAGCCACGCATCTTTCAGCATGCGCACATCGGTGAGCAGATCTTCTGCGTCATCGCCGAGGAGCGTAGCGTGACCCATTTTGCGTAGACCTTTGGCGCGGCGTTTCCCGTAAAGGTGAAGCACGGCTCCTTCTGTGCCTAACAAGGAAGTCCAATCTGGCGGCTCAGTCTCGTCCGGCCAAAAATCACCCAAAAGATTCAGCATCACACAAGGCGAGATAAGTTTTGTGGAGCCCAGCGGCAAATCGAGCGCGACGCGAAGCTGCTGCTCGAACTGTGAAGTCGCGCAAGCATCCAACGTGTGGTGGCCGGAATTATGCGGGCGCGGTGCCATCTCGTTCACAAGAAGGCTACCGTCTTCATTCACGAAAAACTCCACACCGAGGATACCCTGATAATCCAGAGCCTCAGCGATCTTGCCCGCAATTTTCTGTGCCTGAGACGCTGTCTTTTCTGAAATCTTCGCCGGCACGATGGAGACATCTAGCACATGCTCACGATGGCGATTTTCTGCAGGGTCGTAAGTCTTCAACTCACCATCCGCAGATCTGACCACCATCACAGAAATTTCTTTCTCAAACGGAACCCATGCCTCCAGCACCGCCCGCTCGCCGCCGAAGCGCTTCCAGACATCTGCGACATCTTCGGTGCCATCAATCTTCAGCTGCCCCTTGCCATCGTAGCCGAAGCTCGCGGTCTTCAGCACTCCCGCTCCAGGGATTTCCGCCATCGCCTTCGCGAGGCTTTTCTCATCCTCTACCACTCGAAATTCCGTGCAGGGGATATCGTTTTCCTTAAGGAAATTCTTCTCACGCTCGCGGTTTTGGCAGATCGCGATGGCTTCTGGTGATGGAAAAATATTGATGCAATCACGCACTCCCTTGAGCGTTTCCAATGGGATGTTTTCAAACTCCACCGTCGCCACCGTAGCGATTTTGCAAAACTGCTCCAGTGCCTCAGCGCTATCGAAAGGCAAATCAATCACCTCATCCGCGACCTCGACCGCAGGTGCTTCGAGCCCACCCGTCCAGATCACCGAACGCACGCCCATACGTCGCGCTGCCAACGCAAGCATGCGCCCGAGCTGACCTCCGCCGATGACTCCGACGACTTCCTGCTTATCCAAAGGAAAAAATACCGATGCTGACATGTCCGTTTAATCCAACTCAGGTAAAACCGCTGCCTCAACCTTTTCCGACTGATTTTTCCGGAACTCCGTGAGCTTAGCGGCAAGCTCCACATCGTTTACCGCAAGCATTGCGACTGCGAACAGCCCCGCATTCGTCGAGCCCGCCTTACCGATCGCAAAAGTCGCCGTCGGGATACCCGCAGGCATCTGCACAATGGAAAGTAATGAATCCACACCCTTGAGCACCTTCGACTCGACGGGCACACCAAGAACTGGAAGCTCAGTCATCGCCGCAACCATGCCCGGCAAATGCGCTGCACCACCCGCTCCGGCGATGATGCACTTAAGACCGTTTGCTTTCGCACCTTTTGCATATGCCACCAGCTTCTCCGGTGTCCTGTGCGCGCTAACGACTTCTGCATGAAAAGGCACGCCAAAGTCTTTCAGCACTTTCGCTGCATGTTCCATCGTCGGCCAATCCGACGTGCTACCCATTATGATACCGACACTCATGAGAGGGAGAGACTGCATTGCCACCCCCTGCCCGTCAACCTCGCGACTTCTACAAAAAAGAAAGGCCGGAACGGGCGCGGATCGCTCCGCATGCCGTTCCGGCCTTCTTTGGATTCGGGAGCCCCCCGGCTCCACCATCTCCTGTCATTTTCTTTGTTGCTTACCTACCAGCCCCCCGACCGGTATTCAGGCAGCATGAGGAAAAAGGGGCGCGCCGCGCACCACTCGCCCCCCAGCGGTGATGCCCTGCGAGCGCATATATTTCGCAAGCTCAAGGACCTGCTTCCTGAACTCACGCTGCGCTTCGGCACTTGTGCCAATCAGCATGGCGATGAGTTCGTCGGTGTTGAAATTTTCTTCGCGGTCGTTGGTTCCGCGTGCTGACGTGTAGTTGAAATTGTTCATTTTCAGGGGGAGTCTATTTTGTCTTCTCCTCTACAATCGCAAACCACAGGCACCCACTTCCAAATTTCTTAAACTTTTCCGGAAATTTCTAAAAATAAGACTTTTAGCCCCCAAGGAAAGAACACCTAACTTAGAGCCCCTAGCCCAGCAAATAGAAAGATTCCCCTAAAAATTACCTAGCTCTCCTAATAATAAACCTACAAAGAAACTCACTTTTTTTGAAATAAACCCCCACTCATTGCGATTGGAATAGCAGAATGATTATCGAACTTTCAGCCCCCCTCAGAACTACTGCGGATATGCTTTCCGCAAGCCTCTGCCAGCACTCCTACGAAAAAGCCCCTGCCATCCCTGAGTAGCTCCTCGAAGACCTCACGCTACGTTTTTCTGCAGCTCCAGCTATCCAAGTCGCTCCGCAAAAGCGCTCATGGTTCCAAGTCGCACAATCTTTCATCTCGCGCCCCGCCTTCGGCCTCGCCGCTGCCGCTGCCGCAGCCGTCGTCGCAGCCGTCGTCGCCATCGTCGCTATCCCTACTCTGATCAAACAGGACGTCTCCTCCGAATTCCGCGGTGCCGTCACCACTCAAGCAGATGTCGATTCCGCTTCCATCATTCTAGTCGGCGCCCCCGATGGCACCCTCGAAATGCTCCAATCCACCGGATACTTCGAACCCACCTCATTCGCTAGTGAGGCAGCCTTCACCTCACCTTCTCCAAAAGTCGTCGTCGATTTCAATTCCTCATTGATCCTCGCCATCGATTCCAAAGGCAAAACCATCTTCAGCAGCGATATCCCTGCCACCGGCGAAAGCCTTTCCGACGCCATTGCTGCGGCACTCGGCAATTTCTGATGATTCGTAGTAGTAGTTAAAATCGGCGGCATTTCCGGGGGGGAGTGCCGCCGTTTTGGCATTGCTCCATCGCCGGGTAGCCCGGGAGTTCCCTTCCTTGAATGACCTGTGAGCTTAAGCGAACTTCATCAAACGTCGAAGACCACGCCTCATAGCCGCAAGGCAAAGTTGGGATTTGAAAGTTCCTACATCAACGCCGCGAACTGGAGCGGCTCCATCGTCAGCTTCTGCGTCGCGACGATGCTTTTACCCGAAACGATATCAGTGAAGGTCTTCCGCATGCCTAGCTGACGCAGGCGAGTCGCGGAAAGATCTTGTGAGTGCTCGGAAAAATTGGCGAGACACAGGACGCTTTGCCCGCCGTAGCTCCGGAAGTAGCCGAAGACACAGCCATTGCCGGTATCGATAAACTCCGTGTGGTTTTCGTGGAATGCTTGGTTGTTCTTACGGATCTGGGAAAACTTCAGGAAACCGTTAAAAATTCGCCCTTCGACGGATTCCGGATCTTTGCGGTTCTCCGCCTTATCCCAATCATAGGCCGGGCGGTGCATCCAGCGATCATCGCCGTCCTTTCCGGGATCTGTGTGGTAATCGTAATCGTTCGTCAGGCCGATCTCATCGCCGAGGTAGATCAACGGGATACCTCCGATGGTGAAAATAATGCCGTGGAGCAGCAAAATACGGCGGATCGCCATGTCGATCTGGTGCTCGTCCTTTTCGAAAAGACCTTTTTCCAAACCACACAGCGAGGCAGTGGTGCCGCAGATCCGTGCATCACCGGTCACAGGATTGTGTTGAAACATTTTCCCACGCGCGAAGGTATCGCCTTCACCTGAGAAGAAACGATTCAAGAACCATCGGTGATCGTGAGGGTTCACGTTGATTTCCCAGAGGTCTCGATCTTCAAAGCCCCAACCAATATCGTCGTGACAGCGGATGTAGTTCACCCAGGAGCAGCCGTCCGGCAGCTGGAATCGCTTTTTCAGACAATGAGAAAGGAGAGTCGCATCACGAGTGGCGATGGAATTCCACAGCTGCACCATAAGTGGCGGGTTGTAGGAAAGGTGGCACTCTTCCTCGGAAACATATTTCTTAATTTCATCCGGCGCGACGATCGCCTCGGATTTAAAAATCAACGCGGGTGCTGCGATACGCGCGAGGCAGTTGAATGCCTGAATCAGAAGGTGAGCTTTTTCTAGGTTCTCACAGGAAGTCCCCTTTTCTTTCCACAGAAACGGCACCGCATCCATACGCACCATTTCCACACCCGCATTCGCGAGGTAGAGCATCTCGCCGGCCATAGCGTTGAAGACATCTGGGTTTGCATAGTTTAGATCCCATTGAAAATTATTAAAGGTCGTCCAAATCCACTGCCCCATCCCCGTCCTGTAGGTGAATGAGCCCGGATGCGCGTCCGGAAAAATCGGCCTTAACGTTTTCTCATATTGATCCGGCTCGGTGCGATCCGGATACATGCGGTAGAATTTTCGGTATTCACCCTCATCCTTCTGAGCCATCTGCGCCCACTCGTGTTCGTCTGAGGTGTGATTGAACACAAAATCCAACACCAAACTCATGCCCTGCTGGCGTAGTTCGGTAGAAAGCTCTCGCAGGTCATCCATAGTCCCCACCCCCGGATCAATCTCGCGATAGCTGCTGATCGCATAACCACCGTCATCATCGCCTTCCGGGCTTTTGAAAAGCGGCATTAGGTGCAGATAGGTCACGCCCAGCTCTTTCAGGTAGCCGATCTTGTCACGCAATCCCGCGAGATCACCAGAAAAGAGGTCGACATAGGCCATCGCACCAACCACGCGGTTCGACTGATACCAATGCGGGTAGCCCTCGCGGATCGCGTCCAAGCTTTTTAGATCCGCATCCCTATCCAGCCATGAGTGTGCTGCTGTTTGTAGAATGGCCTCCACATGGAAAAAGAAATCGTAGCTGGGGCCGTAGATGCGCCAGAGAAGGTCAAAAAGAACTGGAAAATGATCACCAAGCCTCGCCTCGAAGGCCTCCCATTCCGCCGTTCCCACCTCTGCCGGAAACGCCTTGTGCAGACGTGGGAGAAGTCTTGCAAGCGTAAGCCTGCTTTCGCGAGCAGTGGGTGTGGTGGTATTCGTATAGGACATATTTGAGAGTGAAATGGGGGAGAATTTTGACAACTGCCTTGTCGCAGCCACTATGCCAACAAAGCGCCATGGTGCAAACGCGCAATACCTAGCCTAGCTCAGGGGGATTCAAACGCCCTTTTCTTCCTTCCTGAGTCGATGCTCAAGATAGAACGGAGCAAGTGGAACCAGCGAGCAGATGAATGCAAAAAGCACTTTTTTAAACCCCCAATTCCTATCCACCCACACACGCACCAACACCCAGCAGAACGCCACAAAAAGAACTCCGTGTATCATCCCAGGCACCTGTATCGCATCCTTATCTCCTAGGATGCGCTTGTGATAGATCGAGTAGTAAAGCAGCACGAGGAACGAGATTCCTTCCGCAAGGCTGACAAACCGCAAGAGAGTGAGCGAAGACATGCTCGGAGACTCCAACAGCCCGTCTAGCTATGCAAGTCACAGCTCAAAAAAGCATTTCTCAAAGCTCACTATTTCACCCACTATTTCCACATGAAATTCTTCTCACTCAGCATACTTTCCATGCTGCTCTCTTTCTCTGGCTCTGCCGCAGAACTACCCGAAAAAGAAAACTACCACCTCTTCCTCCTCGCCGGCCAATCAAACATGGCCGGGCGCGCTAAACTCGAAGATTCTGCCAAGAAACCCATCCCCGGCGTCCTCGCCATGAATCAGGAGCTGAAATGGCAACCCGCCATCGATCCTCTACATTGGGACAAAGCCATTGCAGCTGGCGGAATGGGGCGACCCTTCGCAGAAGGCGTTTTAGAAAATGCAGAGGGCATCGAAATAGGCCTCATCCCAGCGGCCTTCGGCGGGACTTCCGTCCGAATATGGACACCCGATGCAAAAGCAGATGGCACAAACCTCTACCACACCGCCATCGAACGCGCCGAAATCGCCATGAAAGACGGCACACTCAAGGCCATCCTATGGCATCAGGGAGAAGCTGATGCTAACAAAAAAGGCATCAAGTTCCACGAGAAGCGAATGATCGAGCTCATAGGAAATTTTCGCAAAGACCTCGGCCTCCCCGACCTCCCTTTTATCATCGGCCAGCTCGCTGATTCACCGGATGAGGAAAAAGACGCACTGCGCAAAGCACTCGATGAAACAAACCGGCAGGTCGCCGAAAAGCTAGAAAACGTCGTCTTCGTCAGCTCCAAAGGACTGACCACCAAGGACGGCACCCACTTTGACGCACCTTCCATACGGACTTTCGGCGAACGCTATGCCGCCTCCTACATCGAGCTTACTGAAGCAAAGTAACGCCCCCTTTGGCTTGCCGCAGCACACTCTGCACTTCAACTTCTCCGCGTGCCGGAAGAAGACGAAAAGAACACGATCTCTGAAATCCGGCGCGCTATCGCCGCTGAAGACGGCTCTGCTCTTCTCGCTATAGCGGAAGACGTCCACTACGCCGACCTCGCAGAACTTTACCAAGACCTCGATGACGAGGAGCGTGACTTCCTTTTCAAAACCATCGGCCCCGAGCTGGCCACCGATGTCGTCGCAGAACTCCCCGACCCACTCATCGAGGATTCACTCAGCCACTTCAAGCCCGCCCAGCTCCGTTTCCTCCTCGGAAACCTCTCGGACGATGACCGAGTCGATATTTTCCAGGTCGTCTCCGAAGAGGCGCGTGTCCGCTTTTTCTCCCTCCTCGGCACTCGCGACAAGGAGCTAACGAAAAGCCTCCTAAAATACGACGAAGACACCGCCGGTGGCCGTATGACCACTCAGGTCGGCCGCATCACCGCAGACATGACGGTGAAACAGGCACTCGCCATCCTCCGCCGCGACCGCGAGGACACCGAGACACTCGCCCGCATTTTCGTCGTCGATGTCCAGGGTCGCCTCGTCGGAAAAGTCCGCCTCCGCGATCTCGCCTTCAACACCTGGGACACACCCATCCAAGACATCATGGAGACGGCAGACGAGTTCATCCTCGCCACCGAAGACCAGGAAGACGCCGCCCGCCTGCTTTCCCGCTACGACCTCGTCGTGCTTCCCATCGTCGATGAATTTCACCATCTCCTCGGAGTCATCACCTACGATGACGCCCTCGAGATCATGCAGGAAGAGTCCACCGAGGACATCGAGAAACTCGGTGGTATCGGTGGTGAGCAAACCGAACTCACTTACCTAAACACCACCGTCCCCACCCACTACCGCCGCCGCGTCATCTGGCTCGTCGGCCTCGCTTTCGTCTCCATCGCCTCAGGATACGTCATGTTCCGCTTCGGCGATGTGCTGCAAAAGGCCTTCGTCCTCTCACTTTTCCTCCCCATGGTTGTCGCCTCCGGAGGAAACGCCGGCGGACAAGCCGCCACCATGGTCATCCGCGCCCTCGCCCTAGGTGAAATCGGCACTGGCACCGCCCTCCGCATCGCGTGGAAAGAAGTGCGCACCGGCCTCTTTCTCGGCCTCACCCTCGGCGTAGCTATCGCTGCCTTTATTTCCCTCATCCTCCCCCACTTCCACCCACCCGCGCCGGATAGCTTTTCCTTCCCAACACTCGCCCTCGCCGTCTCCTGCGCCATCACCCTCCAAGTCCTCTCCGCCACCGTCCTCGGCGCTCTCCTCCCTATTACCGCCCGCGCCATTAAGCTCGATCCTGCGGTTGTCTCCGCCCCCTCCCTCGCCTCCATCGTCGATGTCTCAGGCATGCTCATCTATTTCGCCACCGCTGCGACGATTTTGGGGCTTTGAGCCTCTGATATTATTTACGGACTATTTACCCAAAGCATCGGAACATCCCGATTAGCTTTCCACATGTTACCCATCATACGGTCACTTTTGAAAACCCTCGCTTGGTTGGGGTTTTTCGCTGGAACCGTCCTGATCGTATCAAACTCCTTCCTCGATTATCGCCCCGGAGGCGGGAAAATTTTCATCACCCAGCGTGATCCCGCCACGGTCGACTCGCTCTGGCTCTTCAGTCTCTACACCCACGTGCTCGCAGGCTGCATTTGCCTGGTTGCCAGCCTGCCTCAGTTATCGGGAGGATTGCTCCGCCGCTTTCCAGCCATCCACCGGATCTGCGGAAGGATCTACGCCATTGGAATTCTCCTGATCGTTTCGCCCACTGGTCTCCACCTTGCGTTTTTCGCAAAAGGAGGCCTCCTAGGTCAGGGTGGATTTTTCCTGTTAGGTGTCGTAACCTTTTTCACCACCCTCTTCGGCATCACCACCATCCGAAACGGAGACCGGGTCGCGCACCGTCGCTGGATGATCCGTTCGTTCGCCATGGTCGCCACCGCCATTTCCTTCCGCGTTTACCACGTCTTATTTTTCTACGCAGGCCTTTCCATCGAATCGAACTACGTCGTTTCCCTCTGGCTGAGCATACTCGGAAACGCCGCGGTCGCAGAACTCGTCATCAAGCGCCGCAAAGCCCTTCTCTCCAATCAAACACCCATACTAATGACATCATGAAAAAGCACAACCAACTCCTAGTCGCCGCGTTCGCCATCGCAATCGCGTCCATCGCCCACTCCGCCCCTCCAAAGGAAGCCCAAGCTCCAGAAGAAATCGCAAAGGCAAAAGTGAATACCGAAATCCTCGAGAAAATCTCTCCACAAAGACCGAGCTTTTCCCGCTCCATGCCAATCCACACGTACGAGACGGAATTCCAACCGCAGATCCTCGTGAATGGCGAAACTCGGTTGCCTTTCTCCATCCAAAAAACCTCCATATTTCAGAATGAGACTTTTCCAGTGGTCGTGAAAGGCTACGTCCGCCTCGGAGATCAGGAAATCTACCTTCACGACGAAAAAACTGAAACCGACGTTCCCGCCGCGAAGCACCCCCTTTTCGCCCCCGCCCCCAAGGCAAAAACGAAGTTGGCGCCATACATACCGGGCTGAATCCCTGCAAAGAAAAGGCAGTTTCTTGTTTAGAATTCCAAGCTTCGTGCTTAGAATTTCGAAATGGACGCCCTTATCACTCACGTAAAAAACGGCGAGGAACTCAGCCCGCGCGAAATCGAAGTCGCCGCTAACCTGCTCCTCGACACCTCCGTTCCCGACGAAAAAAAGGAACGCCTTCTTCTCGCGCTCTCGAAAAAAGGTGAAACCCCTGCGGAAATCGCCGGCTTCGTCGAAGCTTTCCTCGAGCATGCGGTCGATCCTATGATCGACGCCATCGATCTCCCCGGCCCCACCCTCGATGTCTGCGGCACTGGCGGCGACAAGCTCAACCTCTTCAATGTCTCCACAACTTCCATGTTCGTCGCAGCAGGCGCTGGAGCAGTCGTCGTAAAACACGGCAATCGTGGCATCACCTCCAAGAGCGGCGGCGCCGATGTACTCGAAGCCCTCGGCATTCGCATCGATCTACCGCCGGAAGGCTTCCGCCACTGCATCGAAAAAGCCGGAGTCGGCTTCCTTTTCGCCCCAAACTACCACCCCGCCTTCAAGGCTGTCGCCGGAGTCAGGAAAAACCTCGCAGCAAAGGGGCATCGCAGCATTTTCAATCTTGTCGGCCCACTCCTAAACCCCTCTCGCCCGCAGTGCCAGCTAGTCGGTGTCTCCGATCGCAGCCTCTGCACCGCGTTTGCCGAAATACTCCAACGCCTCGGCCGCGAAAGCGCATGGGTCGTCGGTGGCACCGCTCCGGGAGGCCTCTCGGTCGATGAAGTCTCTCTCATGGGCTCCACTCGCATCTGCAAGTCCGGCACCTTCCAAGATATAGAGGACGAGGAGATCAACCCCGAAGATTTCGGCATGCGAAAATGCCTCGTCGAAGACCTCACAGGCGGCGATGCCAACGAAAACGCCGTTATCCTAGAAAACATCCTCTCCGGAAAAGAAACTGGAGCCAAACTCGACATCGTCATCCTCAACGCTGCCGCCGCACTAGCCTGCGCCGGCCTCGCCGACCACATCGGAGACGCCATCGAAGTCGCTCGTGAGACCATCACATCCGGCGCCGCGCTCGAACGCCTACGCCTGCTTCAAGACGCCTCAAAGACCGCCTGAAGCCCTATACTTGGCGAAGCTTAGCAAACAAAGCTCTTGACGCTTTGCGGATTGCGCTTTTCATTCCGCCCGCCCGCAAAATTTTGTGTGTGCCCATCTAATGGGTGAATTGTCTCCTGCTATCTCGTTCAACAGCCTCCAAGCTTCTCATGCCTTCCAAATCAACCGCCAAAAAAGCCGCCGCGAAAAAGTCCGCTAAACCTTCTAAAAAGGCGGCTCCGGCCAAGAAGGCAAAACCTGCAGCAAAGAAAGTAGCCGCGAAAAAGCCAGCAGCCAAAAAAGCCGCCGCTCCTAAGAAACCTGCCACCAAGAAAGCCGCACCGGCAAAAACAGTAGCCGCGAAAAAAACGGCAGCTAAAAAAGCCGCTCCCGCTAAGAAGCCTGCAGCTAAGAAAGAAGACGTTGCAACCACTACAGCAACCACCAAGGGCAAGAAAACTCCCAAGCGTCGTATCGACACACCTGAGATTCAGGAAAAGATCCGCGAACTCATCAAACTTGCCAAGGAGCAAGAATATCTCACCTACGATGACATCAATGAGATCCTCCCGAACGATCTCGTCGATCCAAACGATGTCGAGGCCATCATGGAGCGTCTCCGCAACATGGAATTCGATATCATCGACGCCTCCGAAGTCGACCGTTACAAGGACAAGAAAAAGGACGAAGGCGATGGCGAAGAAGAAGAAGTCAAAGCCGACCAGAAACTAGACATCCTCGACGACCCCGTCCGGATGTATCTCAAGCAAATGGGTCAAGTCCCCCTCCTCACTCGTGAGCAGGAAGTTGAAATTTCCAAACGAATCGAAGACGCCGAGATCGAAGTTTCCAAAAACCTTCACAAATTCGGCTTCATCACCGACCTCTATCTCGAACTCGCCGAAAAGCTCAACAAAGGCAAAGAGCGCTTCGACCGCGTCATTCTCGATAAGAAGATTGAATCCCGTGAGCGCTACATGAAAGGCCTCCCGAAACTCTGCGATCAGCTCAAGCAGCTACACGAAGAGAACGACAACATCTTCCGCCAGCTCTCTTCAAAAAGCCCACGCGGCAAGAAAAAGCTTGAGGAAACCTTCGAGAAAAACCTCGGCACCATGCACCGCATCTACGTCCGCTTTTACTACAAGCAGAAGGTCGTTGAAGATTTCTGTGAGCAGGTAGAGGACTACATCCAGAGCTTCTGGAAAAACTCCCGCCGCCTCGCCACTCATCCGGACGATAAGGAATACATCACCAAAATGCGCGAAGTGCAGCAGCGCTCTTGGCTCAACGGTGAAGACTTCGAGCCAACTTACCAAGAGCTCCGCAAATGGATGGCAGCCGCCCTCCAGGCGAAAACCGAAATGGTCGAGGCCAACCTTCGTCTCGTTATCTCGATTGCCAAGAAATACACCAACCGCGGCCTCTCCTTCCTCGACCTCATTCAGGAAGGCAACATGGGTCTCATGAAAGCGGTTGAGAAATTCGAATACCGCCGTGGTTACAAATTTTCCACCTACGCCACATGGTGGATCCGTCAGGCAATCACTCGCTCCATCGCCGACCAAGCGCGCACGATCCGCATCCCAGTTCACATGATCGAGACGATCAACAAACTGATGCGCGTTCAGAAGCAGCTCGTCCAAGAATACGGCCGCGAACCTTCCCCGGAAGAAATCGCCGAGGAAATTCACCTTCCCGTCGAACGTGTCCGCGCCGTCCTTAAAATGGCTCAACAGCCCATTTCCCTCCAAGCACCCGTCGGTGACTCAGACGACACCTCGTTCGGTGACTTCATCGAAGACAAGGCCGCCGACAACCCGATGGAAGAAGCCGGCTTCTCCATGCTCAAGGACAAGATCAAGGACGTCCTCGATACGCTCACCGAGCGCGAGCGCGAAGTTCTCGAGCAACGCTTCGGCCTCAAAGACGGTTACAGCCGCACCCTCGAGGAAGTCGGTCGCCAGTTCCAGGTCACCCGCGAGCGTATCCGTCAGATCGAGGCCAAAGCCCTTCGCAAAATGCGTCACCCGACTCGTATTCGTAAGCTAGAAGGCTTCATCGAGCTCCCGGGCGCGTAAATTGCCGCCACCGATACCATGTCGGATACACCTAAGCCTGAAGACTTCACGAAGATCGAATCGATCTTCGTGCGCCATCGGAACTGCCTCCTTCTGCGAGGCCAGTTCATCGATATCTACACGGATCATTACCTGCACCTCGCGGAGCAGAAACTCCGTTATCCTGAGGAACTTGATCAGATGCTCAAGGACTCGCTGGCCATGCTTACCCTCCACCTGAGCGCCCGCCCATGGTCGGAAACCATCGCTTGGACTGCCAACCTGCGCGCTCCACGTATCAACCTCTTCGTCACTGGCTCATCAAACGATGCCTACGTCACCGGCCGCGTCTTCACGGAGGACATCCGCGAGCCAGATAGAAATTTCTTCTACTCCCAGACGACAGTCCCCGAAAGCCGCGAACCACGAACTTCCACTATGGAAGTCGAGGGCAAAGACCCCGTCGCATGGATCTCGCAGTTCTACACCCAGTCAGAGCAACGCCCCGCACGCGCCTTCCGCCTGCCTGACGAAAATTTCGTCCTCATCGCCGCTCAACCTGATGCCGACCTCGAATGGCTCGAAGGCCTCACCGAGGAAGACGTCGCGAAAATCACCGAAACCGAGGAAACCAATCTTCTCGAAACTCGCCCCTTTCGCTTCCACTGCGGCTGCACCGTTGAGAAAATCCTCCCTATCCTCGGTAGCTGGCGCGAAAAACCCGACGAACTCTTCGGCGACGCCGAGTCCATCACCATTCAATGCCCGCGCTGCGCCGCGAGCTATGTGGTGACCCGCGACATGATCTGAACGGTACCCACGGGCAGGGTTTTGGTGTGATATTTGTCGGTGTTTTTCCAGGCGCCGCAGGCTCTGGACTGCTGGGATCGTTCCCAGCTTTCTCAGTGATGCGGCATCCACATCCGACAGGGTAATCACCAACTCCTCAAATAAAGCGAGAGCAACCGAGAGAGCTGCGAAGCATCGCAGCAGTCCAAAGCCTTCGGCGGTTTCTCCACCGATAGAAATCGCACCCCAGGGTTTCTTTTCTCTTCGGTTTTCCAAACTGAGCCGCTAAGCGTTGGCGGATCGTCACTTCCTCCTCATGAGCAAAATCTTCATCTCCGGCCATCGAGGCATGGTTGGCTCCGATCTCGACCCCGACCGGCAGCACGCCCTCCTCACCGCTCACGGCCACCACATCTCGGATTCCAAAGAATAACTGGAAACCCCCATCTTCTGAGCTACACCCACGCGATCTAGTAGTTCAAAAAAACTTGAACTAATCTTGAATTTCGAATAATCAAGGGTTGTGGAACTACCCTCTCCCCAATCCGAGACCGAAACAACCGGCCTGACACCCCTGCAAGAGCAGGTGGTCGGGTATTTTGTGGACTTGGTTCGAGTTCTTGGCCTACCGCGTTCGCTTGGGGAAATTTACGGACTACTTTTCATCAACCCAGAACCTCTATCTTTGGACGATCTCGTCCGGATACTAGGCATCTCCAAAGGCTCCGCCAGTCAAGGGCTCCGAACCCTCCGGACTCTAGGCGCAGTTACGGAGGCGGATAGTAACGGCGACCGCCGCACCTATTACCAACCCTCCGTTGAGCTGAAACCACTCGTCGGTGGATTCATACGCGAGCAAGTTCGACCACACCTCGAAAGTGGAAAATCCAAGCTTCGTATTCTTGAAGAATCTGCAAAAGACACAACAGATCACGAAGACCGGGAATTTTTCCTCGACCGCATCAATAGGCTTGATTCTTGGATGAAACGCGGCGGGCAGGTATTGCCCGTTTTACAGAAAATGCTCGGACAATGAACGCGGAAGAACCCAACAAAGCTCTTTGGTACTGTGTTCGCACGCAGACCAAACGCGAACACATTGCCGCAAGACACCTGCGCGAGATAGAAGGCATTGAAGTATTCTGCCCACGCATCAAATACCGCAAAGCCACACGGCGCGGAAAAATCTGGTGGCTGGAGCCGCTTTTCCCCGGATACATCCTCGCAAAATTCGACATCATAGAAATGGAGCGTGCCGTCACCTTCTGCCAAGGAGTGCGCGGCCTCGTCCGCTTCGGCTCGGAAACTCCAGACGTCCCAGAGGATTTCGTCATTTCACTCATCCAGCAGGTAAAAGAGCAATCCTCCGACAGCGAAGAACTCATCACCGTCTCTCCTTCTCTCAAAGTCGGAGACGAAGTAGAAGTCGCAAACGGCCCCTTCCAAGGAATGAAAGGCACCGTCCGCAACATCGCCCCCGCTCAGGAACGCGTCAAAGTCCTCCTCGAATTCCTCGGCCAAGTGCAGCCCGTAGATCTTGATCTCTTCGCCATCCTTCTGCCCCGCAAACCCATCCCCAGCATGTGACGATCACCCACACCAACTTTAGTTCATTTTTAATTGAACAACATCATCGGCATTCCCACCGTCTTCTTCTCCGCTAACGCAGAGGTAATTAATCACAAAAAACACACCCGAAGGTTTTTTTCCAAACATGGAAAAATCGACCAAGGGCGGCAGCGTGCCACACCGTTTTGAAATTTCTCATCGTCGGAGCCGGATTTTCCGGCCTTGTTGCAGCCCACCGCCTATCTAACGCCGGGCACGCCTGCACCATCGTAGATCGCCGCCCGCACCTCGCGGGAAACGCGCATGACTCCCACGACAAAGCTGGCGTTCTCATCCACAATTACGGCCCCCACTACTTCCGGACGAATTCGCAGCGCATCCTAGACTACCTCTCAGCCTTCACCGAGTGGAATCCCGTCGACTACACGATCAAATCCCACACCGAAGGGAAATACTGGTCGTTTCCCATCAATCTCAATACCTTCGAGGAACTCATCGGGAAGCCCGCCACTACCGCAGATTTCGAAGCCTACATCGCGAAGCACCGACACGACATTCCCGACCCAAAAAACTCCGAGGAAGTCATCCTCTCCCAAGTCGGCTCCCGGCTATACGAACTATTCTTTGAGGGCTACACGCTGAAACAGTGGAAACTCCACCCCCGCGAGCTTGACCCCTCCGTCTGCGGCCGCATCCCCATCCGCACCAACCGCGACGACCGCTACCTCGCTGAAGAATTCCAAGCGCTCCCGAAAAACGGCTACACCGCCCTACTCGAAAACATCCTCGCCGATTCACCTAACACCACCCTCCACCTCAACACCGACTTCCAAGAGGCGCGTGACAAATTTCCCCACGACCACCTCGTTTTCACCGGAGCCATCGACGAATACTTCGGCCGGAAATACGGCGCGCTGCCCTACCGCTCCCTTCGCTTCGAGCACGAATCCTTCACCGCCGCCCAACTCATCCCGCGCGAACCCATTTCCGGGAAACCCGGCTTCTGGCAGCCCGCCATGCAGGTGAACTACCCGGGAAAAGAAGTTCCCTACACCCGCATCGTTGAGATCAAGCACGCCACCGGACAGAAAATCGACGCCTCGACCATCGTCCGCGAATTTCCCGACGACTGGGATTCCTCCAAGGAACCCTACTACCCTATCCCCGCTCCCGACGCTACCGCCGCCTACAAGAAATACGCAGCCCTCGCCGAAGCGGAAACAAACACTACCTTCATCGGTCGCCTCGCTACCTACCGCTACTACAATATGGATCAGGTCACAGGTATGGCACTCGCTGCCTCCGAAAAACTCATCAAGCGCTTCGCCTAATTCCCCGGAGATGAAACGCCATCTCATACGCGCCGCAGCCGCTGGATTCATCCTCTTCATCATTTCCGCCGTCATCATCGCCAACCGCGGAGAAGGGGACAATTGGTGGTCATTCATCCACGACATCCCCTACGGCGACAAGGTCGGCCACGTCGGCCTGATGGGCACGCTCTGCTTCCTCTCCAATCTCGCCTTCCCCTGTCGCTCTATCAGAATCCCTAGCGGTCTCGTCACCCCGGCCACGCTCACCGTATTCACTCTCGTCTCATTAGAGGAACTCTCCCAGGCATTCATCCCGAATCGAAACTGCGACCTTTTCGACTGGTTGGCAGACCTCACTGGTATCATCGTCGGCCAAACCGCCGCTCTACTCATTATCCGTTTCCGCAGGGCTCCTTCGGAAAACTAAGTTTTACCCACAACCCAAAAAATCATGCGCAAAGTTTTCGTCTCCGGCTGCTACGATATCCTCCACGCCGGCCACCTCCAGTTCTTTGAGGAAGCCCGTGCACTCGGCGATTACCTCGTCGTCTCCTTCGCCTCAGCCGAGGTGCTGTGGCACCACAAACGCCGCAAGCCCTCCATTCCAGATGAACACAAGCAAGTCCTCCTCCAGGGTCTGCGCATGATCGACGAAGTCATCATCACTCACGGACACAAAGAGGGCATCGATTTCGAAGAGGATTTCCTCCGCATCCAGCCAGATTTCCTCATTGTCACCGAAGACGACAAATACGGCGACGCCAAACGCGAACTCTGTGCAAAAGTCGGAGCAAAATACACGCTCCTCCCAAAGACACCGCCTAAGTTCGATCCCGTTTCGACAAGCTCCATCGTCCGCTGGGTGCAGGCACCTACCGAGGCTCCCCTGCGCGTCGATTTCGCAGGCGGCTGGCTCGACGTGCCACGCTTTTCCAAACACGGTGCCTTCATCGTAAATTGCGCCGTCTCACCACTCGTCTCGCTGCGCGAATGGCCATTTGAAAAACAGGCAGGCCTCGGCGGCAGCGGCGCATGGGCGCTCCTCAACGGCAAGGACGGTATCGAATCAGAAATCGACATGGGCGTCGGCTGGCAAGACCCCGCCGTCATCCGCGAGACCGGCCTCTGTGTCTGGCGCTCCGGTGAAACGCCAATCCTCGATTTCAAACAAAACGGCGACTTCCTCAATGGGCGTATGGCCATTTTCTGGACAGGAAAACCGCACGACACCCCAGGTATCGCCAACATGCCTCGCGACTACGATCGCATCGCGGAAGCAGCCGTAGTCGCAAGAGAAGGCGCACTGAATGCTGATATCGAAACACTCGGTCGTGGCGTGAATCTCCAGCACGCCACCCAACTCGACGAAGGTATGGACACCCTCCCAGAGATCCCCGGAGCTATCGCCAAAAAATACTGCGGCGGCGGACACGGCGGCTACGCTCTTTATCTTTTTTCAGACCCAGATGCGCGCACCGCCGCCATCGCTCCCACCGAGCACCTACGCGCCATCGAGCCGGTCTGCCGCGTCTAACTAACGCCTCAAACTAGAAATTTGAAAACCATTCCCGTCATCGGCCTTCCAGTCGCTGCTACCGATTACCGGGGAGCAGTAGCCTGGGCTCTGGAAAGCGCACATAAAGCAGACCGCACATACGCTGTCGCTGCAGCTAACACACATGTCGCCGCCCTTGCTCGCAGCGATGCCGAGTTTGCAGACTCCATGGCGAAATTCGACCTCATCACTCCGGATGGCATGCCGCTCCTCTGGACGGTAAACGCTCAACTAAGCGAATCAGAAAAACTCAAGGATCGTGTTTACGGTCCGACTCTGATGTTGGAAACCATTTCCGCGACTAACCACTCAGGTTCAGGCTTCCGTCACTTCCTACTCGGCGGGAAACCCGAAACTCTAGAAAAGCTCACCGCACGTTTCTCCAAAGATTTTCCCGACTCGGAAATCTCAGGAACTCTCTCGCCTCCTTTCGGCAGTTGGAGCGCAGAAGAAACCGAAGACATCTTTTCGAAAATACGCGACTCCCGTGCCAACCTCGTATGGGTCGGCTTAGGCTGCCCAAAGCAAGAACACTGGATCGCCAAAAACAAACACCTACTCCCTCCCGCCGTTTACTTCGGTATCGGAGCAGCCTTCGCCTTTCACGCAGGAGAAGTAAAACAAGCTCCTCCCGCCCTCCAAAAAGCAGGCCTAGAATGGGCTTACCGACTTTTCAGAGAGCCACGCCGCCTCTTCAAACGCTACTTCACCTACAATTCATTGTTCCTCTTCCACACGCTGAGGGATCACATGAAATCCTAAGCACCCCACCCGCGCACCCCCACTTACATGAAAATATCCTCCATCTGCTGCCTCGGCGCTGGCTACGTCGGCGGCCCCACCATGGCCATGATCGCCGCGAAATGCCCTGAGATTCAGGTCACCGTCTGCGACATGAACCAAGCCCGCATCGACGCTTGGAATTCTGATGTCCTTCCCGTCTACGAACCCGGCCTTAAGGAAGTCGTAGAATCCGCACGCGGAAAAAACCTCCATTTCAACACTGAAATCAAGGCTGCTATCGCCGCCGCCGACCTCATCTTCGTCTGCGTCGGCACACCCACCAAATCCTACGGTATCGGTGCAGGACGCGCAGCCGACCTCCGCTATATCGAGTCCGCCGCCCGCCTCATTGCCGAGGTCTCGAAAGGCAACAAGATCATCGTCGAGAAATCTACGATCCCGGTTAAAACAGCAACAGCGATCCAGACCATCCTCTCCGCGAACAACAGCTCCAACGCCACCTTCCAAGTCCTCTCCAACCCCGAGTTCCTCGCCGAAGGCACCGCCGTCGCCGACATGGAAAACCCCGACCGCATCCTCATCGGTGGAGAGCAAACCCCAGACGGCCAACAAGCTCTTCAAGCCCTCGTCGATGTTTACGCCAACTGGGTGCCGCGCGAAAAGATCATCACCACCAACCTCTGGTCTTCCGAGCTTTCCAAACTTGTCGCTAACGCCTTCCTCGCCCAACGAATCTCCTCCATCAACTCCATCTCCGCACTCTGCGAAGCAACCGGAGCGGATGTCGATGAGGTCGCTCGCGCCATTGGCTTTGACTCCCGCATCGGTTCCAAATTCCTCAAAGCCTCTGTCGGCTTCGGCGGCTCCTGCTTCCAAAAAGACATACTCAACCTCGTCTACCTCTGCGAATCTTTTGGCCTCCCAGAAGCCGCCGCCTACTGGAAGTCCGTCGTCACCATGAACGATTGGCAGAAGTCACGCTTCGTTGAAAAAATCGTTCACACCCTCTTCAACACCGTCTCCGGCAAACGCGTCGCCATTCTCGGCTTCGCTTTCAAAAAGGACACGAACGACACCCGCGAATCCGCGGCCATCAATATCTGCCGCGACCTCGTCGCCGAAAACGCCCACGTCGTCATCTACGATCCCCGTGTGCCCGAGGAAACCATCCATCGTGATCTCCTAGAAGTCGGCGTGCCCCAAGACATCATCAATTTCAACATCGAAGTCGTCGACAGCCCTTACGAAGCAGCAAAAGGCGCACATGCCCTCGCCACACTCACCGAGTGGGACGAATTCCGCGATCTCGACCTCCCGCGCATCCACGATCTCATGCTCAAGCCCGCCTTCGTCTTCGACGGCCGCGCAATCCTCCCCGTCGAGGCTCTTGCCAAACACGGCTTTGAGGCTTTCATTATTGGCAAAGGCTAAACTATTCATCCTACAAACACCGTGCAAGAAAATATCCATACAGAGCACCACCGCTTCCTCAATCGCTTCGACAAGGAAACCCTCCTCAAACAAAAAGGCATCGCCATCTGGATGTGCGGCCTCTCCGGGTCGGGCAAATCCACCATCGCAAACGCCACCGAGCGAGTCCTTCACCAACAAGGCCGCTTCACCGTCATCCTCGATGGCGACAACATTCGCTCTGGCCTCAACTCTAATCTCGGCTTCACCGACCAAGATCGCCTCGAAAACATCCGCCGCATCGCCGAGCTCGCAAAGATCCTCGTCGAAAACGGAGTCATCGTTTTCATCTCCGCCATCACTCCAAAAGGCGAGCTCCGCGACCTCGCACGTGGCATACTCGGTGAAGAAAAACTCTTCGAAACCTACGTCAAAGCCTCCTACGAAGCCTGCGAACAACGCGACGTCAAAGGCCTCTACGCAAAAGCCGCGAAAGGTGAAATCGAACACTTCACCGGCAAAGACGGCTCCTTCGAGCCTCCCCAATTCCCTGACATCACCCTAGACACCGAGACCCTCTCGATCGAAGAGGCTGCTATCGAACTCATCGAAGCCATCCTCCCACGTGTCACTTCGCGCTAAAGATTAGTAACTGACTCAAGTTACTAATTATTTCTTGACCACACACGTCAAGCGACTGCAACGTCTGCGCCCACGCCGCTGATCACTGATCACCCGGCACTGATCACTTCTTCCCATGCCCAATTACAACCTCTCACACCTCGACCAGCTCGAAGCCGAGGCCATTTTCATCCTGCGCGAAACTGCAGCCCAGTTCGAGAACCCCGCCCTCCTTTTTTCCGGAGGCAAGGACTCCATCGTCATGGCATGGCTCGCGAAAAAAGCCTTCTGGCCTGCACGCCCACCTTTCCCGCTCGTTCACGTCGATACCGGCCACAATTTCGACGAGACCATGCACTACCGCGATGAGTTCGTGAGCCTCCTCCGCGCCAAGCTTGTCGTCGGCTCCGTCCAGGAATCCATTGATGCCGGCCGCGTCACTGAAGAAACCGGCCCCAACGCCTCACGCAACAAACTCCAAACCGTCACCCTTCTCGACACTCTCGAGGAACACAAATACGACGCCGCCCTCGGCGGTGGCAGACGCGACGAGGAAAAAGCCCGTGCAAAGGAGCGCTTCTTCTCTCACCGCGACGACTTCGGCCAATGGGATCCGAAACAACAACGCCCCGAGCTCTGGAATCTCTTCAACGGACGCAAAAACGAAGGTGAACACTTCCGCGTCTTTCCCCTCTCCAATTTCACAGAAATGGACATCTGGATGTACATCCAACGCGAGGAAATTCCTCTCCCATCCATCTACTTCGCCCACGAGCGTGAAATCTTCGAGCGCAACGGAACCCTCCTCGCCGTCACCGATTTCCTGAAACCTCAGGATCACGAAACCGTCACTAAAGAGGTCGTCCGCTTCCGCACCATCGGTGACGCCACCTGCACCGGAGCCGTCCGCTCCTCCGCCTCAAACCTCGACGAAGTCATCGCCGAAGTCGCCGCCGCCCGCCAAACCGAGCGCGGCACACGCTCCGATGACAAACGT
The DNA here is from genome assembly GCA_051252155.1 of Luteolibacter sp. Classification (GTDB taxonomy): domain Bacteria; phylum Verrucomicrobiota; class Verrucomicrobiia; order Verrucomicrobiales; family Akkermansiaceae; genus Luteolibacter. Next base: position 260,863 of record JBPOGB010000002.1, on the reverse strand, counting down.
TCCGAGACCGCCATGGAAGACCGCAAAAAAGAAGGCTATTTCTAAAAACGGAACGCGGACTTCAGTCCGCATCCACCTCTTCCTTCTAGTTTAAAATTTAAAGTTTATAGTTTCATGGACCTTCTCAGATTCACCACCGCCGGCTCAGTAGACGACGGCAAATCCACCCTCATCGGCCGCCTTCTTTATGATTCAAAATCCATCTTCGAGGATCAACTCGACGCCATGGAAGAATCTTCCCGCAAACGCGGCGATGAAAACGTCAATCTCGCCCTCCTTACAGACGGCCTCAAAGCCGAACGCGAACAAGGCATCACGATCGACGTCGCCTATCGCTACTTCGCTACGCCGAAGCGCAAGTTCATCATTGCAGACACCCCGGGCCATACCCAATACACCCGGAATATGGTCACCGGTGCCTCCACCGCAAACGTCGCCATCATCCTCATCGATGCACGCAAAGGCGTCATCGAGCAGACCAAGCGCCACTCCTTCATCGCAAACCTCCTCCGCATCCAACACCTCGTCGTCGCGGTGAACAAAATGGATCTCGTCGATTACTCGGAGGAAGTTTTCAACAAAATCGTCGCGGACTATCAGGAATTCGCCTCACGCCTCGACAACGTCGTCAACATCACCGCCATCCCTATCTCCGCACTCAATGGAGATAACGTCGTCGATAAATCCACGAACATGGATTGGTACGAAGGCCCTACTTTCCTCTATCACCTCGAAAACGTTTACGTCGGCGGTGAAGAAAACCACGTCGACGCACGCTTCCCCGTCCAATGGGTCGTCCGCCCGATGTCCGACGAATGGCACGACTTCCGCGGCTACGCAGGCCGCGTCGCTGGTGGAGTATTCAAACCCGGCGACGAAGTCACCGTCCTCCCTTCCGGTTTCAAGACCAAGATCAAAGCCATCGCCACGGAAGCGGGCGATCTCTCGGAAGCCTTCGCCCCGCAATCCATTTGCATGACCCTCACCGATGAGATCGACATCTCACGCGGTGACACCCTGGTAAAATCCAACAACCCCCCGAAAGTCGAACAGGACATCGAGGCCATGGTTTGCTGGTTCTCTAACAAAGACATGCCCGCTCGCGCGAAGCTTATCGTCCGTCACACCACTCAGGAAACCAAAGCCATCATCCAACAGGTAAAATACCAGGTGGACGTCAACACTCTCCACAAGATTGAGGGTGTAGACACTCTTTCCATGAACGATATCGGCCGCATCACTTTCCGCACAGCCGCACCGCTCATCCACGACTCCTACCGCCGCAATCGCAGCACCGGATCCTTCATTCTCATCGACCCCGGCACTAACGAAACAGTCGCCGCTGGCATGATCGTGTGATCAGCCAATCTGGTATCAACTCGTTATTTTTTCTTTCCTCCCCGCCAGCCAGCTCCTTACCCACTGGGTGACAAGCACACCAAGGACGATCAATCCAAGGCCGGAAAGAACCGGAACAATCTTCCCGTCCCCTAGCCCGACGCCGCTGAGCACGATCCCCACAGTGAACAATCCGTTGCAAAGCATGGAAACCAGCAAGTAAAGGCGGAACGGCACTCGGAAGAAACCAAGTAGGTAATTCTGGAGGAAAAAAGGAAATCCGGGAGTCAATCGTATCAGAAGAATTGCACGCAAATCGTTTCCTTTCGGCAGTTCCGGAATTCCAAATCCCATCATAGAAATCAGCTTCACGACCAGTCCCCTGCCTAGGTGCGCAGCAAGCCAATAAGTCCAGGACATGTTCAGCGCCATTGCCAGCAGGCAGACCGCGCAAGCCATCAGCGGCCGCTCCCGCCAAACCGTGCCAGCCAATAAAAGCAATGCGCTAGTAGGAATCGGCAAAGCCGGCAGAATCACCAATCCTGCAAATAGCAGCCAAGGGTGTAGCACCAAAAAGCTTTCCGTATCCTTCCATGCAGCTTTCAGAATGGAGGCATCGAACCCAAGTTTCCAAGCAAGCAGGGCGGCACCTACGCAAAGCACCAGCATTACTCCCGCCAGTCGGTGAAAGCGCCGATCGCGCAATAGTTTCTTCAGAATTTCCATGTGAATATGCGGCAGACTGCCCCGCCACTTAAGACTGCGCAATCCGCAATCCACTTCAGACTTCATCCTCTACCAACTCGTTAACACAACATCTAGATATACCCTCGGAGGCAAATCTATCCCATTTTCATGAATATTCTCATCACCGGCGGAGCAGGCTTCATTGGCTCCCACCTCGTCGCCCATTTCCAAGACAGCGGAGGAGAAATCCGCGTGCTCGACAATCTGCGCACCGGTTCGCACGACAATCTAAGCGGTCTCCGCCATACGTTTATCGAAGGATCGGTCACAGATCCTGACATAGTTGCAAAAGCTATGATCGGAGTTGACGCGGTCTTCCATCTTGCCGCTTTAGTCAGCGTCGCGGAATCGGTAGAGCAACCATTCGAAACCGCGCAGATCAATGTCATTGGCCTTCTCAATACACTCGAAGCAGCAAAGGCAGCTGGAGTGAAAAAATTTGTCCTCGCCTCCTCTGCAGCTATCTACGGAGACAACCCCGTGGTTCCTAAAACCGAGGACATGCTTCCGGAGCCAAAATCCCCCTACGCCATCACCAAGCTAGATGGCGAGTATTACCTCAATCTCTACCACACTCCCGGAACCTTCGAGACTTGCTCCCTGCGCTTTTTCAACGTCTTCGGACCACGACAAAATCCCGATGGCGGATATGCTGCCGCCGTTCCCATCTTCCTTCGCAAAGCTCTCGATAACCTGCCCATCTCAATTTTCGGAGACGGCGAGCAAACCCGCGATTTCATTTACGTGAAAGACATCGTCTCGGCTCTCGTCTTTGCCTCCGAGAATCCTATCTCCGGTGCTTTCAACGCGGGTTACGGCACCCAGATGACCATCAACGACCTAGCCCAGCACATTATTTCGCTCACCGGATCATCCTCGGAAATCCAATACCTTCCCGTTCGTGCCGGCGATGTCAGGCATTCTCGATCCTCCGTTGCCAAGCTATTCTCAGCAGGCTGGAAACCCTCATTCACTCTCGCCGACGCCCTAAAATCCACGGTCGCATCCATGCAAGCTTAGCGTAATACCAATCTCGTGACTTCCGTTTCTGAAAAACTGAAATCTCAGGTCATCGACACAGGTATCTGCACGGGCTGTGGCGCCTGTGTTGCATTGGCTGAAAAAGGATCCGCTCACATGGTCGATTCGGCTTCAGGTGTAATCCCCAATTTTTCATCCGATTGCGATCTTCCCGAGCTCGCTTGGACCGCCTGTCCGGGAAAAGGCGTGGACTACCCAACACTCTATCAAAATCACTTCGGAAGCCTACCCACCGATTGGCGGGTTGGTCACATCGACAAGCTTTGGACAGGTCATGCGGCCGAACCCTCAATCCGCCGAGCAGGTGCTTCGGGAGGAGTCACCAGTGCCGTTTTAATTCATCTACTAGAGTCGGGGCGTATCGATGGTGCAGTTCTGGCGAAACAGGGAGCTCCCACCCCCGAACAGGCATCATGGTTCATCGCACGGAATCGCGAGGAGGTTTTATCATGCGCGCAATCTGTCTATGTGCCTCTTTCCATGTTGGACGCCCTTCATGCCTTCGTTCCCGGTGAGCGCTACGCCATGACCTGCGTTCCCGAACAAAGCTCCGCACTCCGAGTTCTCCAACACGCTAGAAACGGGCGCGCCGCCCAGGTCGAATACGTCCTCGGCCCCTACACCGGAACCGCTCTCGACAATCGAGCCATCCGCTCCTTGCTCCGCGCCAACAAAGTAGCCGACGACGATCCTATCACCTCTCTCAAGTGGCGCGCCGGCGAATGGCCGGGCTACCTAGAAATCCTCACCGCCTCAGGCCGCGAGATTCGCTCGAAAAAAGTTTACTACAATTTTCTCATCCCGTTCTTCGTCACCCAGACGAGTCTTCAGAGCATGGACTTCGCCAACGAATTCACCGACCTCTCCGTCGGCGATGCATGGTCACCCAAGTTCGAGAGCCTCGGCCAAGGCTTCTCAGTCATCGCCTCCCGCACCACGAAGATGACCGATGTCATGCAAGAGATGGAGGAAAAAGGCCTCCTAACACTCGAACAGGCGGACGTGCTCGAAGCCTCCGGCATGCACGGGCACATGATCGATTTTAAAAAACGTGGCGGATACCTACGCAACCAATGGCGCCGAAAAATCGGCCGCGCCGCGCCGGATTATGGCATCAGCCCCGTCGGCACCGGCACCTCGCGTATCCTAGTGGAAATCATCATTTCGACAATTTTCATCTGTTGCAGAACACGCCTTGCGCGCTGGGTAATGGAACACATCCCAGAAAGGATCCTCGGCCCCCTTTTCAATAACCTCCGACTCGCCTGGAAAAACGCCAGCAAGCCCGCAAAGCGCAAAGGGCTCAAAGACTTGAAAATGGCCACCCATGCACCGGCGTGGATTACGCAGTGAACGACGTCACAAAATTTCTCAAGGCTACAGGCGATTCTATTCTGCCCCGTATCCTTACCCAGATCTGCCGTGATCCCGGTTCGCCCTCTTTTGGCGCCTGCGATCGCAACTGGTGGCACTACAAGATCCGCGATTTTCCATCCATCATTCTCCAGCAGGCCGGCTACACCGTCGCACTCGTCACTGCAAATAGCCCTGATAAAGAAGCTCTTCACCACATCGCACAGGCCTCCGCCGCTTTCTGGAACAGCAGAGCGATCAAACATGGAGCTTTCGAAGAATATTATCCCTTCGAACAAGGTTACCCTCCACTCGCATTCTCCACCCTCGCCGTCGCGAAACTTTGCCACCAAGGCATCGTTCCACTCCCTGAAATTCGTTCCGGCCTTGAGATCTCTGCAAAGCAACTGCTCGCCCGCTTTGAGGCACAAGCCGCTAATCAACAAATCGCCGGGACTGCCGCCTTGGCTGTCATTCGAACCCTCGATCCCTCGTTAGTCGCCGAAGAGCCTTTTCAGAAAATCCTTTCAGACACCCTCGCCCTACAGCATCCCGAGGGTTGGTTTCCCGAATACGACGGCCCGGATCTTGGCTACCTCAGCGTATCTATCGACTGCCTCTGGGATATCTTCGACCACACTGGAGACACTCGCCCCATCTCAGCTATTCGGCTCGCTGCAGACTACATTGCATGGTTCGCACTCAGCCCCTTAGGCACCGCAGGAATGCACAATTCCCGCAATACCGACTACTTCGTTCCCTACGGCCTTGTCCGCCTCGCGATCGAGCATAACAACGCGACAGCCGCCGCAACCGTCGAAAAGCTCTTCACCCGCCCGAGCCGGAAAAACATCCACAATTCACAATCATCAATCGTCAATCATCAATCTCCCCCTTTCCATCCTTTCGATGCCGTTGATGATCGCTACTGGTGCCACTACATCGGCCACTCCGTTTTTCGGGCGATCAATCTGCTAGAGCAAAACTCAGCACTCCCCGAAGAAACCGGAGCCACGGCCAACACTTCGCCTTCAAAGCCAGGCTCAGGACACGCACTATTGAAATCCTCGGGCAACGCCACCGCCCTCGTTTCCACACGTAAAGGAGCAATCACCTCCGCCATCTGGCCAGGGCAGGAAATTGCGCACGACTTCGGATGGCTTGTCGAAAAAGACGGAAAGTTATGGGTAACCCACTGGTGGAGTATGGATTGGAAAACTTCAACCGATGCCACTTTCGCCTCTTGCGAGGGTTATCTCGTTCCCCACAAGGAACACATTAGCACCCCGTTAAAACATATGATACTTCGTGGCGGCAGCTTCATCCTTGGCCGCTACCTGATCCGTTTCCTAAAGCGTCTAGTGATTTTCAAGAAAACGAATTCAAGACTCCGGTTTTCTCGTGAAGTTCAGTGGGATCAAGAAAGCCTCGTCATCGAAGACACTATCCACGGCACTTCTCCATCTGATCTCATTACTCGCGCCCCCCGCACTTCGAAGCGCCACGTCGCCTCTGCCGATAGCTACCATCCAGAAGATACCTCACTCCTACGTGGAACGATTCTGGACGAAACAAAATCCTCTACCGAGAGCTCCTTCATCTGTAAAACACGCTACAGTGTCGGACACTGAAACTCGATTCATTCACTTCACACTCATTTGAAACTTTTCATCCAGATTCCCTGCTTGAACGAAGAGGACACCCTCCCGCAAACACTGGCCGACCTGCCACGGGAGATCCCAGGGATCGATTCCATCCAATTCCTCGTCATCGACGATGGCAGCACTGACCGAACGGTAGAAGTCGCCAAGGAATGCGGTGCTCATCACGTACTTTCCCTCGGTAGCAACCGCGGCCTTGCCACAGCCTTCCGTCTCGGTGTTGATTTTGCCCTAGAGCACGGGGCTGACATCGTGGTTAATACAGACGGCGACAACCAATACAACGGAGCAGACATACCCAAGCTCGTCGCCCCCGTCCTTGCCGACCATGCTGATATCGTCGTCGGCTCCCGCCCCATCGTGAATCACCCGGAATTCGGTTTCTCGAAAAAATTGCTCCAAATAACAGGAAGCTGGATGCTCCGCCTTATCTCCAAGACCACCGTCCGCGACGCGCCCTCCGGCTTCCGCGCGTTCTCGCGTGAGGCCTGCATGAGAATCTTCATCTACACGAAATTTTCCTACTGCATGGAAACCCTCATCCAAGCGGGCAACAACGGCCTGCGCGTCGCCTCCGTGGACATCCGGGTGAACCCCGGAACACGCGACTCGCGGCTATTTTCTTCCGTCTGGGAGTACCTATGGAAATCCGGATCGACGATGCTCTCGATGTTCATCCTCTACCGTCCAAGCCGCCTATTTGTTTCCCTTGCGTTTATCGCAGGGGCCATCGCTTTCATACTCGGCGCACGCTTCGTCTATCTCGTCTATTACATTCCAGAACCCGATCCTACCCGAACTTACCTGCCCTCCCTGATGCTGATGGCGGTCTTCGCTCTGTCCTCCTTCATCCTCCTCGTCGTCGCCATACTCGCAGAACTCTCTCGCTCCCAGCGCCGCCTTACTGAAGAAGCCCTCTACCAATCCCGCCTCGCCGCAAGGCGATGACAGATTTGGCGAATCATCCCCATTCCTCCGGAGCGAGATCATGAAAAAAGACTTCTTGAACCTCCTCCGCTTCCTTGCCGTTGGCATTCCCGCATTCCTCATTGCGATCCCCCTGAACTGGTTTCTTGTCGAAAAACTCTTCTGGCCCAAGCCCGCCGCCTACGCCTTCGTCCTGACCGTACAGGTCACCATCAATTTCTTCGCCTGTATCCTCTTCGTATTTAAAAGAGACTCCTCGAAATCCATCGTTTCACAGTTTCTCGCCTTTACTGCCGCCATACTTTCAGTCCGCGCTCTCGATTGGGGCATCTACACATTGCTGGTCAAGTTCACCCCGATACACTATCTCATTCTCCAGCTCGCCAACACAGCGGTTTTCTCCGTCGCTAAATATATTTTCGCCCGTAGGGCAATAGAACCCTCCCTGCCTCCAAAATTCTGATTCCTTTCTAACCACCCTCTATGGACACAAACAAAATCAAGGTATTCATGGTTCTGATCGCAGCGACCTTCGCGGCGGTTTATTTAGGGATCGCTGCTGCAACAGCTCAACTAGAAGCAGCCTTATGGGTTGTCGGTGGAATCACTCTAACTATCTGCGTAGCACTTGGAACTCGTATTTGGCTGTTACTTCCTTTCGCTATGTCGATCGGATTAAGCCTTCCTTTACCCGGAAACTTTTCGACAGTATTTTTAGTTCATATCCTGATTATCGGCTTTAGCACCCTGCAATTTTTAACTCGCCGACTCCCGATAAATTTCAAATTTACGGAACTTGAGGGATGGGCTCTTCTCTTTCTGATTTGTGTCGCGCAAGCTTACTTTCGAAATCCGGTTGGCTTGAATATTTTCGGTTCAGACACCGTAGGAGCCAAGCCATATGCGGTACTCGGCATGACGGCGCTTATAGGCCTTCTCATTACGAGTCTCCGGATAAATCCGACAGACCTCCGCTGGTGGGTACGAATTACCATGATAGCGAGTATTGGTAACTTCTGTTTGGGACTTCTCGCAAAGTTCGTTCCTGCTGCGGGAATGGTTCTTGGCGCAAGCTTCTCAAACGACGTTTCAATTGATGACCCGGCCGATCGTCGGGTCATCGACCAAGATGCAGCCAGCCGGGTTTCTTTTGTACGCGTACTAACCCTGAATCTAGCCAATTGGATTTCTAGCCGAATTTCCCCATTAAAAGCAGCCTTTCACCCCATCTGGGCGCCCTTGATTATTTTCACTTTGGTTGGGGGAGCCTTTAGTGGATTCCGCTCCCACCTTGCATTCATTGCACTCACTTATTTTATCGGAGTTTGTTACAGGGGTGGCTTCCCTCAAGTGGTCATCTCCTGCGTGATCGGAGCTGTAGCTTTGACCGTCATGGCGCTGACAAACCTGATCTATCCATTCCCACCTAATGTCCAGCGTGCTCTCACCACACTTCCTGGCACTTGGGAGCAGCGCTATAAGGACGATGCAAAGCAATCGACCGAATGGCGAACGGAGATCTGGATAGAGGCGTTAACAAGTGAAAAATACATTCGGAACAAGATTCTTGGGGACGGCCTTGGCATGACGTCATCCCAGTTGCGACAGATAATCGAATTAAAAGACAAACACGCTCAAGGGGTTTCCGGCTTCGACTATCATCGTGAAGCCATCCTAGTAAATGGAGACTATCACAGCGGCCCTGTCCAAACCATCCGTGCCTGTGGATATCTAGGATTGCTTGTATTGATCATTGGCATTTTCAGGGTGGCAGTGCATGCCCACCGTCAAATTCTACGAAGCCGAGGCACAGAGTGGTATCCCACGGTACTCTTCATCTGCAATACCTACCTCTGGTTTCCGTTAGCTTGGATATTCGTCTTCGGTAGCTTTACTGGAGGTGCTTCTGGCCTTATCATTGGAGCGGCATTGATACGCTTACTTGAGAAAAACCTCCCACTGCCACCCTACGTCAAGCATGGCTCAAAGATGATACCTGCTAATCGTGCAGCTACACGGCCGGATTCTCAAACAGCATAAAATCTAGCTAGGGAATCCGCTCAGGTGGCCAGTCCACCACACTCTTTCACTTTGAAAAAAGCTTACAAAAAAATACTGGGTTTACTCGGACTCGACCGTGCGATCGCGGCATCATCCCTGACTCAGGTAATGAGGTTTGTGACTGGCCCGATCACCATGATCTTGATGATCAAGTATTTGAGCCCGGAGGAACAGGGGTTCTTTTACAGCTTCGGAGGAGTCGTAGGCATCCAAGTCTTTCTAGAAGCCGGATTCGCGCAGAGCATCACCCAATTTACCAGCCGGGAGTATGCCAATCTCAGCTTTGATGACCATGGTCGGCTTGTCGGTGATCCTGTATCTTTATCTAGGTTGCGTTCCGTTTTCAACCAAGCAAATCGTTACTACTTAGCAATGGCGACCGTCCTATTTATAGCACTTGCTGCAGGCGGATATTGCTTTTTTTCATCGAAACCTGACTACGGCGTGCCTTGGCAAATTCCCTGGTTCGTAATCACCATTTGTGCCAGTATTGGCTTCCTACTCACTCCCTACTGGGCGATGCTGGAGGGCTGCAATCTTGTGGCTCAAACCGCCACGTTCCGCCTGTTTGCTACTTTGGGTGGATTTTTAACCACTGCCATTTGCCTTCTTTTGGATCTTGGGATCTACGCTGCGATGTATGCCTCTATTGTGATGCTTGTAATGCCAGTTGCCTATCTCTCGCTACGGCGAAGATCATTGATCAGACAAATACTGGGGAAGCCGGGAGATCATCAGGTTTCTTGGAGGAAGGAGATCTGGGGCTTTCAATGGAGAATCGCACTAACCTGGATGAGCCGGTATTTTCTTGAATCAGGGATTGCTCCTCTCGCATTCCAGCTCTCGGGGCCGATACTTGCGGGCAAAATCGGGATGACATTCCAAATCGTCAGGATGATGGGCGGAATCGCCAATACTTGGACTACAACCAAAATTCCCGGTTGGGGAATTATGGCGGCAAAAGGACAATGGATTGAATTAGAGAACTCCTGGCGAAATGCGGCGAAGCGAAATGTGACCTTTTGCGGATTGGCCATGCTAGCATTCGCTGGTGGATTTCCAGTGCTTGGCTACTTATGGCCAGAGGCAGCAGCTAGGTTTGTAAACGGATGGCTACTCGCTTGTTTTGCTCTTGGCTGGTTTTGTTATTCGTTTTGGTTGGTTTCCATGCACTACACCCGAGCGCTGCGCGAAGAACCCTACACTTTTATGCATATGGCCGTAGGCATTGTATTCATCAGTGGATCACTCTTGTTATCATCCCGTATGCAGGAAGCGGTTATCCCTGTAATGTTTTTGATCGTCCATATTCCATCTGCCTTCTTCGCCCTAAAAATACGCGAAACAGTAAGAACTAAATTGACCTCTCTTCCCGCATGCACACCGTGAATACTAATTCCTCAAAAATCTTGGGATCACATCCTGACTTCCCTGAGTCTCAAGTTGGATTTGACTCGGAGCTGAGCTTATACAGGACGATCCCTTACCCATCAGAAGTAGATCTCGAGCGCTTCTATACCAAAGAATACCGGGATGTCCGCAAGGAAAGTCCGGATGTAAACTATGTCGCTTTCATGCGTCATCGCGCAGCAGAGCAGTCACGATTTATTTTGAATACTTCCAAACGAAATCATCTCGATTCGGTATTAGATATTGGTTGCGGCTGCGGAGAACTACTCAATGCCTTCGAGCCTTACACAAAAAAACTGGTTGGCTACGAAACCGATCCCATTATGGCATCCCACGCAAAGGCACAACAGGCATCAGATTCGGTGGAAATCCGAAACCAACACTATACTCCCGGCAACTGCCCGGAAAAATTTGAGCTAGTCACAATGAGCCATGTTCTTGAACACATACCCGAGCCCGTCGATTTTCTAACTCTCCTTCGTACCGAAACTATCTCTCCGGGCGGCGCTCTTTTTCTTGAAGTCCCAAACGAACCCGATTTCTGGGTGGAAAGTCAAATCCAGTGGCAACGGATCGGCTTAGGACATCTCAATTACTTCACATCCGAATCACTCGAAAACACCTTAACTAGTGCAGGTTTTGTGACTCCGACTTCACGTGAATGCGGTAATTTTGTAAAAGACCACATGAAGTCATGCAGACCAAAAACTTCGCTTTTTGATAAAATCCGGAGGCGACTTCCCAAAAAAACTCCGCTTCGCTACCCACTCCCTGATTACAGTGCCCAAGACGGTTCCGAACCTCGCATCTACCTTCAAGTGATCGCCTTCAATCCTACCAATTAACACCACAGATGAAATCATTGATACCCCTTTGGCTCCGCATCAAGGGTCGCCACTTTATAAGACAACTCTGGGTAACCAGACACTATGACAGCCCGCTATTTGGATTCCTGTGGTCTATATTCAATCGGAATTACAAAACGGAAAATCTCACATTCAAGCTGCCACACGACATGATGCCCATGGGATTTCGATCCCGTTTTTTCTTCGATGCTTACGAAGACGGTGAGCGGAAACTTTGCAAAAAGTACCTTACTCCTGATGATACCATCGTTGAACTCGGTGCCTGCATCGGTGTGGTTTCCTGTGTGTGCAATCGATTGATTGGAGATCCAACCAAACATGTCGTTGTGGAAGCTAATCCTTCCTTGATCCCTTGGCTCGAAACCAACAGAGAGGTCAATCAATCCAAGTTCCAAATCGCACACGGGATGCTAAGCAAATCGAGCGATGGGACATTCCGCATCGAAAAGTTCATTGTCAGCGGCAGCGCGAACACGACCACCGGGCGTGTGGTTAACGTTCCGGTCTTCGACTTGGAATCCCTTTGCGAAGAACACAACTTTATTCCAACTACGATTGTAATGGATATTGAAGGCGGAGAAGTGAGTTTCCTTGAGGAAAATAGAGAATGGCTGTCTGCACACATGGAAGTGAAGACGATGGTGATCGAAATACATCCGTTCATCGTGGGTGAGGATGTGATTATGGGATCCAAATCGATCCTGAAAGAGTTGGGGTTTTCGCGGGTTGAAAATATTGGCCTAGTTGAAGCATGGACAAGGCCATGAATTCTATCTGCATTATCCCTGCACGCGGCGGCTCCAAGGGGCACCCGCGAAAAAACGTTCTACCTCTCTGTGGCAGACCACTCATCGCATGGAATATTCTCGCCGCACTCGAAGCATGCGGTGAAGGCAATGTCTATGTAAGCACGGATGATGCGGAAATTGCCGCGATCGGGGAAAAATACGGCGCTAGAATTGTTTGGCGTCCCGCCGAACTTTCGGTGGATCAAGCAAGCTCGGAGTCGGCACTGATTCATGCACTTGAGAAGATCACTAATGAACGTAGTGGTCTGCCCGAGTTCTTTTTATTCATGCAGTGCACCTCTCCCCTGACGGCGGCAAAGGATCTGAGCGCGGTCTGCAATGCACTACAATCCGGAGGCGCCGATTCCGTATTTTCCGCCACATCCTCGCACCGTTTCTTGTGGAAACGAGACCCGGAAAACTCCGCCACAGGGATCAACCACGATTCAACAGTGCGACTCAGGCGCCAGGACATGGATCCGGAATATGCTGAAAATGGAGCGATCTACGGCATGCGAACCCAGGGGTTTCTTGACTCGAAACACCGCTTCTTCGGTAAGACGTTGATCCACGTAATGCCTGAGCAACGCTCTTGGGAAATTGATAGCCCTACGGATTTTAAAATTGCCGAGGTTCTGCTCCGTGAACAGCTGAAGCTAAAACTAACTCATCTATTGCCTACTACTATCTCCGCGGTGGTCTTCGACTTTGACGGCGTCATGACCGACAACCGCGTCCATACCGGACAGGACGGAGGTGAAACCGTAGCTTGCGATCGCTCTGACGGTCTCGGTCTCGCAGCTCTCCGCAAAGCTGGCATACGTCTCCAAGTGCTTTCTACCGAGGTAAATTCGGTGGTATCAGCCCGTTGCAACAAACTTAACATCCCCTGTATCCACGGAGTGGAAGACAAAGCCTCGCGCCTTAAGCAATGGCTGGCAGACGAAAAGATAGATTCCGCAAATGTCATCTACGTCGGCAACGACCGCAATGATTCCGGATGCCTTGAGCTCGTTGGTTGTCCCGTCGTGGTCGCCGATGCCTATCCAGAAGCAATGCAGCGCGCGCTAATTGTGCTAGAGCGAAAGGGCGGCCAAGGAGCTGTGAGGGAGCTGTGTGATATGATTTTGGATGCTAAATTTTGAATTGTTGATGAAAGAGGGAAATATCATTCTCGAAAAATCCTACGCGTTTGCTTTGGAAATCATGGCTGTAACCAAACTGATCAAGGAACAGCGCGAGTTTGATCTAGCATCTCAACTCTGGCGCTCGGGCACGAGCATTGGAGCAAATGTAGAGGAAGCTCAAGCAGCCCAGAGCAAGGCAGACTTCCGATCAAAAATGTCTATCGCCGCCAAAGAAGCTCGCGAGTCTCATTACTGGCTCCGCCTCACAAGAGACGGCAAAGTCCTGCCCGAGAATCAAGTCACATCCCTAATCAACGAAATCGAATCAATCAAACGCATCATCACCTCGATTGTGAAATCGTCTTCGTAATTCATGATATCATCTAATCTTGTATCCAACATTTAAAATCCAAAATCCAAAATTCAACATCCAATGACCACTCCATTCCTAATCGCCGAGATCGGCTGCAACCACAAGGGCGATATGTCCATCGCCAAAGAGCTCATCGCCACTGCCGCGTTATTTTGCAAAGTTGATGCCGTAAAATTCCAGAAGCGTAATTCTAAAGAGTTACTTAGCCACGAGCAATACAACGCTCCCCATCCGAACCCTTCTAACTCCTATGGAGAGACATACGGAGCTCACCGTGAAGCACTTGAATTTGATCTCGACCAAAACCGTCAACTCAAGGAGTGGTGTGAAGAACTTGGTCTCATCTATTCCACTTCCGTCTGGGACATGACATCAGCCCGCGAGATCACTGAGCTGAACCCACAATTCATCAAGATACCTTCAGCAACTAACCTCAACAGCGAGATCCTTGAGTATCTTTGTGGCGAATATGGGGGTGAGATCCACCTATCGGTCGGAATGACAACGCAGGCCGAAGAAGAAGCTATCGTTACACAATTTGAAAAACACGGAAGGAACAAGGATCTAGTCCTTTACAGCTGCACTTCCGGCTATCCCGTTGCATTCGAGGACATCTGCCTGCTTGAGATCACTCGTCTCAGGGAAAACTTTGGCAGCCGCGTGAAAAAAATCGGCTTCAGCGGTCACCATCTCGGGATCGCTGCGGACATCGCCGCTCTGGCACTTGGCGCAGAAGTTTTCGAACGCCATTTCACCTTAGATCGCACTTGGAAGGGTACCGATCACTCCGCTAGCCTTGAGCCGGACGGCATGCGCCGCCTCGCCCGGGATCTGCGTAATGTTAGCAAATCACTCGCTTACAAAAGAGAGGAAATCCTAGAAGTCGAAGCCGTACAACGAGCCAAACTGAAAGCCTGAAGACGAAACAACTTCGCTTATCTCACGCCACCGGCCATTCGAACCCTGCGAATAATGTGACGCAGCGGTAAGAATGATATGGTTACCTTGTGTACCCATATCAGTGGTGAATATTCTATAAAATGTAACCGAATACCCACTGATCAAACTATCCTACGCCCAGTATAAATCGCACATACAAATAATTTTCGCCATGAATAACACCCCTCCTACAAAACCTACTGCACTGGAAAGACTCGACGTAGCAACCTGCGATGATTTATTTCAGGTACACCTTCATAACCAGCGTTATGATTTTACACTAAATCAAATTCAACGGGAAGATAAACTGCTGGAGGTAGGCACAGGACTTGGGGTCTTTAGTGAATCACTTGCAAACAAAGTTAATTCTTACCAAGGAATCGAATACGATAAGGAAACGTGTGAGACCGCAAAATTACGAGTGCCTAACCCCGAGTGGATCACCGAAGGAGATGCCCAATCTCTACAGGCAGAGTCAAACTCATTTGATGTCGTCGTGTGTCTGGAGGTTCTTGAACACTTGCCCGATTACCGCAAAGCACTTGATGAAATTGCACGGGTACTTCGGCCTGGTGGTAAATTGATCGCGTCCATACCTTATGTCCGAATTGGGGCACCTAGTAAAATTAATCCACATCATCTCTACGAACCTGGAGAACAAGAATTCAAAGACGAAATGAAATCGCGTTTCTCAAAAGTAGATATTTTTTATCAGCGCTTTTCGGAAACCTTCTTTGAAACATGTATCAGAAGATTTCGGCTACGAAAGTTCTTCGGAAAACACACACAATACGCACAGCTCTCCAAAGGCGATTCGCAGCAAATGAGTCGGGTGATTCTCGATAATTCCCGGAGCGGAATGTTATTGGGACTATTGGCAGTCTCAACGAAAACTTAGAGGCCGTGAAATATTTTCGTTCAAAATCCAAGAATGAATCATTTTTTTGATGTCTCATACAATTTCCATCTTTGAGGAATTTTACCGCTCCTTCCGAAAGGCATCCTGCAATTCGCGCTTGGATTACTGGGCAGACACGATTTTTGTCACACTCCTGCTAAACAGAGCCGGAATGGAAAAACGATTCCGAGGAGGGTTGACCCTCTGGATACTTCTGATGCTGAAAAAAGTGGCAACACTGCGGATATGCTCTGGAAAGATTGAAGGTTCATTTCATGCCCCACATACCTCACCCACATACGGCTTCCGATTGCTAACAACTCCGGCTCACTGCGACAGCTTGGTTCCGATTTTGAAACAGATACCCGATGTGCAGAGGTTACTCTATGCAAATTCTTGGGGAGAAACCGTAACTAAGGAATCTGTATTACCATCGGGGCTCTCTGAAAGCCTCTCCATACTCGATCTACGCAAATCAATTTGTGCCTTGCGAGAGGCCGTTCGCAGCGCAAAACGAATCCATAAGATACTTTCCTCTTTGCCTTGTTTCAACAAACAAGCGCTTCCTGCCGATTTCGCTCCTAGAGTAGCCGAACTCATCTTTCGGCAACAACTTGAATTAGCCGTGCTAAGACAAACACCCTGCCCTCATGCAGCGGTTTTCCTGACATACGAACTGATCCCAGAATCAAAAGCTTGGGTACAGTGGGCACGTGAGGCGGGGGCACGGATCATCCATGTGATGCATGGGCAGCGGCTACCCACCTATCAAGTCACCCAAGCTACGGATCTTGTTCTATTGTCGAAGGTTGACGAAACGTGGTTTCGTCAGCGGGTTTCGGATGCTGTAAAACTTTGGACAATCGGCCACCCGCGATTAGAGACAATCCATCAAGCCGTTGGAATGCCTGAGAATGAGCAAGCAGGTAAGGGTTTGAGGATCGCCTTCTTTTCGCAGCCAAGCGAAGGAGACTATAGCCCGGAACAACGGTGTTCGGACTGGGAAATTTTGGAAGGCCTCCGTTATCGTGCCGAAGTTAGGGTTCGTGCACATCCACGTGAAAATAGCGAAGCGCTTCTCAAAGAAATGCATGACGCCGGAATTGATTTTGTCACCATTAGCCAATCTGGGCTCGAAGAAGATTTGAAATGGTGTGACGCGGTAGCTTCATCATGGTCTACAGTAAGCATGGAAGCGGCGGCGTGTGGCCGGGGTGTGTTCTGGACTTGCGCAGCGCCTGAGAACTATTTGGCTTCTGCAGAACTCAGACAACATGGTATCGGCGTCCTGATAGAACGCGCCGGAGCTTGGGAGACCTACCTCAACGAATGGGAGGAAAAACGGGAATGGCCAGAATCTGTTAGGTTAGCGAACAATAACCTGCAGGAACTAGGGATGGTAGGCGACATGACTATCCCATGGCTAGAGAGGTTGGGAGTCGCGGTATAACAAACCACCCAACCGGGAAATTCAAATAATGAGCAAAAACAGCGTGAAGCTATCTGTCATCATGCCGGTGTGGAACGGGGAAGCATACCTCCGTGAGGCAGTCGACAGCATTCTTAACCAGTCATTCCGAGATTTTGAATTTCTCATACTTGATGATGGAAGTACTGATTCCACACCGAAAATTCTCGAAGAATATGCCAGCAAGGATTCACGAATCCGAATCATTCCTCTGGATCACGAAGGAATCGTAATTGCACTGAACCGCGGTGTCGCGGAGTCCAAGGCAGAATGGGTCGCACGAATGGATTGCGACGATATTGCCCATCCTTCCCGTCTCGAAAAACAGTGGAAGGCTCTAGAGCGAAACAATAATGCCGTGTTGTGTCACACTCAGATTCAATTGATGAGCGATGACGATTACGCGGGAAAGGCTTCACGTTTTATCAGAAGCGAGGCCATGACAATCCTCCGACTCTGCTACCAATGCCCAATCGTGCATCCCACCGTGATCTATAAAAAATCAACCTTTATCGCTGCGGGAGGATACCTTCCAGAAGAACGCCATGCAGAGGATTTTGGGCTATGGGGAAGACTTCTCCAGCACGGATCCATCGTCGGCATCGCAGATCCATTACTCAAGCTTCGGATCCACCAAGGCTCCATTTCCAAACAAAAAGCAGAGACACAAATGGCTCTGAGTTTTGATATTGCGATGCGCCACTGCGGGAAGTTCATGCGCTTAAATGAATCCGAATCACGCCGGGCTTTGGAAGCACTGCGATACTACACGACTTCCAGCACCATACGCGATTGGCTTTGGCTTGCAACATACGCGATCCCCAGATTAGAAAAGCACAGTTTCGAATTGGGAATATGGCTAATCAGAGCAACCGCTAGGAGACTCATTCGGAGTAAATAAGTGCTCCCATTACTTACAAAACTTCCTCTGATTCGCTCCATCGTGTTTCACCATCGTCTCGCCGCACACGACACACCCGATTGTCTCCTATATTCTTGATGAAAGTCGCATACCTTACTACCGACAACCGGGAGCAACAGAACCGGTACGATTTGGATGTTCCGTTTTTCGGCCCAGCTCCAACCGCTATCCTCGACGGCTTGATGGCTCTTCCCGATCAACTCGAGATCCACGTAATTTCTTGCTCTAAGAAAAAAATGATCTCACCTGAGAAACTCGGGGCGAACACTCACTTTCACCAACCCATTGTGTCTCATCTCGGGTGGGGGCGCACCGCATTCGCGGGGTGTGCTCTTGCCGTCCGGAAGCGTTTGAAAGATATCAATCCAGACATCGTTCATGGTCAAGGCACCGAGCGCGATTGTGCCATCTCCGCAGTCTATTCGGGATTTCCCAATGTATTGACCATCCATGGAAACATGCAACGGATTTACCAGATGAGACTTCTGGGTGCTAATTCATACTATTGGTTAGCATCAACGTTGGAAACCCATGCATTACGACGGACTGCAGGTGTCTTTTGCAATTCGAGCCATACCCGCTCCCTCGTCGAAAACCGCACTCGAAAAACCTGGATGGTTCCAAACCCTGTTCGACCTTCTTTCCTCGAATCCGAGCCTCCGGAAATCAGCAACAATCCGATCCCAGTATTTCTGGTAGTAGGCGTAGTTACTAGACTGAAGCGTCCGCTGGAAATTCTCCAAGTGATGAAGTCACTGCATGAATCCGGGCATCGATTCAAAATCCTTTTCATCGGAAGCCATTCGCCAGACGGCTCGTATGGGGCACTCTTCCAGCCTTTGCTAGATGAAGCCATGCAACATGGCTACGCCGATCATCTCGGCGTGCTTGAAGAGGCGGATCTACTTCAAGCCATGGATCAAGCCGATGCATTAATCCACTTTCCGGAGGAAGAGGCATTTGGCCTAGTCGTGGCTGAAGCACTGGCTCGTAATCTCAAAATTTTCGCCGCGCGAGTTGGTGGTATCCCCGACATCCTTGAATCCACAAATGGCTCAGAAATGTTCGATGACTTCGACGGCCTCAGGATCGGTATCGAAGATTGGCTAAAATCTGGGTCAGTTGGAACTGCAGGTAATCCCCGCCTTATGCGGGAGCGCTATACCCCGCAAATCATCGCCCAAAAACATCTGGAAATTTATCGGGAAGTCATCGCCGGAGGTGGATCAACTCGTTAGATTAAAGATCCGCGTAAAACTTTCACAAACAACAACTCATATCTAACAAGCATTATGGAAGGACAACTCAACACCAAAGAACGCGAAATCATTACCCGCTGGGTGACAGACTTAAAACCAAGTCGAGCCATGGAAGTTGGCACATGGCTAGGAGGCGGAAGCACACTCCACATCCTCAAGGCTTTAGAAGCGAATGGTCATGGACACCTGTGGGGCGTCGAGGCATTCCAATCCATTTACGACGCGATGATCGCAAACATCAATTCTGCAGGAAAAGAGATCGCAGCACGTTTCACCCCGCTATTTGGTTTCTCACAAAATGTGATCCCGGAGTTCCTAGAAAAGAATGGCGACGATACCACGATAGAATTCGTATTCTTGGATGGTGGCGACAATCCGATGGAACAGATTTTGGAATTTCAAGCACTCTGCGCCAACATGCCTGTCGGGTCGGTACTCCTTTCGCATGACGCAAAGCTAAGGAAAGGAAAGTGGCTAATCCCCTATCTCAGGGCTCACGACAACTGGGAGTGCAAGCTTCATGATGTGAGTGCAGAGGGTATGTTCGAAGCGGTCAAAACTGCCGATGTACCAAGCGCGGAAAGCAAAAAGAATGCGGCGGCGGTGCTGGGAAGGCTGCGGCGCCAGCCGGTAGAACTTCTGGGAAGATTCCTTCCCGCTCCAGTGATCAGCGCTCTACTCCGCATGGTTCCTCGGAAACTCGTCCTGAAACTTACCCAAGGAAGATCCTGACTACGCGTTTCCAGCTCTAATTACCATCACCTCATGCAAATCGTCTCCGCCTGTATTGCCCGTGACCTGCCAGTATATAGGATCACCTGCGAAAGCCTACGCCAGCACGTGCCGGGTGCTGAGATCAATGTGATTACCCGGAAAGAAGATTTCTCTAAATTCCGGAATGCCTGCGGCAGTGATGTGATACTATGGGACGAAAATGCCCTGATGCCGGAAATGTCTTTCTCCGATCTAAAAAGGGTAAACCTACCGTTTTTCCCAAAGGGAGCTGGTTGGTATTTTCAGCAGTTCCTTAAGTTCGCGTTCTCGAACGTCTCGAACCGTGACGAGCACTACCTGATCTGGGATGCTGATACAGTTCTTCTAAAACCGGTTGAGTTTTTCAATGAGGAAGGACGGCCGTTTTACACTATGGCTAGTGAACACCACCGTCCATATTTCCAGACATTCGAGCAACTGTTCGGCACGCCGGCGGCGAGGGAATTTTCGTTTATTTCCCAGCATCAGGTCATCAATAAATCATATCTCCGGGAAATGCTGGATGAGATCGAAACGCGAAACCCGGAGGCGAGGAACTGGGCATGGGCGATCATGGAAAATCTACGTGGTGAGGGATCGAACCTGTTCAGCGAATACGAAACCTACGGCCATTACGTGAAAGGAAAACGTCCGGACACGATGGCTTTTCGAAAGTTAGAATGGACAAGGAACGGTGAGCGGTTCGCAGGCTATCCTCCAGATCCGCAGAAATTCCACAAACTGCCGCCGGAACTGTCTTTCGCTGCGTTCGAAACCTTCTTCTCTCTCAAGAACCGCATCATGCGGACACTGCGCAAAGTCGCAGGTAAAAAAGTAATAGAGAACTACACTTGAATTTAAGCTTCACCCGCAGCCCGACCATGAGACGCTCCCATCCCCACGACCCGCATATCTCCAATGGTGCCCTCGCCAACGCGCTCATTTGGTTCAGTGGGCGGCGAATTCCTGTCCTGCGCCGTCTATACACTGCATATCTGAACTGCGATCTCGGCATGGCACTACCCGATTCCGTTTTCTTACCGCACCCGTTCGGGATTATCGTAAGCAGCGGCGTTGACTTCGGTGAGGATGTGGTGATCGGCCACCAAGTCACCATTGGCAACCGTAGTGGTGCCATGGCTGCACCCAAGATCGGGCACCGGGTGTACATCGGCGCAGGCGCAAAAATTCTCGGCCCATTGAGCATCGGTGACGACGCCGTTATCGGAGCAAATGCAGTGGTGACCAAAGACGTGCCGGCTGGGGCAACGGTCGTCGGCGCAAACCGTATCTTGGCCGCGAACAATTCCTGACACCTTGAAACCGAGTGAGCGTATCCCATGAAGCAACCGCCGCATTCATCCGCGGCTTTTTCGTATCACTGGAGCAACACGGCCGACGATCCGCGGTTCTTCACGGCGGGGAAAATGGCTTCGAGCACGAGATTTCCGACGTGGATTTTGCCGTAGATGCAGAAACCTTCACCGAGCTTCACCATCTGATCCGGGATCATTGCGCAGCGAGCGGCTGGTTGCTCTGCCAGATCCTTCGCCACGAAACTACCGCCGCCTATTTCGTCTGCTCCGACAAGGAAGACCCCGCTCGCTCCGTCGCCCTCGACGCGTGCTCTGACTACCAACGCAACGGAACCCTTTTCCTCACAGCGCACGAACTTTTGGAAAATCGCCGCCCCCTGCCATGGGGAGGACATGGTCTTTCCCCACACATGGAATTGCGCTACCGATTCACTAAGGCAGCCGCGAAAAAAAAAGACAGTGGGTCAGCAGCTGTGGAATTCGCAATTTATCCGGATGAATCACGTCAACAATGCGAAGCTTGGCTCACCAAGCGTTGGTGTATTTCACTGGAGTCATGGGAAAGCAGCGATCTTGCGAAAGCCTTTGCTTTGATCCGGGATAAATCCAACTCACGCCCGTCCATGTTACAGCCAGGGGCGGCGAGTCGCATCCTTTCACGCATCATTCACCCAACCGGACTCATCGTGGTGACGGGTGACGAAGATTTCGATACAAAAGCGGATCTCTTGAAGAGCGGCTTCGGAAAGCTGCATTTCCGCCACTTCCGCAAGGAAAAGAAATGGCAGATCGCGTTCCTAAAAGAACTCATCACCAGCACCCTAATTATCTTACCGCAACTATCCTCATTTTGGCGGAAAATCCTACCCGCCGTCTGCGTCCATACGCTTGATCCCGCTAGCCCAGCGAATGATCTCGCAGAATGGCTCCACCATCGTTGCGTTCAGCGCGAAAGCACCTGAGACACTTCGGCTTTTATCATTCATCCCATCATGCCCTTTATTGCTTTTCTAGGTTGCGACGGCTCCGGTAAATCCGCCGTAATCGACGGCGTGGCCACTCACCTACGGGAAAAGGGTGAATTCGTCGAACTGGGACATTGGCGCCCTAAACCATTTTCCCGGAGCACAAACGACCAGTCATCCGCCGCAGATGATCCTCACGGGCAATCCCCAAGAGGCACCATGGCTTCCACACTGAAACTCGTCTGGCTGGGGTTCAACTGGTGGGTCGCATGGTTCCGCCAGCTACGCAGTCGCTCCACTCACGGCTTCGTTCTCTTCGACCGATACCACGGCGACCTACTTGTCGATCCACGACGCTACCGTTATGGAGGCCCCATATGGCTTGCCAAACTCGCCAGCCGGGTAATGCCCCAACCCGACTTCATTGTCTTTCTTGATGCTCCAGCAGACGTGCTTCTCAGTAGGAAACGCGAAGTCACTAGGGACGCCCTGATCAATCTTCAACAGGCGTATCATTCTCAATTTCACAATTGCTGTAGGTTTCGAACCGTAAACGCCGAAAACTCATTAGAACATGTGACGAACGAAGTCTTAAATCTGATATATTCCTCTCGTTGAAATTCCCTATACCCTTTTGATGTCGTGAAACGCAAACTCGCTCTTCTTTTCTACTATTTGATTGCGACAAGATTTCCAACCCAACCAGTTCCAGGTTGGAGATTCGGATATGCTTTGAGGAGAATGCTTGTGTCCATGTTAGCAGATCAATGCGGCAAAGAAATCATTGTAAAACAAAACGCCTATATTGGTTCAGCTAAGGGGCTAATACTTGGAAACTATGCCCAGATCGGTGCCAACTCAAGAATTGGCCCCAATGTCACAATCGGTAACAATGTATTGATGGGGCCAGATGTGATCTTGATGACTACAGCTCATGCTTTTGAAGATCCTCATGTCATTATTCGGCTGCAAGGAGCACTTCCGGTAAGACCGATTATCGTAGAAGATGATGTGTGGATTGGCACTCGAGTTACAATTCTCCCGGGAGTAACGATAGGCAAAGGTGCAGTTATTGGGGCAAACAGTCTGGTAACGAAAGACATCGAAGAATATTCTATTTGCGGAGGAGTTCCAGCAAAGCATATCAGATATAGAGGCGAAAAGATCCGCAATAACTAGTATTATTCGCACTCTATAAATCAATCAATGTGATTAATATCAAAACAACGAAACCATCCATCCTCCTCTCTGCCTATGCCTGCGAGCCAGGCAAGGGCTCGGAGCCGGGAGTCGGCTGGCGCTGGGCGAATGGCCTAGCGGAACGTGTGGATCTGCGCGTGCTTACCCGGGAGTCGAACCGCGCCGTAATCGAGTCTGAGATCGACACCTTGCCGCCGGAGCATCCGCTCAACTCCGTAGATTTTCTCTACCATGATCTTTCCACCCCATTCCTCGCCGCGAAACGACGGGGATGGCTTCCCACTTTTGTCTATTACGTGCTTTGGCAGATTTCCGTCGCCAAAAGATTCGCGGTTGAGGCGGACAGTTCGGAAGTAGTGCATCACCTCACCTTCTGCACCTTGCTCTGCCCAGGCTTTTGGAAACTGAAATACGCCGCATACGTGCTCGGCCCTGTAGGCGCACCGCAGGTCAATCCACACTATCTGCCGCTGTTCGGAAAAGACGCATGGAAGCAGCGGCTGCGCGCTCAGGTAATCAACCGTTTTCTCCTCCTCCCGTGGTTGAAGCGATTGCTGCACGGAGCGGCGGCGGTGATTCCCGCCAATACAGAAACCAAGGATCTGCTTGTCGACCATGGAATTAGGGCACGGGAAGTGATGCTCGATACCGGCACGCCAACGGTTACGAAAAGGCAATCCCAGAGAGAATCCGCTGGAACCATCCGATTGATGTATGCCGGGCAACTCGAACGTCGCAAGGGACTCGAGCTAGCCTTGCGCGCATTGAAAAAGACCAGTTGCGACTGGTCTTTTGATATTTTTGGCTCCGGGCCAGATCGAAAGCGGCTAGAAAGAATCGCCGATGAACTTTCGATTTCCGAACGAGTCAATTTCCATGGAGTCCTGCCCCGCGCGGAACTGATGAATCGCTTCGATGAGGCAGACGCGTTCCTCTTTACCAGTGTGCGCGACACTTCTGGCGGAGTGAATCTCGAAGCGATGGCACATGGCCTACCGGTGATCTGTATCGCCCACCAAGGTGTTGGCGATATCACTGATGAAAGCTGCGCAGAAAGGATCACCCCCGGCTCAATTCCAGATACCATTCTGCAGATAAGTGCAGCGGTGACCAGACTGGCAGCCAATCCGGAGCGACGCCTGAGAATGGGACAGGCGGCGGCCAAGCGAGCGGTGACAGATTTTTGCTGGGACGCTAAGTTTGACCGTATGACCGGTTACTACCATGAGGCGGTCAGAAAATCATCCGGAACGATTTAACCAATCGCCTTATCCCTATCGGCAAGCCTAAGGTGATTCTGACCGGCCTCATATTTTTCAAACACAACAATGACTGAACCGAATTCCCCACGGTTCCGCCCTTCGACACAAAAGAACACGAGGTAAATGCACAACGGCAGCGACATTCTTTGCACAGAAACCGTGAATATGTCTAAGCATGGCGTGGTTGGACGAAAGACCTAAAGCGCCGGAAAATCAGATAA
Source organism: Luteolibacter sp. (assembly GCA_051252155.1). Lineage (GTDB taxonomy): Bacteria > Verrucomicrobiota > Verrucomicrobiia > Verrucomicrobiales > Akkermansiaceae > Luteolibacter. The sequence goes on along the minus strand of JBPOGB010000002.1, from coordinate 235,968 downwards.
ACCTAGGGAAAGATCTAGAACTATTGTTCAATAAATAGACAGTATCTGCTAGATCAACTCAGATGAAAAAAACTATATCGATAGTATCCTCGGCTCTACTGACTATCCCCTCGGAGGTCAATTCCCAGCAGATGGAAGTGACCATCGAACCCACTGTCGAACTCAAGATTGAGACACGCGAAGGTTTTCGCTATGACATTGAGGAGAGCACTAACCTATCAGATTTTCAATCCAGTGGAACTTCGGTACAAGGCACGGGAAATACGGAATCGGTATACTTCCCGATCGAAACCAAGAAATTCTTCCGGGCCATCGAAACTCAAGAAGAAGTGCCAGATCCAATCGGCGAAACCGCTTTTTTTGATGAAAACGGGAACCTGAGAACTGGCCCCTTAAATACAAATCCGCTTTTGACGCCCCCCGGGGGCCTCAGAATTCCCGCCCACCAACGGATGAGCTGGGAAAATTTTGAAGGTGAAACGGCTGCGAATGTCTGGCTTTTTCCGAATCATGGCAGTTCCCATGATACCAATTTCTACCCTGAGCTTGTTTGGGCATCCCCGCGTCACTGCTTCTATTGGGACGACGGATTCCAGATGGGGAACTCGACCAGCGGCCCAGGACAGAGAGGGTTCCGGTTTCTCTACTTCAATCCTCTGGGAAGGGCAAAAGCAGGTTCGTCAGTCGATACCACGATGGAATCCATCGCCGTACAGTTCGGCGGAAGCTGGTGGAACGCTGAAACTTCCCAACCCGTAAACTCAAACGCATCCATTCAGTATGTCCCTACTGGCGTGGCCGAAGGCAAACTCGGATTCTGGATCGGTAACGCGTCCCAGCCCGGAGGGGTAAGCGCACTCGGTCGTATTCTCGCATCCAGTGGGCATGTAAAATCGTTTGATGCTACAAAAAATGGGATCAGTTTCCCAACCGGGAAAGGACTATATTTTGCTGACGGATCGTCCATCACGACCGCAGCTGATTTGGGTAGAATTCCAGGAATTGACTCCGAAACCGACGGTCAGGAAGGAGTTACATTCACGGCGCTAATCAAGATGCCTAATCTCCCGGTATTTGCGGATAACGATGAAGCGGTTTCTCTCTCTGTCGGTACGGTTTACCGGACTCCGACTGGAGATCTTAAAGTCCGTTACTGATCCCATTTGACCCTACGTAATTAATGAATTCACCCGATTTCACCATCGTCACTGCGAGCTACGGCTATGGACATTTTATAGGTGAGTGCCTAGCAAGCGTCGCGGCGCAGCAAGGAGTGACATTTGAGCATTTGATCATGGATGCCATGTCAAAAGACAATACCGCGGAAGTGGTCGCGGGCTTCCCACACGCAGAGTTTTTCCAAGAACCAGACAAGGGGATGACAGATGGGATCAACAAAGGCTTCCGCAAGGCCAAGGGAAAATGGGTGATGTGGCTCAATGCGGATGACAAGTTGAAGCCGGGAGCGCTCGCGGCAGTTAAGGCTTTCGCCGAATCAAAGCCCAACGCTGACGTGATCTATGGCTGCTACGACTACATGGATGGCGAAGGGGATTTTCTCAGGACAATGACGCTATTCCCCTTTGACCGAAGGATTCTGCTCCAACATGGCTGCTATATCGGCTCCACAGCCTGTTTCCTGCGCAGGGATACCACCATCGGAGAAGGGCATCTGCTGGATGATGATTTTGGGTTCTGTATGGACGGTGAATATTACTCGAGGCTCGCCGACCTCGGTAAAACTTTCGAATACCTCCCCACAATTCTCGCGGACTTTCGTCTGCACGATGGCAGCATCAGCCAGAGCAGCCTTGGGAAAGCCGATATGAAGAATCTTCTCAGGCTCCAACGACAAGCGGCGGAACCGCGGGCTATCCGGAGGAAATACGGCATCAGGTTCTTCAACGACGAGCCTCTAAACTGTGCCGTTGATGGGATACTTTCGCATCTCTTCCGGCTGAAAAAGGGATTACTTAAGGCTCTTCATTCACGGCGGCCTCTTGCACCACCCACCTCGGGAAAGCGCAAATGACCGATGAAAACACATTTCAGCAGATCGGAAAAATTTTCGGCGTCGGCTCAGCCAAGCTCGGACTGCTCAGTAAGAACGGGAGAAGCTTCCTCGCTTTGCCAAGAGAGCCGGAGGCATTTCGGCAGGCGCTGAATCTCTATCAACCACAACGGACAATCGCCCGAGTCTCAGTGGCGCTCATCCGTGCATGCGGACGGTTGAGCCCATCGCTACTACCTCTGAAGCAGCTGCATTTGGATGGAGATTTAGATGGAGTGGGTGATGGCTTACCTTCGGTAAAGAAAGACAGCTTAGGAATTTTACTAGGCAGTTCCGAACACCGTGTCAGGCGGGCGATCGTGAGTTTCCAAACACAGAATGGCTGGGAGGTTGCGAAAGTAGCGTTTGGAGCAGAAGGAGCCGAGATTCTTGAAACAGAAGCGAATGCATTGAGAGAACTGGCGGAGATCGTCCCTGGGGTTCCCGAATTACTTGGATTGCACAGTGGCGATGGTGTCACGATACTACGTATGCCGTACCTCGTGGGAACACCCGCCCGTCCCGGTGCTCCTGAGAAAGCAATCGATCTCCTGAATCGCTGGAGCACAGGCGGAACAGCAAGACTGATCGACGAATTTCCGGAATGGTCTGCAATCCATTCCGCCCTGAATCAGCTTGGATACGAAAAAGTGCTGAGCGGCCTCACTGAAAAAAAACTCAAACCCGTGGTATGCCATGGGGATTTCGCCCGCTGGAATTTGCGACTTCAAGACGACCAATCATTGATGGCGCTCGATTGGGAGTGGGGTCATAGCGAGGGGATGCCTGGCCTAGATTTGGTTCACTATTTCCTCCAAGACGCCCGTCTGGTGGCGAGACTGGGAGATGAAGAAGCTATCCAATGGACAAGAGGGCAGCTCTCTAGACCAGAAACGGCTGCCTACCTTGAGGAGCATGGCTGGAATGACGATCCAACTGGAGTGATCATTGCATCCTTAGCTTATAAGCAGGGAGCAGGACATCAGGAAAATTCGCAGATACTCAGGGCGGCCTGCGAATTATCCGATACGACCGGTCATTAAAAACGGTCAGGCTGAATGACGGCCTTTTACGTCTCTCAAAACCACATTCATGGTTTTCAACTCACTGGTTTTTCTAGCCTTCCTCGCGATAGTCCTCTCGGTCTATTACCGCGTGGGGCATCGCCCGCAGAACGTGTTGTTGGTGGTAGCCAGCTACGTCTTCTACGGCTGGTGGGACTGGCGCTTCCTCTCGTTGCTGGCACTAACGACCTTTTTTGATTATTTCTGCGCCCTATGGATCGAAGCCCAACCGTCCAGATACCGACGCAAGTGGTTGGTGGCAGCCAGCATGTGCATGAATCTCGGGGTTCTTGGGTTCTTCAAGTATTTCAATTTCTTCGCAGATGGTTTTGCCAGAGTGCTCCAGACCTTCGGGATGCAACCGGATCTGCCGACCCTGCATGTGATCCTGCCGCTGGGTATCTCTTTCTACACTTTCCTGTCCATGAGCTACACGATCGACGTGTATCGTGGGAAACTAAAAGCAGCTCGAAATCCTTTGGATTTCATGCTGTATGTCTCGTTTTTTCCGCATCTCGTAGCGGGGCCTATCGTCCGGGCACAGGATCTCCTACCACAGTGCCGAAAGCCGCGCGTGATACGGCGCAGCCAGGTGATCGACGGGATATGGCTGTGTCTTTTAGGTTATCTGAAAAAGGTGGTGATCGCAGACCGGTTGGCGCTTGTCGTGGACTGGGGCTTCAGTGACGGACAGCCCCCATTTCAAGACGCGAGATCCTGGCTGGTGCTTTACGCCTTTGCCTTCCAGATCTACGGCGATTTCTCCGGCTATTCCGACATTGCCCGGGGTCTTGCGAAGCTAATGGGATTCGAACTGGTTCAAAATTTCAAAGCTCCTTACCTAGTCTCCAACCCAGCCGCATTCTGGCGGAATTGGCACATCAGTCTCTCTGTTTGGCTACGTGATTATCTATACATCCCTTTGGGCGGAAATCGTCTAGGCACTCTTCTTACCTTCCGCAATCTGATGCTGACCATGCTTCTCGGCGGACTGTGGCACGGCGCGGGCATCGCCTTTCTTGCGTGGGGGCTCTATCATGGCCTTCTGTTAGTCATACACCGTGCATGGGAGTCATTGAAAAATGCCGGATCTAATACGGTTACGTCATGCTTCCAAAGGCTGAAGCCCATCGTGGCGGGCATCATTTTTTTCCACATCACCTGTATCGGCTGGCTCTTGTTTAGGGCGGGTGGCGTTCCCGAAAGCATCGGCCAGTGGAAAGTCATATCAGGTTTTCTCGATTCCTTGTGGAGGTTCCCCACCGGCACCAGCGGCCTGTTGTGGCCGGTCTTTCTCCTAGGTTCGCTGGCTTTGCTGCTGCAATGGAAGCACGCGAAAATGGATGATTTCTCCAAGTGGAGGAAGAGCAGACAGACGCTTGCCGTCTCTGCCACTCTTGTCGCTATTTCCAGCCTTGGGATCTTCGAAGGCTCTTCATTCATCTATTTCCAGTTCTGATGAAACGTATCGCCGTAATCATCATAATCCTTGCAGGGTTTACTGCAGCCCTGTTCCGGTTCTTCGGCTACAATACTGCACTCTGGATCTCGGCCATGTTCGGCGGCACGCTAGAAAGGGTTTCCAACGGAAAGTTTAGTGATCCGGTGATCTTCGTCCATGGCCGGATACACGAGGCTCTCGTGCTTTTTTTCGCTGCCGTTGTCATCAGCTTCCTGACGGTTCTTGCCTGCCGCTTTGCTAAAAATTTCCTCACCAAGTCAGGAGCCAACGGCTTAGTGAACTCTATCCTAGCTTTCGTAGCGTTAAATATTTTCGCATGGTTCTGCGGGAATACCGTCCTGTTTTGGTCGCTCTTCTATAATAAAACCCACGTTGATAACTTCGCCCAATACCAGATCAAGCGCGGGCTGATGGACGAAATCCGCGGATCGCGCCGGGCTATACTTATCGGAAACAGCCAGACGAATCGCAGTATCGACGAGGTAGCCATGAACACGGCAATTGGCACGAAGCTGTGGACTACCGAGCTCACGCAGCCGGGCGCGCGGGGATTCGACATGCTGATTCTCTCCCGTGATATCCCATTTCAAAAAGGCGACCTAGTGATCTCCTACGTTTCCGAAATTAGCTTTTACGCCACTGGCAGCGGTATCGTCGCTGCGGACTTCCTCCACTTTGGAGAAATCCCCGACCTAATAGAGATGGATGGCTGGGACAAGCTATCCCCGGGTTCCATCCGCAGCGGATTACTTGGCAGAGTCTTACCAATCCACCGTTTCCGAAAATCCCTTTCCCACCGTATTCTCGGATGGGAAATGACTGGAATCCCCCAGTCGCGCCACGATGCCTCGCTGGTTCCCGATCTCGACGAACAGGCAGCCGACACCGCATCCAGACTGAAGATCGGGAGTGCCTCAAATTTCGAAAAACGTTCCTTCGCACGGATGGCTCGTGAGCTTGTCGCAAAGGGTTGTTCCCTTATCGTGATCCGCGGAGACCTACATCCTGCTTTGCATAAAAGACTCGGTGCCGGAATCGAAAAAGACATGGACGATTTCCTTGAAAGCCTCGGTAGTGAATTTCCCGAATCGATCACAGTGATTGATGGCTCCACACTTGCGGCCACAGACGAAGGTGCGTTCGGTGATCTCGTACATTTCACTGCAGAATCGCAAGCAGAGTTCACCTCCTCACTAATTGAAACGCTTGAACCGGTAGTCGGATCCTTCAGCATACGCGACTTAGAAAAATAAGATCCTACGGCACGGATTTCACCTGACGCCCTTCGTAAATTTCGATCGCCATTAAATTATCATCACCAATGACGAACATTCATGCTTGAGCAAAACAACCACACAGCCACGGATGCGGCAAAACCGCACGTCGTACTGATGGGACAAACCCCTCCGCCATGGCACGGTCAAGCGGTGGCCACACAGATTCTATTCGACCATGACTGGCCGGACTTCGAGGTGACGAAAATTCGCATGGACTACAGCGAGGAAATGGACGAAGTCGGCCGTTTCCACCTCAAAAAACTCGGGCGTCTTTTCCACTTGATCCGTAAAACGCGCCAGGCACTTTGCGAAAAACCGGAGAGCACGCTGCTGTACCCTCCCGCCAGCGCAAGATGGATCCCATTCCTGCGCGATGTAATTTTCCTAGCCTTTGTAAGGCCGAAAGCTGCCAAAACGATCTTCATTTTCCATGCCAGTGGCCTTGCTGCCTTCACTCGTAAAAATCCGATTGCGGATTGGTTCGCCGACATCGCATACGGAGATGCAGATATGGCTCTGGAAGTGGCTGAGGAACAGGTTTCCCCTCACGAGGTATTTAAAACGAAAGACCACCTCTGGTGTCCTTGTGGTATTGAAGCTCCACCCATGGATCGGCACCAAAAATTGCCAGGTGAAATTACAAAAGTCCTTTTCGTAGGCAGCCTTCAAGAAGGAAAAGGCGTTTTGGAGATATTAAAAACCGCTCATCAGCTTCGTGAATCCGGGCAAGAGCAATGCTTCCGCTTCGACATCGTTGGTCGCTGGATGGATGGCGAATTCAGGCGGAAGGCCATGAGCCTACATGCGAAGCTCGAATTGGGCGATTATGTCCGCTTTCCGGGGCAGCTCACGGGAGAGGACAAATGGCGAGCCTACCACGATGCCGACGTATTTTTCTTCCCTAGCCACTATCACTCAGAGGCCAGTCCGCTCGTCCTGATGGAAGCACTCGCTGCAGGACTACCTATTGTCACCACTGCTTGGAACGGCATTCCCGCCCTGATGCACGGATGCTCTACCGCAGTACTTCTTCCGGTGAAATCACCACAACAATTTGCTGAGGCACTACGCGAATTTGCAGAAAATTCTGTCACAGCAAACGATAAGGCGGAACGATCCCGAAAATTCTATGAGGATAACTTCCAGCCAAAATGTTTCGTCCAGCGAGTGACTGGAGCTTTCCAAGCCGTCATAAATCCCCACGGCATAGAAAAGCTCCGCGCCCTAGAAAGTAGCGATTCCTCTCTGAATGTTTCCGCCTATCTAGCCGATCAAAATCCCGGCCACGACCGGAGTATGGGCATCTCGCGTATGTCCGATGTTATTTTGGAAACACTGGCTGGGCGTGATGAGGTAGATCTACATGTAGTGGTTTCACGCTCGTCCCAACGCGGGCCTAAGCATAGAACAGAAACCACTCTCCTCCCGTGGGGAACCAGACATCGCATCCCAAGGATATTCTCGGATCACCTCCATCCCATCCTATCCATGTGGCGCAAGCCAACTGATATCTGGTTTTATCCCAAGGGCTTTCTGCCGCACTTCTTCAGTTCCGGAAACGTTCCGACTGCGGTTACCGTCCACGACACAATCATCCAGCATTACTGGGACAAGTATCCGGGCTGGAGACCTAGTTCCGAATACATCTACTGGGCGCACATGCTCAAACACACCCTCCGGAAAGCCGACGGCATTTTTACCGTCTCGGAGAATGCCAAGGCTCAGATCGAGTCGTTCATGGATCGCCATGAGATCAAGCGAAAGGATATCCTCGTCACCTACGAACCGTGTGTTTTCGAAAAATATCCTCAACCCGAGAATCCGCCCAAGGAAGACTATGTGATCCACCTTTCCTCGAAGGAGCCACATAAGCGCACCGAAGATCTCATCATGTGGTGGCACGAACGCGCACAAACGAACCAAAACCTACCTATTCTAGAACTCGTAGGTAAAATTCCGGCTAAATGTGCATCTCTTGTCAGTGAATCCAATCACTTCAATGCCCACCCGTTCCTTGAGGACGCAGATCTTGTGAAGGTGATCTCAAGGGCACGCGCCCTAGTCTTACCCTCCGAGATCGAAGGTTTTGGGCTCCCGGCGATCGAAGCTTATTACCTAGGGACACCCGTCTGCTACAATCTCGGCACTTCCATTGAAGAGATTCTTATAGATACCACACCGAAGGGCGGTTTCCATCTCGCAGAGCCGTCGTCCCTCTGGACGGCTCTTGATGTGGTGATGGCCATGCCTCCAGAAGAGATCCGGAGTATCGGCCTTAGCTTGCGAGAAAAATACGCTTCAGAGAAAATTGCGGAACGTATTCTCAAAGGGCTAAACCAAGTGATCATCAAAAATTTGGAAAACTAATACCTTTGCTCAGCCATTACTTGCAACGCTCTTAAGTTTTCTAGCGACCCTTGAAAATACACCGGGAGCCTTCCAATTCTCAACCGCCACAAAATCAAAAAAGCAGGACAAGACCGCGAGCAAAACCTTTGCACTAAATCCGTCCAAATTTTCTCCAAAAATTGAGGATCCCCTGCGCAGCCAACGGTTTTTTTGCCTCAGACCGATCTCTTCCGGACGATTCGCCATAGCCCACGTCCCGATCGTTTCATATTCGGAAAACTCGCTCCCTGATCTACCGGGAAGCACGGACATTACAGCCTCTGGATATGGCTTGCTTGATCGACTCTCGATCTCTCCGACCATTTTCCGCACCCATTCCACACGTACTGGTAGACATTGGGCAATGAACGACGGCTCACACACTTTTCCAATTCCAAGCAGTTTCTCTACTGTTTCAAAATACGGGAGATGAATTTCCCGTGAGTGATAGCACATCAAGCCCCCATCGTTCGAATCGATAAAATTCAAGTCCCTAAGCGGTATCGTATCCGCGTCCCAGATCAGGACAATCTCGTCGCATCGTGAACTCATCACCGCATTGATCTTCAGAAACTGCTGAAAAAGCCAATTCACCCTCGATCGATTTTCGCCCGTCGCCGTGCGGCGAATCATCTCCTGACTGCAGTTCGCGGAATATGTAGACTCCCCGGAAAGCGTCCAGACTTGTGGGGTCACTGACCTAAAATCTTCAAGTTGGCTGTCAGGGCAAATCAGTTCGTAGGAAGATGCTGTGATGTATCTAGGAACCCGGACGGCAACCAACTTCCACGTCTCGATGTCTTTCATTTCACAGACAGAGACGACCCGGTCGATGCCTGGCTTGGAAAAACCTGATATTGTATTCCCTGACATTTCAGTTTGGTAAAACTCGATCAGGTCTGAAAAGCAAGGTGCGGATCACTCCAGGATCAAGTCCGGAGGAATTAGAATTTCCGGCGACTTCCAATACCACATCTATCTCCCCCTCGGGAATCCCAAACGGATTCTTCGTAAGGTCGATCCCAGAACCTTGATCCAATCGGATTCCGCGACCCTGCGGCTTATCAAGATTCGGCGAAACTCCATTCCAGTCTTTCGGGACATGCTCGGTGATATATACAAAACGATATTTCCGGAGCTTGGGCAAGATGGCTCGGATCTGATCGTTGGAAAGGTGCTGCAAAACCTGCCTCAGGAAGCAGACATCGCCATCCGGTAACTGGTCGTTAACGATATCGCAGTGTACAAAGTCCGTAGATAAATCTTTGAAAACCGAGCGATTTCTTTCGATCACATAACGAACGACATCCGCTCCCGTATAGGACTTGCAGAGCGGAATTAACTGCTTCCCTACATTCATATCCCCACATCCCAGATCCACGAAAACCATTTCACGGAAACCGAAATCGTTGGAGTGCTTTTTCAGCATACTGAGATACTTCGTGACGACACCGCTTTCCGAAGATCCTCCACCAGAACAGATTTCCCCACTTTTGCCCCCCCACTGGTTCTTCCGGTAAATCGATGTGAATACCTGTTCCGGTGACCTTGACCTAGCCCACATCCCGTGAACGTTTCGTCGCAGTTTCCCCAGAATTCCCGTCATCATTTCCTCTAAGGGTTAATGCCGAACCAACCCGAATGTCAAAGGAACAACCCTCCATCGACAACAATACTCCTCACCGATGATCCGTACCGTCATGCTCGGCCGCACTGGCAACAACCTCTTCCAATATGCGGCAGCACGCGCGCTCGCGGAAAAACACGGAACCACCCTTACCATGGACGGTTCATGGTTCGACCACCGAGACTGGAAGTCGGTCAAACGAATCGCAAATCTACCTATCAAGGCAAAGCTCACGAGAAGGCTCCCTCTGCTCTCGAAAGCATTAAAACGAATTTCGAAAAAACATCACCTCGAATACCTTGGCTGCCATATTTATCGTGAAAATCCCGGCGACACTTCGTTCGTACCCAGAGTGTTGGATCTGCCACGCGATTCGGTTCTTTTGGGCTATTTCCAATCTCACCTGTATTTCCAACACATCGAAAAGTTAATCAGGCAAGAGCTTTCCTTCGAAGGTAGAGAGCTGGATACCGAATCACTTAAATTTGCCGACTTGCTTCGCCTTGAAAACTCAGTAGCCGTCCATGTCCGCAGAACCGACTACATCGGCAATCCGAACACGGACATATGCGACCTCAATTATTACCGAAGAGCTATACGCCGCATGAATGAGCTTGTGCCAAGTGCCGCCTTTTACATTTTTTCCGACGATCCAGCTTGGTGCCGGAAGCATTTTTCGGATAACGCTACCTCCATCGTCGATTGCAAATCGTCTCATCTAGATCCCCTCAACGATCTCCACCTCATGTCACTGGCAAACCATCACATCATCGCCAACAGTAGCTATTCTTGGTGGGCGGCTTGGCTCGGTAAAAAACACGCACAGCGGGTGCTCATGCCCGGCGAGTGGTTCAGAGGAATCCACAGCCCCATCGAAGAGAAGCGTTGTGACGGCTGGGAAACGGTTTATACCGCCATAGACTCCAAATGAGTTCTAATTTTTCAGGAAAGCCACTCTACCTCATTCGATGAAAATATCCTACAACCACATCCTGAATATCTACGCAAGAATCAGGAAAGTCTGGAGGGAGAACCGTTTTGAGGCATTCAAACGAATTATAGCAGAAAAACCCATCGAGTCTCTGCTAGACGTGGGTGGATTGGCAGGTGATTGGTTTGGCAGAGTAGAATCCGTCAAACACGTCACTATCCTCAACCTAGACGTATCAAACCCCTTCACCCCGACACCCGAAAGCCCGGAGATTTACACTATTCAGGGAGACGCGAGGGATCTGCCGATGGCCGACGGTGAGTTCGAGGCGATCTATTCAAATTCCGTGATAGAGCACGTCGGAACATTTGAAGACCAGATGGACTTCGCACAAGAAGTCAGGCGTGTCGGCAAAAAGCTTTGGATTCAGACTCCCGCCTACAGTTGCCCAGTTGAGCCGCATTATCTCGGCCTTTTCGTTCACTGGATACCATTCAGCTGGCGCTGGTTTTTTATCAGGTGGACTACCTTCGTCGGCCTGACAGGCGCCGCAGGTGAAGGACTCAGAGCTATCATGCTTACCACCCGCCTACTAACCTACCGGGAATACAAAACCCTTTTTCCGGATTGTGAAATCTGGGTAGAAAGGATGTTCTGGATCATCCCCAAATCCTACGTCGCCTACCGGCTTTGATCCATGCGTTGGTTCACTTGCACGCCCGTCCCCTTCGGTGGCGGCCCAGACTTTTTCGCACGTGATAGCGGGCTACTCAGCCGCGGCTTCCGGTTGAACGGAGTGGAATCCATGGCAGTGATGCCCGGCGAGGGGAAGCCCGAGGATGAAGCTGACCTGATCCGCACAGATTACAAAAACCTCGAATCGGCGGACTGGTGGAGCACCCATGACCTCGATGGTGTTGTCCTGTATGCTTGGGGAAAGCCGGGCTTTAGAAAAGTTGCTGAAGCAATCCGGGCGTCAGGCGCGATACTCGTGCTCAATCAGGACAGCAGCGGAATGATCACCCCATTGGCCGGGCCGTCGGGCTGGCTTAGGGAGCAGTGGTCGCTCAATGGCGGTGCCAATTCTCTGACCACACTTACTTCATATTTTTTCAATGTGGCAAAGGGACTCACGTGGGGATTACTCAGAACCGATCCACTCCGAGCCATGCATCTGCGGCAAGGCCATCGCATCGCCGCCCTATATCCTGATGCTGCGGAATGTTACCGAAAGATCTGCCGAATCTACGGCGGCGCAGAGCTTGCTTCACGGGTTGTTACCGTTCCACATGCTGTCACGCCGAGTTTATCATACAAAGGAAGTGATACCGCCAAAGAAAACCGAATCATCGCGATCGGCAGATGGGATGACGTGATCCAAAAACGCCCTCAACTTCTAATGGACACGCTGGCTATTGTACTAGCAGAAGATTTGGACGTAGCAGTGGACATCGTTGGAGCTGGAACAGAAAGATTCGTCACATGGCTCGCCGCCCTAGCCCCTAAAACAGCCGCGAGAATCACGATCCACGGTCGATTAACCCACGCGAATTTAGGGAACCTATTGCTCCGATCTCGCATATACCACTGCCCATCGGCATACGAGAGTTTCAACATCGCCGCAGCAGAAGCCCTGTGCTGCGGATGCTCGGTGGTTTCCTCCGACACTCCCACCATGGCGAGCTTTCGGTGGTTTGTCTCCGAAGGTTGCGGCATGCTCGCTGATACCGACAACTCCACAGGCCACGCACACGCGATACTCGCGGAGCTTAGTCACTGGAATTCGGGTCGTAGGAATCCGGTGGATATCTCCTCCCGTTGGACACAAATACTCCATGCGGATAAGGTCGCCGCGAATGTTCTGGAGCTGACCAAAAAAGACCAATGCCCTCAATAAAATCACTCTCTCTAACGGAACAGTTCCTCGCGATACTTCTCGCGGCGGCAACCGCTCAGTTCGTGAATGCTTATGCATGGAGCATGGGCGGAGCCATCGCTTGGTCATGGATCGGTTCCGTATTGATTTTCGGAACTGCCTTAGTGTGTTTCTCAAAGGTCTGGATAGGCTCACCTCAAGCGGAAAGAAGGATTCTTACATCCGCATGGGCTTGGCCACTTCCCTGGCTATTCCTCGCCGTCATGCTCTGGCAAAACATCGTATATCCACCTACGATGAGCGACTCCCTCTGTTACAGGCTGCCACGGATTTTTCTCTGGCTGCAGGACGGATTTTTGTCTCGCACTAACGGCCCGGATCCCCGCATGCAGGCGATGCCATGGGGCTGGGAAATACTAGCACTGCCTCTCGTCGCCATAGACCAGATCAAAGTCGTCGGGCTGCTAAACCTCGCTGCGTGGATTGTCGTCCTACAACTCGCTCACCATTGGGCAGTAAACTCCGGAGCCACGGAAAAGGGCGCGCGCTGGATCTCATTAGGCGTGTCATCAGCACCTGTTTTTCTCCTACAAGCATCATCCTCCGCAAATGATCTCTTCGCTGCCGTACTATTGATGGTTTCCGTCCATTTCATCCTCTCATTCGCATCGAATAAGAGTCCGGCTCGCATCAATCTCTCTCTCGTCGCTTTCATGATGGCCTGCGGAGTAAAACCGCAATTCCTTGTCCTCGGTCTCGGCTGGGGTCTGTGGTGGCTTTTCGGAGAAGGAAAACCTTGGAAAAATACTTGTATACGTTCCCTTGCAGTTGCCGCACCTCTGGCACTTCTAGTCTCCCCACTTCCCATTTTCATCCTCAATCACCAAGCCACCGGCTCATTCCTCGGTGTGGAGCTGATGCCAGAAGCCGTGCAAACTTCGGCTCTCCATAATGTGCTGGCGGCAGCCTTGCAGTTCCTTTTTGCCCAACTGCAGCTACCCTTCGTACCGGGTGCCGAAAGAATCAGCACGATCGTCCAGACCTTCGGGCCATTCGAAGCCCTCCATTCGAAGGTGCCAAAATTCGAACCAGGCTTTGCCATGATCCAGACAATCGACGGAGCTAGTCTCGGACTTTTCCATGCGGTGCTCATCTGCGCGGGCATTTTTCTCTCGCTTCGTGCAAAGAAAAATCTCCACCGCGGCCTTCTCATGATCGCCATCATCGGATTCGTGATTGCAGGCGCCAAGGTAGTTCCTGGAACTATAGGCCGCTCCTTCGTCGGCTTTGCGGCAATTCTCCTACCTCTCGCCATCACCGGACTAGCCGGAATAGAAATCCGCCGACTGAAATTGTTCTGTATTATCGCCATGTTGGTTGGCGCTTTCTCCCTAGTTCTGAACCCCTCCAGTCCTGCATGGCCATCACGAACATTGGAAAGCTACGCCAAAGAATCGGGGAAGACAGGAATTGCGGACAAGCTCGGGCGCTATCATGCATATCAAGAACGGGCGCAAACCGGTATCGGCATCCTCGCCCCAGTTCAGAAGGGCGATTCCGTGGCCGTTCTGATGCGCACAGGAATACCCACTGTTGGCCTTTGGTCTCCGTCGTGGCAGCAGCATCAAATCGAATTCATCCATAATCTCGATATTGAGAAATTTATAACCAGCAACCATCGCTGGCTACTAATCGGAGACTCCTCCAAAGAGTATCTTCCAAAACAGTTTGAGACCTACGGCTCGCTTCCAGGATGGAAAGTCGTTTCAGAAAAGCAGTACCTACCGACCCTTACGCAGGGATCGGACAAGTGGACGCTTTACCGTCGAGGGAAATAGCCTGAACTTTCCTACCTCACCCAATGGACTTCACCATCATCACTCCTTCCCTTAACTACGGACGTTTCCTCGGCGATTGCCTTTCCAGCGTCTCAGCACAGGAAGGCGTCACCTTGGAGCATTTGGTATTCGATGCCGGCTCTACTGATGAGAGCAAAGTGGTAGCCGAAGGGTTCCCCCACGCCACTTGGATCGCGGAGGCGGACAACGGAATGTCCCACGCCATCAACAAGGGATTCGACCAAGCGAAAGGCGATTGGGTGATGTGGCTCAACGCCGACGATAGACTCAAGCCCGGAGTTCTCGCACAGATCCTAGCGACACTTAAAAAATCGGATGCCGATCTTGTCTACGGCAACTGGGATTTCATCGATGAATCGGGCAATTTTATCCGCACAGTGAAGGCTCCCTCCTGGTCATCTTTCGTACACATACACCACCATTGTTTTATCGGCTCCACCGCCGCGTTTCTCCGCAGGCAAACTACCGTTTCCGAAGGCATCCGTCTGCGCGAAGATTTTAACTACGTGATGGACGGTGAATTATACGCGCGACTCCATTCCACCGGGAAAACCTTCCAAAATATTCCCCTGAATATTGCCGATTTTCGGTTGCACGAATCAAACGCCTCCCAGCGGCACCTAAAGCAGACGCGCGACATGGACACCATCCTTCAGGCAGAACGCCAACATATAGAATCACGAGCCATTCGCCGTGCATTCGGTATCACCCTTTTCTCTGATCCATATCTCAACGGCCTTGTGGACGGGGTTCTCTGGATATTTGCGAAGTGTTACAAAGCACTCTTGAAATAGCCCCTTTTTTCAAAATGAAAGACCCACAGATCGCAGTAGTCTTTGCCACGATGAACCGTGGAGATACTGCAGTAGCATGTGTCAGGGCACTTGCAGCTCAAACACATCCGCCAGAGTTCGTGATTGTCGCTGACAATGTTTCCACCGACAACACGGTCGGAGCATTGATGGATCTTCAGAACCTTCCTTTTGAACTTACCATCCACCGCATGGCGGAAAACCGTGGCAACGCGGGCGGCATCGAAGAAGCAATGGAAATCGCGTTCGAGAAAGGTGCTGACGCCGTCTGGATACTTGATGATGATTCTTGGCCACGCCCGAATGCCCTTGAGGCCATGCTTGGAGCGGGATTCGACCCGCAAGTAGTTTCCCACCCCATACAGATTGATCCGCTTACGAAAAAATTCACCTGGCCGCTTCAAGTCTTGAAAGACGGCAAATGGATCCTCGCCACTTCCACCGAAGAGCTGCCCGAGGGAATAAAAGCCACAAGCCGGGGTGTTTGGACAGGGGCTCTAGTTTCTCGGAGGATTAGGGAGGCCATCGGCCCGGTGATGGGTGAGCTTTTCATCCGCGGCGAAGACGAAGAATATCCTTGGCGAATGGCAGAAGCGGGGTTCACTCATTCCGTAATTCGGGACGCTGTTCTTGATCATCCGGGACCGACAACGATGGTCAGCCTATCATTGTTAGGGAAAAGTTTCTTTTTCGAGCGAGGCTTGGCGGATTGGAAATACTATTACAAAACCCGCAATATGGTGTGGTTGAAGCGTAAGCAATCCGGCAATGGAAAAGCACTTCTTACCGGATTAGCTTACACACTTGCAGGCTTATTCTCAGAAGGGCCTTCACGTCTTCCTCTCGCATGGACTGCAGCAAAGGACGGCTTTCGAGGACGGCTTGGGCGAATACCGAACAATCTTCAATGACAAGAGGCTATATTTCTCTAGCATTCCTAATGTTCCGCTATCAAGTTGCGGCGTAACCCTTTCATTTTATCCAATTCATGGCATCCAGCCGTACAGATTCTTTCCGAAACCAAATCATTCAGATTGCCGACGCATTACTGGTATGGCTGGCATTCGCAATTGCAAATCTGCTTCGCTATCCAATGCGAGAATGGTTGTTTCAAGAAACCGCGACAGACGATGGGCTCAGCGCCATGGCGTGGGCTCTATATATTGCGGTTCCATTCACTCCTCTAGTATTAGAGCGATTCAATTTCTACCAACGTATCAGTAGCAAGACGACAAGAACCGCTGTCTGGCAGCTAATTCGCGGTATCTTTGTCATTGGTGTCATTATTTCTGTTTTCGCTGTCTTCTCAAACGTGGAGGGAACAAGACGCCTCGTGCTCGCATTGGGCGCAATCTTTATATTCATCCTGCTCTTCTTGCGAGACCGCGCCTACTCTTGGTGGTTATCACGACAAAAAAGGCGAGGTGGTACAAGTGAACGAGTTGTCGTCGTTGGCTCCAAAGTTGAAATCGATGATCTACTAGAAGACCTCGGCCCAGAAGCTGTTTCTGACTGGGAAATCGTGAAGCGCTTTGACCTCTCCACCCATTCGGTTTCAGATCTATACGAAATTCTCAAAACGGAATCCATCGGGCGCGTCCTTTTTGCAGCAAAAACGAGCGAATTTGAAAAAGTCGCAAGCGCGGTCGAAGTCTGCGAGCTCCAAGGCGTAGAGGCTTGGATCGCAGCATCTTTCATCCGCACACAGATCGCCCGACCGACTTTCGATTCCGTAGGCTCTAAACCCATGCTAGTCCTGCGTTCAACACCCGAACTCTCTTGGGAATTGCTGGCGAAGGAATTCATGGATAGGATCGGCTCTTTGCTGATAATCTTGTTCTCGCTGCCGCTTTGGATCATCGCAGCAATCGGCATCAAGATCTCAAGCCCTGGCGCTCCTGTGATGTTCTCCCAACTCAGGTGTGGACGCTACGGCAAACCCTTCAAAATTTGGAAATTTCGCACTATGGTTCCCAATGCCGAAGAATTGCTCGAGAGTATCAAGAAAGAGCATGGCAACGAGATGGAGGGACCGGTTTTCAAACTCGGGCAGGATCCCAGAATTTTTCGATTCGGGTCTTTTCTCAGAAAGTTCAGCATCGACGAGCTTCCTCAGCTGCTCAACGTCCTTTCGGGCGAAATGAGCCTAGTTGGGCCGCGGCCACTACCTCTTTACGAAGTAGAGGCTTTCGGTGAAATATCTCACCGTCGTCGCCTCAGTGTAAAACCCGGTATCACCTGCGAGTGGCAGGCCGGAGGCAGAAGTGAAATCACTAGTTTCGAAGATTGGGTCGAAATGGATCTCCGCTATATTGACAACTGGTCTCTCTGGCTCGATTGCCAAATCCTTATCCGCACAATCCCCGCTGTGCTATTCGCCAAAGGCGCGAGCTAATATATTCGAATCCATCATATGGCTCCGATATCCGCTATTCTCTGGGTCGCAGGCCTCGTCTTTGCCGTTGTGTTTGCACCTCAACTGCGCATCTGGACGTGGGGACCCGCCATGCTCTGCTTTTCACTTTCGACCCTCCTTGCCCTGCCTCTAATTTGGAGGGAGCGAAGGAACTCCGGGGATCTTGTGATTGTAATCTCAGGGTTTTTGCTCGTTTTTTGGATAGGTATTCGGGCAACTGTGACCCCGATTCGAGAGTTGGGGCATTCAGACCTACTTCTGGTTTCGATGGCGGTCGCAACATTCGTGTCCTTCCGCGGAATCTCAACGAGTATTCCGGCGCAGCGAATTCTATATTTCGGTATCGCTGCACTCACTGCAGCCAGCCTCTACGTAATTACGCGTCAAGTATCTGAGCCAAGCTATTCCCCGGTTTTTCCTCGCGACGGGGGGCTTCCTTCGGGTTTCTATGCCCATTATAGCTACGGAGCTTCCTACCTTATCGCCGTTTCCTCTATCCTGCTAGGTCTAGCCCTACACGGAAAGGAACGAATCGTAATCCGGTTGCTATTGGGATTGATCGCAATCCTTGCACTTGTAGGCGTCTATTACACGAAATCCAGAGGTGCCGTCCTCGGCGCTATGGGTGGCCTAGGAGTCGTGCTCACTTTCTCTTTGATCGTTGGCAAGAGAGACCAAAAAAAATGGTTCACACCAACAATTTTAGCGGTTCCATTCCTCGTAGCCGGATTAGCTTACGCACTGTATACTGGTTGGTCGAATATCCAGGAGGAGAGGAGTATCGGTGGTATCGCCGGGATGTTCGATAATGCCGTCCGCTTCTATCTAGCTAGTATCGCAATATCCTGTTTTCAACTTCACCCGCTACTTGGCGGAGGAGCCCGTAGCTACAGTTGGGAATGCTATCGTTTCTGGGATTACGAGGCGATGGGACAGGGGAAGCTCAAACCCGAACATGTGCACAACGAATTCCTGCAGACAGCTACGGACTACGGGCTTCTCGGAGCCGGACTTCTCGTCGTTTTCCTCATCAGCGCAACGATTCTTGTCATCTATAGAACATCATCCCGCAGATCCGCCGAGTCACCGAGGTTTGCAGATGGCTGGCGCATTGGCGGCATCGCCGGTCTGGCTGCCCTGTTCATCCAATCGAACTTTGAAGGCATCTTCAGGATTGCTCCCGGAGCAGTAGTTTTGGCCATCTGTCTATCCGCAGCATGCTTTCCTAACACGACCGCTGCAGCAACCGGAAAGATCCGCTTTGCATGGTTCCGAAGCGGACTTTTGACCTCTGCGGGCATCATCTCGGCTATCCTACTATTTTCTCTAGGCCTCAAAGGCACGAGAATTTCGCTCATCCTCTGGCCAAGTTTTTTCAGCAATAGCCCCACCGGAAACGAAACGAAACTCGATGCTCTGAACAAGGCTATCCCGGTATGGGAATTGTTATCACTCTACAGGGAACGTGCGGAAGTCGGGCAAAAGTTGGCCATAGGAGAGAAGTCCCCGGCTACGGCTGCGGAATTCATGAAACTCTCACTGTCTGACTTTAAAAAAGTTGCAGAACTCCATCCTTATGACCCTGCTGCGTTCGTCAGCTCTGCAAATCTACTCAGTAGTCTCGGAAGTTATCATGAAGCGGAAAGCGACTTTGCCAAAGCGATAAAACTACAGGGAGAAATGGAAGCCTGCTTCCAGTCTCACTTCCATGCCGCCCTGCATTATCAACGCAAAGCGCTGAAGGAATATGATCCAGATAACCCTATCGGTTCACTTTCTGACATGCAAATTGCGACAGGTCATATCGAGAAAGCTTTCACGAACAATTGGATCCACAACAACATTCAAGATCAGCAACTCCGGGTGACGATCTACCAGAATTATGGGAGGCTGCTTGAAACTCTAGGTGAGCCGAAAAAGGCGCTCGAAGTGTATGATTTTGTTGCTGAGCTGCCACATGGTCGAAATTCTCACTACATGGCAGCCCTACTCTACGGAAGGCTTGCCGTCGAATCTTGGTTCGACAAACGCAGGCCGGAAGACGCCCTATACTTCTTCAACATGGCTGTGCATAAAATTGGGAGGTCAGCAGGCCACCTCCCCAAAGGCGTGACCCCCGAACAACGCGAAGAGCACTCGAATTATTTCAGGAACTCCATCAACACCCTAAAAGGCGGAAAGATCATTCCGTCCAAGAGCGTCGATTTCTAAACCCTGAGAATCAATGGGCTACCTGATCCCAATCGATCTGTTGATCAGCGAATTGCGTAACAAATTGCGATAACTTTTGCTCCGCCTCTTCCTCCGTCACAGGCTTATCTTTGATCCAGGGAATGTTGCCATACCACATTGATGCAGATACATATGCCCACCTCTGGTCGCGACCATGAATTAGGCGATCTTTAATATCGATGAAGGTTCTTCCCAAATGATCGTTCGTGATTCGGTCATGACCGACAAAGAAATAATAGGTTAGGCAATTTAGTTCGAGTTTCTTTGGCGATTCATCGTTCGTAGTAATACGCTGAACACTCAGTAACCTCTTCAAGGTGATCTCTCTACCTTCCGTAGATTTCAGAACCCTGTCTGTTGAGTTTGTGATTCGATGACCCTGTGCTGGCATACAACGCTCCGGGCGGTGGATCGAATTATTGATATCTGTGCCGGAAAGCACGATGGAAAGGTTCAGAATGTCTGGAACCCGTTTCCCATCCTCGAAATATTCAAATTCCCTAGCACGATAGCACTCCGCCTTCGAGAATTCCGTATCTTTGGCAAGTGTATCGATTTCGACCTGGCTCGGGGGAATGATAAGTAGCTCCCACTCGCCAAAGGTGGAAGGAAGATCCATCGCCACCGCTGACTGTGCTACATCACCCGCTGTTGGCAGAAAATATATCGCACCTAAAGTTAGAGAGGCGAATACAGGTAATATCAAAGGTCGTATTTTCATGATTCCGGGACAAAAGCCTCCTCTTCCTGCTTCTTACTAACGGTCTTACGAACCAACTTCCGTCTCTGAGACTTTTTCCATGGCAAGCCACCTTCAAAAACAGAGTGAACTATCAAGAGCAACGCTAAGGAAAACGGGTAAAATAAAAGTAGACCAGACCAGTCGTGCCAAGTTCCCGCTGCCCACTTTGCGTCTCCATACTCTGCGATCACGAAAATTGAGGTAACACGTAACGCATTCCCAATAATTGCCAGTGGCAGCGCCATAAAAAGAAGGACTGCTTTTTGCCAAAGTTTAATCTTAGCAACATAGGCCCACGCGGAAGAAATCATCAACAAGGCCATGAGCGAACGTATTCCACTACAACCCGTAGCAATATCTAGAGGCTCCCAATCTCCTGTAACTGGGAGGATCGTTGTCCCATCTACAGTTGTTTCTACGCCGAAAAGCGAAGATCCATGATGTGCCATTGATGTAGCCAATAACTGAAGATGCGTTGTCGCCTGCTGAAAGCTGGGCAATGGCACCGCAAGCCAGAAGAAAAAGAACGGAAACGCTAGCAATCTAGCGACTCTCCACCCCCAAAGAAAGTAGCAAGCACCCCACAAAAGAAACGGCAATGCTCCCGCGCCGATTCTCGGTTGTATCGTCCTACATGATATGGCGTATAAAAGCGCGCCTACAAAAATAGCAAGCAATCCTAGATAACTCCCCTTCCCTGCAACAGCCCGCAGAGTGTTGAACTGATAAATGATCAACCCTGTGATTACGAACGGAAAAAGGATGCCATGTTCGTAGTCGTTCTCGGCATTCCAAGCAGATTTCAGCCACCCAAAAACAGAAGAAGTCCTTCCATCCCCAAAACGCGACTCTAATCCAAAGAACCAAATAACGATTCCGGCAAAGAAAATTACCGATATAACGACTGCTGGATCCCAATCACGGATAGGCTTTACGGTGGTAGACTCGCTACTCGTTGTTGCTTGTTCGCTCAAATGGGTGTTCGGCTAAAGTTGAAATACAGCCCGCAAAGTATTGCCGAGGCTCGTAAGCCTGTCAACAATCCCCCCGCTCATGAAAATCATCAGTGGAACAGCCCACCGCGCACTCGCCGAGAAAATCGCCGAAACACTTGGCCAGCCCCTCGCTAACGTCCAGGTGGACGCTTTTCCCGACGGGGAAACTGCGGTCAAAATTAACGAAAACGTGCGGGGTGAAGATGTCTTCATCATCCAACCCTCATGCCCACCCACAAACCATAACATTATGGAGCTGCTCATCCTTGTGGATGCAGCACGTCGAGCCAGTGCTGAGCGCATCACCGCAGTCATGCCTTTCTTCGGCTACGCTCGTCAGGACAGGAAAGACCAGCCACGTGTTCCAATCACCGCAAAGCTTGTCGCCAATCTCCTCACCTCCGCTGGCGTCAATCGGGTTCTCACCATGGATCTCCACGCCCCGCAGATCCAAGGCTTCTTCGATATCCCCGTCGATCACCTCTACGCAAAGCCCGCTCTCATCGGCTACCTCCGCGAGCGCCACCCCGATGTTTCCAACCTCACCGTGGTCTCTCCGGACGTTGGCGGCGTAAAAATGGCTCGCGCCTACGCGGACGCCCTTGGAGCTGAGCTTGCTATCGTCGCGAAACACCGCATTTCCGCCACTCGCGTCGAAGCCATGAACGTCATCGGCGATGTCAGCGGGCGCGATGTCATTCTTGTCGATGACATGACTGAAACCGCCGGAACCCTCTGTGCCGCAGCGGAAATCCTTCACAAACACGGCGCAAAACGCATCTTCGCGGGAGTTTCCCACGCGATCATCAGCGATCTAGCCAACGAGCGTCTCGCCAAATCACACATTGAGGAAGTCATCACCACCGATTCCGTCCCTCAGGCTCATGGGCCGAAAGTCCAAGCCGTCAGCGTAGCTCCTCTATTAGGTGAAGCGATCCGCCGCATCAACGGCGGCCAGTCTGTCACCTCTCTATTCTCCGTTTAATCGGATTATCTTCTCAAAAAGCGCGTGTACCACACTGGTACACGCGCTTTTTTGTTTTACGAGCATCCGGCCTGCAACATGCTTTCCCTGTAACCAGACATTGGGCATCCCAACCGTGTCAGCAATTTCCCACCATATGTCATCCACACGCGACCAACTCCGCATCGAAGGCTTCGGCCTCATCGACGAACGCCTCACCTACCTCCTCGGCTGCCTTCAGGACTCCCTAGAAAGTGTAGGCGAGACCGAGCTTCTCCCCTACATGCCATGGTCAGGAAAAACCCCGAAGGAAGGTGAAAACCTCCCCGATGGCCTGCCAAAGCTTTATTCCATCGGCTTCCAGCTCCTCAATATGATTGAAGAGCGCGTCGCCGCTGAGATCCGCCGCGAACGTGAAAAAGCCCTCGGTGCTGATTCCATCCGCGGCCTCTGGCCTCAAGCTCTCCGTGACCTCCAAGCCATCGGCCTCAAGCCCGAGCAGATCCTCGATGTCCTCAGCGAAGTGAATGTCCAACCCGTGCTCACCGCACACCCGACTGAGGCAAAACGCGAATCCGTCCGCGCTCGCCAACGCTCACTCTATGACGAACTCGTCCGCAACGAATATCCTAAATATACGGATCGTGAGAAACGCCGTATCCGCGAGCGCGTCGTCACCACTCTAGAGACCCTCTGGCTCACCGCAGAAATTCACATGGTGCGCCCAGACATCAGCTCTGAGCTGCGCAACGCCATCCATTACCTTCGCGACCTTTTCCCCACAGCCATCAATCGCCTAGATCTCCATTTCACCGAGGCATGGCGCGATGCAGGCCTACCCTTGGAGCTCCTTCGCTCTGCAGGAAATATTCCGCACCTCAGCTTCGGCTCATGGATCGGCGGCGACCGCGATGGACACCCCCTCGTCACACCACCGGTAACTGAACTGACCCTCGAAAAGCTACGCACCGCAGCCCTGCAGCTACTTGAAGGTGAACTCACCGGCCTCGCCGCACAGCTCACCATCTCCCGCCAGCTTATGCCCATCCCTGAGGATCTTCAGGAGCGTATTGACGAACTCAGCTTCGTGATCGGGAATGAATCAGCCGTTAAGGAAATCCTCGACCGCCAGTCCGAGGAGCCATGGAGACAGCTCGCCAGCCTAATGGCACTCATGCTTTCCGAGCAAATCAAAGGCAACGGCGGATACGCAAGCCCAGCCGCTCTCTCTGCGGATCTGAATCTCATTTCCCGCACCCTCATCGATGCAAACTGCCGCCTGCTAGACGAACAGGCCATTCGCCCCGTGCGCCACAAGATCGAGATGTTCGGCTTCCACCTCACCACCCTTGATGTACGCCAGAACTCGGAATTCCACGACAACGCTATCGCCGAAATTCTCACCGCAGCTGGTGTCGATGACGGAGCAAACTTCCCCACATGGCCGGAAGAAAAACGCCTCGCCTTCCTCAACGAAGAACTAAAGTCCACCCGTCCATTCCTCCACGATGGCGCTCGCATCGGCGAATACGCAGACAATGTCCTAGATACCTACCGCGTCCTTGTGCGGCATTGGGAATCCCGTGGCACCGCAGGCCTCGGCTCGCTCATCGTCTCGATGACTCGCCAGCTCTCCGATCTACTCGCCGTCTATCTCCTCGCCCGCGAAGCCGGCTTAATGAACCACACCGAAGGCGGCATGGCCTGCCCTCTCCCAGTTGTCCCGCTCTTTGAAACGATGGACGACCTCCACAACTCCCCAGGAATCCTTGGGGCCTTCCTCGACCACCCGCTCACCGCACGTTCCATCGAAAAAATGGAAAAACCCGAGCAGCAAATCATGCTCGGCTACTCGGATTCGAATAAAGACTGTGGCATTCTCGCCGCCCAAGTCGCTCTCCAGCGCGCGCAATCCGCTCTCACCAAAGTCGGTCAGGAAAAAAGCGTGAAACTCTGCTTCTTCCACGGACGCGGCGGCACTATCTCTCGTGGAGCAGGCCCTACTCATTGGTTCATGGCCGCCCTCCCACACGGCGCGATGTCCGGATCCTTCCGCATGACCGAGCAAGGCGAAACCATCGCTCAGAAATACGCGAACCTCGCCAACGCCACTTACAACCTAGAGCTCCTGCTTGCCGGTGCAGCAGTGAACACCGCCCGCCACAAGCACCTCAAAGAAGTCCCAGAGCCAGCCGAACGTTTCCTAGATACTCTATCGGACTCCTCGCAAAAAGCCTATCAAGCCCTCCTCAAATCAGACGGCTTCATCGACTTCTATCGCCAGGCTACACCCATCGATGCCTTGGAAAACGCCCGAATCGGCTCACGCCCAGCGCGCCGCACCGGGAAAAAATCGCACTCTATATCAGACCTCCGCGCCATCCCGTGGGTATTTTCATGGACACAAGCACGCTTCTATCTCCCCGGTTGGTATGGTGTGGGCACCGCGCTGTCTCAGCTAAAGGAAGCCTCTCCAGAAGATTTTTCCGCCCTCAAGGAAGCACTGAAAACTTCCACCTTCCTCGCCTACGTCCTCACCAACGTCGAGACCAACCTCGCGTCCGCAAACCTCAAGCTCATGCAGGGCTACGCCGGCCTAGTCACCGATGAGGAAAACAGAAACCTGTTCATCAACCGCATCACCGATGAATTCGAGCTCACCGGAAAACTCCTCACCGAGCTATTCGATGGCTCCATGGCAGACCGCCGCCCTCGCATGGCGAAAACCCTCGAAATTCGCGAGGCTCCTCTGAAAATCCTTCACCAACAGCAGATCGATCTGCTCAAGGAATGGCGAGGACACATGGATGAGGAAAATCAAACTGCTGCAGACGCACTTCTACCGAAGCTCCTCCTCTCGATCAACGCCATCGCCTCCGGCCTTAGAACAACCGGATGATGGTCACACCCTAGGCGGAATGATCAGCTCATCCCCAGCCTGAGGCTCGATAGGACCAAAGCCTGGCAACGGGCTCCCAATCGCGCCTTCCGGCTCAACTCCGGTGATCTTCACCTTGCCGAGGATACCGGTATTACGGCGGATTCCGAGAATAGTGCCGACCTGAACATGCTCGGGAAGCACGACTTCGATAACAACAAATCCACCTGCAACAGGATCGTTCATGTATTGCTGCACACGACCAATAAGCAGCGCATCGCGAATCAAACGTGCACGACGAAGTTCGTTGTCACCTTTCTCAAGCTCGCGCTGACCAATCAGACCCGCTTCGTCGCGGTAGGTATCAGCCTTTTTCTCAGCGAGTTCCTTCTCCTCTGCAAGCGCAGCAATTTCTGCCTCTTTCGCAGCGAGCTCCTCTTTCATACGATCCACTGAAGTGGGCTCAGGCGTTGAATTTGAACGCAACTGCATGAGCTGCTTTTCATACTGAAGCTTGTCTTGTTGAGCGCGGAGCTGGTCAATCTGACTCTGTATACGAGTCAGCTCGCTTTGAGGTGCGTTGTTCACGCCATCCTTCATGCCTTGGAAAGAAAGCACCACCGCCGCAAGTAGCAGCGCGAAAGTTGCTCCCAAAAGAATCGTCATTGTGTTCACAGGGGGAAAATGTCTCGCCTCTCGCCCGATGTCAACGCAGGTGAATTCACCTAAAATCACACTCAGACACGCGATCCGTGTTGGACGCGAGCCATCCGATGCCCGAACATCTCCCCGTTGGATCTATTCTCAGACATCCCAAAAAAGGAAACCAAAGCGCTCACCATCACCCAGCTGGTGAGGAAAATGAAGCGCGCCATCGAATCTGAGGTAGGTAAACTCTGGATCGAAGGCGAAGTTTCAAACCTCCGCAAGCAAGCTAGCGGACACTGGTATTTTTCCCTGAAAGACGAAGGCTCCCAGATCTCCTGCGCCATGTTTTCCGCACGCAATCGCGAGGGTTCAGAGCACCTTGAAGACGGTGCAAAAGTCCGTGCTTTCGCAGATTCCACCGTCTACCTCGCACGGGGGCAACTTCAAGTGGTCGTGGAAAAATGCGAGCGCTCCGGTCTCGGCGATCTCCAAGCAAAATTCGAAGCCCTCAAGAAAAAGCTCAACGCCGAAGGGCTTTTCGATTCCTCACGAAGAAAAGCGCTCCCACCATTTCCACGCACCATCGGCATCGTCACCTCCCCCACCGGCGCCGTCATTCAGGACATCATGAACGTCCTCACACGCCGCGCCCCTTGGGTGCAGCCCGTCCTTTTCCCCGTCCGTGTCCAAGGCAAAGGAGCCGAGCGCGAAATCGCCGAGGCCATTCACAAACTCAACTCTCCGGAAAAATTCGGCTACCCACGCTGCGAACTCCTCATCGTCGGTCGTGGAGGTGGCTCGCTGGAAGACCTCTGGTGTTTCAACGAAGAAATCACCGCCCGCGCCATCGCCACCTCAGAAATCCCCATCATCTCCGCCGTCGGCCATGAGATAGATTTCACCATCGCCGATTTCGTGGCGGATCTCCGCGCTCCCACACCCTCCGCCGCCGCAGAGCTCGCCGTGCCAGATGCCGCAGAGCTTCGCAGCAACCTAGAATATACACGCAGCCGCCTTCACCGCTCCCTGAGAAATCTCTTCCGCGAACCTCAGCAACGCCTCGATTCTCTGCGTGAATCCCTTGATTCATCGGCTTCCGGAGCCCTACGGGATCGATTCCACAGCCTACGCGAGCTACAGCTCCGCCATCGTTCCCTTCATCCGCTCAGCCTCTTGGAGCGCCGCCGTGAAAACGTCGCTTCACTCGGAAAAGACCTCGAACGCGCCGCTGCCGATCAGCTTTTCCGCCATACTGAACGCCTCTCACGCCTGCGTAACCTCATACGCACCCTCGGCCCCGAATCGGCCTTCAAGCGTGGTTTCTCCATCACCACCGATGCCGATGGGAAAATCCTCCGTTCAGCAATAACCGCCAAATCCGGCCAAAAAATCCACACCAAGCTCATCGACGGCGAGATCACCTCGACCGTCTCAAACTAAAGAACACTGTCATGATCGCCGCTATCGTCGAACCCATCGAACCGCAATTCCCGCTCGCCATCACCATCCTCGCCTACATCGCAACAGGCACACTCATCCTTATCTTTCTGCTTCTTTTCAATATCCACGCGCGCCTTGGCATCGTGGCCGCAAAGCTTTCCTCCAGAAGCAGCCGCTCTGCCTCCATAAAAATCCCTGCTGAAGAAACAGAAACACCCGAAAAACCCAATATTTCCGAACCCGAGCCCGGCACTCCCTTCGACGAATTCCTTAAAGAAGATCCCGAACGCCGCTCCTTGTCCAAGAAAGAACAATTCAAAGCCTATCGCAAATGGCGGGCTGACAAAGGACTCAACTGGTCAAAATCATCCGATGATGACTGAATTCTACCCATCTTGTCCTTGCCCTTAGGCACATCCTTGCCATTCTGTTTGCACAGGCAAAAATTTTCCCGAATTCCCTATGAATCTCACTCTGAAAGTCTGGCGTCAGACCGGCCCGCGTTCCAAAGGATCCATCAATACCTACCCTGCAGAGGACATCCCCGCAGAGGCGTCGTTCCTTGAAATGCTCGATATCGTCAACGAGCGCATCATCGAAAAGGGCGACGACCCGATCCACTTCGACCACGATTGCCGCGAAGGCATCTGTGGAGCCTGTTCCCTCACCATCAATGGTGTCCCACACTCCAAGGACAAGGGAATCACCACTTGCCAGGTGCACATGCGCAAATTCAAGGACGGCGATACCATCTGGATCGAGCCCTTCCGCGCACAGCCATTCCCCATCATCAAGGATCTCATCACGGATCGCACTTCCTTCGACCGTATCATCGCTGCTGGCGGCTACATCGACATCCGCACCGGCTCCGCCGTTGATGCAAATTCACTCCCCATCTCCAAGGCCGACTCCGATAATTCCTTTGATGCCGCTGCCTGCATCGGTTGTGGCGCCTGCGTTGCCACATGTAAAAACGCCTCAGCAATGCTCTTTGTCTCCGCAAAAGTTTCCCACCTCGGCCACCTTCCTCAAGGCCAGCCAGAACGCCAGAAACGAGCACTCTCCATGGTTCGCCAAATGGACTCCGAAGGCTTCGGAAACTGCACGAACCAATACGAATGCGAAGCCGCTTGTCCGAAGGAAATCTCCGTCGACCACATCGCGCGCCTCAACCGCGATTACAGCAAAGCAGTCGTGGCAGAGCAGTTCGCATAATTTTCCAGCCCATGGAAATTCTCAGCAACGCCCCCGAAGAACCCTCCGGGAAAGTCGAGAAAACCGACGAGGAATGGCAGAAATCGCTCGATCCAGAGCAATACCGCATCCTCCGCCAAGCTGGCACCGAAATGCCCAGCGGCGAGACCTATAGGACTTTTATGGCTCAGGGCGAAGGCTCCTACCACTGCGCAGGCTGTGGCGCCCGCCTCTTCAGCTCAGTTGAGAAATTCGATTCTAAATGTGGTTGGCCGTCCTTTTATGATCCAGCAAACGCTGAAAACGTCACCACCAAGGCAGATCATTCTGGCGGCAGACTACGCACCGAAGTGAATTGCGCAAAATGCGACGGGCACCTCGGTCATGTCTTCGAAGGCGAGGGCTACGACACTCCCACCGACCTCCGCTACTGCATCAATGGAGTTGGCCTCAGCTTCGTCCCGGCGTAGCTGCGGCGTCCCGCCGCAGGCCGTGCAAACCCCGTCTCGGGGTGAGCCATCTCTTTATTCGAGTTAAAAGTTTAAAATTTAAAGTTTCAGTCTTGCTCCCCACCCCAAGCTCCTAAACCATCACTCCCAACGGCGGCTTGGCGGAATTGGTAGACGCGCTCGACTCAAAATCGAGTTCCTTGTGAGTGTGGGTTCGATTCCCACAGCCGCTACTTTCTTTCCTTCAAAATCCTGACCCGCAGCATGTCCACCCCGCGAAGCATCGGCATTATCGCAGGCAGCGGCGTTTATCCGGAAACTTTCGTAAACGCCGCGCGCAAGGCAGAGCCATCAGCACGACTCGTCGTCGTTGGCTTTGATGGTGAAACAAGACCCGACCTCGAAGCTCAGGTCGAATCCTTCCTCTGGGCTCGCGTCGGCCAACTCTCGAAACTCATTAAGTTTTTCGTCAAAGAAGGCGTCACAGAGGCAGTCATGATGGGGCAAATCTCCCCAAAAAACCTTTTTAACCTCCGTCCTGACCTACGCATTCTCATGATGCTCGCGCGCGTCAAGAAGCGCAACGCAGAGACCCTCTTCGGAGCGATCGCGGATGAGCTAGCCAAGGACGGCATCACTCTCCTTCCTGCCACCACTTTCCTCGACGACCATCTCCCCATACCCGGACATGTCATCGGCCCCGCCATAAAACCCCGCACCCTTGAGGACATCGAATACGGCTACGAAATCGCGAAAAAAACCTCCGCGCTCGATATTGGCCAGTCTGTCGTCGTACGCCACGGTACCGTTCTTGCCGTAGAGGCCTTTGAAGGCACCAACGCTTGCATCCGCCGCGGAGGCGAACTCGGACACAACAAGGACGCAGTCCTCGTCAAAGTCTCCAAGCCAAACCAAGACTTTCGTTTCGATGTCCCAGTAGTCGGCCCCCAAACCATCGAAACTTGTGCCGAAGCCGGCCTCATCGCCATTGGCATCGAGGCAGGGAAAACCATTTTGCTAGAGCCAGAGGCGGTTTCCAATCTTTGTATCAAGCACAAGATCTCCATCCACGCGCTTTAGGGAGCGCGGCTCGGTGTGCGCCTTGGGTATTCCAAGCCGCTGTATGACGCGACTCTACTCCCAATATCAACCATGAGACGAGATACACTGCACAGGCCAGCGGCTTACAATACCCAAGGGACGCTCCATACGCTTTTCGCAGCACTCGCTTTTTTTTCGTTCTGCTCCGCCCAGGAAATTTCAGTAGATAAGCTAGAACCCGCCACCAAGGAAACCATCGCCGTATCCATGAAGCGCGGCGTCGATTTTCTCATCGCAGATCAAAATTCCAATGGCTCTTGGGGCAGCGCCACACGCACCAAGGGCATCAATATCTACGCACCCCTCCCAGGAGCACACCACGCCTTCCGCGCCGGTGCTTCCGGACTCGCTATTTCCGGCCTCATCGATTCTGGCGATACACGCCCGGAAACCATCGCCGCTATCGATAAATCCGCCGCATGGGCCATCGAAAACCTGCCACTGCTCCGCCGTGCCGATCAGACCTCCACCTACAATGTCTGGGGCCACGCTTACGGCATGCGCGCATTCACACGCCTCCACAACTACGAGGCCGATCCCACAAAAAAAGAACTCTACCAAGCCCTCGCACAGGAGCAAATCGCCCTCGCCAACCGCTACGAAGACGTCAACGGAGGCTGGGGCTACCTCGATCTCTTCGATGAAATAACAACTCAGATGCCCTCAGGCATCACCACCTCCTTCACCTCCGCCACCATGCTCCTCGCCATGCACGAGGCTCAAGAAAAACTCGGAGCAACCCTCGATGAGAAGATCACCACCAGTTCTCTCGACTCCATCAAGCGTCAGCAGACACCCGACCACTCCTACACCTATTCCCACGGCCACATCAAACGCCCCCGCAAGGAAATCAACCGCCCCGCCGGCTCCCTCGCACGCTCCCAAGCCTGTAATGCCGCACTCCGAGTCTTTGACCGCGAGGGCATTACTGACGAGGTCATCATCGAATGGGCAGATCGTTTTCTAGAAAAACAGGAATGGCTCTCCATCGCCCGCAAGCGCCCTAGGCCGCACGACATCCACTTCCACATCTCCGGCTATTTCTACTACTACGGCATTTATTATTTCACCGAATCTGTCCGGCTACTCCCTCAGGAAAAACAAAAGCCCTACGCTGAAAAACTCGCCGCCCTCATCATCGCGAAGCAGGAAAAAGACGGTTCATGGTGGGATTACCCACTCTACGATTACCACCAACCCTACGGCACCGGCTACTGCCTGATGGCTCTCGCTTGGTGCGATTCGGTCATGTGAGGGGCTAAAGCCGCTCAGCATAAGCTATTTCCCCAAAGCACTTCGTTGCATACCCGATTTCGGATCATCTATTTGATTTGCAATTTTTCATGACTTTCATCTAACAACTATGCAGAATTAAGTAAGCATGAATCACGCAACACCCGATCAGGTTTCCGAAAATGATGCCCGCGCTATGGTGCGGCTCCTCGGTGAAGCCGCAGCCCTCGGGGGGGATGATCTATCAAAAACAAAGCGCTTCCTTATGGATGGCCTTTGCGAACTCATCTCGGCAGATGCATGGGTATGGACTCTGGGTATACGTATAAAACCCGGCGACCCCCAGACCTACGCAGGATTCCTTCACAGCGGTTTTGACGAACAACGCTTCGCCGACCTCCTCATCGCCGTCGAGCATCCCGCCATGGCAAAGGCAGTCGCACCGTTTTTTCAAAGTCTCGCCAACGGCCTGTCTAATACCATGACCCGTGATGAAATAGACCCCAATGGACTCGCCTACGCAGAAGGTGTTCGGCAATGTTGGGAAACCGCAGACGTCGGATCACTGATGCTGAGCGGACACCCGCTCGATAGCCAGTCACTCAGCACCCTAGGTATTTACCGTCGGCATGGTGAAAAGCCTTTCAGTCCGAGGGAAAAACAAATTGCTCATATCATTCTCACCGAAGTCCCCTGGCTCCACGCACATGGCTGGCCTGAAGACCGTGGAGTAAAAGCCCCATCCCTGTTCCCTAAACAACGCATCACTCTCAACCTCTTACTGGAAGGACTCAACCGAAAGACCATCGCTGAAAGGATGGGCATCGCTGAAAATACGGTCGCTGGATACGCAAAGGACGTTTACCGGCACTTCAGAGTCAATTCGCAACCCCAGCTCATGAGCAAATTCCTGACGGGAAGCAAAGAAGAGAAACAGCCCCCCAATTAGGGGAATAGCAACGCGTCTCGAATTCTGACTAGTTTGTTAGAGGCTAAATTTGTAGCTAAAAATTTTCGGGCGGTCGATGTGCTCATTGCAAAACGGTGGCAGGTGCTACCGGACACATCCCGCCCGGAATCCTTTCCTGAATCAGCGCCATGGAGATTCCCCAGACCATCATCATCGCGGCCACCGTGCTGATCATCTATGGGATCGCTCCTTTCTTTTTCAAGAAAGGCAAATAACCCATATTCTATACCTAAACGAATAGATCTGTCATCGGCATCCCTTCTTTCCCACCCATCTTGAAGGGGCGTTTTGAAGGCGAATTGAGAACCAAATCGAACGGAAGGCCGAGTGCATGAGCAATGCTCGCATTGAAGTCCGCTGCGCCGACTTTTTTATCGATCACATTTGCTCCGATTTCGTCAGTCGCTCCATAGGCTTGTCCGCCTTTGATTCCGCCGCCAGCCATGAGGCAGGAGAAAGCTTTCGGGAAATGGTTTCGCCCGGCATTGTTCGCGATTTTTGGGGTGCGCCCGAATTCCGTGGCCACGACAACAAGCGTCTCATCCAGTTTGCCTGAGGCAGTAAGATCAGAAAGTAGCGCAGAAAGCGCCTGATCGAGCACAGGAATCTTCGCCTCCATTTGCTCAAAGTTATCGGAGTGCCAATCGAAGCCACCGTATTCCACTTCCACGAATCGCACTCCGCGCTCCACCAATCTCTTCGCCAGCAAGACGCCTTGCGAGAAACGGTCATTACCATATGCAGCGCGTGTATCGGGCTTCTCCAGGGAAAGATCAAAGGCCTCCAGATCCTTGCTATGCATGAGCTTCACCGCAGAATCATAGACCTCGGTATTAGCTCGGACGGTGCGCTGACCTTTGTGGAATTTTGCGTCGAAATCATGATCCAGCTCCTGGCGCAGGGCGAGCTGGCGAGCGAACTCCGTATCATTTGTGTTATTACGCTGCTTCACATTTTGCAGACCTTTCTCTGGATCACCAATCGGCAACGGGCCGTATTGCGGCTCGAAGAAACCCGATCTAGGATGGCCATTTCCACCGCCAACTAAAACGAAGGACGGCAGCGTATCATTGAGCTGAGAAGTAAGCCGAGAAACCCACGAGCCCGATGAAGGGTGCGAAATTGTGCCGCGCGGGGTGTAACCCGTGTGCATCAGATATTTCCCCTGCTGGTGAGCTCCCTGGGTCGTGCTCAGGGAGCGGATCAGCGCCACCTTATCCATGTGCTTCGCAAGCATCGGAAGGCAGTGTCCGAGCTGAATGCCATCGACATTGGTATTGATCGATTTTGTAGGCCCACGGACATCTGATGGAGCCTCGGGCTTGGGATCGAAGGTATCAATGTGTGTCATTCCTCCAGACATGTAGAGGTAGATCACATGCTTCGCCTTCCCCCCACCCGCCTTGACGACTCCGGGGTCTGCGGCAAGTGACTGTGGGCTGAAAAGCTGCGAGGCAGATCCTGCGATGGTCAGACCAAAGCAGGTGCGCGCCGTTCTGGTAAGGAAGTCACGGCGGGATAATTCATTTAGTTGGTTCGCATTCATGGCGGTAGGTTTATTGGACGAAGATGAAACGGTTCGAGGTGAGCATTGCGCGGATAAGGGATCGAAAGGACTCGGTGTCAGAAACCAAGGGAAGGTAGCGCTCCCTTTCTTCACCGTCAGGTTTGCGCGAGTAGAGGCGGAGGAAAACGATTTCGAGTTTCTCCTCATCGGATTCCACCGATGAAAGGCGATTCCAGAGCGGCGCCCCCTTACCTTTTACGATGTCCGTTTTGTAATCGTTGAGCAGGGCGAGCGCCTGAGGCACGGTCGGGATCGTATCACCGGAGGACGGGATCGAGCGATCCGATCCGCCGAACTCACGCACGAGGCTCGCAGGGAAAAACGGCGCTGGGTAATCCGAAGCACGGACGGCCACTTTGTTATTTTTTCCGAAGCCGCCCATCTCGATGCGCCCAACGGGATAGCGCTGTTGATTGTATTCCTTAAGTTTCTCTCGGGTCTTACGCAGCATGGCCATTGTCTTTTCCTTTTCCTTGCCAGCTCCCATTTTAGAAACTGCCATCTGGAGTCGGCGCGACTCGCTTTTCACCGCTTCGAACTCCTTCTCCGCCTCCGCAGTGGCCCTGCCCAGGGTCATTAGCTCCATGGAGTCCATATTCAGGTGTTCCCCTATCTGCTGGGTGTATTCTTCCCATACCTCCTCCCATTTATCGGATGGCGCGTCTTGGATTTCCTCCCGTGTCAGCACGAGCATCGAGTCAAAAATCTGTTCCGCCGTCATCCTGCGGAGTGCCGGCCCCTGCACCAATGGCGCGATACCCGGTTCCACCCCCTCTGGTGCGCACTCACGTTGGAAAAGCTGAGTCCGAAATAGAATCTGGGAAAATGCGCGCAGGTCATAGTTTGTATCTTTCATCAGCTCTTCCAGAAATACCATCAGCTCAGGATGCACCGGTGTGCTGTCTTCGCTCCAGTCATCGATAGGCTCTTGCAATCCATGCCCAAAGACACGCGCCCACATCCGGTTCGCGATGACTTTTGTGAAATACGGGTTATCTGGAGAAGTCGCCCACTTCGCAAAAGTCTCACGCCGATCAGCTGGCGCTACGCCCTCGATGTGCTCGCCGAAAAGAGTCTCAGCGGAGACCTCGGATTTTGGAGCCGCATCCTTGTATTGATAGTCTTCGGGCAGTCTCAGGCTCTTTTTAGGATCGTCGAAGAGCGCGTTCTTGTTGAAATCCTTGAAAATCGGATTGAGCACCTTGCGCACTTCATTGTTCGCCTTGTTCCTCTTTCCATTGTTGACCTTTTTCCCCTTTTTACCGACCTGAGACTTCTCATCTATCGGGAAAACATCCGACGACACACGCTGGATGATATTTCTCACTTCTTCACTATTGTAGGTAAAACCGCCCCCGAATGCCGCCATTTCGTAGTAGTCACGTTGTGACCAGTCATCGAAGGGATGGTCATGGCACTGTGCACAACCAATCTGCCGTCCGAGGAAGACCTGCATGGTGTTACTGAAATTATCCAACTGCATGTTCCGATCCCGCAGGTAGTAACCCACCGCAGGATTTTTTGAAACATGGCCTTCTGAGCCCAGCATTTCATACACGAGATCATTCCATGGCTTGTCCTCCGCAAGAGATTTCCGCAGCCACACATGCCAGCCCATACCGAATTGTTCCTGCTTTGTCTGGAGCCTGAGTAGATCACCCGCCCAGTTGAACAAGTGACTGTCAAATCCAGCCGAATCGACCAATGCATCAATTAGTTCCGAGCGTTTATCTGGCGATTCGCCCCCCAAAAACTCCCGGCTTTCCTCCTCCGTCGGGATGCGCCCGATGATCCCCAGATAGGTGCGGCGCAGGAATGTCCCATCGTCGACTATGGCATTTGGCTTAAGACCCGCCGCATCCAGATCAGCTTCCACCATCGCGTCGATCTCCTTCGCTGCGGATTTTGCCTCTTTTTCAGTCAGCGCTTGTGCCGACACTATCGAGACGGCTACTGCGATTGAGGCCACGACAAAGGATTTGGGGATGGGTTTCATGCTATAATCTATTAACCTCTAGTATTTCAGGGTTCTTTCACCTTGCGAGAAATTTATTTTTGACTCTCGGCACAGAGGCATCCCCATTTTACCGGATAGCCAAGCTAGTGGATTTCGCCTAGCAATAGGTGTGTCTTTTGGATTCCTGCGTATCACATCCATCCTATTTGGTTGTATGGTGTCGCTCTTCGCTGCTTCACCAACTGATTTGGAGAAGGCTTCGCTGACATCTTTGGAGCAAAGACTCACTTCTATCGATAAGGAGCTGTCCAAACTTTCGAGCTATAGCCTACGCAATGGGTACGGCTCTGTAGGATATCGATCGCGCCATTACAGTGATGTGGAAAATGCGGAATGGGTTCAGATCAACCTCGGAAAGCCACATACGATAAACGAGATCATCCTTGTTCCCGTACTTTGGCGAGAAGGCAAAACTGGCTTTCGTGCCGATTCCTTCCCTAGCGAATTTCGCATCATCGCCGGAGAGGAAGGCGATGCAGATGGGAGGGTCATCGCTAGCTTCTCGGAAAAAGACAAACTACTCCCAAGACTTGGCCCCTTACTCGTAAAGTTTGAAAACGTCACGGCATCATGGGTGCGATTAGAAGCCACTAAATTATCGCCACGCGAATGGGATGGGAAATACGAACTGCAACTCGCCGAATTCCTTGTATTCAGCGGTGAGGAAAACGTAGCACTTCACAGCCCTGTAGAAACTTCATCCCAAGGCTGGGCTGATTCCAGCTCGCGGCGTGATGATTTTCTTGTAGACGGCTTTGTCCCCTACCTCATGAATGCAGCTTCGGGCGAGCAGAGCATCGCAATGCTAAGCAGCCCCGGCTCTCTTGATGACAAGCCCTCACTTGTCATTGATTTGGGTGAAGTCCTACCAGTAAACCGCATACACCTACATACGGTAGATGTGGATGACACGATCCCACAGTCAGTCCCTCCAGATTACGGAGCCCCCCGTTTGCTTAGTGTCGAAGGTGCTTCACAACCGGATTTCTCCGATGTAACTGAGCTCATTCAGATACGCATGGCATCCGCCTATGATGTGGGGCCGATCGTCATGCACCATTTTCCAGAGAAGGAATGCAGATACATTAGACTAACTGCAGATTCTCCGTACATCGATAGAACAGTGGATGAAGTTTGCTCACGGATAGGTTTCGCTGAAGTTGAAATATTTTCGAAAGGCACCAACGTGGCGCGAACAAAACCTGTGACTTCCAGTTTCAAATGGAATTTCGACTCTCGAAAAATATCAGCAATCACGGATGGCAATAATCTCTACGGCAATATTCTTCCTGTTAGAGAATGGCTTGAGGAGCTAGCGAGGCGCCAAGATCTTGAAAACGAACGCCCCATCATCGCTGCCATGCTTGCTGAACGCTATGCACGACAAAAAACCAACCTCCGATTAACAGGCTGGCTCGCCACAGTT
The DNA here is from genome assembly GCA_051252155.1 of Luteolibacter sp. Classification (GTDB taxonomy): domain Bacteria; phylum Verrucomicrobiota; class Verrucomicrobiia; order Verrucomicrobiales; family Akkermansiaceae; genus Luteolibacter. The sequence continues at coordinate 198,350 of JBPOGB010000002.1, read as the reverse complement.
CTCGCCGCAGCGATTCTTGTGATCGTTCTTTGGGAAAGGAATTTCCGGATGCGCCAGATCGCCACCATCAAGGAACGCCTCGCTGCAGATCTTCACGATGAACTGGGTGCTGACCTCCATACTATTGGCCTACTCAGTGATCTTGCGGAAGATTCCGGCGATGACCCTCAACAGCGCGCAGTCCTTCATCAGCGTATACGTAACGTCACAGAGCAAACCGGCACCGCAGTCAGACACTGCACAAACATGCTTTTAGCAAAAAGCTTATACACAGATTTTCGCTCCGATATGGAACGCGCTTCGCGCCGCATCATGTCTAAGCTCAGCCACAAAATCTCCATCGAAGGAGAAGAGCATCTCGCAAAATTAAAGCCACGAACACGCAGCGATCTTTCCCTATTTTTTAAGGAATGCCTCGTAAACATCAGCCGTCATTCCGGCGCTACAGAATTCATCACAAATCTGAAGGCTGATAAAAAATCAGTATCTCTATCCGTTCGCGATAACGGGCGTGGCCTGCCAGATCGCGCAGACAGTAAAGTCCCCGGATCCCTCAAGCGTCGAGCAAGCCTGATGGGAGCAAAAGTCAGTGCAGAAGCATCACCCGGAGGCGGCACTTGTATCAACCTCACACTCAACACAAGGAAGTGGCTTCGCCGTTACTAAAACCCAATATAAAGATGATGACCCGAATCATGCTAGTCGAAGACCACCCCGAATACCGGGAAGTTCTTGAGCTAGCTATTGCAAAAGCCCCAGATCTAGAGCTAGCCGGTGAGTTTGGAACTGCTGAACGCGCACTCCGTACCATACTCGATGGCAAGCTTCGACAACCGCCCCAAGTGATCCTGCTCGATCTCAACCTACCCGGTATGGGAGGTATTGAATCTATTCCTCAATTCATCTCCGCCCTTCCGGGCATCAAGATCATCGTACTCACCCAATCTGAACAGGAAGCCGATGTCCTTGCCGCCATCTCAAATGGAGCCGCCGGATACCTGCTGAAGTCTTCGACCGTAAAAGAAATCACTGATGCGATTCGAGCCGTCATTAAGGGCGGAGCATCGCTCGACCCTAAGGTAGCCCGCTTCATCCTAAACACTCTCAGGGGAAGCATGCCTCAAATAGAATCCGACGCCGCTTCGTTAACCGATCGAGAGCTCGAAATCATCACGTTACTTGCGGAAGGCCTCGTGAAAAAAGAAATCGCGGATCGGCTAGGTATCGGCACGAGTACTGTCGTGACTCACGTGGGTCATATCTACGAGAAACTTCAAGCTAGCAACGTCGCCTCCGCCATCAACAAGGCGCACCGCCTCGGCATCCTCAGCTAATTGATTATTACCTCGCCAGAAACCGTTTCACCTACAGACACGCTTGCCTCTGGCCAAACTACGGAATCAAGCACACGCGCACCTTTTCCGATCACCGCACCCTTCCCAATCACACTGTTGTCGATGACTACACCTTCACCGATAACTGCATCAGGATGAACCCGCTCTTGAAGGTCGAGACCCTTGTGCGCCGCTAGATAAGATTCCACATCACCCAAATCCATCCACTCTCCCTCGTCGAGCACCACTGCTCCGATCCCACCTTCCCGCACCAACTCCTGAAAAGCAGGGATCACGGCGATAACCTCTCCAGCTGGGATGCGTTTCAGGAATTCTTTTTTCACACAGTAGATCCCAGTAAAAACATGCGTTCCCTGCAGCCCACGCACCTCACTCCGCACATCCTCTACACGACCGCCATCTCCCAGCGAGATTTTCTTCGCGCCACCTTCAGAACGTAGCGCGAGCGTCACTTCGTCGCCAGAAGCCTCATGCACCTCCACGAGCTTGCGCAGATACATCGAGGAAAAAATATCCCCGTTATGAATAAGCAGGCTGCCTTCCTCAATCCAGCCTTCGATATTTTTGAGCCCGCCACCGGTTTCCAGAAGTACTGACTCATGGAAAAAGGAAACATCCCTCCCACCTCCGAAACTCTCCCATTTCTCCGGCAAGTGATGGGTATTGATCGCAAAGCGACTGCAACCAAGCGCTTCACAGCTCTCCACTGCCCACATCGCTAGAGGCTTATGAAATAGCGGCACCAAGGGCTTGGGCAGTACATCGGTCAGTGGCCTCAACCTTGTGCCCAGTCCTGCTCCCAGAATGAATGCCTGTGTGATCATCTAGCGCGGAGCCTATGGCGAAGCTTCCAGAGCGTCACTTCCGAAGCGTATCCTTTTTCGCAATATCGCAGCCACATCCTTTTCCGCAGCCAGACCGCTTATTCGGCTTCGCGATGCTGTAGATAAACGACGCAAAAACTACTGCTACAATTAATAGAGCGATGGGGCTTTGCCAATCCATAGGTAACGGTATTTAAAATTTTAGAAGCCTAGAAGAGATCCAACTTGGAAGACGATAAGTGAAGCAATATAGGCGAAGCCGGACATGAACACAAATTGTCCGATGCCCCATTTCCACGATCCCGCTTCCTTTGCCACCACTGCGGTTGTCGGCAGGCACTGCAGCGCATAGATGAAAAACACCAGTAACGAAACAAGAGCCAATGGAGTGAAGAGTTGGCGACCATCTGGCCAAGTCGCAGCGGAAATACGTTCACGTAGAAGACTGCGAGTCTCCTCCTCGTCATCCGTTTCTTCCACGCTAAAGAGAATCGCCGTCGACGATACGAAGACCTCACGTGCAGCAAAGGAAGTGAGGATAGCAGTACCTGTACGACCATCGAAGCCCAGCGGCTTCACAGCGGGCTCTATGAAATCTCCAATGCGACCCATCGCGCTGTGGGCAAGTGCGTCGCCCGGCTCTTCAGAATCGGTCTTCGGATAAGTCGCGAGTGCCCAGAGCAGGATCGAAAGCCCAAGGATTAGAGTTCCTGCCTTGCGGACGAAAGCCCATGCGCGATCGATGACATGGCGGAAAATATAACCCCACTGTGGCTTACGGTAAGAGGGCAATTCCAGCATGAAGTGCGATGGATTCGCATCCGGCCCCAGTCTTCCACGCAGAACACGTGCTACGATAAATGCCGTAGCGGTTCCGATGAAATAGATTCCAAATAGGAAAAGTGCTTGTTTCCACGTGCCCTCTTTTTCATGTAGCAGCAACGGCACCAACAGAAAATACACGGGTAGGCGCGCCGCACAGCTCATCCAAGGAGCAACGAAGATCGTGACGAGACGTTCCTTCGCAGAGTCGATAGTACGGGTAGCCATCACTCCTGGAATAGCACAAGCGTAGGAGCTAAAAAGTGGCAGGAAGGCTTTTCCGCTAAGTCCCGCCTTGGCCATCACACCATCCATCAAGTATGCGGCGCGAGCCATGTATCCAGAGCTTTCCAACAACCCAATGAACAGAAATAGCAGGACGATCTGAGGCAGGAAAACTAGCACTCCACCAACTCCACCAATAATTCCATCCACTAACAGCGAACGAAGGTCTCCTTCTGGCATCAACGATTCTACACCGCCACCCAAGGCACCCATCACCTCCTCGATCCAACCCATCGGAATGGAAGCAAAGGAAAAGATCGCCCAGAAAACACCGAACATCACCGCGATAAAGGCGATCCAACCGAAGAAAGGGTGCAGCAATACGGAATCAAGTTTATCAGAAAACGTCCTTTGCTCGGAATCTGGCCTACGGGCGGCAAGCTCACATAAACCGCTAATAAATCCACGGCGCTGACTCTCGCTATCTTCAGCATGGAGCAGCCACGAAGCTTCTGATGCTGGAGGAAACGGATGGCGGAGTGCCTGTTTCAGCTCAATAACACCTTTCCCTGCATCCGCCTGCATGGCGACTACAGGAATGCCGAGTTCCTCCGAGAGCTTCGCAGGATCAAGCCGCAGACCCGCCTTTTCGGCAAGATCCACCATATTTAGAGCAAGCACACAAGGCAGCTCCAGTTCGATGACTTGGAGGGCTAGTTGTAGATGCCGCTCAAGATTCGAGGCATCCACAACACAGACTACAAGATCAGGCTTAGCCGTTTTCTCGACCTTACCAGAGAGCACATCAAGGGCGACCTGTTCATCCTTCGATTCCGCGCGCAGGGCATAACACCCCGGTAAATCTAGCACGTTTAGTTTCTGTCCGTGCGGCGTATATGTCTCACCGACCTTCACATCTACGGTGACGCCGGAGAAATTGCCGACACGCTGGTTATCGCCTGTTAGAGCATTAAAAATCGTCGATTTCCCTGAGTTCGGGTTACCAACAAGCGCAATAGTGGGATTCTCCTCAGACACAGCTCTCTGAAGTTCCAAGTTTTAGCGGACTGGTGAAACGATGACTTGTTTGGCAAGCTCACGGCTAATTGCCATTTTAGCTCCGCAAACAGTGCAAAGGAGATTGCGACCATTGGAAATTTTCCGCAGCTGCATCTGCTCGCAAAAGCCTAAATCACGGAGCCTATCACAGGCAGGGCCGCTAAGACTACTAATGCGCACATCACAGTTGATACCGGCTTCATCAAGTGAAACCGGACATTCAAGTTCGCGTGTCGCATTTACTGCTGTCATCCGCGCAAACACTCACCCAATTGAGACTGGTTTGCAATATCAAACTAGCGGAATGGCGCTTTGCATGTGCTTTTGTGAATAAATGCGGCAAATTATGCCAATGGATATGATCTCCATCCTCATCATCGTTTGTGCTCCATTCTTAGTCGCCGGATTATGGTGTTTTATGTGCTGGCTCATTTCCAGAGTCGGAGGATGGGCCAATTTGGCTGAAAATTTCGCCTTCGATGGCTTACCTGAGGGGGAAACACTCAATAGCGAATCCCTTCAGCTCAATGGGTTTTGCAATTATAACAGAATCGTCAAAATGACCATTTGCGAGCATGGGCTACACCTTGCCGTTTGGCCCATCTTCATCGGCCACAAGCCAGTGATGATCCCGTGGAATGAAATACGCCGCGCGGTTCCGCGCAGCGTATTTTGGATCAAACAAGTCGGATTTGAAATCGGCGAACCGAAAGTCGTAACAATGCGAGTGATGCGGAAAACCTACAGACGTTTTCCACTTCCGGAAATTTGACGCTTCAGCCTTCCGGGATCTCGGTCACGCGAAGTCTCATGAACCGGTTCGGTACAAGATCAACGGGCAATGTAGCCTTCTTGAGCCACATCGTATCGTCTTCAGACAAAATCTCGGTGGAAATTTCAGAAGTAACCCAAGTACCGTCAATCAGAGATGGCGACCATTCTGCGATGATAACCACGTTGGGGAGATTTTTAAGCTCTGGGTAGGTGATACAAAGTTCGTCGCCGTTCCTCACGAATATCACTGGTGAAGGGCTCTCTACAAGATCCGGGCGTGTTCCCATCGCGTATTCAAGGAAGTTCGGGAGCAGATCAAAATCCGGATCTCCTGTAGCGCTTGGATCGGAAACTGTAAATGCAGCAATCCAGTCTGAGAATGGTGGTGGACTACCCACATTGAGAACGAATGCCTGTGTTGTGACATCGCCTAGGATGTTGGTAAGCTGGATGGTGATCGGATAAGGCCCAGGAGTAGCATCAAGCGCAACTGTGCCGGAGATGACACCTGTCGCAGAATTGAGCAACAGGCCATCGGGAAGAACCGAGCCAGGCGCAAGGCTGAAGGTCGGAGGATTTTTTAGGACACCGGAACGGAGTTGGGAAACGAAGACATCGTTTACACCACCGTTGGGCTCTCCAGGTGTCACCCCTACAGGCAGCTCCTCGTCATCGGCGACTTTGAAAGTCTGAGTATCGCCCACCAGTCCGGTAGCTGCTACAGTAATAGGCACACTGCGGGTACCATCCACTGTGGCGTTGTCTGCTACTCCAATGGGAAATGTCACCACACTTTGATCTGCACGCATCAAGACCGATGCAGGAACGGTGACCAGATCCGTATTCGATGAAGTGAGTTGAATGAGGGTATCCACCGTTACCGGTGTATGCGCTGTTACAGTTCCTACAGAGGCGGTGGCGCCTGCGTTTTCAAGTACCGTCCCTGGCTGGAAGGTAAGGTTCAGGAAGGTCGATCCGACTTGAGCCGAAGTAATCGAGATATTGTCGATGGCCAAGGAATCTCTTAACCCGGTAGTTCCAATAGATCTATAGAACCAGCGCAGGTAAATAGGGGTATCGAGGTTATTGAAGGCGGCTGGCAGGCTGACATTGGTGAAGGATGTCACCGTGCCGCTTTCCGATGTTCCGCTGGCATATGCGCCTCCAGGAATATCCGTCCAAACACTTGCCGTATTTCCCGGTGGGGAGGTGGTGTATTGAAGATTGAAAGACATACTCCTTCCGCCGCTCCTAATTTTGATAATATCGTAGGAAATCTGCAGGTCGGTCAGGCGCCTAGTATTATCAAGAGTGAAGCTAATGAAGCTTGGGTCAAATACGTTGCCTGCGTTGTTCCCCAGAAGCCCAATCTGAGATCCGAAGTTATAGTTCCTACCCGCAAAGCTATCAATATCCCCCACGACCATGGTGGGGAACTCAGTCGTTTGGGTTGTCGATGTCGTGCGTTGGTTGTAGCTCGTCCATCCATCGGGATAGGCAGTGCCATCGGCTCCTGGTATTGTATCGAAATCCTGAGTGTAGGTTCCCAGAGGAAGCTCTACCCGAGCATTTCCTACGCTTACCGGGACAGAAGATCTAGCACTGGTTGCAGTAGTTAGAACCCAATTGCTAGCTACGTCCGCATCTACATCTTCTTGGCCGGCGAAATAGGTCGCTTCGAAGACTGGAACATTGCCGACATTCGGCGAAGTAGCCGTCGAGCTTCCGTAGGCGATCGAGTGGATTGTGTCGAGACTCGCATCGAGGAGGAAAATAGAATCACCCGTATTTCCGAAATCAGGCCAGTTTGCTCCGGATTGATGGAAATAATCCCGGTTAGTACTGGAGAGTATCATTTTACCAGTGGAGGGATCAAAGCTTTCGGGCCCGACTAGAGGATCCCTCTGCGCGCTGCCGTTGTAGATTACGATCAGCGTCCCGGCGGGAATACCCTCCCATATCCCATCATCCTCGAAAAATAGGGCGTTACCATCTGGATCACTCAGCAGCCAGTCACTAAGGTCACTTTCCTGCATCACGAGAATTTCCACCCACTCGGATTGCGTGCCCTGTGATCCTTGGCTGAATTCATGGATAATGGCAGGACGAGTGATCTCCTTTTCCGAGCCATTCAATACCAAGCCACTGGCATAAACATATGGGCTGCCTAGGTCGACCGTCGTAGTCGGGCGAGTCAGAATATTTACCGGACTTGTGGTAGTCGGTGCGCTGGTGTTATCGGCATCCGATGCACGGATCTCACAGACCCATGCCTTACCAGCATTGTCGGGAGAAATCGGCAGATCTGCGCTAGTCGCTCCAGTCTCATCGACGTAAGTGGTCAGATCTGTACTGAAGCGCCATTGATAAGAAACAGTGACCGTATCATTCTCAGGATCGCTGGTATCGACAGAAATCACAGACACCTGCTGATCGGAGAATGCTTGGGCTCCGAAATTCACCGTGAAGTCCTCCACGACGGGCACCTGATTCGCCACAAATATGGAGACAGGCAAGGACTCTCCCGTCTTACCATCGGGATCTGTTGATTTGGCGACAATACTCACATTTCCAAGCGGCGGGGTGATCTCGATGGCATAAGGAGCGATGAAATCTGGAGGCCCCGTTGGTGCTCCGTTTACGAAAAACTGCACGTTGGTGATGGGAGAGTCGTTGCCATCAATATCGAAATCTATCGCAGTGGCGGTCAGCGTAATTGGAACATTTGGGCTAAAGAGCGCGCCGTCGGTGGGGCTGGTGACAACTAGCTGAGGCGCAGGGTTCGTCGGAGCATCGGACGCGCCGTAAACGGTAAGTTCTAAGGAGTTAAGCGTTCCTACTGAGTTGTTAGCAGCGCTACGATCAGCTACCTTCACCGTCCATGTGCCGCGCGAATTTTCACCCCACTTGCGCACCGAGCTGAATGTCCAGTCTGAGTAATTATTATTGGTATCCGAATGCACCTCAGAAAGTACGCTCTCCGTTCCATTAGGTGAAATAAGGGTGATGACGAGATCTCCACGATTTTCGTGGGAGATATTCACTTTCAGCGTCACCTGCTCGACCCGGATGTTCGAAGCAGTCAGGTCAAAATCGCGTGTGACTCCGGTTGCGTTATTGTTAGGGATGGTTGCCCCGATGCTGCTTTGGGAAGATGTTGCAAAAATTTGCGTCTCCAAGTTTGTCCACGTCGCCGCCATGTCCACAGCTGCCGTGGCATCAATCAAGCCAGCACCGAAATCATGGTTAAAATTGAAACCCGCGCCGTTGGTGATCCAGTCACCATCGGTGGGATTGATTTTATTTGCGGTGCGGATGAGGATTTCCTGTACATCGCGCCAACCGAGATTTGGATTTGCCTCTAGCATGAGAGCGATGGCACCAGCAACTGCCGGGCAGGCCGATGATGTTCCGCCGAATGTCGTTGTGTAGTCAGCACCGATTACAGAAGTGGCAGTGGAATAGCCGCTGGCACCGGTGTTATCTGTAGTAGTGATACCTAGCGAGCCACCGTTCGATGGAGCGCAGATGACGACGTTTGCTCCGGGTTCTGAGTAAAAAGAGCGCTCAGCAGAAGAAGTCGTCGCACCCACCGCAATGGTGTAGATCGAGTTCGCGAAGCTGTCGTAGTTCGAGTTATCTCCGTTATCGCCGCCGTTGCCACCCGCCCATGTGAAGATCGTTCCATTGCCGTCACGTCCAGTCTCTGCGGCGGACTTCAGCGCGGCTTTAGCTGCGGTGCCCGCGCCGCCAAGTATTGTGCCCGTATCACTAGGTCCCCAGCTGTTGCTGGAGATATCGATGAGCGTTGGCTCGTGTGTCAGGGCTTCTGCAGTTTCCACATCGGTGAATCCACCGGCGATCAGACGCAGACCGAAGAGTGTGGCTTCCGGTGCCACACCGGAGACTCCCAAGCCATTGTTGCCCACTGCACCCGCGACTCCCGCACATGCCGTGCCGTGGTTATCGCCAGTTCCTGGACTTGGGTCGTTGTCGTCGCCATTCCAGTCGTAATCATTATCGGTATTAACGTTGGCCGCGAGATCCGGATGACTGGTTTGCAAGCCATCGTCTACAATGGAAATGCCGATTCCAGTGCCCTTTACGCCTCCGGTTTCACCATACTTCCAAGCATCCTCCACATTCATGTCAGAGCCTTCCACAGCCAACCCACTGGCTTTAAGGTGCCACTGTCTCGCGATGTGTGTGTCGTCAGGGAGTTCCCTTTTAACCACATTCATCGTCAGCAGAACGTCCGCCGTCTCTACGAAATTCTCACCACGAATACCCTCAATTTTCTCAAGTGCCTCAATTGGCTGCGCTGCGGAAAAAACCACGTACTCCGGTAAATACGAAGGCCTGCTCTTGATGACTAGACCGTGCTTTTTAGCAAGCTGCTCCGCCTGCTCTTGCGGCAATTTTGCCAAAATATCAGAAGTCACCAACCTCGGCTGTGGATCGTTATTTTGCTCACCATCCTCATATACGATGGGCATCACCCCTTTCGGCGCATCTAGTTCAGCAAGCCTTTCACTAAAAGTCTCAACTGTGGCAGGAGGATCCAGCCGCACGATCTCATCCTTACCGCCCGCATCACGTAGTGCCACCTGATTGAGAGAGACTTTCATAACCGTCCCGTCCTCCGTATTGCGGTATTCCAGCTTGGATTCGTCACGCTCCTTCTTCACCGCTACTACTTCCACCTCATCCCCTGCGGGATTATCTGTGGTAGACTCGGTTGAAGAAACAGAACTGGAATCTGAATTTGCAGCATTATCCTCAGCACCATTGTGCTTGAGGAAAAATACGGCTGCGCAGCCGATCAGCAGGGCAAAAATAGAGTACAGGGCTGCCTGCTTACTAAAAAAGGGTTTTTCCATGGCGACCCAAATCCTAGTGCTCCACCGTCAGAGCGCAAGCAGACGTTTCCTGCTCAAACCACCTTTTTCACTAGCACCATGACATTCTCAACATGCCTGGTGTGTGGAAAAAGATCGAAGGGCTGCACCTCTTCCAGCACGTAGCCAGACTCACGCAGGATCTTGTAATCTCGCACCTGAGTCGCGGGATCACAGGAAACGTAAATGACACGCTCTGGACCATACGCCACCAGCTGTGCGAGAAACTCCGGCGTGCTGCCCTTGCGCGGTGGATCGATAATGACCGCCGTCTCCTCCGCCGGGGTGTCGATTTTCGCGAAAATCTCCTCCGCATCTGCCTGCAGGATCGAGACGTTTTCGAAGCCGTTCAGCGCCACATTGTTCGCCGCCCACTTCGCGCCCGCCTCATTGACCTCTACACCCATCACCTTCTCGAAACGCTCCGCAAGACACAGCCCGAACAAGCCCGCCCCACAATAAGCATCCACCAGGTATTTCGCCCCGCCAGCCAAGGCCTTTTCGCCCACGTAGCCCGTGAATTTCGGCAAAATGAACGGATTGTTCTGAAAAAACTCACCCGCCACGAAATCGAACTTCACTCCACCGACTTCCTCGCGAGCTATCGCCTTCGGATTCCGCTCTACACGCCCCTGTGTCGCGCGAAGCAATACCGTCGCCCCGCGCTTGAACTGCCGGCCGTTCGCCCGCAGATCCTCATGCACCCCCGGCAGGGCTTCATTGATTTCCTTCATCGCGATTGGGCAATTCTCAACATTCACCAACTCACGCCGGCGACCCACCTGCAAAAATCCAATCTCCTTCACCACACCATCCACCGGTTTCTCGAAATGAGGCGTGATCTTCGAGCGGTAATTCCACACCTGCTCCGAGCTCTCGCACGGATTCACCTCACGCTCCTCACCGGCCATGTGCTTCAAAAGCTCCCACACCTGCCGCGTCTTCCAAGCCAGCTGCTTCTCATAGGAAAGGTGCTGATATTGACACCCACCGCACTCGCCGAACAGCGGACATCCCGGCTCCACACGATCCGGCGATTCCTCCAAAACTTTCACCAAATCACCCTGAGAGTGATTCTTGTCGTTTCTGAAAATCCTCGTCCTCACCAGCTCGCCCGGCAACGCGTAGGGCACAAAAACCACCCACCCATCCACACGTCCCACCCCAGCCCCGAGATTCGTCAGCGCATCAATCCGGAGATCGATCTCCTGATGGTATTCGAACGGTGTCGGGACAAACTTCTTCGGCGGGCGGTTGTGCATCGCCGGCTAGATAGGGCAATTCGCCAAATAAGGGAACAGCGATTTGAAGTCACTTCAACAACGAGGAAGATAGGGAACGTCATGGGAAAGGAGCCGCGATTTGGAAATCGCGACCTGCATGGCGAAGCTCCTTCCGGAAAAGCTATTTCCTCATTGCAGTCGCGATTTCGAAATCGCGGCGCCTTTCGCCTTTGGCGGAACCCTTACTCCGTATCCATGATCTTACGGAGCATCATGTTCCGATACATGACGTCGCTGCCGTGATCCTGAAGGTGGATGGGGCCGGGGTTGGCGGCGAATGCTTCCACATCCTTGTATTTGCTCTTGGCGAAGGCTTGTTTCCATTCATTGGATCCGACTTCGATTTCCATGACCATTTCGCCGTTGATCCAGTGCTGGAGGGAGTTTCCCACGGCGATGATGCGGGCGGTGTTCCATTCGGCTCCGGGCTTGTTGACTTTCTTATCCTCGGAGGCGCCTTTGAGGGCGTAGAGGCAGGCGACTTTGTTCTTCTCGGTGCCGGCGTCGTCGTAGACTTGGTATTCGAGGCCGATGGATTCGTCGTTCACACGGTATTTCACTCCGCTGTTGCCTCCCTCGCTGATGAGGAATTCGAATTTTAGCTCGAAGTTAAAATAGTCATCCTGCTTGGTGATGATGTGGCCCCCGCGTCCTTCCGTTTTCTGATCTAGCTTCAAGACGCCGTCTTTCACCGACCACTGCGAGCCGACTTCCGGGTGCTTTTCGCGGCTTCCAGCGGAACCGTTCTGCCAGAGTTCGAGGCTGTCGTTTTCCAGCAGGTTCACCCAGCCGTAATCATCGGTGGGGTCTGCGGCAAAAACGTGTGAGGAGATGAGGAGTAGCGGGAGTAGGAGCAGCTTTTTCATAGTGAAGTGCGTAGTGGTGAACGGGGTGATTTATTGCGCGGGAATTTCGCGAACGGTGTAGCAGAGCAGAGGATTGAACGACATGGGGAAGTCGAACTCGTAGCAGTAGTCCGCTTTGTGCGGTGCATCCATGACGATGTCGAAGACCTTGCCGGAATCATCGGCGGGGGTGCACTTGAGTTTCACGTCGTGACGATCGATCTGCTTCGAGCCGTAGCTAGAATGATAATCGAAGGTGTAGCGACTGAGGGTAACTTTTTCCAAGGCGGAGGCGTCTTCAATTTTCTCAATAAACTCCACGCGGAATCCTTTCGGGCGGATGTTGATGTCTTTCACATCTTGGAAAGGCGCTTCGCCAGTGTGAGTGATCTTGGCCATGCCTTCGCCGCCGGGCCATGAGAGGTGGGAGCAACCGAGGATAAGGGTTTTGTTATCGGCGAACACGAGGCGGTTAATGCCCATGTCTAGGCCATTGCCATCGATGAAGGGTGTGCAGGCACCTTGGGTCACGCCGTTGACTTCCTCTAGGATGATGCGGACGACGCGGGATTTGTTCATCTCACCAATGAGCATTTGCCCGCCGAAATCACCGAAGCCTTCCGGGATGAGGAGCGGCTGGGTGGGAGAATTCGCCATGGTGTTCTGGGGGAACCAAACCGCCGCTGGTGTGCGCATTTTTTCGAGTTCCGGCACGGGAATTTCGAGGGGGTTGGGGCCGTCGTAACCTTCCGTCCAAGGCAGGCTCGCCGGGTGGCCGTGGAATTTTCCTTTTTGAATGTGATGCAGCTTGCTGGCACCGAGCCAATCGCCCTGATTATCGGAAACAAAGAGCTTCCCGTCTGCATCGAAGCCGAGGCCATTCGGTGAACGAACACCGGACGCCCATGGGATCATTTCGCCAGTCTTGCCGTCGATTTTCACGACCCAGCCACGGTAGGGAACACGAGAATACATGCGGCCTGCGTCGTCTTTGACTTTCTTCCAGCCGTCACCATCCACGTAGAATTCTTCGCGCGGGAGTCCGAGCTCTAGCCACTCGCCGCGGATTTCCTCCCGGATCGGCGCGCCGTTCGAGGCGACATTGAGCGAGACGAAATAATTGCCGTCCTTGTCTTTCACGGGGCCGAAGGCGAACTCGTGGTAGTTCCCGCTCATCCCGAAGTCATCGCAGAGGGTTCGGTAGAAGTCTGCTGTGCCGTCACCATCGGTATCCGAGATGCGTGTCATTTCCGGACGTTGCACCACGGTGAAATTACTATCGTCCTCGGCAACGATCCCAAGAGGTTCGTGTAGGCCAGAGGCGAAGACCGACCAGGTTTCTGCTACAGGATCGTAAATGCGCAGTTGGCCATCATGGAAGACGGCCGCGATTTTGCCATTCGGCATGATGTCGAGACCACCGACCTGCCGGTCTTGACCGGACTCGACGAGGATCGCTTCTACATCGAAGGCAGGGTGCTGCGCGGCGCAAAAACAGGCCGTGGACGCAAGGGCAAGGAGAGTGTGAAAAGTGGATTTCATGAAAATTATTTGTGAGGGATGGTAAGTTGCAGTCCGGTGGCGTCCTCGGGTGAGACGATGAGGAAATCGCCCTCACGGCTGCCAGCATTGGCGAATACATTCCCTTTTGCGTAGACTTTCACAGGTGCAGTCGCGTTGGCGATTTTCAGATCGATCACGAGACTATCGGATGTGCTGGTGATGAATTCCGTCACTTTGAGTCCACTCATCATGTAGATAAATTCCGGTTTTCCATCCACCATGCGGTAGCCTTTGAAATCCGGTTTCACGGCGGGATCATCCAGCTTGATCGCATAGGTAAGCTCATCTCCCCCACCGTTCCAGAATTCCTTACCACGCATCTTTGCCTGACGGTTGCCATTAGAACGGCTGGTATCTCCCACATTCAGGAAATCGCCTGTCCACGCATAACGCAAGCGGCAGTTACCGGCATCCCAGCAGTAATTCAAATCATTCTCCAGAGCTACGGCGATAGCGGCGGGCCCCGCGTCTTCTAGGAAATACCTCATCACTGATGGCCGGACGACTGCTGCCTTTGCAGCGGTCAACCTCTTCGCGCCTTCGCGGGCAAACTGAGGGATGTTCTCATCGTTCTCGATTTTGCCGGTTTTCACCCCGACATAGAGCGCACCATACATGATCATGGCGTGCCCAGGATAGGTGCAGACGTAGTGATAAACGCCCGGCTCCTCCGGTGCCGTGAATGTGAATTCCTCAGATTGGTCGGCCTCCAGCAACTTCGAATGCTGCAAAACGGCATCATGTTTGGGGATGTAGCCGCGCAAGGCGGAGTCCGGAGCAATCTCCATGGAGGCTTTTTGTATCGCTTCGAGTGAGCCGGCCTTAATGATGACGAGGTTGTGCGGTTGGTCGCTGGGATCACGGTTTAAAAAACGGAAGAGCACGGTCTGACCCGGATCCATTTCCGCGCGTGGAGGATCGAACTGCAGCCCCTCGACGGCGCGGATCGTGATCGGGCGACGGCTGACTTCGGCTTGCACTGCATCAATGGCGGTGAAAACCAAGACCGACATCGCGAGAGTTGTAAGTTTTTTCATCATTCTTTGCTTAGAACTAGGACGGTTTGATACGCCTCTCTCAAGGAAAAAGTTTCACACAAATAGATGATACCGGTGAAGAAAGCGCCCGTTTTCATGAGGTGAAAATTGTAGAAAAGATGAGGCCTTTGCGTTGAAAAATCCTGCGCAGCATCCAGCATCGCCACGTGATCGCCGCCGCCTACCCTCTCGCCCGCAAAGTCCTGTTCTCCCTCGATGCGGAGGTCGCGCACCATACGAGTATGGCCGGGCTGCGGTTTGCAGAGAAGACGGGGCTACTCAAAGCATTTTCACCCGCCCTTCCCGATTCTGCTCCGGTAGAGCTGATGGGGTTAAAATTCCCCAATCGCATCGGCCTCGCCGCCGGCCTCGATAAGGAGGGAAACACGATCGATGCGCTGGGTCGGCTTGGCTTCGGGTTCATTGAGATCGGCACGATCACACCGCGCCCGCAGGCAGGAAATCCAAAGCCGCGTCTCTTTCGCCTGATCCCACATGAGGCGATCATCAACCGCATGGGCTTCAACAATCCCGGTATCGATGCAGGCGTTGCAAATGTAAGTTCGCACAAATCCTTCACCGGCCCCATCGGCTTCAACATCGGCAAGAACAAGGACACGCCCAACGAAAACGCGGCGGACGATTACCTCGCTTGCCTCGAAAAGGCCTACCCGGTGGCGGATTACATTGCGGTGAATCTTTCTTCACCCAACACCCCCGGCCTACGCGATCTGCAGGCGGCGGATGCTACTTCTCACCTACTAGGGCTTCTGAAAACAGAGCAGGAAAAACTCGCCGCTAAACACGGGAAGAAGGTGCCCATTCTTTTCAAAGTCGCACCGGATCTCACTGATGAACAGGTCGCAGATCTCTCAAAGGCCTTCCTCGACGGCGGCCTAGACGGCCTGATCGCGACGAATACGACACTTGATCGCGAGGCAGTGAAGGATCACCCATGGGCAAACGAAGCCGGCGGCCTCTCAGGAAAACCCGTGCGTGAAAAATCGAACCACGTGCTTGGAGCTTTCGCCTCGGCCTTTTCTGGAAAAATTCCGATCATCGGCGTCGGAGGGATTTCCTCGAAGGCGGATGCGGAGGAGAAATTCAAGGCAGGCGCGGATCTTGTCCAGATCTACACCGCTTTCGTCTATCAAGGGCCGGCCTTGGTGCAGGAGCTGGTTTCCTGATCACTCCAGACCGAGTGCTTCGCGAATTTCTGGGTCTTTCAGAGCTTCCGAAAGCAATGGGTGACGTAGCAATGTACTGAAACGTCCCTCCTCGGCGAGGTTGGTGAGTTCAGGGTTATCGACGATGATGGCACGAGGGTAAGGCTTGCCAGTTTCCAGATCAATGACCGGCTCCAGCGGCTTATCACCGCTGGCGGCGATCATTTTCGCAAGCTGCAGGCGAGGCTCTGTAGTGAGGGGATCGAGCCAGTCCATGAGCTTTTCCGGGACGGCGACGGAGAGGGAGTTTTTCAGGCGGCCGGCAAGGTTGTCGGAATCTGGATTGCTGGTGCCGAGCTCGGCGGAGTTCCGGATTTCCGCAATGGCACTGGCGTGGTGAAGCAAGGTCGCGGCAGTGAGGCAGAGCAGAGTGGCAGGAATGAGTGTCAACGCAAGTTTGCCCAGCAAGCTGCGGGATGCCTTTAATTCTTTAACATTCTCCACGGGGGCGTGCGCAGGTGTACGAATGAGGCGGATGAGCTTTCCCAACACAAGAAAGGAGGCGATTCCCGCCGCGAACGGTAGGCCGGTTGCGATGAGTTCGGAGGGCTGGCCCGTCCACTCGATGGCTAGGGAAGGTGCCTGCTGCCAGACGCGGAAGCCAACCCATGCGCTGAGGGTGAGGCAGGCAGCATTCACGATAGTACGCATGATACCGCGCAGGAACATGTATATGGCGCAGATCCCGAAGATGATCAGGGCGGCGGTGCCCAAAGAAATTTCCGGGAGGGTATCCATGGATCAAGCAGGGCGAGTAGCGCGCTGGCGGAGGAGGTGATCAGTAAGGACGAGAGTCGCCATAGCTTCGACAATAGGGACGGCGCGCGGCAGCACGCAGGCATCGTGACGACCTTTTCCCATGAGCTTCGTCGGTTCGCCTTTGTCGGTAACGGTATCCTGCTCGGAAATGATCGTCGCGGTAGGCTTGAAAGCGACGCGGAAGATGATGTTCTCGCCATTGGAAATCCCGCCCTGCACGCCACCGGAGTGATTCGTGGTGGTGCGGACTTTGCCATCACGCATCTCGAAGGGGTCGTTGTGCTCTTTTCCTGTGAGGAGAGTTCCTGAAAATCCAGAGCCGATTTCGAAACCCTTGGTCGCAGGAATGGAGAGCATGGCTTTCGCGAGTTCAGCCTCAAGCTTATCGAAGATCGGCGCACCAAGGCCTGGAGGGCAGCCACGGATAACGCACTCGATAACGCCACCGACGGAATTGCCATCGGAGCGGATCTTTTTGATGTGAGAAATCATTTCCTCGGCCATCGCAGGATCGCCCGTGCGGACGATGTTCGACTCGATGTCCTCTGATGTGACCGTGGCGGGATCAACGTTTGCTTCGAGGTGCTGGATCGTTTTCACCCAAGCGAGAACTTCAATGCCGGGGCTAATCGTGTTGAGCACTTGTTTTCCCACAGCAGCAGCTGCCACCCGGCCAATGGTCTCGCGAGCAGATGCGCGGCCGCCACCGGAGGGAGCGCGGATGCCATACTTCGCATCGTAAGTGTAGTCGGCGTGGGAGGGGCGGTATTTCACGGCCATCTCGTCATAAGCACCGGGGCGCTGGTCGGTGTTTTTCACCGCGATGGAAATCGGAGTGCCTAGTGTGAGGCCATCGTGGAGACCCGAGAGAACGGAAGCGGTATCTGCTTCCTTGCGTGGCGTGACGATATCCGACTGACCTGGACGACGGCGATCCAGCTCGTGCTGGATATTTTCCAAAGAGACAGGGACGGAAGGTGGGCAGCCATCAATGATGACGCCAACGCCGCCGCCGTGTGATTCGCCGTAGGTGTGGATGCGGAAAATTTCGCCGAAAGTGGAGGACATGTGCGGGGACTTTAACTCTAAATTTTAATTTCTAAACCCTAATCCATATGCTTTGCGAGCTTCTGCGGAAAAGAGAAGAGCAGGGATGCGCGAGGGGACGGTGGATTGATCTCCAAGCAGGTGAGCGAGCCTTTGCGTATTTCTATTCTTCCGCTGGCTCCGAGAGCATATTGCACTAGCTGAGAAAAATCGGGCTCGTGGCCGACAATCATCACGCGCTCGCTTTCCGCGAAGGCTCTCAGCTCAGAAAGCGCCGTCTCAGGTGACATCCCGCAGGCGATCCATTCTTGCATAAGAGGCTCGGTGATATTGGCAGCTCGGCAGAATTCCTCCGCCGTTTGTCGAGCACGCAGCACAGGACTGGTGAGGACGATATCAGGGAGAAAATCTGCTAAGGAAAGGACGCGGGCGGCGTTGCGGGCTTGCTCCATGCCTTTCTCCTCAAGGGCGCGCGCGAAGTCTCCGCCCCCGGATGAGGGAAAATCTTCGGCTTTCCCGTGACGGAGAAGAACGAGCTGCATGGCCTACATGGTCATCCCGCCATCGACAGCGATCACCTGACCGGTGACGTAACGTGCCGCCGGACTGGCGAGGAAAAGCACGGCTTGGGCGATGTCGTCCGTAGTACCGAAGCTGGCGAGCGGGACTTTGCCGATGATGGCTTCCTTGACGTTTTCCGGGAGCTCATCGGTCATGTCCGTGGTGATGAAACCAGGAGCGATCGCATTACAAGTGACGGCGCGACCTGCAAGCTCACGTGCTACTGCTTTGGTGAAACCAATAAGACCCGCCTTGCTCGCGGAATAGTTTGCCTGTCCGGCGTTTCCGATGAGGCCGATGACTGAGGCAATGTTGATGATGCGAGAGTTTTCACCTTTCATCATTGGACGCATGAAAGCTTTAACGGTGTTGAAGGCACCTTTGAGGTTCGTATCGAGCACAGTGTCCCAATCGTCCTCTTTCATGCGCATGAGCAGGCCATCGCGAGTGACGCCGGCGTTGTTGACGAGGATATTTACGGCTCCCATTTCGTCGGCAATTTTTTTTGCCATAGCCGCAACTGCTTCGTGATCTGCAACATCCACTGGATACGCAGTGCAGCTTCCGGGATAGGTTTTGTTGATTTCCTCTGCCGCTCCACCGCAGCTCGATTCGCTACGACTAATGAGGGCGACTTTTGCTCCTTGAGCTGCGAAAGCACGGGCGATTTCCTGGCCGATGCCTCTTCCGGCTCCGGTGACTGCGACAACTTTATCTGTGAATGTCATGTTGATGTTCTAGGCGTTTGTAGTTTTCCCGAGCAGCTTTTCAAATTCAGCGAGCGCGGTCGAGTAATTCCCTGCAAGATCGGTATTCGGCAGCAAGAGAGAGCCGGGCGTGGATTTACAGAAAATTTCTTGCAGGCCAACGAGATCACCTCCGCCGGCTGTTGCGGCGATGAGTGCGGCTCCAAGCGCTGCGGAATTCGCCACCTCAAGCCGTTCGACGGGTGCTTGGAAAACATCTGCGACTAGCTGTGCAATGCCATCATTTTGCGCCGCGCCACCTGTAAGGCGAATACGCTCAGGGGTGACGCCCATCCATGCGGAGTGGAGTTTCATGTTGAGGAATTGCCCTTCAAGCAAAGAGCGGATCTGTAGTGCCGGAGTCGCCTCCTCAGAGAAATCTGTGACTGGCTTACTAAAATCAAAGCGCGGCGTGATCTCCGCTCCATAGAAGGGCAACGTGAGGTTTTTCCCGGCGGAGCCGAGGGTTTGCTGCAATGATCCGGTGTCAAAAGCATCCCATCCGACACCGAGCTCATCGCGCAGGGCTTCGCGAGCGAGCGAGCCGTTGCGAAAACAGATCAGTGACATGAATCCACCGGCGGGATTGCCAAATACGTGACCGAAACCCTGCGGATCGGTTTTCGCCTCCGGCATGGCAGCGAAAAAGGTATCGCTGGTGCCGAGCGAGATGACGATCTGGCCGGGTGAGGTAGCCCCCATACCCACAAGGGAAGCGGGATTATCTCCAGTGAAAGGACAGACAGTGCAATCAGCCGAGAAACCGTATTTTTCCACGAAGTAGGATGAAACGGTGCCTTGAGAAGTAAGGCATGACGAAAGTGAAGGAAGCCGTCCGCCAAGACCCTCAGCCGTGGCGTCGAGGAGGCCTGAATCCCAATCGAGTTCACGTAGATTCAACAGATTCATACCCGCTCCGTCCCCGTAATCGATAGAGACGGATTTCCCTGCTAGCACCGAGGCAATAAATGAGCTGACTAGGTGAATCTCCGAAGTTTTGGCGTAGCCATCTGGATCAGCTTTAGAAAAACGCCGAATCTGCGGCCCGGTGAAACGCTCGACAGCGATTGATCCTGAGCGAGCGCAGACTTCCTCGGAGCCTTTCATTGCTGCGGTAATCTCCGTGCATTCCAGTCCGGTGGAAGTATCCATCCAAATCGGAGAGGTTTTTCTCGAAAACACTCCGGATAATGCAGAGCTAAGGTTTTCAGCAGACCCGAGCCCTGCAAGAGCCTCACCGAAACTGCTATTGAGATAAACGGAACCATGCTGCTGCCCAGAGCCAGCGATTGCAGTCACTTGTCCAAGGTCTATTTTCTCAGAAAGCTTGGCGAGAAGCAAGTCCATCGCTTCGAGCCACATCATCGGATCTGCATGAACTTCGCCATTTTCGCCACCGGGAATAAAGCCACTTGGCGAGCCATATTGCGGCAGGTCTGCTCCAAAATTCACCGATGCTTCCGCAACGGCTATTCCCTTCGAAGGATCGATGACAAGAGCGCTAAGAGATTGGGTAGAGGAATCAAGACCGAGATACATGAGACACTGAGTCTCCTGCCACGATGCCACCTTACAAGCACGAAAAAGGGCGATTGCCGAAGCAATCGCCCTTAGAATGTTTCTAGTGAAACAGAATCAGATTAGAAGCTGACGGAGATGGATGCACCACCGAAGAACTCGTTCTCTTGGCCGCCGTATCCTGCGGTCGTGATGGCAGCTGCGCCACCTGCAAGTGTGCCACCTTCGCTAAGTGCAAATGTGTGAGCGACGTAGTAGGAGATAGTAGCGTTCTCGGAAGCTTCGATGTCGATACCGACCATAGCGGTAGCGTGTACGAAGTCTCCTTCTTCTACGAGGTAACCGAAGTCAACACCTGTGTTGAGGGTAACGTAGTCCATGATCTCAATGCCCTTTGAAAGGGACAGTTGAGAGTAGCCGTCGTTGTCAGTTTCGATGTCCCAGAAGTAAGCAAGGGAAGCGTCGATTCCGAAGATTTCCCTGGAAGCGGAGACGTAAACCTCTTGCGCATCTTGGAAGAAGTTAGGATTGGTCAGCAAATCACCTTGTGGGAAGGTGTAGTAGATGTAACCAACAGCCAAAGAAGCGAATCCAAGATCCTTGGAAGCTTCCAAGTAGAGGTCGAGCTCGTCGGCATCGATGGTAGCACCTGGAGTGTTTGCATTCCATGAACCGTACCAAGCGCCTGCGCTGAGGTCGATGCCGTTAATGCTGGTTCCAACGTCAAGTCCTGCAGTGATGAGGTCGTCGCCGAGCTCAATACCGCGGAAGAGGTATTTGGTGTTGTAGCCGACGTGGATTTCCGCGTCGATGTCGTCATAGCCAAGTGCCGAAGCGTTGCCAGCCGCCATAGCGGTAGCAGCAGCGAGGGCGCCGATTGTTTTGCAGTAGTTTTGCATAGTGTTGTTGTTGTTTCGGTTGCTGTGTTGCGTTCTTTGCTTTTGCCCAAAGGCTTCGGCGAAGATTTTCAGGGTCGTAAGCCACAAACCAAATTGCGACTGAGTAAACCCGCTAAGCGAAATTACTTAACAAACCCTAATGATTTGTCCAGTGTTAATTTGGCGTATGGCCTGAACCCACGCGCCGGTTACTTAGGCTCGACCGTTTACCGATGCAAGCCCAAATTTGCTGAGCATCTTATGTGTCTAGTTCGTCATGAATCTCTATCTAGTCACTTCAGATAAATTCAGATGTAGCGGTATATTTGCCAATAGAAGGATATTTACGAATAAGTCCGTCATTTATTGAGCAATAATCCTGAATGTGGGTGTGGCGTTGACCTAAAATTTTGAGGATTTCGCAGCGATACGGAATTTTACCGGTAGATGCTCTAACTCTGCTTTTTTCATTCCGACGCTATATATGTACCGAATATTCCACTAACTAGCATTGCATTGGCAATCGAATTGCCTCTTGCGGAAAGAGTTATCGAGCAGATTTTGGTATTTGGCACGGGGTTTGCTTTTGCCGGTTCTGCCTATCTGCGCACAACCATCGCCAGGTGCGGCAACAACATATCCGACAACCCCGACCAATATGATCAGACGACATCCAAAGACAATGCGGTCTCTCGCCCTCGCGGCGGCAGCCTGCTTCGCCATCCCTCTTATGCCCGTGACCAGTTTTGGTCAGGAGGAAGAGGCTCCTGCACCAACCGAAGAGGTGGTGGAAGCTCCAGCTGAAGAGGCTGCAGAAGAACCAACCGAATACCAAGCGCTTGTGGAAAGCTACAATGCCGTCGATGACGATGGTAATCCTGTAGATGTTTCCGAAGCCTTCGACTTCTTCACGACTTCGATGCTCTGGACGGTCATCGCAGCAGCCATGGTCTTCATTATGCACCTTGGCTTCTCCACCCTTGAAGCGGGTCTCTGCCAACAGAAAAACGTGGTAAACATCCTGTTTAAGAACGTTTTCATCATCTGTATCGGCCTTCTCACCTATGCTGTCATAGGATTTAATAGCCACTATCCATGCGGCAGCTGGCAGATCGACGGCATCCTCGGCATCAATGGTCCTATCGGCGACCTTAACGACGGTAACAACAAGACATGGGCATACGGCGGTCTCGCACTTGCCATGACTGGTTACGGTGACTTCATCTTCCAGGCCATGTTCGCTGCTACTGCTGCGACCATCGTTTCCGGAGCTGTTGCAGAGCGCGTCAAGCTCCCTAGCTTCATGATCTTCGCAACCATCCTCGTAGCTCTTGGCTACACCATCGCCGGTTCATGGCACTGGGGTGGCGGTTTCCTCTCCACTCTTGAAGTTCCCTTCAAGGACTTCGCCGGTTCCACTGTAGTTCACGGCTTCGGTGGTGCAGCAGCACTTGCATGTGTTCTTCTCCTCGGTGCACGCCGTGGCAAATACACCAAAGACGGTGTCAAACCAATCCTCGGCCACAGCCAGCCCCTGGCAGCGATCGGTGTTTTCCTTCTCTTCTTCGGATGGTTCGGATTCAACGGCGGATCGGTACTTTCCGCAGACCCGGGCCCACTCGGCCTCGTGTTCACCACCACCGCACTTGCAGCAGCAGCTGGCGGCCTTACTTCGATCTTGACCTCATGGGTTGTTATCAAGAAGCCTGACCTCTCCATGGCGCTCAACGGTATTCTCGGCGGTCTCGTCAGTATCACCGCAGCAGCAGACGTTGTCTCCGTATGGGGCGCAGTCGCAGCTGGCGCAATCGGCGGTATCTTGGTGGTATTCTCCATCTTGTTCTTCGATAAAGTCAAAATCGACGATCCAGTCGGCGCGATCTCCGTTCACGGTGTTTGCGGTATCTGGGGAACACTCGCAGTAGCGATCTTCGGCGAAGGCTTCAGCATGGTTTCCCAAATCATCGGTATCATCTCGGTCTACGGATTCGCATTCATCTTCTCCCTCGTTGTCTTCGGCATCATCAAAGCAATAATGGGTGTCCGCGTTGACGCTCAAGAAGAAGAAGAAGGCCTCGACGTTGCAGAGCACGGCTCCCCTGCTTACACAGACGGCCATTCCTAATTCTAACTAGAGAATATTCACAAGACGGGCGGGCTGGAAACAGCCCGCCCGTTTTCGTTTGCCCGTTGGAAGAGATCGGATACCAATAACACCACTTATGAAGCGTCAGATCATTCGACTGAGCATTGCCTTGCTGATCGTCATAGCCACAGCTGCCGCAGCTTGGCTATGGACGCGAAATTATCACCCCAATCCAGATCCAGCGGCGCGCTTCTCGATCGTGGCGGCCAGAGTGGAAGAAGACCATTCTCGCTACTGGCTAGAGCTGCACTTGTCGCAAAACGGGAACGAAAAACATGATTTACGCAAACCAGTGCGACTAGTGACTGCAGGGGGAAAAATCCATGAACCTGGGAAAACGACGTTTGCCGGCAACCCAGAGCAGGGATTCACCGACATTTGGTTCAGTTTCTGGCTGGAAAAGGCCGATATGGAGAAAAATATCGAGCTCAACATCAACGACGGGGCTCTGAAGGTGAAATCCGGCGGCGACGCCCCGAATCTAAGTAATGGAGAGGACGTGGTTTTCAAATCATCAGATTGGAGGAAGTCATGGCTTGGCTTCTGATCGATAACTCGAACACGCGCACGAAGATAGCGCTCGGAAATGACCAATCGTTGATGGATTGGAGGGAAGTAACGGAAACCGCGGGACTAGATATAGAGCGCCTCACTGCCATCACTCAAAAGCTTTCCTTTTCTGCCGTGGCGATCGCCTCGGTCGTCCCCAGCAAAGCTTCGTTGTTTGAGGAATATTTCGAAAAAACTCACCCTTGCCATTTTATCAGCCCTCAAAGCCCTTTGGGCTACGGTTTTGACTTGGATCATCCAGAACAGATCGGGAACGACCGCTTGGCGAATGTCGTCGCCCTCTCGGAAAACCACGGAGCGCCGGGAATCGCGATTGATTTTGGCACGGCGGTCACTTTTAGCGTGCTTTCCGCTGAGGGAAACTTTTCTGGAGGCGCCATCGCTCCGGGGATGGATTTAATGACCCGCTACCTCTCTGATCGCACTGCGCAGCTCCCTCTCATCGACCACACCGAGCCAAAATCCGCCATCGGAAAAACCACACAGGAAGCCCTGCTCTCCGGAGCGGTTCATGGACAACGAGGCATGGTCGCAGAAATCTTACGCAAGTTATGTGATGAGATCACTGGCGAGCCCACAGTCGTCGCGACCGGTGGAGGGGCGACCTTCGCCGCAGCAGGCATTCCGAGTATTGATGTCGTAGATCCCGACCTCACACTTGAAGGTGTGCGAAGAGTCGCCATGCGTGTTTTCGGCTAAAACCGGAATGGCTCAGCGCGTGCTGGTAAGAACTCGATGAATCACGAACGATTTCGTTTGCCCATGCTGGTATTCCATTTCCAAATACCGCCGCTTTCGTAGCTCACTCTTTCCAACAAATTTCCGCAAATCTTTCCGTAATGAGTATTTCACCCTTGGCCATCGGCATCGACTTCGGAGGAACCAGTGTCAAAACGGGCGTGGTAAGAGGGTCGGAAATCATCGACCAGGCACCACCCATCGCCACGCAAGATTTTGATGGCCCCGACACTCTGATCAAAACCATCATCCGATCCGTAAACGATCTCCGCAAACATCATCCAGAAATAGCGGCCGTTGGTGTCGGTATGCCGGGATTCGTCGATTTCGGAAAAGGAACCGTCCTAAACCTCACAAACGTGCGAGGTTGGGTGAACATCCCGCTCAGAGATCTGCTTTCTGCGGAATTACAACTCCCAGTCTCAGCTGACAACGACGCAAACTGCATGGCTTTCGCAGAATGGAAACTAGGAGCCGGAACTGGATACGAGAACCTCGTCTGCGTCGCGCTTGGCACAGGTGTAGGCGGAGGAATCATCGCGAACGGTGCAATGGTGCGTGGTGGAGCCTTCGGCGCGGGAGAAATCGGACAAACCTCCATCGATTACCAAGGCAGAAAAGGCCATTACGGAAACCTCGGTGCACTGGAGGACTACATCGGTAATCAGGAAATTTCCCGTGATGCAAAAGCTGCCTACGCAGAAGCAGGCATCACCCGAGACATAGAAGACTGTACACCTGCGGCACTTTCCGAAGCAGCCCGCACCGGTGACCCGATCGCGCAAGCTAGATGGGAATTTATCGGGCGCGCCCTCGCGACAGCGATGATGAACGTCTGTTGGCTGCTCAATCCACAGGCAATCGTTGTTGGAGGAGGAGTCGCACGTGCTGGCGATCTGCTATTCAATCCCTTTCGTGAACATCTTCTCAGGCAGCTTTCCGGCCCATTCAGTGAAGGCCTTGTGATATCTCCGGCATCCTTTGGCCACGAAGCGGGAACCATCGGCGCTGCTGCCCTAGCGCTCCACGAAGCGGGGCTCTGAGTGAGGAGCGCGGCTCGGTGTGCCCCATATTACTAATAAAAATTCACCACCTTCATCGGAGGTGCTTCGAGTTCATCGCCCGATCGTTTCCCTACTAGCTTTTCATAAAGTGGACTTTCGGGACTCAGCAGGGTGATTTCTCTGCCCTCATGCATCACTTCGAGACCTCCGGATGATGGGGCGAGGAGGAAAAAGGCGTTTTCACGGCTTCCTCGCGGTTTCATTTCCACCAATGCACCCGCATCGATTTCTTCATCCGCCGTGAAATTCCGCAGTTTCAAATTCTCGAAAACCCGCAACGTGGCAGCTAGTTCCTTCACGTGCTTTGCCTGCCCCGTCGCTAAATAAGACTCCTCCAGACTGCGTGTATCATATTTACTTTCGGCCTTAGATCCCGGATCGGTAGCTGCCTCATGCGCAGCCATCGCGGCCTTGGATAGTCGCTCTAGCCTACCCCGGAGTTCTTTGCATATCGATGCGATCAGTTCGTCTTTCATGAAAATAGAGGCGCAGTTTTGAGGCAAATCCCATGCTGTGCAACACATTGCCGCAAGTGCAGGCTTGACCCGGCCTTACAGGCTATGCAGTTTGTGCGCCCCGTCGGTGCCTAGGTGGCTACCCGTCGGCACAAACGAACTCACACATCGATCAGGTATGGCTGCGAAGATTTATACAAACAAGGACGCGACACTAGTTTCGCTCAAAAAGAAGACTCTTGCCGTGATTGGCTTCGGCTCACAAGGCCATGCCCACGCTCTTAACCTCAAGGACAGTGGCTGCAAGGTCATCATCGGCCTTTACAAGAAATCCAAGTCCCGCGAGGTCGCCAAGAAGCTCGGCTTCGAGGTCATGGACACTGCTGATGCCGTAAAAGCCGCAGACGTCATCTTCGTCGCGACTCCGGACACAGTCATCCCTGCAGTTTACAACAAGGACATCGCTCCGCACCTTACCAAGGGCAAAACTCTCCTCTTCTCACACGGCTTCGCTGTTCACTTCAAAACCATCGAGTGCCCTGACTTCGTCGACGTTATCCTCGTCGCACCTAAAGGCCCAGGCCACACCGTCCGTTCACAATTCGTTGACGGCAAAGGCGTTCCCGGCCTCATCGCCGTTCACCAAGACGTTTCCGGACGCGCTAAGAAAACTGCTCTCGCATGGTCACGCGGCGTAGGCTGCACACGTGCCGGCGTTTTCGAAACCAACTTCCGCGAAGAAACCGTTACCGACCTCTTCGGTGAGCAAGTCGTTCTCTGCGGCGGTGCATCCGCACTCGTCAAAGCAGGCTTCGAAGTTCTCGTCGAAGCTGGCTTCCAACCAGAAATGGCCTACTTCGAGTGCCTTCACGAGCTCAAGCTTATCGTCGACCTCATGAATGAGTCCGGCATCGCCGGCATGCGTTTCTCCATCTCCGAGACCGCAGAATGGGGTGACGTTTCCGTAGGGCCGAAAATCATCAACGCTTCCGTTAAGAAGCGCATGGAGGCTCAACTCAAGGCCATCGAAAACGGCAAATTCGCCAAAGAGTGGATCGCCGAATACGAAGGCGGATACAAGAAGTTCAACCAACTCCGCAAAGAAAGTGCAGCTCACCAGATCGAAAAGGTTGGCGACAAGCTCCGCTCGACCATGAGCTGGATCAAGCAAACCAAGATGAAGAAAGGCGCCAGCCAAGCGAGCTACGTCTCCTCTTCTAAGTAAGCATTAGCTTTTCACAAAAAGCCCGGTCGCCTCACGGTTGCCGGGCTTTTTCGTGCCTAGTTCCTAGCGTGTCGCTGCAGGAACCCATGCACGAGCGCCCGCGCTGCGGCGCTCACCTTCACGGAAGAAGCCTTTCAGCCCCTGTCTCGTTTCGAGATCACCTATGGCATCGGCTGCTTTCGCATAACGCCAGCGGAAGCCTGCCTCACGCAACCTCAATGGCTCCGCCCAACGGCTTTTCAGAACGAGCTCTGTTTCTGTATCCATAAAAGCCGCTCCAACCGAAAGCATCCACTTCGTCGCAGGGAGCCCGATCGGCATGCCCACCGTTTCACGGAAATAGCGCATGTATTCACTGTTCGTCGGATGATCCGGCGCGGTCACATTCACGATCCCTTCCATAAACGAATCACGAACTACGAAGTCCACGGCTCTGAGGAAATCTTCCATGTGTATCCAGCTAACACGCTGTTCCCCACTGCCCATCGTGCCGCCGAGCCCTTTGTGGGTGAGGCCTGTTAACACGTCGTATACGGTCTCCGGCTCATTCGCCAAGACCATGCCGATGCGCATCGCAACCTTGCGAGTTTCAGCCGGAATCTTCGCTTCGAAAAAAGCATCCTCCCATGCTTGTGCGACTTCGCACGAAAATCCTGTTCCGGCCTCACCGTCCCATTCGTCCTGCGGTTTATCCTCCGCATGACGGTACCATGTGGCGGTGCTTGCATTGATCCACAACTTCGGCGGCACACGGCACTCCGCAATCGCCCGACCGATTAACTCTGTGGTTTCCACGCGGCTATTGATAATGTCATCACGATTTTCAGGATTATACCTGCAGTTCACGCTCTTGCCCGCCAGATTGATGACAAGCTCCGCGCCCTCCATGGCGTACGCCCACGGCCCCGTGGTTTTCCCATCCCAAGCCAGAAACATTCCGTCCCCACTCCATCCTTTTTTATTACGTGCAATGGCTACCACTTCTCTGCCAGTTCTTGCAAAATGGCGGCAGAGGTAACGACCCAAGAAGCCATTGGCTCCTACGATGACGACTGTACTGTTCATTTTCTAAATTAGTGGGATCTCATCCAAGAATCTTACTCGCGAGCTGTAGCGCGAGTCCGTGCTTCATCGTTGAAACCTTGTCGGACATCTTCGATGCGAAGCTGACAAATTCTCCCAATTGCTTCACTTGGTTATGAAAAGCTTCTGCTTCTGCACCTTTGATCCCCTCTGTTTCCTCAGCACATTTATTGAGGATAGCTAGAGCTGGCTCGATTTCGCGACGCTTCCTCTCGCGAGTGATGATCGTGAACATTTTCCAGACATCTTTCTCAGCCTCGTAGAAATCTCTACGCTCACCCTTCACCACAATCATACGAATCAGCCCCCAATTGACCAATTCCTTGAGATTTGTGTGAGCATTACCCCTGCTGACCTCAAGCTCAGCCATCACATCGTCCGTGCACATGGGCTCAGGCGACGTCATCAGCAGCGCATGAATCTGCGCCATCGTGCGGTTAATTCCCCACTGTGTCCCCAATGCTCCCCACTGCCCCACGAATTCATCTCGCGAACGCTTCAATTCATCTCCTACAACCTTCATAATTTTCATTATTTACTGAAACTTCTATACTTCAAGTGTTTTTTGCTTAATCACTGCGAAATCTTGAGCACAAAAAAGCCGCTCCCACAAATTGCGGAAAGCGGCTGCCTAATTGCTGGTGCGAATCAGAGGGAAGCCTTGAGAGCCTCGAACTTGCTACGCTTGGAATTCAGATCACGCTCAAGTTGCGCGATTTCCTGACCGAGGGTCAGCATCGTTGCCAATTTGTTCTGCATGGAGCCCTTTGCTCCCAATCCTTTAGGCATCTTGGCGGAAACTCCCGCATTCTTCAGCCAGTTTGAAATAGTAAGCTGGGAGATGCCGAACTTAGCAGCTGCGGAACTCTGTCCACCACGCCCGTTAGCAGCATTATAGTCCTGAACGAATGTCACTACTTTGTTTTTTTCCTCTGCGGTATAGCGCTTACCGCGAACGATGTCTTTCTTTTTTGATGTACTCATTGCATCGAAAAACTAAGTCCCGAATTACAAGATACGCAAGAAAATTCATATTAATGAAAAATTTGCATACTTATGAATTAATCGCACTTAAGAATTCCGCAGAATGACCAAATGACTTTATCCATAGATCACAACCTTCCTTCACTTTTTCACGTTCGACCACTCCACCAAAGCCTATCATCTTATCTACATCCTCTTTTGTCTCTAGATCAGAAATACCATCACCGATCATAACTACACGTTCAGGGAGAATAGCATTTTTCCACTCTCTGATAATTTCGTTTTTCCCCAAGTTTCTTGTGGTCGGGTAGTCTTCACCATATCCCGCATATTCACCTGACTCACTGAATATCAATGGCACAGCTTCTACATGCTTGATGCCAAGATGCTCTGCCAAAGGAGCAATGAGCGGAGCGAAGCCTCCAGAAAGTATCACCGGCATCCACCCGTCTGACCTAGCTTCCTTGATAGCTTCCTCTACACCCGGAAGCATATTTTCAAGGTATATGGCACCTACACGATTAGCCATGGAGAGATCCGGCCTTATTATTTCCATACGACGTTTAAAAACTTCACTTAATGGAACTTTCCCATCCATCGCCGCATTAGTAAGTGCTTCTACTTCTGCAAAAGTTGCTGGATCGGCTAACCTTGCCAATTCATCAATTCCCTCAATAGAAGACAAAGTAGAATCACAATCGAGAAATAACAATTTTCTCTTCGGTAATGTTAGAGGAGCTATCTCAACTCTACTTCCCACCGCAACCCTATCAAATAAATCGATCATATCTTCGTTACCTAGCCTGATACAGCCGTGGCTAACCGGCTGACCCAATAAATCCTCACGATTGGTACCATGAATATAGATATAACGATCTTTCGAATTCGCATTTTCGGGATCAAGTCCCTCTAAGCGGAGGATTCGGGTTAAAATGAGGTCATCATCGATGATATCCCCTTCAGCCCATTCGCCAACTGGCACACGCGCATCGAAGCGAGTCCGCAGAGGCAGGTCTTCGCCGATCTTTTCACAAATCTCTAGGTTACCCGTCGGAGTACGGAAACTACCTTCGGTGAAGCCCATGCCCTTTTCTCCGCTGGAAATCACGTAGCTACGGACATGTTCGCCTCCGATAGAGAGGTCTAGCTTCTGGTTATCCAGGGAAATGGAAAGTATTGCGTGTTCGTTCATGAGATATTTTGGAAAACGGCGAGAGCATTGTGCCCGCCCATGCCGTGAGCAAGTTTGAAGACCGAGCCCTCGCAGGCTACAGCGTGAGCCGGTGCATCTAAGCTTTTTGCTCCGCCGGTTCCCTGAAGATTCGGAGGAAGTTGTGAATCTTCCATGAAGCGCAGGAGCACAGCACTCTCCAGCAGACCGCTAGCACCCACAGTATGACCAAAATATGGCTTCAGAAGATGCAAGGTCGTATCCTTGGATGTTATCGATCTCGCGAAAATTTCTCTCTCTGCTCGCGCCTGAATCTTCGTCCCGGTGGCGTGCGGACAAATTGCAGAAGGCTCGCCAAATTTCTGAATAGCATCTGCGATCAGAATAGGAGACCTGCCACCATCCTTCGGCACGCCCACAGGGTCTTTCCCATCTGAATTATTGGCGAAATGACTCAATACCGTCTTCCCCGCATCCACGGATGATAAGGCAATCGCTGCAGCCCCCTCTCCCGGAAAAAATCCGTCTGTATCCTCCGAAAATGGGTTCAGCCTGTTTCCGTTTCCAAGCAAGCCAGAAGCCGCGTAGCCATCCAGCAGCATCGGCACCAAGGGCAGATCAACAGCGACAACAAGAACTCGGTCAGCATTACCTGAATCCAAAAGCATTTTCCCCAACCCAAGGGCATCCAGCCCAGCTGAACACCCACTGGCTGTCACGTGATTCGCTCCAAGAACACCCAACTCTATGGAAATCGCCGTCGCTGGCTCGCTGTGAATCGTATTGCTGGCAGCCATCAGCTTAAAAGGCCTGCGACCTGGCCACTCTCCTAACCAACCCGCCGCATTTCCTCGGCTCGTCCCTACCACTAGAGCCGCTCCTTCAAGCTCTGCTGTCGTCCAGCCAGATGCCTCCACCGCTTCCTTTGCGACATGAAGCGCGGCCATTGTCACAGGGCTCCATTTGCGATGAGTCAGCATTTCCCTAGGAGAAATCCAAGATCCGCTACGCTCAGCATGCCGGCTATCCTCGCCCAAAACACCACCTAGCCTCTGAATCGCCGTTTTTCCCTCAGAAATGGCTCGATGATGCTCCTCGATATTGTGCCCCAATCCGGAGAGCGCGCCGATGCCAACGATGGAAATACGTTTTGCGATGCACTCCGGTAACAAGCTGGTGCCACACGGCAACTGCAAAACCTGTTGCAACACTCTTTCCGCCTTTGCGTATCGCACGCCAATGCCCCATAAGCGGCCATCTGATGAAATCCGTCTTGGAAACAATCAACGGTGGAGCGCAATACCTCGAAAAGCGCGGAGTGGCCGAAGCACGGCTCAATATGGAGCACCTCCTCGCACACGGGCTCGGCTGCACACGCATGCAACTCTACACGCAGTTTGACAGACCTCTCGATGAGGAAGAACTCGCACCGCTTCGCGAGATGCTGAAAAAGCGAGGCGAAGGCATCCCACTCCAACACATCCTCGGCGATGTCCCATTCCATGGGCGTGATTTTATCTGCGACTCGCGTGGCCTCATTCCCCGCCCGGAAACGGAAGAGCTCGTGGAAATGATTCTCAAAGACCTTCCCGCTGGCTCACTCGACATCCTCGACATGGGCTGCGGTTCAGGCGTGCTCGGCCTCACCCTCGCGGCAGAAAGACGCGAAAGCCAAGTCACTCTCGCCGATGTTTCCCGAGACGCCCTCTCACTCACCGAGCAAAACGCCGCCAAGCTCAATATCGAAAATATTTCCCTCATCCACAGCGATCTCTTCGAATTCATCGAAGGAAAATTCGACTTCATCGCTGCAAACTTGCCCTACGTGCCTGATGGTGACGCCGCCACTATGGCGCCTGAACTAAGCCACGATCCCGCGCTCGCACTCTTTTCCGGAGTAGACGGAATGGATCTTTTACGGAAATTCATCCCGGAATCCGTGAATTTCCTCAAGCCCGGCGGAGTCATAGCGCTGGAAATAGGTCACGATCAGGCTTCACAGGTGCGCGTGTGTTTGGAAAAGTCAGGTTTCACCGAAATAGAAGTCCGCCGAGATCTCAGCGGGATCGCCCGCTTTCCATTCGCCACTCACCCCTAAAGAAAATCACCACACATGGATAAACTCGTCGTCCACGGCGGCTCCGTCATCAAAGGAGCCATCAATATTTCCGGATCTAAGAACGCCTCTCTGCCCATCCTCGCTGCCGCCATCCTCACCGGTGAAGACTGCATCATCCGACGTGTCCCGGATGTTTCGGATACGAACTACATGATCCAGATCCTCAGCGCCCTGGGCGCGGATGTGGAACGCTCCTCCGGCACCGTGCGCATCACCTGCGCTGACATTTCCGATGAAGCACCCTACGAACTCGTCCGCCGCATGCGCGCCTCAATCTGCGTCATGGGCCCGCTTCTCGCACGTAAAGGACGCGCCGTCGTCTCGCTTCCCGGTGGCTGCGTGATTGGCGACAGGCCAGTTGATCTCCACTTGAAAGGCATGGAAGCCCTTGGTGCGAAAATCGAATTTGAAGGAGGAAACATCATCCTCTCCGCTCCCGATGGCCTCAAAGGTGCGGAAATGGATCTGCGCGGCGACAGTGGCCCCACCGTCCTCGGCACTGACAACGTCATGATGGCCGCCACCCTCGCGGAAGGAATCACCGTCATTGAATCCGCCGCCGCCGAGCCTGAAGTCCTCGACCTCGCGAATTTCCTCAACTCCATGGGCGCCAAAATCACCGGAGCTGGCACACGCCGTATCGAGATCGAAGGCGTGAAAGAGCTCAAAGGTGTCGAGCACACCGTCATCCCCGACCGTATCGAGGCAGGCACTTTCATGGCCGCCGCCGCACTTGCTGGTGAAGGAGTGACTCTGAACCGCGTCAACCGCGAGCACTTGAAAGCCATCACCACCGCCATCGTGAAGTCCGGCCACAAGGTCGAGTTTAACGAAGCCGGTGACTCCTGTTTCATCGAACGCGGAGAAACCCTCCAAGGCGTCGATCTCAACACTGCGCCCTACCCCGGCTACCCAACAGACATGCAGGCGCAAATGACCGCACTGCTCGCAACTACACCAGGTATCAGTGTGATCAAGGACAGTATTTTCCCCCAACGCTTCATGCACTGCGCGGAGATGAAACGCATGGGCGCAGACATCAAAATGGATCACGGTACTGCCATCGTGCGTGGTGTAGCGCAACTCTCCGGCGCCCCTGTCATGGCCTCCGATTTACGCGCATCTGCCGCACTCGTACTCGCCGGCCTCCGCGCCAAAGGCACTACAGAAATCTCCCGCCTCTATCACATCGACCGCGGCTACGAGCACATCGACGAAAAACTCCTCACTCTCGGAGCAAAAGTCGAACGCGTAAAAGATTAATATGGAGCACCATACGGAGCGCCGCTCGGTGTGCCCCTTGGGTATTGTAAGCCGCTTCCTTGTGTTCCGCTCCATGGTTCGCTCCTTCCAAAAAATCCACCCGCAAGACAGCGGGTTGAAACCCGCGTTACATAGCCAAGCCTACCTCAACCTCGGATTCAGTGCTATAAGCGCCAGATCTGCCATCAAGTTGGCCCCTACAATCAGGAAGCCGTAAAATAGAACGAGCCCCTGAATCAGGAAAAACTCGCGGTCTGTCGCAGCATTCACGAAATGCTGCCCCATCCCTGGTATCTGGAAAATCGTCTCGATCACGAACGAACCTGAAATCATCGCCGCAAAGGCGGGGCCGATGAAAGCGACCGCAGGAATAAGTCCACCCTTCAGGGCATGGCGCGTAATAATTTTTCGTCCCGGGACACCCTTCGCCCGTGCTGTGCGTATGTAATCTTGGCTCAACACATCGAGCATGCCTCCACGTGAAAGCCTAGCAAGGTAAGCGGCATTGATCAGACCGAGGGTGATAGCGGGCAATATCCAATCCGTCGGCGAAGACCAGCCAGCAACGTTAAGCCAGCTAAGTTGTAATCCGGCGAAAACCGCAAGCAAGGGGCCGATGACAAAACTTGGCAGACAGATGCCAACCATGGCGAAGGCGAGGCAGGCGAAATCCGTCGGCGAATTTTTCTTCACTGCAGCAATGACCCCAGCCGGAATACCCACCATCAATGCGATGCCCATCGAGGCAAATCCGAGGACAAGCGAGACAGGGAAAGAATCGGAGATAACCTCATAGACCGATACGCCGTCCTTTTTGATCAGCGGCCCCATATCTCCACGGAAAATGAGGTTTCGGAAATAGAGCCCGTATTGCACAGGCCACGGCTTATCGAGACCGGTAGAGGCTTCGAGTTGCTTGAGAATGTGCTCAGGCACTGCCTTTTCATCCGTGTAGGGACTGCCGGGCATCATGCGCACCAAGAAAAACGTCAACGTGACCAACACGAAGAGTGTAAGCAAACCCTGGAGAAAACGAGAGGCGAGAAGTTTCAGCATAGCGGGATCAACGAGAAGTTTCCTGAGGAACGAGCTCCACTCGGGTGTATGGGTGATTGTCGAGAATGAGTGGCTCCCAGCCTTTTACAGCAGGATCGATGAGGTAGTTCTTTCCATACCAAGCAAGAGGAGTCGCTGGCATCGCTTGGAGAAAAATGCTCTCGGCGTCGCGGAGCACCTTGAAACGCTCCGCCGGATCCGTAACTACAAAGGATTCTTCAATCTTGTCGGCGTAGGCTTGGCTTGCCCATCCGGTGTTATTGTAGGAACTACTCGGCATCCACATTTCAAGGAATGTCAGTGGATCCGTGTAATCACCAATCCAACCACCGGCGACGATGTCATATTCTAGGGCACGGGTTGCAACCAAGTATGCAGTCCACTCCTTGTTCTCAATTTCTACCTCCACACCGAGATGCTCACGCCACATCGCTTGGACTGCAGTCGCCAAAGTTGCCGCAGTCTCCCGAGAAGCGATAAGTAGCTTCTTCCGAGGAAAGCCCTTTCCGCCAGGGTAACCGGCTTCCTCCATGAGCTTCCTCGCGGCCTCAGGATCAAAGGACACCCCGTGCGGTGGATCATATTCGCCCATCGGCGGCGTCATGCCGTAGGCCTCCGTGTAGCCCCTGAAAACACTCTTACAAAGCGCCTTACGATCGATCGCCATGCTCAACGCCAAGCGAACTTTCTCATCGTCGAACGGTTTCACATTGGTATTAAAACGATAAAGCACCGTCCCTAGATACGGTTCCAGCCGTAGTTTATCAGGGTCGTCGCGCGCCATCAAATCCACCACCTCGGGAGCTGCTCCAGAAGTGATGTGGAGCTGTCCGTCGCGGAACATGCGCGCCTCCGTGAATATGTTCGAAACCGGAAGGAACCGGATACCGTTCAGCAACACATTCTCAGCATCCCAGTAATGAGGATTGCGCTCCACCTCGATGTGGTCGGTGCGGCGGTAAGACTTGATCCGGAAGGGACCATTCGAAACGAGATTTTCCGGTTTCGACCAAGCATTCCCTCGCATCCCAATCGTGCCGTGTTCCAACACCTTGTGCTTCGGGATCGGATACCACGTATAGTGCTTGAGGAGCTCTGGGAAAAACGGAGTCGGCCCACGCAAGGTGAAGCGGAAACTCAATGAATCGATCAACTCAAAGCCCACTGTCGAAAAATCCGTGGTTTCACCCTTATTGTAGGCTTCTGCTCCCTTCAGAAAATACAGCATGCCAGCATAGCTCGCACCCAGTTCAGGGGTGAGGATTCGCTCGTACGAAAACGCAAAATCCTCGGCGGTCAGTGGGTGGCCGTCAGACCATTTCAAGCCGGGCTTGAGTTTCACCGTCCAGACGGTGGCAGTTTCGTCAGGAGTTAGCTCAAGCGCGACACCCATTGGTGCGGCGAGGTCTTCCGTTTGGTGAAACTGGACGACGCCCTCGAATAAAGCACGGTTGATATTGCTCTCCAGCACACCGGAAACAACTTGCGGATCGAAGCTCTTTGGATCGGCGGAATTCCCTAAAATAAGAATCCCCTCACGAGTCGCCTTTTCCACCTGGGATTCCTTCTGGCAGGAGAGCAAGCACAGGCTAATGGCGGCGATGGGAATGAGGCGGAGCATCTTCGCGGCGAAGATGTCAGGTTTTTCCCGGCAATGCAAACGCCGGAAAGCTCCTTTCATCCATTCAAGGATTCACCGTGATTCTGATGAAATACCTGTCGGCGCCCTCCGGCAGCTCAACAGATAGGCTGGTGGTATTCCCTGTGGCCTCTGCCGGATAACTCAGATCGAGTGCATCCCATTGATCCATGTCATCTGAGCCCTCCACAAGAAAGTCTCTACCTGGAATGGAAGGCCATGTCGCATCGAGAATATCTGACGTGGAAGCATCAATCTGCATCACAAATGAGCTAGAGCCATCCAACGGATCAGTCCCCGTGCCCACCTCAAGCCCGTCCGGACTACCATCAAAATCGCTATCGGATAGATCTGCACTGGTTTCACCGGAACCCTTGAGGCCGTTGCCATCTGCATCTTCCAGTGCATCGACCAAGCCGTCGATATCGCTATCGACAAGGTCATAACCATTGGCAGTGAAATCGATGAGGAAAGGATCATCATTCAAAGGTCGGAATTCATCACCATCACCTGAGAAAGAATTCCCTGTGTTCGGATCGATCGCCAAAGTCGGCCACAACGCCCCGTATTCACCCCATCCTTCATTCAGAGCTGCCGCCATTTCACGAGCGAGCTGAAGAACCAATTCAGGATTACTACTTGCGAGATTGTTGGATTCATCCCGATCCACGGAAAGGTCGTAAAGCTCAAATGCGGTCGCTGAATCCTTGTAATAAAAGTAAATCAGCTTGTAGTCGTTGCGACGATAGGTGGTGAAGAAGCTAGAGTTTTGGCTGTTGGGTTGATGGCGAAGCAGCGTCTGCTCACGGTGGGTTCCGGGAGTCGATGCCAGATAAGGGCTCAAGTCCGCCCCATCCATGTAGGGATGAGAAACACCGGCCACAGATAGAATCGTCGTGGGAATATCAACTGCGGAAACAATGTCGTGCTCAACGGTATTTGGGTTGATCGGCATTTGCTGTTGGAAAATATTATTCGGATCCGCCTTCGCCCAAGCCACAAAAAGAGGAACATGGTATCCGCCTTCATAGCAGTTGGCCTTCTTCCCGCGGATCGGGTAGTCATCGAAGGCCGCATGCTGGATTTGCCCGTCTTCGTTCAAGGCCGGTGAGTCGCTGCCGTTGTCTCCAAGGAAGATAATGAGCGTGTTCTCTGCCACACCCGGATCCATTGCTTCCAAATGCGCCCGGAGCTGGCCAAGCGAGGTATCAACACCTTCCACCATGGTCGCGAACCTTTCGTGAGTGTTGTTGGCGGCATCACTGTAGTCTCCCGTCGCGTTCGGATTTGTCGTAAATGGCGAATGCACCGCATAGTAGGACATGTAGGCGAAAAACGGCACGCCATCCGCCACAGCATCATCCATGGCATCATTCATGGCTTCCGTCAGTGCTTCGGTTAACCATTTCCCGTTCCCTTCATAAGCCGTGATATTGGGGACGGGATTACTTCCGCTCGAATAGCCCGGATTGCCGATATATCTGCCCGGCGACCCTGCTCCGCTCCCGCCCAGATTGATATCGAATCCGATGTTGATCGGATCCGAGGTATCATCTCCACGGGCTCCAAAGTGTCCCTTCCCGGCGTGAATGGATCGATACCCTTGCTCGGACAGCAGTCTAGGCAAAGTGACATCTGTCACTTCCATGCCGCGGTAGCGCCAGCCGTTCGGGCTACGATGGGTGCTCACATTCGAGCCGCTCGGCCTTTCGTAGGTTCCATTCAGATTGATGTGTACCGTTACCGCATGACGGGGAGCGTTGAAGCCGGTCATCAAGGAAGTCCGTGTCGGACTGCAGACAGGCAGCGCATAGGCCTGACTGAA
This sequence comes from Luteolibacter sp., assembly GCA_051252155.1. Taxonomy (GTDB): domain Bacteria; phylum Verrucomicrobiota; class Verrucomicrobiia; order Verrucomicrobiales; family Akkermansiaceae; genus Luteolibacter. The sequence goes on along the minus strand of JBPOGB010000002.1, from coordinate 159,592 downwards.
TTTCATGCCGTCGTCTGCCAGTTGCTCTAGATTGGGAGTTTGGTAAAAGTTATTGAAAGCACGAACTACCGCTGGAGCACCATCCGTGTAGCTGTCGTAAGAAAAAGGCTCGGAAGTATCCATCACCCCCCAGTCATCGACTAGGCAAAGCAGAATATTCGGGCGTGCAGGGCCGGCGAACACTTCCACATCAGAGGTCACGCTATCCGTGCCATCGCTTGCAGTAAGCGTATAGGTGGTCGTGGTGGCGGGTGAGATGGGAAACGAAGTCGTGCCGGTGACATTTATATTTCCAGGACTTATCGTCAGCGAGGTAGCTGATGTCGTATCCCATGAGAGCGTGGCGGTCTCCCCCGCTCCTACATAGCCGTCATTCACAGAAAAGGAATTGATTGCTAGGCTGGAGACCACTCCGTTAGGCACGATTTGGAATCCGCTGATCGCACCCCGTCCACTGTCAGGCGAAGTGATCTCCAAGGTGAACCCGGTGGTGCTTACGTTTTCAAACACCACATAGTTTGAGTATCCGTCGCTTGCATCATTGTCATAGGTGCCACTGAACGTATTGTTATCATCCGAGGAAAGCGTGGTCGGCGAACCTGCATCAGGTGTCAGCTTGAAGCTGCTCTGACGGCTGCTTGCTGAAGACGACTTATCGGAATCCGAATAGATGATCAGGCTGTATCCGTTGGCCGTGTAGCCGCTACCCAAACCACTCACTACCAAAACGGCGGAATCAGCGGGACTACCGTCGCCACCCGGGCCGTTTAAGCCTAGATAGGAATTGAAAAGGTCATCATCATTACCCGCTAACCCCAGTTCCGCAGCGTTCGATGCGCTGCTGGCTGAATAACCCGTGAACCATGTGCTCTGGGCAGATGTGGAAAGCGTCGCAACACTCGCGTTTCCTGAAGCATCCGTCAGAGCAGTGATGGGAAAAATCGTCGCCGAAGCATTTGCGGCACCGTTACCGATGTTGATGTTGTTCCACTTGTCCGTCGCGAAAGCCCCGAACCCAGCCGTCTCACCGGTGGTCAGGACATGATCCGCTTGGTTGTCGGAATCGTCGCCGACGTGGAAATTCACACTGATGGTGTCCGATGCGTGGGCATGAATCGTCAGGATCAGGGCGAATGCAAAAATTGGGTTTTTCACTTCTTCGTAACTATGGTTTCAGAATATGTCTCTCGGAATAAGGACGCTACCACAGACATTTATTGTTCGATAATATCGTGCCCTGGTAACACGAAAGCCCGGGACACCGTTGTAGCGCCCCAGGCTGGAAGAGTCATACCTAGCAACTATCGTCAGCCGGGTTTATGAACTGAATTAGATTCGGCGGCGGCGCACTAATGAACCAGCCAATCCTAAGCCTAAAAGTGCGAAAGCACTCGGCTCTGGAATTGCATCAAAAGTCAGATCGGAATCATCCCAAAATCCGGAATTAGTACCGGCAGCTGCTCCAGTTCTAGTATATACGCCAAAATACGGATCGGAATCGATCACTGAACTGCCTTCGGCAACTTCCCATGTGAAAGTCCAAGTAGTAAACGCTGCGTTACCAGGATTTGCCTCGGTAGGCGCCGTGTATGTTACACCAGCCACGGCGTTAAATTCCGTATACATGTTGTTCTTGTTGGCGGTCGCAGATGCCGAGTTGGCACCGCCACTTCCCGTCGCAAGCGTCGTGAAGAAACCCGCGACGGATCCCGCATCAGTATTGGTGCTGGAACTGATATCGTTTAGACCCGCAAAGTTGTTAGTGTCATTGCCGATTCTCGCGGAAAATGTGTAGGTTCCGGCTTGAATCGTCGCAGGAAGAGTCGATCCAGCTAGAGATGAGTAGCTAAAATATAGCATTCCTGCAACGTCATTGCCATTGCTGACACCCCACAATTGGTCGGCTTCAGCATTCAATCCATTCTTACTTCCATTGAATGCGCCTGCTCCTACCTGAGTGCCTACCTCACCGGTCCCGTCGCCAATCGCAACTACAACTGTAGCAGCAGACGATATGGCAGTGGAAGCGAGCAGAGAAGCCGCTATTGCTGAGTATTGGTTCGTTTTTTTTCGTATCATTTTTTTTGGTTCTATTGTTGTTAGATAGAATAATAGAAGACGCTCAATCTGACCTCCCGGCTTCATACAAATCGAGAATTGCATCCTCTTGGAGCGCTCCGGTGAAAATGTAGAGTTCGTCGATGTCGCCTTTGAAAGTATCTCGTTCACCCGGACTTTTACCGATCAGTAAAGGCTGTGAATGCACCGTATCCGTTTCTGTATCGATCTTGCCCGACTCTATCTCCACACTTCCCCCCCCCTTGTAGAGCAAACCGCTTTCTCGGCCATCCACATAGATCGAGACGTCCGGCAAACCGTTTGCGAGCAATCTACCGCGATAAACAAATACCAAATGATGCCAAGTATCGTCCTTGAGAACTGCGGCACCGTCATACCAATATTGGCCGAAGGAAACCCTAGAGATCAGTTCACTATCACCTCTAGGCATTCCTGCAGCCACTTTCCACTTGGAGTTTTTGCCACGTCCCACACCCCAGCCAGCGATCCCTGGGATCAGGCCATTTGTTTGCAGGTTGTGCGTATCCATACGCACCCAGCAAGCAACCGAACGCGGCCAAGCACCGGATATGCCGGGCCAGTCGGTTTGAATGTAGGATCCATCACCTTCTAGGCGGAGCGAACCACCTGAGATCCCCGGGATGATTTCCGGTTTACCCGAAACCATCTCTGCATGAATCTGGGACGTCTCTGAAGCGGTTCCTTCCACAACAAAGCGACCTTCTTCCTCGGAATCGAAAGTGAGGTGGAGATAGGGAGGCATGGAAGGTAGCGATTTTTCGAAGTCCTCGGGGCGAACTTTTATTTTCTCAAGGGCAGTGCCGTCCGCGGCTTTCAAGGCACCCGTCCCTTTCAATATCCTTTCCGCAGTATCGGCGGTCAAATTACGGACGCTTATCTTGCCTTTGAGCAAATGTGCCTCATCCGGAGAACCTAGACTCGAAATGATGCCAAACTCCGTTCCGAGATCGGTAACAAGCAACTCGCCTGTGCGCACTTGGAATCCTGATGCACCCGAAGGAACCTGAAACCAACCTGTTCCGGAATCTAGCCGGATGAGATCTTCCGAAGTGTATTCGATTTCTGCGGGAGCTTTTACGATGGCTCGCACCCCAGTTGGCAGAGTGAGTTCAACCGTTCCCTGTTCCAGTACCATGCGAGAGCCTTCGGTCAGAATCGTAGATTCCACGGCAGAGCCTTCCGGATGACTGACGCTGAACACCGTACCCGGAGCCAACCTGAAGTCAGCCATGAGTTCGGGTTTTTCAGAAGTGATGAGGGCAAAGACAAGGATGCCCACAATGAACAGCGCTGCTGCTGCCATTGCAGATATTCGCATGATCCTGAGCCTCTGCTGTTTCAAAACACGTGATAAGGGGACAAAACCTTGGTTCCGCGTGCCCGGCACAACTTGGGCGGAAAGCTCAAGCTCAAGGATGTTATGAAGATCCACATAATCGAGGTATTGGCGGCGAGCCTCGGCATTGGAAGTGAGGTGTTGCTCGAGGGACGAGAACTCCTCAGTGGACAGTTCTCCATCAAATAGCCGAGAGAGACATACATCGAATTCTGCGGGGGTCATGCCATTCCTCCTTTCGCATCGGTCATCCCAGTGATGCATCGGCGTAGAACGGATCGCAGCCGGGAAAGGGTAACCCGGAGGGATTCCCTTGTACGCCCAGTTTCCTCTGCAACGCGCTCCATCCCGCCTTTTGGCGACTCATATCGAGCGCGTAGAAGGTCGCGATTCTTGCTGGAGAGCTTTCTCAAACAAAGTATCAGAGCTGTTCTCTTCTCTTCGAGATCATCAGTCTCCCTCCCGAGGGATTCATCGGAAAGCATGGCCCCAAGTTCTTCGGCGAAGGCAACCTTACCCTCCTTCTTGAGCTTCCTGCGGTGTTCGAGAATCTTGTAATAGGCGATGGTGCAAGACCACGCTCCAAAGTTCGTTCCAATCTCAAAATCTTCAGCTTTTTCCCAGAGCACAATATTCACTTCTTGGAGGATATCCCGGACATCCGGACTGCCCGGTAGCTGAGAAATGATATACGACCGTATGACCTCCTGATGATTGGTCAGGAGGCTTACAAATTCCTGCTGATTGCGGGGATCCATGGCCATACACCTAAATATGGCACTCCCGAGCGTAGCGTTAACGCATTTTCCTCTGAAAACCGCTAGAAAATGACTTTCACTCCGAAAATCGCATTCAGTCCGGGTTCGTTCTGCCCGGAGCCGTGGTAGCGGTAGTCATCATCAAGGAGATTTTCCAATGCGGCGGTGAGACTGAGATATTCCGTAGGGTCGTATCCGGCTCGTAGGGAAACCGTGGCGTAGGCAGGCGTTCCGTTCGTAGGGATGCGCTGAGTATCGCTCCTATCCGCTGAGCTCAGGCGATTGGCTGCTGCAGCTGCTTGGACTCTCCCCTCAATCCAAAAAGGATGGTTCGGATCATCCCAACGAAGGGCGAGCGAACCACTGAGAGGAAGCAATCGGGAAAAATATTCGTCGTTTTCCGCCCCACCAATGAAAGCAGGAGTCTGGGTGCGCCCTTCCTGCCATGCCGCCAATCCGGACAGTGTCCAATCCGGAGCGAAGCGCCAGAAACCCTCCAGTTCGATGCCATAAATATATCCATCACTGCCGTTCGTCGTGACGCTTGTGCCTGAGCCGGATGAAATAGGAACCGAAGTGATCACATCGGAAACATCCGTGTAGTAGATCGACGCACCGAATCCATGATTGTCTGATGTTTTACGAGCGCCGATTTCGTAAGTCACGAATTCCTCCGGCTCCACCGCGAGCGAGCCAACCGAAGTGGTGCCTGAGCGAGAAGTGAGATTACCCGAGAGGTCGTTGAGATTAGGTGCGCGGAAGGCTTGCGAAATGCCTGCATAGGCAAGCCATTCGTCATCAATGCGATAAGTGGCACGAATCGAAGCGGAAATATCATTCCATGAATCCTCCGCGGAAATATCCATACCACTTGTGGAATCAAACAGCCTGCCAAGCTCGGCGCGGGCATGAGTGTAGCGAGTTCCGACAGTAACCTCGACTCTATCACCCACAGGTCGGATGTATTGCGCATAGGCTCCGAAAAGATGGTAGTGCGAATCATCGGCTACCGGACGACTGGATGGATGGAACGCAAATCCAGCTCCACTATTACGTGCTGAATGTGAATCGACAGAATCTCGGTAATAATCCACCCCGTAGATCAACGAGCCTTCAGCCAAAGAAGATTCAAACTCAAGATCCAGGCCGAGGGTATCAACATCATAAGTTTGATAGCGGAGGTTGGTAGCGGAGCGTATCTGGAACTCTGATTCGGAAGACGTCTGGTAAGACAAGGTAGCGGTAAAGCTCCGAAAAAACGCGTTCTCTGCATCGTTTTCATGTGAGAGACGCAGGTAAGTCAGTGAGCGCTCCTGATCGATGTCACGTGCTATGAATGTACCGGGTGTCGTAACGTGGCTTCCGTGTGTCCAGCCAGGATTATTCAGCGTCGAGTGCCATCGGGATATGTCGTCTTGATCAAAATTCTGGTGAACGAAAGTGAGTTCAGTTTGCGAATTGAGCGCGTAATCGAGCCTAGCGTCCACGGATTGCTCTTGGTATCCCGTGCCACTCATCAGGCCGATGGCTGAGTCTTCGATATCGCCGAACTCCTTGGCAGAAATCCCAAGATGAAGCCCAAACTTTCCGCCAACACCCGTCTGCGCTTCGATGCGCCCTATGTGACTTCCACGCCCATTGCTGCGGAACTCATAATAAGCGGAGCCATGTAGAAAGGTTTCTCCCTCAATTTCGTTTCTGAAGTCCGCGAACTTCGTGAAGGCATTCAGAGTTCCTCCCGCCGCATCGGAACCATAAAGAACCGAACCCTGTGAGCGAATCAGCTCAAAACGCTCGAGCGAGAGTGAATCGACCGTATTCCAATACTGTACTGGGCCGCTACGGAAGGTGGAATTATTGAAGCGAACTCCATCGATCAGCAAAAGATTCTGCCTACCAGTGAAGCCACGAATAAAAGGAGAGCCATGACCGTAAGCGGTTTTCTGAACCAATACGCCCGGAGTAAAAGCGAGGGCATCCGGGAGTGTGCGGATGTTATTTTCTCTGAGATCCTCCGAGGAATATGATGCCACAGAATATGGCACCTCATCCACCGGCGTGCCGGATCTGGAGGCAGTGACAATCAGTGGATCGAGAAAATCCTGACCCAGCAACGGCACCGTAGAGGCCACTACTAGGAGAAACGCAAATTTCATCCGCAAGTGAACTGAAATACTAGTTCGTGTATTTCAGGAACGGTTTGTAATCGCCGGGAAGCGGATCACCGAGGCCGAGGAGAGCTTCGTATTCGGAAGCCAGAGAATTGGCTTCAAGCAGTAAGGTGCGGCCATTGGAGTTCTTGCTTTCGTCAGGTGTGCCCCAGACGCTCATGGCGAATTTAACTTCCTCGTTGTCGAGGTAGATTCGCAGGGAGTTGAGAGCGGCTTTGTTTGTGAGAATTTCCGAGGCACCTGAATCAGCAGTCATGGCCACTGCGTATTGCGTAAGCGCTTCACCAATACGACCAAGGTTCTGCAGCGCTAGGCCTTTGCAGTAACCGATCTGTGCGCGCTGGTAGCCGGGAAGGGCTTCTGAATCACGCTCAGAGGCGATGCTGATCACACGATCCCAAGACTCTGTGCGAACAGCGTCCCACATGATGTAGAGGTCGAGCTGGCGAAGGTGATATTCATTGGCAAGCGCTCCTTTGGAGAAATCCTTGAGGGCGGCAGCAATGCCATCCAGATCTCCGAGTCGGCGCATGCACTCCATTTCATGGAACGCGGAAAGCGTGTGGTAGTTCCCTTTGAGTGGAGCGATTGGCTTGGAGAACTCCTTATAAACTCTGAATTTTTCCTGCGCTTCCTTGTATTTTCCGCCCTCGTAGAGATCCATGGCCTCGCTGTATTCCTTTGGCCTGACTACGAAAATTGTCGTGAAGTCGGAGATCTTCGCATCGTTGAAATCGGTAGATACGGAGGTGAGTTTGTAACGAATTTGTGTATCCGTGGCGGCGATAATGAAGCCGCGGAAATTTCCGCCATCCGGTTCAGTGAAGTAGGTTTCGGATTGGAATTCCTGTGCGTGCGCTGCCAGTGCGAGGAACGGAACAAGTAGTGCTAAAGTGAGACTTTTCATTTTGGTGAAGATTGAGTGTTAGGGAACGGATTGGGTTACTTTTTAGCTTCCTTCTCTGCCTCGAGCTGTTTGTTGGATTTCACGTTTGGATCCGCCACGTATTGTTCGGTGAGCCTTTCAACACGCTCCCAAAGTTTGAGGTCTTCAGGCGACATCTTGTCCTTAAAGCGGCCGGTAAGTTTGAGGTATTGGAAGCCACCATTATATGCTCCTTGGCGATCCGAAACGATCTTAGGATTGTCCGAGTTGCGGTTGCGTTTATAGGAAAGTGTCATCCAAGACTCCATGGCCGGAGCCGAGACAGCGATATTGCCCATGTGTGCTGACCAGACTTTGAGATACATCTTGATTGCATCGTCGGTCATGCTGCGTTCTTCGAAGGATTGTGCGAGCATCAGGCCGACTTCTGGCGAGTATTTGCTAAAGCCAAGCGACTTGCCCTCCTCACGATCGAGGTATTGGTTCGCACGCTCAGCAGCAGTTGAGTATTCGCCTTTCTTCATGAGAATCTGGACGATGCGATACAACGAATCCTCGCGTTGGGCTTTCTCTTCGGAATCCTGAAGGATGCGTTCAAAGTCCTTAAGAGCATTTGCGAGATCTGCATCCGTGCTGGAATTTCCGTAGACATCTGCACGTCCAAGAAGGGCAGCAAACATATAGGAGTTGTCGTCGCGGTTTAGCGCTTCATCGTAATAAGCAAGAGCCTCGCGTGGAGCGGATGTGTTTTTCCGGAGGTAATCACCGAGTTTCACGAGGATGTAGTTGGAAAGATCAGAGAGTGCGAAATCGGTTTTCAGTTGTTGGAAGAGAACTTGGATACCGGCTTGGGCGTTACGTTTTTTATCTTCATCCTCGGCGCTCTCCGCTGCGTCTTCGAATACACCGATGATGGCGATACGGAGCAGAGCACGAGCGGCCTTGTCTTGGCTGCTAATGCCTGGGAAGTCGTAATAGTGATCTTTAAGTTCCTCCGGAGTGTGTTCCTTCAGATAGACTTCGGTGTAGGAGTTGATCGCTTCCTCGAGGCCATAGGATTCTGGCTGTTTGGCCATGAAAGAAATCACCTTCTGGAGACGCTCGAGAGCTTCATTTCCGCGACCGGCTGAGAAGAAAGCAGGAACCTGCGCAACCGCCACCTGTGCTTGGTATGGCGAGCCTTCGGAGTAAACTTCCCAGTATTTGTCTGCGTAAGGAAGAGCATCCTTCACGCGCGGGCCGGGCTCATCACCTTCTTCTACAGAAAGGAGCGCGGTAAGGTAGTAGAGAGCTTCACCGGCAACACCATCATTGCCACGTGCTTCGGCGATTTCGAGAGCCCTGACGTAAGCGGTTTCAGCTTCCTCGAGTCGGCTTTCTGCTTGGCAGACATTTCCTAGGAGGTTGTAGGCTTGGTCGGTGACTGGTGAGTCTTCGAACTCCGTGGTGAGGCGGTTCAGAATGTCGATCGCAGGCACATACTGCTCTTCAGCGTAGTGAACATTTGCACGGTCATACAGCGCGAGCGGGATGTAGGAGTCGGCACCTTCGGTGAAGTCTTTCAGGAATGCGTCGAGCAAACTGCCTGCCTTTGCCCAGTATTGGAGGCGAGTGAGGTTTGATGCTTGGAAGTAAGCGGCAGGAGCCTTGAAGTTACTTTCTTTGTAGAGTTTTACGTGATCCTCAAGCAGAGGGGCGGCCTTGTCGTATTGGCCAGTGTAGTAGTAAGAACCACCGAGAACGAAGAGGGCGAGGTCGTGCTCTGGGGTGCCTTCCTTAACGGTGCCACTATCGATGAGTTCAGAAGCGATGGTGATACAGTCTTCGTATTCACCATCGAAGAAGAGTGAGGAAAGCATGAGCTTTCTGACATCCGGTGCGTGTTTTGAACCAGGGAAGTCCTGAAGGAATCTCGCGCCGTATTTCTGAACGGTCTTCATGTCACCAATGACCGATGAAGTGCGTGTGAGGTGAAACAGGTTTTCCTCACGCTTTTCAGCCTTTGGATAGTAGTCCTCGAGCTGAAGGTAAGCAGCGTTTGAAGCGCGGACGTTGCCGTTTTTCTCACGGAGGTATGCAGTAGCTGCGAGCTTGATCATCTCCATGGACTTGCCGCCTTTCATTTCCACTTCAAGTTCGGTGAGCTCCTTTTGCATCGCTTTCTTGTCGAGCTTGAGAGATCCATCTGGAATGCGTGTCAGGCCGCCCATCATATCAATGCGCTCCTCGAGTTGGCCTGCGGCAACTTCGCTGGATGGCACGAGCTGATAGAGGCTGAATGCGGTGTTATCCATTTCCGCAGCGATGGCGTCGCCTGCCAGCTTCATGAAGAGCTTGGAATAGCGCTGCATGACATAAGGAGGTGCGATGATGGCGCCCTTGTTCTTTTTGATGAAATCCTCGAGTACTTGAGCGTTTTTCGCCTTAAGAGCGGCGCCGACCAAGGTCTGAAAGCCAGTAATGATCGCGGTATCAGAAGTTGGGAAGGTGTTACGGTTGTTGATTGCTATCTCTAGGTGCTCATTGCCCTCAGGAATTTTACCGAGTTGGTAATGGGCGATGGCCATGTTCACGTGGAAGGTGCCGCGCGGGTAGTTATCGCGATCCTTGTCGCGCTCTTTGAGGAATTTTTTCCATTGGTCGATGGCAACCTGGTATTTCTTGGCGCTCATCGCGGCATCACCCCACTTGAGGAGAGACATTTTGTTGAAGAGGTTGCCGCCACCAGCTGCATCGCCGTCATTCGGGTAGTCCTTATAGCAAGACTGAAAGGACTTCATGGCCTCTTCGTATTTCTTGAGCTTCATCTCACAGGCACCTTTGCGGTAAAGGATGACTCCGAACTGTGGGCCGTAAGTGGTGTTCGCTGCTGCTGGGCTGGCACCGAAGCGCTTGACCGCACTGGCGTTAAGCTTGAGGGCTTCATCCCATTTGCCTTCGTTCATTGCAGCGAGGGCTTTATCTACCAATGTGCCGAGATCCTCATCCTGTGCGGAAAGTGGTGTGCAGGAAAAGGCGATCGCGAGAAGTATAAGGAGTTTTTTCATACGTAGTTTCGACGTTGAGGGGATTTTGAAGTTAGGAAAGCGAGGTTTGTGGCGGTATTTTTAAAATAAAAGCCGTCGGGTGCGTCCTGCAAGCTGGAACGTCCGACGGCGTAAAGATTTTAGGAAAAAATGAGGAAGAATTCCTCACTCGATGAGATCTGTGAACGTGACCGAAGTGATTTCGGCACCTGCAAGAGAGTTCAGCACGTCGATAACGCGCTGCTGAAGTGCTCCGGGATCAACGTAAACCTGAACGAGTGGCTGACTGCCAGCACTTGCAGCAGCGGAGGCGTAGAGTTCAAGCTGACTGTCGAGCAGAGGCACTTCGCGAACGCTGGAGTCGGAATCCAGCTGCTGTTGACCCGCACCTGTGCCGGTGTAGATGACACCGCCTGCATCCACGCGAATGAACATAGGTTCGATCTTCGGCTGATCTGCGGAGGACGGAGTATTTGCAGGGAGCTTCATCGCCAGATCCGTTTCACGTGGAGTGATGGTGGATGTGACGAGGAAGTAGATAAGGAGGAGGAAACAGACGTCAATGAGCGACGAGATGTCGAGATCTGGATCTGGTTCCGGCTCGCGGAGGGATTTTTTGTGACGTGCCATGGAGATTTTGTGAGTTTACCGTTTTTTCAGTCCTTTGTGCGTCGGGTAGACGGCGAAGATGACTTGATCAACACCCGCTTCTGCACCGGAGCGGATAGCAGCACGCGAGTATTTGAATACAGCGTCCTGGTCTCCACGGAGGTGAAGTTTTGGCTCAATGCCTAGCTTGTCGATCTCCGCTTTCTGCGCCTTTACAACTTCGAAAATTGCAGTGTCATCTGGCAAGACCACGAAATTCTCATCCGTGTAGGTGCCGTCTTCGCGAACGTTGATAACGATGCGGCCACGACCGTCTTCTTGAGCCTTCGAGTTTTTAGCGACCGGAGGTAAAACCTCAGGGTCGGTCTTCACGATGATGGCGGTGGCGTTGACGATGAAGAAGATGAGGAGCAGGAAGACCATGTCGATCATGGGCGACATGTCGACCTTGGCGTCATCATCATCCGCAGCGCTGGATTTCCTGAGTTTTTTGGATGCCATTGGGGTTCTTCGGGGTTAGTGGAATACGGGGTTTACCTTGAGGAATGAGAGCTAGCTCGCTCTCTTTCCGTTTTAGACGCTTACCCCGTTTCTCAGACTGCGATGCCTTCTGGGATCTTAGCGTAGAGAGTGTCTGCGTTGACCGTGGCGATAGCTGCGTTGAGCATTTCCTCGGCAACATGTGAAGATTCAGCAACAAGTGCGTTGTACTTATTCTTCAGGATGAAGTAGCAGAGAATACAAGGAATGGCGTTGATGAGTCCCCAGAGGGTGGTCAAAAGGGCAACGGAGATGTCACCAGCGAGTTGGGATGGATCGGCCGCGCCAGCTGTCTTCAGTGTGGCGAAGGCGTTGACCATACCGATAACCGTTCCTGTCAGACCGAGCATCGGGGATGCCTGTGCGATAAGGGAGACGTAGTTGATCCACTGCATGTTCTTGCGGGATTCGTTGTTGGTGAAATCTGCGATGGCATCTTCCACTTGGTCGCGACCGAGCGTCTCAGGCTGAGTAGCATCGATATTAGGGAAGGAATAAGCAATCATACGGCCGAGATAGGAAGGATGAGAAGCTGCGAGCTCGATAGCTGAGCGGACGCGGCACTCGGACATGTGCTCCATGAGAGCGGCTTGAAGATCAGAAGGGCAAAACTTCGCCTTGGTGAGGTTCATGAAGTTGAAAACGGCGAGTGCGATGAAAGCAACAATCGCGATACCGATGAAAATCATGGTCGGACCACCGTCGAGAACCCAGCGGTTGAGTAGAGTATCCTTGGCAGCGGCTTCCTGCGCAAAAAGCTGGGGAGCAGCGAGAAGGGACGCGATGACAGTGGCGGACGCTGTGAAGCGTGGACGGGTTGCGAGTTTTTGGATCATGAAATTAGGGAAGTTTCCTTATGTAGTGCGAGCAAGTCTGTAAGATAACACGTTTCCGGCAAGAAAGATTTTAGAAAAATCTGAAAGAAAATTTCTTGCGCCCAGTGCCAAAAATAGTCTCGGGATTTCTGCGGGCACAAAAAAGCCCGTTTCCGGACAAACCGGAAACGGGCAGTTAAATCGAAAATTCGATGAATGGATTAGACCTTACCGAAGATGGTCTTCCCGGAGGACTTGAGATCGTCACAGGCAGTCTTCATGCGGTCGCAAAGACCTTGCTCTCCCTTCTTGAGGTAGGAGCGTGGGTCGTAGCACTTCTTGTTTCCGACTTCGCCGTCGATCTTGAGCATACCCTCAATGTTCGAGCACATGTGAGAAACGATGGGGCGTGAGAAGGCGTATTGCGTATCGGTGTCGATGTTCATTTTGATGACACCGTAGTCGAGAGTTTCCTGAAGATCTTCGCTGGAAGTACCGGAGCCGCCGTGGAAGACGAGATCCATTTCCGCTTCTGCGCCATGCTTGTCCATGACTGCTTTCTGACCGTCCTTGAGGATGGATGGCTTGAGCTTCACCGAGCCTGGCTTGTAAGCGCCGTGCACGTTTCCGAAGGTAGCGGCGAAGATGAAACGACCAATTGGCTGGAGAGTTTCATAAACTTCGACCATGTCCTCTGGAGTGGTGTAGAGCTTGTCGATTGGCAGTCCGGAGGTGTCGTGGCCGTCCTCTTCACCACCTACGCAGCCGGCTTCGACTTCGAGGATGATACCGAGCTCGGCGCATTCCTTGAGGAGGCCTTTCGAGATTTCGAGGTTTTCCTTCAGGTCGACAACAGAGCCATCGAACATGTGGGATTGGAAGAGTGGGCCTTTACCGGCGGCAATGCGCTCGCGTGAGGCTTGAAGGAGAGGCTTGAGGAAGCCGTCGACTTTCGCTGGGTGGCAGTGATCGGTGTGGAGGCCGATGAGGATATCATATTTCTCAGCAAGGATGTGGCATGCTTCGGCGAGCACGATGGCACCGAAAGCAGCGTCTTTCACACCAGTGCCAGAAGCGAATTCGCCGCCACCGGTAGAAACTTGGATGATACCATCAGATTTCATCTCGGCGAAGGCTTTGAGCGCGCCGTTGATAGTAGTGAGGGAAGTGACGTTGATGGCCGGGTAGGCGTATCCACCCTCTTGGGCGGCATCAATCATCGCGGCATATTGGGCAGGAGTTGCGATAGGCATCTGGCGGGAATAGGGGAAATTTCCCGGACGGGCAAGGGCTAACCCAGCCCCAGCCATGAGGCATTCGCATGAGAGAGAATCCGGCAACTGATGGAAAAGGCTGGCCGGCAGGGCTTTCACGGATGGGCGATTGCACGGTTGCAGGCACGGTATTCCTTGCAAAATAGGGCATTCGCGCATACACCCTTGCCCCTCGCACCGGAATGGTCCCGTGGTCCAATGGATAGGACGATGGTCTCCGAAACCGTAGGTGGTGGTTCGATTCCACCCGGGACCACCAGAGACTTTAGAATCTCAGCAGCTACTTGAAGACGTATTCCTTGTTCTTCACAGAAACATCCGGCGGCAATTTGTTTTTCTCGAAGAGGTCGTAGCCGGTCTTGAGGTTTTCCCAAAAAGGCAAATTGGGATCAGCGGAAGCCTTACGCATGCGTCTTTCTGTCATACGGAAGGGGAAAATGTGAACGCGGAAAAAGCGTTGGCCGCCATTGTGAGCGGCATCGCATAGAGTATAGATTTCCTCGATTTTCTCATCGGTCATGGCAAGGCAGCCGATGGAGACGTTGGAACCGTGGATCATGATAAAGGAGCCGGTTCGGCCGTTCGCCTTATCGAAATCGTTCGGGTAGCCAATGTTGAAGGCTAGGTGGTAATTGCTGGTCGGCAGCATGGCGGAGGGAGGAACGAAATAGAACCCCTCCGGCACTTGCCCATCACCCTCGGCGAGCTTGGGCCCTAGCGCTCCACTTGAGCCGGCGATTTTATAACTACTAAAAAGCTCGTACTTCCCGCTTTTTCGGTCTTTCACGAAAAGTTCAAGAATACGCTCTTCTTTAAAGGCGCGGATAAATACAGGTGAACCAAGGGCTAGACCTTTTTTCTCAAGTGCCTGCTCCATGTTTTTTCCGATGCGCTGTTTCACTTCCTTTTCCTTAGCCTGACCCTTCGCCTTGTCCCCGCATGAAGGGAGCAGGGCGAGAGCGAAGAGCAAAGGGAAGAATTTCATAGAGACTGCTTTAGTATAGCGATTGGAAACCGCCATTACATTACCAATTATCGCTGATCCAGCTGGTAGGGTATGCACCGTCTGGCGAGATGATTTGCTCACCCAAGCCAGAGCCCTTGGACATGACGACAATAGTGTGATCACCGGAGCCTGCGGAGCCGGTGATGCTGAAGCCTAGGCCTCTTTGTTCTTTGATCCAATCATTCGGCCACGGCCCTGGTAGGCTGTAAGTTTGCTCTTGGATAGTAGTGCCCTTGGTCATGACAAAGAGCCAGCCGTCGGCATCGTCATTTGGGACATCGTCGCCGGCGACAGCAGTGATGCGGTAGCCCTCGTCCCAGCGTTCTTTGATCCATTGCTGGCGCTGGTCGGAGAAAGGCGTTGGGAGAGTGTAGCGTTGGTCACCCCATCCAGTTTCCGTAGCCATGACAGTGATCCAGGTTTCCTTCCACCCACCGATGTGCTTGATGCGGAAACCCTCTTTCATTTTCGAGGCTATCTGTGATTGGTCTAGCTCGTAGCCCAGCACAAACTGAACACCTTCGATGCCGGTGCTCATGACGACATTCCAACCACCGGCATCACCGGCGACCGAACTGATCTGGAATCCATCTTCCCAGCCTTTTTCGATAGCAGCAGCAGGGTATTCGCCAACTCCGAGCTGGCGCTGATCCGCGAATGGCGTGCTGCGGGACATGGTAACGCGCCATGAATCAGAGAAGCCAGAAACGTTGGTGATTCGATAGGGTTCGCCTTGGCCTTCTTTAGGGGCGACTGGGGCGGGTTTGGACTTAATTTCCGGCACGTTGATGGCGGGACCGTCACGACCAGCTTTTTGCGAAGAGCGCGCCTCTTCTACGAGCATGGCAAGGTTGTTTCCAGAGAAGGAGGCGGCCATTTTACGTGCGGCATCGGGGTCGATCGATCCAGAAGTGGAGCAGATAGAAATGAGGTCTTTACTACGCTTCGCAGAGGCTTCGAGCAATCGGCGAATATCGGTGGCGGTCAGCTCTGGGAAATCTTTGCGAATGCCTGCTGCGACACCGGCGACAAGTGGAGAGGCCATAGAAGTTCCAGACATTTCTGCTTCAAGGCGAGCGAGGATGGGTGAAACAATATCCTCACCGAGTGCTGCGATCTGCACCGAGCGTGTACCGAAGTTTGTGAAAGCCGAGGGCTTTCCATTCTCATCGAGCGAAGCGACCGTCATCACGTTCGGGAAGAAGCGGGAGAGGTAAGGCGGTGAAGGAAGGAGCATGTCGTTGTCTGCCGTTTCATTGCCGGCCGCGATGACGATAAGGACATCGGGGTTTTCGTAGAAGGCGATGGCAAATGCCGCTGCGTCTGCGATCGTGAGTTCCAGTACGAGGTTCTGGAGCAGGATACCCTCTTCACCTTGGTAGTTCTGCTTCACCGAGTCGGGGTTTTTGCCGAAATTCGTGTAGATGTATTCCAGCTCACCGGCCATGCCTTCAAAGTAAGGGCGAGGACGAGACCAGCTCATGTTTGCCACACCTGCACCACAGGTGCGGAGGTAATCCGAGGCGCGTTGGCCTTTTTTTACCGCCTCGGCACGGAAACGATTGATGACCTCAGAAACGAATTTCGCGTAGTCTGGAGAATTCTCTGCGAGCTTCACCAAGCCAGCAGTGTCTGTGAAAACACGACCTGTCGGAGGTGTGACTTGACCAAGCGCTGAGCCATGGATGAGTGCTTTACCGTCACTGTATTTTTGGATGATCCCGGCGACGTGCGTGCCGTGCGATGCGGAGTAGAGCATCTCGGCATAAACGTAGTCATTGAGATCAAGATTCGCCGCTGCAAGTGTGCCGAAGCCGATCTGGCGAACTAGCGGGTTCTCGTAGCGGTTGCGGAGCTTGTCCGCCATTTTCTCATCACCTTGAGCAGCCACTAGGTATTCAGCGAGCAACTGGCGAAGGAAATTCTTGGATTCTTCGGTGTCGTCAATGTTGAGCTGAGGCGCTACCAGAGGTTCGTCGTTTTGGAAATTCCATCCGTAGATGTCGTCGATGAAGCCATTGCCATCGTCGTCAGTGCCGTTCTTACCTTTCAGCTCGGCTTCGTTGACATAGTAGGAGCTTTTCAGTGTGGGGTGGAAAGGGTCGACCCAGTTATCATTGATGAGAGCGAGGTGTTTGGTTTTTACTACGCCGGGATCACGACCGTATTCCTGACAGAATGCATAGCCGCGGAGGATGAGGGAAAGCGGAGCGAAGGCTTCACCCCTAACATCGAGGAAATCACGCGCGATTTTTCCGTTGTTGTCTTTCAAGCCAGCATCGGCTCCCGCCCATAGGAGGCGACGAACAGATTCGAAGTCACCAGCAGCAGCGGCTAGCATAAGAGGTGTCTGGCCGTCTTTTCCACGGATGTCTGGATCCGCCTCGGCGAGCGCGAGGACGATTCGCGGCGCGGCGCCTTCGATTGCAGCTTTGAGGAGGGCTTCTTCCGCTTCACCCGCATTGGCGTTAGAAAAAAGGAACGGGAGACAGAGCAGGAGGGGGTGGAGTCGTTTCATTTTCATGCGTTCGCCCTAACAGGCGCTTTGCTGATAAATGAAAAACAACAATCCTGCAAGCAGCGGAGGCGGGATTTACTCAAGATTTACCAAGGGAGCAGGCGGAATTCAGCTTTCCATACCGAGAGCCTCACGGATCTCCTTGCGCTTCTGAGCGGCGACTCGGAATTCGTATAGACCGAGATCCGGGGCGTCCGGCTTGATGCTATAGTGCGCGTCCTGCGCGAGCCAATGAATCTCCGAAGCCTTGTAGACTGGCAATAAAGCGATGACTGCAATGATCGCAAATGAGAGGCAGGGAAGTATCGCCATGGAGGTGGCAGCAAGGGTAATGCGATGCTGCGCCTTACCGATGAGGCCGTGAAGAGCGTTTCCAAAAACCACCGACAACCAAAACGCTACCGGTGCGGCTAAGCCTATGAGCACGAGTGTATCTAGCTCGAATTTCATGACCACTGGGTAGGCGCCGATGGCGAGGACGGATACGCCAAGCAGCGCAGGCGCGGCGGTAATCGCGGGAATACCGGGGAGTCCTAGCGCCTTGATTCTGCGCAATAGCCTCCAGCGTATGACGGCCGCAGGAGCGAGCGATACCCAAAGAAGAATTGCTACAAGATGCACGCTTGGGAAAAGGAAGACGTAATGCCCAAGCGCCCATTCCCTGCCTCCGAGTTCGGTGAATCGATTTAGGAGAAGAATAGCGGCAAGCGGCAGGATGACTCCGAGAACAATTGCTAGTATCCAATCGATAGGACGAAGCAGCTGGATCAGGCGGGCTGCGGTTTTTCTCAATGAAGCGGGAAAGACGAAACGGAAAAGAAAAATGGGCAAAGCGAAAATCAGCAGGGAAAGCGCGATAGCGATAAGTCCAACTCGTATAGCAAGGGCATGATCGGCGTATCGCTGAGGAGCAAGATCTGCTAAAGTAATGGGCGGGGGTGAATCCACTATACGCATGATCATAGGATACGTAAAACCACCCAATAGAGACGATTTTTCAGTCACCCAGTCGTGGTAATACGCTGACCTGAGCCTTTTCCGATCCGCCATATCACTCATTGCTTGGTGTTCATCACCAAATTTCTTTTCCAACTCAGGTAGTCCCAATCGCTTAGCAGCGTGGTGGAAATACTGAGCGGTGTTTGCGACCACAACCCTGTTGACCAGTTCATTGATCAGGAACACATCTGGATTGCTGAGGAGCGCTTCGATGTAATGCTGGCGAATGTTTACCAATTTTAGAAAACCCTCCTCATCTCCATCGTTCGATAATTCCTGTGCTCTAGCGGAGAGCGTATCGGAAACTTTTAGCAGGGATATCGAACTGCTGGTTTGTGCATATACGAAGATGAGCGCTGTAGCACGATCAACGGTGGTAGCCGTATTCCGAAAACAACGCATGCGCTCACGCATCATGGTCGTGGCATAACTTTGGAAGCCGCTTAACTCTGAGGCCTTCTCGATTAATTCGAGGGACTTTTCATAAACCGCCTGATCATTGATCTTATATTGTCTTTCGACGGGAGCGGGCGAAAGCCTCACACCTTTGACGATTCGCGGCTTCGGAGACGAGCCGGATAGAGGCTCCAATACTATCGTATCGTCGCCCATATGGCCGACGGCAAAATAGAGATAGAAAGAGTTCTGCGGATCGATGCGAACAGCTGTATCTAACAAATCAGGAGGCAACTCATCGAAATCGAAGCTATATTTCTGCACATACTCCGCAAAATAAGCCGGGTTGTCCGGCTCGCTTAAGTATAGGGCTTCAGCAGTTTGATGATCCTCGTAGTAATCTAGACTAGGATCACCGAGCAGCAGTTTTTCCTTCTCCGACAAGCCTTTGGGAAGCGGTAGGTCGGGCGGACTAAAAAGCGATACGTTATTAAGATCCGTTACGAACTGAACTTCATGACGCTGCGATACGATCACCGCAATCAATGCAGCTAACGCGATTAAGTAGAGCGCAGTTTTCCAAAGGAACGGATATTTCTTACGATCCACGGCCTCCCATCGCGCGATGGTTTCCGCAGCTAAAGGATGATCGGGATCGGCGGTTTCCGAGATGACGGAGATTGCAGTCAGGTGTTGCTCGGCATTTCCTGTTAGATGACTTGAAGCAGCCTCGACGAGCGGGTTTGGAGCGTTGTCTTGCATGGGACTGTGCGAAGGACTCACGGCTTGCAGGCTCTAATGCACAGGAAAGCGGCTTGAAATACCCAAGGGGCACACCGAGCCACGCTCCTAACGCGAGATGCCGCGCTGGGAGTTCTCGATGAAATTGATGAGATGCTCGACGTGTGCGTTTGAAGCGGCGGAGGTGGCCTTTAGTGAGCTTAGCCCATTGGCTAGGTTCTGATCTTTTTTCAAGAACAGGCGCTTATAGGCAGATTTCAGATCGCGGATATCACTATCCGAAAAACCTCGGCGCTGAAGGCCCACGAGGTTCACGCCACGCGTGCTAGCCGGGTGACCATCGACGATCATGTAAGGAGGCACGTCTTGGACGACCTTTGCGCAGCCGCCGATGATTGAGTGTTTTCCAATACGGCAAAACTGGTGCACTGCAGCGACACCGGAGACGATGGCGTGATCCTCGATGATAACGTGGCCAGCAATGCCGGTGGAGTTTGAGAGGATAACTCGATCTCCGATCTGGCAATCGTGGGCGATGTGCGAGTAACAGAGGAAAAGATTGTGCGAACCGATGCGTGTGGGCAGTTCCTCGAAGGTGCCACGGTGCACGGTGGTGTTTTCTCGGAAAACATTGTGATCGCCGACTTCGAGTGCCGTAGGCTCACCGATGTATTTCAAATCCTGTGTTTTCCCGCCGATGGCTGCAAACGGGAAAAACTCGTTATCTTTTCCGAAGGTGGAAGTGCCTTCGAGCACAACATGAGAGTGAAGCACGCAATCGTCACCGAGCGTCACGTTCGCGCCAATGATACAGAATGGGCCGACATGAACGTTCTTTCCGAGCTCGGCCTTGGGGGAAATGATGGCGGTAGGATGAATCACTTCAGCAATTCCAAACGGATGGCCGGGCTGTGACGAGTCATTTCTGTCACAGATATGATGACTCTCTCATCGCTCGGCCGGGAGGATGTAAGTCAAAGTGGGTGCTTCGGCGGGAATTTCCTCCAAGATAACTCCACGATTTTCCGTCAAAATAGGTGCAGGCATGTAGCCTTCGGCGATATTCCTGATGTTGGTGCGCTGAGCGAGACTCAGAAGGGTAAGGGCAAGGATCCCGCAGGCCATAGCGCCAGAAGCGCCGAACATCCACCAGCGGTGTCCACCGCGATATGGCTCCGAGATTCCCTCTTCGAAGCTGGAATCCAATTGTGCTGCAGGTGGAACCGGAACACGGCCGGAACGGTCTTTCTTCTCCCCTGATTCGTCGACCATCTTACGAAACGGAGAATCCACTGGGAGCGCCCAGCCAGCGTAATCGTCTTCATTTGAAGCGAGAACCATGTCCTCCGGTTTTACATAAACCCGGTCATAGGGGCCTTTTGCGATGACACCGAGTACGACGGCCTCATCGATGAAAGACTCGCTGCCGCAATATTCGCGAGAGCGCTTTTGCTCATGATAATCGGAAGGCAGCGGAGCGAGGGGCAAGGTTTCCATAGACAAAATGAATAAGTTGCTTCCTATAGTGCTTTAAATTCTACTTTGGTCAATATCTAATTTAAGTTAACTATTGATCTCCTCGACAATTCCAATGGGTTGCAATTCCAGCAATATTCATGCAGCTTGTGGTTGAAAAATGCCCGAAACGCCAGACTCCCAAGACAACTTGAGCATCCGTTGCCCGAGCTGCCGCCAACGCTTCTCCGTTGAACCGTCACTCATGGACAGAATGGTGGAATGTGGTGGATGCGATTCACGTTTTCGAATCAATGACGAAGTCATCGTCCGCACCAAGAAATTCTACCCTGGGGAGAGAAAAACACCGGAACTCAACCGCTTCCAGCGTGTTCCTATGTCTGCTGCTGCGCCTCAGGGTCTGCAGCCGATGCGTTATGAGGACGTTAGCCCTTCGGCGATAGGTCCCGTATCAGCTCAGCGCATATTTGCGGGTCTTTTAGGTGTCGGGATCATGATAATTACCGGTCTCATCCTTATTTTTTCAGTAGGACAACAGGGATCGTTTTCGGCGATGTCGCTACAGAACAAGCTGATCATGGCCGTATTTGTCTCGGTTCTTGGTCTCACGTTGCTGATGTACGCGAACCCTCGCACGAAAAAGAAAGCCGGATTTTTCGGTATTTTGCTAGCTGCTGGACTGATTTCGATACCCTTTTTATTCAAAGGCCAACCACTCACCGGTGACGCTCCTAGGGATCCTATCGCCGGATTCGAAAAACCGGTCATACCTGTGGATGAGATAGATCCAGAAGCGGATCTCCGTGAGCGTTTCACCACCAAACCTCTCGAAGACGAGCAGGCGGAAATGGAGAAACTCTCCGATGGGAGACAAGCCTTCGGCATTTATCTGACCAACCTCATTCCCCGCAATAAATATACGGTGCGCGATTACCTGATACGAGACGCGGAAGCCGGGCCATCCTCCCACCCCTACCCTCGCGACGACGGAGATTACCTAATGATCCTCACTAAGGTGTCCAAAGGATTTGATGAGGTCGCTCGCATCGCCGGAAAACTGGGCGAAACGACCGAGACTCATGAGAATATCGGACTCATCGTTGTCAGAGTGGACAACAAACAGTTCGAAGCCGGTTCTGCGGAAAAACTCAACAATCCGAGCGATCCCGCCTTTTACTCACTGAATCAATACGAGTTAGACAACATAGACTTGGACAGGGTTGAGCGTGCGGTGGAGCGGCTAGCGAATTCCGAACCAAAGATTTTCCGTTCCGACATCTCGAAAAAGCTCGTGCGAATCATGACCCAGCCGGGTGTCGATTTCCACGATGCTCTGGCAAGAGCTCTATTGAAATGGGCAGAAGAACCCGGCCCCGCAGGCGAGGCCGCATTGAAAGTCATTCGCAAGCGGGTGGCAACTGGATCCCCTGTTCCTGAAAGCCTTGTGGAGCTTGCCGCGAAAGAGGAAATAGGAGAAGCCATCCCATTGGTAAACCAGCTCTGGCTTCAAAATCCCGGCCTCTGGGAGTCCCACCTAGCTAAATTTGGCACCACGATCGAGCCACTTCTTCTCAAACAAATCGATGCCGATAAGCCTCCATTGCAGCGTTCCGCCATAAAGATACTGGCTAAATGCGGCACTTCCGAGAGTCTTTCAGCTCTGCAGAAGCTCGTCGATTCCGACAACGCCGAGGTGCGCGTTCTTACCGAACGAGCCATCGAAGCCATCAACGCTCGCTGACAACCGCTGCGAGTAGCTCCGGAAGCTCGTCCGCCAAATTATTCCCTGCGCTCCAGCCGAGTTCACGTTCGATTTTCACTGGATCAATCGCGTAGCGGAAATCGTGTCCCGGCCTGTCGCCGACAAAGCGTATGAGATCGGCATATTTACAGCTTAGTTTCGAAGGTGCTGCAGCATCAAGCAGCCCGCAGATTTTCACGACAAGATCCATATTCCGCCATTCATCCCTCGCTCCGATGTCGTAGGTCTCGCCAATTCTTCCCTTTGCCGCGATGGCGATCAATGCGTCGACATGGTCTGAAACGTGGATCCAATCCCTTACCTGCCGTCCGTCTCCATATACAGGGATGGGCTCACCGGACAATGCACAGGCAATGACTTTGGGAATAAGTTTTTCCGAGTGTTGGCCGGTGCCGTAGTTGTTCCCGCAATGCGTCACAATTACAGGTAAACCGTAGGTCTCAAACCATGCCCTAGCTAGGTGATCCGAACCCGCCTTGCTCGCCGAATACGGGGAACGTGGTTCGTATGGGCTACTTTCATTGAAAATAACGCCCTCACCTGCACTTCCGTAGACCTCGTCCGTCGAGACATGGATGAAACGGAAATCCCCTCCCATTTCTCTAGCCGCCTCTAACATTACACCTGTGCCCATTACGTTGGTTTTCAGGAAATCCAACGGCCCTAGGATAGAGCGATCCACATGACTCTCTGCAGCGAGATGGAAGATCCATTTGGGGCGAAAATCGCACATCGCTTTTCTCATCGCCTGCGCGTCGGCAATGTCTGCGTGAAGAAAATTGTGCCCGGGCAAGACATTGAATTCCGTCACTAACTCGGGGTTTCCCGCATAGGTCAGCTTGTCGACATTCAGCACCTCATACCCCATAGCAAGCAGCTTGCGGACAAGATGCCCACCTATGAAACCACATCCACCGGTGACCATCACCGGCGTTCCGTATTTTGGGCGCTCATCCAGTATCTCCATGCTCGTCCCCGAAGTTTGCGTGCGGAGATAACGCGCACCAAGCCCCATTTTCCGATGACATCGCCTGTAATACCTATTCAACCTTGCACCACGGCACGCAAAACGCTTCCTTGTGTCTGGTCACTTTTTAAAAATTTTCCCAGCTCTCATCATGTCAGAATATGCACGCGGCCTCGAAGGGGTCATCGCCAACGAATCCTCCCTCAGTAACGTCATCGGGAACGTCGGTGAACTCAGCTATGTAGGCTACCACATCGACGATATTGTGGAAAACTGCTCCTACGAAGAGGTCATTTTCCTCCTCCACCACAATCGCCTGCCAAACGCCACCGAGCTGGCCGAGTTTGAAAAAGGCCTGCGTGCCGATCGCAATCTCCCTACTCCTGTCATCGATTTCCTGAAAACTGCTCCCAAGGATGCCTCACCCATGGACATCCTCCGCACAGCGGTCTCCATGCTCGGCCTCTACGATGATCGCGCTTCCATCGGCGAGCCGGATATCGAATCAGATGCCGCCATCGCCCTCTCACTCTGCTCTCAGTCAGCCACCATCATTGCCGCCTACCACCGCTTCCGCAATGGCCTTGAGCTACCACCCATCCGTGAAGACCTCACCGAAGCCCAGCATTTCCTCTATCTGATCAATGGTGAAGTGCCGACCGACATGGCCGCTCACATTCTCGACGTGGCTCTCATCCTCCATGCGGATCACGGCATGAACGCTTCGACTTTCTCCGCACGTGTCACCGTCGCCACACTTTCCGACATGTATTCCGCGATCACCGCGGCCATTGGCACACTCAAAGGCCCACTTCATGGTGGTGCTAATGAAGGTGTCATCCACATGCTCCAAGAAATTGGCGAACTCGACAAAGTCGATGAATGGGTCGAGGGCAAGCTCTCCCGCAGAGAGAAGATCATGGGCATTGGCCACAGAGTTTACAAAGTGCTCGATCCACGTGCTCCCCACCTCCGCCGCCTTGCCGTCCAACTCACCGAAGAACTCGGCGAGCCGAAATGGATCAAGATGTCCGAGCGCATCGCCGAGATCATGCGTGAGCGCAAGAAACTCGAGGCAAACGTCGATTTCTACTCCGCCACGGTTTACTACTCGCTCGGTATTCCGACTGACCTTTTCACGCCAATTTTCGCAATCTCTCGCACCTCTGGCTGGACGGCACATGTCCTTGAGCAACTACGTGACAACCGCCTCTATCGCCCGCTTACGCTCTACACAGGGCCTAAAACGCTCAGCCCGGTTCCTCCGATCGAATCACGCTAGGTTACTCTTCATCCTGTGAAAAAACCCATTCTTTCACTCACTGCCTGCGCCTTCGCATTTTCGTCCTGTGCGTTGGAAAAACAGGAAATCATTTTCCCTGACATACCGGGGAAACCGAAGGAAGTCACCCATGTAGCTGCTACTACACCAGCACCACTTCCAGATGCCAATGATGATGAAGGATTTCGCCTCCCTGACATGTATGCCATGCCTGATGAGGAGCAGCTGAAAAGCACGACTACTGCACCTTCTGGAGATGGCGGCGACGGTACAGTCACCGCCCAGCCACCGAGTGATTGATTCGTAGCAGGGATACAAATTGATATCTCTAGCTAGTATCTCAATGGTGATCCTAATCTGTTGGCTCTTTTTCCCAAAGAAAAACGCCAGCCCCGAATGAATCAAGACTGGCGTGAAGATGTCGCGGTGATTCCGCTTAGAGAAGCATCAGAGCCGGATTCTCGATGAGCTTCTTGACCTCAGCGAGGAAGGTGGCGGCGACTGCACCATCGACCACACGGTGATCAGCGGAGAGGCCGATGTTCATGCGGAGGCCGACAGCAAGTTCGCCGTTTTTATCGACGACCGGTTTCTTGATCGCGCCGCCGACGGAAAGGATTGCGGCTTGCGGAGGATTGACAATGGCGTCGAAGGAATCGATGCCCCATGCGCCGAGATTCGAGACAGTGATGGTGCCACCGTCGAATTCGTTTGGCTTGAGCTTCTTCTCCTTGGCGCGGCCTGCGAAATCTTTCACGGCACGTGAGATAGCGAGTAGGGATTTGCTTTCCGCTTCCCGGATGACTGGAGTGACGAGGCCGTCTTCCACAGCAATAGCGACGGACAGACCGACGTGCTTGAACTGAACGATGTGATCACCGGCGAAGGAAGCATTGATCGCCGGTACAGACTCGGCGGCGTTGATGGTTGCCTTGAGAATGAAGTCGTTGACGGAATACTTGTTGCCGTGAGTCTTCTCTGACTGCTCGTTTACCTGCTTGCGAAGGGTCATGAGCGGCGCAGCATCGACTTCCACGTGAAGGTAGAAGTGTGGGATGGTCTGCTTCGAAGTGAGCAAGCGCGAGGCGATGACTTTGCGCATGGATGAAAGCTCGATGCGTTCGTCGCCTTCCTTGGCCACTGGTTGAATGGCGGAAGCGGCCGGCGCTGGAGCAGGCGCTCCGGAAGATTTAGATTTCGCAGCAGCGGCTAGACCCGCGGCTGCGGATGCCTGGGTAGAGGATTTAGCTCCACCAGAAGATGCTTTCTCAACATCTGCTGCGACAATGCGACCTGCAGGGCCGGTGCCGGCAAGGCTGGAGATATCAACACCGAGTTCGTCTGCTACTTTGCGAGCGAGTGGCGAAGCTTTCACACGGCTACCATCTGATGACTGCGGTGCAGCGGGTGCTGGAGCTGATGAAGATTCTGCCGGAGCTGGAGCTGGCGAGGCGCTTTCAGTAGCTGCAGGAGCAGATGCCGGGGATTCACCCGAACCATCACCATCTAGCACGGCGAGAACACCACCGATCTCAGCCTTGCCGCCCTCTTGGACGCGGATCTCGGTGATTGTGCCTTCATCGAAAGCTTCCATTTCCATGGTCGCTTTATCGGTTTCGACTTCTGCAAGAATGTCGCCGATTTCGACAGAGTCGCCGACCTGTTTGTGCCATTTGATGAGAGTACCCTCGGTCATTGTATCCGAGAGTTTGGGCATTTCGATGTTTACTGACATGATGTTGGGGAAAGATATACTACAGGGAGAGGATGGGAGATGGCGCGGGGATTTCCAGACCTTTTTACGTTAGGAAGAAACAAAAAAGCGCGGGAGGGAAGACCTCACCGCGCTTAGATTGGAAAATTTCAATGTTCGCTAGATTATGGAGCGAGTGGCTTCATGGTCGGTGTTAGGCCGATGTTTGGGCTACCGGTAGGGCCTTGAGCCGTGACCAAGGCTCTGTAGTGTTCGGAAGTCGTGCCGCAGCAGCCTTTCTTTACAACATAGTAGCGCGAGCAATCAGGACAAGGAGCCTTGGACTTCGTAGTAACTGTTTTGTAGCGTGGAACCTGTTTCTCAACAGTTGTCGCCATGCCGCCTTTGGATTCAGAAGGAACTTCTTGATAAACCGTATCGTAACCGTCTTTTACCTGTTTCGTGCTCGTGCGAGTTCCAGCATGTCTGTCGCGTACGCCAAACATGGTGCATGAACAGAAACCCATAGAGAGGGCAACGAGAGTGAGGAGGCCTAAGAATTTTTTCATCGTGGTTTTTTTAGAGTTTTTCAGAAGAGGCAGCAGCAAGAGGAGGTAGCGAACGCCGTAGCGGCGAGAGAGATCCAGAGAATTGTGCGTGTCAACATGCCTTGAGACTATTCCGCCTCTCGCAGTTGGCAATAAAATTTATGCCCTGAGTCATGAAGAGTGTTCGATCCGGGCTGGACTTGGCCTCTGGGGATATCCATTTTGCGGAAGATGACGGATGAGGACTGGATGGCAATGGCTCTTGCTGAAGCTGAAAAAGGCGTAGGCAAGACCGCGCCGAACCCTCCAGTAGGAGCGGTAATGGTAAAAGACGACGAACTTTTGGGCGCTGGCTGGCACCACGGAGCCGGGCTGCCACATGCCGAGGTGGAGGCGATTTCCGATGCGATTCGTAAGCATGGCGAAGGCTGCCTAAAGGGAGCCACCGCTTATGTGACGCTTGAGCCATGCTCAACAACTGGCCGCACCGCAGCCTGCACGGGTGGACTTATTTCTGCAGGGATTTCACGAGTGGTCTATGGCTGCCAAGATCCGAATCCTCAACACGCGGGAGCTGCTGATGGAGTTCTGGAAGCGGCTGGGATCGACGTAAAATCTGGGATTCTGGAGGAAAAGTGCCAAGCGATTCTCAGACCTTTTTCAAAAGTCCAGCGGACGGGCCTACCGTGGGTGATGTGGAAATGCGCGATGTCGCTCGATGGAAAAATCACCCGTCCGCCAGGCGAAGGCCAATGGCTGAGCGGCGAGAAATCTCGCACCGATGTCCAACGGCTACGGGCGGAGGTAGATGCGATCATCACCAGCGGCGAAACAGTGCGCGCTGACAAGCCTGCCCTGACCATACGCGTCCCTGAGCTCCTGGAAGGCCGGAACCAGCCATGGCGAGTCGTTGTCACGGACAAACAAGAGACCATGCCCGTGGAGGCGGCGTTGTTCTCGGATGGCTGGCGGGAAAGAACTCTCATCCGCAGCGGCGCGGATCTTGAGCTGATCTTGCGGAATCTCGTCCGCGAGCAAGGCGTGCTCTCGGTCATGATCGAGGCTGGCGGGAAATTTTCCTCAGCGATGATCGCCGGCGGCTTTGTGGACGAGGCAGTTATTTACCAAGCTCCCCTACTCTGCGGAGCGACCGTCCCGGCCTTGGGAGGCGCTTTGCCCCAGTCATTACGCCTAGAAGGGGTGACTCATGAAAAGATCGGAGACGACCACAAGTTCCGAGGGCTACTGGTGGTATGAAATTTTTCGAAACAGCGAACGCAAATGTCTGGCGCGGTGATGTGCTGGCTCTACGCGATCTCAACCTCTCGCTGCGCAGCGATGAAAGCGTCGCCATCCTCGGTGCGAACGGAGCGGGAAAAAGCAGCTTGCTCAAACTCATGACCGGAGAAGTCCGCGCAGAGGCAAAACCCGATACGCTCTGCCGCGTTTTTGGCGAGGAACGGTGGTGCCTTGAAGAACTGCGGCACCGGGTCGGCCTCGTGATGCCAGAGGAAGTCGCGAGGTTTTTGCCAGATGAAGTGGCGGCGGATGTCGTGCATTCTGCCTTCCGCGGTGCCTACGGGCGGACGGGTGACATGCGCTTCAAGAGATCTGAAAAAGAACGCGCCGCTAAAGTAATGGCAGATGTTGGGGTGGAAAATCTCGCAAGCAGACACTACGGGCAGCTTTCCTCCGGGGAAAAACGACGCTTCCTCATCGCCCGCGCACTAGTGCATGAGCCGGAAGTCCTCGTACTCGACGAGCCATCCACAGCCCTAGATTTTGCCGCTCGACTAGCGATGCTCGAAAGACTGCGCAGTATCGCACAAGGCGCGGGCACCATCGTTCTCGTGACTCATGATCCGGGAGAAATTCTTCCGGAAATCGACCGAGTCATCCTTCTGGATCGCGGAAAAATCGTCGCCGATGGAGCAAAGCGGAAGATCTTGAAATCCGATGTCCTCAGCGAACTCTACGGCATGAAGCTCAAGCTAAGCTGGCTGGAAGGCTGGCCGGTGGTGAGGCCGCTGAAATAATCGCCGAAGGCTCTGGACTGCTGCGGTGATCCGCAGCTTTGGCGGGACGACGGTGAGTGGTTTGAAATAATCTGTTGAGGTGATCGAATCGCTGCGTAAGAGCTGGGAATAATCCCAACAGTCCAAAGCCTTCGGCGGCAAGTCCTCAGCCCTTTTTCTTCGGCACAGGATCGTAGCCATGGGTGCCCCATGGGTGGCAGCGGAGCAGACGGCGGAGGGTGAGCCATGTTCCTTTCAAGGCACCGTGGACTTTGATCGCCTCGATGCCGTAGTGGCTGCAAGAGGGATCATGTCGACACACACCATGCCCACCACTCGCCAGACGGAGCCATGGGGAAATGGCCAGTTGGTAAAAGCGGATCAGTTTTGTGAGCACCCAGGACACGCCGCAGCCTCAACTCTCAACCCTCAAAATACAACTTACAAAGGGGAGAGTTCCCAAGGAATTCAGCAAACCAACAAGCCACACCAGCATAATTTCTTGGTAAAAAACATCTAACTGTGGGAGTCTAGACTCAATTCAAGCAGAGGAAAAATCATGGATGGAAAAGTAAAAGGATTCCCGGGGCTTTACCGGGAAACAGATAACAAAGGTATTTCCCGATACCGGATTCTCATCAATCACAACAAGCAGATCACACAGGAGTACTTCTATTTCGGGGCGAAGGTTACCGAAAAAGCCGCTAAAAAGGCTGCGAAGGAACGCTGGACGAAGTTGCGGAAGAAATACCCGGTTTTGACGAAAAGAAAATTCAGAGAGTTGGCTCGCAAGCCTACGGCTTCGGGCATCGCAGGTGTCACGAAGATCACCACACAGTCCAACGGCTATGAGTATGAGGTGTGGAAAGCGACGTGGACAAATCGGGTGGGAAACCGAAGTTCCAAGCAGTTCTCGATCAATAAATACGGAACAAGAGAAGCGAAACGCCTTGCTATCCAAGCCCGCAAGGAGGCTTTGGATAAGATCGCCCCTGAATAATTTCGGACTCAGCGGAAAAGCAGCACCGGCACGTGGCAGGTGCGGATGAGGGCGGTGGTGGTGCTTCCGAGGATGAACTCGCGGATGCGTGAGTGACCGTAAGCGCCCATGACGAGGAGGTCGATTCCGGCATCTTTTACTTTCGCGGAGATGATTTCCTCAGGATCGCCTGAGAGAAGCTCGGAAGTGACTTGGTAGCCAGCACCTTTGAGCGCAGTGGCAGCGTCATTGAGTGCCTTTTCAAGATCGGAGCCCGGCTTCCCGGCGGCGAGGAGGTGACACTCGGCATCTTTCAAGAGAGGCTGGGTGGCGAGGTAATGAATGGCTTTGAGGGCGCTGTTGCCGCCATCGAAGGCGATGAGAAAACGGTTGACCGGTTTGAATTCGCGAGCGGCGACAAGGACGGGGATTTTCGCGGAGCGGACGACGCGCTCCAGGTTGCTGCCGAGGTGGCCTTTAGAGAAATCCGCGTGTTCACCCCTTTTGCCAATGACGACGAGGGCGGCATCCTTTTCAAAATCTGCAATGGTATCGACGAGTGAGCCGTGGCGCTGGGTGGTGGTGACATCGCCTTCGATTTCTTTTGCGGCGTCATCAAGGATCGCTTTTCCACGTAGACGGGCGACGCGGGCATGAGACTCGTCGAGAAGCGTGAGTTCCTCCAGTAGCTCGTCGTTCGCATGGAAGCCGAGGTTTCCGCTCAGATCATTGCTGGCAGATGTTTCCTCACGCTCGATGACGTGGATAACGTGGACGGGGGCACCAAGGCGGGCTGAAGCCCAGGAGGTGTGTTGGTAAAGGCTCGGCGAGTAGAGTGAGCCGTCTGTGCAGGCGAGAATGTTCGACATGATGGAGAGGGAGTTTTGGAGGTTCAGTGATCGAGCATGCGATCTAGGGCACCGGGTTTGTCATGCGTGCCGAGCTTGCCGACGATGGTAGCACTTGCTTCGTTCATACCAAGGATTTCCACCTCGGCGCCTTCGCGGCGGTATTTTAGGACGACTTTGTCCAGAGCTCCGACGGATGTCAGATCCCAGAGATGAGCGTGTGAGACATCGATGACGATTTTGGAAACGACTTCCTTAAAATCGAACGCAGCGGCGAACTTATCGGCGGAGGCGAAGAAGATCTGTCCGCGCACGGTGTAGGTTCTGGTTTCTCCGGAAAGCTCGCTGGAGATACCGAAGACCTGGGAAACCTTGTGGGCAAAGAAGATGCCACTGAGCAGGACACCAACACCGACGCCGATGGCGAGGTTGTGCGTGCCGACCACGGTGCCGACGGTGGCAAGCATGACGATGCTGGTCATCTTCGGCTGGATCTTGAGGTTCTTGAAGGTCGCCCAGTTGAATGTGCCGATCGAAACCATGATCATGACGGCGACGAGGGCGGCCATGGGGATGTTACCGACTTGGTTGTTCATGGCAAGTAGCAGCACCATGAGGACAACGCCCGAAGTGAGTGTGGAGAGTCTGCCACGACCTCCGGATTTCACGTTGATGACGGACTGGCCGATCATGGCGCAACCGGCGATGCCGCCGAAGAGGCTGGAGGCGATGTTGGCGATGCCTTGGCCTCGTGCTTCCTTGTTTTTATCACTCGGAGTATCCGTAAATTCATCGAGAATCTGCGCAGTCATTAGGGACTCCAGCAGGCCGACGACAGAGAAGCTGAGGGAAACGGGCAGAATGATCCACAGGGTCTCTAGCGTGAGGGGAAGCATTTTCCATGTCTGGAAATCGAGGTAAGGCAGGCCGGTGGGGAGGATGCCGAGGTCTTTCACGCGGCGGACGTCCATCTGGAAGTAATTCGCAATGATGGAAATGACCACGATGGCGATCAGTGGGGAAGGCACCGCTTTGGTGATCAGCGGGAAAAGGTAGATGATCGCCAGTCCGCCTGCGACGAGGGGAAAGGTGACCCACGCGCCCATGTCGCCTGCGAGAACCAGCTCCTGGATCTGAGTGATCATGTAAAGGATGGCTAAGGCATTGACGAAGCCGGTCATCACCGAAGCGGATACGAAACGCATGACGTTCGCCACATTTACGAAGCCGAGGACGAGCTGGATGATACCCGTAAGCATGGAAGCCGCGAGCAGGTAGGCTAGGCCGTGGTCTTTCACTAGACTACCCACCAATAGGGCGATCGCTCCAGTGGAGGCGGAGATCATGGCCGGGCGACCGCCAACAAAGGCGATGGTAACTGCGATAATGACCGATGCGAATAGGCAGACCTGAGGGTCAACATTGGCGATGACGGAGAAGGCGATGGATTCTGGAATCAATGCGAGAGCGACGACAAGACCTGCGAGGAGATCTGCGCGCACGTTAGGAAACCAAGAGGCGGTAAGACGTGAATACATGATACTGAAACTGCTGCTGCCGGGCGAGTATCACCCGGGCTGAAGCCGCGGAGCCTCTGGGCATCACAGAAAAAGGGCAAGCCGTATTTCCTATACTCTTCGAGCTGGCTCCTACAGTTCCCGCTTGAATGTCCCCGTCTGCGGCACTAAGCCCTTCCCCGCATGGACGCACGCCACCCATATGAGCAGATCCCGCTCTTCACCGCCGGTATACTTCTGGCCGTGTGGCTAATCGCATCACATTCCCTGATGATTGCAAAACCTGCACTGGTTCAGGGTTGGTTGAAAAAGTTCCCGCGTAACCCTCTTGCCGGGCAAATCATCCTCGGTATTGCGCTTGCGTGGTTCTGGCTACTCATTGCCCCGGATGGTATGGGCAAACTCAGTGCCCTGCAGATGGATCTCGGTGATTTTAACAACATCAAGCCCATCCTACGTCTACTCGTACCCGCTACCTTGATCGCTGTGGTGATCAGTGTGCGCGATTTTCTAGCCGTCCGCGCACTCGGTGTCCTCGGCCTGATGATTGCAGCACCTTTACTGGAAGCTGCATTCCTGAAAGACCCGCAAAGCCGCCTACTGATTCCGATCTTCGCCTACGCGCTTCTCACGAAATCCATGTTCTGGGTAGGCATGCCTTATCTTTTCCGCGATGCAGTGACATGGGCTACAGCCACGAAAGGTCGTTGGACACTCCTCTCATTCGGAGGACTGGCCTACGGCATAGTGACGCTAGTATGCGCTTTCGCCTTCTGGCGCGGATACTGAAATCAGTAAACGGGAGCGGCTCCGGAATATTCGTCGCCTGATGATTCGCCAGACTCAGTGTAACCATCGGAATACTGACTGCCTGAAGGGCCGTTATAAGTTTCATCCGCCTTTTTCTCTACCTCATTGCTCAGCACACGCATATCACGCGCTAGGCCGATGGTGGTGTTGCAGGAGGTGAAAAGAGCAACCGATGCGAAGCCGACAAAGATCAGTTTTGTTGAAAGTTTCATGTGCGGCAACTTATGTAGCGCAAAAGACCATTGTCAACTTTGCTTTAGCTCTCGGCGCAACTCGAGAATTCCGTCCCTAATCGCAAAAGCATCCGATCTGAGATGCTCGAGGGCGGCCTTGTGATCCTCATCTTCAGCAGCGTCAATGAGCTCACCACTCGCACCTACCGCTTCATTCACCCAGCCGAGACAGCGTTTGAGTATCGCGAGGATAAAGCCAGCTTCCGGCTGATATCCGTCGCTGCGGTCATGCAAAACGGCAGCGAGTTTCGCACTGACCTGCATCAAGCTGGATACAAGGCGTTGTGAGGAATTTACCTCTCCACCACCGTTATTCACAATATCCATCGAACGCATCGCAAGCTCTTGCGCTCGGTTCTGTAGCGGGTGGTTGCCTAATGTCAGCGAATCATCTTCTTCATTATCCTCATCAAAATCTGACTCATCGTTGTCTGCATTTTGCCAATCATCACCGGTATCGTCTAAATCGTCATCATCTTCGTTTCCGTAGGGATCGATACCGTCTTCACGATCCGCCATAGCACCCAGCAACCCGTCCCAGCCCATCACGAAAGCCTCTTTCCTCTCGCTGTCCTCATCTTCCATGTATTTCTCAAGAACTTCCTGATAAGCCTCAGACAAACGGTCGGATTCCTTGAGACGTTCTTCCCACTCGTATTCATTGAGCTCACCCGGTCGACCGTCTACCCACTTGCGCTTCGGAAGATCCTCAGGCTCGGTGCGGCGTATCACTTGCGAGAGGAAGTCACGCATCGCGCTTAGATTTGCGAGCTTCTGCGCCTCCTCCTGATCTTCATCCATTTCCCATGCGCTATCAGAAACCGATAGCTCAAAACTCGCGGCCTCAATGAGAACACGTCCGTTGATTTCACTAAACCACTCGATGTAGAGCGTATTTCGCCATTTGAAAGGAATGTCCCTGCCCTGCCGATCATACTCATCCATCTCCTCTTCGCTGAGCTCTGGTACGCGCGCTTTGCGGGATGCGGTGATATCTCCTGCGATACCCGCCTGCTCTGTATCGAGCTCAATTGTCTCAGTCGATGGCTTCGGGTCTGGATTTTCAAATTCAAGAACTGTCCCGGCTAGATCGCGCCAGCAATCTCCATTCAGCGAAAGAATGAGAGGCTCATCACGCCCCACTAGCCAGATCTTGCCCGTAGTGGTGCCCTCGACGCTGTTGTCGATCATCCCGTGCTCAACCGCTTCGTCCAAACGCCATGCCATGGCAGGCATGATCTTCCCGAGCGCCCCCAGTCGTCAAGCAGGCTGTTTCACCACTTCACCTAGTAGTCTCGCCTTCCGGGCATGGCCTTGTATTCGGCGGCGAGTTTGAGAGCCAGATCACGTCCTATCTGCTGCTCCGGCACCGACCGCTCTTCTGGAGGCAGGGAGAACTGGCGGTAGAACTCCCTATCATCGAAGCCGAGTTTCGCCGCATCTTCGATACTAAATCCGAAGTAAATAGAAGCAATCCGAGCCCAATGTATTGCTCCGAGACACATCGGGCAGGGTTGCCCAGTTGTGTAGATCTCGCAGCCAGCTAGTGAAAAATCAGATCGCTTTCCGCAGGCGTCACGAATCGCAACCACTTCTCCATGTGCAGTGGGATCGCTGGTTGCGAGGACGCGATTCCAGCCTTCGCCAATGATTTTTCCGTCCTTTACCACCACCGCACCGAAGGGGCCGCCCTCGCCGCCGAGCATCCCTCTTCTTGCCAGTTCAACGGCTCGCTCCATGAATTCGGTTTTCATCCATGATTTGATAACAGGTCGAGCGCAAGGCAGGCAAGGGTAGCAATTCACTAATACGTATTTCTTGATAATAAGGGATGCTTGCTTTTGTGTGAGATTCAGGAATTCTCCAAATATCCCAAACGCATCAAACATCACGCCACAAAACCCCTATCGCGCCACCCTGCGGAGGGATATACCGGAGCCACTCATCGCGTTGCTGTGCTTCGTTCTCGGCATCTGGATGTGGGATCACTACTTCGGAGAAACTGAGGGCTATGCACCGGGCACTGAGGCCATCGCACTCGTCAAAATCGACCGAGACCTTCAGCTCGCGGAGGCGATGAAGGATGATCCCGCGATTTTACGATGGCTGGCTCATGCCCAAACCCTTGATTCTGCGATTGGAATTTCGGTCAATTCACTGCGTATTCTAGAGGAATCACAAGACCTCAGCCCCACCGGCTACCACGCCTATGCAGCTTTGCTTGCCGCGCGCGAAGGGGTGATGCCCGGAATATACCTCCAGCGCCTTCCATTCCCTACCAACGATCCTTTTTCCGAAACTTGGTGGAACGTGAAATTCTCCATGCAGGATTTCAGCTTTCCGGTAAATGCCATCACCAGCACCCTCCGCACCCGAGCGATATTTGTAGGTTCACTCATCTGGATAATCGCCATTGTCGGCCTAGCCTTTCTGCCCACTGCAGTGCGCTGCCTCTCCCGCGCGTTTCACGAAAAACCAAAAGGTTATTCATCCGGATGGAGCCCCTCCCTCGGCCTCGTCATATTTCTCGTCGCCACCCTCGCATGGATCGGATTCAGCCTCATGGTCGAGCTGGGCATCACCGCGCTGCCGGGACTGCATCCTGTAATAGCCATCCTTCTCGACAGCATTGCGCGCATCATGCCAACGCTCATCGCCCTTGGATTATTGTTCAAAAGAGCACGCCACATACCCCGCACTCTTGGTTTAAACGGCAACATCCACCCACCCGTGCTCATCGGCCTATTCGCCCTTCTGACCATACTCGACCAAGGGCTTCGCTGGGGTCTCGGGCGTTTCACCGCAGCAGATCCCACCGGCGGACTTTCTCATGTCGATACAGGGATCTTCGGTCTGGTTTTCCTCATCGTATCCGCCTGCATCCTCGCACCCGTTTCCGAGGAAATCCTCTACCGCGGCATTCTTCATCGCTCCCTTTCTAACCGCATGGGAGTCCTCGCTGCCGCCATCATTTCCTCTGTGATCTTCGCTTCACTGCATTTCTACGATGTTTACGGCCTCGCGAGCGTCGCTACGTTTGGCTTCGTTTGCGCCCTTTTATACCAATCAACCGGCTCCATGATAGATATCATCGCCCTGCACATGCTTTATAATACCTCAATCACATTACCCGAATGGACGATATATCATGCACCGCTCTGACCAGCATCGTCCATACATGCGCTTGCCATACTCAGGGCATCTGCCTATGAATCCCGCAAACCCGTTAAGATGAGCGATCAAAGCACAGCAGCAGCCTTCGTGGCTCCGGAACTCGAAGAGGTCGCCCGCCTCTTCCCCAACTACGAAATCGTCCAGCTGATCGCTTGTGGCGGTATGGGTGCCGTTTACGAGGCTACTCAGACATCGCTGGATCGGCAGGTGGCCATCAAGATCCTACCTCGCGAGTTCTCCTCCGACCAGGCCTTCCGCGAAGGCTTCGAGTCTGAGGCGAAGGCCATGGCGAAGCTTAACCATCCAAACCTCATAGGTGTCTATGATTTTGGAGAAGCGGACGGCATGCTTTTCATCGTTATGGAATATGTGCCGGGAAATTCACTTTTCGCATCTTCCAACGGAAACCGCATCGATCCATCCGTCGCCATCTCAATCATTGAGGCCGTCTGCCATGGCCTTACCGATGCCCACGCGCACGGCATCCTTCACCGCGACATCAAGCCCAGCAACATCCTGCTGGATCAGAGCGCGAGCCCGAAAATCGGCGACTTCGGCCTAGCAAGAGCACTCGAACGCGAAATCCAAGAAGGCGAGCAGATCTTCGGAACACCGGGTTACACCGCCCCCGAAGTGCTGCAACCTCCTTTCGCCATCGACCAACGCGCCGATATTTTCTCAGTGGGCGTCATGCTCCACGAGCTCCTCACCGGCCAACTCCCCGATGCCGATCCGCGTACTGCCTCCCAGATTTGCGGGTGCAGTTTTCGCCTTGATGCGATCATTCGCAAGGCAACCCACAAAGATCCTAGGCAACGCTACACCTCCTGCGCCGAAATGGCCGCAGAATTGGCGAAAGTCGCCGCCCTCAAAGCTTCCGGAGGTCTTATTTCGGGCTCAACTACCGGCTCCTCTGGCTCCTCCGATTCCGGCGCTCTCAGGACTCCGGGCAAGTATGTACGTCCAAAGCCCACTCAAAGCTCATCTGGACTCGGATTCATCGTATTTTTCCTCGTGATCGCAGCGGCCATCGCCTTTTTCGTGATGAATCAGGACGACAAAGTTGTGCTAGATCCCGAAAATCCACCTGAAAGTAAGCCCGAATCCGTTGAAGCAAAAACGCCGACACTCCCCCCCGTGGAACCGAAGCCCGTTGAGCCAAAGCCAGCGGAAAGCGGCTTTGATGCTCAGGCCTTACTCGACAAGCTTTCTCGGGACATCAACCGTGATATGGAGCAGGAGCGGATAGCCTATTTGGATGAACGCCGTGAAATCGCCTCCGAATTTGGCAAAGAACTCATGGCATTAGCGGAAACCGTGGACGCCAAAGATACTGTCACCGCCTTTATCGCCAGAATCGACAATAACGACGCGAAGATACCGGGAAACTTGCCCGGCGATATTGAAGCTATCTCCGGCGCGGGAAAATTACACTCCTCCAGTAACATGGCGCAACGTAGAGCTCTTAAGAGCGTAAATCAGAAAATTCGTGAATGTAAGAGCTACTACATCATCGAGCTGGAAAATGCGATCCTTAAGAACAAAGGAGCCGCATCGAGTAATGCCGTAGCGATCTTGCAAAGCGAACTCGACCGAGTGAACGCAGAAAATAGTTACTTCAGGGACAACGTCGTAACCATTGAAGATACGGAAGAGGAATAATCGCCACCCTTGGTATTATTTCCCAAATCCCTCCGGCAGCCTGAGCGGCTTCCCTTCCGGCATCTGCACGAGAGCCAGTGACTGCTTGGCCGTCGCCAATAGCTCACCATCCTCCTCGCGAATCACCTCGAACTCGCACCAAAACCTCGCGGTGCTCACCTTCCCGAGTTTTCCCCTGATCTCAAACCAGTCACCCAGCTTGCCAGGTCTGCGGTAATCGACTTCCGTCCTCGTCAGCACTGGGAAAACCCGCGTTTCAGACATCTCCTTCAGATTCATCCCAAGTTTCTCCGCCAATCTGGTGCGGCAGGTCTCGATCATCCGCAGATATGCTAGATTGTGAACCACTCCACCGCAGTCGGTGTCGAAAAACATCACCTCTTCTCTTGTTACGATCGAATTCACATTTTCAGCCATGCCCGGAGTTTCACAAAAAGCAGAGCCGCCCTGCAATGTTCTCTTGTCCGGTAACGTAAAAATGAGAGGCTTACAGCGTCCGATGAAAAAACACTTCACCTCCATAGCAGGCGGAATTCTCTCCGTTTTCCTCACCCTGCAAGCACCTGCGGCTTCTTTCGTCGCACCTGAGGAAGGAGAGTGCACTCTGCGGGTTGATCGCATCCCTCTCGATGTGGACACCATGTCAGATGTCTCAGACGGGCTGGCGGTAGTCGCACAAACACCCGTAGAAGGTTTCCCTGCTCGCCATCGACGCGCAGCAGCACAAGCCCTTGCCTTGGCACTTGCCCTCGATCCCACAAACGACTCTGCACGCAATTCAGTCTCTGCTTTTATCAATGACAAGCAAGTTACAGCACCCACTGCGGAAAGCTTGATTCAGGCAAAGGCGCTTGTCTGGCAGCTCCACAGCTGGCTCTCAACCCCCGAGGCAGGTGAAGACGGCAGGCAACTTGCCGCACTCATGGGTGACTCCCTACGCTTCCTCGATCCCGAGCACCCTTCTGCCGTTTCCCTGAAAGACTCACCGGAGAATGGAAACTGGGAAGGCTGGGTCGCCGGTATTGATTCATTCAGGCAGAACCAGAACGAAACTCCGCCCGATAAACCAGAGAAATCCGATTTCGACCCATTCGAAGGCATTGAAGAAAACATGCCGAAGAAAGAAGAGGAAAAGCCCGATCCCAACGCGTTGCAGATTCTCCTGACTGAAGCCTCCGTTAGAACTTTTCTCTACGAGAAAGTCGATGGCTCCAAGGGCTATACTCTAAGCCCTGTCATTGTCACCATGAAGGCTCGTAAAGCCAACGAAGGCGAAGAGGGATTTACCGTGGAAATCAAGGCCAATGAAGAACAAGACAAGATCCGAAACAAGGTTGCAAAACCCATCTTCGACGCACTTACCTCATCCCTCGAATTCAAACCGGCAGCAGGCAGGATTGAGCTGAAGACCGGTGAGAAAACGTACCTATATAAGCAGAATGGTGACAACCTCACCGGACCCGGGCTCGCCCTCGCAAGCTCCGCCCTTTCTGGAAACGCCCCGGTCGGAACCATCCTCGCGCGCTTGGATGAAAATGGAAAATTAGCCGCTCCGGACGATTTCTGGAACATCCTACGGAGCATGACCGGCGAAGAGACCGGCAGGCTCATCGTTCCCGCCTCCGCCGAAAAATATCTGACCAGCTTACTTACCATGGAACAGAAAAGCTTCTTCCTCAGATACGAAGTTCTCATGGCTTCTACACCTGCGGACATGATCGCCCTGAGCAGCTCAATACCTTCACCAGAGCACGCCGCCGCTTTTGCCGAATTCGATGAAATCCGCAAAAAATCCGAAGGTATGGCTACTGGCGCTTATGTTGCCAATAGCTACGTTCGCCAGCGTTTGGAAAAACTCTCGGCAGATGCCCCCTACCACCTCTCCGCGAAACTCCTAGCCATGCAGGGAGCCGGCAAAAGGCCGAGGGCGCTCACTCGTGAATTCCTCGCTGCGGAACTTCTGCGCGTCGTCGAGCCTGTTCGTTTTGCTACGAATTATAAAATGCAAGACGCCAAAAAGGAGGCACGCACGCGCATGAATGACATCCAAAAGAAATGCCGCGATGACATCGAGGAACTCGAGCGACTGACTGACATACGCGATCGGGATCTCCTCGAGGCATCAAGTGAAATGATAACCAGCTTTCGCGCACTCACCCGAGAACTCAGCAAGAGCGGAGATTATTGGGAGAAGGCGAGCGATATTGAGAACGCGAAAAACGAACTAAATTCACGCCTCACTACCCTACGTGCAGGACTCTCGAAACTCTCGGGAGTGACACTCCCGGAGACCCAAAATCCCTGAACGTTCAGGAACCTTCCGTCTTCTTCCGCTTTTTAGCAATCCGCTTTGGCGTCGCCCAGTGATCTACCGAGGAGTTCACTAGGAAATCATTGCCCAGCGCCTCGCGCCCCATGAGGAATCGGTGTTGCATGCGCTTCCGGCAAACGAGAGAAACCACGATTTTCTTTTCGATTTCACCAAGCTTAAGCGTCGTCTCCACGAAAATGCGATCCGTAGGATGGCCAGTTGAAGACTTTACCCTCCGCCTTGCCTTGATGTCCTGCTCAATGGTGATGAGCTTCTTCTCTTTGCGGTCAAGACGCATGGTAAACCGAACACGATCGCCCGGTAATTCCGTAATTTCTGCACAATCAATCGCACTACTTTTCGCTCCTGTATCCGCCTTCGCACGAATACGGAATGACCAATCCGGGAACTCCACCCACTCACGCCAGCCAATGATCATACTCATGATTCGGGCTCTGCGGTTTTCGGAAGCTTCTTCATCTTCCTAGGCTTTTTCTCGGCAGGAATCAGACCCTTCATGTGCTCAGATTTTCCGTAGCAAAGAAGCGTGTCATCGGCTTCCAGCACGCGTGAACCTTTCGGATTTGAAATCACTGAGGCTTTTCTCTTCAAAGTCAGCACCACCACATCCTGATCACGAAGACCCGTAGCCTCGATCGTTTGCCCCTCATAAGTGCTGCCCTCAGGAATGTGAATATCTGCGACAGAATATCCGCGCGATACCGTAAGCCTCTGACGGATATCGATTTCTGGGAATTTCACCTGATCCGCAATGTAGTCGATAACCTCGCCGGCGATGTCGAGCTTGGTCGCTCCTTCAATACCTTCGAAACCTGGAGACGAGTTCACTTCCATGATCTGTGGACCGTCTTTGCCTTCCAACATATCCACACCACAAACACGCAGCCCCATGATCTGAGCAGCACGGACAGCCGCCTCCTCATAAGCTGGATCCAAATCAATCGCCTCCGCCTTGCCGCCGCGATGCACATTTGAGCGAAATTCTTGCCCCTGCGCCACGCGACGTATCGCAGCTACCACACGGTCGCCGATCACGAACGCTCTCACGTCCTTGCCTTTGCTTTCCGCTACGAACTTCTGAAGCAAAACCTGCTGCTTGCTGCTCTGAAGCGTCTCGACGATCGCTTTCGCAATCTCGATCTTGTCCGCCAAAATAACGCCGACACCTTGCGTGCCTTCTAGCAGCTTGATGATGACAGGTGCGCCACCCACTCGTTCGAGCGCACTTTCGACATCGCGCTTGTCATCGACATACGCCGTGGTCGGGATGCCGACATCGTGACGGGAAAGGATCTGCAACGAGCGCAGCTTATCGCGTGAATTACTAATGCCCGCCGCCGTGTTCGGCGTGTAAACATCCATCTGCTCGAACTGCCTCACCACCGCCGTGCCATAACGCGTAATTGATGTGCCGATACGTGGTAGAATCGCATCAGTATCGCTCAGCGGCTTTCCATGATAAAAAAGATCAGGGTCACCCTGATCCAGCCCGATGGCTAGCCGTAGAGTATTGAGCACCTCCACCTTATGGCCCCGTTTTTTCGCAGCCTCAATGAGACGGCGTGAGGAGTAACATTTTGGCGAACATGAGAGGATGGATAGTTTCATTTTTGGTATTACCAAGCTCGGGATACAATCGAGCGGTACTCATAGCTAGTCCCTTTGAAGAGGAACGTCAAAAGAATCCACAACACGCAGCGACTCAAAAATCAAAATTGTCGATGTTCTCTTCGGTAAACGCAAACGGAGTACCAAGGATCAAGCTATCACCTTCGATTCGTATTTCACCGAGCTTGCCCGATTCGAAATTTTCCGCACCTGGCGCAAGTGACCCCTTCGCAAGCGCCACACCGGCCTGCACTGCAAGGTAGCCAAGATCCTCCGGATTCCATAGGATCACCGCTTGAGTCACACCCTCCTTCACATAGGCACGGTTCTCACTAGGTAGGCCGAGTCCGACGACTTTGACATCGCCTGCCTTGCCTGCTTGTTTCACCGCTTCTGCCGCTCCCGGAACACCCGGTGAGCATACGGAAATGATCGCCTTCAGATCTGGATGGGCACTGACAATGTTCGTCGCCTCCTGCTGTGCTTTGTCTTTCTGATCATCGCAGGCACGTAGATCGACAAGCTCCATCTCAGGATATTCTGCCGCCTGATGCTCCTTAATGTGGCCGATCCATTCGTTGAGATTCGCCGAGGTGAGTGTCCCAGTGATGATCGCAAACTTACCTTTCCCCCCAGTCAACGCCGCCGCGCTATTGATGAGCTTTTCACCAATACCCTGCGCCGTCGCTTGGTTCGCAAAGTAAGTGCGCGCGTCCGGCTGTGCATCCGCATCGTAGGTAACGACTTTGATGCCCGCCGCCTCCGCCTTGCGCAACGCCGTGGAAATGGAATCGCGGTTCTCACAAGCCGCAACAATCACATCCAGCCCATCGGTAATCCAGTTCTCAACAATTTCGTTTTGCTTCGCCGGATCTGCGTTGATTGGCCCATCTACACGAAGATCAATGTCGAGTTCCTCAGCA
Organism: Luteolibacter sp.; assembly: GCA_051252155.1. Lineage (GTDB taxonomy): Bacteria > Verrucomicrobiota > Verrucomicrobiia > Verrucomicrobiales > Akkermansiaceae > Luteolibacter. The sequence goes on along the minus strand of JBPOGB010000002.1, from coordinate 116,588 downwards.
GCAGCACGAGCACCTTTTTCGCATGTCACGAAATACTGGTTACCTTTGCTCTTTAGTAAAAATCCCACGGAAAGCTTTCCGGCATTTTCTGATTTCTTACACGAGAGAAACGAAAATGCGCCGAGCGGCAAGACGGAGAGGAGGAAGGTTCTACGAATCATGATGGTTGGTTGTGAGTTTGCTTTCGCCGTCGTCGTAGGGCGAGCGTTTTCGTCGATGCAGAGAGCGCAAGTGCAGCAATGAGCAGCACTCCTGTCATCAGGCCGGAAAGCTCTCTAGCAATTCCAGAAACCTTTTCTCCAAAAATTTCATAATCAGAAATCCGTGTCAGTCCGTTGTTCAGGATCGCCAGCGCAATCCACCCGAGAGCCGTTCCACCAACATTACCCGTGCCACCGAAAATACTCACCCCACCCAACACAACCGCAGTGATTGCCAGCAACTCATATCCAATACCTGCATTCGCTCGTGCCTCGCCCAGCCGCGCCACCAAAATCACTGCCGCTAATCCCGCCACCGCACCGGAGGTGATGTAGGCCGCCGAAACATTCCTACCCACCGGCATCCCCGCATAACGCGCTCCCTCTGGCGCATGGCCGATCGCGCGCAAACTTCTTCCATAAGTCGTCCGGTGAACGGAGAACCAAATCACCACACCAACCCCGATTAGAATCCACAGCTGCATCGGGATTCCTGCGAAATCCGAATTACCCAAAGCCAAGAATTCTGAAGAAAATGCTGAGTAAGATTCAGAGCCTTTCGTTACTGCCTCCGCGAGCCCACGAAACAATGAAAACGTACCTAGAGTGACAATCAGTGGCGGCAATTTCAACCCCGTGACCAGGGCCGCATTCACTCCTCCTCCGACCGCTCCGATAGCCACCGTGATCGCCGCAGCTGTCCACGGATCTAGCCCCAGCACCTTCACCAACATCCCAAAGGCCACCGCACAAAGCCCCATTAGCGACCCTACCGAAAGATCAATACCACCTGTTAGAATCACGGGAGTCATCGCCATCGCCAAAAGACCAATCTCCACAGAGTGACGGAAAACGTTTGAGACATTTCCACCAGTCAGGAAGTTCCGGCCTAGGCTTTGGAAAAGAATCACCTCCACCGCGATGACCAGCAGTAGAACCACCTCATGCCGCGCAAAGACCGAAGATATAGATCTGGAGTTATTCATGAGTTACTCCTCCTTTTTCTAAAGCGCCATCCATCAGCACCAACAGCTAACAGAATCACCAAGCCCTGGATCGCCTTTTCCCAATACGGCGGCTGGTGAAAATGGGTAAGCGCCGGGTTCACATTCGCCAGTAGCATCATCCCTAGAAACACACCGAACATCCTACCCCGCCCTCCCGTGATCGCCACCCCACCTACCACTGCCGCAGCGATCGCTTTCAGCTCCAGACCATCCCCACAGTTCGGCTGAATCTGCGGCGACTGCACAAGGTTTAATACAGCAGCCAATCCAGTCATCAACCCTGTCGCCACGAAAGCTCCGAACGTCACCAACTTCGGTCGAACACCCGCCAATCGAGCCGCTTCCGCATCGCTACCCGTCGCAAGTATGCGTCTCCCTGCAGAAAGGTGTTTCATGAAAAATGCCATGAAGATCAGGACAAGCAACGCGCCACCGATCACAATCGCCTGCCCTGCCGATTGTGACATACCAAACCACTGAACTCCTTCCGGCAAAGCGAGCATCCGCCCCTTCTGCCACAACCGCAGCACCTCCTGCCAAGCAACCATCGTCGCAAGCGTGACCACAATACTCGGAAGCCCAAGCCAGGCGATGAACAAACCATTCAGCGCGCCCATCACCGCTCCTGCGCAAAGCGCTGCCGCTGCCGCCACCCACACTGGCATCCCTGCCGCCGCTGCAGTCCCAGCAATGATCGCACACATGCCAAACTGCGAACCGATCGAAATATCTATCTGCCGCGTCATGATCACCAACGCCACACCCAATGCCGCCACCAGCGCAGGCATCTGCGAAGCGATCCTTGATACAAACGGTTGACCCTCGAAAAAGTTCGGCGCAAACAACCCTAGTGAAATCGCAAGTAGCAGCAAAGCCGCACCGACCGTCAGTTCGCGGGAAACGGATTTCATCCCAACACCTCCCCGCTACCCAACGCCGCCGCCATCACGCTTTGCGCATCTGCTTCGCTTTTCTCTAATACCGTCGCAAGCCGCCCCTGCCTCATCACCGCCACGCGATCACTCATGCCCAGCACTTCGGTGAGATCACTGGAAATCATCAGCACCGCCAGCCCACTCTCTGCAAGCTCGCGGATGATACGATGAATCTCCCCTTTGGCTCCCACATCCACCCCCTGCGTTGGCTCATCAAGAATCAATAACTTCGGCTCAGTCGCCAACCACCTCGCCACACTCACCTTTTGCTGATTTCCTCCACTAAGGCTATCTACTGGAGATACAGTATTCGCCGTCTTGATCCCTAAATCGCTAACGAAACGCTTCGCAACTTCAGTTTCAATTCCACCCCTGATCAATCCTCCCGGAAACAATCTCCCGTGACTCGCCATGGTGATATTCTCAGATACTGGCATCTCTATAATCACCCCGTGCTTTCGACGATCTTCCGGCACATAGGCGATGCCTTTTGCAATCGCCTCGCGAGGACTGCGCAACCTCACCTCCTTTCTACCGAGAAAAATCCGCCCACCATCCGCGGGAGTAATTCCAAACAACACCCTCGCAAGCTCCGTCCGCCCCGCACCAACTAGCCCTGCCATTCCAAGAACCTCTCCCGCTTTCACTTCAAGGCTCACCCCCTCCACACCACCCTCCGCGCAGCTGATATCTTCAAGACGAAGTACGACATCACCCGCTCCAGACCCTACCGGAGGATACAGAGCCTCAACCTCACGGCCCACCATCATACGTATCAAGCAGGCTTCGTTCAGCTCTGCAGCCTCATTCGTGCCGATGCTTTCTCCATCGCGCAGCACCGTCACTCGATCCGCCAGTGCGAAAATTTCCTCAAGCCGGTGCGAAATATAAACCACACCCACGCCACTATCTCGCAAGTCACGCACGACCTTGTAGAGCAAGTGTTGCTCCTTCTGTGTCAGCGAAGCAGTCGGCTCATCCATGATCACGATGCGAGCCCCCGCGCCCAGTGCACATGCGATCTCCACAAGCTGCTGCTCGGGCATCGAAAGTGAGACCACCTCAACTTCCGGGGAAATTTCAGCACCAATACCTGCCAGAAGCTCTTCCGCACGCTTCCTTCGCCCGCCCCAATTTACTTTGGAAAATACCCGAGTTTTTTCCAAACGCAGCCCGATGTTTTCTGCCACAGAAAGATCCGGAAAAAGCGCGGGTTGCTGGTAGATACAAGCGATGCCAAGCTCCTGCGCCTTCGATGGGGTGAGATCAGATACCTTCTCTCCGCAAACTTCCATGCTCCCCTCATCCGCACGGTGCGCTCCGGTCATCACCTTGATCAAGGTCGATTTCCCCGCACCATTCTCACCCAAGAGCGCATGCACCTCACCTGCCCGCAGCTCAAACGAAACACCTTTCAGCGCACGGACAGCACCAAAGTATTTCGCGATCTCAGAGAGTTGGAGGAGGGGTTTCAGGGCAACCTTGTTTTCGGTCATCACCCGCCTTCACTCAACCCATCTTTTGTCTGACTATCGTATGCACAAAAACCCACCTTATTGCATTTTGACTTTTTCAACGATCTTCTCGAATTCAGGCAAAGCACTCTTCCATTTTGAGGAAGCCGACCAACACAAGACCTGATGAAAATAACCTCCCGCGTATATGCTTACATGGAGGTAACGGATTTTCACATTCTCAGTAACCCCAGAAATCTCGCGGCGTATCACAGGGAGACTGTTCACTTCTAGTTCTTCCGCTCCTGTATCGATTCCTCTTATCAATCTATCCACCATTGCCTCGGACGTTAAATCGGAAAAGTCCCGCAAAGTCCCCGCATAATCAACTTCACTATCCGCAAGCACGACCATGTAGCACCCTTGCTCTTGATTCACAGCACTGAGCAATGACTCATCATTAAGTGCTCCTATCTCTTTCCAGCCCGAAGGAAGTTCAACGGATATACTCGCGTCTGGTACATCGATACGTCCTCCACTAACACTTGAAATCGATGCCACCGGGGTTTTAAAATGCTTGCCCGTGAAGGCTTGATAGGCACCAAAAAATACTAGCCCGATAAAAGCGAGTATAGGTATCGAGCTTACGATTAACCCCGCCAACCATCCTTTGTTCCGAGTTCTGATAAGCTTTACCAATGACACGATGAACAACACCGGAATCGATACCATTATCACCACACTGAGAAGCATTCCTGTGATTTCTCCCGCTTTATATGCCGCAGAATTCTCACCTGAGGCAGCAAGTAACGTGGCGTCGATCCAACAAATCATCATGATTATATCGAACCTTTTTCATCTTACTTTACGAGCATGAAATCATTCCAGTTCCATATTATGGAATCCCACCTTGCGAGCTCTTATTCCCACTGATTATATGTTCCATATGAATAAATTTTTAGCCCTTCTTATCATTCCCCTCCTCACTCAATGTGGCGGCGGCTTCGGTGGCACTAGCGTTTCCGAATCACCCGCCATCCTCAATGTCTCCGGTTGGGATCCCAAGGAAGTCCAGCGCGGTGGAGACCGATTCTCCCAACACAATGTCTCCGCCATGCGCAAAAATGGCTCACGAGCACTCATCGCTCGCTCCGCTAAGGGGCCGGAACTTGATACCAAGTTCGGCGATTTTATCAAATCTGCCGACCGTGCGGGCATGATGATCGGCGCTTACCACTTCGTCACCATGAACCAAGATCCCGTCCTCCAGGCGGATAACTTCGTCAATCGCGTACAATCCATCGGCAGAGCAAAAGGCCTTTCTGGAAAACGCCTCCTGCTTGTCGGTGATTTCGATACCAAATCCACTCCTGACCGCCTCGTGAAATTCATCACTCGCGTTCATCAACGCACCGGCATCTATCCTGTCACTTACTTGGAAAACAGCGATGGCCTCCGGTCTCGCCTTCGCAACGCCACCCCGCAACAAAAAGCCATCATCCGCCGTTCCCCGTATTGGCTCGCTCTCTATGGCCCGGGCGGCACGGAGCAAACCATCGCAGGAGGAGCTCTCACTCCAGACAGGCTCATGGAACTTTACGGCATTTGGAATAACTGGGCCATGTGGCAATACGGCGGCGTCATCTGGGAAAGCGGAGCCTCCCGCGCCAAGCACTACAACACCTCATCATGGCGCAGCCCTCGCTATTTCGGCAGCATGTCACAACCCACAGAAAGAAACGTCTTCAAAGGCAGCCACAGCGACCTCAGCAACTTCTGGATGAGGCACAGCATCACACTCTAGATAGGGACGGCTTTGCCTTCGGCCATGTCAGCGCTGCTTCCATTCCGAGCCGTTCATATTTCACGGTGCTCACTACAGATAGGAACCGATTAGATCTACGAGCCGTCAAATATGGACGTTTGAGGACAAACGTCCCTGCCCAAACACAAAAAACCGTCGATCTCAGAGAGATCGACGACTTATGAGAAGCAAACAAATCTTATTGTAAGCCTAGCGGCGGCGGCGAAGAAAAACCAAAGCTCCAAGCGCTCCAAGAACAGCGGAGGAAGGCTCCGGGACAACTCCGTCGATTACGAGGTTATCTACAGTAATGGTTTCATTGTTCGTGGAATCAGATTGACGCAGGGCGAATCTATTAATCGTTTCGCCAGTCGAGAATGTGGTTCCGACGATGGTTTCACTACCGACAGTCAACGAACTACCTCCGGTATCCAGATCAAAAAATAGGGCTACGTTCACAACATTACCATAACTGAAATCCTGAGTAAGGATCGCTTGTTCGGTAGAATTATCTGTAGCGATTCCTAACGTGTAGTCTCCTGTGCCGGTCGGCGCTACAATGCTGGCGCGCGCGCGAAAATTGAAGGAGCCGTCGGTGAAAAAATGCGCGAAATACTCAAAATCGCTGCCCCCAATAACCGCATCGTCCTGAACTATAATATCGAACGTGGCTGACAGGATGCCTGTAGTTTGATCTGCAAATCCGATATTTGCATCTTCGCTGGGGGCTCCATGTTGCACAACCGCTGCACCGCCAGAGACTAGTAAATCACCTGGATTACCACTATGGTCTGACCAATTAGCATTTGCCGTAAGAGAAGAGTCGTCGGCGTATGTGAAGTCTTCTGTAACAAGCACAGCTGAATGAGCCGCACCAGAAACGGCAAGCGATGTGAGTAATAATGTTTTAATTTTCATGATTTGATTGTGTTTGTGATTCGCCAAATGGAACACTTGGGAGCGCCCACGCAGACCCAAAATAAGAATTAGCAGCAAAGGTGCCATTGGGATGCGGCTACAATTTCGTCATCTAACAGTTACAACTCCTTCGAAATCTGTCGACAACCCTTTAAAAACGGGCACTACAGCCGCCTTAAAAATCATAAAATCGTAAAAACTCTTTCCGTTTCGCAATATTTGCAGGGCATTAAAAATGAACATCTTAGAAAAAAATCTTCTCGTCCTCGCTTCAGCGGGATCCGGGAAGACGTTTTGCCTAAGCGACCGAGTAATCGGACTCATGGCAAAGGGCGTGCAACATGAGCAGATTGTAGCACTTACGTTCACAAGGAAGGCTGCAGGGGAGTTTGCAGACGCAATTTTAGAGAAACTTGCAGAAGCCGCAGATAGTCCCGAAAAAGCAGCGGAACTGCAGGCCAAGTTCGCGATGTCCGGCGTCGATTTCGGGGAAATTCTCGAAAACACAGTTCGCAGCCTGCCGAAGTTAACCCTGACGACGATGGACGCCTTTTTCGCCAAGGTCGTCCGGGGCTTCCAATACGAACTCGGAGTCACCGGTGGAAAATTCGAGTTGCTGGAAGGTGAGGTCGCCGAGACGCTACGTGATGGACTCATGGAAGGCCTGCTCGATGGAGGAGTCGATGCTGCCGCCGAGGAGGAGTTCGTGAATGTTTTCCGCCGCGCCACCGCAGGCAAGGAAGGTGTAGGCGTCCTCTCAGATCTACGCAAATTCATCGATGGCTGGCACCGCAACTACATTTCCCCAACATCCGTCGAGTGGGGACCAGCACTGCTCGCTGGCGTAGAGATTACTGATTGGGAAAAACAGAAAACCGCGCTCATCGATCAGGTGAAACGTGATTGGCCAAATATCGCCCAGACCGACAAGCGTCAGGAAAAAGCATTCCAGGCCATGATGGATGCGCTGCAGGGGCACACCGTTGCCAGCGGTTCTTTGGAAAAACCCTCCAGCCTGCTCAAGAGTATCATGGCCGCCTCCGCCGAGGGAAGCGGCTCACTCGAAGTTTCATTCTACAAACCCCTCACCATCACCGGTGCTGCTGCAGAAGGGCTACGCGATCTCATCGAACTCGCCGCTCGCTGCGAACTCGCCGCCGCACTCGCCCGCACTCGTGGCATACGCGGCGTCATCGCTCCCTACGATGGCATGGTCGACACCGAACTCCGCGGTCGCGGCAAGCTCGGTTTCGACGATGTAAAACGCCTCATGGGCGCATGGATGCAGGGCGAAGATGCACGCCTTCGCCGCGAGGCTGTCGATTTCCGACTCGATGCACGTTACGGCCACTGGCTGCTCGATGAATTCCAAGACACCAGCCGCGATGAGTGGAACGCTCTCCTTCCACTCATCGATGAAGGCGTGAGCGACGATGAATCTACCGTATTCGTAGTAGGTGATAGAAAGCAGGCTATCTACGCTTGGCGCGGCGGTGAGGTCGGACTCTTCGATGAACTGATGGAAAACTACAGCGGCGGTTTGGAAACCGCCACCATGGCAGAGTCATGGCGCTCCTGCCCGCAAGTGCTCGATGCGGTGAACCGCGTCTGCGGCGACCTAACAACCATGGCCGCTCTTTTCGGAGAACAAGCGGCAGCGGAGTGGCAGTGGGAGGATCATGTATCCGCAGAGAAACTCAAAGCTCCAGACAAGGCCGGACACTCACGCGTAGAGGTGCTGAATAAAGACGACAAAGCGGAGCGCGTTGTCGAGCTACTGCAGGAAAACGGCATCGGAGAAAAAGCACTCACCTGCGGAGTGCTCGTTTCCACCAACAATCAGGTCACCGAGTGGGCAGACATACTGCGTGCAGAAGGCTTCCAAGTCGTCGAAGAAGGTGCAAGAGAACCCGGCAAGGATCACCCCGTGGGCGTGATGATCTGGCAACTCCTCCGCTGGCTCGCCAACCCGGCGGATGATTTTGCGAAGCAAACGGTATTGATGTCACCGCTAAAACCGGTGCTGGAAGAACGTTTCGGCGCAGCATGGCAAGCGGCGTGGGAGGGACTGGGCGGCATGATTGCTGAAAAAGGCTTCGGCGGCATGGTCGCGGAAATCGTTTCTCCGCTCGCCGATGATTGGTCTGGCTACGGGAAAAACCGTAGCTCTGATCTTATCGCCGCACTCACCGAGCTCGACAAACAGGGCACAATCTCCGCGCGCGAGACTGCAGATTGGATCGGTCGCATGAAAATCTCCCAAAGCCCCGGCATCGCCGCTGTGCAAGTGATGACCATCCACAAATCGAAAGGCCTCGGTTTTGATGTCGTCATCCTCCCCGACATACCAACCACGAAAATCCCGGATTTCACCCACCTCCACGCGCTCAGCGGCGAGAGCTGGATCACCGCCGCCCCAACCTCATGGGCACGCGCCATGATCCCCGAACTACGCGATGCCGAGCAACGCTGGGGCGACCGCCAGATCTACGAATCTTTTTGCAAGCTCTACGTCGCCATGACCCGTGCAAAACGCGGCCTCTACATCCTACTCGACACACCTGCGAAGAAACACGATTTCACTAAACCCAGCCTATCCAACTGGATCATGGCCTCGCTCGGCCTAGACACGGGTGAGGAAGCCACATTCGAAATCGGTGATCCCTCATGGGCGCAAGCTATCGGAAAACCTGAGAAGCCTGTGGAGAAATCCCGCGCCCCTCTCGGCAAACCCATTCAAAAACGCCCGCGCAGCACACCCAGCGGCACCAAGGCAAAACCCACTACCACCGCCATCGATTCTGACGGTGGCCGCAGATTCGGCACCGCCGTCCACGCCGCTTTTGAAAACATCAGCTGGATCGATGAGAACAAGCCCTCTCTTTCCTCCGACAGTATCGGCACAACGCTTTCGAAAATCTTCGCCGTCCCAGAAGTCAGCGCTCTTTTCTCAAAAAACAACCGCAACATCACTCTCCTACGCGAGCAACGCGTCGAAGCCGTGCTCGACGGAAAATGGATGAGTGGCGTCATCGACCGCCTCCACATCCACCGCGATTCCGCAGGCAAGGCCACCAAGGTCGAAATCATCGATTTCAAAACCGACCGCGTCGAATCCCCCATCGACCTCCGCGAACGCTACACCAGCCAAATGGACTCATACCGCAAGGTCATGGCAGCCATCCATCCAGATGCGGAAATCTCCTGCATTCTCATCTCCACGGCACTCAGTAGCGTGGTCGAACTCTAGCCGAAGGCCTTGGACTGCGGCAGCCTGCTGCCACGGCGGAGGATTGGGAGTGATCTGACCTTGTCGTGCCAATGCCGTGCGGCTCGCAGCGGGGCTGCATGGCCGAAAGCTACAGCAGGGCTGTAGCAGTCCAAAGCCTTCGGCGGAAACCCGCATCTCAATCAGACTTTAAACGCGAAACTCTCGGATCCAGCTTTCGTGGCTTCCAATCGAGCTCATTTTCAAAAATCAAAAGGGCAGCTGAAGTCAGAAGCATATTCACCGCGATCAGAGCTAGGGCGACAGATGAAGAGTCTGAACCACCAGCATCCAGCAAAAATATAAGCAATATTAATCCTCCCAAGAGGCTGGAAATTGCAACCGTAAGCGTTATTCCAGATGCCGCGTGACAGAACCTCCAAAACGGAATGATCAGAATTGTTGTCACACTACTGATGGCAATGGAAATAATGGCAGCTAATGCCATGAATGATTCGAATTCTGGATTTTTGAAGGAATACAAATAGGGATCAACTGAGAAGACCAACGGCCAAAAGCTCTTGCAGAACATTCTCTCAGGAGAAACTCCCCAAGGGTCAGAAACAGGAACGCAATTCCAGATCACAAATACCACCAGTGAGAACCCAGCAAACACCAGCGCCACGCGATTCCTCGGTGTGACCGGCAGCCATTCCTTTAAACTCATTTCACCTCCCCTCGCTCCTCGCATTCCTCAGCTCCAGCTCGTTCTTGAATACGAAAAGAGCAGTGGATCCAAAAATGAGTTGGCAAAAAATTAGAATCATAAGGATCTGCTCACTTGTATCTTCGTGCTCAAGCCAATCGAAAAAAAGTATCCCAAACATGAGAACCAGTCCCCCTAACATCCCAATAATCGCCAAGGGAATACTGATGAATTTTGAGGCGTGTAGTATTTTCCACAGAGGAACCAGCAACAAGCTTAGCACCCCATAACCAAGCATCACCAAGTAAACTGCCATCGCGGCTAGTTCTTCTAGATCCATCTTCGGATAGGCCTTGTAGTCGATCAGAGACGAAAAGATCACCGGCCAAACAAAGGTGTATGCAGGGCCTTCATAGAGTTCATCATACCCAAGCGGCAGAAAATTCCATGCCACGAAGGTCATCAACGCAGCCCCGGCAAAACCCAGCGCCACCCGATTCCTTTTCGTAATCGGCAACCAATCCCTCAGCCAGCTCACTTCATCATGAAGTTCAGCAGCTTCCCAAGCCGGTCACGCATCTGGTGCCTCGGCACGATTGCATCGACCAAGCCATGCTCGAGCATGAACTCCGCCGTTTGGAAGCCGGGAGGAAGATTCTGATGAGTCGTTTCCTTCACCACGCGTGGGCCAGCGAAGCCAATCATGCACTTCGGCTCGGCAAGGTTAATATCACCGATGGTTGCGAAGGATGCAGTAACACCACCAGTAGTTGGGTGAGTCAGGACAGAAATATAAGGAAGCTTTGCCTCGCCGAGACGCGCCAGCGCTCCGCAGGTTTTCGCCATCTGCATGAGCGAAAGCATTCCCTCCTGCATGCGCGCTCCGGAGGAAGCGGAGACAATAATCACGCCACGTTTTTCTTCGATGGCTGTCTCGATCGCGCGGGTAAGCTTTTCACCCACCACTGAACCCATCGAGCCCGCAAAAAATTTGAAATCCATCACCGCAATCATCGCCGGCTTGCCGTGGATGGAGAGACGGCCAGTGATCGCCGCGTCGTTCATGCCGGTGCGCTTGCGTAGGCCTTCGATCTTGTCCTCGTAGCCATTGAAAGAAAGTGGGTTTGCCGAAAAAAGCCCGGCTTCCGTTTCCTCGAAGGTGTCAGGATCCGCAATGAGTTTCGCCCTATCGAGGGAGTCCATCAGAAAGTGATGGCCGCAGGGCGGACAGACCTGAAGATTCTGCTTTAGCTCTAGCGTGTGAATCATCGCGGCGCACTCCGGACATTTCGACCACAAGCCTTCCGGCATGTCATCGCGTTTCTGCTGATTGCTTCTGAGGAGTGGTTTGCTGAAAATTCCCATAGGATCGGTGGTGAGGGTGAAATCGGTTTTTGACGAACCGATTTCTGCAATCCTAGGCACTCCGACAGCCTCAGACAACACTGATTTCCGTCCGATTCTGAACCATCATTGAATCATCCATTTTATCCACGTCGGGCATTTTTCTGGAAGAGAGGAAAGGAGGTAGGGGAGAGAGGAGTCCAGAATTAGGCACAATCCATTTTCTCCACGTCCTCCATCTCCTCCTTCCCTCCCCGTAGAGAAAAAGCCCGAATCCCCCGAAAAACGATGCTTCTTCCTTAAATTTTGATCCGCCGCGGCGGATTGAAAGTTGAATTTTCCACCCCTTCCCCCGGTGTTGACCCCGCGCACCGGCGTTGCTAGCGTCCGCGCCCGCTATGAGCACCGCCCCGAATTACAAAGATACGCTGACCCTACCTCAGACGAGCTTCCCCATGCGCGGGGATCTCGTGAAAAAAGAGCCTCAGCGACTCGCCATTTGGGAAAAAGCCGGACTCTACGAGAAAATCACCTCCGCCCGCAAAGCTTCCGGCGCACCAGATTTCATCCTCCACGATGGCCCTCCTTTTGCCAACGGCGACGTCCACATGGGAACCGCGCTCAACAAGCTGCTCAAGGACATGGTCGTAAAATCCAAGACCATGGCGGGCTTTCACACACCTTTCGTCCCCGGCTGGGACTGCCACGGCCTGCCAATTGAGTTTAAAGTCGTCAAACAAGCCGCCGGCCTCGAGCCCGCTGAGATCCGCCGCCGCTGCACGGAGTTCGCGAAAGGCTTTATCGATATCCAGCGCGCCTCCTTCAAGCGTCTCGGCGTCTTCGGTGATTGGGAAAATCCCTACCTCACGATGGATCCTTCCTACGAGGCGAGCGTCCTACGTGTTTTCGCAAAACTCGTCGAAAACGGCTCGATCTACCAATCCAAGAAGCCCGTCCAATGGTCTTACGGCGCACAAACCGCTCTCGCGGAAGCCGAAGTCGAATACGCCGACAAGGTTTCTCAGGCGCTTTTCGTAAAATTTCCTCTCGTCTCCGGTGATCTCGCAGGAAAAGCCTCTATCCCGATCTGGACGACGACTCCCTGGACGCTCCCCGCAAACCTCGGCATCGCCCTCCACCCGGAGTTCACCTACATCGTCGGAAATTTCTCCAACGGTGAGTCCGAAGAGACTTTCGTCATCGTCCGTGAACTCATCGAGCAATTCGCTGAAAAAACCGGATTTGTCCTCAAGGAAACTCTCTCCGAATTCAAGGGCAAGGAACTCGAAGGCGCAGAGGCACAACACCCTTTCCTCGATCGCACCTCGAAGGTCATCCTCGCGAATTTCGTCACCACGGAAACCGGAACTGGAGCCGTGCACATCGCCCCCGGCCACGGCGCGGACGACTATGTTGCCGGCCAGCAGAACGGCCTCGGCGTCCTTTCCCCAGTCGATAACGGCGGACTCTTCACTGAAGAAGTCGGCCTCCCCGAACTCGTCGGCCAACACGTTTTCAAATCTAACAAACGCATCATCGAGATCCTCGAAGAAAGCGGCCACTTGCTCGGCCAAGAGGATTACCACCACTCCTACCCGCATTGCTGGCGCTCGAAAACACCGATCATCTTCCGCGCCGTTGAACAGTTCTTCATCTCGCTCGATAGCCTTCGCGGCCAGGCGCTTGAAGAAATAGACAAAGCGAAATGGATGCCAGCATGGGGTCGCAACCGCATCTACGGCACAGTCGAATCCCGCCCAGACTGGTGCATCTCCCGCCAACGCACATGGGGCGTGCCGCTTCCTGTTTTCTTCGATGAAAATGGCAAAGCCGTCATCTCATCGGATCTCGCCCTGAAAGTTGCCGACCTCGTCGAAAAAGAAGGCACCAACGTCTGGTTCGAAACTTCAGACGAAGATCTCGCTGCCAAGCTCGGCCTCCCCGCCGGTTTGACAAAAGGAAAGGACACCCTCGATGTCTGGATCGATTCCGGCTGCTCCCACGTCGCCGTGATGGATGCACATCCAGAGCTTCACTGCCCTGCCGATCTCTATCTCGAAGCGACTGACCAACACCGCGGTTGGTTCCAGAGCTCACTCATGCTTTCCACCGCCTACCGCGGTCACGCGCCATACAAAACAGTCATGACGCACGGCTTCGTCGTCGATAAAGACACCGGCAAAAAGACCTCCAAGTCCGACGACAAGAAGAAGGGCAAGCCCACCGATGCCGCGCATTTCTACAACCAATACGGTGCAGACATCGTCCGCCTCTGGGTCTCCAGCGTCGATTGGCAAAACGAAGTTCCCTTCGGCGAAGACCTCTTCAAACAAGTCGCAGAGCCATACCGTCGCCTCCGCAACACCCTCCGCATCCTCCTAGGAAACCTCGATGGCTTCGACAGAACGCGGACTTCAGTCCGCCCCGATTTCACTTTGTTAGACAAGTGGATCCTCGAACGCCTCCACGCCGTCACCAAGGAATGCCTCGCCGGTTACGAGTCCTTCGAGTTCCGCAAGGTCTTCAACGCGATCAACCAATTTTGCACCACCGATCTCTCCGCCGTCTACATCGACGCCCTGAAAGACCGCATGTATTGCAACCACGTCGAGTGCTCCAAGCGCCTCGGCGCACAAGCAGCAATGCACGAGGTCTTCACAACGATCACCAAACTCCTCGCCCCCGTCCTCGCTTTCACCGCAGACGAAGCATGGGAACATGCTCCTTTCGCAGAAGGTAGTATCCACGAACAAGATTTTCCGGCACCAAACCCTGACCACGCCCCCGGCCAGGTCAGCAAGGACGTCGACCGTCTTTTCCAAATCAAGGCAGTCATGCAAACCGCCATTGAAGCGAAAGTGCAGGCCAAGGAATTCACGCGCAACAATGAGGCTGAAATCGCCCTCACTGTCCCTGCCTCCGATTCGCATTTGCTCGAAAAACTCAACGACCGCGAATTCGCAACTGAGTTCTTCATCATCGCCGGACTCACCGCCACCGAAGGTGCGGAACTCAGTGCCACCGCAGCGAAGACCGAACTCCCACTCTGCCCGCGCTGCCGTAAGCACGAGCCAGTGCTCGCCTCCGGCATTTGCCAACGCTGTGACGACGTCGTCTCGGCTTAAGCATTACTGACATGACGTTTCCGAAACTGCTGCTCTTCCTCAGCCTCCCGCTTTACATCCTGGATCAGGTAACGAAGGCATGGACGGTGAAGAATTTTGCCCCGCCTTGGTCTGTTGATACTCACCAAATATGGATCATTGAAGATTGGTTCCGATGGATTCGAATCCATAATCAAGGCGTAGCTTTCGGCCTCGGCAACGGCACCTCATGGGCACCCGTCGTCTTCCTTATTGTCCCTATCATCGCCATGGTGATGATACGCATCTTTTGGAAGAAAGGCGTATTTGAACAACCTACTTCCAAAGTCGCCATCGCTCTACTTCTCTGTGGTATTATAGGAAATCTCACAGATCGACTCGTGCAAGGATTTCTCCTCGAAGAAGTGAAAGATGGGAGTTTTTGGGAAAGGCTTTCAGCTGGATATGTCGTCGATTTCATCTCCGTAAAACTCCCTCTCTACGACAAGATCGTTCCCTCAAGCGAAGGCTGGTGGCCGACTTTCAATGTTGCTGACTCCTGCATCTGCGTCGCAGCTGTCCTGCTTTTCATCGGCGGCATGATCGATGAAAAGATGAAGGCCAAGGAGAAGAAATCAGTCGCGGCTTAAGCTCAATTCTGAGCCGTCGACAAACCCCTCGAACTCAAGGTTCCCCCACAGATCGATACTGACGGTAAGACCTCCAGTCAGCGCTTGATCAATGGTTTTCACTCCGGCCTTTTCCCACAGGCGACGCTGCCTACCGCGAAACCCATCCATCTGGATCCCAGCACGGCGAGGTATCACAATGACCTCTGGATCGACTTTACGCACGAAGTTCTCCGTCAAGCTGATGTCGCTTTCATGGAGTCCTGCAACGATGGCATCCGCTTTTAGATCCACTCCAGACTCTAGCATCGCCTGTTCACTGAGCCTCCCGGCATCGCTGAGCCAAAGGATTTTCCAATCTCGCCAATGCATCATGAAAACCAGCGCCCGATCATCTGCTAGCGAACCCACAGATTCATCATGCGGTGAGAGCAAGATCTCCGCATAGGCTCCATTCCCGAGATCGAGGCGATCACCTTTCTTCGGACTCAAGAAGCTGATTCCCTTGGTATCCTCCTCCCATTTTCTGGCCATGGATCCGGGAGCAGGAATCATCCCGCTAGCTACCTGCCGCATGCCAAACATTTCCAAGAGGAGCTCCGGCGATGCGATGTGCCCTGCATCCGAATGTGTGAAAATAGCGGAATCCGGCCTGATACCTAGCCTCATCAAAGAATCGCCAATCTCACTTTCTAGCGAAAATTCTCCTCCTGTATCAATTAATACTGCATTTCCCGTAGAAGGAGCAAAACAAGCGGCGGAGGCACCGTATTCGAGATCGTAGATGATGAGCTTGTCAGCTTTCGGAAACGCCGCAGGTAACGAAGAGCCAGGCAGCCCCGCGAAAAATAGAGACGTTTCAGCGCAACCTTTCGCCGCATAGGAATTGATCGAATTAAGTGCACGTGATCCATTTTCCCAAAAGGGATTCAGCAACGCCGAAACCAACGCGAGCCCGAGCATGACATAAACTATCGGCACCAGCACCACGGTCGCCACAACGGAAATCGGTGCCACGACGCCAAAGTGATATGCCGCCAAAGGAGCAGATCCTACTGAAGCCGCAGCAGAAACAGACAGAGCTTCCGCCACTTTCCTCCGAAAAGACAACCAGATCCGTCGCACAGTCCCCATCTCACTATCAGGGAGAAACTCCTCCTCCTTCGCAAGCCAGCTGAAGCACCAGCGCATTGACGCCGTACCGAGACCGATAGCCGCCACCACACCATACGAAAGCTGCACGCCCGGCGTACGGATCATGCGAGGATCCCAGACTAGAGAAACCAAAAGTACCGCTCCGAGTGCGTTCAAAAGATCCGTTCTCCTCCGCAGGGCAAACGCCCCGAGAAACACCGTCCCCATCCAAGCCGCGCGCATTGCCGCAGGACCGTTTCCCGTTATCCACACGTATCCAAACATCGCAGCGATGATTAAAGGGATGGCGAAACGCCTCGGTAAGCCAGTCCACTTCAAGGTAAACCAAACCATTGACCCGAGCATCATCACATGCATGCCGCTGACCGTGAACACATGTAGCGTCCCGCTCTCGCGGAAACCCCGCACCAGACCTAGCGAATCCTCCGATCGCTCACCGATCACGACTGCACGTATGACTTTCGCCGCACGGCCATTTTCATCCAGCCCTGACACGATAGCTTCGTGAAATCCTCTTTTCACTTTAGCCGCCGCCGCCGAATACGGCCCAATCCAGCTCTCAGACATCATTTCGTCAGCACTAAAAACGGCAACTACACCCTGTTGACGAAGTATCGCGGCACGATCACGACCACCGGGATTCCTTGCTCCCTCTAATCCTCCAAAGACACCCGGAGCCCTCAGCTCTGTGCCAGCTGGTGGTGGCTCACCAGCACCCACCCAGTTCACTTTTTTCCCGTGGTATTGACCTCCGTGCAAGCGTGTTACCGCACTCCATCGCCCGTTACCTCCAGCCGCATCTTCAATCAACCTTCCCTCGACCTGCCTAAGACCCATCGCAGCAAAGCGTGCTTCGTCATCCGCCTGCGTGATATCCCTCCAGCGTGCGCCAAGCAACACGACTACCCCCAACAATGCGACAAAGATTCGAAATCGTAAGCCTCCCTCTGCCAGCCAGCATATCCCCCATGCATACGCTAGAATGTATATAGGCAACCATGTTTTCGGCCCCATCGAATAGGCAGCCAGAAGCACTACCAATCCCGCTGCTAGAACAAACAACGGGCGTTTCGCCCAGAATCTCCTCAGGGCAACCCTCATCGGGTTCAGGCAATACCCCAATCGTGAAGCTTTGTCCGAGCATTCGCAGAGTGCCTTGACTCGGGAAACTGCTCCATCACTTGCTCAAGAATCGTCACCGCATCCGCACGATCATCCAGATCCTCTTCATAGATCTCAGCTAGTCGGAACATCAGGAAAGCAGCATCGTTTTCTTGCCATTCCTGGCCTTCAATAGCTCCGCGCAGAGTTTCCACTGCTGCAGCTGGATCTTCCAAATTGAACCGCTGGATCTTCGCAATTTCGACATAGGGCATGCGATTGAGAGGATCTCCCTCAGCACCCTCAGTGAACGACTTAATAGCTGCGTCCCAATCTCCCTGTGCCATAAATACTCGCGCATCGTGAAACGGATCTGCCTCTACTTCCTCACCACTGTCGTAAACCGCATGCGTCAGTTTCTGCGCAAACATTGGCAGCAGCCACGTCACAAAAACAATCCCCACCAGCCCGGCGCTCAGAAAGGTAAGGAGAATACCGGAGAAAATTCTTTCGCCTTCGAGACCCTGCTTCTTGGTCTCTAATGCAGGAATACCATTTTGATCATCACCACTATCCCGAAGTACAATGATCTGCTTATCAATATCAGTAAGGTTCGAACCAGATTGTTGAAATTTAAACCAACTGCCTGCCACAAACAGAACCAGAACTACTATGCCGATAATCTTAGCCATGAGACTCAAATTTGAACATCTGGAAGCTACAGGAAAGGAAAATTTTCAATCAGGCAGATGATCTAGACAATATTCGTTCCCATCCTCCGCCATGCGGAACTCCAGCGAAGGATCAGTTACTTCGGTTTTTTTGCAGTTGTTGCAGCAGTGAAAGGAGGAGTCTGGGCCACTCTTCGCCTTCTCAAATTTCCGCTTTCTTTTCACTGACGAAACGACCCCCGCTTGTCCACGCAGCGCGGGAATTCCCGCCCAAAAAAGATAGTTTCCATATCCCAATAGGACATAAACGATATAGACGGGAGACTGGAAAACCGCGACGACCAGAAAAACTGCCTCCAATAACGCAAACCATCTCACTTGAACCGGGATGATGAGAAAAAGCAGGAGTTCGACCTTGGGAAAAAGTGTGGCAAAAGCGAAAAACGCAGAACCATAGAGAATCAGTCCGGTAAAGGGAAAGGAAATGGGGGAAATCAGCGAAAAGAGGACATTTGCGAGTATTAATCCAATGATCCCCACATAGCAAAACAGTGATGTTCGGAAAGACCCCCAAGCGCCCTCTAGGCCATCGCTGACCATGAAGGCAATAATGACTGTAAAATAAATAGCCAGAAGCGAGAGCCCGTTAAGTCCCATGTAGCCGCTTGGTGCAAATAGGAACGTCACTACCCTCCAGACTTCACCAGATAGGATCTCGTTTCGGTTAAAATCCAAATCATATCCGATCTGCGGATTCACGATCTGAAGTAGGTAAACCGCCACCTGCAAGATCGCGCAATACCTCAGCAAGCCAGGGAACGACATCCACCCGAGCTTCCTCTCCCATTTATCCAGAAATTCCATCTGCAGGAGCCTCACCCAGCCCCACCCGATTGACAAGCTCCTCCCGCATCGACAACCTTCCGCCCGTGTCAGAAGATGTCCTCCACTCACCACTCGAAGCCGCGCACCTCGCCCTCGGTGCACGCCTTATCCCTTTCGGCGGCTGGGCGATGCCCGTCCAATACACCTCCATTCTCAGCGAGCACGCTGCCGTGCGAAACACCGCCGGGGTTTTTGACATCTCCCACATGGGCCAAGTCTTCGTCTCCGGAGAAAATCACATCGCTTGGCTCAACCGACTGCTGACCAACAATCTATCCAAGCTCTCCCCAGGGCAGGGTCAATACACCCTGATGCTCAATGAGAAAGGCGGAGTGATTGACGACCTCATCGCATACCGCATTTCCGATGTAGAAACCCTCCTTGTCGTCAACGCCTCCATGATCCCAGAAGACGTCGCATGGATGGAAAAAAACCTCGATCCTGGCGTCACGCTCCGCAACGAATCCGACGAATGGGCAGGTATCGCCATCCAAGGCCCCGACGCAGCGGATATTTTTACAAGGCTCTACCCCAATGAGACTCTGCCGCCGCGCAACGGCATCCTGAAAACCCAGAACGGCGAAATCGTATGCCGAACCGGATACACTGGCGAAGATGGCTACGAATTTTTCTGCCCCGCTGCCCTCGGCCCCGTCATTTTTGAGTCCTTCATCTCCGCCGGTGCCATTCCCTGCGGCCTAGGCGCACGAGATACTCTACGCCTCGAGATGTGCTACCCACTAAACGGCAATGACCTCTCGCCTGAGCGCAGCCCTATCGAAGCTGGCCTTGGTTTCTTCTGCGATCTTGAGAAACCCGATTTTATCGGCCGAGACACCCTCGTTTCACAGAAAACAAACGGAGCGGAGCAAAAACTCACTGCCATCCAGCTCACCGAGAAAGGCCCGCCACCGCGCCCACACTACACGGTGCTCAATGAGGATGGAGAAACACTCGGAGAACTCTCCAGCGGCGTCCTTTCCCCGACTCTCGGCCACGGTATCGCCATGGCTTACTTGCCCTCCAAGTTTGCCAAACCCGGCACTTCGCTTCTCATTGATGTGCGTGGACGGCAGTTCAAAGCAGTCACCGTTAAAAAGCCCTTCCTAAAGAAACCGAAATAAGCGACAAAACTGCAACATGAGCGCCTCAGAAATTCCCTCCGATCTTCTTTTCCAGAACTCCCACGAATGGGCACGTATCGATGGCGATACTGTCACCATCGGCATTTCCGATCATGCCCAGGCTGAACTCACCGATGTAGTCTTCGTCGAATTACCTCCTATCGGTAAAACCGTCGATGCCGGTGACCCCACCGCAGTCGTCGAGTCCGTCAAAGCAGCTTCCGATATCTACTCACCACTCTCTGGCGAGATTATCGAAGTAAATCCCGCCGTTGAGGGTGATCCTTCACTCGTCAACACCGCCCCATACGGTGACGGCTGGATCTTCAAACTGAAGCTCTCCAAGCCAGACCAAGTCGCAAGCCTGCTCACACCAGAAGCCTACGGCGAGCTGATCGGGTAATGGGGAGAAGGGTCCGTCCCGGCCCTAGCAAAACCCAAGTCTTCTCATTGCTTCGCTAGAGCTGGGACGGACTCTTCTCCTAATTCTTTTCTTCCGGCAGCCTCGCTCCCTACGCAATCAGTATACGTCGCGGAGGTAGCGCTTGTCTTTCTTGAGCTGCGCAATGTAAGCCGCTGCATCTTCGTCGGAGAGTCCGCCGTGTTCCTTAGCGATGGTGAGAAGTGCTGCATCGACATCCTTGGCCATGCGTGAAGCATCGCCGCAGACATAGAAGGCAGCACCATTCTGGAACCATTTCCAAATCTCCGCACCTTCTTTGACCATGAGGTTCTGGACGTAGACTTTTTCCTTCTGGTCGCGAGACCAAGCGAGATCTAGGCGGCCAAGCGTTCCATCGGCCACAAAGCCTTCCAGCTCATCTTTGTAGAGATAATCTGTGGCTTGGTAGGGATTGCCGAAGAACAGCCAGTTCGCGCCTTTCGCTTCGGTCGCTTTCCGCTCTTCGAGAAATGCGCGGAATGGAGCAATACCAGTTCCGGGGCCAACCATGATAACGGGCACATTGCCATCTTCAGGAAGACGGAAGGCGGCATTGTGATGAAGGTAAACACCGGGCTTGGTTTCGTCATTGAGACGATCCGAGAGGTATGTGGAGCAGATACCGCCGCGTTTCCTGCCGTGTGTATCATAACGCACGATACCGACGCAGAGATGAACCTCGCCTGGGTGTGCTTTCGGACTAGAAGCGATCGAATAGAGGCGCGGCTGAAGTTTTTTCAGGACACCAACGAAATCCTCACCATCAGAAAAATCGGCAGGGTAATTCAGCACGAGGTCAATGAGGTCGCGACCCCAACAAAAATCGTCCCACTGCTTGCGGTCGTCTGCCTCGACAAGAGAGCGCAGATAAGGAGAGCCACTGCGTTTCTGCCACTTCTCGATAAGAGATTTGTTGATGTTGCCGATGTCGTAGTGGCGAATCAACGCCTCACGAAGACTAACTTCCTCACCAGTGGAAGTAGGCACTTCGCCGGCCTTGAATGGAAGAGCAGCAATGATTTCATCGACCACACCCTCGGGGTTTTCTGGGTAAAGCCCCAGCGCATCGCCCACCTCGTAGGTAAGCTCAGAGCCTTCTAGCGAGAGCTCAACATGATGCGTTTCTTTAGGCCCTGGGCCATTGAGGTTGTAGTTCTGAAGGACAGGTGATGGAAACGGGTTTTTCTTAGAATAGCCCGCCTCTTCGGTGTCGTCATCATCCGCTTCGTCGTTCGCCGCCACGGCACCAGCTGCTGGTGCAAGGAGTGCGATAACAGCCTTCGACCACTCGGCGTATGGATCATCTGGATCAACGTCTACATCGACTCGGTCGTAAATACGGTTTCCGCCAAGCTCTGCTATGCGGTTGTCAAACTCGATACCGCATTGGCAAAAATCTGGGTAGGAACTGTCGCCGAGAGAAAGCACGGAATAGTTCACACCTTCGAGGCTCGGTGCACCATCAGCCATAAGCCAAGTGTGGAACTCAAGGGCAGTGTCTGGTGGCTCGCCGTCGCCGTAAGTAGAAGTAATAATGAGGAGGTTCTCTTCCTTAGGAAGGGATTCTTTCTCATAAGTAGCCATGTCGTTGAGACTCGGCTCGAAGTTCCCTTTCTTAAGGGTCTTCACCAATTTCTTCGCAAGACCTTCTGCAGTGCCAGTCTGTGAGGCAAAAAGCACGGTTACTGGGACGGATGGGCCTGCTGCTACAGGTGCCGTGCCGGAGGCAGAGGCAAGCATCGTTCCAAGGAAATCACCGAGCCATTGACGTTGCTCGGGTGAAAAAGGGGCGTTATCGGGAATCTTTATCTGTGAAACCATTTCTATTTGGTGTCTTTCTGTAAGGGCGGCGGAAGGTGTCTCCCGTCGGTGCTGGGATCAAGCGCGGATCGTACCAATTTTCGGTACACTATCTGAGTAGCACTCATCCTTAGGAGTATTTTAACTCACGTGAGGGATCGAGTTCAAAATCGAGGACAAACTTATTGTCTGTATTGGGCTCTATGAAATCTCTAATAAATTTAAGGTGGTTAGGGTCACTTTCGGCCATCTGTAGCTTTTCGCGCGACTCCACCTCAAACGAATAGAAAAACTGCCACTGAGAATCCGGATCCAAGTTCCGACCCGAGCGAACGGATAAAACTTCCGGTATTTTAAGAAGCCAAGTCCTGCTCGCGCGCACCATTTCTTCCAGCTTTCCCTTCTCGAGGGATTCGTTGAGCTGAAGATAAATGACGTGCTGAACCATGGATGTGCGTAGCGGGGATTAGCTTTTCCAGCTGAGAGCGCCTTTCTTAAGCGCGTAAACATAGGCAATTGCAAGAACGCCTGCGAAGCCCGCCATGCTAGCAAGAGCCGTCGGCCCTTGTGCCACAAGATCGCGGAACTGAACTGCCCACGGATACATGAAGACAACCTCGATGTCGAAAATGACGAAGAGCATCGCGACGAGATAGAATTTGACCGAAAAGCGCGGTGATCCCTCGCCGATAGGCAGCATCCCGCACTCATAGGCGGTATCCTTGGTGACATTGGTGCGCGCAGAGCGACCGAACACCACGCTGAGTATGAGCGTAGTGACCGCAAAGCCTAAGGCGATGAGCACCTGGAATAGAACTGGAAGGTAGTTTTCGGGCATGGTCAGAAGAATTTTTGAAAAACTCGCTGCAACTGGTTAGTCACTGCTGCGCGCCTTGGGTAGAAAAAAAACCCGCATCCTGTTCGGATACGGGTTTTGTCTGGAAATGTAATGTAGCTACCGGCCAATAAATTGACCGGTAATATCCTTATTCTTCCGCTGCGGCGGCCTCTTGAGCTGCTGCATAGGCGCTGGATGCTTCATGAACACGATCTGTACCTTTGTATTCCTTGCCGAGTTTCTCGACGAGACCCCTATTCACAAGGTTCTGGAGTTTTTCATAGGAACGCAAACGAAGCATTTCTTCGCCACCGCTAACGGCGTTGCGCTGTTTAAGATTTTCAAAGACTCGCTCGAAGAGATCGTTGAATCCGAACACCTTCTTTTCAGTAAGGACGTTGCAGAGTTCATCGGTCACGTGGTCTGGAAGTCGCCGGGAGAACCGGGTTCTTTTAGTGGTTGTTGCCATAGCGCGGTGAGCCTAACACGCATGTATGAAAAAAGCGACCCAAATCTGGGGTTAGCTATTAAAAATTACTAAAATTGTTATGCAAGCGTTTATTTTCAATTCAATGAACAAAACGCCTAATCAGTTTCGTTTGTGCCCTTTCGAAGCCGTTTTTCGAATTACTGATACCTCCCATTGAAATGGCTTTGCCATCCCATTCCACCCATGCCGCCGGCCCCGGAACCACGAAAGAACCTGTGTTGATAACCGTCTTTCCGGCAGATTTCCTAATACCTCGGCAGTGAAAATGGCCGGTCACAAGGATTTCCGCATCCGGGAAATAGGTTTCGCAGAACGTGGCGCCCAGCCCTCCATAGCCGATCCATGTTTTAAGCATGTTCCACGGACGTTTCGGAGGAAATGCTGCATCGATCACTCGTGATAGAAGGCTCCTACCCTCGGGTGGATGAAGTGTGGTCATGCGCTTGGATATGGCACGTGCAAGCTCGTGACGAGCTATGGGATCCGTTTCTGCATCCGGAAAATCTCTCCAAAGCCCTTCGATGATCTCCCTCCCTACGAGCATTTCTCGCTTCCATGGCGCGCCGTCTCGCAGCAAGGCATCACCGTGAGTCACCACCACTTTTCCCCCCGCTAGCTCGATGAAACCGTGACCATCCCAACTGGGATCATGGTTTCCCGGCAAAAAAACCACATCGATGCCTGCGCTAGCCAGCAGCCCACGAAATTTCTCAAGCATCTCTTTAGATTTTTCCCGCCAAGCCACAGGAATTTCCTCCCAAGTATCGCCATTAAAAACAACCGTCCCTGCACCCTCAAAAAGTGGCATCAGCGCCTCCACGTCTTCGATGCGTGAGGCTTTGTGCCCCAAATGGAGATCCGAGAATATTCTGACCGGCAGGCGCATCATACCTCAGCTCCGCGTTGCCTCACTGCCTCGAACAAGCAGACACCCGTCGCCACCGAAACATTTAGGCACTCCACTTTCCCAGCCATCGGCAGCTTCGCGAGGAAATCGCAGTTTTCCTCAGTCAAACGGCGCATGCCTTTTTCCTCAGCACCCAGCACCAGAGCAAGCGGGCCGCGGAGATCCAGCTGGAAAAGTGATTTCTCCGCACGGTCGGAGGTCCCTACAAACCACAGACCCGCCTCTTTCAAGTGTTCCATCGTCCTCGCTAAATTTGTCACCTGCACGAATGGCACGAAATCGGCCGCACCTACCGAAATCCGCCGCACGGTCTCAGTGATGCCCACCGCCTTATCCTTCGGCGCAACCACGGCATGCACTCCTGCACCATCCGCCGTGCGCAAAATGGCGCCCAAATTATGCGGATCCTGCACACAATCGAGCACGAGCACGAATGGCACCTCGCCGTCCTCCTTAAGCTTCACAATAATGCGCTCCAGGTCGTGCTCATCCAGCGATGGCGTCGCCGGGGCGTTTTCCTCCACAGGCTTCACATGACGATTCTCCCGCGCCTGCCGGGTTTTGTCTCCGTGGCTCCTGCCTCCGTTTGTCCTCCGCTTCATTTCTGCGAGAGGAAACGTTTTCCAAGAAAAGTTCAACCGCGAAGAAATAGCTCCTCACTCAGAGCTGATCCGCCACCGCCTCCAGAAAACCACCTTCGGCCTTCTCAGTATCCTTCAAGCGGATCCGTCGCGACTTAGCAAAATCCGGACGAAAAACAGTATCCACCAGCGTTTCAACCTCCGCCTTGTCGGAAAACGCAATATTCAGCTCACTGTTGATGCGCATGCTAAGTGTATCGAGATTCGCCGAGCCCACCGTCGCCCAATCATCGCAGACCATCACCTTCATGTGTGTCATTATCGGGAAACGGTAAACCTTCGCCCCCGCTTCAATCAGCACTCTTGCCGTCTCCAAATTTCCCGCATCCATGATTGCAGAATCACCCTCCGCCGGCATCACCACCCGCACATCCACACCTCGCTTCGCCGCAGCTCGCACAGCTATCACGACCTCATCGCTAGCGAAATAAGGCGTCTCAATATAAATGCGCCGCCTCGTCCCGCGTATCGCCAGCAGAGTCGCATCGAAAATTTCATTCACCGCATCACCTGATTCCGTGCGCAAGATTCGAATAGGTAGGCTATTTCCCTTCACTGCCGGGCTATTGCTTTTTCCCACCTTCGTGAAAAGCCCCAGATCACCCATCGGCCCCGCAAGCCTCCACTTTCTCAGGGAAATATCTGCCAAATCGCCAACAACTGGCCCCTCCACACGCACCATAAGATCGTGCCATTCATTGAAATACTCGCGCCCCATATTCATTCCGCCGAGTATCGCCGTCCGACCATCGATCACGATGAGCTTCGTGTGATCCGCCACCGCCCATGGATTCAGGTTTCTCCTCACCTCGATCATCGAGTCCTTCTCAAGGTATTCCTTCATATCCCCCGGTGGCTCAAAGCCCGCAGGCGGCGAAGTTTTCGGCGCAGACAACCACGCCGTTGCCGATCCTAAATCATCATATAGCACATCGATATCGATCTCCCTCGACCGCACCTTGAGCTTATCCGCATACCGCACCGCGATATCGTCGTTATCGAAAATATACAGCTGTGTCCGAATCGATTTCTTTGCCCCGGCTAGCTGCCTGTCGAACTCACCAAAAAACTCATCACCATCCACCAGCCATTTCAGTGCCCCTTCTTTCGCTCGGGGAAAACCTTGCGAATCCAGCATACGCTCAAACGCTGGCGTTCCTGGAGCATCCGGTAAAAATGGTTCATCCATCATCTCCGGAGGCAAATTCCCCGTGACCACTACGCTCGGCCTGTGCCACATCACCGCAAGCCCTCGCTTCGTTGAAGTGATGGGTTGCTTGATTCCCGCAACAACAAGGCCGCGCAACGTCGTTCTCGCCAAGGCTTTCCCAGCCAGCATCGGATCAAGCGTCACCGTTTTTGGAGAAGAGTTCTGTACGGAAGGACTGACCATACTCCCACACGAAGACAGGAGAACTACCACCAAGGTGGAGCACACAACTCCAGAAAGCTCAGTAAATTTCATCTTTCCAATCATGAATCTTTCCTAGCTTTCCTGCCACCCAGATTCTTCACATCCTCAAGAATCAAATAAATGCCTGGGACGAGGAAGAGGGTGATAACGGTCGCGAAAAGTATGCCGAACGCGAGGGAGACCGCCATCGGGACGAGGAATTTTGCCTGAACATCCGTTTCGAGGATCATCGGCATGATTCCTACGAAGGTCGTGAGTGATGTCAGCAGGATCGCTCGGAAACGTCTGCCGCCCGCTGCGATGGCAGCATCACGCAAAGTCGCTGATTCATCGCGGTGGCGGTTTACATAATCCACCATCACCAAGGAATCGTTCACCACCACACCTGCCAATGCAACGAGACCGCACATCGACATGATGCTGAGATTCATCCCGAGAAGCGCGTGCCCCCAGATCGCTCCGACGAGGCCGAAGGGAATCACTGACATGATGATCAGCGGCTGAAGATAGGAACGCAGCGGGATCGCGATGAGCACATACATGCCTACCAGCGAGGCAAGGAAGCCGATGCCGATCTCACGCACCGAATCCGCCTGATCCTTCTGCTCGCCTTCGAAGGAATACCGCACCCCGGGGAAGCGCTGCGGGATTTCCTCAAGATATTCTTCCGTGAAAGCAGCAACCACCTCGTTCGCGTTCACCCCGGTCTCCACATCCGCTTGCACTTTGATCGAACGCTGACGATCCGTCCGCTCGATGACCGCCGGCCCGCGCCCTGGCTCAAGGTTTACGATCTGGAGCAGCGGCACCTCATCGCCCTGCGGGGTGCGGATTTTCATGGTCTCCAGACTCTCCAGTGTGCGCCTCGCGTCTTTCGGGAAACGCACCATCACTTTGACCTCATCACGCCCGCGCTGGAGGCGCTGCACCTCATTTCCATAAAATGCATCACGCACCTGCGAGGCCACATCCTCCAGTCGGAAACCCATCGCTCGACCCGCCGCCGTCAGCTCACCGAAGCGAAGCTCGTCTTTGCCCGCGCGGTTCGAATCGGAAATATCGATCACACCGGAATAGTCATTCAGTCCCTTCTTTGTAAACGCCGTCGCCGCCTCAAGCCGCCCGAGATCCGGCCCCGTGAGCGTGACGTCGATGGCGTTCCCGGAGTTCGCCGTCTCCGCCTGGATGCTCAGCTCGACCACTCCCGGCAAAGCTCCAAGCAGACGCCGCCATTCCGTCACGAGTTCTTCAGAAGTGATCGTCCGCTCATCCGCAGGAGCCAGCTCGATCGTTACCTCACCGAGGTGTGTCTGCTGCGGCGGCCCGCCCTTCGGCACTCCGGTAATGAAGGGCTGCGTCCCGGAGCTGGAGAGCATGTGCTTGATGATCGGCTCGCCACTACTCGTCTTGTATTTCGCGGAAAGCTCCTTCGCCGCTGCTTCGATGCGAGCCACAACCTTCTGCGTTTCCACAAACGGCACACCCTGAGCGAGCTCGACTTTTGCACTTAGGATATCTCCCTCTACATCAGGAAAAAAGCGGAACTGGATGAAGCCTGTGCCCACCACAGCAAGCGACAGGATCAACACCGATGCGAAAACCGCCACCGTGATATATCGCCACTCCAGAGCAATACCCAGCGCTGGCTGATAAACCTTTTCCACAAACCTCTCCAACCCATCCGCAATCCTGCGTTGAAAACGAGACAACACGTTTACCTTCTTTTCACGATTCGTCGGCGCTAACAACGCAAGGTGAGCTGGTAGGACGAACTTCGATTGCAGAAGGGAAAACGCCAACGTCGGGATCACCACCAGCGGGATGTTCGGCCAAATTTTTCCACTCACCCCGCTCAGGCCGAGCATCGGTGTGAATGCGACCATGGTCGTGATGACTCCGAATACGACAATCGTCCCCACCTCGCTCGTTCCTTTCCACGCCGCGATGCTCGGGTGCTCACCCTTCTGGATGCGATGGTAAACGTTTTCCCCGGTCACGATCGCATCATCCACCACAATACCAAGCACGAGAATGAACGCGAAGAGGGAGATCATGTTAATCGAAATCCCGAAATACGGCATCATCCAGATCCCCCCCGCGAAAGAAACCGGAATGCCAATCGCCACGAGCAAGGCCAGCGTGGGCCTCAGGAAAAGCGTCAGCACACACAGCACAAAAAGCAGACCCCACATCGCATTCTTTTTCAGCAAATCAAGCCGCCCTAACAGATATACCGACTGGTCATTCCAAATCGAAAGCTCCACTCCTTCGGGAAACGTATGCTTCGAGTCCGCCACGTATTTCCTGACGAGCTCGGAAAGCGCGAGCGTATCTTCATTGCCTACGCGAAACACATTGATCACCACCGCATCTTTCCCATCGAAGCGGCTGCTGATATCCACATCTTCAAAGCCATCGATCAGCTCCGCTACATCTCCTAACAGCACGACACTGCCATCCGGATTTGTTTTCACCGGCACGCCAGCCATCTCGCTTGCCTCGTAGCGCTTGCCGAGTGCACGCAAAATCACTTCGCCCCGCTCCGTTCTTACCGATCCACCCGGCAGATCCAGCGTCGTCCCGCGCACTGCTTGAGCAATATCAGAGAGCTTCAGACCCAGCTCTCGTAACTTATCCTCGGAGACCTCGATGGAAATTTCATACGGCCGTGTCCCCGCGATTTCCACTTGGCTGATCTTCGGCACACCTCCGAAGACCCTCCCGAAAAACGTGCCTAAGCCGCTTGCCGGAGGTGCCTCAAAAGTCAGCAGATCATCGCGCACTCGCTCGGCCAATTTCCGCATCGTCGCCTCATCCGTATCCGCAGTGAGAGTCACGCTCATCACCGGCGCCTTGATCAAAATTTCCTCCAGCACAGGAGTCTCTGCTTCTTCAGGGAAATTCTCGATGGCATCGACGCGAGATTTCACATCACTCATCACATCCCGCACATCGTAGCCGGTCTCCACCTCCACGAGAACTGCACCGACATTCTGCGAAGCCGTGCCGCGCACTTTCTTGATACCCTGCAAATCCGCGATCGCTTCCTCCACTGGGATCACCACTCCACGCTCACTCTCCTCGGGCGTCGCATTCGGATACGGGATACTTACCGAGACCGCATCGATGGCGAGTTCAGGGAAAATTTCCTTCTTTAGTTTGAACCACGTCGTGAAGCCCGCAAGCAACACCACGAGCATGATGAAATTTCCCGCAACATGGTTGTGCGTGAACCATTTGACGGCGTTCATTCTTCTTCCTCCGCAGGTTCTGCCGCCACTTCCATACCGACGACAGGAGCAGAAAGCCGGGTCAGCACAATTTTCTCGCCGCCCTCAAGACCATCATGAATCACCACGGTATTCTCAGTCATTCTAACAAGCTCCACTTCACGGAAATCAATTTTACCATCTTCACCCATCACGATCACGCGACCGCCTTCCATCAATGCCTTACGAGGAATCTCTGCTATATTCTCTAGCATTTCACCCTCCATATCTACGTCCACAAAAAGGCCTACCGGCGGCAGAGAAAACTCTCCACTTTCATTCGCGAGAACTTTTACTACCACACTTGCGGAGAGAGTTTTTCTATCGATTTCCGGATCCACACGCACCGGCTCTGCATTCCATTCGTAAACCTTCGTGCCGATCTTGCCGGATAGTTTCACTTTCCCCCGCACCATTCCCTTTTCATCCCTCGCCACAAATCCGAAGTCTTCCAAGCTCAATGGCAATCTCACTTCCAACTCATGACTAGAGTAAAGCTCCGCGACCATCATGCCGGTGTTTACCACGGAGCCAATTTCCACATTCACCGCGCGAATGCCCGCATCGAATGGGGCAGTGATTGCCGTGCGATCCACATCGCGGCGCGCCTTCAGTTCATCCTGTTTCGCAGACTCTACCCTAGCTTTCGCAGCCACTAAATACGGCTCACGTAGTACTAAAGCATTTAGCGGCTTACCATTACCAAGCTTCGCCCAATCTAATTCTGCCTGTTCGACCTTCGCCAATTCCTGCTCAAGTGCTAACTCCGCATCCGCCAATCTTACTTCTGCTGCTGCCAGCGCCGAGCGGTAATCCGCCGGGTCGATCTGTATGAGAAGGTCTCCTTTTTCCACCGTCCCACCACGTCGCAGCGAATCAGAAATTTTCATGACACGCCCGCCGACTTCCGCCGCGAGCATGGTCTCACGAACGCTCTCCACCACTCCCTGAGTGGCAATATTCACCGGATGGTCTTCCTTGGAAACCACCATCACTTCGACTGCCGGCACGATCCGCTTCTTCTCCTCTTCCTTCGCCACGCGGCGGTTCATGATGAGAATAATGAGCCCTAGCACCGTGATACCTAGAATACCAAGGATCACCACGAACGAAACCACCGCCTTCACCTGCGTCTTCCGCTCCTTCTCGTATTTTCCTTCGGTCATGGTCTCAATTATCTAGCTTTAAAATCCCCGCCTAGAGCGAGATGAAGATCGACGCGGTTTTCCAAACGCAAACGCCGAATCGCGGCATACTGACTCGCAGAGTCGATCTGGCGCTGGGTCGCATCAATGAGTGTCAGCACCTCACCCGTTCCAGCGGCAAATTCTTCCCCCGCACGTTCGGCAGCATCCTGGGAGAGCTCCGCCGCTTTTTTCCCGGCGGCTTCACGTTGTGAGAGGAAAATTTCCGCAACCAAGGCCTGCTCCACCTCTCCGAATGCATCGAGCACGGTTTTCTGGAGCTTTGCCGCTTCCTCGCGCTCGGTGGCGCTCGCTTTCTCAATCCCACCTTGGATCTCTCCGCCTTGGAAAATCGGCTGACTCAAGCTCCCGCCCAACGACCAGACACCGAAGTCACTGCGCAGCACATCGCGCAGGGATTCGGTCGTTGTTCCAGCTGATCCGGTGAGGCTCAGACTTGGAAAACGCGCCAATTTACTCTGTTTCACCTTCCTGCCTGCCGACGCAAGACTCCGCTCCGCCGCCAAAATGTCTGGCCTCCGCTGCAAAAGCTCAGACGGCAAGCCCGAGGGAGTCGATCCGGGGAAATTCGGCAAACGCGCTCCCGACGCCAAGCTCCCAGAAGGGTATTTCCCCAATAAAATCTCCAACTGCCGCAGCACTCGCTCGCGTTCCTGTTTCCTCTCTGCCAACGCACCCTGACGCGTGGCCACCTCTGCTTCGGTGAGCCGCACCTGCGCCGGCGAGCCACCGTCATCAAGAATTGCTCGTTCGAAACGCTGCCTCACCGCATCCGCCAACACCTTGCTAGCAGCCACCGCTTGCTCTCCCAGCGCAACCTGTTCGTTCGCCTCACCCAGAGCCAGCCATGCCTTAGCTACCTGCCCGGCCAGCGAAACACGCGCCGCCCCAAACTCGTATTTCCGCGCTTCAGCATCAGCAATCGCTGCCTCTTGCCCGGCTTTCGCACGACCCCAGACATCAATTTCCCATGCAGCATTCAGATTTACCCCGAATTGCTGGGAAATATTCGAAGGCACCCCACCACCTGCGCCGAAGGGAAATCCAATGAAATTTTGCTTCGCTCGCTGGCCATCACCACCCAGCCCAAGACTTGGTATACGCCCCGCACCCGCAATTTTCGCCTCTGCGCCGGCTTTTTCCACACGAGCGGCCGCTGCCCGCATGTCGGGATTATTCGCAATCGCTTCATCTACCAGCCCGCGCAGCTCGGAGCCACCGATCTTGCTGACCCATTTTCTATCGATACCTGCCTTTGCCTCTTTGCTTGCCGCCCAGCCACCTGGAGCGCTTACATCACCCAGCCTGCTTTCAGGGGAAATCGCTGCACATCCCGCCAGAAACACCGCAATCGCTGTAACAACAGCAGATCTTTTCCCCAATTTCATCTGCACAAATGCTGCACTCGCTCAGGCCGAGGAGAAAGTCAAATTACGGACTTCTAAGCTAATCGCAATTTTTTCATGACAACTCCCGGCATCTTGCTTCTTTACTCCACCCCGCCACATCCTGTTCACTTTGCGGCGATGCTGATTGCCCGTTTCACCGCCACGCTACGGCTCCTACCTCTGCTGCCAATTCCTATCATGGCACAGAACGAGGGAGCACTCTCCCCGGTCGAGCCGGTTCCTGTTCCCGTAGAGCTTATCCAGCCCGTCCCTGCGCCAGATATCCCGCTCGGAGGAATTCAAGATAGTCCTGTCATTCCTGACAGCCTCAAAATCGACAACGGTGGCGGCGTAATCGAAGGCAACCCCGACGAAGGCATCACATTCGGTGGTCCCATCAAGGTCTCTGGTGACAACGGCCTAGAAATTTTCTCCGACACAGCACGCCTCGATCTGAAAGAAAAGACGGTAACCTTCAAAGGAAACGTCTCGATCTATCAGGGTAACAATCTCCAGCGCGGTGACAGCGCCGTTTACTATTACGAGAAGAAGGTGCTCGATGCCTCAGCACTACAGATTTCGCTCGACCCCATCATCCTTGAGGCAGGTAAGTTCACCGCCAAATCCTATGACGGAAAAACCGTCTTCGTTGGAGAAAATGCCGGTGTAACCACACATGATGTGGAAAATCCCAACTACTGGGTGCGCTCCGACCGCACTACCGTCTATCCCGGAGAAAAGGTCACCTTCCACAACCTGAAGCTCTACGCCGGAGAAACGCCCATTTTCTGGCTCCCTTATCTCAGTCAGCCACTCGATTCCGAACTCGGCTATCATGTTGTCCCCGGGGCACGCTCAACTTGGGGTCCATACATCCTCAATACCTACGGCATCATGCTCGGTGGCAAGATGAACCCCAACACCGGAGAAAAAGAAGGCGCATGGCTGCTCTCTCGCTGGCGCTTCGATATACGTACCAGCCGTGGAGTGGCCGCCGGACTCGATCTCGTCGATACCCGAGAAGAAAACGACAAAGAAATCACCGGCCTCAGCCTCTATTACCTCAACGATGCCGATCCCGGAGAAAGCCGTAACGGCCTTCCTCGTATCGGCGTCGACTCTCACCGTTACAACATTTCGCTGAAGAATCGTTTGAATTTTGACCTCGAAAACGATGCCGACTGGCGCCTCGATACAAACCTCACTCTCCTTTCCGACCAATACTACCTCGAAGACTTCGAACCCCGCATTTACCGGTCAAATCCCGCTCCAGACAATACCATCGGCATCTTCCGCAACGATGGCGACTCTCTCCTATCTATCTACGGTCGCTTCCGTTTGAACGATTTCTATCGCGCCGATACACAGAGCCCAGAGATCGCTTATGACCAAATCCGCAAGCCACTCTTCGGCTCGCCGCTCCTCCACGAAGGACAGACCTCTTTCTCCGTGCGCGGAGTGGAAGCCGCCGATCTCACACGCCGTAACATCCTAAACCCTCTTCTCACCCTGCCCGTTGGCGCGCCTTCCGCCCCCGCCCTACTCGCTCAGCTCAATGGCTACGAACGCACCCTCGTTCAACGCATCAACGCTCTTCGAGCCATCAACCCTGCAGACCCACGAATCGCTTCTATCCGTGCTCAGCTTTTGGAAACTGGCTACAACCGCTTCCACACCAACCATAATTTCTCGCTCCCCCTCAACTACGGCGATTGGTTCACACTCACGCCACGTATCGGTGCCGCATACACTCATTACTCGTCCGTCCAGGGACCAGAAAACAACGATGCCCGCTTCATCCTCCACGGAGGTGCCGAGGCTGCTGTAAAATTTTCCAAGCGCTACGGAACTCAAAACCACAGCCTCGGACTCGATGGCCTGATGCACGTCATTCAGCCTTACGCGAATTGGTCTGTCGTCGCCGCTGACGAACTCACCCAAGACTACCCTCGCATCGATCGCCTCACATTCACCACGCGCCCCCGCTCGCTCGATCCCGCCCGCTACACCGCCATCGACGAGCTAGACAGCTGGAATATCCTCCGTCTCGGTGTCCGTAATCAGCTGATCACTCGCCGCGACGGTCAGTCTCACGATTGGCTATTTGTCGATACCTACATCGATAACTTCATCGACGATCCCGAGGGAAACAGGAACTGGTCGAATCTCTACAATGACTTCCGCTGGCAGCCACTCCCATGGCTCGGTCTCGATCTCGAGACCCAGATACCGTTCATGGACGACGGTTCTGGTTTCTCCGAGCTGAGCACACGCCTGCGCTACCAACCATACCGGGACATGGAAATTTCACTCGCCTACCGGCATTTGAATAACCATCCAGTCCTTGTTGATTCCGACCGCATCGAGCTCGCGACTTATGTCCGCCTTACAGAAAATTGGGGTCTCGGCACAAACCACATTTTCGAAATGGATGACGGCACGCTCGAACTCCAGCAATACAGCCTGCACCGTGACTTCGGAAATTTCGTCGCAGGCGTCGGCCTCAGCCACCGCGACAATCGCTTCGAAGACGAATTCGGGATCATTTTCAGCCTCACGCTGAAAAATTTCCCATCCGCTTCCTTGCCATTCACGCTAGATGCGGAATAGTCCGCCAATCATGGCCGTTTCCCCACAAGAACTCCTCTCAGCACTCAACTTCCGCTACGCCACCAAGGCATTCGACCCATCGCGGAAAATTTCCACTGAAGACTGGGCAGCACTTGAGTCATCGCTCGCTCTCACACCCTCCTCCTTCGGCCTCCAGCCATGGAAATTCCTTATCATCGAGTCTCCAGAGGTGCGCGAAAAACTAAAGCCGGCCTCTTGGGGTCAGGGGCAAGTCACTGACGCCTCACACCTCGTCGTTCTCACTACCCGTACGGATCTCAGCCAACAGGACATCGACTCATGGATCGCTCGCCTCTCTGAAGTGCAGGGCACGCCTATCGATAAGCTCGCAGGCCTCTCCGATGTTATTTCCTCTTTCGCAGGAGGTATGGACGCACCTGCAAAACAAGCCTGGAACACCCGCCAAGTCTATATCGCCCTTGGCCAGCTTATGACCTCCGCAGCAGTCATGGGTATCGATACCTGCCCCCTCGAAGGCATCTCCCCAGCTGATTACGACGATGTCCTCGGACTCAAAGACTCCGGATACGCCACCGCCGTCGCCTGCGCACTCGGCTACCGCTCCGCAGACGATAAATACGCCACTGCCACCAAAGCGCGCTTCCCCGAGGAAAAAGTGATCGCCCGCATCTGAGTGCGGCTTACAAGCCCGCGCTCCACACACCCACCCATCGATCCACGCTCTTTCCCTCACCATCGGGAAGGTTGCGTGAATTCGTATTTCTCACATTCGCCAGCAGCCGCGCACCACGCGCTCTCATGCTAGCGACAAACATATCGTGCTCCATGTCGAAGTAAGAGGTAATCACGAGCTTCCCTCTATCGTTCAGCGCCGCTAGCGCTTCGTCGATAATCCCCTCCCACACCATCGGCTCATGCCAGTAATTTTGGTGACGGATAAAAACTAGATCGAACTTCGGAAGCTCTTCCATTCTCCCGATCATCGCCGCATTCCCCTCGCGGAAATCAATTTCCCCACCCGGTAGATCCCAGCGCTTCTTCGCCTCCGCAATCGCATCCGCACGGAGATCCATTCCTAGGTAAAACGCCACCT
This sequence comes from Luteolibacter sp., assembly GCA_051252155.1. Classification (GTDB taxonomy): domain Bacteria; phylum Verrucomicrobiota; class Verrucomicrobiia; order Verrucomicrobiales; family Akkermansiaceae; genus Luteolibacter. The sequence continues at coordinate 80,285 of JBPOGB010000002.1, read as the reverse complement.
GAGCAGGCGCAATAGTCGCCGCCAGCACCCCAGTCTCATCCGCCCTCCCGCAAGCAAGGTTCAGCACCGCCAACTTCCCGGAAAAGCCGACTCCAGCCAGCGCAAACACCTCGCTCAGCAGCACGCCGAGTCGGCGAATATCACCGTCGATGCCCTCGTAGGAAAATGGAAGACGCTGAATCATCTGCGAAGCATCACTTCGTGGGATTTTCATACCAGGCCACATTCCCCGTGCCACGCCCCGCATTCAGCAAATCCATATCACCGTCACCATCCATATCCACCGCGCGCAGATCGTAGGACTCCTGACCTTCATCGATATCTTGGCGCGTAAACACACCTTTTCCGTCATTGAAATATACCGAAAGCCGCTCGCTCTCGAAACCACAACAGGCCGCATCTATATCCCCGTCAGCATCAAAATCCGCCAGAGCCAGCGCGTGCCCGCACTTCATCTCCGCATCAATCATCCGTTTCTCCCAGTCTGGCGCCTCAAACCAAAACACCCCTATCCCATGCCCGTTTGAGGCCACGAAATCCATCTTCCCATCTCCATTCACATCGGCAGGTAAAATATTCGTCGCTCCCTCCTGATCACTCGCAATTTCCACTTTTTCCCACGGCTCCTTCACGCCCTCAGCTCCTGGATTCTTCCAATAGCAAAACCAGTCACCATCCTCAAATGGAGCACCCTTCGCCCCAACAGCAATTTCCCCCCAGCCATCTCCATCGATGTCTCCGAAACCAAAATAATGACTCCCACCCTGAGCATCGCCCTTAGCAAAGACATTCCGCTCCCAGACTTCAGCTGCGTGCACATCTTCCGGAGTCGAAAACCACACGATGGAATCTCCCAAAACACCATCCGGTTTGAAATTGTTCACGATCACATCCTCTTTCCCATCCACGTCCACATCCGCCTTCAGAAAGCAGTGAATCCCACTGATATCCGTATCAATCACCCTCGCCTTCCACTCACCCTCACCACCCGGATTCTCCAGCCAAAACGGGTCCCCTCCTGGCTCACCACCCACCCAATCCATATCACCATCTCCATCCACATCGAAGGTCTCACTATGTATGCAAACCGCCCTCTTCTTTGGCAGCTTGTGCAACACCACCTCTTCCCAATCCGGCGCAAGGAACAGACTGACTTTGCCGCCAAGGCTTGAAATCACATCCACTTTCCCATCCCCATCATAGTCCGCCGCTACCGCCGTGAGATTCCTCCCGCCTTCCGCCACCACGTGCTTTTCCCAGACTTGTTCGGCACGCAGATCGATCACAAGCAATGCGAACGGAAGTAGGGAGTATAGGCTTTTCATGAGCTCACGTTGGGAAAATATCACTTACCCATTCATCAGAAATCCTCAAACGCGCTCCTTAGATCACTCGCCGCTTTTTTCGAGGCAGTATCTTTTTCCGGGATGAAGGAAAAAGCGTCTTTGGCTTCGATATCCACTTCCGGATTTGCGATGAGGGGACGTGTCGTTTTGTCCACTCCTGCGATGTCAGGAAGCGTCGCACCTTCCGGAGCTGCTTTTAGTTCTTCAAATTTACGAGCCGTGGACATGACTCGCGTTTCGTAGGAGCCGATGGCGTTGTTGTAGTGGCCAACGGCACTGTTCAGAGATTTGCCTAGAGAAGAAAAATGATCGGCCAACTTCGCGAGACGCTCGTGCATGGTGCGACCTAGGGCGGAAATTTCCTTCGCATTAATAGTTAGAGCTTCCTGCCTCCAGCCATAAGCGACGGCTTTGAGAAGCGCGATAAGTGTCGTCGGCGTGGCAAGGATGACTCCCTGATCCACGCCGCGCTCGATGAGGCCTGGATCAGAATTCAACGCAGCGGAGAAGAACGATTCGCTAGGGAGGAAGAGAACCGTAAACTCCGGTGACTCGTCCATCTGATCTGAATACTTTTTCGAGGAAAGCTGCTGGATGTGAGTATTGATCTGCTTCGCGTGCTGGATGAGAAACGCCTCGCGCTCATGATCTTCGGTAGCCTCAAGAGCATTCAAGTAAGCATCCATTGGAGTCTTGGAATCGACAACGATGGTCTTGCCACCAGGTAGTTTCACGATGAGGTCTGGGCGAAGACGTTTTCCTTCGTCCGTAGTGGATGTGGTCTGAAGCGTGAAATCACAATGTTCCTGCATCCCAGCGAGCTCAACGACGCGGCGGAGCTGCATTTCACCCCACTGGCCACGCCCGGTCGGCTGGCGGAGAGCTTTGACGAGAGACGCCGTTTCTTTCTGCAGGCCAAGCTGACCTTGGCCAAGGGCGCGGACTTGCTCTTTTAGTTCGGAGTATGCGCCTGCACGGATTTTCTCAATCTCGCCGATGCGGAGTTCGAATTTTCCAAGAGATTCGGCGACGGGTTTCACCAACGATTCGATGGCCGTCTTACGTTTTTCGATATCTCCTTTGGCTTCCTCTGTTTGGGAGGCGAGGGTGGATTTTGCAAGGTGGAGAAATTGCTCTGAGGCACCTTTAAGTGCATCTGCTGAGAGAGCTTTGAAGGTGTGGGAAAGTTTCGCCTCGGCGTTTTGCATAATCACCTGCTTTTCCTCGAAAGCAACGCGCTGAGCATCGTGACGAGCCTTCATTTCCGTGAGCTGGTTGCGATACAGCTGGGCTTCGGCTTCGTTGCGTTCGTTCTCGGCTGTAGCGCTGGCATATCGCGCTTCGGATTCCGTTACGCGGCGCTCCTCGGCTTTCAGGCGCTCGTTTAGCGCGGATTTTGTCACTCTTGCGGCGAGCCAAGTGAACAACCACCCGAAGAACAGGGCGATAACGGCAGTAATAATGAAAGGTATGTAAGGTTCTAGTTCCGGAGGCATGGCGGCATTTCTTCTTGCGGCAGCGTGATTGCTGGCGTTGATCTTGTGTGTGCAGCAGGACTTTGCTTTCCTTAGGCTCCTGCGGCAAACCAAACCAGACAACCAACCCATTTTAATATTATGGCATATACACTACCAGACCTCGGCTACTCCTTCGACGCCCTCGCACCACACATCGATGCGGAAACGATGGAAATCCACCACGACAGACACCATCAGGCATACGTCACAAACGTAAACGCAGCGATCGCTGGAAAAGCAGATCTCGAAGCAAAATCCCCTGAAGAGCTCGTTTCAGACCTCGCCGCCGTCCCAGAGGACATTCGCGGAGCAGTTCGCAACAACGGCGGTGGCCACGTAAATCATTCCTTCTTCTGGAAAGTCATCGCACCAGGCGGCGCATCTGCTCCATCGGGTGACCTCGCAGCAGCTATCGACGCAGCCTTCGGCTCCTTCGATGCTTTCAAAGAAGCTTTCGCTAAAGCTGGCATGACACGCTTCGGCTCCGGCTGGGCATGGCTTTGCAAGAAAGCCGACGGCACCGTGGGTGTCTGCTCCACCGCAAACCAAGACAACCCAATCATGGGTGAAGCCTTCGGTGGCTGCGGCAGCACACCTATCCTCGGACTCGATGTCTGGGAACACGCCTACTACCTGAACTATCAAAACAAGCGCCCAGCTTACATCGACGCCTTCTGGAATGTCGTGAATTGGGATGTCGTTGCTGAGAACTTCGCGAAGTAATCGAAATACATCAAAAAAGAAGCCGTCGGAGAAATCCGGCGGCTTTTTTGTATCTGGGCGGAGCAACCGCGACCGCGCTGCAAAACCCTGGTGTGAAATGGAACGCGGACTTTAGTCCGCAGCGGAAGTGATAGGGAGCCTGCGGACTAAAGTCCGCGTTCCGATCAATGCATGTGCTTACGCTTGAAGCGCAGCGCAGCGGACTGCTTGGCGATGATGCCTTGCAAGTAAGCTACTTCTTCGGCATCCATGCTGTGCTCGACGGTCTGGAGCTTCTCTTCAGCGCGCTGGATCGCTTCTTCGGTCGCCTTCTCGTCGATCTCAGCCTCTCCAAGAGCCATGTCCGTGAGGACGACAGCCTTATCTTGTCCGATTTCGGCGAAGCCGGAACCTATCGCAAGCGTATTGACTTGGCCTTCACGCAAGTAGCGCAGCTCACCCGGCTGGAGAGCCGTCACCAAGCCAGCATGGCTTGGCAAAATGCCCATCTCGCCATCTGCACCGGGCAGATAGACGTTTTCGACGGTGTCGGAGAAGATCTTCTTCTCAGGAGTGACGATTTCGAGGTGGAGAGCCATAAGTTTGTGAGGTTCAAGTTTTCAGTTTTCAGGTACTGTTCCGGGCTTCCCCTGAAAACTGAACACTGAAAACCAGCAATCTCTAAGTTAGTCGCGCTCGACGGTTTCGATGCCGGCCTTCATGTAGAAGTTACCTTCTGGCACGTCGTCCATTTTGCCATCGAGAATTTCCGCGAAGCCTTTGACGGTGTCTTCGATGGAAACGAGGGCACCAGGAACGCTGGTGAAAATTTCCGCAACGAAGAACGGCTGGGTGAGGAAACGCTGCAATTTACGAGCACGGAAGACGGAGAGCTTATCCTCATCAGAAAGCTCGTCCATGCCGAGAATGGCGATGATGTCCTGAAGGTCTTTGTAACGCTGAAGCACGAGCTGAACGCCACGAGCTACGCGGTAGTGTTCTTCGCCAACAACTTCCGGGGCGAGTGCCTTGGAAGTGGAAGCGAGTGGGTCAACCGCTGGGAAGAGCGCCTGCTCAGCAAGTGAACGCTCAAGAACCACAGTCGCATCAAGGTGAGCGAAGGTGTTCGCAGGAGCTGGGTCGGTAAGGTCATCCGCAGGGACGTAAACCGCCTGAATCGAGGTGATCGATCCTTTGTTGGTGGAAGTAATGCGCTCCTGGAGCGATGCCATTTCTTCGGAAAGAGTCGGCTGGTAACCCACAGCGGAAGGTGTCCGGCCAAGAAGCGCGGAAACCTCGGAACCAGCTTGTGAGAAACGGAAGATGTTATCGACGAAGAGAAGAACGTCTTGGCCTTCTTCATCGCGGAAATACTCAGCCATGGTGAGAGCGGAGAGAGCAACGCGGAGACGTGCGCCCGGAGGCTCGTTCATCTGGCCGTAGCAAAGCGCCACTTTCGAGCCTTCAGCTGCGAGCACAGGGTTGCCTGCTCCGTCGAGTTTGACGTGGCCGTTTTCGTCCTTTTCACAGGCGATAACGCCGGACTCGATCATTTCCCAGTAAAGGTCGTTACCCTCACGTGTGCGTTCACCCACACCGGCGAAGACGGAGAAACCACCGTGTGCAAGAGCGATGTTGTTGATGAGCTCCATGATAACCACGGTCTTACCAACACCAGCACCACCGAAGAGACCACCTTTACCACCCTTAACGAGCGGGCAGATGAGGTCGATGACCTTGATACCGGTAGGAAGGATTTCTTCACTTGCCGATTGGTCGGTGAGGCTAGGAGCAGGGCGGTGAATTGGTGAGCGATGATTTTCGTCTTCGAGAGGAATGTTCTCATCCACGAGATCGCCGGTAACGTTGAAGATACGTCCAAGAACCTGCTTACCAACTGGAACTGCGATTGGCTTACCAGTGTCGTTGAGGCTCATGCCGCGCTTGAGGCCGTCCGAAGTGGACATAGCAACTGCGCGCACCCAGCCGTCACCAAGGTGCTGCTGAACTTCGAGTGTCAGCTTGGTCTCAACGTCGTTGAGAACGTAGCTGATCTCAAGTGCGTTGTAGATTTCCGGCAGCTTGCTGGCTTTGGAGAAATCGGCGTCGATGACGGCGCCGATGATTTGGACGATGGTTCCTTGGTTGCTCATGGTGAAAAGTGGGAAGTGATCAGTGGAAGGCGATCAGTGGTTCTTGATTTGGGTCGGGACTTTAAAAATTTCGGTTTCTGTATTGGGGCACCTATCACTCCATGGCCTTCATGGCGGTGGTGATCTCGAGGAGCTCGGCGGTAATCGCTGCTTGGCGCACCTTGTTGTATTCGAGGGTGAGTTCCTTGATGAATTTCTTGGCGTTGTCGGTAGCAGCTTTCATCGCGACCATACGTGCGGAGTGCTCGGTAGCGCGTGACTCAAGCAGTGCCTGATAAACCTGAAAATTGACGTAAAGCGGAAGAATCGCGGCCAGTACGTCCGTTGCGGAAGGCTCGAAGAGTGAGTCTGAACTGTCGCCATCAATCGCTCCAGAATCCTCGGATTGCTCAGGCGGCTTGACCGGCAGGAGCTGGACGACTTCAGGAACCTGCGAAAGCGTGTTCACGAAGCGTGTGTAGACGATGGATACCTTGTCGCAATTACCGTCAGTGAACTGCTTGGTCAGGAAAGCAGCAATGGCACGGGCATCTGCAAAAGGAACAGGATCGTGCACCGAGTAGTCAGCGAGGATGTCCTTTTGCGTTTTTTCGAGCATCACCCGGAGCTTGCGTCCGACGGTGACGTATTTCGAATCTGCCGAAGTTCCTGCGCGGAGCTTCTTGGCAACGTTCGTATTGAGTGGGCCGCAAAGGCCTTTGTCGGTAGAGACGACGAGCACGAGCTCACGGTTGCCCTCACGCACTTCGAGAAGCGGGTGGGAAACATCTTTGTCCGAGAAGTTCGCGGCGATGTCGCTCAGGACGGCATTTAGCTGGCTGGAATAATCCCGGCCGGCCATCGCCTGATCCTGTGCTTTCTTCATCTTCGCGGCCGCAACAAGCTGCATCGCCCGTGTGATTTGGGCGGTGTTTTTGACCGATTTGATTCGGCGGCGGATGTCTCGGAGGTTGGCCATTTGAGCAGGGAGCTGGGTTGCTTAAAGCGGAGAAAAAAACTTACTTGTAGGACTTCTTGAAATCGTCGAGCGCTTGTTTCACGGCATCGACCATTTCAGCGTTCTTCTTAAGATCCGGCTTTTCGTTGCGGATCGTGTCGAGGAGTTCGCCCTTACGGGTGTTGAAGAATTCGCCCATGGCGTCCTTGCAGTTACCGATGTCCTTCACTTCTACGTCATCGAAGAAGCCGTTCTGCATCGCGAAGAGGTAGATCGACTCAAGCTCCATGGCGAGAGGTGAGTATTGGTTTTGCTTGAAGAGCTCAACGATGCGCGCACCGCGTTCGAGCTTCTTCTTGGTGGAGGCGTCGAGGTCGGAACCGAACTGAGCAAAGGCTTGAAGCTCACGATACTGCGCGAGGTCGAGCTTGGTCGTTCCTGCAACGGACTTGATCGTCTTGGTCTGCGCTGCGGATCCCACACGGGAAACGGAGAGACCGACGGAAATCGCGGGGCGAATACCTTGGTAGAAAAGGTCAGTTTCAAGATAGATCTGGCCGTCGGTGATGGAAATCACGTTGGTCGGGATGTATGCGGAAACGTCACCGGCTTGCGTTTCAATGATCGGAAGCGCGGTAAGTGAACCACCACCAGCTTGCTCGGAAAGACGAGCGGAACGCTCAAGGAGGCGGGAGTGGAGGTAGAAAACGTCACCAGGATAAGCTTCGCGACCGGATGGGCGGCGGAGAATCAGGGATACCTGACGATAAGCAACGGCGTGCTTGGAAAGGTCATCGAATACGATGAGGCAGTCCTGACCTTTGTCCATGAGGTACTCGGCGATGGAGCAACCAGCGTATGGAGCGAGGTATTGCATGGCTGCGGCGTCCGAAGCGGAAGCAGAAACGATGGTCGTGTATTCCATTGCACCTGCGTCTTCGAGGGTCTTCTGGATACGAGCGACGTTGGAGAGCTTTTGGCCGACAGCAACGTAGATACAATACATCGGCTTGAAATCCTTCAGCTTGCCTTGCTCAGCAGCTTTGTTCTGCTGGGCTTGGGAGATGATGGTATCAACGGCGATGGTGGACTTACCAGTGGCACGGTCACCAATGATGAGCTCGCGCTGGCCACGACCGATTGGCACCATGGCGTCGATGGCCATGATCCCTGTCTGAACTGGAACAGAAACGGATTTACGCTTAATGATACCCGGAGCGATTTTCTCCATCGGGTATTGAGCGGATGCTGCGATCTCGCCTTTTCCGTCGATAGGATTTCCGAGAGCGTCAACCACGCGGCCGAGAAGTGCTTCACCGACAGGAACGGAGAGGAGTTTACCAGTGGTGCGGCATGCGGCGCCTTCGGTTACGGAAGTGTAATCGCCGAGAAGAACGACACCAACTTCGCTTTCCTCAAGGTTGAGTGCCATTCCGGTCACTCCGCCGTCGAAATCGATCATTTCGTTGAGCATGACGTCGGAAAGGCCTTCGACGATGGCTACGCCGTCACCGACTTTGCGGACTGTGCCGGTATTGGTTTTTTCAACGCTCGAGCTGATGCCGGCGATTTGTGCTTCGATGTCCTGGAGGATGCTGCTCATTTCAGTGTGCTGGTTGGAGAGGGTCGGTTTCGGTTTGAGAAACGTTGTTGGAAACGGGTTTTGTTAGAATGCTTTGGAGAGGCGGTCGAGACGACCTTGGACGGAGCCGTCGAGGACGTCATCGCCCACACGGACGCGAAGTCCGCCGAGGAGGGTTGGGTTTACCTTGTATTGGATGTTCAGGTTCGAGCCATGTTCGGCGGTAAGGCCGGACTCGACGCGCTGCCTGGAAGCGGCATCGAGTTCCGTGGCGCTCTCGACAAGCACTTCACGGCGCGCCATTTCAAGGCGGGCGAGGCGCTGGAGAGCAGCAAGGATGGCACGGTAATCGCGTGGCTGTGTGGCGATGAGTTTCGAAACGAGGTCGCGGAGCTTGTTGTCATCAAGCTGCCCGTTCACCTGGCAGAAGCCGAACAAACGGCGGGCGGTGGCGGCGGCGACTTTGGAAATTTTCATCGGTGAGGAGAGTAAATGGGGTAGGAGGGCAATTAGTTGCCGACTTTGGAGAGCGCTTCTTCGTTGATACGTGCTTGGTCGTTAGAGGTGAGCACCTTGCCGGTGACCTGTGCCGTAGTGGCGGAGACGAGGCGGCCGAACTCGCGCTTGAGTTCTGCTGAGATGCGCTCGCGGTCTGCGTTTGCAGCAGCTTCCGCTTTGACGAGGATCTGCTGTGCTTGGGCGATGGCTTCCTGAGACTTTTGCTCGGAGAAAGCAGCGGCACCTTCTTTTGCTTCGGCGATGAGGCGTTTTGCGTCTTCATTTGCCTGAGCGATGGCGGCAGCGGTGGTTGCTTCGGATTCAGCGAGTTGCTTTTCGATACGCTTAAGCTTTTCTTCGCCAGCGACAATGCGCTCGCGGCGTTGCTCAAGGATCGCCTGAATGGGGCCGAAAGCGAATTTCTTCAACACCAGAATGACTAGGAAGAAGTTGACGACCTGGGCTACGAGAAACATCCAGTGCACCCCGAAGGTCTCGAAGAGTGTTTTGGATTCGCCCGGCTGTTCAGCAACTGCGGCAAGGAAGGTCATCATGGCTTGAAAATCGTTTGGAAAGAATGAATGCGAAAAAAAGGGGGTGCTACGTGCGCCCTGAGGCACACGTAGCTCAATGCTTAGAACGGCACTGCGAATGCGGTGAGGATGAAGATACCCTCGATAAGTGCCGCAAGAATAATGGAGATCACGAGGACTGGGGTAGCTGCGCCAGGGTTACGACCTGTTGCTTCAGCTGCCTTGGAACCAAGGAGACCGATACCGATACCACCACCGAGGGCGGCGAGGGCTACTGCGAATGCTTTAGTGAACATATTGTTTGTTTCTTTGTTTGTTGTTGTGGTTTTCTGCAACCCCCACGGTCTCGCCATGGTCAGATTGCTGAAATTTTTCAGTGATCCTCGTGTTCGTCGCCGTGGTCACAAATGAGTTTGAGGAAGATCGCGCAGAGCAGCGTGAAGACCAATGCTTGGACGAAACCGACGAGAAGCTCCATGAAGTAGAATGGGAGAGCGGGAAGGAAAGCGAGCTTCTCAGGAACGAGAGTCATCAGTTTTTCTAGCGTTTGCTCACCGCCGTAGATGTTACCGAAGAGACGGAAGGAAAGGGCTACGGGACGGATGGCGATGGAGATAACCTCCAAAACACCCACGAAGAGGAATAACGGCAAGAGCGCCCAAAAGAGGAAACCCTTCACGCCCTTGGGGGCGAAAATGTGAGCGAGGAAACCTTTTAGACCGTTTTCCGTGATTGCCCAGTAGATCCAGAGAAGCGCGAACGTGAACGCCATGGCGGCGGTCATGTTGATATCAGCGTTCCCTCCGCGTAAAATCGGGGTGCCGTTGTAAAGCACTGTTCCGACTCCAGGAATAAGTCCGAGGTAGTTACTAACGAGAATAAAGAAGAAGATGGAGCCGAAGTACCAAAAGGTGCGTTTCGTAAGGTGCTCACCCATGAGGTTTTCAAGGAAGCCGTAGAGAGACTCGACAGCCCACTCCGCGAAGTTTTGGAGACCAACGGGCACCAATGCCATTTTCCCGGTTGCCATGCGGCAGAAGAGGACGATCAAACCGACTGCGATCCAGACCATGATCATCGAGTTGGTCACAGGGAGCCAATCGTGAAATTTCTGCGCGTCGAGCGGAAGTGCATGATGCTCTCCACCTCCCGCGCCAAAGGCGGATGCGAGGCAGAGAAGCCAGATTGTAAGGGTTGAGCCGAGAAAACGCGTCATGGGTGGGATCAATGGAGGATCGGGGCACGGGTGATACCGATCCGACCTCTGTACCGCAAGAGATATTTCTTAGAAAACTTCAGGAGAGTTGGCTTTTTCTTCTATATTCTTTGATTTTATTGGGTTTGGAGCTCGCGAAAAAAATGACTATTTTTGATTCAACCAGCTCAAAGACACGTCTCCAGAGCGTAAAATTGCAATTTTAGAAGATGCAAAGCGAGCACCCCCAAAAGTAGGTTCTGTTAGAAAATAGCATCTAACAGATCAATAAGCGCCGCACTCGAAAGGAACGCGCAAGCGGGAAAACTCCCCCAAGTCAAGCAACTGCACTGAAAAAATCGTTGTGTGAAGATTTGGTTTTATCTTGCAAAGGTCGGCTCCGATTCGCACAAAGGCTCCCGCCATGAACAAAGCAGAACTTGTAGAATCAATCCAAAAAGCCCTCGGAGCAGACGCCACTAAGCGTTCCGCAGAAGAAGCCCTCGACGCAGTCCTTACCTCCATCTCCAAAGGTGTGAAGAAAGACAAGAAAGTCCAAATCATTGGATTCGGAACTTTCGAAGTGAAGAAGCGCGCAGCTCGTATGGGCCGCAACCCGAAGACTGGAGAAGCTCTCAAAATCGCCGCATCCAAGTCGGTTGGTTTCAAAGCATCCTCCGTCCTCAAGGGCAGCCTCTAATGGAGCAAAGGGAATAACTTCCCGTTAACTAACTTCATAAACCCAAAAAACCCCGGCCATAACTGGCCGGGGTTTCTTATTTTAAAGTTCGATGAATTTCAGGATTAGAACCAACCCTTCTGGCCTACGATATAGGTTGCAACGAATTCGTCGTCAGACTTTGTGAGATAAAGAATTCCCTCAATGAGTCCGACAAGACTTCCGATGCCACACGTTAGAACTGTGAGGACAATCTGAATGATACCTTCCTTTGTATAACCAAGAAAAAATTTGTGAACGCCGAATCCTCCAAGCAGAATGCCGAGGAGCCCTGCGACGAGCTTCTTGTCTTTCTGTTCTTTGGTATAAGCGCTGGCGGCCGGTGGCGGTGTAGGTGTTTCTTCTGACATGGTGGTTGTGAAATATTAAATTTACCGTTAGCAAGCAAGCACCAAGCCAACATGAAACCACGCATCACTTTAGCCGAAACCACGCTCAATGACGGCAGTTCACTGGAACTACAGGAACACGACGGGCGGAAATATCTGCTCGTGCAGGGTCAGCAGATTTGCGGTCCATCGACTCGCACCTCAGAGGAGGAGCTAGCAAAGCTTGCAGCTGCACCCTTCCGCCCAGCCCGACAACCTCGCATCTGGATGATCGGCCTGGGGCTTGGACACATGCTTAGCTCGATCATGAAAGAACTACCCCAGAAACGGGCAGTATATACCGTGGCCGATAACCGTAATTTCTTGATCGATTGGAATCGTGAGTTTTTCCCAGAAACACCTCTGGATGATTCACGCGTGGTTATTGAGCCGGATCCCAGCGCAACTACCCTGAACAAAGAATCCGGATGCCTTCACGCGATCATGATCCACCTAGATTCTGCTCCGTTAGGGGCTAAGGGTCGCCTTTTGGTCAATGACAAGCGCTGGCTTGCATCCACTTTTGAGGCACTTCAGCCCGGTGGTCTTCTCGCCATCGCCTCTACTCCTAAAATGCCGACACTGACGCGCAATCTTGAGCGCGAGGGCTATGAAGTCGTGGAGCATCTCGTGCCAGCCTCACAAATGGCGAGAAAACCGCGCCTTTTACCTATCTGGCTTGCCCGCAAGTCACGAGGTGTCGCTTGAGCCTCGGCACTCCCTGTGCTTTCCTTTGCCAGCATCAATCATGACACGCATCCATCATCTCATCCCGGCTCTTCTCGCCACCGCTGCGCAAGCTGGGGAACTCACCCTTGAGGAAAAACCGTTCCACATCGTTCAGGAGTTTTCCGCAACCGCACTACCAGCGAAGAGCACGCCGATACGAATCGATCCCGATGCATGGAGCAGCTTTAAAATCGTCAGCATCTCCGAACACGCCTCGAACGTAAAAAAGGGCGATCCCCTCGTCGTTTTCGAAACCGAAGACATCGATAAAAAGATCACCGAATTGAAACGCTCCGTAGAGGTAAAAACCTTGGAGCTGGCTCAAGCAGAGCTCGCTCTTGCGACCTTGGAAAAGACTCTCCCTGAAAAACTCAAACGCCTAGAGCGGAGCGCAGATGCCGCCGCTGAGGAGCTTGCCTATTTCATTGGCACACGGCGCAAAGCGTCCGAAGAATCTGCCGCCGTAGCTCTCAAGCGGCAGGAGCAAATTCTCGCTTCCGTGAAAGAGGAGCTAAAGCAGCTTCTGCAGATGTATGAGGCGGATGACATCACCGAGGACACCGAAGAAATCATCCTCAAAAACCAGCGCGATCAAGTTGCCTACCAACAGTTTGCCCTGCGTATGGAAATCTTAAACCACAAGCGCACCATCGAGGTCTCACTGCCTCGCCAAGAAATTTCCCTCACTGAAAAACGTGACGATACTGCACTGAGTCTTGCGGAGGGGCAGAAAGAGCTACCCCGCGCGATTTCCCTAGAAAAACTCGAAATCGCGGGATTGAAAACAGCACTCTCCAAACTTCGTGAATCTCTAAAAGAGACAGAAAAAGACCGCACGTTTTTCGAAATCAAAGCACCGTCCAATGGCATTTTTTACTACGGAGTTATCGAAGACGGAAAATGGATCACCGGAGACTTGATCAAGACTCTTGAGCCGGGCGGCAATGCACCAACTGGTAAAACCTTCGCCACCTTTATCCCCGCTGGCTCGGAGATGTCTGTGATCGCATTCTCAAATCAAGATACAGCAGCAGCTCTCACCACTGGAATTGAAGCCACTGCTACCCTGCAAGGCCGCGAGGATCTCGCCATTCCCGTGAAACTCTCGCAGCTTTCGAACTCACCAGGCACCGACGGTAGCTACGCCATGACCTTCTCCGCCACTTGGCCAAAAGAAGCCAGCCCCGCTGCGGGACAATCGCTCACTGTCCGCGCTGTTTCATATTCTGCGGAAAAAGCCATCACCGTGCCTAAGAAGGCGCTCACCTTCGGCCCGCAAGGATGGACGATCGAAGTGAAGCTCGCCGATGGGAAAACCGAAGAACGCATCGTGACTCGCGGGAAAGACTACGGAGACAACACACAAATCCTCGCAGGCCTCGAAGCCGGACAGGTGATCATCGTTCCCTGAGTATGGAGCGTTAATATGGAGCGCGGCTTTTCAAGCCGCTGTATTGCGGATCATTTCTGTTTGCGCGCCGAACTATGCTTGCGGAGTGCGAGAAGGCGGCTTGAAAAGCCGCGCTCCCCATTTCACCGCATCAAGTTCCAAGCAGTCACCAGCGCTTTGAGACCCGCCATTTCAATGGAGGAATCAACGCCTGTGCCCCAGACAAGTCGGCCATCTTCATGCTGCAGCTGCACATAGGCCGCTGCACTTGCATCTGAACCGCCCTGCACCGCATGTGAGCGGTAATCTGTAAGCGTGAAATCCTTCTTTCCCACGGTCTCCAGCGCATGAACAAAGGAATTGATCGGGCCATTCCCGTCTCCCTCGATCCGGTGCATATGCCCCTCGATCGAAACCGTCGCCTTGCAATGCACATCTCCGCCTCCGGCCTTATGAACCAGTTCGTATTCCACCACCGAAAGCGGCGCTGAGACGTTCACAAAATGGTCGAAAAACGCATCGCGTATCTCATCAGGCGTCAGCTCACGACCTTGCTCATCCGCAAGATCGTAGACGTATTTTCCGACAATCGGATGCATCGATTTAGGCAAATCAAAGCCATGTTCACGATCCAGCACGTAGGCGACACCGCCTTTGCCTGATTGGGAATTGATACGGATCAGTGCCTCGTAAGAACGTCCGATGTCCTGCGGATCAATGGTCAGGTAAGGCACACCCCAAGGGATATCCCAGTCCGGTGCATCCTTCATTCTGCGACGATCGAGACCTTTCTTGATCGCGTCCTGGTGGCTTCCGGAAAATGCTGTGAATACCAACTCCCCGCCGTATGGCTGGCGCTCGGGCACCGTGAGGCGGGTAAATTTTTCATACTTCAGACGGATATCGGTGAGGTCGGAAAAATCCAGTCCCGTGGCGATGCCGTGACTGTTCATGTTCAGCGCGACGGTGACGATATCCAGATTGCCCGTGCGTTCGCCGTTTCCGAAAAGGGTACCTTCCACGCGATCCGCACCCGCCATCAGGCCGAGTTCGGTCGCCGCGACACCGGTGCCGCGATCATTGTGCGTATGCAGGGAAACTGTCACGGAATCGCGACGGTCGAGTTTGCGGCTCATCCATTCGATCATGTCTGCATGCACGTTCGGTGTCGCCCACTGGACGGTGTCCGGCAGGTTGATGATCATTTTTTTCGCGGGAGTAGGCTCCCAAACACCGATGACGGCGTTGCAGACCTCCAGCGAGAACTCCAGCTCGGTGTCGGAGAAAGACTCGGGCGAATACTGAAGCACCACCTCGGTCTGCGGAATGGTCGGCACCAGCTCTTTCACCAGCTTCGCGCCATCCACGGCGATCTGCTTGATCGACTCACAGCTCGCGCCGCTGAAGGTAATCTCTCGCTGCAGAGGCGAGGTAGAATTGTAGATATGCACCACCGCACGTTTCGCCCCGGCGATCGCTTCGAAGCTACGGCGAATGAGTGCCTCGCGTGTTTGCACGAGGATCTGGATCGTTACATCTTCAGGAATGCGGTTTTCCTCAATCAGGCGACGGCAGAAATTGAATTCCGTATCCGCAGCGGAGGGGAAACCGATCTCGATTTCTTTAAAACCAATACGCACGAGGAGATCGAAGAATTCCAGCTTCTCCTCAATCGACATGGGCTGTGGCAGCGCTTGATTTCCATCACGTAGATCCACCGAGCACCAGATAGGGGCGTGGGTGATCTCCTTGTCCGGCCATGTGCGGTCGGGCAGGGGAGTCGCCGGAAAAGGGCGGTATTTCGTGAGGGATTTCGGATTCATGGCGCGTTTCGCTGTTGCCCAAAGGAGGCCGAATCAGCAACAGAAGTAAAGGGCGGAAGTGCCGACCAGCTCTTGCGGTCAACCCTCCACGCAGCTACAACATTCCAAGCATGCCCGCCGACTACCACACGCACACCCCGCTATGCCGTCACGCCACTGGCGAGCCGGAGGAATATGTGGAAGCCGCCGTTGCCGCAGGCCTTACAGAATACGGCATTTCGGATCACGCACCGTGCCGCCCGGAGCCCTTCGATGACTGGCGTATGCTCTGGAGTGAGCTTCCCGAATATTTCGAATGGTTAGAGCGTGCAAAAACCGCCGCTGCTGGCCGTTTAGAAATCCGCACAGGCATGGAGTGCGATTGGTTGCCTGGCTGTGAAAATTTCATCGCCGAGCTCACTGAACAATACGACTGGGACTACCTCATCGGCTCCGTGCATTACCTCGGCGGCTGGGATTTCGATAACCCGAAGTGGCTCGGGAAATGGGCGGAAACCGATGTCGATGCCGTGTGGACAGAGTATTGGAAAACCTACGCACAGATGGCCGAAAGCGGACTCTTCGACATCCTCGCCCACCCAGATTTGGTGAAAAAATTCTCCTACGCCCCAGAAGGCGATCTCGACCGCTTCTACGAGCCCGCCATCGAGGCCATCGCCGCGAACGGCTCTGTGATCGAGATCAACACCGCCGGCCTCCACAAGCCCTGCGCCGAGGCCTATCCCGCTCCACGCTTCATCGAGCTCGCCCGCTCAGCAGGAATCGGCCTGATCATTTCCTCAGACGCCCACGCGCCGAATGAAGTCGCCCGCGATTTCACAAAAGCACGCGAACTGGCAAAAGCCGCCGGCTACCAAGAAACCCAGCTTTTCGAAAAAAGAAAACGCAGTACTGAGCCTCTTCTCTTCGTTGAGAGTTGAATGTTGAGAGTTGAATGTTGAGAGTTGAAATTTAGAGTTCCCCCTATGAAAGCCTACCACGATCTACTCACCGACGTCCTCGAAAACGGCGAGGAGCGCGGCGACCGCACCGGGACAGGTACGCTTTCAGTTTTTGGCAGGCAGGCGCGATACGATCTGCGTAAGGGTTTTCCCTGCATCACCACAAAAAAACTTCACCTCCGCTCCATCATCCACGAGCTTCTCTGGTTCCTGAAAGGCGATACCAACATTGGCTACCTCAAGGAAAACAAAGTCACCATCTGGGACGAATGGGCGGATGACGATGGCAACCTCGGCCCCGTTTACGGAAAACAATGGCGCGCTTGGGAAACGAAAGACGGCAAAGTCATCGATCAAATCGCCCTGCTCATCGACGGCCTAAAGGGCAACCCGCACTCACGCCGCCACATCGTCTCTGCATGGAATGTAGGCGACGTGCCAGACATGGCGCTCCCGCCCTGCCACTTGCTTTTCCAATTCTACGTCCACGAGCCAGTCGGCGATGGCAAACCCGGCCTCTCCTGCCAGCTCTACCAACGTAGCGCAGATCTTTTCCTCGGCGTTCCTTTCAACATCGCCTCCTACGCACTCCTCACCCACCTCGTCGCCCAGATCTGCGACTACGAAGCACGTGATTTCGTCCACACCTTCGGCGATCTCCACCTCTACAGCAACCACCTCGACCAAGCCCGCCTCCAGCTAACCCGCGAGCCGCGCCCGCTGCCATCCATCCGCATCAATCCTGAGGTAAAAGCCATCGACGCCTTCACCTTCGAGGATATTTCCCTGGAAAACTACGATCCCCATCCGACGATCAAAGCACCCATCGCCGTTTAAAAACCATGCCCCACCTCACCGCCATCGTCGCCATGGATCCGAACCGCGTCATCGGATGCGACGGGAAACTTCCCTGGCACCTTCCCGAAGACCTCGCGTTTTTCAAGAAAACCACCACCGGCCACCCCATCCTCATGGGTCGCAAGACCTTCGAATCCATCGGCAGACCCCTCCCGAAACGGAAAAACATCGTCCTCACCCGTGACAAATCATGGTCGCACGAAGGCGTAGAGGTCATCCACAGCCCAGATGCCATCTCGCAAATGGACGGCCGCATCTTTATTATCGGCGGTGCCGAAATCTACACCGCCCTCTCCCCACTCATCGATGAATGGCTCGTCAGCCACGTCCACAGCTCCTACGACGGCGATACCTATCTCGCCCCTTTTGAAATCGATTTTCCCGAAGGTGAAACCCTCGAAGGACACGAGAATTTCACCGTAAAACGTTACCTGCGTGGAGATCCCTTCGAGCCGATAGAAAAATAGCACACGCCATTCTTGACTGCACCCCCGTCCTATGGTTCAAAACACCTCGACCTGCTTGATTTCACGGAACGGTGGCTGAGTGGTCTAAAGTACTCCCTTGCTAAGGGAGCGTAGGGGTGACTCTACCGGGGGTTCGAATCCCCCCCGTTCCGCCATGAGGCCGCTCCTGTTCGCAGGAGCGGCCTCATGGCGTTTCAGGGGAGAAGAAAGAGAACCCTTTCCGCAGCGAAGCGAAGGAAACAGGTTCGAACGCAGGGATCGCATTAGCGATCATTCCCCCCTAACAAAATCCGGAGGAGGATTTTGCACACCGCTTAGACAGAGTGGAACGTAGTCAATCCCACCTCTTCAATCTCGCTCCATAAGATGAACCACAGTCTTTTCCGTTCCGTCTGCACCAGTAACAAGAAATAGGATCTTCGCAGATTTGTGATTAGAAAACGGTGTCGGAGTCCATTCCAAGGCTCCGCTTTCTGCATCGAAGGTCACTCCGGATGGTGAATCGGCCATCTTTGCCGTCTCTCCAGCGCCGACTTGGAATTCTGAGCTAACCGTTACGGTTTTGGGAGGAGCTGCGACGAGTGTTGACGGGTTGGCCGGCTTGACTTCTTTTGGCTCGGGGCGATCCGTTGGCTCCGGTGCACGAGCTACAATGGCTGCCATATCCGCGATGCTGTGGCCACTTGTCTTAGTCATGATCTCTTCCATCAGCTCAAACGGAATCGTCCTGCTAGCCTCCTGCAAAACAATGCGATGTTTCGCCGGAAGAGTAGTTAACCCAAGTGCAGCCTTGCACCAGGACACCATGTAGGCGGCTCTCGCCGGTTCATTGATCTTGATGAAACTTTCAGCAAGCTTCTCCATGATCTCATGTTTTTTCTCGAGAGCCTTTCCTTCCGCAGCAATGGAGAGGCAAGCGAAACGGTTCTCCGCCGCTTCCTGCGGTTGTTTGAAAAGATCATGGCAATCGGCGAGTAGGGAACGTGAATACAAATTTTCCGGATCTTTCTCCACCGAGCTCTTGGCATACGCCAGCGCGATTTCATTCATCCTGAGACGGAGATACATAGAAGCAATATTGAGCGACCATTGGGCATTGTTGGGATCGAGACTGATTGCCTCCCGCTGTAGGAAAATGGCGATTTCAACTGCGTAGGGATCCGTTCCGAATGAAAAGGCATCACGAAAGACAAGGGTTGTTGCCATATCAGAAAGCCGTGCTGCCTCCTCTGGATTGCCTTTGCGTTTTTCCACTTCGACAAACTGATCCATTCTCAGATCCGCCAGTGGCGCGGCAAGCCCGATACGATCCGCTCCCTCGAATTTCATGGTCGGTATCCCGATCACGACACCTTTGTCATTCGCAAGTGCTCCGCCGGAATTGCCCGGATTGATCGCCGCATCGAGCTGGATATAGGGGTTGCCATCCACAATTCTGTTAGCTGAGTTGACGATTCCCTTGGTGATCGTAAGGGTAGGCTTCTCCTGGCCGGGAACGTAGGGGTAGCCAAGGGCATAGCAGGTGCCACCCGCTACGGTGTCACTTGACGATTTTGAAATCTTTGCCGGTTTGAGTCGTGCTCCGCCTGTCTCGACCTGCAAGAGAGCGAGGTCGCTGGTCTTATGAACCTTGAGCAATTTCACGCCCTCGAAAGTCTTCTTAACGGGTTTCCCGCCTGCCGAAACCATTACTTCTACGGACAAAGGCAATGGAGTGTTTGCGACGTGAAAGTTTGTGATGATCAAGCCGCTCTCCGTGAGAACGATACCACTGCCGCCACCCTCAGCATTCGTGATTGCCACCAACGATGGTTCTAGGACTTCGAATATCTCCCGTGCATCGCTTTCCTCCCCGAGGCAATTTAGGTTCAGGAAAAAGACGCTTGAAAACAGGAACGAGATGAGTGGTTTCATAGGGAGGATTAACGTGAGAGGTCTTTAAGTAATTTGGGTATATCCAGATCATAAACAAGATAGCCCAAGTCTCTGTTGCTCGAAACGGGAGAGATGAAGGTTCCTGTCGAACTGACAAAATATAACGGGTTGTGGGTAATCGCCGAATCGACTTTGACCTTCAGAATTTCCTTATTCGGCTCGCTTGCATTCCGGATCGAGATTTCCTGATTCGGCGCGTCACCTGCATGATTCCATACCAAGATGTATTTCCCGGACTTATCCATCGCGGATTTCCCGCCGTTTACAGAGTGGCCTGCGCCTGAAACCTCGGACTCTATCGGTGGGTTTTGTGAAATATCGAGGAACCATTCATCTTTCAACAAATACTGGCCGGACTCATCTGGAACTGCGTCGACAAGACGGATGCTGTTATTCGTTCTGCCTACCGTTTTCAGCGTGACGGTTTTTCCATCGCGGTAAAACATAGTCTCTCTGCTCCAAATTGCTGATCCAGAGGCATTGGAAGTCAGGTCTGAAGCGGTCAATCGATTTGTAAGATCAGCTTCAAAATTGAGGATGGTAGGGATGAGTGTCTCCCTGTCGAACTCAAGGACGAAGACTCTTCCATCCTGCCGCTCAATGGCGAGCAGTGAACTACGCGAGGACATTCCGGTCGTTATGTCTCGAAGATCTGAACTCATCGGTTTTTCCGCCAAAATTTCACCGGTGCCGGCATCGAAAGAGGTGATCCGCTTTTTGTCTTCTGCGACGTAGATATGATCTGCATCACCGAATACAAAATTTCCAGGCACGTTTTCTTTCTCGAAAATTTTCTGACAGGTGAGGGTATTCCAAGCGATGAGCTTTTCACGATCCCTACAAATCACGACAGCACCGGAGCCCGCAAATCCTACAATGTTCGAGCCGCGTTCACCGATGATTACACCCCGCGCTTTTAACGGGATGCGTTTCTTGCCATCTGTCGAAATTGCCTCGGCCATGCCGATTTGGGAAAAGACTTTCACGCTGTGATCGAGCTTCATTTCCGAGCCGAGTTCTCCTCGCCAAGTTAGGGTTAGGTTCACTTGCTTATCACCTACTTCATCAGTGGCAGTCCATTTCGCCACATCGCCTTCGATCACACTTGTGCCCCCCAAAGATGCAGTAACTACATGCCGATCTCCAGGTGGAAGGGGTATTTCAATCGTTTCGCCTACCAATAAAGTTTCTGGAAGAGGCTTCTGACCTTCTGGAATGCGGAGCTTGAAAAAATGCAGGACATTTCCGTCCGGCAAAAGCAAGGCCTTTGCCTGAGAGTCAAAATAGCATCCCCTGTCTTCCGCGAGGAAACCGGTGCCTTGTCCTGCGTTCACGGGTAGCGTAGGAGCACCGTACAGCTCGGCGAACGAACTCCTTCCATTCGGTTCATAAAACGTGATCTTGGCATTCGGCTCTGGAAAAGGCCTACCCACCGATCTTGGCGACACACTCATGCCGCTGCCTCCATGATCAGGGTATTTATCAGAAGAAACTCGTCCTCTTGAGGCGAAAATATCAGACGAACTCAGCGTCCTCACCACGATGCCAGAATTATCCAAAATCATACTTTGTCTTTTTCTCCTGCTGGTCTGCTCGGAAGCAGGAAGTCCGGAGAAGGAATAAATAGCGCCGTCATCAGTAATACGCAGATTCACGGTGTCTGGATTGATCAGATTCGAGTCGCCGTATCTCGAATCCGGTTCGTAAAATTTCTCCAATCCAAGCCCACTGGAGATCCTCTCAAATTCAACTGGATCGAGACAGAAGCAGCCTTTCTCAGTCGCCAAAATTAATGGCATATCAGGATTTGTCAGCGGTGCGGCAAAAGCGATGACCTTTTCATCCAGCTGCAACACATGTAATCCCGTCCGCTCGCCTGAGGCCAAATTCCAGACCTCAAGCACCATAGTCTCGCGATCGAGCAGATAGACTTTCCCTGCCTGCGCGGCTACCAACGTATTTTCCGTGGCCTTCCACTTCGCGGGTAGCCACTTTCCAGATTTTAGATCGAAGGGTGTGCAATAGGGCGCCTTGTTCGTGCGGACGATCACTACCGAGCCATCCCCGGCAGTGATTAAGTCGACGATTTCTCCCTTCGCATCGAGAGTCTGCTTTTCAGAAACTAGATCTTGTGGCTGGTTGGCTTGTGGCTCGGGTATCTCGATCAGTGGCGATGGAGGTTTTTCCCACTTTGCAAAAAACTGCCCCTGATAATCGATTTCAATCAATTCATCCAATACCGGCTCATTAGGAGTTTTGTCATTGAACACACGGATCCAAAGCTTCGACTTCTTTCCGTTCCATTTAAGTTGTGACGAAATTCCCAGACTATCACTGTAGATGCGAAGGGCAGCCGGAGTGAGGGTTGCTAGGCGCTCTTCGACCGATCCGCTACCTTGGGATTCGAGTTCGAAAGTCGTGGCTGCGATCATCGAGTATGAGTCTTTAACAAAAGGAAGGTCGGGAACGATATGGCATGTGAGACTTATGCCATTGTTCCTCCCGGAAACCGTGATCTTGGCGCTTTCAATGCCACCTTCACCTGAATTCACAATCTCATCAGCGCTCAGCCATTTGCCTTGAAAACGAATTGAACGAAGCTGGCCTGACTTTGTGACGAGGATTGAATTCTCAAGATCAATATTGGCTTTTTCCAGCGAAGCCGCACTTTTCGCTGAAGCGATCTCCTCTATTTTTATGCCGCTTGCAGGAAATTTCGATTTTGCAGAAAGCCCTGAAATACGTGAATGCATTTGGTTGATCTCGGAATCTAGGCGCATCATCTCACGGCGGAATTCTTCCTGTAATTCCCTAGCCGCCATCATGTCCTCTCTCCGCGAATCCATGGAGCCCATACGCGGATCTCTATCCAGCCTGCTCGGCCGTCTTGCCTGCATGTTCTCTTGGGCGAGTTCCTCCCTCTTGATATCCAGTTCGGAAATTTTATTTTGGATTTCGTCGATTTCCATTTCTACCGACTCCAGCTCGGCATCTGGGATGGAGCCATCTTCTGAAATTCGGAGAGCATGAACTTCCTGATCATCGCCGGCATCATCTATCTGATAGGTCTTGGGAGAATCTTTTGTGCTGAAGGAGAACAAGGCTAAGCCGGATGAATCATTGGAAACACGTTTGAGATTCGCCCTGCCAATTCCGGTTCTTGTGCTATAGAGGACAGTGCCTCGTTCAGTGTTTTCAGAGGCTTCACAAAATATGAAATACCGTGATCCGGAAGACTTGCGCACAGTGCCCCCGACGATCAGTCCAGGTTTGTCGATCTGACCTTCCAGTCGAACCAACGCGCTCAATCCGGAGATCTGTTTGAGTTGCCAGTTGCCTAACGGGTCGACTCCTTCTTCCTTCCAAGGTGCCTTATCCTCGACCTTTGAAGTGGGAGTTTCCTTGTCTTTCTTAGCCGCAGCATCCTCTTCCTCTTTCTTTGAAGACTTGCAAGATGGTAACCCCGCAACACAAGAGAAGACACATGCCGAAAGGGCAATCAATCGGACTGCACCTTGAAATCCACCAATGTTTATTGCTGTTCGATTCACCGCATAGAACCCTGAGAATTGGAAAACTTTGGTCAAGATAAACCTAAGCTATTCTTTTTATTAAGAGATATCATAACATAGGCTTCAGTGGCTTATACGAAAACCAAATTTGTTAATTCCACTCAGATCGTCGGCTTCTTCAAATTTTCCAAAATCTGCGGAATTTCTGGAATGCCTTGGTATTTCTCCAGCATCTGGTCAGCAGCTTTCTTGATGCCGGGAGTGGAGTGCTTGTGCAGCGAGCCGACACCGAAGCTCGAAAGCTCGTCCTGAGAAAATTCATCGATATCATAGATCGCCTCTACGAAGAGCGTATTGTTCGAGTCTTCGGAAAGTTTGGATCGGAGAGTTTCGCCAACTGACATGATGGCGGATCCTGGGACATATTCATCCAAGAGGAACTTGAGATTTAACAGTGCGCGGTGGGGTTCCTTTATCGCCAGCTCACTAATCCAAGCTATCATCGATTTCTCGTAGTCCTCACGTTCATCGGCAAAGGCATTGTCCTTTTTCTGCTTGGCGAGGAAGCGGCCATTCAGCCATGCCATTCCATCATGGGCTATGTTGTTGGGGCCATTGGCGTGTGCGCCCGCATGAAAGCGATGAAATGCGTTGTCCTTATAATTCTTACGCATCACTGCGGAGGCCGAGCGGTTGTAATCGGTGGCACCACTGACGAAATAATAGTGGCTATTAGAGGAAGGCATATCATCGATGACTCCGTGAGCGATGACAGGCATTGTTCCTGCACCATCGAAAACCGTAGTATTTACCAAGGCTCGCACGCCACCGCCTGAGCCGCCGGTGAAATAGAATCTTGCAGGATCAACAGGCAGAGTTGATTTAATGTGCTCAATAGAGGCTTCGATAAAGGGGCCAGAAACCCGACCATTTTTCGATTCGACAGAAGCAGCTAAAATCCAGCCATTCACTTCTGCCCCGGGTATATATCTTTGGAGGTGCTTGGCATTGCCACCGCCGGCTCCGGTGAAAAACATCATCGGAGCAAGTCGGCCTTGCGTTAGGTTTTTCGGAATATAGAGAAAGTAATTCGAGTTTCCCGCCTTGATGGGGCCGACAACTTTGCCCTGAGGATGAGGCAGACCCTCAACAGGAGCGGTGGGCGTTTTCTCTGTTGCCTTTGCAAAGAAGTGCTCTTGCAGCAGCACACGATCCGCCTCGGCAAGTTGATCTAACGGAATCTGAATTTTTCCTCCGGACTCTCGCTCGAAGGTAACCACTCCATCCACCAATTCGAGGGCGGTGGCCTTCATTTTCGTATTTGCGACGGAAGTCCATTCGCGATCAAGCTCTGCGGATCCGTAGGCTGGTGAAAGCAATATCACCAGACATGAGAAGATCACAGATACGGCCTTTATGTTCATATGTTATGAAATATGAAACGGACATGAAACTTACAATATCAGATGAATGCTGGTCACAGCTACTGAGGCGGAACAGCCCATTACTCTTGACGACCGAATGCACAATTTTACACCGTGTGAATATGACCAATATAAATTTTCGCAAACACGCTCTTCGCCTTCTCAGTCTGGGCTTCACGTTCGGAATGCTCAACAGCTGCATCGTGGCTCCTGACTCCTATCAAGGAAACGGAATCTGGGCGAGACCTGACGGATCCACCTATCAGGCTCCTGCTCCGGTGCGTGTCAGAGCTGTAGAATCCGCAGGGAGACCGCGCATTTTTGAGTCCGTACGCACCATCGAAGATAAATCCGTAAACTCACAAGGACAGACAGTCATCCGGCAGCGTGATGAATCGACCATCAATATTAATTTTAGCATGTATGTCATTCTCGAGAACGGTGAAGAATACATCCTGAACTTCGACGCTAACGGGAAAAACGGCGAAACTCGCTACGTGTCTCGCACCTTTACCGGCAGAAATGGATACTCTTATACCGTTTCCGGAAATATCCGCCTCTCAAGGTATGATTCACTCTTCAACGTCAGTATTAGCACAAAAGGACTTTCCACCTGGCAGGGTAGCGTTGTGATTCGATAAGGCTCACTTGCTCCCATCCTCACTTCCTCCTCGCGGCAAGAGTGCCGATAAGGAGGCAAAGAGGGATGGCGAGCCATGACTTGGCTTGGTGTGTCTTTTTGATATCCAAGGTGATTTGCATTGGCTGATCGGATTGGCTCTCGACTTGAACGCTGCGGGTGAAGGTGACGATCTTACCACGCTCAGGGAGTGTAATGTCTAGGGCGAGAGGAGCTGGTTCGGCGGCTAGCTGCTGAGTGACGATGCGGTTGGCGATTTCCTTAAGGGCGGATATTTCGTCGGCGGAGTTGCCTTCTAGAAAGCGGTCGAACTGGGTGGGGTCGTAGTTGAAATCGCCATTGAAAATGGGGTTGGCGTTTGCGGCTTGCTCTAGCTGGGCGTTTTCATCTTGGCCAGCGATGCCGTTGGCGATGGCGATTTTTTGGCGCCGCGTATTGAGACCGAGAACAGCTTGCTGGGTTTTTAGTTCGCGGAGCTGGACGCGGGCGTCTTCACCTGAGGCGGCGTCGAGCTGGTTACTGCGGTAGGCGTTGCCAAACGCTTCAGCGGCCTTTTCCTGATCACCGGCGGCGAGCCACTGATTCGCCTGATCGAGGAGGGCGACGGCTCCCAATGAATCGCTCTGCTTTTTGCTCTGCGCGAAGCTTTGGTAATCCTCAAGGCTGAATGAGCCAAAGGAGGCTTGGTTACTGAGGTCAAAATCACCACCGTGGCCTGTCATTTCAAAGCCCTCGGGAACGAGCACGCGCCACGTGAGATTCTCCATCGGAATGTTCAGCACGGGGCCGAGGAGTTGTCCGTCTTCCTTGCTTTTCGCGGAATAGACGAAGCGGATGTTGGCGGGTTGGTTACCCTCTGGGGATGGGAAAACATAGAACAACCAT
The DNA here is from genome assembly GCA_051252155.1 of Luteolibacter sp. GTDB lineage: Bacteria > Verrucomicrobiota > Verrucomicrobiia > Verrucomicrobiales > Akkermansiaceae > Luteolibacter. Next base: position 54,111 of record JBPOGB010000002.1, on the reverse strand, counting down.
TCGCCTTTTTCACGGACAAGGGTTGCTCCTTCGTTATTTACGAGGACATTGAATAGGGCAGCGCCTTCGGGAAGCTTCAGGCGCAGAGTGCTCTTGCCCGTGACTTCCATCATGAGGTCGACAGCCGTGAGGGAATCGCCGAGCGGTGACATAAGCGTGGTGAGGGTTCCTTGGGATACACGGAGTTTTTCGAGCCTCTCTAGCTCATGGCGTTTGATCGAAACCGTAAGTGGAGCTTCAGGATCAGCGACGCGAAAGAGAAGGAGCGGAGCGACATTTCCCGCAGCTCTGCCGATGGTTGACTGTGCGACTGCCCAATCGGCGCGTTGCCAACCACGTGGAATTTCTGTCGCATCTAGTTCAAGACGGCCTCCTGCTCGGATGGCGGAGAAATAGGATAGCTGGCGTACCTGCTCCAGGACGATGGCTTGAATGAGTTCACTGCCGGAGTCTCCAGTGGATTGCTGGAACTCGATTTCGATCTGTGTTTCTCCAGCGATGCCGCGCTGAAAACGGATTTCATATAGACCTTCCTCACCCTCAATAGGGATGAGGTCTGCTACGGCATCTCCCGTAGCTCGAACCGTAGAGGCGGCGGTTTCATCAAGACCAGGAATGCGGATGCGAAGGGCTTTGAGCGCAGCGTTCTCGATACGATAGGTGATGGAGGCGCGGGTGAGTGTCTGACCTTCGCGGAGGGTGGTTTCATGGAAAACCTTGGCAGTGACCCATGGATCGAGACGAGAGATGGCGAGGCCAAGTGACCAATCCGACTGAAGGATGCGGTAGGCGAGTGCACCGGGACGAGCCGCGGCGCGTATGGATTCCCTTTTTGCATCGTTGAGTTGGCGAGGATCGATCTGGGAAATATTTTTCCGATTCACAGCTCGAACCTGAAGCCCGCGATCCGGGACAATGGTGACGATTCCAGATTCACGTGAAGCGCCGCGAAGGGAAAGGCGTGGGGTCTGCCAGTTTTCCTGAGCACCGGGAGGGCGGCCAGTGAGAGTGATGTTGAACTCAAGCTTACCGATAGTTTTCCCCGAGAGGTGGAGAGTGAGGATGCGTTTGCCATCGGTAGTGGATTCCGTCCAGTGGCTGAGAGATTCGCCGGTGGCGGTCTCGATCTCAAGGCCGGCGGGAACTTCCACGGCGAGCTTGAAGACACCTGAGCGTGTAATGCTCACAGAAAGATCCGTTGAGACAACGAGGCGGTCATCACCGAGAGAAACGAGCTGCCATGACTCTGAGCGGAGCTCCGGCGCGACTTTGGTCACTTTCACTTTCAGGGAAGCCTTGTCTTTGCCATAGCGGAAAGCGTGCTGAAGGAGCACGACGGGATTACCATCCTTGTCGCGAGGGAGGAGTTTCCCATCGAAATCCTCGGGGTTTACGCGGGAGAGATTCGTCGGCTCAAGCCCTTCAGGCTGGGCGTCACCTCCAAATGCGAGAGCGAGAAAACCAACTTCTCCAGCCGCTGAATTTACGCGGATTGGCTCAAGGGTGAGATCAACAGGTAGTGTCTCAGTACCGCGTTGTGTGCTGACGGTAAAATCAAAGGCACCTGATTGTGCTGGTTCGATGGGGATGCGGAGTTGTTGTTTTTCAGGATCAAAACGCCATGTGCCGACGGGGCCATTGCCCACATCCGCAACGGTGAATCCGGCAGGGACATCGAGCAGCAGCTCGGAGACGCGGCCTTGGGTCGGACGGACGGAGATGCGGTGGCGAGCATTGACGACACCGGGACCAGGGAGGAATAGGTTCGAGACCTCGGCGAAGAATTTCGTTTCCTCTGAGGAAATATCGCGCTGCGCTGGACGGGCGGAGATGGTGACTGGATCTACGGGGCCGAGAATCATAACAGCTCCAGATTCTGAGGCATTGAGGCCAGGGAGCGGAGTGGTTTGCGCGGCTCCGGAGGAGAAGAATTCCCAGCCACCCTGATCCCAACGAAGTGAGACTTTACGCATTGCAGCGGGGCCGCCGGGAACTCTCCAAGCCTGTGCAGGTGAGACGAGTGGCATCTCAAAAGTAGTGGTAGCGGTGAAACGGCCAGAGCCATCGGCTGTTACATAATAAGCGTCTTCACCATCGAGCGGAGCTTTATTCACTTTAAGTCCGGCACCATTGAATGAGGTGAGGACGGCAGGGGCACGAAGGAGAAGAAAGCGCTCTCCAGCATCGGCACGAAGGGTGATTTCCATACTGCCTTGGAGGCGATTGTCTTTGATCACCCAATCGTGGATGATGGATTCAGCGGGCTGGAGGCCTTCCACTTCGGCAGCTTTTGCATTTGATATGAAGAGGCAGCTTGTGAGGAGGATGAGAGCAGCAGTGAACGGTGAAGCCGGTGTGCTCTTAGGAAAACTGGATGCAATTTTTCTCCACGGAACGGATATGAGCGCAGCAACGGCGAGGAGGAGAAGGAACAGAGGGGCACCGCCACGGATGGAAAGAACCGCCGCGGCGACTAATGCGAAGCCTGCAGCTTTGACGAGGAGGGACTTCTTGAAGAATCCTACGATGACTGCAGTAGTTCCAAGAATCAGCAGGAGCCATACGTTCAATCCTGTGCGTGCCTGCCATGGGTTGAGATTGGATATTTCTAGGCTAATGGCCTGGCCTGTGGAAACAACAGGGGCGGCGTATTCTAGAGTGGACGAGGTGATTGCGGAGCCGCCGGTTGATTTCAGAGCCATGACCACGGATAGGATGATGAGGAGAGTGGCGGCGGCGGTCGCGACGATCGTGGAGGTTTTCCCCGATGCGCGCCATATGGTGAATGACGCCAGAATGACCAAGCATAGGGTCGCCAGTGGATGGCGGGACAACCACTGCCAGCCGGATGGAGGTAACGGTGCGGGTGACCGAAGATCACCACCATTACTGCCTCTTGGCACTAGAGTGCGGTTATCATCACCAGTGACTGTCCATTCTCCGATGACGAGCGGAGCGTCGAGGGCAGGAGCGGTGAGGATAGGCTTGGTGGGATTCTCCGAGCGTGCTCCATAGCGGAGTGAGATTTCCACGGCTTGGTTCGGATCGGTCTGCCCGGCAAGTGGGATAAGGGTCATCTTGCCATCGGCACGGGCGTTGACGGGAACGCCATCGACGCGTGCTTCCCACAGCGAAGTATTCTCTGGGAGGATGGCGCGCAGAGCAGCACGGCCTTTTGATTTTACGAAGAAACGTGCATCGGTGACCCATTGGCCATCGCGTGAGATCTGTGAAGAGAGTTTCAGGAAATCGACCACTTGATCGACGGTTTCACCCGGCTCGTACCACTCGACCTTAGCGCCGATGGTGAAGTCGCGGGCGGTGTATTGCCATGCCGCGAGGGTGGGCGCGGAGGAAAGCAGGCGGAACTCGGCAGGGAGTTCTGAGGGATCAATTTTCAGGAGTGGGCCTTCGCTGACAGGAGCGGAAAATTTCACCTGCAGTGGGGAAACGACCTGAACGTAGCCGCGCTCTGCCTGGACGTCGAGTGGGCGGACTTCGCCGGGTGAGAGATCACCGCCACCGGATGGCATGGGCTGCTCGAAGGTGAGAAGGACAGTGCCTGCACCCAGAAGCGGACGGGAAAGCGGGACGATGACGGTATCGCCTTCACGCCGCCAATCGCGACCGACATTTTGGCCAGTGACGTCGATGTTGCCGACCGCTGCAGGGACGGAAATTTTCCACTCGGTAGCAGGCGCGCCAACGACGAAATAGTTGATGAGGACGCTGCCGTAGGCCGCTCCTGCTTTGAGGGAATAGAGGTGGAAAACATCTGCCTGGATCGATTGGCCGAGCGCCTCGACGCCGAGGGCGACGGTCCACTCGCTTTCGCGGAGGCGGAAGGCTTGCTGAAGGCCGGCAGTCTTGCGCGGGAAGAAGGTGACGGGGACTTCGGCAACGCCAGTGACCTTACCAGCGGCGAGTCGGTAACCTGCGGTAGCAACGGCACCGATGTAACCACGGCGGGATTTCACATCTGGGAAGCCGAGTGGCTGGAGCGTCCATGAACCGGCTTTTGCTGCCTCATTTTTCTCAAGGCGAATGCTGACAAGCTGGCGATTCATGACCGGCTGGCGGAAAATAATTTTCAGGGTGCGGAGGCCTTTTGATGCTTCTGTGCCCACGGCGTAATCGGCGACTTCTGCACCGGTGACTGCGGCGACAGCATGGTCTGCAGGGATGAGCATTTCCCACTCGCGGAGAGGTGCTTCGCGGATGTCTAATTCGAGATCAGAAATAATGCGGCGGTCAGTTTCAGCGAGTTCGTAGACGGTGACTTCAGTCACACCGACTTCTGGCAGTACCTGATCTGCCTGGAGCTGGTAGGAAAAATCTGCTGAAGGGAAACGATAGACGAAGACTTGGCGGAGATTCGTATCTTCGCCGCCGGGAAATTGATTTGGTGCGAGTTGGATGAGGCCGTCGGCTTCTGTGACTTCGATGCGGACGGCTCCCTGATTCGCCACGCGGACGTAGCCGCTGTGTCGTAGCGTGCCCTCTGGCGAAATGCGTAGCGCCTGCATTTTCACAGGGAATCCACCGAGTGCAGCTTGAGCCTCGATGGTGATGCGTTCGGCGCCTTCGATGGGGCGTGAGAGTTTTACCGTAATCTTGCGGGCTTCATTTTCCCCGGAGACATCCCATGCGAGAACCGACTGGCCAGTAACGGAAAGGATCTCACCGGGGCCATCTAGTGCGAGGGTGAGTTCTGTGATTTTTCCTTGGAGCACGCGGAGGTCTAGACCGGTAACTTGACGAAGTAGGCCGCTGCCGATGCGAACATCGGTGGTGGCGGTGGAAGAGTAAAAGAGTGAGCCATCGGCGATATCGCCGGCCTTTTTCCATGCTAGCGAGGCGGAGCCATTTGCGGGGAGGAAGCCTCTCCATGCGTTACCGCTTTCGCGAGGGACGACGGGAAGGTCTGTCCTGAACGTCACGCCCTGTGGGAGATCGGTGAGAGTGAGTGGGACAACCACACCGGCAGGTAGGTTGAAGTTCAGCTGTCTCCAATCACCGGAGCGCTTGATGGGGACGATAAAATCCACGGTGACGGGAAATTCGCCTGCGGTATCGGCGATGAGTTCGTAGGCAGACTTGTTGTTCAATGCGATGTGATGGTTTTCTCCAGAGACTCTTCCTGAGAGGGCTGCTCTACCAGAAAGCAAAAGTGTCGATGCGCCCGGTGCATCGGCGCGGACGGTGGCGGTGAGTGTGAACGCAACGCTCTGTGCGTCTTCAGAGAGCTTCCCGGAGAGGGCGGAGTCTATCAACTCCAAGCCGGCTGAAGCGGAGCCGGAGGGGCTAATAGAAAATTTCAGCGAGGCATTGGTGGTGGTAATGTATTGGCGGGCGGCTCCTGATTCGAGGGGTGAAAGGGCTTTCGCTTCGGTGACGCGGAGCTCGGTGCCATTGGCGACGTTCAGTGTGACAGTTGCGGAAAATCCGGTGGAGGAACCGGGGCCGGGCAGGAGAAGTGCGGAAGTTTTTTTCGATTTGTGTGAGGTCTTCACTTGAATGAAAAGTTTTGCAGGAGGGTTCTTTTCATCGGCGACAATCGGGCGGACATCGAGGAAACGTGCACCGTTCTTTGCAACGCGCACTGACCAATCGCGTAAGCTATCGCCAGTGACGGAGAGGACTTCGCCGGGGCCGGTGAGGGATAGGGTGAGTGTTTCCGGAATGCCCTGATGGATAGTGTAAGTGATGTTATGCGTAGAAGTCGTCTGCGTAAGCGAGGCGTTGGCTATGACGTTCGCGGTAGTAGAGAAGAAGAGCGGGGCGGGCTTTTCGTTGTTTTCCGGGACGAGGATAATCCTGCCGTCTTGTGCAAAGAGGGAGGCGGCGAAGGCGAGGAGTAGGGCAAGGGTTTTCATGGGATGAGTGGCTAGTGCCGAGTGATCGGTGATCAGTGGAAGAGGATGGTTGAGGGACTGAGGTTATTAGGGCTGAGTTGGATCCAATTTGACGATGGTGCGCTCGGGGAATTTGGAGCGATCTTTGGTGACGTAGTCGTGGTTCCAATCGAGAAGGACTTCGGTGCCGGGTTTGAGGTCGTTGATTTTTTTCAGGATGGGAGCGGGGATTTTGGCGTTGCCCATGTTGTCTTCGATGAGGAGCTGGAAGGTTTCCTGTTTGGGGTCGCCGTATTGGCCGGGCTTTTTGTAGCTGACGTATTTGACGATTTTGAAGGCGGCGAGTTTTCCAGAGTGGCCGCATTTGTCCGGGCAATGCGCGGTGAGACCCATGCAGCGGTGGTTGGTGATGCCGGTGAATTTTGCGACGGTGGAATGGGAAGATAGGAGTGCGCGGTTGTTATCCTTCAGCTTCTTCTCTGCGGCGCGGCGCCACTCATCGGATCCGAGATCGGGGCCATGGCCTTGTTTGTCTGAGATGCTGAGCTTCTTATCCAATGCGGCCATCCACTCTTCGGATCCGATGTCGGGGCCGTGGCCTTGGGCGTCGGATACCGGATTGAGTTTTTCCGCCCATTCAGCCCAGGCTTTTGGGTCGTCGGGTGGGGAGAATTCCTCTGCGTGGGCGAGGGTAAAAAAGGATAAGGAAAATAGGGAGATGAGGATGGGATTCATGGGAATGGGTGGGTAGTGATCCGTGGAAGACTTGGGAAGTTGGGCAGCAGGATGCAGCCCCTCCTTGGGTTTGTGGGTAAAGGGGCGGTAAATTATTTGAGGCGGGCGATGAAGGTGAGCATCTGGGTGGTCTTCTCATCCTTCGCGTAGGTCTGCTTGAGGCGGGCGAGTGTTTCCGAGAAATTTCGGAGGTTGATCGCATCAGCCAGGGGACCGCCTTGGAGCTTTTGGGCGGCGAGGAGTGAGAGCGTGGCGAGCTGAGTTTTCTCATCTGCCTTATCGATGGCCGGAGCGGAAGGATCGTAAGGAATCGTCCAGGTGCGCTCGACCATTTCTCCGCTGGCGGTGTCCCGGAAGCGGACGCTAACTTCGCCGATTTCTCCGGTGCCTTCGGGTAAAGTCTCTACCTGATACATGGCGACGCCGGCTTCATCTGCAGCAAGCTCTGCGGCATCGACACTATCGTTTCGGAAATCCTCGGTCTTCAGGCGGTCTTTCTCAAAGCCGATGAGCTTGTAGTTTCCAACGCGATTGGGATTAAGCACCACCTGCACCTTGACGTTTTCAGCAGCGGGGCGGAAGGCACCTGCGAGCTGGGAAGCGAGGGATGCTCCGGTATTTTCATCGACCAGATAGTAGCGGCCATTGCCGTGGCGAGCTAGCTCGGCGAGGAGGTTGTCGTTGAGATCGGTCGCGCCGATGCCTGCGATATCGAAGGAGATCGATTGCTGGCGGAGAGATTCGATACTTTCGGAAAGGCGGGTGGGATCTGCGTTGCCGAGGTTTGCGGCACCGTCGGTGAAGAGGACGATACGGTTCTGTGCACTATCGAGCTTGTGGCGGAGGGCTAGCTCAGAGGCGAGGGTGATGGCTTGCTCAAGGTTCGTGCCGCCTTCGTTGGCAGTTTGGTTTATGAGCTCCGGGAGTTTCTCAGCTTGGTTGCCGGGTAATGAATCGGCAAGCAGGCGAGGGGTGCGGGAAAATCCGATGACGGTGACTTCGTCGTTTTCCGTGAGGAGGGTGGCGAGTTGTTCGAGGGCGGTTTCCATAGCGGCGCGGCGGTCTTCACGAACCATGGAGCCGGATTGATCGACAAGCAGGGTGAGGCGAAGCGGCTGTGCGGCAGAGCGGCCAGTGGATGCAGTGCGGAGAGCAACGCGGACAAGATTACGGCCGGGGATGACTGGGTGCGCAGTTTGATCGATGGCAGCAGCAACTGGCTCGAGGGAAGACGGTGCAGGGTCACCGTATTCGACGGCGTTGTAGAATTGCTCCGGCTTGATGGCAGCGGGATCTGGCTGTTCGCCTTTCTCAATGGCAGCGCGGGCGATCTGGAATGAGGCGTCCGAGATGTTTAAGGAGAATGTTGAGAATGGTTCTTCGGTGGCGGGGATTTCCTCGGAGAGATCGGCGAGGCTAATTTCTGGAGCCTTGAAGAGTCTGCTTAATACGGGAATTTCATCTAGAGTCGGAATCCTGCCCTCTACTTCGAGTTCACCTCCCACATCGAGTGTCTCGAAACCTGCCGGTGTGGCAGGAGTGACAGGGAAGGTGGTCGCACCATTTACATTATTTGCCAATTCAGGCAGCTGAAATTCAGTTGGATAGATGAATTCACGTCCCACTTCGAATTGTGGAGGATTTTTAGCTGAGTCATCAGCAACACCTAACCAAGCGAAGCGATACTCTACACCTTCGGGTTTGCCTTCTGCTAATGAAGAGTCGAAAAACGAAGTGGTTTCAAGGGGAGTTACAATTCCATTTCCGTAGTTCATGAAACCCTCGAATTCCACCACTTCAGGTTCGCCTTCCGTATCAATAATTGGCGGAAGGGCGTAGAGGGCACCAGCTGAGTCACCTGTTTCGGCGAATGGATCGAACGACCATTCATAACCTTTAGCCTTCTGACCTGAACCCAGTGCTTTCTCCTTGGATTCGCTGACTAGCCCATCGATTGCAGCGTTAGTTTCTCCTGGCGCGGCCAGTCCCCATGCAGCATCCACCTCATCGAAAAGATGTTTACGAGTTCCTCCATCCATTGGTGCTTTGGTGATTTCTGCCGGAGTAGCAAGCTCCCAACTTCTGTCCACTTGTGCGAGGAGTTCTGAGCGAGTTTGGTCGTAAGCAGCGCGATAGTAATCGGATTTAGCATTGTTGACCTTCTCCATGCCAAGGCGCGCGGCCTTATTATAGGGATCGATGCGGAGGGCTTCCTCGTAGGCTTCTACAGCGTCGTCGTATCTCCCGAGGTCATAGTTTTCATCCGCCATGTAGAGCTTACGGCGAAGTTCCTCGACGCCTCTAGAGGACTCTTCTGTAAGAGCGGGATTGTTGCGAATTGGATCGTAGAGATATCTTAGCTCGTTCTCAGTTCTGCCATTGGAGTCAGCTTCTTCCAAAAGTTCACGGCCTTTGTCAGAATTGCCGGGTTTGCGTTGCTCTTCAACGGCGGCGAGGTCATCCATGCTAAAGCCTAAACTAATGTCGCGGCCACTTCCTGCCGTAATGGACTCACCATCCGCATTGGGGGATTCTCCCCATGCGTCGAGATTGGAAGAATCCCATGTTTCCCCGGCTTTACCTCCATAGCCGTCCCCGAAGTCGTCGACACCTCCAGATGAAGTCCTTCCAAATATGGCGGGGTCTTTGGTTGATTCGTCGACTTCAACCATAGCTCCTCCAGCAACTGGTGCTGAGGCCGGAGGGGAGGGCTTAGGTACGGCTGGTGCGTTCGTAGGCTCCGGGGCGAACGCATCGAAATCGGAGCCAGCCACTCCGGACGGCTTCTTCTTGCCTTTGACCTCGGGGCTAAGGGTTCCAGTCAGGCTCATGACTGTTTCGTCTGAGTCTTCAACAGCCGTGCGATTTGGGTTGTTGAGAATGGCGTCGATGTGGTTGAGATCAATGGCGGCATCACCGCTGCGGAGGCCTTCGGTAAGCTCTGCCAGTTCTGCCTCAGGCTCTGCGGGTATAGGTGCGGATTCCACGAGTTCGTCCCTGCCTGCTCCGCAGCCGAAAAAGTTTTTCTGCGGGACTTCGATAGTGTCCCCAGCTTGGAGTTCGAGGTTAGCGAAGCTGTCATCTGTGAGATTGTAGGTGGTAGCTTTACCATCGCGGTAGACCTTCACCCGCTTTCTGGAACCGAATTCGGTGGCGCCGCCAGCAATAGCGACTGCGTCTCCTAGGGTAGTTCCTTCTTTGAAATCAAAGGGCCCGGTAGTTCTCACCTGCCCGCCGATGTGGATCTGCGGCTCAGCTTTTGAAGCGCTTAATCGGGTGGGCTTTGGTGAAGCGATTTCACTTTGGGGTGGAGAATTTTCGGCAAGTGCAATTGATTCATTGGGCGCCTCCTTTTTCTCTGGGGCTGAAAGTAATGAGAGCGCACTACGACGTTTGATGGAGGCCGGATCGTGGACGACGATGGATTCTTCGGTGATATCGCCGTCAATTTCCGCTGATATGAGCTTAATTTTCATGCGCTCAAGCAGACCTTGCTCGGTTTCGAAATCGCGTTTGGCGTCGAGGTAATCTGAATTATCAATATTTTCCTCAACGGCTTCTCTCTTCGCTACGTCTTTTTTCGCCTCTGCTTTTACAAGCCGGTCTTTCGCGAGATCAAGCTGACCTTGGAGGCGGGTGCGGAGGTTAACCACGCTTTCGTCGATTTGCTCTTTGGTCTGCTCTAGGAGTTTTTCTTGGGCAACGATGGTCGGATGATTTCCACCAAGTCCGTTGGCTTTTAGTCCTTCGACCTCGCGTTTTTTCGCAAGATATTCGGGATAGAGTGTTTTGACGGCGTTGTCGGGAAGGTCGAGGCCGGAGGCATATATTTTGAGTTGCTCGGAATCGTAGCTCAAGAGGCTCTGGATTTGGCTTTCCAACTGCATTTTCTCGTTCTCGATGCGGGTAAATTCGTCCAGTGATGAATTCGCGGCACGATCAACGCCCAAACCCCTGCGTGTTCCATCGCCGGCATAAACGATATCCTTCGTCCGAGAGATGGTGGTGAGGACTTTGCGGCGCTCCTCGACTTTGTCTTCCTGCTCACGGACGGCTTTTTTAAGTTCAGCAATACCCTTCTCGAGGTTTTTCTCTTCGAGCGAACTGCGGTATTCCTTATAATTTCTCACCAGTGAATCGGTGATTTCCAAAGCATCCTGCTCGTCCCTTTCGCTGACGCGGATGGAAAGGAGGTCGGTTCCTCTGATGTTTTCTGTTTCGACGCTTTTCTTTAGTCTATTGAGGGCGGAATCCCTATCGATGCCCCACCTGTTAGTAAGATCGAGTTCATCAATGACTAGGCCTAGAGTATTTCTGCTTTTGATTTTTTCGAATTCCGTTCCGAAGAAATTGGCGGTCATCTGTGATGAATTTTGGCCGGTAAGAGGGTCGATGGTTCTGCCACGCGGAACGATTTCGATGACGGCTTCAGCTTCGTAGTCCCATGGCACTAGGCGGATCGTGAAAAGAGTGACGACAAATACGGCAGCGATGCCGAATACGGCGCGATAGGATGCGCGGCGGATGCGGGATTCCTTGTTAAGGCGGACGATGGATTCTTCTGTGCCGAGTAAGGCATCGAGTTTCTCGCGTTTCTCGGCGGGGAGTTTCCAGTCTTCAGCGGGGGTGTTGGAAGTGGTTTCGGCTTCTTTGATTAGGCCGTGAAGGGTGCGGGTGCGATTGAGGAAGAGCTGGAGCTCTGGAGATTTTGAGATGAGGTCTTCGAGCTCAGCGGACTCGAAGGGTGAGGCTTCGCCGAGGACGTAGGCGGTAATGCGCGCCTCAAGGTGCTCGTCTGGTTGTGTATGAAGGTGGTCGCTCATGACAATCTGGTGTTGTTATCCTTCGGAGGTTTCGATGCCTAGGTGGCGGAGAGAGGAGGCGAGGGATTTGAGTGTGTGGTGTAGTTTGTAGCCGACGTTGGAGACGGAGAGATTGGTTTGGGTTGCGATTTGGTCGTAGCGGAGGTCGGAAAGGTATTTGAGGGAAACGAGGGTTCGATCTGGCTCGGGGAGTTCGGCGATGAGGAGTTGTAGGTTGCCGATGGCTTCGAGTTTCCCGAGGGCAACTTCGGGGTCTGGGGTTGGGGCTTCCCATTCCTTACTGGACTCGGCGTAGACATCGATTGGGGTATTGCGTTTATCTTTTCGGAGATGATTGAGGGCGAGATTGCGGACGCAGCGGAAAAGCCATGGGCGGGGTTGCCGGACTTCATCCCAATGCGAGTGGAGACGTAAAAAGGCTTCTTGGACGATATCTTCGGCGGTTTCGCGCTGAGCGGTAAGGCCGTGTGCGAAGCGGAGGAGAGGTGATTCCTCGGCGTCGAAGACTTGGCGGAGCGTGGGTTTTTCCTCCATGTGCTTTCGGGTTTCGGCTGCGGGAAGGATAGGAATACTCTCCGCGGATTGCCGTGCTAGGGCGTTGGAGTTCGGAGGTTCCATGGAAGAAAAGTTAACATGCTCTTCCTATATGACACGGCAAGGTGGGGTTCCTTAGAACTTTTTTCTAAGAAATGGGTGAGGCTGCCTAGCTGGGGAAATTACAACCGGCCTGTGGTGGTTAGGCGGAGCAGTCACTGAAAGCTGCGAATGATCGCAGCAGTCCAGAGCCTCCGGTAGGGAGGATTACTTCGCCCACTGGAAGACGCGCACGTAATCTACCTGCAGGGTCTGGGGAAAGGCATCTGCGGGGAGTAGATCGGCGCGTTGGTCGGTATCCTCAAAGAATCGGCCGTCTACGGCGACGTTGATAATGAGGTGGAAGGCTTGATTGAAGGGTGCGCTTGGATCGTCTTTTGCTGTCTCGGTAAACCATTCGTCTTTGGTGCGTGTCTGGCAGAGTTCTCCATCGACGAACCATTTGATTTCATCCGCGCTCCACTCGACAGCGTAGATGTGGAAGTCTTCAGCGGCGTCTTTTTCGGGGAAATCGTATGAGTGAGCGACGTATTGGTTACGCGGCCATGGCCCACCGAAGTGGAGGGCGCCGGTGGTTTCGTGAACGGCACTGCCGCGCGACTCGATGATATCGATCTCTCCGCATGCGGCCCATGTGCCGTATTTCGAATCGGTAGGTAGCATCCAGACCGCCGGCCAAATCCCCTGCCCTGCTGGCATTTTTGCGCGGATCTCAAAGCGGCCGTATTGCCATTCGGCGCGTTTGCGCGTTCTGATTCTGGCGGAAGAGTAGGGCTGATTTTTCCCATCTACTGTGGTGTGTGCGTCGCGGAATACGGTCACGTTGAGTATGCCTTCCTCAACGGTGCAGTATTTCGGATCCATGCGGTAGGCCTGCCTTTCGTTGTTTCCGCCGCCGTAGTTATTTTCTTCCTTCGCCCATTTCGAGTAGTCGAGATCGTCGCCATCGAATTCATCTGCCCAGACTTTGACCCATTTTTCTGAAGGGGAAACGACCCGGTATTCGCCTGCAGGATGAAATGCGCTGACGCTCTCTCCCGTGCCCGCGACAGCAAGGCCTGCGTCTGACCATCCGTCGGCGCCTTTTAGTTGTAGCTGGTAAAATTTTCCGGCTTCGGTGTCGTAGGAGACTTCAGTGGCTGGCTTGGTGGAGAGCTCTGCCGAAGCGAGTGTGCAGAACCCCAAGATGACGGCAGTGAATAAGTGTGGGGTTTTCATCAAGTTGATAAGGCTATCTGCTTGAAGAAATCATAGACATCGGCTTTGCCATGAAGCGGTAACGCCAAGGGAGGTATTGGGATCGCTTGAGTTCCGCTAGACCGACTACACGTCTGCGGACTTTCGATTGAGGGATAGAAGCGGCCTCGTAGATGAGGAAATTATCTCCGCGCTTGTGATGAACGAGCAGGACGTGGCCGGGTCTGAGGAGCATATCACCCATTCTGACGTCTTCCCACGCGATGCGGTCGCAAAGTTCGGGTAACCCGGGTGTAGAGATATGTTCGGTGAGTTTCCAGCAGCGGGAGAGGAAGCCCGAGCAATCGACGCCGACACTCTCGTGACTGATGGCTGCATCGTTAAGGGCGATTTTTTCATCAGTCGCGACGTCGCCAGCAATCTTGCCTTTGGCGATGCCATTGAGGAAGCTCTTTGGTGTGTCGAAGCCGCCCCATTTGTAGGGCATGCCGATGGCGTTTACACCGGGTTTCCAGTAGCCCCTGCCGGACAGTTCACCGCCGAGTGTGGTGTCCGGCGTCTGGACAGGGATGCCCCGGGAGTCCAGACCGTGGCGGACGTGGCGAGCTTCGGGCTTCCAACTGAGTTCGGCATAGGATTTGGCGATGCGTATGGATTCCTCGGGGCGCACCTTGTAGCCGCATGATGTGAGGAAAACAAACGTAACTAGTGAGAGCGAGAGAAGTGCCGTTTTCATTGAATACCACGCATGGCTTTCTGTTGATCAATCCATTTCTTATCTGCGGAGGAAAGCCGAGACTCGTGTGTTCTGTATCGTTCACCGCCGGGCTCGACGAGGACGAGGGTTCCTTCCGAGTAAGAAATGAGTTTTGCAAACACTTTGCGGCTGCCTTTTCCCTTCCATTCGCGGTAACCTTTGTCTTCTAGGCCTTTGCGCCAGCTTTTGTAGGCGGCTGAGGACGCTGCTTCGTTTTGCTTGATGAGGCCCCAGAAGAAATCTGCCTGCCCGCGTTTGTAGCCGGTATCCTTCCAGAGTACTTCGCCACTGGGGTTGAGCATGAGTACTGTCGGGTGGCCGCGTACGCCATATTGTTTCTTCATACGCTTCACATAATTGTTGATGTCCGACTTTTTGGTTTCCCACTCATCCATGGTCATGGAGACCTCCTTGAAAGCAGCAACGTTGGAATCAACGCGCAGCCGTACGATGTGCTTTTGCGCCCATGTTCCAAACTCTTTGGTGCCGAAAAGCTCTTGGGTGAGCGCCTTGCATATGGGGCTGCGTTGGGAATCGGTGAACCAGACGAGGATGGGCTTACCCTCACGGGCGGCGGTCTGGCGGGCGATAGTTTCGCTATCCTCCCACGGCCCCTTTTTCGGAGCGGCCATCAGAGTCTCAAGCTCGGGGATTCCGGCATCGGGATTATCGGGATCGGTGAAAACAATATCCTCCTGTGGAGTGATGCCAGCAAAGTTCGGAGTATTTTGATTTCCTCCAGGCGTGACGGCTGTGCCGCCTGATGAACGAATCTTCGGCCCCATACCCGGAGGAGGCATGGCGCTTTCTAAGTCGACGCCACTGTCGTCTCCGCCACCGATTCCGCAGGCCGCGAGGAAAAGTGCGGCAACTGTGGCCGGTGCGATTTTCCAAAGCGTCTCCATAGGCTCACTTTTTCAAACGAACAGGCGTTCCGCAAGAGGAACAGCGGAACCAGCCAAAAGATAGCAGGTGAATGCAGAGCGGAAATACATAACCAAAGCCGGGAGCGTGGTGCGCCTTAATGTGCTTGAGCGCTGCCTTGTGAACGAAAAGTTTTTGTGTGCAAATGCGGCATTTCCCGTTGAACCCCCAGATAAAATATAGAAGTCCGACAATCGGCAGCGCGATGGGGAAGGCAAGGATCCATTCCGGAACCCATGGCAGGGAATCCGGCATTTCACGCGAGCCGAGCAACAAGAAGGTGGAAATGACGGCCAGCGGCAGGACAAAAAGGAGCAGTAAGGTGGAAATGGCTCCAATACGTAGGCCTATTGGATGAGTGTGGAGCACACCGCGGACGTAGCGGCGCGATTCGGGATTCTTACCACGATTGGTCTTTTCGAGCGGAGAACGAATGAGTGCCACCCGATCCATCTCTTGGTCTTCCTTGTGACTCTTGGCGACGCGCTTACCCTTCTTTTTGGGCTGCATCTGCTTCATTGTAGCCGGATCTATCTCAGCGTCCCCAGTCGAGGCTTCGATCGTCGATGTATATTGCGGTTGCTTGAGGGAGGGGATCCCCTTTTTTTCCACCTCTGGGTTCTCGACACGGACATCGAGATCGCCGGAATAACGGTTCAACAAGAGACCCGCCGGAATATCTCCGACGCGCAACTTTTTCTCCATCAGGATTTTTCCAGGAAGCGGGATGGCACACGGAGCTTGTTCCAGCATTTCCGCAACTTCCGCATTCTGTTCGTAATTCACAGGTGGAGCCATAGGCTCCGAGGCTTCTTTACGCTCAGGCTGTTTTTTCTCTTCTTCCGGCTCCGGTTTTGGAGCCTCAACACCTTCTATCTCAGCGGCGGAGGTGATCCAGTTTTCTACGGTCGTTTTGCTGGGAACACGTTTAGCAATCGACAGGACTTCGTTTGCGCGTGTGACTTCCGCAAAGAGCTTATCCGGCTCCTGCCTCGCGAGATGAGCGGAATCACGAATGCCTGATGCATCTAGTAATTCTAGCGCAGCTTTTCCGATTCCCGAGATATCTTTAAGTTCCGCCATGGGTTGTTACTTGAGAGCGTCTAGCATTTCGCCAAGCTGTGCGAGTTTGGTTTTCCAGTCTTCGAGGCGTTGCTTCTCCTGCGCGACGACTTCCGGCGGCGCACGGTCTACGAAAGAGGCGTTGCCGAGCTTACCTTCGGCTTTTTTGACCTCGATTTGGATCTTCTGGATCTCCTTGGAAATGCGGGTTTTCTCGGCTTCCACATCGATGAGGCCTTCCATCGGCAGGTAGGCCTCGCCGACAGGAGTGACGGCGGCGGGTGTGCCTTTGGGTGCTTCGTAGGCATCGTCGGTGAGGATTTCCGCGGCTCCTGCGAGGAGGGCGAGGACATTGATTTCACCAGAAAGCCATGCGGCAGCTCCTTTGAAAATGAAGCGCACATCCTTGCGGGAGCCGACGTTGTATTCTGCCTTGAGATTGCGGAGGCGGCTGGCGGTCTCGTAGATCGCGGTGGCTTGTTTGTCGGCGGATTCAATCACAGAGGCGGAAAGCTCGTCGAGAAGCGGCGTATCGGAAATCACCTTGCTCATCACGAACTCGCCTTTGGAAATGTAGTCCATGCGCTCGGAAAGCTCCTCGGTGACGTGCGGCATGTAAGGATGCAGCAACTGGAGGTAGCGGCTCATCACGGCATCGAAGGTGCCGAGCGCAGCGGCGCGAGCTTCGGCGGTGGCGGACTCGCGGAGGTCGGCTTTCACGGCTTCGAGCCACTTATCGCAGAAATCGTTCCAGAGGAATTCGTAGAGGCGCTGGGCGATTTCGCCGAAACGGTATTCGCCATAGATGCCTTCGAGATCGACTTGGAGTTGGTCGAGCTTCGCCATGACCTGAATGTGATAGACCGGCAGGCCTTTCACAGCAGGAAGCGGGGCGAACTCGTTGCCGTCCATCTGACGGAAACGGCAGGCGTTGTAGAGCTTGTTGGCGAAGTTCCGGCCTTCTTCAACGGAGGATTCATCGAAACGGACATCGGCTCCGACCGGCGCGATGCGCATCAAGCCGAAGCGCAGGCCATCGGCTCCGAACTTGTCCATGAGGTCGATGGGGTCGGGCGAGTTACCGAGGGACTTGCTCATCTTGCGGCCTTTGAGGTCACGAATGATGGAAGTGAAATAGACGTTCTTGAACGGAAGCTGATCCTCGAAGCGGTAGCCAGCCATGATCATGCGAGCGACCCAGAAGAAAATAATATCGGGGCCCGTGACGAGATCAGCGGTCGGGTAGAATTTTTTCAGCGTCGCGGAGTTTTCACCTACGTCAGACATCGTGGCAAACGGCCACAGCCATGAGGAGAACCACGTATCCATGACGTCCTCGTCGCGTTCCCAATCGCCTTCGGCGGGTGGCTCGACTCCTACGTAGATGTCTCCGGCTTCGGCGTCCTTGGTTTCGAGAGACTCAGCGTTCTTGAGGGCGTCGAGTTTGTCTTTCTTATACCACACGGGGATTTGGTGTCCCCACCAGAGCTGACGGCTGATGCACCAGTCTTGGAGGTTTTCCATCCAGTGAGCGTAGGTTTTAGCCCAGCGAGCGGGGCGGAAGGTGATGTCGCCATTGGCCACGGCGTCGGTGGATTTTTCGATTTCCGGGTAGCGGAGGAACCACTGCATGGAAATGCGCGGCTCGATCGGCACATTGCCGCGCTCGGAGTAACCAACGTTGTTTTCGTATTCCTCTACGCCGATGAGGAGTCCCATTTCCTCAAGTTTCGCGGTGGCCTTGCGGCGGGCGACGAATCGGTCGAGTCCATCAAACTCCGGAAGATCCGGGGTGTTCATGTTGCCGTCGGGGTGGAGGACATCGATGATTTCGAGGTCGTGCTTGAGGCCGATCTCGAAGTCGACCTTGTCGTGAGCGGGTGTGATTTTCAGTGCGCCGGTTCCGAATTCGAGATCCACCGCATCGTCGCCGATGATCGGGATTTCTGCTTCCGGGAAGGGGCGTTTGACCATTTTTCCGATCCACTTCGCATATTTCGGATGCTTCGGGTGCACGGCGACGGCGACGTCTCCCATGAGCGTTTCCGGGCGGGTGGTGGAGATTTCGATAAACTCGCCGGGGCTTTCGACAAGTTCGTATTTCATAGTGAAGAGCTTCGATTTCGAAGGCTTCATGATCACCTCCTCATCGGAGAGTGCGGTGAGGGAAACGGGGCACCAGTTCACCATGCGCTTGCCGCGGTAGATGAGGCCTTCGTTGAAAAGATCCACGAACACCTGGCTGACCCACTTGGTGTAGGCCTCGTCCATGGTGAAGCGCTCGCGCGACCAATCGCAGGAGCAACCGAGGCGTTTCAACTGCTTGATGATGATGTCGCCGTGGGTGTCTTTAAAATCCCAGACGCGTTTGAGGAATTCCTCACGGCCGAGGTCGCGGCGGGTCTTGCCTTCGGCTTCGCGTAGCTCGCGCTCGACCTTTGCTTGAGTGGCAATGCCTGCGTGGTCGGTGCCGGGAAGCCAAAGGACTTCTTTCCCCTGTTGGCGCGCACGACGGGCGAGGATGTCCTGGATGGAATTGTTCAGCACATGGCCAAGGTGGAGGATGCCGGTGACATTCGGCGGCGGGATGACAATGGCATATGCTTCCTTTTCAGAAGACTCATCGGCACGGAAACACCCGGCCTCCTGCCATGCGGCATACCATTTCTTCTCCACTTCCTGCGGCTCATACGCCTTCGCTAACTCTGACATCGGGCGCGGACTTTCGGTGAGTGGCGGGGATTTGTCCAGCTTCGGGGCGCTGTGGGGAAATGAGGGTCTGGCGGTGCACCTTTAGATCGCGTTCGAGATATTCTGAGCTGCTTTCCTACAAGTTTTAGTAGTCTTATACTTATTGCTTATCTCCTATTATTATTAGTGGTATGGGTAACCGCTTTGGAAATTCTGGGATGATCCCGGATCCGTAATCTTGAATATGTCTTTGAATTGGAAAATTTCGCTCGGAAAACTTCTTTTGTTGGGAGTTTTCGCCTTATCCGGCTGTGGGAGGGAAACGGCGACTGAGGAAGTCCAAGAGACCCCAGAAGAAGAGGTCTATCCGCCATCCATTGTGGCGACAAACTTCACCATCGGATCTTTCGTAAAGGAGCTCGTTGATGAGCGATCCATCAAAGTCTTCGATCCGCTACCTGCTGGCCAAGATCCAACGAGATGGACACCGACAGCCGCGCAGATCTTAGAAATGAACCAAACCAAGTCTTTGGTTTTCGTTGCCGGACAACAACCCCGCTGGATTTCATCACTTTCAGGGAAAATCAAGGTGGTGAACTTGCTTCCAGGTAATTCCGTCGATTTTCAGGCAGCATCCAATCCCAGCCAAGCCTTGAGAATGCTCGAAAAAGTCGGGGATGAAATCGGCGCAACCTTTCCTGAAATAGCGATCAAGGAAAGTGCCACCAATTTTTATGGGAGGCTCGCGGCCTATGAAAGCATGTGGGGCGATTTTACCGAAATCCCAGAGGGGATGGAGCAAGGAGTTATCCGACCTACTGGGAACACTGACTTCATGTCCCTGCTGGAAAAGAACCGAGACTTGCTTCAAAACGCTGAGGCGGAAGGCTCTCGGGAACCAACGTTCGAAGAAGCAATCCTGCCCATTTTGGAGCAATCCTGCTTGGACTGCCACGATGCGGCCGGACAGGAAGGCGATCTGAATCTCGAGCTTTATTTGACGCATGAGAAGGCCTCCATGGAGCCCTCTCTATGGGAAAAAGTGGTAAAAACCATCGAATTGGAGCGGATGCCTCCGCCAGAAGAGGCAAAACTCCAGCTCAGCAGTGAAGATAAGGAAAAAATCTTCACCTGGACGGCTTCCCTGACGGAAAAATGGGACTCCGGTGAAATGGGCACCGACCCTGGAAAGACCACAATTCATCGACTCAACAAAAATGAGTATAACTACACGGTAAGAGATCTCTTCGGGTTGCAACTCCGCCCTGCTGATAACTTCCCCGAGGATGGCAGCGGTGAAAGTGGATTCGATAACAATGCCGACTCCCTCTTCCTCCCTGCCCTGCTGGTGGAAAACTACTTCGAATCAGCCGGGATCATCGTTGGTGCCGTTTATGCCAATTCCAGCACACGCTCCCGCTACTTGTTCGCCAAGCCAAGCCCACAAGTGCCTGCGGCTGATGCGGCCAAAGAGATCCTCAATTACTGGACGTCACTCATCTATCGAAAGCCATCTGACGAGCAAGAGATCGCGAGGCTCGTTGCTCTATTTCAGGGCGAAATGGAGCAAGGTAAGTCATTTGAAGAGGCCATGCAGATGCCGCTCTTCGCGATGCTGATTTCTCCGAATTTCCTCTACCGCTCATCCCTCACAGAACCCCAGGCAGAACCTAGCGAGATCGATGATTTCGAGTTGGCGAGCAGGTTGTCCTACTTCCTGTGGTCTTCGATGCCGGATCGTGAGCTTTTTGAAGTCGCTGCGAAAGGAGAGCTCCAAGATCCGGGGATGATCGAGAAGCAGGTGAAGCGCATGCTTTCAAATACAAAGGCGAAATCCCTAGGCATGCACTTCGGAGGGCAATGGTTTGGCTGGGAGCTGCTGAGATCCAGCGCCAATCCGGATGAAGAAAAATACCCTCAATTTACCTTCCAGCTCCGCGTGCAGCTCTATCAGGAGTCGATGATGTTTTTCAACGACTTGGTGAAAAACAACGGGGACATCTACAAGTTTCTCAACAGTGACTACACCTTCCTCAATGAGTCCTTGGCGAAGTTTTACCAAATCCCCGGCGTGACGGGAAATGAGCTTCGCAAGGTGACTCTGACCGATAAAAACCGCGGAGGGGTTCTGGGCATGGGGAGCGTGCTTACCGCCACCTCTCTTCCTTTGCGCAGCAGCCCTTCGATCCGAGGTTCTTTTGTCATCCAAGACATGTTGGGAATCGATCTGCCAGAGCCGCCGATGAACATCGACCAATTGCCCGAGGATGACCGGGAAATCAAAGGCGCGACCGTCCGTGATTCACTAGAGCAACACCGGGATGATATAAATTGCAGAAGCTGCCACGCCATGATCGACCCCGTCGGCTTCGGGCTCGAATCCTTCGATGCGATCGGCCGCTTCAGAACCCATCAGAACGGTGTGGAGCTCGATACAACCGGTGAAATGCCGGGTGGTTTAGAATTTAAGTCACCTGCAGAGCTGAAGAAGGTTCTTCTCGACGACAAAGAAATGTTTGCGAGACATATGGTCAGAAAGGTTTTAACCTACGCCATAGGCAGAGACATCACTCCCTACGACAGGCCTGTGATCAAAGAGATCACCGACAAAGTCATCGCGAATGACGGAAGTATCCAGACAGCATTTATCGAAGTGGCAAAAAGTTACCCATTTCGATACCGCAGGGACGACAGCTACACGCCAGAAGAACCCAAGCCGAAAACCAAAGCCGAGAGACGCAAAGCTGCCAGAGAAAGAGCCCGAGCCCTAAAAAACCAATGAACTATACAAGACCTGTTCGAATTTCCAGACGTCATGTCCTTCGGGGCATAGGCGCGACCATGGCACTGCCATTCCTAGAAGCCATGGGCGCAACGGCCAAAGGTGCCACGCTTGCCGTAGGCCCCGAAGGCCAGCACCTGCGCTACGCTGCGGTCTTCTTCCCAAATGGTGTGCACGTTGATGATTTCGTGCCGACCGGCTCGACTCTCGACAACCTGCCGATGATTCTGAAACCGCTCGCCGGCATGACCGAACACTGCAATGTGGTCTCCGGTCTTATGAACGGCATGGGTGGGCACTCGGGCAGCACGCCCGGCTTCCTTACCGGTCAAAAACCTGCCAGTGCCAAAGATGAGAGCGGCATGAACATCGGCACGGCCAGTATTGACCAAATTGTCGGATACGCCGATCAAGAGAGCACCCCTCTTCCGACCCTAGAACTGGCGATGCATGCTCCGCGCCGTGGTATTTCCCCAAGCGGACTCCCATGGTCGTATGGAAACTACATTTCATGGAGAAATCCGACGACTCCTGTGCCGCAGGAAGTCAATCCCATGAGGGCTTTCAAGAGGCTCTTTGAAGGTGTTGGTCTTACCTCTAGTGGAGCCTCAAAAAGCAAAGCCATCTCACCTAACAAAGCTGTGGTGGACACGATTCTGGAAGATGCGAAGCAACTGCAGAAGCGTCTCGGCCGAGCAGACCAACAGAAGCTCGATGAGTATCTCACGACGGTGCAAGATGTGGAATCGCGCATCATCCGCAAGACCCAGCCAAAGGGTTTGAATATTACGCCGGAAATTCTTGCCGATATCGAGGAAACGGAAAAACGCATGGCTCGTGCAGGCGGAAGAGACAACCTCTCAGTCTTGCCGAAAATTCCTTATCCAGAATACATCCGCCTGATGTTTGACGTCATGGCTCTCGCGTTTTGGAGCAACTCGACCCGCTCATCGACCTTGATGCTCGGTGATGGTGGCAGCAGAAGAAACATGTCCTTCATCGACGGTGTCGAGGGAGCTCACCACTCCATCTCTCACCACGGGAATAGCCCGGACAAACTCAGACAGTATTCACTGATCAATACCTTCTTCGTCGAGCAGTACGCCTATTTCCTCCAGCGCCTGCACAGCATGAAAGAAGGCAGCAACAGCGTTCTGGACAACTCGGTCGTGATGATGGGCTCAAGCATGAGCAACGGTCAGAACCACCAGAAGACCAACCTTCCGATCATCCTCGCTGGCAGCGCCGGCGGCAGGATCAAAGGCAACAGGCATATCGACGGGAACAGAGCCAATGTGGCAAACCTTCACCGCGCGGTTCTGGATAAGATGAACATCGGGGACGGGATCGCAGGCGGAAATGGCAAGCTCGATAAGCTTTAAAAGAACCATCAATTCTCAAAGGCCGAGTCCATCTCATGGGCTCGGCTTTTTTTCGTCTACCTTGTGAAAGTGGACACGATTCTTAAGTCCCGGCAGGGACGTACAGAACGTAGCCGGGGCGTGAAGTGAAACGGAACCCCCGGATATCGGGCAGTAGGAATTTAGCGGGCAAGCAACAGATTCCTCTCATCATTACACGCCACCGCCGCCCGCCAACGGCACGGCTGGTTCCCGGCTTCGTCGATGCACATGGGGAGCAGAGATTTCCGCTCGCCGTCATTTCCAAGGGGACATTTACCCCGCATTCCGCTGCGCTGCATACGGGGCGATCTTTGACAGCCCGCCGGGCTTTTTAATCCACTTTCCGGCACCTAATACGGTGCATGGATTTCCCTTCCGCCTCCCATTGAATTTGGAAATCGGTCTTCGGGTAGAAGAAATCGTCATCCGCCCATGGGACAATCTCGAATAGTTTACTCGCGTGGATGCGCTCTGAGCCCCACTCGAAGTATTCCTCGTGATCCGTCATGAAAATAAACTCCCCCCCCGGCTCAAGCGCAGCTTTCACAGCCTCAAGGAAGCCTTGTTGAACGAGACGCCGCCGGTTGTGTTTAAACTTCGGCCACGGATCTGGGCAAAGCAGGTGAATGCGGGAAGTCGAGGCAGGCGGCAGCAGCCACTCCACCACATATTTCGAATCCATACGGAAAATCTTCGCATTCTCTAACTCCGCCCGCTTGATGCGCTTCGCCACCTTTTTACACCGACCCAGCAGCCTCTCCACCCCGATGAAATCCCGCTCAGGATGGTGCTTCGCAAGATCGATGAGGAAAGACCCATCACCACAGCCCAGATCCACCTCCAACGGCCGGTCTCCGGATTTGATCTCAGAAAGCTCCAGCCGACGAAAATAATGCGGCGGGACAAATTCCTTATCTGAGATCGGCGTGCGCGGGAGCGTGTTCATTCGGCGGAACTCTCTGCTTTCAAATTTCAACTGACAAGGAAGAGAAGTAACCGAATGATGGCCGCAGCGCGACTAGGCAGGTGCCGGCTGGGCTTTGGATCAGAAAAAATCATGAGCATACGCCACATCGTTGCAATCCTTCTGGGCATGTTTTTCCTGGGCTGCTCTGAGCCGGAGCAGGAGATCGATCCGATGCACAAGGTGGAGCTCGAGCTCAGTGTGCTGGACGAGAATGGGCTGCGGGGGCCGGCGGGTGGCAAGGTCGATGTGTCCTACGAATTTGTGATACCGGATACGGGCGATTGCAGGGCGGAGGTCAGCAGGATCGATCCGACGGTGAGGTTTATGCCTAGTTCGAAGGGGAGAATCGGGGCGAAGAAAGACGAATGCCTGTGCGTCGGCTCGACACACCAACCGGGTTACCAAGATGTGCTGCGGGGTTTAGCTGAATTGCCCTACGTCACGCGCATCATCCCGTGTTATTTTGAGTGATTCTCCTTCGCCACCTCCTTCGAGAAGGCTACGGCGGACGAGGCAGTGGAAGACAGGGGTTGCGCTTCGTAACCCGCGGGGATCAAGAGGAGCAGAGTCTCACGACCGTATCGAGCAACACACCGGAGAGGTGCTGGACGCGAAGGTCGATGGGGGCGAGCTGGCCATCGGCCATGAGGATGAGGTTTGCTCGGTGCGTGTCTGAGACGACGACTCGGCGCTCGGGATCGAAGTAGGCAGTTTCTCCATCAATGATGAAGCGGAGCCATCCGGAATCAGCGAAAAATTGTTGGATCTGAGTTTCGGTCGCAGGTATCCCGGCGATGGCGGGCTGGGAAATGAGGAGACGGAGGCCGGTGTCCGTTTGCAGGGCGCCTAGGAAACGGACGTCGTCTCCGAAGAGCTGATTGTGGAGAGACCAGCGCTCGAGATAGGCGATGGGTGAGGCCATGGGTTCTTCATCGAAGCGATGGACGACGAGCATACCGAAGAAGTCCGGCCACGTGGCTTTTACTACAAGGCGGCTTTCCTTTGGATACCAGACTTGATGCTCGTTTCCCTCCTCGTCGGGGGGCTGGCTCAGTTCGGGCGGCGCTTGGTCGAGGTAGAGGGATTTCTCTTCCGCGAGACTTCGGAAAATTCCGAGTTCTTCTTGGTAATAGGTTGTACCTCCCTGAAGACGCGAAACTGCTTCACAGCGGCTTCGTAGCTCTGCAACAAGTGCCGGGAGCGTGATTCCCGGAGTTGTTCGGCTTGGGTCATGGGAGGACAATAGATCAATAATCCTAAGTTTTAAACTTTAAACTTCAAGGCGGATGCTAGGTTAGTGGCGGAGATGCCGCTGGGAAGACGGAGGTTGCTCTTCGCATCCCGGCAGGGATCAAGGGGGAGATGGCAGACGGCTCCGGTGTAAAATACTCTGTGATTCGGAGGACGATTCCCCTTAAAGCTGCGGATAACCGCAGCAGTCCAGAGCCTTCGGCGATTCCTTGGCGTGGGTTTTCCCTATGCTTGAGGGTTGGAAGTTGAAGGTTGAGCGTTTTCGCCGAGGACGATGGAAACCGTTGGCTCGGTGGCGAAGGTGATTTTGGCGACTTCGCGGACTTCTTCGAGGGTGAGGGTTTTGTAGATTTCCGGGAGGAGGCGGTGGGAGTCTGCGGGGTTGCCGAAGAGGAGGTCGAGGGCGGCGTGGCGGGCGTTTGAGGCGGAGGATTGTTGCTGGAGGGCAGCTCCGCTGAGGACAGTGGAGCGGACGCGCTCGAAGGTTTCTTCCGGGATGCCTTCTTCAGCGATTTTCTGGATCTCTTTTTTCAGCTCGGTGGTGGCGAGCTCGATCTGCTCCGGGGAGGTGGCGAGGTAGAAGGTGAAGAGGCCTTGATCGTAGCCGAGGAACTGGGTGGCTCCCACGCGGTAGGCGAGGCCGAGTTCTTCGCGGATGCGGCCGAAGAGGGGGCCGGCCATGTCGGATGAGTGCTCGTTGATGAAGGCGAGGGCGTGTTTTTCACGACTATTGATGTCTGCGCCGGGGTAGGCGATGGCGAGGACGGCTTGTTTCTTTGGAAGGGTATGGGTGAGCGTTTCTCCTAGGGTTCTAGTAGATGCAGGGGGTGTCCATGGCTGGCCTACGGGGAGGTCTTGGAAGTGTTTCTCGAGGAGCTCAAGGATGTGCTTGGGATCGAAATCGCCGGCGATGGCGAGGGTGAGGTTTGCCGAGCAGAAATGGCGGGAGTGGTGGGCGGCGAGGTCGATGCGGTGGATTTCCGGGAGTGTTTCGAGGGTGCCTAGGGAGTCGAGGCCGTAGCCTTGGCCGGTGTAGTGGCTGTTGCGGACGGCTTTGAAGCAGGTGTGCAGGGGATCGGCGAGGGCTTCTTCGAGTGCAGCGAGCTGGGAGGCTTTTTCACGCTCGATGGCCTCGGTGGGGAAGGAGGGGTTTTGGATGACGTCGGCGAAGATTTCCAGAATCGTCGTGGTGTCGATGGCGAGGCCGGCGGCTTGGACGAGGAGGGCGTTGTTGCCGGTGGAGGCGGAGATGTTTGCGCCGAGTGACTCTAGGGAGAGGGCGATTTCATCGGCGCTGCGTGTGGTGGTGCCTTTGGTGAGGGTGGTGGCGAAGAGTTGGTTGAGGCCGTTGTTTTCCGGGGTCTCTGAGAGGAGGCCTGCGCGGGAGGTGGCTTGGAAATGGATGAGCGGGACGCGGTGATCCGGGAGGAGGGCGAGCTTGAGGCCGTTGCTCAGGGTGTGGGTGCTGATGCCTTGGAGGGCGGTGGCGGCTTTTTTCTCGGCGACGATGGGAGTGAAGTTTTCCGGATCGAGGGAGGTGAAGGTGAGTTTGTTTTCCGTGAGGGTCTGAGCGAGGCGGCGGATGTCTGCGACGGTGACGGCATTGATCGCGGCGAGGTGGCTGCGGGTGAAGTCGAGGTCGCGTGCTTCGTGCCAATTCGAGGCGAGATCTGAGGCGCGGCCGGAGGCGGTGGTGAGGGTGCGGAACTGGCTGGCGGCGGTCTGACGTTTTGCCTTGGCGAGTTCCTCGTCGAGGGCGCTGGCAGCGAGTTCGTTGATCTCGGCGAGGATGGCGGATTTCAGTTCGTCGCGGTTCTCTGGCTGGCACTCGGCGGAGACGGCAAAGAGGCCTTGCTGGCCGGGATCGATCCATGTCCATGCGGAGATTTCGAGGGCGAGTTCGCGGTCGTTACGCAGGGAACGGTGGAGGCGGGAGGATCTGCCGCGGCCGAGGATGGCGGCGAGGAGATCGTAGGCGGGGGCATCCTGGTGATCGAGGGCAGGAGTTTTCCAAGAAAGGCAGAGGCGGCTGGTGGGGATGGCGAAGGTATCGAAGGCTTCGCGTGAGCCTAGCTGTGGTGTGTCTGCCTGAAGGTGTGGCTCGGGGCCGGCGACATTTTTGCAATCTGCGGTGAGGGCGATGACTTGGGCGCGGGCTGCGTCTGCATCGAAATCGCCGGAGATGACGATGTGTGTGTTGTCCGGAGTGTAGCGGTTTTTGTGATAATCGGTGAGATCGGTGTATTGGATTTCATCGAAAAGGTGGCGGTGGCCGATGACTGGCTGGCGGCGAGCGTCTTTGGCGAAAGCGGTGGAGAGGAGCAGGCGGATGGAGGCGCTATCGGGATCGTCGAGTCCCATGTCGATCTCGCGACGGATGACGTCTTTTTCGTTTTCAAAATCAGCCTCGGGTATGAGAGGGAAGAAGACCAAGCCGGTGAGGCATTTCAGGAAAGTGTCGAGCGAGTGGGAAGGGCCGTCGATGTAGTAAACGGTGCGATCAAAGGTGGTATAAGCGTTCCAGTGGCCGCCACCTGCCTGGACGGCTTGAGCGAGGCCTTCGGAGGAGAAGTCGCGAGTGCCCTTGAAGACCATGTGCTCAAGGAAATGTGAGAGGCCTGCGCCGAGCTTTTTTTCCTCGTGGATACTGCCGGTGGCGACCCATGCCTGGACGCTGATGACGGGTGCTGCGGGATCCGGATCGAGGATGAGAGTGAGGCCGTTTGGCAGGGTGTGTGTGGTGGCGTGAGTGAGAGGATATTCCATGTGTTACGTTTCCGGCTTGGCTGGAGGATGGATGCAGCATAAATGTGTGGTATGCAACGGTGGATGTTATGGGCAGTATTGGCGGTAGTAGGAATTACTTTACTCGGTGGAGGCGCGTATTACGGCTACCGTGAATACTGGGCCAACCAGCCGGACAAGATCTGGGTGCCGCTGCCGCTGCCGGCGAGTTATTCCATGGCGCAACAAAAGGAGCTGGCTGACAAAATTGAGGAGAAGCTGAGAAAAGAAGAGACGCTGAAGTCTGTTGTCGCTGATCTGGGGCTAAAGGAAAAATTTAATGTCGTAGACGAAGGCGCGGCGGTGAAGGAGCTAAATAAGAGACTTTTCGTGGATGTCGGCTCTGCAGATACGCCGGATGGTACGGTGCCTTCGATCAACATCGGGGTGCGCGGAATCAGTCGGGAAACTGAACTGCTCACGGAAATGGCGATGCGTATTATTCGGGATGTCTGGGAGATGATTGGGATCGATCCCAACACAGGAAAGATGAAGAATCGCGGCGAGACGCTAGATTCGCCGGGGGGGTATTGAGCCAGGCGGAAGCAGCTCGCTCATTTACTGCTGATCGCTTTGCGAATCGCCGAATGGCGGATAGACCATCCATGCCTCATCCCTGAGCTGGAAGTACCTGCCGGATATATCGCTTTCCGTGAAGCGGTTCAGGAACCATTGCAAGCGGTCGATAATAGCATCGCGGGTCGGCCTTTTCAGGGCGATGACGAGAATCCCGTGGTGGCCGGGATTGAGTCTGCCGAGGGTATGGAAAAAATCACGATCCGTGGTGAGAATGACGGCCTTCTTCTCTTTCGCGATGTTGATGACCTCCAAATCGGGCGAGCCTTCTTTCCCAATCAGACGAAAATCGAAAACCTGGTGTCCGGCTGCTTCTACGATGGCACAGGCGCTTTTTGGAAAATTCTCATCGAGGAGAAAGTTCATGCGACGGCTTCGTAAGCGGAGACCTGGAAATCCGCCATGTCGGAGGCGAACTGAAGTGCTTCGGATACCTGCTCGGGGCTGATGCCATAGTCCTCAGCGACCATTGCCTGCGAATCACCGCCAGCAAGTGCTCCGAGGATAGTGGAAACAAGAACGCGGGTGCCTTCGATCACGGGCTTTCCGTGGCACACTGCGGGATCAATTGAAATACCCTTTGTCATATGTGGACAATGATACCGGGGGCGTGTTGTCGCAAGTTTCGATTTTCACTCCCCCGCCATGGTCGCGGGGTCGAGGGCACGTTCTAACTGTTCGGCGGTGATGCCGAGGTCGGTGATTTTTTCCTCGCAGAGGAGGCGGACGGTTTTTCCTGAGGAGATGGATTCCTTGGCGATGGCGGCGGCGGTGTCGTAGCCAATGAGGGGAACGAGGGAGGTGACCATGGAGAGGGATTGCTCGATGAGCTCCTCGCAGCGGGCTTCATTGGCGGTGATGCCATCGACGCATTTTTCCGCGAAGGCGGTGGAGGCGGAGGAGAGGAGGCGGATGGATGAGAGCACGGTCTGGCCGAGGAGGGGCATGAAGGCGTTGAGCTCGAACTGGCCGCCGGCACCGCAGAAGGTGACGGTGGTCTGGTTTCCGAAAACGCGGGCGGCAACCATGGTGAGGGATTCGCAGAGGACGGGATTCACTTTGCCCGGCATAATGGAGGAGCCGGGTTGGACGGCGGGGAGGGAGATCTCGCCGATGGAGCAGCGCGGGCCGGAGGCGAGGAGGCGGATGTCGTTGGCGATTTTGAAAAGGGAGGTGGCGATGGCGTTGAGCTGGCCGTGGGCCTCGACGAGGGCGTCGCGTGCGGCCTGGGCTTCGAAGGGGTTTTCTGCGGAGTGGAATTCCATGCCGGTGCGGTAGGCTAGGTTGGCGATGGCGGTTTTCGGAAAATTCTCGTGACGGTTCAGGCCGGTGCCGATGGCGGTGCCGCCGAGGGGGATTTCGAGGAGGGCTTTGATGGCCTTGTGGCAGCGGTCGATGCCACGCTCCGCCTGTTTCGCGTAGCCGGAGAATTCCTGGCCGAGGCGCATGGGCACCGCGTCCATCAGGTGGGTGCGGCCGATCTTGAGGACGGGGTGGAATTCATCCGCTTTTTTCGCGAGCGAAAGCCGTAGGGCTTCGAGCGCGGGGATGAGGAGGTCGCGCAGGAGCTGGCAGGCGGCGAGATGGAGGGCGGTGGGGAAGGTGTCGTTGGAGGACTGGCCGAGGTTGATGTGGTCGTTCGGGTGGATATCGGTTCCGGCGCGGCGGCAGAGGGTGGCGATGACCTCGTTGGCGTTCATGTTCGTGGAGGTGCCGGAGCCGGTCTGGAAGACATCGACGGGAAAATGGGCGGCGTGTTTGCCCTCGGCGACTTCGCATGAAGCGGCGGCGATGGCATCGGCGAGATCCTTCGGGAGGGTGCCGAGGGAGGAATTAGCGAGGGCGGCGGCTTCCTTGATAAGGCCGTAGGCGTGGATGATGGCGGGATCCATGGTCTCGCCGGAGATGGGGAAATTTTCCACCGCGCGCTGGGTCGAGGCACCGTAGAGGGCATCGGCGGGGACGGCGAGTTCGCCCATGGAATCGTGTTCGAGGCGTGTTTCGGGCATTCGACAAGAAACGCCGGAAAACACGGTTCTGCAAGGGGGTTTGCATATCGGGGAGACCCTAGAGCGACCCGGCCAAAGTATCGTTGACTAACGGAGCCGCGGAGCGATTCTCGGACAGATTATGATACCTCCAATCAAGCTCATCACATTGCTAGGGATTCTCGGGTTCTCGGTTGCCGCTGCGGAGAAAGAGTCGACGGAAGACCGCTCCTTTGCCGATCGGCTTGAGTATGTCGGCATCGCTGTGGAGGAGCCGGGATATCATGTGTGGTGCACCAGCCCGGTGATAGGGCCGGAGGGGAAAACGCATCTGTTTGTCTCGCGCTGGCCGCTATCAGTCGGTTTCGGCGGGTGGATGACGCATTGCGAGATCGCGCGCTACGTGGCTGACAGTCCGGAGGGGTCGTTCGTTTTTCAGGATGTCGTCGTGAAAGGAAGCGGCAAGGACACTTGGGACAGGCAGTCGCCGCACAATCCGAATGTGCAGAAGATCGGCGAGAAGTATGTGCTGGTTTACATCGCGAATGCGGGTGGGCAAAAGCAACAGAGGGTGGCGACCCAGCAGATCGGCATGATGATCGCGGATGATCCGGCGGGACCATGGAAGAAAGTGAGCGACGACGGGCTGATGCTTTCTCCGCCGGTGGACAAGGATGTCTGGAGCAGCAACTCCACGGTGGGCGTGAACAATCCGGCTCTCCTAGCTCATCCGGACGGGCGTTTTTTCCTCTACTACAAGGCGATGAAGAAAGGCGATGTGCGACGCATGGGCGTGGCAATCGCCGACAAGTTGGAGGGCCCGTATGTTTTCGAGAAAGAGCCTCTGACGAACAACCGGACAGAGATCGAAGATGAATATGCGTATGTGGAAAACGGGGAAATCCATTTGGTCACGACCCATAACAAGGCAGGCACGGGCTATCTCTGGTCATCCGAGGACGGGCTGAAATTCGGCGAGCCGATCCTGAGTTTCGACAAGATTGAAAGCTATCTTGGCAAGGAGAAGCTAAAGGAAGCTAAAGTAGTCAGGGGTAAAAAATTCGAGCGACCTCAGATCCTCATTCAGGATGGCAAGCCGACCCATCTTTACGTGGCTTCAGGGGTCAATTTCAATGGTGGGGACGGTTCCTATTCCTGCGTGCTGCGAATCAAGGACGCGGAGTAGGCGGAGATGAAATAGATTTCCAAAGGGGGTCGGATGGGTAATTCTTCCCCGAAATGAGAATCTCGAAACCCAATATCTACCAAGGCAGCTTCGGCATCCGGAGAATCCTTCTCCTCATGTTGGCGGGCGTATCCCTAGTAGCAGCGGAGAAGCCGAATGTCGTGGTCTTCCTCGTCGATGACCTCGGCTACATGGATATCGGTGCGAACAATCCGGATTGCTTCTACGAAACGCCGAACATCGATGCACTGGCGGCGGAATCGATGCGTTTTACGGATGGATACGCGGCGAATCCTGTTTGCTCGCCGACGCGCTACAGCCTGATGACCGGGAAGTATCCGACTCGGGTGGGTGCCACGAATTTCTTCAAGCACGGCAAAGGAAAAATGCGCAGTGGGAAGTTCAATCCTGCGGACGTGCTCCATGAGATGCCCATGGACGAAATCACCCTCGCGAACGCACTAAAGGACGTGGGTTACGCGACATTTTTTGCCGGAAAATGGCACATGGGACACGAGAAAAGCAGCTATCCACAGCACCGTGGGTTCGATGTGAACATCGGCGGTCACTCGGCGGGTGGGCCATATACCGGAGAAAGGTATTTCGCCCCTTTCAAGAATCCAGAGATGGAAGAAAGCCCTGATGGCGAACATCTGCCTGCGCGCCTAGCTCGCGAGGCCGTCGGGTTTATCGAAAACAACAAGGACACGCCGTTTCTTACCTATATCTCTTTCTACTCGGTGCATACGCCACTGATTGGGCGTCCGGATCTGGTGAAAAAGTATCAGGAAAAGGCAAAGAAGGTCACGGGTAAGGAATTTGATACGGTTGAAATCGCGAGCGGAAAAACCGGGAAACGACGGATTCTCCAGAAGCACGCGGTTTACGCTGCGATGGTGGAGGCGATGGATCAGGCAGTCGGCGATGTAGTGAATGCGCTGAAAGAAAACGGAGAGTGGGAAAACACGATTATCGCTTTCACCTCGGACAACGGCGGGCTCTCCACCTCCGAAGGTTGGCCGACAAGCAACTTACCTCTGAATGGCGGCAAGGGCTGGGTGGCTGAGGGCGGTATTCGCGAACCGTGGATCATCCGCTTTCCGGGCGTGACCGAGCCTGGCTCTGTAAACGGCGAAGTGATCTGCTCTATCGACCTATTCCCGACGATCACCACTGCTGCTGGCTATGAGTCGAAGCACGAAATTGATGGGCTGGATCTGCTGCCAGCTTTGAAAGGTGATTCGCTAGGGCGTAAGGCGCTCTACTGGCATTATCCTCACTACAGCAACCAACAGGGAATCCCCGGTGGAGCGATACGTATCGGAAAATACAAATTGGTGGAGAATTACGAGGATGGCAGCGTGGCGCTCTTCGATCTGGAGTCAGATATCGGCGAGAAAAAAGATCTTTCGAAAGCGCAGCCAGAACGCGTCAGCGAAATGCGCGGTATGCTTCATGATTGGTATAAGGAGGTGGATGCAAAATTCCTCCAGCCGAAGGATGGCAATGAGCCTTGGAGGCCTTGATTTTGTATCTCCTTCGAATTCGTAAGGCATTTGCGCAGCGGCGTAATTCGGCTACTTTCATTCCATGAAACCAGAAGCCAAACAACCCGCCGCCATGCCTGAACTTCCGCATGGCGCGGAAATGATCACGTTGGGAGCCGGGTGCTTCTGGTGTGTCGAGGCTGCCTACAACCAGATCGAAGGCGTTTATTCCGCAACCTCCGGCTACATGGGCGGATCGGTAGACAAACCAACCTACGAGGACATTTGCACAGGAAATAGCGGCCATGCGGAGGTGGTGCAGGTGGTGTACGATCCACAGAAGATCAGCTTGGAACGGGTATTGGCATGGTTCTGGGATCTACACGACCCTACCCAGCTGAATCGCCAAGGAAACGATGTAGGTACGCAGTATCGCTCGGGGATTTTCTATGAGGGCGATGCCCAGAAAGAACTAGCGGAAGCCTCGAAAAAGGCGGCACAGGAGCACCTCGAGCAGCCCATCGTGACGGAAATTACCCCAGCGGCGGAGTTTTTCCCAGCTGAGCAGTATCATCAGGGCTATTATTTCGAGAACAAAGGGCGGAACGGCTACTGCTCCTACGTGGTGGAGCCAAAATTGAAAAAGCTACAACTCACTCATTAGGCGTGGTTTGCAGAGATCAGACGGAGAGATCAGACAGCGTTTCGCCTCAAAATGGCTCATGTTGTCACAGTTACCTTCTGGTTATTTTGGCCTTTACCCTGCTAGAATCGAGGTTAGGAGACCCTTCTAAAGATGAAATTACGCGTCAAATGAACAACGGCTTGCTCGCAACGTCCTGATAAGCCTTTTCACCTGTCCTAAATCCCACCTAAGCCCATGCCAGACATCTGCCTATACTTCCAGGTGCACCAACCGCACCGCCTCCTTGCAGATCCGATTCTATCCGGTGGAGCTAAACCAAGCTATGAGGACGAGCGCCTAAACCGTGAGATTCTCAACCGTATCGCAGACAAATGTTACCTACCGGCTAACGAGATGTTCCAGCGCAGGATCGAGGAGAGCCACGGGCTTTTTCGCATGGCGCTCTCCATTTCCGGAACAGTCATTGAGCAGTTTCGAAAATATCGACCAGATGTGCTGGAGTCCTTTCAAAAGCTCGTGGCAACAGGCGGCGTAGAGCTACTTGCAGAGACGTATTATCACTCCCTAGCTTTTGTTTATTCTGAAAAAGAATTTCAGCGCCAAGTGGATATGCACCTCGACTTGATGGAGGAGTGTTTTTCCGTACGCCCTTCCGTTTTCAGAAACTCTGAACTCATCTATAACAACACCATCGCCGCAAAGGCGGAAACGTTAGGATTCGAAGGAGTCTTGGCCGAAGGCACGCCGGCTTTCGTGGATGATCAGCATTCGCCGAATTTTCTCTACCACGCTCCAGACACAGCGCGGATCAAAACCCTATTGCGCAATCACACGCTCTCGAACGACTTGGCGATTCGTTTCTCCGATCCTTCTTGGGGCGGCTACCCGCTGACGTGGGAAAAATTCACAGATTGGACAGGTCAATCCCCCGGAGACATCATCAACCTTTTCATGGACTACGAGTCCATTGGCGAGCACCAGAAAAAGGAAAACGGCATTTACGAATTTTGGAAACGCGTGCCGGAAATCCTCATCGAAGCCGGTTCCCAGTGGGTCACTCCATCAGAAGCTGCATCCATCTACAGCAGCTCGAAGGAATACGATTGCGAGGAAGTCACCTCTTGGGCAGATGCTGAGCGAGACCTAACTGCATGGTCGGGGAATGCGATGCAGAAGGAAGCCATCGAGGCAATCGTGGCGTTGGAAGAAAAAGTCAACGCCACCAACGATGCGGATCTCATCGGGACGTGGGGCAGGCTCCAGTCATCGGATCACCTCTACTGGATGTCCACGAAGCAAGGCACGGATGGAGCGCTTTCGAATTATTTTTCCCCATACAAAAGCGCACAAGATGCACACAGAATTTTCATGGCAGCCATTCGCGACCTCGATCAACGCTGCGAAAGCCTCACGCTACCGGATTGAGAAGTCGCATTCCTGAAACGGCTACACCTAGTCACCCTTTCTGCCTTTACACACCCCGAATACTCTTTAGCTAGGAAAGGAAATCTTGGATTGGATTCAATCCTTCTAGGGTGAATTAATACCACTGTTCGATAGATGATCGCGATGAAGGAGAGAGTAATAATTCGTCGTGTATTAATAATTTCTGTCCTTATTGGCGTGAGCGTTTTTGCTTACTCACGTTACCAACAACACAAGGCGTATTTGGAAAACTTCGACCGCGTCAAATTTGTACTCTACATCGATGAACTACCTGATTCATTGGAAATAGAAGCGGCTTGGGTCGATAACTGGACGGAGTATCACTTGGTATTTGCATGTCGAGATCGCACGGGAGAATTGGGCTACCTGCTTGAGGGACGTGATTGGGACACTAAAACTAAGGCTCCTTGGCCTCTTAAATCGATGTTCGAAGATGAATTACAGTTGGAGCATACAATTACTCGTGAAGCCAAGTGGCGTGGAGAAGATACAGTTGAGGCGGCTGTTCTGTTCGACGCCGATGGAGAGCGCTTCATCGTAGAATACCATGTGCCTTGAATACTTCTTGTTCGCGCTGAAGATCAGATGAAACAACCGTAATAACAAGGCGGAGCATGTAAAATATCTTATCTTCTGCAGTTACAGGAAATAGAATTCACAAATCCGGACGGTTTCGGCGTGTACGCTCGGCAGCTTTTTCCCTGCGCCACGCGGCGATCTTCGCGTGGTCTCCAGAGAGCAGGATTTCGGGGACTTTCTGACCTTCGAAATCGACCGGGCGTGTGTAGCACGGAGCCTCTAACAGATTTGGATCAGAAAATGATTCCTCGATAACTGACTGCGAATCTCCGAGAGCACCAGGGATGAGCCTAACAACGGCATCGCAGAGCACAGCGGCGGCGATGGCACCGTTAGTGAGCACGTAGTCACCGATCGAAATTTCCTCATCGATCAGAGTCTCGACGATGCGGTGGTCGATGCCCTCGTAGTGGCCGCAAACGATGAGGAGATGTGTTTCCGAAGAAAGCTCACGGACGCGTGCCTGCTTCAACGGAGCGCCCTGCGGGGTCATGAGAATCACTCGGGTGTCCTCTCCTTTCAGCTCTCGGATCGCAGCAGTGAGTGGCCCCGGCTGAAGTACCATCCCCGGCCCGCCACCGCAGGGAGAATCATCGACGCGGCGGTGTTTATTGTCCGACCAATCGCGGAGATTGTGGGCGCGGATTTCCACAAGACCCGCATCGCGTGCGCGCTGGATGATGGAATCACTCAGCGGTGAAAGAGCGATGTCCGGGAAGAGGGTGAGGATGTCGATTTTCATGAGCTAGGTTTCTCCTGCTGCGAGCGCCAGAAATCGAGCCGCTCCTTGATACGCTTTTCCAAGCCCTGATCGCCGGGAGCGTAGTAAGTGCGGCCTTCGGGGAGATAGGCTTGGGGGGTGTAGTTTCCGGTGTAATCGTGAGAGTAGAGGTATTTCATGGAGTCCTCTGGCTTGCCGGTGAGTTTCTTCGAGGTGGGCGTGCGGAGGTGATCCGGGACGGCGAGGGTGCGGCCGGTTTCGACGTCTTTCATGGCGGCGCCGAGAGCGGCGTAGGCGCTGTTGGATTTCGGCGAGGTGGCTAGATAGACGGTGGCGTGAGCGAGG
This sequence comes from Luteolibacter sp., assembly GCA_051252155.1. Classification (GTDB taxonomy): domain Bacteria; phylum Verrucomicrobiota; class Verrucomicrobiia; order Verrucomicrobiales; family Akkermansiaceae; genus Luteolibacter. Next base: position 17,312 of record JBPOGB010000002.1, on the reverse strand, counting down.
GGGATGCGACCTTCCGGCATGCCTACGAATTCGAGGGCGTGGTGTGCATCGAGGGCGACGCGGAGGGCTCCGGAATCGGCGAGGCCGATGTCTTCTGAGGCGGAGATGACGAGGCGGCGTGAGATGAAGCGCGGGTCTTCACCGGCGTGTAGCATTTTTGCGAGCCAGTAGAGGGCAGCATCGGGATCGGAGCCGCGGATGGATTTAATGAAGGCGGAGATCGTATCGTAGTGGCCGTCATCCCCGTAATGCACTGCTTTGCGTTGGATGGATTCCTCGGCGATCTGCAGAGAAATGTGGATTGATGATTGATGATTGTTGATTTCCGATTGGGTGGGGACGGTGGCGAGCTCGAGGGCGGTGAGGGCTTTGCGGACGTCGCCGTCGGAGAGTTTTGCGAGGTGGTCTAGGGCATCGGGGTCGGCGGTGATTTGCATTTCACCAAGGCCACGTTCGGGATCGGCGATGGCTTTTTCTAACAGATTTTTGATGGATGCTTCATCGACGGCTTCTAGCTGGAAGATCTGGGAACGGGAAACGAGGGGGGAATTGACGTAGAAGTAGGGGTTGTGAGTGGTGGCACCAATAAAGCGCACGGTGCCGCGCTCGAGGTGTGGGAGCAGGACGTCTTGTTGGGCTTTGTTGAAGCGGTGGATCTCGTCGATGAACAGAATCGTGGTCTCGCCGCGCAGATCTTGGTTCATCTTTGCTTGGGCGATTTTTTCGCGGATCTCAGCGACGTTCGACTCGACGCCGTTGAGCGATTCGAATCGGGAGCCTGTTGTTTTCGCGATGACGTTGGCGAGCGAGGTTTTTCCCGTACCGGGCGGGCCGTAGAAGATGAGGGAGGCGAAACGATCTGCCTCGATGGCGCGGCGGAGGAGCTTGCCCTCGCCTAGGATGTGACCTTGGCCGAGGACTTCATCGAGCGTGCGCGGCCGCATACGAGCAGCAAGCGGCTGTGAGGCTGTGGGTTTGTCGGTTTTTACCGCAGGGCTGGAGAAGAGGTCGGACACGTTGTGGGAAAATCCTAAGCTCTAAATTCGAAATGCTAAACGGCAAACTCCACGGTAAATAAGACGTGGCTATTTGAGCTTCCGGATTTTGATGCGCTTCCAGTACATGCGGTCACGCCAATCGGTGAATTGATCGGTGAATTCTGAGAGCCGGGCGGGCGTAGCGACCGTTTCACCTGCGGCGAGGACTTCGTTCAGGCTGTCCGGGGTGGTGAGTGAGCGGACGGTTGGGAAAAGTGCTGCGAGGCGTTTGCGAGTGGCAGTTTGCTTGGCGCGGTGGCCGCTGCCGGTGACGAGGTTGAGCGCGAGGATGCCGCCGGGGGCGAGGGATTTCTGGACGAGGCTGAGCCAATCGCCATCGCATTCCTCGGCTCGGAATACATCCTCTTCACCGGCGAGGTAGAGATCGTCGATGATGACATCGAACTTCCGTCGGTTTTTTTGCATCCATGAGTAGGCGTCGGCAATCACAATGCGGGCTCCAGTTTCTGAAAGATCCATTTCTTCCTTGGCGAGTTCGATGAGCTCGCCGTCGAGATCGATGCCGGTGAGCTCTACATCGGGTAGAAGGTGGCGGAGAGTGCGGTGCGCGGTGCCGCCGGCGACGCCGAGCATCAGAATGGATTTCGGCCTGCCGCTTCCATGGAGTAGGGCGCCAGAAGCGATGAGATCCCATGCGAGGCCGGTGAGAAAACGGCTCCGGTGCATCTGAGCATGGATCGCGCCTGCCACCCTGAACTCGGTGGCGAGATCCGATTTCCAGACACTAATTTTCTGGAAACGTGTTTCGAACTCCCCGGTTTTCCTCATTTCGATGAAAAGCCCTACAGGATCCAGTGAGGCGGAGAAAGGAATATCCCAGGACAGGCTATTGGATTGCCTGAAGGCAATGGATCAAATAGTGATTCATACCATGAACGATTGGTATTTCGGAAAAAATGGGCAGCAACAAGGCCCCGTCGGCACAGAAGAAATTATGCGCATGATTACCGCTGGCGAGCTCGATCCAAACAAAGACTTGGTCTGGAACCCGCGGATGACCGATTGGCTGCCAGCAAGCCAAATCCCAGAACTCAATGGCCAAGCACCACCTGTCCCCCAGCAAGAAATAGTTGCCGATCAACCTTTCGCTTATCAGACAGCCACAGGCGAATTTAGTGAAATCGAGCCCGGAAGCGAACCGCTCATCGCGACGGCATGCTTGAAGCGCGCCTTTGATCTTACGATGAAAAACCTCGGCCCTATCCTGATCATTACCATCATCTATGTGGTCATCAGCATCGTTGTTTCGACGGGGTTACAACTTTTTGACAATGCGATGGGTTGGGAACCGTCCGGGAAAGTTTACTCAAGAGATTTCGGAAGTAGCTCAAATGTTAGCTACAATTTCCACGCCGGAGGTGACGATCAACTCAGCTTCCCGAGTTCAATAATATCTAACATTATCAGCGTTTTCTTCATGCTCGGAGCAACTAGGATCGGGCTGCGCATCGTATCAGGGCACGCGTTTGATGTGGGCATGCTATTTTCCGGTGGAAAATGGCTCATCAAGGGCTTTGTCGCCTATATTCTCTACGGATTGGCGATCGTCTTGGGGCTCATCTGCCTCATTGTGCCGGGTATCATCCTGATGCTTCGTCTGGGTGCTTATATGAATGCAATGGTCGAAAAGGACATGGGCATCATCGATTCGCTGAAATACAGCTGGAATCTCACCCGTGGTAATGGGCTTAACCTCTTCGTGATCTTCCTGTTTTCGATCCTAGTCATCATCGCTGGTTGCATCGCACTGATCGTGGGGCTCCTCTTCGCGTTTCCGATGATGATGCTGATGTGGACTGTCGCCTACCGATGGATGCAGTACGGCGGACGGGCGGTTCTCGACGATCCGATGACTGGAGAGCCGCTTCTGGCCGCTTTGCCAGAGACTCCATAGGGCAATAAATAGCAAGATATGCGCAGTGCTGGAGGGCGGCTGCGTAGCGTTTTTCTGTGGTCTTGGTGAGAATATCTGTGCTTCGCGGCAAATGAGCTGCGAACCAAACCGCAAAACCAATACAGAAATGAAACACCAACGTATCCAGGCCACTTCCACACTCATCGCCGCAGCTGTGGCAACCACGGCCATGGCAACTCCTTCGGCAATGGCACAATCAGGCGATCCGTTCGCGACCGTGCGCCGTCCTATTTCCAACCCCACTCTGTTCGACCTCGCCCTACCATCGACGAACGTCCACCCGATCTACATGCACCACAGCTTGCCAAGCACGGTGAACACCACTCTTGGCAATCTGCCTATGGGCGGAGACGTGGACGTCTACGCGCTACAGTTTGAAATCGCCTTGAACGACCGATTTTCCATTGTTGCGACAAAAGACGGCTACGTTGACATCAATTCCGGAAACGCGGCGCTGTGGTCAGACCAGGAAGGCTTTGCTAATATCGGCCTCGGCGTGAAATACGCCTTCATCTACGATCCTGTCGAAGAATTCGTCCTTAGCGGCACCTTGGTTTATGAAATGCCTACGGGTAATGACGACGTCTTCCAAGGCCAAGGCGACGGCGTAGTGAACCTCATAGCCACCGCCTTGAAAATGTGGGGACCCTTCGAACTCGCAGGTGCTGCAGGTGCACGCATCTCAGTGGACAATGACCAGAGCACGAGTTCTTTCGTCAGTGCGCATGCCAGTTACGAAATTTGCCCGTTGTTCATCCCACTCGTGGAAGTGAACTGGCACCACGTGCTTGAAGCTGGCAACGGAAGCGCAGCATTCAACTCGCAGGCTGGTGGAGCCGTTCCCGGCGTCGCCACCTTCGAGGGCTCCGACCTTCTGAACTTCGGCGCTGCAAGTTCACGCACCAATCCAGATCTGGTCACCGCAGCCGTAGGTTTCCGCTCACGCATTTCCCAAGGTCTCGATCTCGGGATCGCCTACGAAGTGCCGCTGACTCCTGAAGACGATGGCCTGATCGACGATCGCCTCACGGTCGACCTCTTCTGGAGATTCTGAAGCCAGTTCATCTAAAAAATCCCCCGGTGGAGCTATTCTGCTGGGGGATTTTACGTTTCTCATGGCAGGATGAAAATGATCCGCAAGCCATGAGCCTGCTTGACGCATGGAATTCGGCAGCCATATTGGGGTGGCAGCATCAGGTGAAAAGTGTAATAGCCCACCTACGTTTACTCACCGCAACCATTCACACCGCCATGAAAATCAATTTATCTCTCTCCGCACCGGCTCTCGTCTGCCTTGCGCTCGCATCCTGCTACCCAATCGATAACGGCCCACGTGGTCCCCGCGGTCCACGTACTCCCGATGAAACGGTAACCAGCCAAGATCAGCAGAAGATCCAAGAGCAGCGCGATCGGATGAAGGAAAAAGCAGAGAGGCAGAATGAGCTGTCTAACAGACCGAAAGAAGAGCCAAGGGTCACCACGGACAAGCCCGCTCAGAAAAAAGGTGATTACGCCTTTGCAAACCCTGTTCCTGGCAAAGAAGGCTTCGTCTTCAGCCCATACAACAACAAGCTTGTAGACGTTCGTGACATCCCAAGCGGCACACTTGTTCAGGATCCGACTTACCCCGCTTCTGAGAAGAAATACTTCCGCGTGCCTTAATTTTCGGGCGTAACTTCATCGTCTGAGAAACCCTTTTCGACCGGGTCCATACCCATGGATCCGGTCTTTTTCATGAACAGGAACTTCCAAAGGATCAGCGTGCTCGGCGGCGGCCTGCTCGGCGGCTCCATTGCATTGTCGCTTGGTTCCGAAAAACGCGTCTCTCTTTGGTTTAGAAAGCCCGAAGCGGTTGCTTCTGCGAAGGCACTTGGGCTCGCACATGCCACTGGCGATCTTGCCGAGGCTGTTTCCGATGCGGAATTACTGATTCTTGCGGTACCCGTCGGCGCGATGCCAGATTTGCTCGAAAAAGCGATCAAAGCCGGGCTACCTGCGGATTGCTTAGTCACCGATGTCGGATCGGTAAAACAAACGCCGCACCAATCACTTGCCCCGGTTCTAGAGAAAAGCGGTAATCCTTTCATCGGCAGCCATCCCATGGCTGGATCCGAGCAAAACGGCCTCACAGCAGCTCGCGCAGGGCTTTTTGACAACGCCGCATGCCTGCTGACCAACGATTCCAACGCTTCCGAAGAACTTTGCGCGGCCTTAGAGGCTTTTTGGAAAACACTCGGCTGTCGCACTTCATGGCTCGGTGCCGCAGATCATGATGCACTGGTCGCACGCATCAGCCACCTGCCGCATGTTACCGCAGCAGCGACGGCGAAAATTTCACTCAAAGACACCGCGATGGGCGAATTTGGTGGTGGCGGTCTAAAAGATACCACACGCGTCGCCTCGGGAAATCCCATGATGTGGGCAGAGATCCTCACAGAAAACCGCGAAGCCGTGATCCCCGCTCTGCGCGAAACCATCGACGAATTGCGCGAAATCCTTGCATCACTGGAGAGTCCCGACCAAGAACTTGTGCATCGCTGGCTAAGCAGTGCCAAAGAGCTCCGCGACACCCTGCCATAGAAATACCCCACTTATGTCCACACTCCGCGTCAAAGCCATTACCTCGCTCAATGCCGAGTTCAGCGTCCCTGGAGACAAAAGCGTCTCCCACCGTGCCGCAATCTTCGGCGGCCTATCCAACGGCACCTGCGAAATCACGAATTTCCTCCCCAGCGAAGACTGCGTAAACACGCTAAATGCCATGCGCTCACTCGGCGCACGCTATGATGTCATCGACGAGCTCGTAGGCTACGGGCCAGTAAAACTCCGCATCCACGGTACTTCGATGAAACTCTCCGCTCCGGAATCTCCCATCGATTGTGGGAACTCTGGAACCGGTATGCGCCTGCTAGCCGGGCTGCTCGCTGGACAAGATTTTACCTCAGAGCTTTTCGGCGATGCCTCGCTTTCCTCACGCCCGATGGGTCGCATCACCAAGCCACTCGCAGAAATGGGCGCAAAAATGGAAACACTCGGTGAAAAACCCGGCTGTGCGCCCCTGAAAATCCACCCCAGCAAGCTGAAATCGATCACTTACGAGATGCCTGTCGCCTCTGCTCAGGTAAAAAGCGCCGTCCTACTCGCCGGACTTTTCTCCGAAGGTATCACATCCGTTGTCCAACCAAACGTCACGCGCGACCACACCGAGCGCATGTGCGCCGCCTTCCAGCTTTCCTGCCGCACTGACGGAAACAAAATTTCACTCCCCGGCGGCCAAATGCCGGAATCCTGCGATCTCACCGTCCCCGGAGACATTTCATCCGCCGCCTTCTGGCTCGTAGCAGCTGCTGCGATGGACGGCTCCCGCCTGATGCTCAAAGACGTCGGCCTAAACCCCACACGCACCGCCATAATCGCCGTGCTCGGGCGCATGGGCGCGGGAATTTCCGAAGTCATGCACAACTCCGCCGGCGAACCCATCGGCAACATCACCATCCACGGTGCAGAGCTCAAAGGAACCACACTCTTCGATGAGGAAATCCCGAATCTCATCGACGAAATTCCAGTCATCGCCGTTGCCGCCGCTCTCGCAGAGGGTGATACACATATCCGTAACGCACGCGAGCTACGCGTCAAGGAAACCGACCGCATCGCCACCACCGTGGAAAACCTCCGCAAAATGGGAGCCGACGTAGAGGAATACGAAGACGGCATGATCATCCACGGCGGAAAGCCGCTCAAAGGTGCCTCCATCGAGTCCCACGGCGATCACCGCATTGCCATGGCATTTGCCATTGCCGGACTTTTCGCAAAAGGCGACACTGTCATCAACGGAACCGACTGCATTAACACCTCTTACCCTGGCTTCGCGCACCACCTCGATGCCATTCGACACGAACGCACGAAAGCAGAAGATTTCATCCTTCCGACGATTTCAAAATGACCTACCAAGCTATCGCCATCGACGGCCCAGCCGCCTCGGGAAAAAGTACCCTAGCGCGTTCACTCGCCGAACGACTCGGCATCGTCATGGTTAACTCCGGCGCCATGTACCGCGCTGTGACATGGAAGCTCCTCGAAAACAGCATCGACACCACAGACCCAGCAGCAGTCATCGAACAGCTCGAGAAAATGGATATCGTCTGCGGTCACGACGGCACTTTCTCCACCATCACCATCGATGGCACTGACCCGACCGAGCACCTCCGCTCCCCTGAGATCAATGCAAACGTCTCCAACGTCTCCGCCATCCCGCAAGTCCGCGACAAGCTCGTGGCGATGCAGCGCAATTACCTAAAATCGACTCACGTCGTCATGGAAGGACGCGACATCGGCTCGGTCGTTTTTCCGGAAACTCCCTACAAAATTTACATCGATGCCGATCCTTCGGTGCGCAACAGCCGCCGCTCGGATGACGGCGAGGTGGATTCCGTCGAAAAACGCGATGCTGCGGATAGCTCACGTAAAACCGCCCCTCTCAAAGTCGCCGCAGGTGCTACCGTGCTCGATACCTCGAAGCACTCCATCAAGGGCGTCACCGAAGCCGCCATCGAAATCCTCCGTGGCCAGGGCTTTCCTCTTAACGAAAAGCCAGCCTACGTGATTCCCGAAGAAGCTACTGGGGGGAAAATGATGCGCTGGATTTACTGGCTCGGCTGGCTCTCCTTCGGTGCCGCCTATCGCACCTTCTTCGGCCTCCGCATCATCGGTGATGAAAACCTCATCAAAGCCGGCCCCGTGCTCGTTGCTTCAAATCACCAGAGCTTCCTCGATCCCCCACTCATCGGGAACCTCTACAAGGACGAGATGGTTTTCTTCGCCCGCAAAACACTCTTCAAAGGCCCCGCAAAATGGGTCTACCCGCAGTGGAACGCCATCCCCGTGGATCAGGAAAGACCTGACATGTCCTCCATGAAAACGGTGATCCGCAAACTCAAGCAAGGCTGGCGCGTGCTGGTCTTCCCAGAAGGTCAGCGCACACTCGACGGAGAAATCGGCGATGCCGCACCAGGCGTAGGCCTCATTGCCGCAAAAGCCGGCGTGCCCATCCAGCCAGTCCGCATCTACGGCGCAGACGAGGCACTCCCACGTGGCTCAGGAAAAATCCGTTTCGCACGAATCACCGTAAAAGTCGGTCCACCTATCGTCCTCTCCAAGGAAGAATTCAAAGCCTACTCAGGCAAAGAAGGCTACGAAGCCCTCACGAATCGCATCATGGATGCGATTAAGGCGCTGTAAGGTAGATTTCGGTTTCGCAACGTAAGCGCCGCAGGCTCTGGACTGCTGGGATCCTTCCCAGCTATTCCAGTGATGCCTATCCATGACCGCCGTCCCTTGCAACAAAGCGGCAGGATGTTTCGTGATCACCCCCAAAAAGCTGCGAATTATCGCAGCAGTCCAAGGCATCGGTTTACCGATGCTACTTCTCCATCCGCAACTACTCCGCCAGCGCTTTCTCTAGCGCCTCCGCCATTTCCTCACTGTCCGGAGTCGTCCTCGGCTCGATCCTCGCCACAGGCTTGCCATCGCGACCGATGAGTATTTTCCCGAAATTCCATTTCGTGTTGCCGGGGAAAGCACCCTCGGCACCAGTCAAAGCCTCGTAGAGTGGATGCTGCTCTTCGCCCTTCACATGGATCTTCGCCATGATCGGGAAGGTCACATCATACTTCGTTTTGCAGAATTTCTGGATCTGCTCGATCGTGCCCGGCTCTTGGCCGTTGAAGTCGTTGCAGGGGAAGGCGAGGATGACTAAGCCATCGTCTTTCTTTTCCTCATAAAGCTCCTGAAGCGCCTTGTATTGCTTGGTGAGGCCGCATTTTGAGGCGACATTCACGAGCATCACCGCTTTTCCCGCATAGGCTTCGAGCGAAGTTGTCTCGCCGGAGGCAGTTTCAAAGGGGATTTTGGTGATATCTCCTGCGAAAACAGATGCAGATAGAACCATGGCCGGTATCAGGATTTTATGGAGCATTCCTTGAAACTAGAACGCTTTGCGGCGTACGCAAGGTGGGAAATCGAGACACCCGTACAAACCAAAGGCGCTGGAGTCCATAATTCCTGCGCCTTTGGGCCCTCGGGGGGGTATTTGTGTGCGTAATCCCTTACACGCATTAATATTTAACAGGTTCTGGATATATTGCAAGCACGTGATTGCGTAGGTCTCGGTGATTAAACAATTTTAGGTGGCACGCTTGCGTTTTTTCACTCTGACCCAGAGTGGGGAAAAAAAAGAAAATCGAGACATGTGTATAAACCAAGGGCGCCGGAGTCCATAATTCCGGCGCCCTTGGGCCCTTGGGGGGGGCAAGTGTGCATTATCCCTTACACGCGTTAATATTTAACAAGCTCTGGGTATATTACAACCACGTGATCGCGTAAGGGTCGGAGATTGACAATATGAAGTGGCACGCTTGGCTGTCTAGGTGCGTGTTTTGAAAGTGCCCCAGAGTGGTGCGAAAAAGAAATTGCTGGATGCAGCAGAAGGGCTAGTTGCGGAAAAAGGCTTCGACCTCGTATCTGTACGCGACATCACCGGAGCCGTGAAAGCAAACGTTGCCGCGGTCAACTATCACTTCGGCAGCCGTGAAGGCCTCATGGATCTAGTGATGATGCGCACCCTTGAGCCTCTCTGCGAACACAGGATCAATGCGCTCCATGACCTTCATAATAAAACTGGCGGCTCATCGCTTGGAGAAATTATTTCTGCATATGTAGATTCTCTCGTCGCTGCGGCCACGGGTATCGATATGGATCAGAAGCTATATCTACGTATAGCGGGCAGGATCTTGGTGCTGCCAGATTCAGCCATGGCGCCTTCTCTTGCCTTCTCTCGTCGCGAAGTTCGCGAGAAATATCTGGAAGCTCTGACGTCCGCTCTGCCAGGCGCCGAGCTTTCCGCTGCATGGGATTTCTTTGAGGCCGGAATCGCACAATCCCTACTCTCGGATAACACCAAGCCAGAGGACTGGATCAACATCGGCATCCGTTGCTTGGCAGGTAGTGAAACCCCTACAAAGACTCCAAAAGTAGTGAACGCGGAGCCAATAGAGGCCATAGTACAGGCTGCTCAAATCGAGGCAACCGAAGTTGCCGAAGTTGCCGAAGTTGCCGAAGTTGCCGAAGTTGCCGAAGTTGCCGAAGTTGCCGAAGTTGCCGAAGTTGCCGAGCCAGAGCCAACTGAGCCAACTGAGCCAACTGAGCCAACTGAGCCAACTGAGCCAACTGAAACAGCGCCTGTTGAATCACAAGACGCCAAAAAGGCGGTCGTAAAAGCCAAAAGCGCCGAAGATGATGATAAGCAGGAACTGCTTTTCGATTTCTAGGCGTTGCCGTTCGTAGGCTCAGTTTTCACCACCGGAAGCTCCTCCTTGGGGATTAGTGCATACACATTCTTTCCGAGTGGAACGTCTTCGGTTTCTGCTCCTGCTGGGCGAAGGCCTTTTGAATCGGAGATGAACATGACGATAGAACCGGGGTAGGTTTCTTTGAATTTCGCGAAATCAAATTTCTCAGTCATCTGCGATTTTTTCATCTGACCACCCAAGGCGACGATGCGTGAAATAGCATTGTGATCCGGGCTTCCGCTGAAGAGGTACTGGCTGCGGATCTCACCGGCGATGGACTTGCGGTGATGACCCTCGCGCTCGACAGGGGGAAGCTGCCAGACACCTTTGCGGCCGAATTGGTGGATGAACCGCTGCGCCGCAATGGAGTTCACCTCGTCATTCGGCGTGCCCGCGACGAGTGTGCCGATGCCGTTGAGATCCAGCTCCTCCTCGGCGAATTCTGAAAGGATATTTGCGCGCTGTGCTTCGAGACCCAACATTTTCGCGGCAGCGACATTTGGGTAATTTGTATCCAAAAGCAGCACGCGGTAGCCGTCTTCCTTCAGCATGGCCGCAGCCATCCGCGCCCACTTGTCAGCACCCGCAAAGAGCACTCCGGTGACCTCCTTGGCGGCGAGACCGAGGCGTCTCGCCAGCGGTGATGCAGCGAGGCCGTAGATCATGACGGTGCCGACGATGATCAGGAACACCAGCGCCACCAGCTCACGCGATTGAGCGGCGATGACCGGGGAAAGCTCGGGCCCGAATCTCCCGTTTGCGGCTGCCTCCTCGAACTCCAGAGCGAAGATCGATGTCACCGCGGCGGCGACAATCCCGCGTGGCGCGAGGAAGGCGAGGAAGAAGCGCTCCTTGATTGTCGTGGCCTTCGAGAAGAACAAGGAAACGAAAACCGAAACCGGCCTGCCAATGAGAACGAGAAAGGCCAGCAGGAAGGCTCCTTTCACCAAGGCGCCACCCAGATCCTCTGCAGAAATGCGCCCGGAGAGGACAATAAACAGGATGGAGATAATCAGAATGCGGAGGTTCTCCTTGAACTCAAGGATGTGCCGGACTGAAACCGAACGCTGGTTCGCAAGCGCGATACCAAGGACCGTTACCGTCAGAAGCCCTGCCTCTTTCTCCAACATATTGGACGCAGTGAATGCCAGAGCGACCACCGCCAGCAAAAATACCGGCTGGAGGTAATCCGGCACCAGGTGACGCTTCAAAAGCTGCTCGACCATCTTGGCGAGTATCAGCGCGCCCAGAATACCAACGGCAAGCATGATTCCGATTGCCTTAAGGCTGACCGTTTGTGCGGCCGCCATGTCGCTTGCCATCGCAATTTTGAAGACAAGCACCGCCAGAATCGCCCCGATGGGATCGACAACGATGCCCTCCCATTTCACAATCGAAGCCATTTTCCGGGTCGGGTTCACATGGCGTAGCAGTGGTGCAATAACCGTCGGTCCCGTCACCGTGAGAATCGAGCCAATCAGTGCTGCTAGCCGGATATCATAATCCAACGCAAGAACCATGAAAGCGGTAGTCAGCCCCGCTGAAAGGGCGACGGCTACCGTACAGAGACGCAGGATTGGCAGGCCAGACTCCTTCAGCTCGGAAAATTTCAGCGTCAACCCACCCTCAAAAAGAATGATCGCAACGAATAGGCCGACTGCGGAAAGCAGAGGACTGCTGTGGCCATCACCTGCAGCAAGAAAATCATCGATACGAACACCCGAGAAATGTCCCAGCCCGAACCCGAAAGCCAGCAACAGAAGAATCGATGGAGTTTTGAATTTCCAAGCAATCCATTGGGCGGCAACACCGAGGACGAGGACAAGGGTCAGGAAGACAAGAGGTGACATGTGTATGAGTTCATAGCTCGGCTAATGCCACACGCAAGGCATTTACCGTTAGCTGCAGGACATGCAGGATACTACCCCCCACATCCGCCGCAGCCACCACCACACCCCCCGCAGCCGCTTGAACAACCACTGGAACATCCACTTCCCGCACCAACTGAAACATCCCCTATCTGTGAAATATCTTTCGCAAGCGCACTGTCTAGCCCCAGCAAGGAAGGATCTCCTGCTCCCGCTACACCCATCAGAGCAATACCCATCACTCCGCTGCTGAGCATGGTATCCGCCTGGTAGCCATCGCGCATGTTATCCAAAAGCTTCTCACCCTTCGGAGTCAGTTTTTTCGTGTTTGCCGCCACGATCAGAGCCGCGAACAAAGTCACCACCAAAAAAACGATTAGAAAGACAACAGGCTTATCCCGGCTCAAACCCACCACCACTTTCACAATCCCGATGGCCATCAGTGCAAACAGCGGAAGTGAGGTCGAAAACCCCGTCCCCGCCTTATCCCCAGCCGTAGGACGTAGGCCGAGCTTCGCCAATTTCGCTTCGATTCCAGTAAGCCTTGTCGCGACAAGCCGTGATACCTCGCTCAATGACATGCCCTTTTTTCCATATCCGAGAACAGAAGTGAAAAGCGCCCTCTCCGCATCCGTGAAATCAGCCTGCGCAGATCCCGTAGCGATCAAACGGCTGGTTTTGAAAAGCTTCGCTTTCTTCCACTCGACCGCACCCGTTTTTATCAGCTTCACCACCGCCAGCTGGCTGCACCGAGGCGCTCCGCCGGCGAGAAACGCAACCTCGTATGGATCGGTAAGCTGTGGTTCCAATGCACCCTCCAAGGCGAACTTATCATTCCCCCGAAATCGCCGGATCACCGACCATGCGAGCGCCACAAGAAAACCGACCGCGTAGAACACGAGGAAGTCGGGCCCTTTCCAATCAAACACAGACACCGCCAGAACTAGATGAATCATTTTCTAAAATAGGAGAGGAAACGCGGCTTCGGGACGAGCCAGAATTTCGCGGAGTCGACCCAACGCCCCGCCCCCGCATTTGCAAAACGATCTTCCACCGAAAGCCAGATGTCCACCGGAGGCTCCGCTTTGAAAATTCTCCGGTAGCTCTCCAAGGTCTTCCCATACCAATCTTCAAACTTCGTCCCCTCATCTCCACCACCCGTCGTCGGCGTGTGATGTAAATCCCGCCCCAGCACATCGCGGCAGAGGTCATGCCAATAGCTTTTCGTATAAACCATATGCAGATGCCACACCTGATCCACTTCCTCGGATGGCGTCACCGGATGCCCGGCCAGCATCGCCAGCGCGATGAAACGCTTATATTCCTCCACCACTCTTCCCGCAAAAACATGCGTCCAGCCCTGCTCTCGCGCCAGCCTGCTGGTGAAAGGCAACATCGCCCCGGGCTCGTCCAGCTCAAGGGCGAGAATACGCTCCAGCAATTCGCTCATAGGGGTTTCTAGTTTTGCGGAACAGCCTTGTAAAGCAGCCCTCGCAAAAGCAGCTTCCCCGCAGATGAGCGAGACAACCCGTAGAGAAGCCCCATGGATGGCTGGGCTACGTGCGGCAAAGGCAAACCTCATTCCGGGGCTCATCGTGCAGGGCATCATGCTCACCCTGCTCATCGCCTACTACTTCTACCCGCCCACCACCCGCTGGCTGAATCACCTCGCAGACCTCAAAGCGCAGTGGGGCTACGGCTACTCTGCTCTCGCCGCCGTCATCGCCGGAGGATTCGTCCCGGAAATCATGCGCGTCATTGTTTTCCAAAAAGGCCGCATCTGCAGATCAAATTTCTCCAACCTCCTTTTCACCATCCCTTTCTGGGGGATCACAGGCATGATCGTCGATCTCTTCTACCGCAGTCAGGCAGCATGGTTCGGCACAGAAGCTACTATAGGCGTCGTCGCTACGAAGGTCATAGTAGATCAATTCATTTACAATCCCCTCTTCGCCGGCCCCAGTGGCGCATGGTGCTACGATTGGAAAAACTCCGGATACAGCTTCAAAAACATCGGGCGCTTCATTACATGGAAATACTACCGCGATGTCATCATCCCGATCCTTTTCGCAACCTGGGGCGTCTGGATCCCCCTCGTCACCATCATCTACTCCCTGCCATCCCTCTTGCAGATCCCCCTTTTCGCCCTCGCACTCTCGCTCTGGGTCATCCTCTACACCTGGATCAGCGAGGCACGAGCTACCGCACCAGAAAAGATCGCCTCATAAGCCGCCGTTTCATAGAAACGCGTATCCGGGATTATCCCTTTCCGTACACGTCATGAAACCCATTCTTTTGATCATCGTTTTGCTCGGCACGATCGCCGCCCGGGCGGAAAAGCCCATCGTAAGTGGAATCGATTGGCCGGAGTTCATGGCCAAACAGGATCTGCACTGGAGCAAGCTTCCCACCCAATGGTTCGAAGCACCATTCCTCGGCAACGGCGAACAGGGAACGCTGATGTACCAACTGAATAAACGCACCCTGAGATGGGATGTCGGTTGTTCGTCAGCTCACGAACACCGCCCCATAGCCGAAGACGACCATACTGAAAAAAACGTCACCGCACTTAACCAAGGTCGTCACTTCATCGGCCACCTTCAGCTAGGGCTGCCCGCTGATCTAACAGGCGGAACATCACGCCTCTCCCTGTGGGATGCAGAAGCTACCGGCACGCTCTTTTCCAAAGGCGGTAAAGCGCAATGGACAACACGGGTTCATGCCACAGAGCCCGTCATGCAATTCGACCTGACCGCAGAAGGAGAACTCCGAGGTGCGAGTTTTACCTACATCGCTGAAGAAGCCCGCAACCCCCGCGCCGTGCGTGCGAAATCACCACGCGTGCCTGCCAATCCGTCGCCCGTAATTTCGACACTTCCCGATGGTGTGCAAACCGCCGCGCAAAACCTCCATGCCGGAGGACAAACCGCCGTCGCATGGATCGAGAAAGACATCGGCGACTCCACCCGGTTTTGGCTCAGCGTTCAACATAGTTTCCCCGGAAATGAAGCCTTGGAAAAAGCCGTCACCGCAGTTCGCGCTGCAGCATCAGCCGATCAGGAAACATGGATCCTCAAACACCGCGATTGGTGGCATCAGTATTATCCTCAAAGCTTCGTATCCGTCGGCGACACCTACTGGGATTCCTTCTATTGGGTTCAACAATACAAACTCGCCTGTGCAACGCGCGACAAAGGCTGGATCATCGACAACCAAGGGCCGTGGCTACAGCCCACTGCATGGAATGCCATTTGGTGGAACCTCAACGCGCAGCTTTCACACAGCGGCGGCTACACGGCAAATCGCCGGGGAACGGTTTCTGCCATGAGCCATCAGCTTGGTGAAAATCGTGATAATCTGGCACTCAATGTCGCCGAGCCATACCGCGATGATTCTTACGCCATCGGCCGGAATAGCTCGGGTTGGGATCTACTAGGAAGCGCCGGACAACCCGGAGGGCGCGAGCCAATGGAGGGCAACATTGGTAGGGAAACCGGCAACCTCCTCTGGGCTCTTCACAACGTCGATATGGAGTATCGCTATTGGAAGGACGCGAAGCTACGCGACGAGATTCTCTACCCCTTGCTGACTCGTGCAGTAAACTACTACCGCCATTTTCTTGTCGAAAACAAAGACGGCCTCCTAACCCTACCAGAAACCTACAGCCCTGAATACAGAAGGGCTAGCGACTGCACCTACGACCTCGATCTCTTAAGCTGGGGCGCTGGGCGTCTACTCGAGCTCGCCAAAGAACGACAACTCACAGAAGCCGATGAGCCACTCATCCCGGAGTGGATAAAAATCCAAACCAAGCTCGTGCCAGTTCATATTAATGCAAAATCTGGCCGAATGATTGGGCGCAATGTCCAACTCAGCGAAAGGCATCGGCATTGGTCACACCTCTTAGCGATCTATCCCTTGCGAACACTCACGCCCGAAACCCCTGAGGATCGCGAACTCATCGAGCGCAGCTTAAATCACTGGCACAGCTTCGGGGGGGTGATGGGCTACTCATTCACCGGTGGCGCGTGCATGGCAGCCATGCTTGGCGATGGCGACCGCTCACTCGATTTTCTCAATGGCCTGAAATCCTTCCTCAAGCCCAACACCATGTATTCTGAAATCGGATTGCCCGTCATGGAAACACCCTTACACGGCGCAACCGCCATGCAGGATATGCTATTCCAAAGCTGGGGAGGACGGCTTCGTATTTTCCCCGCAACACCCACCAAATGGCCAGAAGCACAGTTCGAAAAACTACGTGGCGAAGGAGCCTACCTCGTCAGCGCGAGGCAGAAGCTAGGCGAAACGCAATGGGTCATCGTCGAGTCCGAAGCCGGAGGGCGTGTGGAAATCCATCCCGCAATCTCCGATCTCCAATGGGTTGCGACTGATGGAGTCAAAGTCACCGACAAAGGTGACGGCATTCACGAGATCGAAACCGCTCCCGGTGATTGGGTGATGTTCTGGCCTCGGGACTTGCCACAACCTGAGCCGATTCTTTCCGGAAAATAACTAACAGTCCAATGGCAGGGATACGAAGATTTATACGCAACGTCATAGCAATGGCGGCTTGTATGACCAAAATAATACGGACGAATTCCTAAGTATCGCCATTTACGCCCTGTTTCACTGCTTTGATTGATGTTCGCGTAGATGGTAGATGTCCAATGCGGCACAGAGCCATTGGAATCACCTCTTATTCCCGCACATAGAACAGCTCCACTTACCACCTATCGGCTTAGTAAGCATATGGAAAAATGCGATTGGTATCCAAATCAGGAGCCATATTCCGGCTGTGAAGATCGCCAATACCAAGTGCATCAGCCAACTCATCTCCTTGCTGTTCCGAAAATGAATCGTTTCTCGTTTGCAGCTACGACAGGATAGAACTTGTTGGTTTACGGTTTTTGCCATGGAGAGTTTCTTGCAGAATCTCATAGCAATGACAGCGCCGCCTTGCACATCCAAAAATTTATCTGAAGGCTTCCTCGGCGTCGCCATCTCCGCCTCATATGATCGATTTCAGCGATCAGAAATGATATAATAATCGTTCCATGAAAGGAACCCAGAACGGCCGCACACTGCAATCTGAATCTCCGCCAAGACCTCCGTCACAACCGGA
>JBPOGB010000011.1:0-34760 GCA_051252155.1 Luteolibacter sp. | reverse complement strand
GCCGGCGCTTGTCGCGTCGACGGGCGGAAACTAGTCCAGTTATCCCAAAAACGTCAATACGTTTTTAGAAGAAAAAGTGCGTTTTCTTCAACCCCACCTCAAACCCCAATAAACACGGGCGTTCCACACAGATTTTTTTGGCAGAGCACTGCGAAAATCGGCGCCTTTAGGTGAGGAAATCGGACAAAAGTAGCCTCTCGCGCTGAATTCATCCTTAAACTGAGCGAAAGCGCTAGAATCGCTCGACACGAACCATTACCTACTAGGAACATCGTAATTAGATGTTACATTTTACTACAAAGCTGCTTCTTGTCTTTCCCCGTCAAGTGACCAGAATCCCCAGCAACGCACGAACATCATGCCACGTCTCGCACTACTACAATCCGGCACCTTCTCAGACAAAGCCACTGCCTTTGATCACCATGAAAAACTGATCCGTAAAGCAGCAGCGGAGGGCGCTAATATCATCGCCACGCAAGAACTCTTTCTAACTCCTTATTTCTGCACAGTACAAGACACTGAACGTTTCGACCTAGCCGATGCCCTACCCGGCCCAGTAACCGACCGCCTTGGCGAACTAGCTAAAGAGTTAGGTGTGGTGATCGTCTCATCACTATTCGAACACCGCGGCCCGGGTCTCTACCACAATACTGCAGCAGTACATGACGCGGACGGTTCGCTCCTCGGTTTGTATCGGAAGGCACACATTCCGCAGGATCCAGGTTTTGAGGAAAAGTTCTATTTCACTCCCGGAGATAGTGGATGGCCGGTGTGGGAGACTGCGTTCGGAAAGATCGGCGTGCTGATCTGTTGGGATCAATGGTATCCTGAAGCAGCTAGACTCATGGCACTGGGTGGTGCGGAGCTTCTCATTTATCCAACGGCCATTGGTTGGCTGCCTGAAGAAAAGGAAGAGCTTGGTAATGCACAGCACTGCGCGTGGGAAACTGTTCAGCGTGGACATGCCGTAGCCAACGGTTGCTACCTAGCTGCCATCAACCGCTCTGGTACGCACGACGGCACCGAATTCTGGGGGCAATCTTTCATAGCAAATCCTTACGGTGAGCTAGTCGCAAAAGCCTCCGTCGCAGATGAGGAAATTATCTACCACGATGTAAAATACAAACTCGTGGAAGACTTTCGACGCATCTGGCCGTTTTTCCGAGACAGGCGCATCGACGCTTATGATGGCCTCACCTCTAGATGGCGGTAAACAATAGCCTCACGGTTGATAGCCAAAGAATTGCCTCGTTTTGATCAACTCGGCAACTTCTTTAGGCACCATGGTTTCCCAGGAGCTGTCGCCTTCGCTGATTTTAGCTAGAACGTCTCTAGAAAAAATATCGAGCACATCGGCATTGAAGTTATCTAGATCCACGAAACTTCCGCGATCCGCCAAGTAGCCGTATAGCTTCTCTAGCTCCTTCGCCACCTTCATGGTATCTTTGGTGATCACTTCGCCTGAGGTACGGTCTTTAAGCGGATATACGAAAAGCTTTAGGTTGTGTTTAAAGAGCCGACCGAAGCTCTCAAGGATGCCGCCCGGAAGTGTCGTGTAGTATTTCTCCTCAAACAACTCGATGAGAGAAGGCACGCCCATGACAATTCCAATCCTCTCCCTCGTGCGCCATGATAGGTAGGCGGCGAGGCGGTAGTATTCGAAATAATCCGAGATCATCACCGTCATGCCGCAGGCAGCGAGCAGATCCACACGCGCAAGGAAATCACGGCGATCCACATCTTTACCACCCGCGAGAAGATTCCGCATGGTCAACTCAAAGATCGGGAGCACGTCCTTATCCTTAGTCGACGGATCTTCTTTGAACTTCTTCATCGCGCACTCGAGCATGTCGAAATTCACATGAGTCGGTGGGCGAAAACTTCCCCGCTCGACGAGAACCGCCTTTTTGTAAAGCGCATCAGATGGCTGGAGAACCGATCCGTCGGGGCCAAACATCGCTGCTCCACTGAGATCCAGTTGAACCAATTTGAGAGCCATGAGACGGTTATCCACCGAACGAAACTCGATACCATCGAACTCGATCATATCAATCTCGATGCGACCCGTGGTCAGCCTATCCAGAAGGCTCTCCACAAGCTTTTCAGGCTGATGGTGGAGGAAAAACCCGCCGTATAAAAGGTTCACACCGACAACGCCAAGGGCTTCCTGCTGAAGTGCTGCCTCAGTATCCAGCATCCTGACATGAATCATGATCTGACTAGGCGCATCGTGCGGCCGCGATTGAAATTTCAACCCCATCCACCCGTGACATTCATTGCCACCCTTGAAAGACCTCGCTACCACGGTGTCCGCGAAGGCGAAAAATGCGGTATTGTCACCACGTTGAGAACCTAGTCGCTCGACATTTAGCTCGAACTCTTTGTCCAGCATTGCTTGGCAGCGTGACTTGGAAACATATCTCTCGCCGGAGCCGTAGATTGCATCACTGACCGTCATGTCGTAGGCCGACATACTCTTGGCAACCGTACCGGCTGCCGCACCCACACGGAAAAACCACCGAACCACCTCCTGCCCCGCACCGATCTCGGCAAAAGTGCCATACCATCGGGGATCTAAGTTTACCTTGAGGGCTTTCTGGTGCGTATCGAGTTCCAAATCTTGAGTCATAGCGTGTAGCGGGTTCTAGCCGAGGAAGCCCCAATGCGGCCATAAAAATGACCCCGGAGGAGACTTCCTCACAGGGTCATAAGCATTTCAAAGGCCGATCACTTCGCAAAATCGGCGGACTTCAGGCCAGCCTTCGCTTCCTTGTATCCAAAATCCGATGGAATCCACTCCCCAATCGGAGTGACATCCGCCTTTTCAGGCACTTCCATTTCTAATCCCCAGAAAACACCGTTCACGACGAGTCTGCGCAAATTCTCATCAGCAAAATCCGTAGCTGCACCCATCGTAGTAGTGAGCACGCGGTTGGTGGTGCCTGCTTTATTTGTCACTTCTCTCGTCCAAGCAACCGGCATAGCTGGCTCGTTAACGTTCTGATTTTCGCCTCCCTTCGGTGCCTTTTCTTTTTTCGACAGCCCGTCATCAGGATTCATTCCTTCGAGCACCAAGCCTCGGAGTAGAATCGTCGCATCCTCTGGCGGAGCCGCTTCGTATACATCGGAATCTCCAAAGGCGCTCTCCACTCCATTGAGCAGCGGATTATCTTCCTGCCCTTTTTCTGTCACTGTCCGGGTCGCCTCGAATTTGTGGTGCCCCCAATGTGTCACCCATGTTTCACCGAGAAACGTGCCGCCGAATCCGCCGGTCTTGTGATTGAAAGACCATTCCGCCCATTTGCTGTCTTTTGGAAATTTGAAACCATGGGTGCTAGTGCGCAGACCGATAATAGGCACTCCACGATTGATGGCTGATTCGAAGAGTTTCATCGAATCATCATCCCATTCACGGAAGCGAATATTCACGATCAAGGCATCGGCAGAATCCAAGGCCTCAGCGCCGGAGAGGTTTTTGTTCGCCTTGGGATTGATCGTCCCGTCTTCATCGGCCGAGAAGATCACGGTGGTATCGAAGCCATGATGTCCGGTGAGGATTTTTGCCAGCATCGGCATGGTTTCTTCCGAGCGGTATTCCTCATCGCCTGCAATCAAAAGCACCTGCTTTCCTTTCCCAGCTCCCTCGCCACCGGTGAATTTCAGGATGCCGTCACCAGCTTCCATATCAAGACCAGCAAAAGAGGTTCCAACCGCCATGCCACAAGCAGTTCCGATAGATAGATAGAGTTTAGTCATACGAATTATACTTCGCATCAGCTGTGAATCACTCAAGAAAATTGAAAATTCCGAGAGAATGTTGCCTATCGTTTTTTCCAAATTGCAAAGCCACATGCCCTGCGTGAAGCTGCTGTTATGAAAACCTTGGTCTCCCTAGCCGCCGCAGTCCTCATGACGAACACCATCGCAAGTGCTTCCATGGCAAAGGCCGAATGGATCTCGGAGAAAAACGAAGTCACTCCCGGTAAACCCATCCGCACCATCATCCGCATGACGGTCAACGAAGGCTGGCACACGTATTGGATCAATCCCGGTGAAGGCGGAATGGAACTTTCCCTTGAAGCTGAACTACCGGAGGGATGGACGATCGGCGAACTTCAATATCCCGTCCCGAAACGCTTCATGACCGGCGAGCTCCCAGGCTTTGGTTATGAGGGTGAAATTGATTTCCCTGTCACCATCACGCCATCCGCGGACGCAAGCGGTGCGCTACCTCCGCTCAAGGCAACACTCGATTGGCTTACCTGCAACGATGATAGCTGCGTCCCCGGAGATGCAGCACTGGAACTACCTGCCAACTCTGATCCCGAAGCTGTATCAAAAGCTTATGAAAAGCTCCCGCAACATTTCGAAGGTGCAAAACTTGAAGGCGATTTCACACACGAAGAGGCATTCCTTAGCATCACGCTTCCAGAAAATGCCCAGTTGGATCCGTCGCAATGCGAAGTCTTCCCAGTCACTTCAAATGTGATAGATCCCGCAGCAAAACCACTTTTCAGCAAACAGGAAGATTCAAACGTATGGGGCGCCACAGCCACTAAGAGCGAATACCTCTCCGGAGAGCCCGAGAAATTCGAACTCCTACTTGTCGCTTCAAACGGGAAGTCTTGGATCATTTCAACGGAATGATTTTCCGGCACATTGCTGCTTCCGCGTTTCGTTCGTTTCCTGCTAATAATTTAGCTGCAACATGAATACCTCCCCAACCGCCGATCTATCGGCTTTCCTCATCACGTTACGGCACCTCATTCGAGAGCCATCGGTGGTCGGCGCAGAAGACTCATTCTTCAGAACGATTCGCCGGGAACTTGAGGAACTAGATATCTCGGTGGAGCGACACAGTGGTATCTTGGTAGCACGGGGTAGTGATCCCGACAGTGTGATCCTATCCGCCCATGTCGACAGGAATGGTCTCGTCTGCACTGGCCCAAATGAATTCCAGTATGCTGCCTTTATCGCCGGAAACCGGGGAGAGCTCACCGGCGATTCGATTTCCGAGCAAATGGTCGCAACCCTCGCAGATCGATTCACCGACCAGCGCGTCCAAGCACACCTTCCCTACACCGGCACATATATCGGCCAAGGAACCATTTCTTCCGGCTATCTGTGTCCGAAGCGAAATAACCTGATCTTCGAACTGGAGGGTCTCGATTATCTTGAGCCCGGCACACCTGTTTCATTTCTTGATCGGCTGACCGTCACGGAATCGCACATCTCTGCGCAGCTCGACAACGTCGTGAGTGTTGCACTAATTATCTATCTCTACCGTATCGGCTTTCAGGGCACCGCGCTTTTCACCGCTCAGGAGGAAGCAGGCAGAAGCTGGCGATACGCGTTAGAATGGCTCCAACGCGAATCCATTTCTACCTCACGTCTACTCGTGCTCGATACCAGCCCCTACCCAACTACGGAGGAAGCTTCAGCTCAGCAAATCGTCCTCCGCAACAAAGATGCAACCGGCACCTTCGATCCCGAATTCACGGCTGAAATTGTGGCACGCTGCGATGCACTCGGAATCAGCCACTCATTCAAAGACGAATGGATCGAGCAACGGAATCTCTATCGAGAAAAACCCTCCTCTCTCGGCCGAACTGAACTCGGACGCCTCGCATCAGCCTCTGAAGGGCAAATCAATGGCACCACACTACAGATTCCTACTACCGGCTACCATACCGCGGAGGAAACGGCCTCGCTTATGTCGATTAAAGCCGCCATCGGCCTATTATCGACCTTCATAAGTTAGATCGACACTACTTTTCCTGCAGTTTTTCAGGAATTTTAGAAATAATTTCATTTTCTCAGATAAGTATCCGTCTTTGGGACGCTCCTTCATTGTCCCACTGATGAAATTCATGAAATCCTTTCTTACAGCAACGATCGCAGCCGCAGTTTCAATTAGCGCCTCCTTCGCCTCAGAAATCGGCAAAGAAGCTCCGGCATTCACTGCAAAGAACACCGCCGGAGAAGAAGTCAGCCTCTCCGACTACAAGGACAAGGTCGTGGTGCTTGAATGGCTGAACTTCGAGTGTCCCTTCGTCAAAAAGCACTACTCCGGCAATAACATGCAGAGCCTACAGGCAGCATACACCGCCAAAGATGTCGTCTGGATCACCGTCAATTCTTCCGCAGAAGGCAAACAAGGCTACCTCGAAGCATCCAAGCTCGCTGAAAAAATCGCCGCTGAAGGCAGCAAAGCCACTCAAGTCATCCTCGATACCGACGGCACCATCGGCAAAGCCTACGATGCCAAGGTCACTCCACACATGATGATCATCGCCGCTGACGGCACACTCGCCTACTCTGGCGCAATCGACTCCAAGAAATCCGCCAAAGCTGCCGACGTGGATTCCGCTGAAAAACTTTTCGCTAACGCCCTTGATTCCGTCCTCGCCGGCAAGGAAGTAGCAAACGCCAAGAACGAGCCATACGGCTGCGGCGTGAAATATTGATTTTATTTGTATTCGTCTGTTGTGTTTCGGCAAAGCCGTCGTCCTCCCGGGATGGCGGCTTTCTCGTGTCGGGACATTGAGACCGCAGCGTTCCTAATTTCCGCATCGCGCCGCACTCACCACTGCGTTATGATCGCTACTCAATAGCTATGAAAACCCCTTCACGCATCCTCATCGTCGACGACAATCGCGTTAACCGCCTAGTTCTCGGCCGCGGGCTCGAAACCAATGGCTTTGAGGTCATTGAGGCCGAGTCTGGTGAAAAGGCTCTCGAACTCCTCGCACCGGAGCTCAACCGCCAAACGGCTGAATCCCCTTCACCAGACCACATTGATCTCGTCCTGCTCGACATCATGATGCCCGGCATGGATGGCAACGATGTACTCAGGGAGATCCGCTCCCGCAAATCCCGCTCCGAGCTTCCCGTCATCATGGCCACCGCCATGGACTCCGCCGAGGACATCATCGAATCGCTCTCTCACGGAGCCAACGATTACATCACAAAACCGGTGAACCTCCCCGTCGTCATCGCCCGAATCGAGACGCAACTTTCCCTCCGCGCGACCCACAGCGCGCTCCAGTCCGCCCAGCAATCCATTGTCCGCAACGCGAAAATGGAATCGATCAACTACCTCGCCGCCGGTGTCGCCCACGAAATCCGTAATCCTCTGGCTCGCATCAACATGACCCTGCCCATGCTCGCGCGCAGCGAGGCAGTCTCATCCGATGAAAAACTCACCGCCGCCATCGAAACCGTCCGCACCTCCCTCAAGAAGGCGGATTTCATCGTCCGCGGCCTCATGCAGTTCGCCTCGGAAAATCGCCTCAAGCTCGAACCACTCAATATCGGCGATCTGATCGAGGAAACCCTTGGCATCATGTCATCGGAGCTTTCCGGTATCGAAGTGGAAACGGATTTTGCGGATTCCCTGCCTCCTGCCCTCATCGCCCGCGAGGACTTTTCTCAGGTTCTGATCGCAGTTCTGATCAATGCGGCTCAGGCCAGCGGGTCTGGCGGCTCCATCACCATCCGCACCTCGCTCGCCATCGCCGAAAATGTTCCACCCGACGAAGGCACACGCTCCGGAATCCGCGTCCGTAATGACGACGAGATCGTGCTAGTCGAAATCATCGACTCCGGCCCGGGATTTTCACAGGAAACTGCCGAAAAGGTTTTCGACGCATTCTACACCACTAAACCCGCCGACATCGCCACCGGCATGGGCCTTACCATCTCCCGAAAGATCATGGATCTCCACGGCGGCTTACTACGTGTTGGCAACAGAGACGATGGCACGGGCGCACGAGTTTCTATCATCCTCCGTAAAGCCGGATCATTCGAAACTGCGGTTTGAAATCCGCTCAAGGTTTTTCCAGTTGATCCCGAAAAGCGTCGAGCTCCTTCTGCAAAGCCTCAATCTCTCCTTTCATCGATCCCATTAGTTTCCCAGCGGCCTCGATATCTCCGCCGCGCGCCGCCTGATCCAGATCGGTGGCTTTCGCAAACGCACGCCCAGCTGAATAATTCCCTACTAACCCCTTCAAAGCATGGGTCGCCTGATGAAGTGCTTTTGCATCCCCATCGGCATGCGCCTTTTCCATTTTCCCTAACATTTCTCCAGCGTCCTCCCCGAAAAAACCGATCAGATCCAGCATCAACGCCTCATCCCCGATGTTTTCGCGAAAAGACTCCTCGTCAAAGACGGGTAAATCGCTCTCTTCCGTTTCAGTTTTCACCTCCTTCGGTTCCGGCTGCTCATTCGTGAAAAATTTTTCTAGCTCCTCGTAAAGCCGAGCCGCCCTTACCGGTTTGGGAACATAGCCGTCCATTCCCGCAGCGAGGCACATCTCCTCGTCGCCCTTCATCGCGTTGGCCGTCATCGCCACGATCGGCAGGCGCACGCCACTTGTTTTTTCCCGCTCGCGGATGGCCTCCGTGGCCTCGATACCGTTCATCTCCGGCATCTGCACATCCATCAGCACTAGGTCGAATTCCTCCGCTGCTGTTGTCTCGACTGCCTGACGCCCGTTTTCCACTAGGGTCACATGGTGCCCACGTTTTTCCAGCAGTCGGCGAGCGACAACCTGGTTCACCTTCCCGTCCTCCGCGACAAGCACCCGCAGCGCCCGCGTACCCTCGGGGACTTCGCCCAGTCCGTCTTCCTCCATCCCTGAGTCAAATTTTCCTCCCACCGCATGCATGATGGAATCAAGCAAAACAGAGCGCTTCACAGGCTTGTTCAGACAGCGCAGCACCCCCGCTTCCTTGAGTTCCTCCCCACTCCAATTTCCGCCGCCGGAGGTAAGCATCAACAGCTTCAGTGCACTACCTGCATCCCGTGCGCTGATATGTTTTGCGAGTTCGTAGCCATCCATTCCGGGCATCATCCCATCGAGAATGGCGACGTCATATGGCATTCCCTGCGCCTCGGACTTCTCTATTTCTGCCAAGGCTTCCTCCCCGCCTTCGCATGCCGTCGAGCTCAGTTCCCAATTACCTAGGATCTCGCTCAAGATACGGAGGTTCGTTGAGTTATCATCCACAATGAGAAACCGCAGCCCTTCGAGCGATCCAAGCTCCCTTTTCTGCACCCGCCCCGATCCTTCCCCGTTCTTGAAATCGACGGTGAAATGAAACTCGCTGCCCTTCCCCTCCTCGCTCTCCACCTCCAACTGGCCACCCATCTTCTCCACAATGCGGCGGGAGATCGTCAGCCCGAGACCCGTACCGCCGAAGCGCCGCGTGGTGGAACTGTCGGCCTGACTGAATGTCTCAAAAACCTTGGCCTGCTTGTCCTTCGGAATCCCAATTCCCGTATCCTTCACCGAAAACTTCAGCTTCACCGCATCCCTCGATTTCGAAACACGACTTACACTGACCACGATCTCGCCTGTCGCAGTGAACTTGATCGCATTCCCCACCAGATTCACAATCACCTGCCTCAGCCTGCTCAGATCCCCCACCACACGATCCGGCACTTCCGCAGGAATGTGATACGCGATCTCCAGATTTTTCTCCTGCGCCCTGACCGCTAAGGTCTGCAGAGTATCCCCGATCGAGTCGCGTAAGGCGAACTCGTAGTCCTCCAACTCCAGTTTCCCGGCCTCGATTTTTGAAAAATCCAGAATGTCGTTCAGCAGCGCCAGAAGAGCCTCCGACGATTGTTGCACCAGCCGCTGGTATTCACGCTGCTCCGGGGTCAGTTCGGTATTTAGCAAAAGCTCCGTCATCCCCATAATCCCATTCATCGGCGTGCGGATCTCGTGGCTCATGTTGGCGAGGAAATCGCTTTTCGCCCGGTTCGCTTCGTTCGCCTTCTCCATCGCCTCCTCCAGCTTCTCGCGGGCTTCCCGCAGCCTCCCCGCCATCGCCGTGAACTCCCGCCCAAGCACCGCCAGCTCGTCGTTCCCCTTCATCTCTACCTCCACGTCCAGCCTACCCTCTCCGATCGCACGGGTGGCAGATTCCAACGAGCGGATGCGACGCGAGACGGGAATGAAAATATAACCCATGGCCACCAGCCCCAGCACTCCCACGGAGGCGGAGAAAATCACAATAGTCTTCCTCAGCCTCTTCAGCGGCGCGAACACCTGATCCGCCTTCGAGGTCTGCACCACCATCCAGCCCAGCGAACCGGTCACGCTTCCTTGCTTTCCTAGCGAGTAAGTCACCAGCAGTTCCTCACCGGTCTTCTCGTCCCATTTCGTGATCGTCCCCGTGGATTTCCCCGGCTCTACCGGCACCAGAAAAGCGCTACCATCCTCAAGCTCCCCGGCTAGTCCTCCCCTGTCGCGCAGTGCGCTGCTCTGGATCAGTTTCCCGTCGGATGTCAGCAGCGCCAGCGTGCTTTCGCCTGCTCCACGCTCCACATGGGACTCCACCACCCGGCAGATATCCTCGATATCCATCACCGCCTTCAGTACCCCCATGAACTCCCCATCCCGCCCGTCGATACGCGGGCAAAGCTCCACCGAGAAAATCCCCGCGCTATCATCAAAGGAAACATCTCCGAGATACAGGCCGGTCTCCTTCGCGCGCTGCCACCATTCCTCATCGCTCTGCCAGAAGTCCGATGTCTTCCCGCTCTGAGCCACGTTCGCGCCGAAGGCGTTGGTGATGAAAACCTCCCCAAAAACCTCGTTCCCTGACATCTCCGCGAGCGTCTCGAGAGACAAACGCAGATCCGCTGAAAGCCAATTCTCCATGATCCCCTTCATCAGTTTTGCGCTCTCCTCGGAGTCCCTGTCTCTCCACACCGCATCGAGTTCCTCCACCCGTGCCTCCGGTTCAGGCAACGCCTCATACTCCTGATTCGAGGTCTGCAACAGTGACTGCACCTGCGCCCCCTTTGCATACGCCTGCCAGTTCGCCGCCCGCGAAAGCAGCAGTCGGTCGATCTCGTCCTGCACCACGCGCACCTCCTTCTGCGCCCCCTCCTCGATCGCAGCCCGCATGCTCTCCTCCGAAATTTTCTCCACGTAATACCCGAGCACCCAGATCAACAGCGGCGCCAGCAGCGCCGTCAGCAAAAGCTTATTCACGAGCTTCATAAGAACTTTCGCGGCAGACTGTTCGGCTCTACCACGCAATCCCCATCCTATCCCCCCCGCCCACGACCAGTCCATCCAAAAGCTCACCCGATACACACGCCCGCATTCCCCTCTCTTCCCTCTTGCCGCCCGCCCAACAAATAGTTATTCCCCCGCGGCATTCGATGAAATACTTCAACCGCCTCCTGATTCCCTTCGCCCTCGCCGGCTCAGTCAGCGCCGAACCGATCCATCTCGATCAGCCAGCTCGTATCGGGGAAATTTCCCAAGACCATACGGAAGAGGGAATCAGTAGCAATCTTGAGGCAGGATGGACATCTTGCTACATCGCCGAGGGAAGAGAAGCTTTCGGAGAAGACGGCATGACCACCTTTCTCGCCATCTTGGGCTACCAAGATTTCAGCCTGGAGCTCTGGCAGGCATTTTCCGACGGCAGCTCTTCACGTGAATTCCAAGCATCCGTCTTCTATACCTTCCCAACGGAAATGGTGTCCGCGACACTCGGCCTGACCCACATCAACGACACCCGTGGAGGTGATGAGGATCTCGACATCTCGCTCACTCTTTCAGGCGAACTCTTTTCAGCTTTAAAATGGGAAACCATATACTACTACGGCTTTGACCGAGGAGGTTCCTATCTGGAAACAGGTATTTCACGCACTTGGGAAACTGAATGCGTAGATATTACTCTTGGCGCCCACCTTGGAACCAATTTCGGATACGTTGAGGATGGCCATGAAGGAGCAGATCATTTCGTACTCTCTGCGGATTTCTCAAAAGCAATCACCGAAAGCCTCACCCTGAGCGCCGGCTATTCCTACGTTTTCGATATCGATCGCGACACCACGCGCAATGCGGAAGACCTCGAACTCTATCAAGGCTCGGTATTCGGTTTCGCGGCAGAATACTCATTCTAAGATTCTCTTGGCATTGGGGTGGAAAATCCCTGAGGAACATACAGACTACTCACATGTTTAGCACCAAACAGCTTTCCGAAGAGCAAATCGCCACCATCAAATCATGGGCGGAGGCAGGAGCTCAGCTTGCCGAAATTCAGCTGCGCCTTCGCGAGGAAATGAATTTCCCAGTCACCTACATGGACACACGCTTCGTCGTGCTCGATCTCGGTATAGAGCTGGTGGAAGAAAAAATTGAGGAGCCTGTGGAAGAAGTCAAACCCGCCCCAGTTCCCACCGGTGAGACAACGGTGACAATGGACAGCATCGCGCAACCGGGCGCATTGGTTAGTGGTAAAGTCGTTTTCAGTGATGGCGAAGCCGGTGTCTGGAAGCTCGATCAGACCGGCCGACCAAGCCTCGAGCCCGACACTCCCGGCTACCAGCCGACTCAAGAGGACATTCTCGAATTCCAGCAGCAGCTCCGCGCACTCATCCAGCAGAGCGGTCTCTGAGCCGCCTTGCGGACTTGAAAAACGTCGTTGCCAACCGCAACACCCATACGGGAGAGTCACGAATGACTGTCCGATTTGCTTTTTTGCGCGTCCTGCTTTTCTCCTCTCTAACCCTAGGAGCACATGCCGAACAAGCCCTCAAACTTTCCGGCCTTTTCCGTGACAACATGGTGCTTCAGCGGGAAACCAAAGCCCCAGTCTGGGGATGGGCAAATCCCGGAGAAAAAATTGAAGTCACTGGCTCATGGAACAGAAAATCCGTCCAAGCCAAAGCAGGAGCCGATGGCAAATGGACTGCTGCACTTGATACTCCGAAAGCCGGTGGCCCTTTTGAAATTGAGGTAAAAGGAGAGTCCAAAGAGATCACCCTAAAGAACGTCCTTTCCGGAGAAGTCTGGATCTGCGGAGGCCAGTCGAACATGCAGTGGAAAATGCGCGGTTTCGGACTCCAGCACTTCGCCGAAGATGTAGCGAAAGCAAAGTATCCAGAAATTCGCCTTTGCACGCTGCCTCAGACACTCGCTCTCGAGCCACAAACTGACACCAATGCGCCATGGCAAGTCTGCAACCCGAACACCGTCCTCAATTTCAGTGCAATAGGCTACTTTTTCGGATCACGGCTTCATCAGGAACTCGGAGTACCCATCGGTCTCATTTCTGCAAATAAAGGCGGCTCCGGAGCTGAAGCATGGATCAGTGAACAAACACTGAGAAAGCAATTCCCTGTTTTCTCAGCAACTTTAGATTCTTACGAACAGAAGATAGAAAAAGCAGGCGCAGTCGTTAACCCGAAATCACCGGAGCACAAGGGGCTGAATGTTCGAAGCCCATCCGTGCTCTACAACGGCATCATGGAGCCCCTCATACCTTTCGCGATGAGTGGTGTCATCTGGTATCAGGGAGAATCGAACGTCACTGAGCCGATCCAATACAGAACCCTATTTCCCGCAGTCATTGAGGAATGGAGGAACCTTTGGGATCAGGGTGACTTCCCCTTCTTTTTCGTGCAGATCGCCCCATTTAAATACAAAGGAAACAAATATCCGGCAGCTCTACTCCGTGAAGCTCAGACCATGTCATTGTCCGTTGAAGAAACAGGCATGGCAGTGACCATGGACATCGGAGAAACCGATAACATACACCCAAAGGAGAAAAAGCCTGTTGGTGAGCGTCTCGCACGACTTGCACTCGCGAGGACGTACCAAATGCCCAATATCATCGATTCGGGCCCGATGTTCCGGAAAATGAAGATCGAAGGTGATCAAATCCGGCTGGGTTTCGACTTCGTTGCTAAAGGACTCACCACCGATGATGGAGAAGACCTCAGGCACTTCACCATTGCTGGCTCCGACAAGGTTTTCCATCCAGCAACAGCCACCATTGACCGCGATACCATACTCGTCAGGTGCGACAAAGTGACCAACCCGAAAGCCGTTCGCTTTGGCTGGGGAAACGCGGATGATACAAATCTCGTAAATAGTGAAGGCCTCCCAACCCCTTCGTTCCGCACAGACGACTGGCCTTTCAAACCCTGAGCTTCATCTCAAACGACACAAAAAAACCGCAGGCTCTCACCTGCGGTTTTTAAAATGTAAGTTATCCGTAGCGGAAAATTACGCCATACCAGTGATTGGCTTCGGCATCGGCTTTTCCTTCTTACGGAGCGCACGGCGCATCTTGGTAAGAGCCGAGTTTTGAAGCTGGCGGATCCTCTCGCGCGTCACTCCGAATTCACGACCCACTTCTTCAAGCGTAAGTGGCTTTTTGCCATTCAACCCAAAGCGCTCATCGATGATGCGGCGTTCGCGTTCGTCGAGTACGGAAAGCAAGCCATCGATCTCGCCTTGCATGTTCTTATCAGCAAGCATTTCTAGCGGATTTTCAGCGGCTTCATCTCTGATGATGTCACCAAATTCCGTAGCTTCGCCTTCGTTGATCGGAGCATCGAGCGATGTCGGGCGCTGCGAGGCCTGTCTGAGCATCGCCAGCTTGCGGCGGGGAAGCCCCACCTCTTCGGCAAGCTCCTCGTCGGTCGGTTCACGGCCGAGAGCTTCGGCAAGCATCGAGGAGATGCGGCGCATTTTCGCGATCTTGTCGACCATGTGAACCGGAAGACGGATGGTCTTAGATTGGTTGGCGAGAGCACGCTTGATGGATTGTTTGATCCACCATGCTGCGTAGGTTGAAAGCTTGCCACCCTTCTCGGGGTCGAAGCGCTCCACCGCCTTCATCAGGCCGATGTTTCCTTCGGAAATAAGATCGGTAACAGGTAGACCGTAGTTTGCATAATCTTGGGCAATCTTCACAACGAGGCGAAGATTCGCGCGGATCATGTGCGCACGTGCTTCGCCATCACCATTCTGGATGCGCTCTGCTAGTTCAATTTCTTCCTGAATGGTAAGTAACGGGGTCTTTGAGATTTCCCGTAAGTAAAGTTTGAGACTGGAGTCTGATTCGTAAGCCATAATTTCAATGAGTTGGTTTCTACTTATTTAAACGCCGCTCGGACGAAGTTTATTCGATTTTTCGATCGGTTTTTTCGTTTAAATTTAAACTGCATGAGCAGCTGCAACTCATAGCAGCATCCGCCATGCCCAATACACAATCCTCCCAACTCGTTGACGTAGAACGTTCTACGAAATTACTCAGAACCAAAACTGAGACATTGAGTCACAGTTTATCGTGTAAATATGACACAGTCATATGTTGCAACCATGCAAAATATGCACATTGCGCAGCAATATATTATTGCCGGATCAAAGAGGAATCAAATCACACCTTGCTCGTGCAATTCTTCTTCCACTTCATCTTCGAAGGGCGAGCCGATACCGATATCACGGATTTTCTGGATCTTACGGCGAACACCGAATTTGCTGCGTGGTCCCGTAATGAGGCCTGCAACTCCATCAACTGCGAATGGAAGTAACGCAACAATGCCTACCAAGCCGACGGTAAGACCAAGACCCCGGCGGGCGTTTCCATGAACCATATCGCCTACGAGAAGTCCCGCAGCAGCGCCAAGAATTACTGGTGCCGCCAAGGCACTGCCCTCAACCCATACGGGAGTCGTGTCCACATGTGTATCTGCCATATCTATGTATAATAACCGCTAAAGCCGCTTAGACAACAACAGAAAACGAACCCATCCGTGTTAGTTTCCAGCGTCTCGGTAGAGGTCACCCATTCTTGTCAGAGAACCATCGTTATTGAAAAGGCTGTGCGGCTTTCCTTTACCGGGTTCGAAATAGGCATATTTTTCGACATTTTTATCTCTTTCCAGAAATTTCAGTGAGTCCTTCAGGAAGTCATAGTGCTCATCTTCTGTACCCGACCAGCCGTTGAACTCCGTCACCCAGATAGGCCTCCGGTAATTTCGGTATAGATTGTCGATCATATCCTCAAACCTTCCCGCATCTGTCCCGCCATACCAATGAACTGCGACGAAATCCACGCGCAGATCCTTGTCATCCGCCTGCTCCATGAATCGTTCGAGCCATTTGAGCCCACCAACGTCTGATGATGGAGCCGGCGAACCCAACCTCAGATTTGTTTCTTCTGCCAGTTTCACTAACTTCGGCCAATGCTTAATCCCAGCCTCAACGCTGAGATTCCCTTGTTTCGCTCTTTCCGGCTCGTTGTAACCAAGCAAGGCAGTGGCCTTTTTATAACTGCGCACCCGGTTGAAAGCCTTATCGTTCACATTGAAACCACCCTTGATCATTGGAACAAACTCGATTCCCGACTCGTTACCTCCCGGTGTCCAGTTGTAGTACCAGCTTGCTCCGATCGCCTTCTGATACTGGACATTTCCACCAGACCATCCTTTTTTGCGAGAAACGTCGGTAGAAGCCCCAAAAGCCTGCTGGGTCATCAGCGCCGCCCCTCCGGCAATAAATTTCCTTCTGCTTAACATGCCTGAACCTATTCATGAGCTAGGCGAATGGCAAATCTGCAGTACCAGAGCCTGAATTCATCACTATCACGATATCGCTCTTTCACCCTGCTCTCGATTCGCTAAAGTCCGGCCAGATGCCTTCTCCTGAAAATACATACGCACTCATTCTCGCCGGCGGTTCCGGCACACGTTTCTGGCCACTCAGCCGCAATGATAAGCCCAAGCAGCTCCTTGACCTTTTTGGCACAGGCACTCTGCTCGCTCAAACCATCGGCCGCCTGCAGGGTCTTGTTCCTGTCGAAAACATCCTAATTCTGACCAACGCTCTTCAGGTCGACGCCGTCCGTAAGGTCGCCCCCATGCTGCCTCACGAAAACATCTTCGCAGAGCCCGCGAAACGCGACACTGCACCAGCCGTCGCCCTCGGTATCGGCATGGTAGCCGCACGCAATCCCGAAGCGGTGATGATGGTTCTTCCAGCCGATCAACTCATTAAGGACACAGCAGCCTATCATGCGGTCATGAAAGACGCCCTTGGCATCGCTGAAAATTCCGACGGCCTTGTCACCATCGGCATCCGCCCGACCTGGCCGTGCCCCTCATATGGCTATATCGAACGCGGCGAGCGCGCCACGATCAGCAACCAAACTTTCGACCACCACCCCTTCGAGGTGAAACGTTTCCGCGAAAAGCCCAATCCTGAGCTCGCCGAGCAATTCCTCGCTACCGGAGGATTTTCTTGGAATGCCGGCATGTTCGTCTGGTCATTATCCACCGTCATCACCCAACTCGCCTCCCACTCACCCGAACTCGCGAATTTCGTCTCCGAGATTCGTAGTAGCAAGGACATCGAAGCGACGGTTTCCGCCCAGTTCCCCAAGCTCACGCCCATCTCCATTGATTACGCACTCATGGAAACCGCCGACCGCGTACTGAACATCGAGGCTACCTTTGATTGGGACGACGTCGGTTCCTGGGTCTCCATCGCAAAATACCTTTCCGACTGCGGTGATAACAACCGCACCAATATTCCGATCACCGAGATCGGCTCGCAAAACAACGTGGTCTATAATGCAGCCGATGGCACGCACATCGCACTACTCGGGGTGGATGACTTGATCGTTGTCAAAACGGACGATGCACTCCTCATTGCAAATCGTCACCAGGCGGATGCCATCAAAAAGCTCTCTGACCTTCTCCCTCAACACCTGCTTTGAGTAATCCCGGCAAACTGCCGGTTGCGCATCAGCAGATGGGCGTTCATGCTACACCCATGCGCTGGATTCTTCTCTCTGCCCTAGTACTTCTTCAGGCTTCCCTAGTTTATTCACAGGAAGCTTCCGAGCCCGAAGCCACAGAGGCACCGAAACCCATCGAGAAAAAACTCGATTCGCTACAGACCATCGCAGAGCCACTTTCCGAATCGGTGGTTTTGCTCCAGCAACTGCAGAAACAGCTCCAGAATTCCGCGACCGAGGACGCGAAGGAGGACATCCAAGCGCGCATCGACGAGACGAGGAAACGCATCTCCGGCCTGCGCGAGAATTTCCGTGAAATCCTCGGTGGTTCAGAGGCCGCCGAATACGAAGACAGCACCATCGAGACCGCAGGCTTTCAGGAGCAGATCACCGAGTTGGTGCAACCCGTCCTCAGCGGCATACGCGAAGCCACCGCCGAGCCCAGAGAACTTGACTCACTTCGCAATCAACTCGAACTCTGGAAAGAGAAGAAAATCAAAACGGAAAATGTTCTCGTTCGGATCGAGAAGCTCAAGTCCGACGCGGAAGATGACGTTGTCATCACAGAACTAAACTCCGCAGAAAATATCTGGAAAGCCCGGCAGTCGGATGCAACCAGCCAGATCGCCGTGCTCAGCGTGCAAATCGAGGATCGCACCAAGGATCAGCGCTCACTTTGGGAAAATATTTCCAACGGAACCAGCGACTTCTTCAAGAGCCGGGGCATGAACCTGTTGCTAGCGGTGCTTGCCGCAGTCATCGGGTTCATCGCAGTCAGAAAAATTTACGCGCTGCTCCGCAAAGTCAGCCCTGTGCACAAGGCGGACAGGCACGACACGCTCGAGCGAATCTCCGATGTGCTGTCCATGGCCATCGCCGTCATCGTTGCCCTTGCTGGCATCATTCTCGTCTTTTACGTCAAGGGAGATTGGCTACTCCTCACACTCGTCATCATTTTCCTCGTCGGCGTCATCTGGGCGGGGAAAACCGCGATCCCGCCCTACCTCGATCAGATTCGCATGATCCTCAATCTCGGCTCCGTCCGAGAGGGCGAACGTGTCGTCTACGATGGGATTCCCTGGAAAGTCGAAAAACTCGGTTTTTTCACCACCTTCATCAACCCGAACCTCCAAGGAGCACGCCTGCGTATCCCGATCAAAAACGTCATGGACATGGTCTCGCGCCCGCTCGCTCCAAAGGAGGTTTGGTTCCCTTCCGAAGCCGACGATTGGGTCATCCTCTCCGATGAAACCTACGGGAAAACCATCACCCAGACGCCGGAGCAAGTCGTCATCCTACAGCTGGGCGGAGCCATGAAGACCTACGCCACTACCGACTTTCTCGCCCTCGCCCCGCAAAATCTTTCCCATGGTTTCCGAGCTAGCGTGACATTCGGGATCGACTACATGCATCAAGCAGAAAGCACCACGACCGTCCCCGCCATTTTCAAGGAAGCACTCAACAAAGAGATAATCAGCGCTTACGGCCGCGATGCCATCAAATCCATCAATGTCGAATTTGCCTCTGCTGGAGCGTCATCCTTGGATTATTCAATACTGGCCGATTTCCATGGCTCCGTCGCCCATCGCTACAATGCATTGCAACGAAAGATCCAGAGCGTCTGCGTCGATGTCTGCAACGAACAAGGATGGGGCATCCCGTTCGCACAAATCACCATCCACCGCGCACCGGAAGGAGATTGATAACAACTACGTAAAGGAAATCGCCGAGCGAACCTTCTCCTCGGCGGCATCTGCGGCTTCCTCGCTACGTGCATGGATGCGAACGAGCGTGTCGCCCGCCTCCAGTACCTCGCCACTTTTCACCAAGAAGTCGAAGCCCACGGCAAAATCCACCGCATCCTCAGCACGGGAGCGACCTGCCCCAAGCTCCAGTGACGCCTGCCCGATTTTCCCGGCGTCGACACCAGCGACGGTTCCTCCGTTTTCGGAACATACCTCGCGGATCACCGGAGCCTTGTGAATCTCGGCCAAGCACGGCAGGTCGGCGGGATCGCCCCCCTGCACCTCGACAAGCTCATCGAATTTCCTCCTCGCCGAGCCATCGTCGATCAGCGCCTCCAGCTCTCCGCGTGAAATACCCGCGATCTTCTCACTAAGATCCAGCACCACCTCGCGCAGATCCGCTGGCCCGCCGCCGTCCAAACACTCCAGCGCCTCGATCACCTCCAGCGCATTACCGACGGCGCGCCCGGTCGGCTCGCTCATCTCATTGAGAATTGCAAACACCTCCACCCCCATCTCCTTGCCCACCGCTTTCATACCTTCGGCAAGCACCTCGGCATCCTCCCGCGTTTTCATGAAAGCTCCTGTGCCGTATTTCACATCCAGCACCAGCCGATCCAGCGTCTCCGCCATTTTCTTCGACATGATGGAGGCCGTGATCAGCGCGATCGATGGCACCGTCCCCGACACATCGCGCAGCGCGTAAAGCTTCTTATCCGCCGGGCAAAAACGATCCGTCTGCCCCATCATCACCACGCCGAGTTTGTCCAAAATTTCCCCCGCCTCATCCATGCTCACGCCGACTCGGAAGCTAGGGATGGATTCCAGTTTATCCAGCGTCCCGCCCGTGATGCCCAGCCCACGACCGGAAACCATCGGCACCCGGCAGCCTGCGCAGGCGACGAGTGGAGCAAGAACCAACGAGACCTTGTCTCCTATGCCTCCCGTAGAATGCTTATCCACCACCACGGCTCCCTCCGGATGCGTAAATACATCCCCACTGGCGATCATCGCCTGAGTCAGCGCAGCCGTCTCCACCGCCGTCATCCCTTTGAAAAACACCGCCATTGCAAAGGCGGACATCTGGTAATCCGCCACCTCACCGCTCACATATCCTTCAATCAGCCGCCCGATTTCCTCCTCCGAAAGCTCCTCACCCTCTCTCTTCTTAGCGATAAGCGTAGGTATGTGCATGAAAAAGCATTACGCCGCAAATCCTCCGATGGCAAGCGGCCTCAGGTATCACCCTTGCTAAGATCACACCCGCAATGCTTGCAATATTTCGCCGCAGGATCGTGCCCCGTCCATCCGCATTGCTTGCACTTCCGGCGATCCAACGTGAGTGTTTGCACAAAACCTTTGCCGATCTCGCTCGTCACGATCCCTGCCGGCACCGCGATGATCGCGAAACCACTCAGCATGATGATCGAGGAAAGAACTTTCCCAATCACGGTAATCGGAGACACATCCCCGTAGCCCACGGTCGTCACTGTCACAATCGCCCAATAGATCGACTGCGGGATGGAGCTGAAACCGGGATTTCTCACGCCCTCCACGAGGTACATCAGCGTTCCCTCAATGGATACCAGCGTGAGGATAAAAAACAGGAATACGGAAATTTTTGGCCAACTCGACCGCAGCGCATTCAACAACAGATTCGACTGCCCGAAGTGGTGCGCCATTTTCAACACCCGGAACATCCGCAGCAACCGGAGGATGCGAATGACCATGAAATACTGCGAGCCCACCAAGAAGATCGCCACATAAGTCGGCAGGATAGATAACAGATCCACGATCCCGAAAAAGCTCAGCGCATACTTCCTCTTCTTCCTCACCACCGCCAGTCGCACGACATACTCAACCGTGAAGATCAGTGTGAAAATCCATTCCAACACAAGAAACAGAGTCCGGTGCTCCACCGAGAGGCTCTCCACACTGTCCAGCATCACCACCAGCACACTGATGCCAATCACCACCAGCAGGATCACATCAAAAATCTGCCCTGCACGCGTGTCCGACAGGAAAATGATACGCCAAATGCGCTCGCGAAGGCTCTCCTGTTTGTTATCCGGCGTATCGGCTGTTTCTTCCTCCATGGCTTCCGGCAGCTAGCCTAGCTGGCTACATTGTCTAGGGTCGAGGCTCTAATCTATTGCTGCCATTTAGAACGGCCAGATCATAGGGATCAATGAACAGGAGATCACCCAGCAGATGAGATTCAGAGGAATACCCGTTCTGAGATAATCGGAAAATCGGTAGCCGCCCGGGCCATAAACCATCATGTGCGTTTGGTAACCCATCGGGAGGGCGAAACATGCAGATGCAGCGAGAGTGATACCCATGATAAATGGCCTAGAGTCTACGCCTAGTTCAGCCGCAAGGCGCACCACAATAGGCACCATCATTACGGCGGTGGCGTTATTGGAAAGTACTTCCGTGAGCATAAGGGTGAAGAGAAACACCAACCACAACATCGCATATGGGAGCATTTCCGGAGAGACGAAAGTCTCCGTGATCTCGACAAGATTTTTTGCCAACCACTCTGCTGTCCCGGATGTCTGCATCGCCATCCCCAGTCCGAGAAGGCCGTAGAGCATCAACAACACCTGCCAATCGACACTAGCGTAGGCCTCCCTAGGAGAAAGAATACCCACCCAGAGCAGCGCCAGCGCACCCACAATCCCGGCGTAATGAATCGGGATCTGCGGGATCGAAGGATTCATCCGCCCGAGCAAATCTGTAATCGCCACAGTCAGTACAACTGCAGCAAGCACCCCCCATGAAAACATGATCGGCCACTTCTTTACCGTAGCGGAGGTGTCCTCAGCCGTCGCAGTTTCTTCAGGAGCATCTGTAAGCACGAAATCTCGTGTCGCCTTAAGCGCAGGGAGGTTGTTCACCGCTGTGATGACAAGAAGCGTGTCGCCCTTATCAAGAGTCACTTCAGACATACGACTGGTGATATTTAGCCCGCTACGGTGCACAGCCAGAACGACACAGTTGTATTTCTGACGGAAATCTGAGGCAGCAAGAGTGCAGCCCGCCAGCGATGACTCCCCGGGTATAACTAGCTCCGAAACAATGCCATCCACCGAAGAAAGCTCCTGTGCACCGATTTCGGAAAACAGTTGCTCAGCCTTAGCTGCTCCACCTTTTCTACGATGCAGAGCCACCAAGAAGCGGTCGTTCTTTTCGACAGTGACAGAGCTCAGAGGCAGCATTAATCGTGCTCCGCGTCGTCTAATTTCCACAACATGTATCCCTGCCTCTTTGCTGCCTAGAGTGGTTTCCAACAGCTTTTTTCCGATCAATCCTGATCCCTCACCAATAAGAAGGTGATGTAGTGGTGTCGTGCGAAAATCAATTTCCAAGCTTCCTGTGATAGAGGAGCGGGAAGGCAAAAGCTTGGGGCCAAAAATCACCAAATATGCGATCCCCGCAACGGCGAGCGGCAAACCCACTGGCGCCAGAGCAAACATAGTCATTGGTTCAAGGCCGAGATCCTTCAAACTCCCGTTCACCAACAAATTTGTCGAAGTTCCAATCAAAGTGCAGCAGCCACCAAGAATGGACGAATAGGACAGCGGAATCAAAAGCTTCGAAGCGGGAATATCCTTCGAACGCGCGAACCCCAGAACCACAGGCATCAAGATTGCAACGATCGCGGTATTATTCATCCATGCGCTGAAAAAGGCAGCAACAACCGTGAAAGCGAAGATCGAAGATCTCACACCTCCTTTAACACTCTTCTGAAGCAACCGCCCGATCTGCGCAATCGCACCAGATTTCTCCAGAGCTCCACCAATAACAAACAAGGCAGCAATCGTCAGCGGAGCCTCATTTCGAAACACCGAAGACATCTCTCCCATGTCGATCAATCCAAGCGCAACAAGTAGGCACAAGATCGAGAGGGCAAGCACATCTGGTGACGCCCATTCACGAATGAAAGCCACCAAGGTCAGCCCGACCACTAGGAGGGTTAATGCAATTTCTGTACTCATCTGATGCCTGACGGCCGTGAGCTATTGGATTTCTGTTGTAGAAACACCCGTAATGCGGGCGACAAAGAAAAAGGCTCAATGAGCTTTCTCATCATGGTCATCGTGACCTTCATGTTCTTCCCCATGGGCTTCACCATGCTCATGAAGACGCTTCGTGCCTTCCGGCCCTTCGAATTCATGCCTTTCGCAGGCACCGAGGGTGAAAACAAACAGAATAGGGAGCAGGGCAAGACGTTTCATCACGTCCCTCTTAGCTAATCTCCCGTGAAACGCAATACCGATTCCCACAGATCATTCCCCGATATTTCTTGATGTAGTGCCCTTTGAAAGGCTTCATATCAGGCGTTCATTTAGAAACCCATGTCTGAGATCCAAGAGTCCCCCACCCACGACCCGGAACGCCTCGAACTCGCACTACGTGCCTCGAATGAAGGAATCTGGGACTGGCTGACACACGAAACAGCCATCTACTATTCATCACGCATCCTCGGATTTCTCGGCTCTAGTGACGAAAATGCTCCGAATATTTTCCTCCCACCCTATCTTTCCGTCCACCATGAGGATCGCCAGCGCTTCGCTGACTCCATGGCTTCAGCCCTATCCCCCAAAGGCTCCGAAACACTTTCATCAGACGTACGTATCAGAAATTCCGAAGGTGGCTGGTGCTGGCTGCGCATCCGCGGAACCATTGTGCGCGATGAATCCGGCAAAACGACCCGCATCGCCGGCTCCATGATCGACATCAGCCTACGCAAGGCAGCGGAAGCCGAAGTGGAAGAGGAAAGGCACCTCCTCATGACCCTCATCGACCACGTGCCTCTCCAAATTTACTTCAAGGATCTCGATTCACGCATTGTCATGGCAAATAAGGGGCTGGCAAAATGGCAAAATCGCGAATCCGCTGAGGAACTGATCGGAATGCACGACAGCGAACTTTTTTCCGACGACCACTGGAAAAAGGCCGAGGGCGATGAAAAACGCATCATCAAAAGCGGAATTTCCATGACTGGCCAACTGGAGCGGGAAACCTGGAAAGATGGGGAGGAGACATTCGTCCTCACTTCAAAATTCCCCTGGCACAACCGCAATGGAGAAATCAAAGGTACGTTCGGTGTATCGAGTGACGTCACCTCACTTGTGCTCGCGCAAAATCAGGCCACGGAACTCGCCAACGAACTCCTCCAGAAAAACAACTCCTACGAAGAGGAAGTTCAGCTAGCTCGCGAAATTCAACAAGCCCTCACCACTAGCAGTTTCGCACCTAGAGAATCCGAAAACGGCAATAAAGCGACCTTCAGCTCGCGTTACCTTCCCATCTCTGGGCTCGCGGGAGATTTTTACGAAGTCATGGATCTGGGCGAAGATAGATACGGAATCTTTATCTGTGATGTCATGGGGCACGGCGTGCGTGCCGCACTTATCGTCTCAATGTTGCGCGGTCTCATCGCCACATGGACAGAAAAACGCCGCACCTCTTCTGATTTCCTCGAAGCCCTCAACGCAGGCCTCACTTTAATTCTTAAAAGGGCAAACGTCACTATGTTTGCCACTGCCTTCTACGGCGTTGTCGACCTTCGTGCCATGACCATGGAATATTCATGCGCAGGACATCCCGGCCCCGTTCTTTCCGGAAAAAAAGGTAACACTCAACTTTGTGCGACTTCATCAGAAAAAGGCCCCGCTCTAGGTCTCATCGCAGGAGCAAAATATCCCTCTCACAGTGTTTCACTGCAGGATTCTGATCGTATTCTCCTCTTTACCGATGGAGTCCTCGAAGCGGAAAACGAAGACGGCGAGCAGTTCCTCGCGGAGCGCCTCCTGAAGACCGCAGGAGAAGATACCTCTTCTGACCTTGAAGAATGGCTCGATGGTATTCTTGAAACTGTCCTCGATTTCTCAGAAGGTCACCATTTCGATGATGATGTCTGCATGTTGGGAATCTCAATCAACAGCAAAGGCGAGCAATCCCATTGAGCTAGCCATCTATTCCTCACTACTATCTCACTCTGAGCATAAAGCGTAGCCTTCCATCTTGACGCGGCTACCCTTCTGCAAACAGGATGGTAGCCATGGCAAACCCAAAGTATTTCGCTGGGCTCGATATCGGCGGCTCCACTATCAAATCCGTTCTTGTTGACGACAGTGGCGAACAAGTCGGCGACATCATCGAGGTGAAGAGTTTCGTAAAACACGGCTTCGCCGCCACCTTTACCCAACTCGATGCCGCCCTCTCCGAGCTCTGTAAGAATGCCGGCATCACTCATCAAGACATCGCTGGGATCGGCCTAGACGTCGCGGCACCTACTTCCGATGGCGTGATCTGGGGTCGGGCAAACCTCGGTGAAGACTGGGTCGGCATGGACATTTGCGGAAAATTCAGCGAGCACACCGGCATCCCTGTCACCATGACAAACGACTGCAACGCCGCCGCCCTCGGCGAATACGTAATCCGACACAAACACATGGGTTCATTGCTCCTCGTCGCTCCCGGTACTGGCTTAGGTGCCGGCTTCGTTCTTTCTGGCGGCGGATTGTATGAAGGCACCAACGGCCTCGC
Source organism: Luteolibacter sp. (assembly GCA_051252155.1). GTDB lineage: Bacteria > Verrucomicrobiota > Verrucomicrobiia > Verrucomicrobiales > Akkermansiaceae > Luteolibacter. The sequence goes on along the minus strand of JBPOGB010000011.1, from coordinate 8,895 downwards.
ACTTGAAGTCGGCCATACCACGGTTCCATTTCTAGAAGAAGATGGCTCGCTCCCTCCCTGTACTTGCGGACTCAAAGGATGCATGGAGGCATGGGTCTCGCTCGTCGCACTAAGGCGCAGGCTACAAATTGAGCTACGCAAAATGCAATGGGAGCACCACGCGCTGAATCACCCGAACTCCACCATCGAGGAAAAGGCCTTCCAGCTCCGCACCCTCGCAGAAAAAGGCGACGCCCTCGCCCTCCAGCTTTTCAAACAACAGGGCTACATCCTAGGATACGGCATTGCCGATACTGTCCGCGTCCTAGATCCCGGCCTCGTCGTCCTTGGTGGAGGACTAGCTGAAGCAAAATTCCGCGATCAATACTTGGATTGGGTTCGAGAAGGCTTCGCAGAACGCGCATGGTCAATCTACCGCCACAGCCCCATCGAACCGGAAAAAAGAACCACCGTCTTCGAATGGGCAGAAGGTGGTGATGGATCCGCCTCAATCGGTATGGCACACACCGCTCGCGAACTCTTTTCCTAACCTGCTGGTTTAGAATTCAGCATTTAGAAAATAGTGTTTAAAAAGCGGCATGTTCCTCATTTCCGCAGCCGCACTTAAACACAACACCGCCATTCTCCGGGAAACTGCGGATGCGGCAGGATGTAAGGTCGTCCTCGCGCTCAAAGGCTTTTCCTGCTGGAAAGCATTCCCAGAAATCTCACCAGATCTCGATGGATGCTGTGCCTCCGGACTGTGGGAGGCGCGACTTGCCCATGAGCATTTCAAGAAACACGTCATTACCTACTCCCCTGCCTACGATGAGGCGGAAATCGAGACTCTGCTCGAATTTACCCATCATCTAGATTTTAATTCACTCTCCCAGTGGTTTCGCTTCCGCGAGATGATCTTTGCTCACCCACGCTTCATTTCCGGCGAGATTCAATGCGGCCTCCGCATCAACCCAGAACACTCCACCGGTAGCACACCTATCTACGATCCCTGCGTCCCTGGCTCTAGACTTGGCATCACCGCCGATCAACTCGATGGAGCAGACCTCACCGGCCTCTCCGGCCTGCATTTCCACACCCTCTGCGAGCAGAACTCACCCGATCTAGAAAGCACCTTGAAGGCTGTGGATCGGAAATTCGGTCATCATTTACGAAACCCACAATTCACCTACCTCAACATGGGCGGTGGCCACTGGATCACCAAACCATTCTACGACCGCGAGCTTCTCATCCGCCTAGTGAAAGAAGCCCGTGAAAAATACAACGTCGAGGTCTGGCTAGAGCCGGGCGAGGCTGTCGCCATCCACACAGGAGTGCTTCGTGCGACCATCATGGATGTCTTTGAATCCGCAGGCCACAAGCTAGCTATTCTTGATATTTCCGCCACCGCTCACATGCCGGATGTCATCGAAATGCCCTACCGACCAGACGTGTTCCTCGTCGATTCCTCACCAGCAGATAACTGTCCAGACCCATCCGTTCGACTCCCCGGAGAATATTACCACCTCGCCGGCGATGCAGAAGACCCGGGTCATAGTTATCGCCTTGGCGGCCCCACCTGCCTCGCAGGAGATGTAGTTGGCGACTACCGCTTTCCCCGCGAACTCGTCCAGGGAGACATCCTCGTTTTTGACGATATGGCACACTACACCATGGTCAAAACTACCACCTTTAACGGCGTAAAACACCCGCCCATTAAGCTTCTTCACGAAGACAGCAGTATCGAGACATTGCGCGAATTCACCTACGAGGACTTCCGCAATAGACTATCGTGAATCCCTATTCTTGCCTCTTGCACACACGCCCTAGCCGCAGTAGGTTTCCGCCATGCACCACTTTTCACTAGGCTTCATCGGCTCACTCGGCGGACAGGAGATGATCTGGATTTTCATTATCGTCCTTCTACTTTTTGGTGCCAAAAAACTCCCCGAACTCGCACGTGGTGTCGGCAAAAGCATGGGTGAATTCAAGAAAGCCCGTGAGGAATTCGAGCGCGAAATCACCCGTTCTGAGGATGAAGTCGTTCGAGAGGAGCCCAAAAAAGAAACTCGCGTAAAAGCCGCCTCGGGCAGCGAATCACACGACACCTAAGGCTCATACACCGTAGCCACACACTCTCAGACTCATGAAACTCGGACATTTCGCCGGTTTCACGCTACTCTCTGTCCTTGCATTACTGGCTATTTTCGGCGCTCTCCGCCTTAAACACGTAGAAACACCGCCATGGAGGGCGGACACTACCGAGCCCCCTTCAGACCAAACATCACCGGAGGAATCGCCACCAACGGAAGATCCAGATTTTCCCGCGTTCACCTTTCTGAACTACAACGTCAAAAACTGGCTCATCTCCAAGCAAACCTCCGAGAAATCCCCCGAAGCGAAAGCAGCCGTAATACGCCTTCTCGCAGATGCCTCTCCAGACATTATCGGTATTTGCGAAATTGGCGACATGGATGACGTCATGGAAATCCAATTCATGCTGGAAGCGGAAGGCGTCAAACTCCCACACATTCACCTGACTGGTGGTGAGGATTCTATCCGTCACCTTGCCATTCTCTCACGCTTTCCGTTCGTATCCATCGCTAAACCTGACACTTCTATTAAGGACAACGACCGCTCCATGCAGCGTGGTATGCTCGATGTCACCGTAGATACCGGCGGCAGGGAAGTCCGGTTCATCGGCCTACATCTAAAATCTAAACGCACCGTTCAAGAATTTGACCAAGCAGCACTGCGCCTCGCTGAGGCAGCACATGCTAGAAAACACGCAGATGCCATTCTCGCTGCCGATCCTGAAACACTGCTCGTCATCTACGGAGATTTTAACGACACCACCCGCAGCCTAAGCACTAGAACCATTTACGGCACCTACCGCACTCCCGGCTATATGAACCCTATCCACGTATCGGATAGCAGGGGCGAAAGCTGGACGCATTGTTACGCAGTAGAGGATACCTACTCGCGCATCGATTTCGTAACGGTATCCAAGGCACTGAAACGCCATGTGGACAAAAAAGCGTCCTACATTATCGATGATCCACTTTGGGAAACCGCATCCGATCACCGCCCCGTGCTGATCCAATTTCGATGATCAAAGGTCTTCGTTGAAACCATCGTCCGGCCCCTCGTCGACAGGCACTGCCCTTAGGACATCTCCATCGGATTCTTCCATCGGAATGTCCTCTTCCAGGTCGAATTCATCGATCGGTATAGCTTTCAGAACATCGCCATCGTCTAGATCGTTATCTCCACTATCCTCTTCACCTTCCGGCACAACAATCAGCGCCTTCTTAGGAGGAGCTATAATTTCTTTGATCTCATCCTTCAGCGGCTCAAAGAAACTTCTCACCATCGGTGCAGCCATGCGGCCACCTGAAACACCTTCTCCGGGTTTCCCTTCATAAAGTACCGCGAAGGCATATCGTGGATTGTCGGCTGGCAGAAATCCAGCAAACCATGCTAGCCGCTGATTTTTACTAGGCGGCCCCCATTGAGCCGTTCCCGTCTTGCCTGCCAAGCTCGTGAAACTCAATCCTCCGCTTTTTCCAGTCCCGTAGCCCTTTTCCACTACATCCCTCATACCCTCGCGCACAATCGCCACCGCATCATAATCCAGACCTAACCAATTCCTTCTCTCTGGCATATTGGCTTTGATCACCCTGCCGTGTGAATCCTGCACCTGGCTAATCAGCGAAAGCCTCGGCAGCGCACCTCCGTTGCCGATGCCAGCCATCATTTGAGCAACCTGCAATGGTGAAGCCAGCAGACTTCCCTGCCCAATCGACATGTTAGCAGAGTCACCATCCAAAATTCTGCGACCTTCGTTTTTTAACATCCACTCATTCGTCGGCACCAGCCCGGAAGACTCTCCAATCAATGGCAGCCCGCTCTTTTCTCCCATTCCTAAACGCCGAGAAAGACCAAGAAAGACTGATGGCCCTACATCAATTCCCACTTGGTAGAACCAAGTATTGCAAGAACGAGCCAAAGCCCTTTTCACATTGATTGGTCCCTCAGGATTTTTCGACCAGTTATTAAAAGTATGATTACCGATACGTATCGAAGCCGGAGAATTCACCGTAGAAAATTCCGTCACTATACCGTTATTCAATGCCGCCAGCGCGACAACCGGCTTGAAAGCTGAGGCCGGTGGATAAGCAGATTGAAAAGCTCTGCCAAATAGCGGATTTCCTGGATCTTCTTGAAGTGCCGTAAATTCCTCAGTGCTGATTCCGGGAATAAACGAATTTAAGTCGAAGCTTGGTCGAGAAGCCATCACAAGAACTTCTCCAGTAATCACATCAATCACCACAAACGCACCCCGAGAACAGCCATTCTTAAGCACCTTTTCCGCACTCCTCTGCCAATCCAAATTTAGAGTTGTAACTAGAGTTCCGCCCGGTCGCGGACGCCTTGTCTGGTTTTCAAGAAGCTTGTTTCCTTTTTCATCAAATAAGAGACGCTTCGTGCCATCGATGCCCGTCAGCTCTCTATTATAAATTTTTTCGAGCCCTGCACGCCCCTCCGATTCTTCCCACAATGGCTCGTTGTAATTAATCGGCCCCGTTGGCAGCCTCCCCACACTTCCTGAATATCCAATGATGTGAGCAGCAAGACTCTCCTCGGGATACAACCTACGGTAAACTGGATACAACACTAAGTCGGAGCTCAATTTAGACTCCAGCTCCTTGGCCTCATCCACGCTGATCTGCCCACTCACATAAAGCGGCAACCACCGGCGGTGGCGATAATGATCGTATAGCTCATCGTCTGTTTTTTCAGAGTAGCCGGGTAAAATACCAGCCAGAGGCTCGAGCCTAGTACGTGCCCAATCAATCACATAGCCGCGGTCTGCATCTTCAAACTGCTTGTATTGGAGCGCCACTTGATACGCCACCTCGCTCTGAGCTATTGGCTGCCCTTTACGATCCACAATCTGCCCTCGCGGCGCGGGAATCTTCAAAGTAATTGTGCGCGCATCCTTCCTAGTGAAGATAGAGCCGTCGTTTGCAGACTTTGATTCACTGTCACCACCTTCTGGCGATAATAAATAGTCAGCAACCGGTGCTTCAGTGGAAGCCAACTCCTGAGCCGGCGAGTATCCCGCGCAAACAAGGACGCCGGTCAGATAAACGATAGTTCGATGCACCCGGAAACCTATCCCCCCACTGATGACATGGCAACCTTTCACTACATCCCGGAAACCACTCAAAATCCGCCGTAAAAACCACTCTTTTGCACCTTCCTTAAGACCTCTTAATTAACAAAAGATAAAAATATAGATCATTTTTAAAAATGTTAGGCAAAGCTAAGCAAGGTCACTAATCCCTGATTATTAGCTATCAGAAGCACTCCCTATCGACCTCCACTGGATAGCAACGCACCCCCGCGATGACGTTATACTATCAAGTAATATTGAGTTTTAGGCAAATAGCAGTTCTAAGTAGTGCGTGCTTACGAGCACCCGTTGTCACCCACAGCGGTAAGTCTGTTCACCCCCACCCCCCCCCAGAAACATGAAAGCATCCATGCACATCCGTGCCGTAGGTCTGCTCACGCTCGCCCTCGCGGCGACCTCCTTTGCAGAACCCCTCGTTATCGCGGCACCCATTACGCCACAGAAAGTCACTAAAAAACATCAGGACAGCTCCCTATCGAACCCCTCCCAAACAGTAAATTCTGAAGCCCCTGTAACAACCGCCGCTTCACAATCCATCATCGCACAATCAGAAATTCTCCATGATGGAGAGCACTGGACCCTTGTCCCGAAAGGCGCCCTTCTTTTTGTTCCACAGAAAAAAGCCCTTAATGTCGGAGCACGCCCTGTCGGCACCCTTCTCCAATGGCGTGACTTCCTTGCGAAAAATCCCGCGTGGATTTCCACACATGAGACTTCATATGCACAGGCATCGGGCGACAGCCCACTCCCAGTGGAAACCGTAAATAATTGGACTAAACAGGATCACGTCATCGTCGCTGTCCATCGAGGCGGCCCCATATCGGTCGCACGCTGATAGCACAAATCCTCCTAACTACAGCCAGCACCATAATTTCCCCCAAAGGAACAACGGAATGACCCCGAAGGAGCCTTACTCCCCCCCAACAAGGCTCGCCTCCCCCCGGTTCGGGGCCATTCCATCCCCTTTCCTAAATCCCCCCCAATAGGAAAAACTAAGAAACGATCCCGGGATTGAGTTCCCCCCACTCATCCCCCCTCCCGGGGTCGTTTTCTTTTCTTATACCAAGTAGAGTTTCAAAAGAGACGAATGCCGGAGTGGTATTATTCGTCCCAGCCTTCTTCTTCCCACTCGCTCACCGGCTTTCCGATGCTCGAAACAATCTCCGCCGGCAGGAAAATCACCTCACGGTCATCCTTGCTCGCCGGATCCAGGAGAAATTTCACCGTCTTACCCACACGCCTGCCCTTGGCCTGGATCGTGACATCGGCGAGCACCTCCAGCGTTCCGTCCTCCTTCGGCTTCACCTCCAGCCGGCCCGGAATCTCGAACACCGCCTTCACCACGCCGTCCGGGTAGCTTTGTTTTTTCGTAAAAGGGATTTTCTCACCCAGCCACTTGTCGGGATAAACCTCGTCCCGCTTCGTCACTGAAGTCTTCGTCCGAATGCGCGTCACATACAGCGCTTGGTGAACCCCCTCCCTTCCCTCCGCCTCGATGCGCCAGCGGAATGGCCCGTCCAAATTTGCAACACCCACACCCACCACCATTGCGCTCAGCGCATACGAACCACCGCTCGTCCCCTCGGGTTTAACCTGCATCGAAACCTCCGCCCCGTTCACAGCCACACCCGATCCCGACCCTCCATAAGTACTACGCGTCCCGTAGAATCCCATGCAACCGCTGGACACCAAAGCGAGCGAGACAGGGAGCCATTTCAATAAATTCAGCATCCCCACACCTAACTCCACCGACCACCCCGGCAAAACAAATAATGCTTCACACCGAAGCTGCTGCTTCTGCATTCAACATAGAAATTTCCGCCAAGCCCTCCACCGAAGCCACGGAATCCACCTTGCACAAGCGCTGACGCAGATCCTTCGCCCCGGGAAATCCTTTGCAATACGCCATCAGCCGCCCGCGCATTGCCGTGAGCGTATGCTTTTCGCTTCCATACCTCCCACTCTCCACCGCCATCCGGCAGTGACGCAAAATCAACTCCCACCTCTCCTCCAGCGGCACAGAAGCCATCACATCTCCCGTTTCCAGGAAATACTTCGCTTCACGGAAAACCCACGGATTCTGCATCGCCGCCCGACCGATCATCACCCCACTCACCGCCGTCTCGCGCTTACGTTTCGCAAGATCCGCGCCACAGGAAATATCCCCATTGCCGATCACCGGCACACTCACCGCCTGCGCCACCGCATCGATCACCTCCCAATCCGCCTCTCCCGAGTAGCCCTGCGCCCGCGTCCGCCCATGCACCGCGATCGCCTGCATCCCGCAATCCTCCAGCGTCTTCGCCACCTCCACCGCATTCACGGAATCCGCATCCCAGCCAATACGAATCTTCGCCGTCACCGGCACATCCATACCTACCGCCTTGTGAACCCCACCCGCCACACTCGCCAGCAATGGGCAATCTCTTAACAAAGACGAACCCCCATTCCGAGAAACCACCTTGTTCACCGGGCAACCGAAATTGATGTCGATAAAATCCGGAATCCTCCCCGCCAAACCTTTGTCGATAATCTTACGAGCCGCCTCGCCCATCCTCTCACCATCAGCCCCAAAAAGCTGCACACCCACCGGCCTCTGCCCTTCATCAAACTCCGTATACTTCCGCGTACGATCATCCGCCTGCATGATCCCCTCCGCGCTCACAAACTCCGTCACCATCACATCCGCCCCCATCTCCTTGCAGATGCGGCGAAAAATGAGATCCGTCACCCCCGCCATCGGCGCGAGATACAATGGGAATTTCCCTTTTGAAAACCAGTGAAGCACGAGGAAACACTAGCACCCGCGTCAACAGGCAGGGACGACCTCTCCGAGCCGCACAAACCTTCGGTTTTGATTCATCTCACTTCACTACAAATATTCAGGGAATTCTGAACAAGTGAAATGCTGTATCTTCTCCACCCTGCATTTCAGCTATTCCGGAAAGTCGAACTATTCATCACCTCTGACCTTTTCGAATCTTCTACCACATTCCCTACAACCCTCACGGCTGTTGACGCCCCCGTTATTTCCTTCTAGCTTTATTGGCGTCAGAACCGACACGCATATCGGCGATCGGTGATACCAACAACACTGTTCTGCAAGAAAATATGATTCTCCGATTTCTAATCCCGTTCATGATCTTTAGCGCTCACCTTTGGGCAGAAGAGACTCCCCTTCTGAATCTGGAGGACAGCGAAATAAAACTTATCGTTCCCCCAACTTGGGAGGTCAAAAAGATGGGTGGCGAGTTGAGTATGTGCCCAGCAGTTAAGGTCAATGAGAACTCTCAACGTCGAATCCACCTCGAAAGACCACGCATTGCAGCAGATTCGCTAGAAGAGGCAATTGAGACAGAGATCGATTCGATCACGAAGAGATGGCCTAAGTCGAGTAACACCCGTGAGGATTTTAAGGGTAGCGTTCCGGTGGCGACTTCTTCAGGGCTTAAAGGCTTAAGAGCGGACTTCTCTTACGGTGATACTCAGAAGATTTACCTGATTCTCAAGTATTACTTTTTCGATGAACACCGTAAGGTATTTAAGGTTTGCACACACATTTACGGTGATGAAGCCAAGTTTAAAGAATACGAATCCTTGATACTTAACAATCTGGTTACAAATACAGAAATCAAGAAGCATAACAAGATGCTGCGTTGAAGCAGCAAGAGTAATTTGATGTTATTTTTCTTTTTGTAAGGGATCACTGCAGTTGTTTT
>JBPOGB010000010.1:0-49591 GCA_051252155.1 Luteolibacter sp. | reverse complement strand
GGCAAGTGCGACAAGGAAGAGTCCGAAGAAGCAACCCTCCTCGCTGGTAAAGACTGCGACAAAGGCAAGTGCGACAAAGAAGAGTCCGAAGAAGCAACTCTTCTCGCTCATTGTGGCAAATGCAAAGGCGACAAGAAGCACGACGAAGAAGAAGAGGAAGTTGAAGAAGAAGGCATGTTTGCCTAATCTGCTTCACGCAACCAATCACCAAGAACCATCGGAATAATCCGGTGGTTTTTTTGTGCCTAGATGGGGCGGTTGGGTGGCGTTTGAGGAAGTTTTTTAGTTTGTTCGCTGGGCAATTCGGAAAATCGCCCTGAAGCCTCCATGATGATTGAAAAAGTGGTCGCTTATTGGAGATAAGAAAGATCAGGAGAGCGGAAGAACCCAAAGGAATCGGATCGCTTCTGAATATCGATCGAATTGTTTGGGATCGTCAGTATTCCAATGCAAGGCGTGGAAAGACTCTGGGAGCCTTCAGGGTATTCAATGATTCGTTTTGATACACCTTGGGCTAATTAACTTAGGGTTTGAAGATTTTGGAAAAAAGCGTCATAAGGTGGGATTGTTTAATGTCGTAATACAGTCGCTTAAACTCTCTGTAGTCACGATTCCCGCCATCCTCATTATGAAAATTACTTACTCCCTCCTCGCGTTAATCAGTGTTTTTGCATCAACGGGTGCCGCCTTCGGAACGACCGTCATGATTAACCCTCTGAAAGATAATTCGATCTTCAGTGGTAACACGGGCAATAGTTCAGGGAGTTCATCTAATCTCTTCGCCGGGCAAACTAACGGCTCGTCGAATAATAGAGCCTTGCTGTCATTCGACGTCGCTTCGTTTGTGCCTTCGGGAGCAACGATCAATTCCGTGACCTTGAGCCTGAATATGAATAATGTAGGGGGTGGAGAATCTTCTGCTCGAACCTACACGCTCCATCGCTTGCTTACGAACTGGGGCGAAGGGGCATCGAATGCTACTGGAGGAAGTGGAGCTGCTGCGGTTGCGTCAGATGCGACATGGGTATCCGCGATGCACGGGAGCACGGCATGGTCTACAGCAGGTGGAGACTTCATTGCCGGTGCCAGCGCCAGTGCATCAGTCGGTACCGACTTGGGATTGCAAACCTGGTCTAGCACGGCAACATCAGTCGCTGATGTCCAGTCGTGGCTTGATACACCGGCGCAGAATTTTGGATGGATCTTGATCGGCGACGAAACAGCCAGCGGATCTGCCCGCCGTTTTGACAGCCGGGAGGGAAGCACGGCGCCTGTCTTGTCGATTGACTATACCGCTGTTCCAGAGCCGAGCTCTGGCGTTCTGGTGATTATGGGTATGGCTCTTGCCGTCGGGCAGCGGAGCCGAACCAAGGTATCCTAGTTTTTCATCCGAAATGCTTTAAGGAGCCGTAGGTGGATCCGGCGAGATTGTCCCCTTACCTAAAAATGAAAAAAGCCCCGGAGTTTCCTCCGGAGCTTTGTGAATGGAAAGGTTGCCCTTACTTGCTGAGCACCTTGAGTTTAGAGACGCCGTAAATCGCGTCGTCGCCGAGCTCTTCCTCGATGCGGAGGAGCTGGTTGTATTTTGCAATACGGTCAGAACGCGACATGGAGCCAGTTTTGATCTGGCCGCAGTTGGTTGCGACCGCGAGGTCAGCGATGGTGCTGTCTTCCGTTTCGCCGGAGCGGTGGGAGAGGACGGCGGTGTATGCGTTTTCCTTGGCCATTTCGACAGCGTCGAAGGTCTCGGTGAGGGAACCGATTTGGTTGACCTTAACGAGGATGGAGTTGGCGACGCCGAGGTCGATGCCCTTTTTGAGGAACTTGGAGTTGGTAACGAAGAGATCGTCGCCGACAAGCTGAGTCTGAGCACCGATTTTGTCGGTGAGTGTTTTCCAGCCGTCCCAGTCGTTTTCGTCACAACCATCCTCGATGGAGATGATCGGGAAGCGTTTCTGGAGATCCGCGTAGAAATCGACGAGTTCTCCGGCTGTTTTCTCGGAGTTATCGGATTTGTGGAAGACGTAGAGTCCCTTTTCCTTGTCGTAGAACTCGGAAGAAGCGACGTCGAGGGCGATGGAGATGTCCTCGCCGACTTTGTAGCCTGCTTTTTCGATGGCTTGGCAGATCACGCTGAGTGCGTCTTCTGCGGAATCGAGCTTAGGAGCGAAGCCGCCTTCGTCACCGACAGCGGTGGAGAGGCCGCGGCCGTGAAGGACGCTCTTGAGTGCGTGGAAAACTTCAGCACCGTAGCGGACGGATTCGCGGAAAGTAGGAGCGCCGATAGGGACGATCATGAATTCCTGGAAGTCGATCGGAGCATCGGAGTGGGAGCCGCCGTTGATGATGTTCATCATTGGGACGGGGAGCACTTTGGCATTCGGGCCGCCGAGGTATTTGTAAAGAGGTGAGCCGAGTTGAGCTGCTGCTGCTTTGGCTACTGCGAGTGAGACACCGAGGACGGCGTTGGCACCGAGTTTCTTTTTGTTGGCGGTGCCATCAAGCTCGATCATGGAGGCATCGATGGATGCCTGTTCGGTAGCATCGAAGCCGAGAAGCTCAGGAGCGATGGTTTCGTTGACGGCTTCGACGGCCTGGAGGACGCCTTTGCCGAGGTAGCGAGACTTGTCGCCGTCACGGAGTTCGTGTGCTTCGTGTTCGCCAGTGGAGGCTCCGGATGGGACTGCTGCGCGTCCTACGGCTCCGCCTTCAAGGTGAACGTCTACCTCAACGGTGGGATTTCCGCGTGAGTCGATGACCTCGCGGCCCCTAATTTCTACGATGGTGGTAAGATCCATATGATTTGTGTGATTTTGGAAGATTTCTAAAATGAGGAATGTTTCCTCAGGCCTTGTAAGCAGAGATCGATTTGATGGTCAATGTGCACATCTTCTCGGTTTCTACGTCGCGAACCTTGGCATCGTCGCCGACGGAAAGTCCCATGAGGGCTTTGCCGACATCCGATAGGTATGAGACTTCTTTTTCGTCAGGATTTGAATCCCAAGCTCCGAGAACAGTAATGGATTGTTCAGTGCCATTCTCATCAGCAAGAGCAACGACGGTGCCAATGTTGACGGTCTTGGTGTCTGCTCCTTTGAAATCGGTGCCACGTGCGAGAGCGATTTCGCGCTCTAGGGCGGTGCGGCGGTGGTTGAGGTATTTCTCCAGATCCTTAGCGGACTTGTATTCGAAGTTCTCGCGGAGGTCGCCGTATGACTTGGCGATTTTGACATCCTCGCGGTTTTGCGGGATTTTCACGCGGATGAGTTCTTGGAGCTCTTCCTTTTTCTTCTCAAGAGACTCCCATGAGACGAGGAGCGGTTCCTCGCGCTTGGCGGCGTTTTGTCCGGAGACGAGTTCGACAGTTTCCGGGCGCACCTTGATGATACGAGCCATGAGGGATTTTTTCTCGAGATCGGCGAAGACAGGGCAGTCGAGGAGGCGGCGGGCAAAATTCCGTGCCTCGTTGGAGTCCATGTTTTCGACGAGGTCGGAGAGGAGTGCCTTGTCGTCGTTGACGAGTGTCTGAAGGCGCGAGGTTTTACGCGGGCCGTCAGAAAGGTGGTCGTTCTCAAGGAGGTTGAGAATAGCGGCACCGACATCGGCACCGAAGACTTCTTCAGCGGATCCTTTACGTTCGCGGCAAACCCAGATGAGAGCATCGGGGCCGAGTGCGCGGCGTGCGAGGGCGGAACCTAGGTGAGTCATGAGTGCCGGCATACCTTCGTTTTCCGAGAGGATGCGGGCGATCTCAGTGACGCCACGGGCTCCGACTTGGTCGAATACGGTGACGATTTTCGCGATCCATTCTTCACCGAACGCGGTCTCGAAAGCTTCGTAAACGGCGCGCTGGCGGGTGGAAGGCAGCGCGACGAGTTGTTCGGCGATCTTTTCGAGATCCGAGCCGGCGATGAGATCGCTGAGGCGGACGGCGGAGGGATCGAGTTCAAGGGCTTTGTTCGCTCCGATGACTTCATCGCGAGCTGCGACAAGTTGCATGGCTTGGCCGAGCTGGACGCGGGCAGCTTTTTTGGCTCCGTCATCGATGTCGGTGAGGAGTTTCTTGAGGGAATCGATGTCATTGTCGAAGGCACCAATGTCTGAGGCAATAGCTTCGAGGCCTTTGATCATACCTTTGATATCCTTGGAGGCTTCAAAATCTGCGAGAAGCGCTTGAGCAGGAGTGATACCTGCATCGCGAAGGACGATGTTTTCCGTGCGTTTTGTTGGGACAACGGCTTTGCGGCTTTCTTTGACTGCCTTCTTGGTGGAATCCCACCACTTCTTGTATTCCTTTGCTGGAATAACGGCTCCGCTGACGAGTGCCTCAATGGCCTCGCCTGTGATGGTGCCGCCGTGGCTTTCAAGAATGTGAACAACTAGGGCGACAGAATCTTCTTTAGCGAGTTTTTTGAGTTCCTCAACTTGCTCGATTTTTGCTGCACGGAAGTCGTCTGCGGGGATCCACTCGGTCTTCTGCATGGCGAACTGGAGATCCATCTCCTGATCGCTACTATCTTCAAAATCGATGGTGATTTTCTTCGTAGGGAAGTCCCAAGCGGTGACTTTGCCAGCGCCAAAGGACTTATGGAGGCAGAAATTCCCCGGGGCGAGTTGTGAAAGGCGTTCTCCAACGGGTGCGGGTATTTTCCCGGCTTCTACCAATTTCTCGACATCAGGGTGCATGGGGGAGAGTCTGGAAAGTCTGAACCGGGAACGCAAGCCTAGTGGTAATAAATTCTTGTAGGAAAATTTACTACGTGTAGGCTAACAAATCCCGCCTTTTCCTAGCTTAGAAATGCCAGATAATACCACCAGTCATACCGTGGTCAAATTCGGTGGGTGAGCTGATAGGGAAGAGGTATCCAAGGCGAATGTCGGCTTGTGGCGTAAGGCCGTAGCTGAATCCGACGAGGCCTTCGACTTCGAAATCTCCCTTGTCATCGCCATTAATAGGAGTGGCACCGGTGATTTCGAGGTGAACATTGAAGAGTCCTGCACAGCTGTGGCTGCCGTGATCATGGTCGTGATCGTGGCCGATGTGGAGGTCTGGCTTTTCACCGAAGGTTTTCACAAGGCCTAAACCGAAGAAAAACTCAGTGGAGTCTTCGTCGAAGACGTGTTCGATGCCGAATTGAGAGTTGAGTGTAAACCAGTTACCGAGGTCGTTCCACATGGAGATTCCTGGGGCAATGGCAGTTTCACCTCCGAAAGCATTACTACCAGTCGGGAGAATGGTCTCTATCTGGGCAGTGAGCACGAAATTTCCAGAATCGATGAGAAGGGCACGTGGGACGATGGCGAGGTCTCCCAATCCAGATGCCGTACCGACTCCTTCTTCATCTTCTACGATGTAGGGGACTTCTACGATAATCCCGAGGCGTTTGGTGAAAGCCCATTCGAGTTCTAGCTCGGATTCGTGCTCGGTGACGCCGTCACCGCTGCGGTAGCTGTGATCAAGGAAAAGATCGCGCCCGGTGAATGCGGGTTCGACGCCGAATGAGTGGATGATCGGTGTGCCGCTCTCGGTGAAGTGCAGATGCACGAAGTCATCGAAAAATGCGGAAGTTTCTACTCCGAAGGCTGAGGTTGCGGTAAGGGCGGAAGTGACGAGTGAGAGGCTGAGTTGCTTCATATCTGGAAAATATTCCCAGTTGTAAATGAAACTCAAGAGCAAATGCGAATAAACTGCAGTAGGTAATTTATTGCGTAATTGGGGTGGGCTATTTCGTTGCTGAGCAAAAATACGGCAAGTAAGAACTAAAGCATGAGATTGTCCCTGAAATTGCTTTTGGTGAGTTTGTTGGTGCTTGGGGTTTCTTGCGGGAAAAAGAAGACGACCAGTCTGGTGAATGAGGAGGAGGTAGTTACCGCGAAAATGATTGATAAGCAGCAGGTAGTGGCTGACTTGGGTTTCGCGAGCAGAGTTCCGGCAGATTCAGATTTCTACTTTGCTGCCCATTATAATGAGGAAGAGTGGTTAGATGGAGTCATGGATTGGGGATTGGAAATGGGTCTTCTTCTTGAGGGTAAGATAGAAGGTTATGATGAGGCCGAAGCTCGCCAAGAAATACAGGATACGTTCGGTGGATACTTTGGGTCTGAAATTTTCGTATTCAGCGGGCCAGGTGTTGGGGATAAGTTGACGATGGTGGGTGAATCGTATCGTCAGCTTTCAGCGGCATGGTCGGGCTTTGCGATTGGAGCATTACTTGACGCTCTTTCAGATGAAGAAAAAGAACCGGATTTTTCGGAGCTGGTGGAGGGCTTTTCGGATTACTTTCTGGATAGATGGCTGGCTGTCATACAGGAGGATTCTAAGCTTTTAATACCCTCGGTGGTTGTGGGTTGGGATCCGGCCAGTGAGCAACGGGATGAGTGTGTAAAGGCGATTTCAGGTTTCCTAGATAGTACTTTTATGGATGAGGAGGGAGTAGGGGCTGTGAGCTTTGAATCTCATGGTGCGCTAATGGCAGGATATGAGGTAGAAGGTGCGGTGGTGTTCGGTGAAATGATCGAAGAGATGCGTAAGGGAATGGAGGAGACGCTCGACGATATGGACTACGGAAGTGCCCTGTCGGAGCGGCAACTCCAGCAGTTGCTAGAGGCATTAGAAGGAGTGAAATTTACCGTTGCGGCAGGAGTGGTTGATGGCCGGGTTCTCATTTACTTCGGGGATGGCGAGGGAGGATTCAAATTGTCTGAGATTCCGGAGACTTCCCTTGCTGGAGTTGAGGGGATGAGGTGGCTTGCTCCATCGGATGGTAAACGTCTTGCGGCGGTGGGTTATTTCTCGGAAGAGATGGTAGGAACCGTTTTGCCGTGGCTGGATGATTCGCTCTATTGGGAGGCGATAGGAAAGGCCGTCCGTGCTCCTATTGTTGAACAAAGGACGCTACGGGAGTTGTTGATGGGGCTGGGATCGAACGCGCGAGAATTAGCGCAACGTGATATTTCTGCTTGGTCAGCAGCGCTGTTTACTGGGGAAAGCTGGTCGCTGTCGACTCGTGGCGGAATTGTCGACCCATCTATAGATTTCGAGACTCCCTTAGGAATGAGGGAGGCAGTCAGCGGTATGAATCCGGCCTTCTACGGGCACTGGATTCAGACGCGTGACTGGAATGACCTTTCGTGGAAGCGTTTGGAGTATATGGGCTTCATCCTTCAGACGGTAGCGAGCGAGTTCGTGAGGGAGAAGGAGCCGGAGGAGGCTATACTTGATAATACCGCAGTTGTAATGAAGGTGGGTGATATCGTGCAGGGGCTGAACAGTGCCTATCGTGAGGAATTTCGAAATGGAATTGGAGATGAGGTAGCTGTATTCGGCGATTTCCTAGGTGAGATGCCTCCGGTTCCGGGTATTTCTGAAGAAACGGTTCAGAAACTGACAGTGCCACGTTTTGTATATGCTAGGCCGGTGATAGACAGGGCGATGCTTTCCAAGGCGGGAGAGTCTTCAGTAAAGATTTGGGCTGAGACGGTCGAGTATGTGAATGGTTTTGCAGATGATATGGTTCCATTAATCGAGCCACAAATGATCGAGTCAGGTGGGCTTCAGACTTGGTTTGCGCCTCTGCCATTTATTGGGGGGGACTTTGTGCCGGGCGTATCTTTAAACGACAGTGTCTGGATGATGGGGACTTCGCGTGAGTTGGCTGGGGGGCTGTCGAAGGGTATGGAGGAAAAAAGTGTCTCGGGTGAGACTGGCGTGATCGTAGAGCTGGATTTTGATGCGCTCGAGATGTGGGTGCGGCAGGTCTATGAGGAGGGAAAAGACGATGCTGAAGCGATGGCTCAAAGTGAATTGGGCGCAGCAGAAATCGAACAGGTTGAGAAGGCTGCCGGAGGATTTATGGACGGGCTCAAAAAACTAAAGAGCCTCAAATATAGGCACTGGCTGGAGAGTGGAGTACCCCAGACTAGGTTGGATATCTCCTTCGGTGAGGAGTGAGGGTGGACTCAGACTGGGGCATGGAAGCCCCTCACTAGACTGAGTGCGGCCTGAACTACTGTTTGACTCGGTTTTCGGGCTGGGGTGTTATCATCATATGTTTCGCATTCTGTTTTCGTTTTTGATTGTCGCTACTGCGGAAGCGACATCTGTTTCCCCGGTATTACGTGAATGTCCTATCTGCGGTGTGAAGTCGGTGACGATGTCACTCAACAGCTATTCAAATTATGGAGAGCCTGAGCGCGATCTTTCGGATTCGCCGCTGTTGCGTTTTTCGTCAGTCGAAATATGTCCCGGGGATCTTTATGCGTCTTGGTCGAATGAATGGGGGAAGATAGATGCGGCTGAGAAGGCAAAACTCGTAGAGTTTCTCAAAAATCCTGAGATACGTCTAACAGAGGCTGAGGAAGCGATCGTCAGTGGTCACGAAGAAGCTTTGAGAAAAAGCGCGTGGTTTGAGCCTTTGTGGGCGAGAGCCTGTGATGAATTCCGATCCAGTGATGATAGGAGAAAATTTACGAAGGTGCTGCGTATGCACTTTGAAGGGAAATACACCCATGAGGAAGATTGGGAAAAGCAGTTGGGTTCGCTGTATCGTGAGAATGCGATTTCTGCTTTGAAAGAGGCGGTAGAGGCAGACTGGCCAAAGCCACATGAGAAACGCATTTTCGCTTATCTGCGTGGCGAGTTGATCCGGCAGGCGGGTCGAGATGCTGAGGCATTGGGAGTTTTTCGGGAAGTGATCGAGGCGGAAAAATCAGCAAAACCGGACGAGGAATTTGCATGGATTTCCCGCTGGGCGACAGAGCAGAGCTTGCGTTGTGCGCCCGAGGGGAAAGATCCCGAAAAGTTGGTTGAGCTGATTATTCCTGAAATGCCTGATCCATGGCGGAAAAGGAATGCGACTGAAGATCCGCGTTGGGCTCGGCATTTCGTTGCACTTGATTTGCTTGCTCATGAAGCGGCGGAGGGGAAGAAGGGATTTTCTGACGAGCTATGGAAACTGTTGGATCGAAAGCCTGAGAGGCTTCTCGCTTTGCTGGAAACCATTATTGCAGACATTGACCGACTACCTGATGATGCGCGTTGGCGTAAATGGTTCGATGAAATAGAGATCGACTTGGAAGCTGGAAAACTACCAACGTCACTCAGGGGAGATCATAATAAAGAACGGGTGATCAATGTGCTTCGTCGTGCGGTTGTGGGAGGTGAATGGAAGCGCAAAGAATTTAGAAATGCTGTTTTATTGCCTGCAGTGAAACTGGCAGCAGCGGAGGGTGGTATTCCGGTTCTGGAACTTCCAAAGAGCAATTCCTTTTCATGGCTTCCGTCTTTAGGCGGCTCAGATGAAAAAACTGTCGAAGAGCCGTCTTTGAACGCGCTCAGCAGGGAATTGCATTCACTCTGGAAAGAGCAGCCTGAGACAGCACGCACGGATATTGCGAGGGTCTATATCCGCATTCTCCGGGAAGATACGGAGGAGTTAGAGTCGATGAAATATCCTGTATCCTATTTCCTGCCTGAGATTGCCGAAAGCGAAGAGGGCCGGGCGATCATTGCCGATGAAGTGGAAGAGGAATGGGATAGCTCATTTGGTAAGGCTGTATGTGCATACGCAGCGAGATTGCCAGATAGCTCTGGGGCTTTACTTGGCCATCCATACATCTCGAAAACCGATCCGAATCTTCTCGTGAAACTGCTGATTCAGAGATCAGATGCGGGATGGAAGGAAGAGGCGATCCGCAGGCTGAATGAAAGTGAGTGGGTGCCAGATTGCATCGTGGAATATCTACACGGCCTCGATTTGCCGGAGACGAGAGCGGCACTTGATGCGTTTGCAAAACGTGCTCGGAGGGAAAAGGCCGGGAAGAATCTGGATGGGAAGCTTTCTACTCTTAGGCAAATCGACGAATATGAGATGGAGGGGCGTCTGCTGGAAATACCGCTGCGGTGATTCTTTTCGAGTGCGAAAAATCGGCGGGACGCCGATTGCACGGCCTGCCGCGGGACGCGGCAGCTACTTTTTCAGCAAGAGGCTGGCGTGGAAGCCGTCGTGGCCGGTTTCGGAGGGGAGGAGGTTTTCTTGGGAGATGAGTTCGTATTCGCCGGGGTGGTTTTTTAGGAGGCGATCGATCTGCTGCTGGTTCTCTGAAGGGAGAATGGAGCAGGTGGCGTAGAGGAGTTTGCCGCCGGGTTTGAGCATATTTGGATACTCGGAAAGGAGTTGAGCTTGGATGGAGCGGACACGCTCAAGGGCGGCGGGCTTGAGGCGCCATTTGAGATCCGGCTGGCGTTTTAGAGTGCCGAGGCCGGAGCAAGGTGAATCGATAATGAGGGAGTCCGCGACGTTTTCGAATTCGGTGGGCGTGGTGGCGGTGATGGGCTTCGGTGAGATCTCTGAGGCGCGGGCGAGTCTGGCGCGTTTTTTGAGCTGGATGAGTTTTTTCTCATCAACATCCATGGCAAAGATGCGGGCTTGGTTGTTGGAAAGGGCGCAGAGGTGGAGGGCTTTTCCACCTGCTCCGGAGCAGGCGTCGATGATGCGCTGGCCTGGCTGTGGATCAAGGAGGGGGGCGATGTGCTGCGAGGAGGGATCTTGGATCTCGATGCGACCGTCAAGACGGAGGGCTTTCGGTAGGATTTTTCCTGGAGGTAGGGCGAGTGCGTGTGGGTGACCTGCTACGGGTGTAGTTTCTACGTTGTTTTCTGCTAGCCATGCGGCGGCTTCTTCGATGGTGGCGAGGAGGGTGTTAACACGGAGGAAGACGGAGGGTTTGCAGTTGAGAGCGGTGAGTTGGGGTTCCCAGAGATCGCCGAGTTCGGTGTGGCCGAGTTCGTCTAGCCAATCGGGGATGGACTGGCGGATGGCGCGGGGTTGATCGGGGAGGGTTTCTTGACGGGCGATGATTTCTGCGGCGGGGAGGCCGTTGTATTTGTGCCAATCTGGAAGTTCGTAGCCCATGAGGATCCATTGGGCGGTGATGAGTGAGTTGGTATCGTCTGAATCGACGAGGTAGGAGAGGGAGCGGCGCCAGCGTGTGACTTCGAAGAGTGTTTCTGCGACGAATGAACGGTCGCGCTTGCCCCATTTTTTATTGTCCTCGAAGGCGGAGGCGAGTTCGTGGTCGAGAACGCGATGGTTGATAAGAACGGATTTCGCGAGGGCGAGGGTGGAGGCGCAGAGGTGGCGGTGGAGACGCATAAATTTCAACTTTTAAGATTCAACTTTGCCTGACGGCTATGAGATTTGTTCTTCGAATAAAGGAAGAATTCGCGAAGCTCATAGGTCATTTAATGAAGAGTTGGTGGGGTGGTGTAGATGGAGGCGGAGTGTAAGAAAGCGGCTTGCAATACCCGAGGGGCACACCGAGCCGCGCTCCATATTCTCAGAGCTTGGCTCCGGCGAGTTTTAGGGCGCGGGTGAAATGCTTTTTTTCGACGGGAGTGATGGAGAGGCGGGAGCCTTTTTGGCAGACGAGCATTTCAGAGAGGATTTTGTCGTCCTTGAGGGTTTGGAGGGGAATCTCCTCGTCGAAAGTGATGACATGTTCGAAATCGACCAGATACCAACGGGGTTTTTCTTCGGTGGCTTTGGGGTCGTAGTATTTGGATTTCTTGTCGAACTGAAGAGGATCTGGGTAGGAGGCGGAGGCGACTTTGGCTACGCCAGCAATGCCGGGTGGCTTGGCGTTAGAGTGGTAGAAGAGGGTGAGGTCTCCCGGTTTCATATCGCGCCACATGAAGTTGCGCGCTTGGTAGTTACGAACGCCAGTCCATGGTTCGGACTCGACGTTTTTGAGATCCTGGATGGAGAATTCGTCGGGTTCGGATTTGATGAGCCAGTGGTTCAAAATTTCAACTTTCAAAATTCAACTCTCAAGAAAGACCTAGCTTGAGTGAACGGGCTTAAGAGCAGGGATTCCGAGGTGTTCGGGTCCGAGTTCGAGGCCGGATTGTGCACGGAGATCGGATTCGATGGCATCGAGGACGTCGAGTTCTGGTTTGAAATCGGCGGCGTGGTAGGAGGAACGAACGAGGGGGCCGGAGGCGCAGTGGCGGAAGCCTTTGGCGATGGCAATCTCTTTATATTCGGCGAATTTATCCGGGTGGATGAAGTCGACGACTGGAAGATGTTTCGGTGTGGGGCGGAGGTATTGGCCGAGGGTGAGGACAGTGACGTCGTGGGCGAGGAGGTCGTCCATGGCGGTGAGGATTTCCTCATGGCGTTCGCCGAGGCCGAGCATGATGCCGGATTTGGTGGCGACGTGGCCACCGACCATTTCCTTGGCCTTTTTCAAGACGGTGAGTGAGCGTTGGTATTTTGCGCGGGAGCGGACGAGGGGAGTGAGTCGCTCGACGGTTTCGAGGTTGTGGTTGAAGATGTGCGGGCGGGCATCCATGACCAGCTGGAGTGCCCAGTCGCGATCGTTGAAATCAGGGACGAGGACTTCGATGATGATTTCAGGGTTTACCTCGCGGACGGCGCGGATGGTTTCGCGGAAATGCTCGGCTCCACCGTCTTTCAGGTCGTCTCGGGCGACGGCGGTGATGACGATGTGCTTGAGGTTCATACGCGAGGTGGCCTCGGCGATGCGAGCAGGTTCGTCGGACTCGAGGGCGTCGGGTTTGGCTGTTTTGACGGCGCAGAAACCGCAGGCGCGGGTGCACTTGTCACCGGCAATCATGAAGGTGGCGGTGCCTTGTCCCCAGCACTCCCAGCGGTTTGGGCATTGAGCTTCTTCGCAGACGGTAACGAGCTTGAGATCCGTGATGAGGGATTTCGTAGACCAGAAGGCGGGGTTGTTGGGTAGGCGGACTTTAATCCAATCGGGTTTTTTATCCCGGTGGAGGGTTGGATCCATCTTCATTTTGGGGCCACAAGCTGACATGCCGTTCACCCTAAATTTCAAATTGTAAACTTCAACTCCCAACTAAGGTCATATTCGTGCCGTTTTGGGAGGATTGGAGGTTGTAAGATGAAAGTTGAATCTTGAAAGTTGCGGGTGTGAAGCAAGCAGCGTTGGGATTTTTTGATTCAGGAGTGGGTGGATTGACTGTGGTGAGGGCTGTGCAGGATATGCTGCCGGGGGAGGATTTGATTTATTTGGGGGATACCGCGCGGCTGCCGTATGGATCGAAGAGTGCAGGGACGATTCGTCAGTTTGCTCAGGAAGATGTGGATTTCCTTTTGTCCAAAGGCGTGAAGGCGATTGTGGTAGCTTGTAATACGGCGACGGCACATGCGCTTCCGGAGTTTTGGAAGGATTGTCCGGTGCCTATCATGGGTGTGATTGCGCCTGGTGTGGAGGCGGCGCTGGCGGATGAAGATACCGAGCGGATTGGGATTATTGCGACGCGTGGGACTATTGATTCACATGCGTATCAGCATGCGCTGGCGAAGGAACGGAGGGGATTGAGGATTTATGGGCAGGCGACGCCGCTATTGGTTCCGCTGATTGAGGAAGACTGGGTTTCCGAGGAGGTGACGAAGGATGTGCTGAAGAAATACCTAGAGCCGCTGCTGGAGAAGGGCATCGATACGCTGATGCTCGGCTGCACGCATTATCCGCTTTTGGTGCCTGTGTTGCAGGAGATGCTGCCGGCGGATGTGAGGTTGATCGACTCAGCGACGACCTGTGCGGAGCATCTGAAGAGGATGCTGGAGGAGAAGGATTTGTTGAAAGAGGGGGATGGTGAGGGTGCGCTGCAGATTCACCTGACCGACCTTTCGGAGCAGTTCGAGGAACTGGCGAAGCGGTTTTTGAGAAGACCGACGGGGCGGGTGAGGCGGGCGGTTGTTGGGTGAGGTTTGTCTGCGAACCAAATGTGTATCCAGGCTCCAGAAAGCGGCTTAGAAAGCCGCGCTCCATATTCTTAGCCGCCGGCGGCTAGGGTGACGATCTCGAGACTATCGCCGGCTTTTACTACGGTGGAGGAGAAATCGGCGGGGCGGATGGCTTCGTGATTGAGCTCTGCGACGACGGGTTTTCCGGCGAGGCCGATGGATTCGAGGAGAGCGGTGAGTGTGGTTTCCTTTTCGAGGGGATGAGGTTGGCCGTTGAGTTGGATGGTCATTTTTCCGGGGTGTTTAGCGCCATTGGGAGAGTTGCTCGGGGAAGGGACAGTTCTCGCAATCGCTGGAGTCCTCAAGGCAGAAATCGTGGTAGAGTTGGAGGAGTGCTTGTTGGTGAGATAGGCGACGGAGGAAGGGTTTCGCGTTTTCCTGTGAACCGAAGAGTCTTACTCCGCAGAGCTTTAGTTTCCGATTAATGGCGGAGTGGCGGTGTTTGTAGTAGTCGCGGAAGGTGAAGCGGTTTTCGTGGAGCGCGAGGGGGATGAGGTGATTAGCGGAGAGTTCCAGGGCTAGATTTTTTCCGTAAACTGAAATGGCTGTATCGCTGCGGTTTGAAGTGAGTGTGTGGTGGTGCGACCAAAAGGGATGCTTGAGGCTGTGAAGAAAATCGGTGAGGGGTTTCACCGAAAAGGGTGAAGCGAGCGCAAGGCGACGGAAGGTTGGCCATTGGCGGACAAGTTCTGAGAGGCCACCGACACGGCGGTGGGGGTGATTCGCGGGGCGTTGGCCGTGGGTTTTCCATGTGGGTCTGCGGCTTTCTGGTGGCTCGTGGTCAGGTCGGATTTTCCACCAAGTTTGCCAGAGATCGAGGAGGTAGTCGCGGGTGTCTTCTGGGGCGAGGAGATGGAGGCTTACGTCGAGAAAGCCGGCGGTGCCGAGAAGGATCGCTTCAGCTTTTTCTGGGTTTTTGCGGAGCGTGGCGATAGGGGCACGCTGAGCGAGGAGTTTCATGGGGAGGGAATTTCCTCCGTAGCCGAGAGTTTCTGCGGTGGACTGAAAGAGGGCAGTATCGAAATCGTGGGCTTCGATGGTCTGAATGAAGCGTGTGGCTTTGCGTGTGGCGCGCTGGATTGCTGCTTCTTCGAGGAGGCGCTCGACGGAGAGTTTTGGCATCCGTTTCAGCGGAGCTATACAGCGACCGGGGATGGCAATGGCGGTATCACGGGAGGGGAGGCGCAGGGCTTCTGCTAGCTGGCTGGGGGAGATGAGGAGTTCGGGAACTTGGCGGTGATTGGCGGTGCGGACGAAGGCGTCTCGCATCATCGGCTCGAAGGCGACGTGAAGAATCGTATTGGTGAAGGCTGGGTTGGTGGAGTGGCCGTGCCCTTCCCAATCTGAGGTGCGTGAATCGATTTCGATGTCTCCGGTGAAATGGCAGTCATCGATCTCAATGGCTGTGTGTGCGAAATCGGGGCCGGGGCCGTGATTCCACTCGCCGAATTGAGTGATGCGCAGGTTACGGCCGTCTTTGAGGCGGAATTCTCGGCCGAAGGCGCCAGAGAACCAAAGTGCCTGAAGCTCAAGCTCGGGTGGGAGCTTAGGCGCGGCGACTTCCTCGAAGGCAAGCGGCGGATGCCAGACACTCTCGTGGAGGAAGCCGTAGTTCATCTAACTTTCAAAATTCAAATTTGCCTAAAGGCTATGAGTTGTGGCTGTGCAGTCATTGCTGGCTCGTTTTACTCACGGGTCATTCAACTCTCAATGAAGAGTTGGTTACTGATGGACTTTTGTTGGATCTGCGATGGGTGGGGGAGGTGGGTCGAGTATGTCGAGCCAGCCACCGATGGCTGTAGCACCGGAAATAGTGCTGTATTTAACTTGTGCCTCTCTGAGAGCAGCTATGGCTGCGGGTTTATTGCCCTCGGCACGGAGGATGGCGATGAGCTGAATATCTTGGCGAAGTTTGTCCTCCTTTTTGGTGAACAATTCCTTGGCTTTGGAGAACCAGATACGCGCGTTGCCGATGTCTTTGGATTCGAGAAAATCCAGAGCCAGCCCTTCAGCGAGGATACCGGAGGAAAGTTTTTCGGCGGCTGCAGAAAGCTTAGTGCGGCGGAGTGCGTCATCGTCCGGCCACTCACGAGAAGCTGCGGCGAGGGCGCGGTAGTCACGGTCTTCGTCGCGTTTTTCACCGGTGCCATCGAGGTGGAGGAAAGGGCGGTAGAGCGGATCTCCGAGCACGATGCTCTGCCATGAGGTGACGGGCATGGCTGCCCAGGATGCTTCGGCGAGTGTCCATCCTTTCAGTAGGCGGTCTTGAAGAACCTCGAAGTTGTGGGTGAGTTGGAGGTAGGGTTCATAAACGTTGCCGACCGTGGCGGCGGCACCGCGCGTGAGGAGGGCGCCTGACCAGTTATTGTGGGGGTCTGTGAGTTGCTGCGCACTGAAGGAGTGTAGGTGGATGGCGATGGCACCTGGGCGAAAGATAAAGGAAGGATTTTGGAAGGGGCCGCTGACATGCCAATCATACCAACCGAAATAAATGGCGGCATCTGTCATTGGGTAATTTTTCGGAAGGGTGTCGTTGAAGCGGTCAGTAACGGTGGGGATGCCGAGTTTTTGGTGTTTGGTGACGATGTTATCGAACCATTGGTCTCCTTCAGGGAATTTATTGGCAATATCGACATATGCACGACCCCAGAGTCCGGTTTTTTCCGTCTCGATGGCGTCGCTGATCATCTTTTTACAGGTGATGTATGCCGGGGCGTCGATGCGGGTGACTAGGACGAAGAAGGGTGCGTTGGCGTCGGCGAGTTCGATCTTACTCTCGAAAAAGGCGTTCTTGAGGACTCCCTTTTCTGGCAAGGTTTCGACACCGAAGAGGGCTAGTTCCGAATCGACAGATGCTTCATCGCGTGGGGAGATGGGATCAGTGGGTGGTATTTCACCTTCCTTCGGGGGAGTTGCAGGCTGCGGCTGAATACGCAGGGGCATACCTTTCATCAACACGATGGCACGGATGCGGTTTGAAGTGGGGTGGATCACACCCTGTTGGTCTCGGTTGCGCTGCCAATAGCCTTTGTCTTCGAAATGATCACGAAGAGGAGTGAGGATGGTGGAGTTGAATTCGGCGCGGGTGATGTCTGCCTTTATTGGAGGGTTGAGGCCGAGGGCTTGTCCGGCCGGAATGTTTCGAGCTTCGCAGTAGAAGTTTGCGAGCCGTTCAGACTCTGGGTCTGCACGATTGAAAACGACGAGTATCTCCTTGTTGCTTAGGGGGCGAGCTAGCGCAGGGAATGACGCAGCTAATGCGAAGATAAAAAAGACGGCCGTTTTTCCGAAGAAAAGCTGGGTGCGGGCGCTGAACATGGGGGAGAGAATGAATGCACGGCAGAATCTTGCAACTCAAAGGGCTGTTTGGATTCAGGTGGTTTCCAAGGTGATTCGAAGGCCGTCGTGAGCTGGAGTGACACCTGGAGGTAGGCTGGCGGCAAGACTGGCGTGGTCAAGATCGTGGCTCATGTGAGTGAGCAGAGTCTTGGTCGGGGAGAGTTGTTTGGAAATGGCCAGAGCTTCAGGCAGGGAAAGGTGGGTGCCGTGTGGTTCATCGCGGAGCGCATCGAGCACGAGAAGGTCGAGTCTCGTGAGTATTTCCATGGTGCTATCCGGGATGGATTTTACGTCTGGTAAGTAGGCTAGGCGGAAGCCATCGGGCATTTCGAAAAGTAGGCCTACGGTCTCTACGCTGCCATGGCTGACGGGGAGAGGTGTTATGGAAACGCCATTGATGGATATGCCGTCACCAAGTGGGCGAGGGTCTGGCTTTACGTATCCGCGGTGAATGTTGTCCTCGTGGAAAGCCCAAGCGAACATCGTTTTCAATACATTGATGCATGATTCCGTTGCGAAAAGAGGGAGAGGTTTTTCTTTTCCCCAGCAGAAAGCGCGTAGCTCATCGAAACCTGCGACATGATCGACATGACCGTGGGTATACACGATGGCATCGATCGAAGTGATGTCTTCGCGTAGAGCCTGTTCGCGCAAATCGGGGCCGGAATCGACAAGGATACGAGTGTCACCACAGTCGACGATGATGGACGAACGTGTCCTGTTGTTGCGCGGGTTGTCGGATTTGCAGACCGGGCATTTACATCCGATAACAGGAACACCGACAGAAGTGCCGGTGCCCAGAAAAGTCAGAATGTTATCGTGCATTGGCACGGATTGCGCAGTTGGTAGGGATTAGCTGCAGCAACCGCCGCCGCCACCACTGCCACCGCAGCAACCGCCGCCGCCGTTTTCAGCTTCGGCGATTTCCTCATCAGATGGGACACGGCCGAGCTCAAGTGTCATGGAGACGTATTTGCCAATTTGCTTTTGCATGGTCTCAAGCGTGCGCTGTGCGTCCATGAATTCAGCTGCAGTCTTGTTTTCGAAAAGGGCATCGCGTGCGTCTTCGAAGGCTTTGATTTCTGCCGCGCCGAGTTCAACACCTGCGTGTTGCTTCTGGTGGAGTTCCTCGCCCTTTTCATGGACGGTTTGATATTGGAGTTTCGCGACATCGTCGTTGAGAAAGCGTTCGACGTCTGCCTGAAGCTTCAGGAATTTTTCGTCGGAAGCGATGCTTTCGCAAAGTTCACGTGTCTTGGAGATAATGGATGTTCTTTCGGCAAGCATGCTCATGAATGAGTGGTAGGACGGGAATGGAGCCCGTGCAATGCAGATTTTTCCGAAAAATACGGCCTTCGGGTTGTGGATTTCAGGATTCGGTGTGAAAGTCGCGGTGTTTTGCTACTGGGAATAACGGAATCAGACGGGCTTGCGCTAGCCATGATGGGCGTGATGGGAACTGCTTTTGCGGTGATCGCGATGATATTGATCTGTGTGATTAGGAACGCTTCTAAGCAGGATACTGAGGTGGATCGCCTGCTGGATGAGGTGAAGCAGGAAGAAAAAAAACAGCAGGTGAAGCCGATAGGTGCACAGAAAAAGAAGGACGATTGGGAAAAAGACGGAGATTGGTGGAAGGGTGATTAGTTCGTCTGAACGCCAGTGCCTACCTCCAGACTGCATATTGGCATTATAGTATTTTGTAGTATATCGGCATTTTGAAAGAAGTCTGCTGCAAGGGTGATAAAAAAGTGGGACAATATCTGTAGGTTACCTACAAAGGAACTTCTTACCCACCATCATTATGTATTCCGGAAAATCCATGAAAACCCTGCTCCGTAAATTATTTTCAAGCTTCTTGGAAAATCAGATCGGCTTTTTCTCTATAATTCTTGGCGTGGCGTTTTTCACGCAGGTCAATCAAGCGAGTGGCGAAGACCGCCCGAATATCATTTTTATCTTCGCGGATGATTGGGGATACGGCGATGTCGGAATTCACGGCAGCACTTTTTGTGACACTCCGCACTTGGATAAAATGGCGAAGGAGGGGATTGATTTTGCGAACTTCACCGTGAATAGCCCAGTTTGTTCGCCGAGTCGTGTTGCAGTGATGACGGGGCAATTTCCCGCGAGGCACTCGATCCATCAGCACTTTCAAGGAGTTAAGGCTCACATCAAGAGGGGTATGGCGGATTGGCTCGATGTTGAGGCTCCGTCAATGCCACGGTATTTGAAGGAGGCCGGTTATAAAACGGGTCATTTCGGGAAGTGGCACTTGGGTAGTTCTAGTGACTCGCCGACCGAAGATAAATATGGCTACGACAGCTTCGCTACATTCAATGGCTCGAAGGTGAATCCGATCAAAAAGGATGATCTGGCCGGTGTTGATCACGCTGAAAATTTCATACGTGAAAACAAGGATCAGCCGTTTTTCGTGAATCTCTGGCTGCATGAAGTTCATACCGCGCACTACCCGCAGGATCGTTACATGGAGAAGTTCAAGGAGTTGTCCGACAAGCAACAGGTGTATGCATCGGTCATCGCTGAGGGTGATGAGGCGGTTGGCCGTATCATGAAGTTGTTGGATGAACTTGGGCTGGATGAAAATACTCTAGTGGTTTTTTCCACAGACAATGGGCCTGAGAAAGAAACTGATGAGAAGCTCCATGATAAAAATGATCCGAAAGGACTCGGAAAATACTATTCGGTCGGTGAATCAGGCGGGCTGAAAGGTGAAAAACGATCACTGTTTGCCGGAGGTATTCGGGTGCCGTTTATCGTCAGGTGGCCGGGTGTGGCACCTAAAGGAGTGGTTGATAAAACATCCGTGGTCACAGCTGTGGATTTGCTGCCTACGTTTCTTGACGCTGCAGGAGTAGATTTACCCGATGAATTCGAGCCAGACGGAGAAAGTGTTTTGCCTGCATTCAAGGGTGAAGGCTTCGAGAGAACAAAAGCGATTTTCTGGGAATGGCGAGGTGGTGATAACGGCGATGAAACTTGGCCAAATCTGGCAATTCGTGACGGAAAATGGAAGCTGCTCATAAATGAGAAGCAGGGAAGAGTGGAGCTGTATGATCTCGAGAGCGACTGGGCGGAGAAGAGTGATGTGGCTTCCGATTTTCCGGAAACCGTCGAAGAACTGAGCGAGAAAATCGCGACATGGAAGGCATCACTGCCCACTGAACCTTCGAAAAATGCGCTCTCGAAAGCGCGGGCGAAATTCAAGTGAACCATTATTAAGATGAATCATTTCCTGAAGTTGGTCTTGCTTATCAAGACATGTATCGCGTCGGTAGCTCTGTGTGCTCAGGCGGACTTTTATGTTTCACCTGCTGGTTCTGATGAATGGTCTGGCACCTTATCTGAGCCGAATGAAAAGATGAGCGACGGCCCATTCTCGAGTTTGTCGCGTGCGCGCGATGCTGTCAGGGGATTGAAGGAAGTTAAGGCGAGTGAGATCTTGGTCTTAGTCCGGGATGGGGTTTACACTTTGGAAGAAACGGTAGTTTTTGGTTTAGAAGATTCTGGTGCTGAGGGTTTGCCTATCACTTACGCGGCTTATCCGGATGAAAAACCAGTGTTCACTTCTGGGCGTGCAATAGAGGGCTGGAAAAAGGTAGAGGTTGATCTACCGGGGCTGCCAGAAGCGGCTACAGGCAAGGTTTGGGTTGCTGATGTTTCTGAGAGCTTTTTCACGCTTTACGATGCTACTGGACGGTTGCCGCGAGCCCGTTCTGAGGGGTTCATTCAGCTCGAAGGCAGTGGTCGTGATCGGTTACGTTTTCCTAAGGGCAAACTCAAGGCTTGGCCGAATGTGAAGGATGTCGAACTTATCGTCCGCCCGCACCATGCTTGGATCGTAAATATTCTGCCGCTTGTGTCAGTGGATGAGGAGAAACAGATGGCTCACACATCTCTCGAATCAACCTATTCGATGAACCCTCTTCACTTTCTGAAGACGACAAAATCCTGCTGGGTAGAAAACGTGATCGATGAACTTGATGAGCAGGGTGAGTGGGTTCTGAATACACAAGAGGGTAAGCTCTACCTATGGCCGAGGGATGATGCGGCGCCATCGGGAATATTGGCTCCAACCCTCGAAGAATTCATTCGAGTGGAAGGTAAGATCGATAAGCCTGGGCCAGAAGATGTTCCGGTGCGTAATTTGCGCTTTCGGGGGCTGACGTTTATGCAGGGAGAGCGATACCTCCTCGCAAGAGACGACGCGGGCCTGCAGCACGACTGGGATATGCATGACAAGGGTAACGCCTTGTTGCGTTTACGCGGGACAGAAAATTGTTTCATTGAAAATTGCCATTTCCTTCAAAGTGGGAGCGGTGCGATCCGTGTGGATCTTCATGGGCGTAAAAATACGATTTCTGGCAACGTTATCGAACATATGGGTGGGGCAGGAATCTTGCTTTGTGGATACGGGCCAGGGACGAAAGACGTAAATGGTGAGAACTTCGTTTCGAACAATCATATACATCACGTAGGTGAGATTTATTCTCATTCACCAGGTATCATGATCTGGCAGAGTGGAAAAAATCGTGTTTCAAACAATCTAATACATCATACGCCATACACGGCTCTTATCATCTCCGGTTGCATGACGGATTTTTTCTCCAAGGGGAATACCCGGGAACTTGGAAGAACACTGAGAAGGCATGAGATGGCTAAATTGCCGAAAAGGCCGAAGATTGACGACGTGCGGCCATATCTTCACAGCCACGATAATCTCATCGAATACAACGAAATCCATCATGCTATGGAGTCATTGGGTGATGGTAATGCGATCTATATCCGTGGAGCAGGTGCAGGAAACGTGATCCGTCAAAATTACATTCATCATCTAGTCGCACCTATGATTATGCAGGCTGCGATCCGGACTGATGGGGGGCAGATGGACACGCTTATCACTGAGAACCTCATCTACAAATGTACCTCCCAAGGTATTCTGATAAAACTGAACACTCGGTGTGAAAATAACATCGTCGCTGACATCATCGCCCCACCTCGTGGCTATTATTTATCTCTTCGTGAGGGGCCAATGACTGGGGCTACCATACGTCGCAATATTCTCTATTCATCGAACAAAGAGACAACCTTTATCGATGAAATGGAGTCGCGGAAAAACAATGCGAGCGAAGATAGGCGCGGGCGTGAAATCGCTTATGCGAAAGATGCTGATACGGATTTCAACATCTACTACAGCACCGTTGATCCGGAGCTAGGGCGTAACTTGCTTGAGAAGCACCGTAAAGATGGTGTGGATAAGCATAGTGTTTCGGTAGATCCGCTTTTCGTGGATCCAGAAAATGGTGACTTCAGTTTTCAACCCGGTTCACCTGCGCTTGAAATGGGAATCGCGCCAATTGATGTCAGCAAGATTGGCCTGCTCAAAGAGGATTGAGCAGTTGATTGAGCGGAAAAGGCAGTAACTCTTATTTCGGAGTCGAGGCTGCTTCGTGCTGCTCTTCAGCGGCTTCGAGTTCTGCGCGCTCCTTGGCGATGACGCGGACGAGCTTGCGGACGGAGGTATCCCAATCTTCGAGAAGTTCGGTAGCTCGTTTTGAGCCTGTCTTCTCAAGGTGGAGTTCGATGAGTGCCTTGACTTCAGCGATGTCCTGTGGACGTCTGATCGGCATAGCGACGACCATCTCAGTGTTCACGCGAGAGTAGAATTTACCATCGACGTCATAAACGAAGGCGGTGCCTCCTGACATGCCTGCACCGAAGTTTTTACCGGTCTTGCCGAGGATGGCGACGGTGCCATTGGTCATGTATTCGCAGCCGTGGTCGCCCACTCCTTCGACGATGGCCGTGGAGCCAGAGTTACGGACTGCAAAGCGTTCGCCGGCGCGTCCGTTTGCGAAGAGGTGTCCGCCTGTAGCTCCGTAGAGGCAGGTGTTACCTGCGATGGAGTTCTTGGCCGCTTCAAAGCTCGCATCAGGAGATACGCGGAGGATGATTTCACCAGAAGACATGCCTTTGCCTACGTAATCGTTCGCTTCACCGATGAGTTCGAGTGTGACGCCGTTGACGAGGAAGGTGCCGAAGGATTGACCTGCGGTACCTTTGCAAGTGATGTGGATGGAGCCTGCGGGCAGGTCGTAGTTTCCGAAAACTTGAGCGATACGGCCAGAGAGGCGCGTGCCGATGTTTCGATCTGTATTGAAGACGTCGTAGGAGAGCTTCGCCGGGGCACGATCTGGGAGGAGGGAAACAGCTTCGAGAACTTCCTCGCGGATGGCTCCTTCACCGTATTCTGGAACGTCGGTCGGAGTGAGGCCTGCGTGCTTGGCAAGGTCGCTGAGGATGGTGATGTCTAGGGCTGTCTTGGCGATGCCGTCGTTGCGCTCCATCGTGCGAATACGAGTGATCTCTGATTCCTTCTTGTCGGTGGCTTTGGCGACCGTAGGGACGACGTCCTTGAGGAGTTTTGAGAAATCGAGGGTGTTCGCCTTCGGATGATCTGGAACCTCGCGCTGGGCAAGGAGTTCAGGGTGACCGATGAGATCATCGAGTTTGCGGATGCCGAGCTTAGCCATGATTTCGCGAGCTTCTTGAGCAACGGCATTGAAATAGTTGATGACCATTTCAGGAGTGCCTTTGAATTTCGCGCGGAATTTTGGATCAGTGGTAGCAACGCCGACAGGGCAGGTGTTGAGGTGGCACTTGCGGACGTAGACGCAGCCCATGGCGATCATGGCGGTTGTGCCGAAGTTGAATTGCTCAGCACCGAGCATGGCGGCGATGACAACGTCACGACCGTTCTTGATACCACCGTCGGTGCGGAGGGTGACGCGGTTGCGGAGGTTATTGATGATGAGTGTTTGCTGCGCTTCGGAAAGTCCGAGTTCCCATGGCGATCCTGCGTGCTTCGTGGAGGAGAGCGGGGATGCGCCGGTGCCACCGTCGTGACCGGAGATGAGGATGTTATCAGCGGAAGCCTTAGCTACACCTGCTGCGACTGTGCCCACGCCTGCTTCGGCAACGAGTTTCACCGTGATGCGAGCTTTTGGGTTCACTTCCTTGAGGTCGTGAATGAGCTGTGCGAGATCTTCAATCGAGTAGATGTCGTGGTGAGGAGGTGGGGAAATGAGCTGAACGCCTGGCTGTGTGTTACGGAGACGTGCGATGAGCGCATTGACCTTGTGGCCGGGAAGCTGGCCGCCTTCGCCGGGTTTTGCGCCCTGAGCCATTTTGATTTCGAGCTCGTCGGCATTGACGAGGTAGTGGGCGGATACACCGAAACGACCGGAAGCGATCTGTTTGATGTAGGAGCGAGCGAAATCTCCATTCGGGTATGGTTTGAAACGGATTGGATCTTCGCCGCCTTCTCCGGAATCGGATTTACCGCCGATGCGGTTCATGGCGATGGCGAGGGTTTCATGTGCCTCTGGGGAAAGTGCTCCGAGCGACATGGCTGCAGTAGTGAAACGGCGGCGGATGTCTTCGACCGGCTCGACCTCATCGATGGAGATGGAGCCACTAGCTGCGGGAGCGAAATTCAGGAGATCCTTGATGGCTACCGGGTTGGTTTCTAGGGAAACGCGGACGTATTCCTCGTAGTCCTCGGGCTTGCCAGATTTTACGTAGTTGTGGAAATTCTTGATGACTTCAGTGGTGTAGGCGTGGCGCTCACCAGATTTGCGGTAGCGGTTGTAGCCGGGATCACCGAGGTCGAGAGTTTCACCCTCTGGGACTGCGGTTTCGTAGGCTGCCTTGTGACGGATGATGGATTCCTCTGCGATTTCACCGAAGGAGATGCCGCCGATTTGTGAAGGAACACCAGTGAATGAGAAATCGACAACTTCCGAGCCGATACCGATAGCCTCGTAGGTCTGTGCACCTTGGTAGGAGTTCAAGACGGAGATACCCATTTTGGACATGATCTTGAGTAGGCCTTTTTCGAGAGCCTTGCGGTAATTGCTCATCGCCTTCTGAGGCGTCATGCTCTCACCGAGTTTACCTTTGTCATCAGCAGCGACGAGCTGGCGGACGGTGGCGTAACCGAGGTATGGGACGACGGCGGTGGCTCCAAATCCAAAGAGCACGGCGATTTGGTGAACATCACGTGCTTCGCCGGTCTCGATGACGAGGGAGGCGCGCATACGTTTACGGATGCGGTTGAGGTGATGGTGGATGGTGCCTGTAGATAATAGCGCGGGAATAGGCACGCGCTCAGGGGATGTGGCACGATCCGAGAGAATGATGATGGAGATCTTTTGATTCACTGCTTCCTCGACTTCGAGGCAGATCTCATCGAGTCGTGTTTTTAAACCTGCAGCGCCAGTGGAGGCGTCCCATGTGCAGTCTGCGACATAGGAAGGGAAGCCGTGCTCGCCCATGTGAGTGATCTTCTCGAGCTCGTGCTCATAGAGGATCGCGGAATCCAGTGAGATGGACTTACAATGATTAGGGCCTTCCTCAAGAAGGTTGCGCTCGGGGCCGAGGCCGGCGGCGAGGGACATGACTGCCCATTCGCGGATCGGGTCGATAGGTGGGTTTGTTACCTGTGCGAAGCGCTGCTTGAAGTAAGTCGGGAGCAGACGTGGGTAGGATGAAAGGACTGCGAGAGGGATGTCATCGCCCATCGAAAAGACGGCTTCTTGAGCGCCTTTGATCATAGGTGGGAAAACCATGTCGAGTTCCTCTTTCGAAATCGCGTTTGCAACTTGTCGGCGCGAGAGGTCAAGAGCTGGTAACTCAATTTCCGGAACGTGCGCGGAAGGTGAAATGAAATGGGGGAGGTCGAGACGGTTTTCATCGATCCAGCGGCGGTAAGGCTTCTGGCGTGCGAGTTCTTCTTTGATTTCTAGATCCTGTTTGAAAGTGCCGGTGGAGGTGTCTGCTGAGAGCATCTGTCCTGGGCCAAGGCGGCCTTTACGGATGACCTTTGCATCGTCGAATACCACAGCTCCAGTTTCTGAGCCGATGTAGAGGAATCCGTCGGAGGTAATTTTGAAGCGAGAAGGGCGAAGGCCGTTGCGGTCGAGAGATGCGCAGATCTTGGTTCCATCCGTGAAGACGAGGCCAGCCGGGCCGTCCCATGGCTCGGAGAATGAGCGGATGTATTGGTAGAAGGCTCGGAGTTCGTCGGAGATTTCCTCGTCGTTGCGGTATGCTGGAGGAACGAGCATGCACATAGCGTGCTCTGGAGAACGGCCAGAGAGAATGAGGAGTTCGAGGCAGTGATCGAGGGATGCGGAATCGGACTCACCGTGGCGGATGAGGTTTTTCACGATATCGATCTCATCGCCCCAGACGGGTGACTCGAAGAATTCTTCGCGAGAGGTCATCCAGTTGCGGTTACCCTCGACGGTATTGATCTCGCCGTTGTGGCACATCATGCGGAACGGTTGTCCGAGAGGCCATGCGGGGAAGGTGTTGGTGGAGAAGCGCTGGTGATAGAGGCAGATTGCGGTTTGGAAATCTGGATCGGTGAGATCTGAGTAGAAGCCGCGAAGTGCTTCGGGCATAGCGAGTGCCTTGTAGGAGATGAGGCGGCTGGAGAAGGACGGCATGTAGAAGCCGTGGATTTCCTTGGTGGCGTGCTCGATTTCGCGACGGCAGAGGTAGAGTTTGCGCTCGAATTCGAGAGGATCCATGCCATCTGGCTTGAGCATGAGGAGGTGCTCAATCTGCGGGCGGGACTTCTGTGCAATTTTTCCAAGTGCATCGACGTCCACGGGGACTTCGCGCCAGCCGATCGCTTCGATATTGCGTTTTGCGAGGGTATCTGCGGTGAGCTTTTTGATGGATGCTACCTGTGCCTCGTCACCCTGTGGGAAAAAGTAGACGGCGACAGCAAGGTCAGCGGGGTTTTCGACTTTTTTGCCGAGTTTTTCTGCTGCTTTAGAAAAAAGTGGAAAGGGGATCTGGGAAAGTATGCCTGAGCCGTCGCCAGTTTTCATGTCTGCATCGACTGCGCCGCGGTGCATCATGCATGAGACTGAGGTGAGAGCGAAGTCCAGCACGTCAAAGGAACGCTTGCCTTCAAGGTGGGCAATGGCACCCATGCCGCAGTTGTCGTGTTCTTGTGAAAGGCTGTGAAGGGAGCCTGGGACGAGCGGGGTGCTGGAATGGTAGAAAGGATTGGTCATGAGAAGCGCTGGGAATAAAGAACAGAGGGACGCGACGGACAAGCAGGAATTGTATCCTGCTTGTTAGCATGCCGGGTGCCGAAAGCGGCGTTTTGACAGCGCTTTTCGTCTAGCGCAAGCCTTTGAGGGCTTTGGCGCTAGGCTTTTTGAAGAGTAAATCGGTGATAGACTGGCGGCGGCCGTTATTTGGATCGTGGGTGGCGACCTGCATTTTCTCTAGTACCCAAGTACCATCGCCGACTTTCATGACGTCTTCAACCTGAAATTCCTTCACGAGTGTGCCGTTCTTATCGTGGCCGCGGATACGCATGAAAGCGCCAAATTTCGCGTGAACCCATACGTAGACACCTTCGTAGCGGCCGGAAGCTCCACTGGGCTTGTTGAGGCGGAGGCGGTAGCAATCTTCGAGTCCGACCCTTTCGTTGCCTTCTAGCTTGGGATTTGGCCAATAGAAGAAGCGTAGGGCGAGGTCTTCGTAGGTCATGTCGGTGCCAGCAATGGCTTCGGTCATTTTATTTCTGGGGAAATTGTGGGTTTTACCGTCGATGATTTCAAATAGATCGTATTTGTCATCAGCGAGGCGCATGTGGAAGACGCGCCACTTCTTGTTCTCGTAGTATTGGAATTGGATATTTTTGCCCTTGAGGAAAATGGTGATCGGGATTTTGCGACCGTTGTGCAAGAGGTGGCCTTCGAGGCCATCATCGAGTTCAACAAGGGTGGCGGATAGTCGAGCTCCCTCAAGAATGCGGTTTGCATCTTGAGCATGGGCGGTGAAAGGGGAAGCGACGGTGAGAAGCACTGTTGCTAGAAAAATGAGCGTTTTCATAGGGTCAAGTTAGTTGGTTTGCGCATTTGGACAACTCTAGTGAGAAAAAGATTCAATGCGGATACGAAAAAGCCCGCGAATGCAGTGCATTCACGGGCTTGAAAAATTTCCAAGATGGAAAAGGAATCAGCGTCTTTACGGATTCGGATTTGTCACCGGTGGTGGTGATGGCGGCGGTGGAATGCTGAGAAAGGGTTTATCGAGAGGGTTAGGCACCACCACGGGAGGTTTCACCGGGGATATTGCGTCATCTACAGCATCCTTGCCGCTTTTTGAATCCTTTGCACTGTAGCTTCTTTCGCCACGGTTCGGATCAAGCTTAGCTAGAACTGCCTGCACATTTGGAAGTGCTTCTGGAAGTGCGGCGATGGCGCACTGAGAAATCATGCGCATATCATCGGGGTTAGCCATAATGGCAACCTCGGTAATGTCTCCTACCAATTCAGGATCGGCACCGGAGTTGATGATCGCGATCTTCACAATTTCACAAGAGCAGCTAGGATTTGCGGAGATCTCAGAGTCGACGATATCAAGTACATTTGATGGATCGACCTCGACGCGGTGTCCGACAGACATGGCAACTGATTCGCAGTCAGCGGAATCTTCGGAGGGCTTCTTGTAGGCAGCGGAGAGCTCCGCAAGACCTGCTTGGATGCCAGATGCTTGTTCGTCGGAAACTTTTAGTTTGATGCGGCCTGCATTGCGATAAGCGGAAGTTTCTTCGAGGACTGAAAGATCGAGGACACTTTTGGTGCTCTTTGCAGTAGAAGTGCGTGTGCCGAGGGTGAGCGCATCCTGGTTTACAAATACCGGTTTGCTTTCGGATAGGTCTCCTTTCGATTTCCGGACGGTCGGAAGTTGCATGATTCCGCTGAGGGCTTTGTCAGCTGCGAAAGAGGGTTTATCAGCCGAGTAAACGCCTTCGGGCTTCTCGCTGGCGACGGTTTTGTTGTCGAGCGGGCTTTCTATCAACTGTGCAGTAGCCTGGATGGCGCCGCAAAGGCTGAGTAGTAAGACCACGCTGGGGGAGACGTGTTTTTTCATAAGGGTGTGAGTGAACACTGACGTTTATCAGGGAAAACTCGAACTTAGGCAAGGTATTTTTAAAAAAATCAGCTTAAATGGAAAATTTGGGCATGCTGAGCATGAGTTTTGGCTGATATTTAAGATGCGTGTATCAAAAATGGTTACTCTGATGAAATTCTGACAGCGCAGGCCTTGTAATTGGGCTGGCGTGAATGCGGATCAAATGAGCTATGGGTGAGTCGGTTCACCTCTGGGTAATGCATGGGAAGGAAGATTTGTCCCACTTGGACGGTTGGGGCAATGTAGGCAGATGCTTGTATATCCCCCCTGCGGGAAGCGATGCAGAGCATTTGGCCATCTGCAATGCTTAGTTTTTCGGCATCGATAGGGTTAATCTCTACGTAGGCGTTTTCTGGATATAGCTTTTTGAGGAGTGTGGATTTTGCGGTGCGGGACTGGGTGTGCCACTGGCTGCTTGTGCCGCGGCCGGTGAGTAAAAGAAACGGATATTCTTCATTGGGAGGCTCTGGCATCTCTGCAGGCGGGGAGAAGAGGATACTTGCTTTACCTGAAGGCTTATAAAATTTCCCATCGGCAAAAAGGCGCCGCTCCTTTGCTTCGTCAGGGGATTTTTCTGGGTAAGGCCATTGGATTCCACCTTTGTCATCGATGTGTTCGTAGCCGCGTATGCCTGTAATATCGCAGGGTTGTCCTGCGGAAATTTCTCTGAGGAGAGAAAAGGCAGCCTCGGGGTGAGTCCATTTTTTGAAATGCTCGCCACATCCCCAAGCATCCGCGATGAGGCGGAAGATACGAAAATCGGTGAGCGCCTGGCCGGGAGCTTTGCGGACGGGCTTGATATTGCCGATGCGGCGCTCGGAGTTGATGAAGCAGCCGTCCTTTTCGCCCCATGCGGCGGCTGGCAGGACGAGATCGGCGAGACGGGCGGACTCGGTGGTCTTGTACATGTCCTGCACGACGAGGAAATCGAGGTTCTCGCGGAGTTTGGCGATTTTTTCGGAATCGACCCACGAGTGGAAGGGATTGGTGGCGATGATCCAGAGGCCTTTGATTTTCCCCTCAACGACGGCATCGAGAATCTCGTCGTAGGCGAGGGAGGTCTGGGTGGTGATGTTTTCGTACGGAATTTCGAGAATCTCCGAGACCTTGCGGCGGTGGGCTTCGTTTCCGAAATCGTGGCCGCCGACGAGCGAGGTGGTGTTTGAGAAAAGGCGGGAGCCCATGGCGTTGCACTGGCCGGTGACGGAGTTCGGGCCCGTGCCGGGTTTGCCGATGTTGCCGGTGATGAGGCAGAGATTGATGATGGCCTGTGCGGTGCGTGTGCCTTCGTAGGATTGGTTGACGCCCATGGTCCACCACCATGAGACGCGTTTTTCCGGATCGGAAACGTCGCGGGCGAGGGCTTCGACGGTGGCGGCGGGAATGCCGGTTTTTTCCTCCACGGATTCCGGTGAGTAGTCTTTTACGAATTCGGAAAACGCCTCGATGCCTTCGGTGTTGGCGATGGATGCGGCGTCGATGCGACCGTCGCGCAGGATGCAGTGAGTGATGGCGTAGAGGAGCGCTAGGTCGCCCTTAGGCTTGAGGGCGAGGTGTTGCGTGGCGGCTTGGGCGGTTTCCGTCGAGCGCGGGTCAATGACGATGATTTGAGGGTTCTTTTTGTTGCGCATCACGCGCTGCCAAAGGATGGGATGTGCGATACAGAGGTTCGCGCCGACCAGGACGATGACATCGCTTTCCTCGAAATCTGAATAGGAGCCAGGAGGTGCATCGAAGCCGAAGGACTGCTTGTAAGCGGTGGCGGCGGTGGCCATGCACTGGCGGGTGTTGGCGTCTGCATTGATGAAGCCCATGCCGAATTTGAACAGGCAGCCGAGAAAAGACATTTCCTCGAAGGGAATCTGGCCGGTGGAGAGGAAAGCGACGGATTCCGCACCGTGCTTTTCCTTGATGGATTTGAAATTACTGGTGAAGGCATCGAGTGCAGATTTCCAATCGGTTTCCGCTAGTTTGCCTGATTCATCGCGGAGCAAGGGATTGATGGCACGCTCGGTGGAGTCGAGCGGATCAAGCGCTTGCCAGCCTTTCGGGCAGGCCATACCTAGATTTACTGGGTAGCCTGCTTGAGGGGAGAGGTTGATGGCGTTTCCGTTTTCATCGAGATGTAGCTTAAGCTGGCAGCCTGTGGCGCAGTAGCCGCAGATTGAGGTGGTGGTGGAAACTGGCTTGAGACGTGAGGGCACTTTTCCCAATCCGAAGCTACCCGGCTCCTGGACTAGATCCTTAGTGAGTGGGCCGGTGTGGGATTTTAGGGAAAAAAGCGACATGATCTAACCATGTAGTTAGCAGACGTCGTGCTTAAGAAAAACAAAAGTCCGGCTGTGCGGAGATTGGGCTCAAATGAGCTATGAATCGGTTTCATTCCGTGCAGAAGGAGCAACGGAAGTGGAGCGTAGCGGATTCGAACCGCTGACCCCCTGCATGCCATGCAGGTGCTCTACCAACTGAGCTAACGCCCCGTTACCGGGTGGGCTCCTTGACGGAGCGGGGCGAATGTTTAGGTGAGGAGGTAGCGTGATGGCAAGAGGAATTTCGGTGAAATGAAAGGAATCGGCCACTTGAGTTTTTCATCTTGGCATAGTCCCGGCTTGTTGGTCTATCAGATCACGATTGCCAAAAAACTGACCGAATGGAAAAGCAAGACACGGAACTAAGCCGCGAAGATCAATTAGTAGATATGACGGATTTCCTGATATCGCTCTCTTCAAAAGAACCGAGTGAAGTCGTGACTCTCCTGCAAGATCAGCCACAGGCGAAGATTATCGAGGTTTTGGAATCTTTAAATCCTGCCGTTGCGCAAGATGTGCTCGGGGAGTTTTCAGAAGATTTGCTAAAAGAAATCATGGCTACCGCGTCGGAGGAACTGCGTAGTCAGTGGGCGAAGAATGGGGAGTTTGAAGAACATACAGTAGGTCGGATGATGGAGCCACCGCGCGGTGTCTACTCGCCGGATACGACTATCGAAATGGCGACGGAAGATCTTCGCTTGCTCTCGAAACATGCTTTTATCACTTACCTTTGGGTCGTTGATCAGGAATCCCGACTCACCGGTGTGGTTGTAATGCGCGAGATGTTACTAACCGAGGATAAGTCCACACGTCTCGATGAGATCATGATTAAGAATCCGTTTCATCTAGATCCAGAAATGACTCTTTCAAGCGCAATGAGAGAAACGGCTGTGCGCCATTTTCCAGTTTATCCGGTATGTGATGAGATAGGGAAACTTATCGGCCTAGTTCGCGGGCAGATGTTATTTGAGGCACAGGCATTTGAGTTGAGCGCTCAGCCGGGAAGCATGGTCGGTGTGGAGCGAGAAGAACGCTTGGGCACACCTTGGTTACGCAGTATGAAATTCCGGCACCCTTGGCTTCAGGTGAATCTTCTTACTGCATTTGTAGCAGCGGCAGTTGTCGGAGTTTTCTCAGATACACTCGAGCGTATCGTCATCCTCGCGGTTTTTCTACCTGTGCTGGCAGGACAATCAGGAAACACCGGCTGTCAGGCACTCGCGGTGGCTCTTCGTGGCATGACCCTTGGAGAATTGAAGAACGGAAAGGAGAAGTTGCTGGTTTTCAAAGAAGGATTACTCGGTGTTTGTAACGGAGCTCTTGTGGGAATCACGGCGGGCTTGGGAATGCTCGTATATGCAAGCATGCAGGGTAGTTCCTCGGCCGTTGCGTTAGCTTTTATCGTCTTTATCGCTATGACTGTCAGTTGCCTCATCAGCGGAATTGCTGGAGCTATTATCCCGCTTGTTCTTAAGCGCTTCGGTGCGGATCCGGCTACGGCATCGAGTATTTTCCTGACGACTTCTACGGATGTTGCCAGTATGGGGATCTTCCTTGGCCTCGCTACACTGATGCTTTGAGTTTGTTTTAAGATGGGTAAATTCCTTTGTTCTCGCCAAGGCATGGGTGGTGGGGGAAGTTTGCATTTTGGGAAAAGTATGAGTGCGAAGACAAAAAAGCCGGTGGCGAGGGAGTTGTTGTTTGGAGATCTGTGGGAGTTTGATCCTGCACCGGAATCGGCTCCTGCGGAGATCGCGGATCGTTATGGGCTTTTTATCAATGGAGAGTTCGTTGCTCCGAAGTCGAAGAAATATTTCGATTCAATAAGTCCTCGGAATGAAGAGGTGCTGTGTCAGATCGCCCAGGGGAATAAGTCGGATGTGGATGCTGCGTATTCGGCAGCGGCGAAGGCTTTTCCTGCGTGGTCGAAGCTTCCGGGAGCAGAGCGCGGCAAGTATATCTATCGTTTGGCTCGTTTGCTCCAAGATAGGGCGCGGGAGTTTGCGGTGGCGGAGACACTAGATGGTGGAAAGCCGATTCGGGAGGCGCGAGATTTTGACGTGCCGATGGCGGCAGCGCATTTTTTCTACCATGCAGGTTGGGCAGATAAGCTTTCCTACGCGGCTCCCGGCAAGGATCTAAAAGCCTTGGGAGTTGTGGGGCAGGTCATTCCATGGAATTTCCCCCTGCTCATGCTGGCTTGGAAGTTAGCTCCTGCTCTGGCTCTCGGAAATACGGTGGTGTTGAAGCCAGCGGAAACGACTTCGGTGACGGCATTGAAATTCGCGGAACTGATCCGGGATGCAGGCTTGCCGAAGGGAGTGGTGAATATCG
This sequence comes from Luteolibacter sp., assembly GCA_051252155.1. Lineage (GTDB taxonomy): Bacteria > Verrucomicrobiota > Verrucomicrobiia > Verrucomicrobiales > Akkermansiaceae > Luteolibacter. The sequence continues at coordinate 15,786 of JBPOGB010000010.1, read as the reverse complement.
TGACCGGTGCGGGTGAAACAGGAGGAATGATCGTGAAACATCCGACTGCAGCGAAGATCGCCTTCACTGGATCAACAGGCGTTGGGAAATGGATTCAGCGAGAACTTGCTGGCACAGGGAAACGTCTGACGCTCGAACTCGGCGGCAAGGGAGCGAACATTGTTTTCGAAGACGCCGCGATCGACCAAGCGGTGGAGGGTATCATCAATGGAATCTTCTTTAATCAAGGGCATGTCTGCTGCGCGGGCTCGCGGTTGCTGATTCAGGAAAGCATTGAGGGAGAGGTGATGCGGAAGCTGAAGCAGCGAATGAAAACTCTACGCGTTGGTGATCCATTGGACAAAAATACGGATATCGGTGCGATCAATTCTAAACGCCAATGGGAGCGTATCACCGAACTGGTAGACGATGGAGTGAAGGAAGGTGCGGAGATTTTTCAACACGAATGCAAGCTGCCGAAGAAAGGATATTATTTCGCTCCAACTCTTCTCGGCGGCGTGACGCAAAGCCACAAGGTTGTGAAGGAGGAGATCTTTGGGCCAGTGCTTTCCGTGCTGACTTTTCGAACACCGACTGAAGCGGTCGAGAAGGCGAACAATACTGCCTACGGCCTTAGCGCTGGGGTGTGGACAGACAAGGGATCGAAGTATCTCGAGATCGCGACACAGTTAAAATCCGGCGTGGTGTGGGGGAACTCATACAATAAGTTTGATCCGACCTCGCCCTTTGGTGGCTTTAAAGAATCTGGCTTCGGACGTGAAGGAGGTAGGCAGGGACTGCTGGAATACGGAGAGCTGGTTTAGTGATAAAGCGGATTTAGGATGAGGCTATAGAGTCTCCATGATAAATAAAAACCCCTTCCGGACGCTGTCCGAAAGGGGTTTTGAAATTTAAGCGATCTTCTTGGTTACCTGCGGCGACGCAGGAGAAGAAGCGAAGACAGGGCACAGAGTGCTGCCGAAGTTGGCTCGGGAACAGCACTCCCATTCCATGTCACCATGTCCTGATACGTGCTGTTTGTGAGATAGGCCAACTGGACTCCGGTGAAAGTTGATTCGTTTGCAAGGTAGGTGTTTGCAAGATCACGTATCGCGGAGCTTGTGGAGGAGACCTGTACATTACCGTTGGAGAGCGAGAAGCTGCTGGAGCTTTCTTCCACAACTTCCCAAATCGCCCATTGAACGGCTGCTGCCTGAGATGCGTCTTGGCTGGATGCCAAGAAGCCACCGACAAGGCGTGAGATGATGGCGGAATTCTGAAGGGTCGAGATGTTTTGGATCTGGTAGGTCAGACTCTGTCCGGAACTGATCGGCTGCAACGGATCGACACAGAATGCCATGAATGTTTCATTCTCGAAGTTCATCACTCCGGAGGTATAGTTACTGAATGAAGATCCGCCGACGAAAGTTCCGTTCACAAGCAATGCAGGTGACGAGGAGTCGTAGGTAGTAGTGATGGATTGCGCGCCAGCGATACCAGGGCACAATGTAGCGACTGCAAGAGCAGCGCACCATAGTATGGTGTTTGTTTTCATGTGGGGGGAGTTGGGGGGTGAGATAGAGATTTGGAGTATTCCTACCAATAAATCAAGATGTTCAGATATTCGGTCGTAGGTAATAAGGTGGTATTTTGTAAGTCGCTTAAGATTAGTATGTTATGTATATGTATTCTGTTATTTCTGCTTAAATTCGAAATCTATTGATGTTCAGTTTTGCCTAACTATTCTACAGTTTGATACGGCGTTTGATGGTGACTGGTAGATGGAATTTTCTGTTCTGAGGTAGTCGCAGTGCTTGCGGAAAATTGTTCGGTGGCTAATTTTTGCTCGTCACCAAAAGCATGTTTAAGGCGCTTCTTCATATCCTGATCCTAGGGCTCGTAGTTTTCGTAAACTGCGCTTCCAGATCGCTTGCGGAAGTCAGGCTTCTAACGGGGAACTCCATCAATGAGATCCACGGAGGAGGAGGTGAGATTATGGATATCTCCGCAGACGGTGATCTGGTTTTATTCAAGGCAGGTGAGGGAACAGAATCGGTTCCTGGGCTGGCTTTTACTGGCTTGTATCTTCGTACAATTTCGACTGGGCTGTTGGAGTTTGCAGGAGCAACTTCAATCACTAATTCTGGAATTAATGCCGCACAGATAAGTGATGATGGACGCTATGTGACTTGGGCTACTACTGAAGACCACCACATATACTGGCGCGATAGGCAGACCGGTCAGACTCGATGGATTACAGAGAATCATGGAGGCATAAATGTCTACCATGCCTTTCCAAAGATAACGGCTGATGGACGTTATGTGGCGTTTGCGAGTAACTCGCCAACTTTGATATCTGATAGCTCGAAACGGCCAGCTACGGGATTTCCAGGTGTTTACCTATATGATTCTCAAAATCAGAGTTTCCAGATTATTTCGCTTACCTCTTCAGGGCAACAAATCAGTACCATTGGCCGTCAGGCTGACGTGGCGAGTGAGTTTTCCACTGGTAGCATAGCATCATACGCGAGTTTCGATATCACGCCGGATGGGAAGTATGTAGTTTTCTCGACAGACTACATTTTAGCGCATCCTGACAGGCAGAGCGTCATGTTTGCGGGATATCCAGCAATCCTCAGAAGAAATATTGCGAACGGCAGTACGGTTTTGGTGAATCGGAATGCTGTTGGCACAGTTTCAAATGGTGCATTCAGGTTCCCTAGGATCAGTGCAGACGGAAATCGGGTAGTTTTCCAAGGGCAAGAAGTAGGTATAACAGCGGGAGGTGTATCTACGACGAAGATGGTAGCATTCGTGCCCTACAACGTGAATAGGGATCTATATGTGAAGGATATTGATAGTCAGGCAGTGTTTTTTCTAACTCCTAGCATCACTGGATTTCCGCACAGCGGAACGCTTGGAAATGACGCTCGAATTAGTGATGATGGTATGGTTGTTGCCTTTAGCTCCGATTCATCGACCTTGATTGGAGGAAATGATTCATCGGGCGGTGGTGATGTTTTTCGCGCCGATCTATCTACTTTGGTAACTGCGTCGCTTACATTAATCACAAAATCACCGGATTCGTTCGATAATGTGGCGTTTACGGATGGTCCCATGCTTTCTGGAGATGGGAAATATATCACCTTTGGAACTAATCAATTTTCCGCGATGGGTTTTTCGGGTGCGTCTGCAAACTCACATGGCATAGGTGTTGGTGAATTACCTGAAGCTGGTGAGGTAGGCGGTAACAGTGGCGCATTTGATGCGTGGGCATTAGATCTGCCGGAAGGAATGCGCGGGGCGAATGACAATCCTTCGGGAGATGGTGTGCCGAATTTGCTCAAGTATTTCATCGGATCAGATGCTACGGTGCCCGATCTGAGGTTTCTTCCGGAGCTTCAGAAGGCTACCAGTATATTTGGTATTCCTACTGATACGAATGAATACCTGACCCTAACGGTGAGAGTGAAGAGGAACCTGCCGGAGGGATATATTTGGCAGGTGCAATCCGCGGATACGCTTGATCGGCTCATCACTGTGCCGGCACCGACCTTTCTAATTTCGGGGCCTATTGCTGACGGTGAGTACGATGTTTACACCTATGCATCGTTCACCCCGATCATCGCCTCTCGGCCGACAGGGTTTATGTGGTTGAAGGTTTCTTTCCCTTGATCGAGGCGCTTATTAAAAGGCTTCGTCCATGAGTTTTTCTCTACGTTCACGAACTAGGCGGACGACAAGCGCTGTCCATCCGGTTTGGTGGGATGCACCGAGACCTTCGCCGGATTCACCGTGGAAATACTCGTGGAAAAGAACGAGATCTTTCCAGTGAGGATCATCAGAGTATCGTTTTGAAATTTCTGAATCTCCGTAACAAGGGCGGTAACCTTCTTCGTTTTCCTTGAATAGAGAAATGAGTCGATCGCAAATATCAATAGCGATTTCGCGAAGGGTAAACTCTTTTCCTGAGCCGGTGGGATACTCGACCTTGAACTTGTTTCCGTAGAAATAGTGGTAGCGTTCAAGTGCCTCAATGAGGATGAAATTGGTCGGGAACCAGATGGGACCGCGCCAGTTAGAATTTCCGCCGAACATATCGGTCGTGGCTTCGCCGGGTGTGTATTCCACCTGATGGGTGTCGCCGGCGTATTGGAAGACGAAAGGCTTTTCGCCGTGTGCCTTAGACAGGGAACGAATACCGAAATTCGATAGGAATTCCTTGGGGTCGAGCATGTAGTGCAGGCTCTGGCGGAGGCGTTCTTCGGATGGGATGGCGAGCAGGACGCGGCCTGATGACTTCTTGCCGGGCACGCGGTTCGCTGTGACGTATTTGAGAAGCTCAGGCTTGTTGACCAAGAACCAGTCCATGCGTTTGCGGAAGCCGGGGAGGGCGTCGATAGTTTTCTGCTTGAGCACCGTGACTGCCGAGAGCGGTAGCAGGCCGACGAGTGAACGGATGCGGAGGGGGATGGGCGTCTGGTCGCCGACAATGAGCTGGTCGTAGTAGAACTGATCCTGCACGTCCCAGAGGCCGTTGCCACCGAGGGTATTGATGGCATCGCAGATGTTGACGAAGTGTTCGAAAAACTTAGAGGCGATATCTTCGTAGGCGGGCTTGGTGAGGGCGAGTTCGAGCGCCATGGAGAGCATAGTGAGGCAGTAAAAGCCCATCCATGCAGTGCCATCTGCCTGCTGAAGATAGCCACCACCGGGTAGCGCGTGCGAGCGGTCGAAAACTCCGATATTATCGAGACCGAGGAACCCACCACCGAAGACGTGACGTCCATCGAGGTCTTTACGGTTCACCCACCAAGTAAAGTTCAATAGGAGTTTCTGGAAGGCTTTTTCTAGGAAGAGAATGTCGCGCTGACCTTTTTTATCGGCGATTTTGTAAACACGCCAAACTGCCCATGCGTGGACGGGTGGGTTGACGTCGGAGAAGTTCCACTCGTAGGCCGGGAGCTGGCCATTGGGGTGCATGTACCACTCCCGTAGTAGTAAGAGGAGTTGGTGTTTTGAGAATGAGGAATCTACCGCGCAGAAGGGCAGCATGTGGAAGGCTGTATCCCATGCTGCGAACCATGGATATTCCCACTTGTCCGGCATCGAGAGGATGTTCTTCGCGTGGAAGTGTTGCCAGTCATGGTTACGCCCTGTTAGGCGATTTGCTGGTGGGTTGGGGAGTTCCTTATCTCCCTTGATCCATGACTTCACGACGTAGTAGAAGAATTGTTTCGTCCACAAGAGACTGCCGTATCCTTGGCGGCAGATGAGTCGTTCTTCTTCCGAGACGCCTTTTGGGATTACGTTGTCGTAGAACTCATCGGCATCGGCAATGCGTTGGGAGACAGCTTCATCGAACTGATCGAGGCCTTGGATACCGTTGTCTTCGCCAACAAGATGGAGGCGGCAGCGGATGGTTACGGTTTCTCCAGCGGGTATGTTGAATACGTAGTGTGCGGCGGCTTTTGTTCCTGTGGGCTTGGGAGAAACGGCCTTTTTCTCCTTGCCGATGATATGCCTGTGAAAGGCATCTTTGACATAAGGGTAGGCGTTTTTATCACCGCCTAGCGCTTCGTGATTGGTGTCATTTTCAGTGAATAGCCAGCGCGGCGGCGTTTTCGCCGCATCTTTGTCGATATGAAAACGGAAGTCGCCGAGTGTGCCGTGGGTGAGGAGTAGGGAGTCGCCGTCTTGTATTATGTTTGGCTTTTCGAGAGGGGCTTCCTCGTCGGTGTCCCAGCTCCATGTATTTCGGAACCATATTGTGGGGAGAATATGAAGTGGGGCAGCTTCGGGGCCGCGGTTACTGACGGTTATTTTCCAGAGGATGTCCTCGGGGGTGCGTTTGGCAGTTTCCTGAACGATGTCGAAGTAGCGGCTTTCATCGAAAATACCTGTGTCTGCAAGTTCTAGCTCGGGGCCAAGGCGTCCGAGCTTTTCGTTCTGAATACGAATTTCCGTGTAGGGATATTTCGCGTGCGGGTATTTATAGAGTGCCTTGGTGTAGGAATGGGTGGGTGTGGAATCGAGATAGTAATAACATTCTTTAACATCCTCACCGTGGTTCCCTTCGTTTCCACCGAGCCCAAACAGGCGTTCTTTGAGAATAGAGTCGTTCCCGTTCCAGAAAGCGGGTGAAAAGCATAGTCGGCATTTGCGGTCGCTCCAGCCCTGCAATCCATCTTCCCCCCAGCGGTAGGCGCGGCGTCGTGCTTGGTCGTGCGGAAATGCAGCCCAGGAATTCCCGTGATCCGAATAATCCTCACGGACTGTGCCCCACTGGCGTTCGCTGAGGTATGGTCCCCAACGTTTCCAGTTTTTGGAGCGTTCTTCGTCTTCGGCTAGTCTGATTTTCTCTTGATTCATGTAGGGCGTCCGCAGGGGCGTAGCATAAATCGTGCGAAACGCGAAAGCATTCTAGTATTGAATGGAATATCCATCTCAGAGCCTGCACTTTCGGATTGATCAGACAGGATGTGAGTGTGCAATCTGCTGTTATGGCTGATTCATTCACCGAAACGACAACGACTGGCTGGTTTTCAAGGATCGGCGGAGCTTTTAAGGGAATGGTCTTTGGGGTGGTCGCTATTTTGGCTTCTTTGGTTCTTTTGTGGGTAAATGAAGGGCGGGCGGTAAAAACGAAGAAAACTCTCGATGAGGGAGCAAAGGACTATGTGACGGTTTCTTCCGAGAAAGTAGATGCGGCTAATGAAGGAAAACTGGTTTACACGACTGGTTCCGCGACTACGACAGATATACTTAGAGATGACCGACTGAACGTTAGTGCCGCAGCGTTGAGGCTCAGGCGTAAAGTGGAATTTTATCAGTGGGAGGAAAACAAGAAGTCTGAGACCAAGAAGAAGCTCGGCGGGAGCGAAGAGAAAGTCACGACGTATACTTACGACAAGGCATGGGTAGATGCTCCCATCGACTCTTCTCGATTTGATAAGCCATCAGGGCACGAAAACCCTAAACCTGCTCTGGACGATTCCACGTTTACGGCGAAGCCGATCACGGTGGGTGCATTTACTTTATCCGAAGGATTGGCGGGTAGCATTGGAAATTTTACGCCGCTCGTTCCTGATGAGGAAACAGCTGCGCCAGAAACTATCGGAGGCAAAGAGGTGCGTGTTGAGGGCAATGGCTTCTACGTCGGAAAAGATTCGGCCAATCCCGAAGTGGGCGATATGCGCGTCTCACATGAAGTCGCCCTGCCGGGTGAGGTGAGTATCATTTCAAAACAATTTGGTTCGAGCTTCGAGCCATACTCCGCGAAGGCTGGTGGCAAGATTGAGATGCTGTCTGAAGGTACTCGCAGTCCTGAATCCATGTTCGAAAGCGCCCAAAAATCGAACAAAATCCTCACCTGGATTTTGCGTGGTGTTGGCGCGTTAATAATGTTCGTTGGTTTTTCTGCATTATTCCGTCCGCTTTCCGTGGTGGCGGATGTCGTTCCGTTCATTGGGAATATTGTCGAAGTGGGAACTGGCTTCGTGTCATTGCTGCTTACGATTCCGATCTCATTGGTGGTGATTGCCTTTGCGTGGGTTTTCTACCGCCCGCTCATCGGAATTCCGCTGCTCTTGGTGGCTGTGGCGGCGATTGTTTTCCTCATCCGCAAGATTATGCAGGTGAGAAAAGCTCAGACGGCAACAGCTTAATTTTTCAGAACAATACGATGGCGGGCTTTACCTTCGCGCAGGTGCTCTAGCGCATTATTCACATCTGCCATTGCAAAGGTTTCCGTAACAGGTGCGATCTTGTGGCGAGCACAGAAGTCCAGCATGGTTGCGACGGTGGAGGGCGACGCAAGAGGTGAGCCTGAGATCGATTTTCTTCCCATAATAAGCGAAAAGGCCTGAACGGGAACTGGCTCAAGAACAGCTCCGACGTAGTGCAAGCGACCATCGGGGCCGAGTGCGTTGATAAAAGCATCCCATTCAAGTGGGACATTTACTGTGTTTAATATGAAATCGAATGAACCCTCCAGTTTTTCTATCTCCGAGGGCTTGGTGCTGTTGATGACGTGGTGGGCACCGAGTTTTTTGGCCTCATCTGTTTTGGAATCGCTAGAGGTAAATGCAGTTACTTCGCAGCCCCATGCGTTGAGAAACTGTAGAGCTAGGTGACCTAGGCCTCCGATACCGATCACACCCACGCGATCGGTGGGTTTTACACCGAAATCTGCAATAGGAGAAAAGACTGTCGCACCGCCGCAGAAAAGCGGGCCGGCGCTGGAAGCATCAAGGGAGTCAGGTAGTTTGAATGCCCATTCCCAGTTTGCGCGTACTCTGTCTGCAAAACCTCCGTGGCGTCCTACGATGGTCGATTCGCTGTCTTGGCAAAGTTGCTGACGTCCGGATAAACACGGTTGGCAAGATAGGCAACTGCCCGAGAACCAGCCGAGGCCGACACGATCACCCTCCTTTAGTCCTTTTGCTTGATCTCCTACTTTTTCGATAGTTCCGATTACCTCGTGACCGGGTATTAGCGGATATTTTGCATTGCCCCATTCGTTGTCGATCAGTGAAATATCCGAGTGGCAGATTCCGCATGACTCAACCTTGATTTGAACTTGGTCGGGTTTCATTTCGCCGGGGTCGAATTCGTATCCGGATAGTTTTCCACCCTTTTCCTTTGTTGCCCAGCCGTTGAATTTTTCGCTCATGAATCCAAGTTGGCATGGGAGTATTTTTAAGCAAACGGAGTCTGACCGCAACTATCTGATAGTTAGTGGTGTTTCATCTGTTGATGAAATCGATACACTTAATTGCCTTTCTTATATCGTGCGTTTTTACCCATGCTGAGCCGAGTAGTTATGACCCACTCAAGGTCAGCGAAAGTGACGTGACTTCTAAGGTTTTCGATATGAATGATCCAACACGTGATAGGGTGGTTCCTCTACGTGTTTATCTTCCTGATGGGATAGAGCCTGCACCTGTCGTTATTTTCTCACATGGGTTAGGAGGCTCTCGTGATAATAATCCCTACCTAGGCAACCATTGGGCGAAACGGGGATATTTAGTGGTTTTTGTGCAGCACCTTGGTAGCGATGAAAGTGTTTGGAAGGATGTCCCTGCAAAAGACCGGATGGCTGCAATGAATGGTGCAGCTTCGTTAAAGTCTTCGAGAGATAGGGTGAAAGATGTTCCGGTAGCGATTGATGCGTTGACCACATGGAATGCGGAAGAAGGACATGCTCTTTTCGGTAGGCTTGATCTTGAGCGCGTCGGTATGTCTGGGCATTCCTTTGGAGCGAAAACGACACAGGCGATGGCCGGCGAGAAGTTGGGTGGAGGTAGAATTTCGTTTGCGGAGAAGCGGATAGATGCTGCTGTGATGATGAGCCCAAGCGGGGCGAGGTTTGGAGATCCAGTTGCCGTTTTTTCAGAAATCACGATGCCGTGTCTCTTGATGACTGGGACTTTGGATACCAGCCCGATTGGTGGAACATCGGCGAAGGATCGCTTAGAAGTATACCCATATGTGGGTGGAGCTGCTTGGCAGGTTGTTTTCGATGGAGCAGAGCACTCGGCATTCGGACAGAGAGCAGGACGGGGGGAAGGTGAATTCCATCAACGTATCTTGGCTTTAACGACTGCTTTCTGGGATGCTCATTTGAAAGCAGATGAAGATGCGAAGAAATGGCTCAGCGGTGACGGGGCGAGAGAGATCCTCGAGGATAAAGATTTGTGGGAAATGAATGGTAAGTGAATCTTCCTGCTTCACGGAATGATCTGAAAAGCATACTTATTTCATCGATTATGCCGATGAATCCACCACCTATACCCACAGCTAAGAGCCGGAACTTAGCAATATTGCTTACGGCACTTGTGACGATGGTGGTGACGTCGCTCATCTGGGTTGGATTAGGCGCCACGGCATGGTTCTACATGTATGATGCACCTCCGAAGTTTTATGTAGAAATGGAATATCCCGATACAGTTGCTATCGGCGAAGAATTTGACTTGGTATTTGAGGTTCTGAACCGTGATTCGGGCTCAAGAACTCTTAATAGCATCGATATGCACGATGATTTCCTAGGAGGTTTTGAGGTGGTTTCGATGACTCCCAGCCCAGGGTCACGGGAAGATTTGTGGGGCTACAGAATTTTCAATTTCGATGAATCGATCAAGTCGTCGAATACATTGACGGTGACAATGAGATTGCGTGCAGAAACCGTGGGTTATTGGTCGGGTGATGTGGATTTTACAAATCCCTTGGAGAACTATGTGACCCGGGTGCCTGAAATTGAGGTGGAGAATGTTGCGGCTACTCATGCTACTGAGACTACGGAATGATAGGGTAGTTAGTTGGCAATTGGCTCAAGCCCGAGATCTTTGCGTTTCTCAGCGTCCTCTGGATCATTCATGCCCCAGTAAGGGATATTCATCAGGCGTTTTTTCAATATTGCGGTGGTGGTTCCTGAGGAAGTCGTTTCTGTCCATTTTCTGATGATGTGGGGGAAAGCGGTGTCGAAGGTAATGGCTAGGGTGCGGTTTAGCGATGGATAGGTGAGCGTGTAGGTGGATGATTCATCGGATTCTTCGAGCACGGCTTTTGCGGATGAGACTGCAATTTCTTTATGGCTGAATCGTGAGAAGATGGCTCCGGGAATGATTTCGGTTTCTCCTGTGGGTAGTTTCTTGGGATCAAGGCGAAGGGTGAGCCACAGCTCGTCTTCGAGATACGCGGAGGGAAGGGCAAAGTCCTGATCTGCTTCCTGTTCAAAGTAGGAACGGAGTTGGACACTCCAGCCTGCGTTCTTGAAGTTGTATTGCTGAAAGGCTTGGCCGCACCAGTCTTGCACGGAGGTATTGGACTTGAGTGCATGTGGGAACTTATCGAGAGCGATGGGGCGGAAGGTGCTCGTCATCGTGCGATAGGAGTAGATGCCGGTGTTGTAGGTAGTGAGGGCGTTGAGTTTCAGTATGTCAGTCGACTCCGCCTTGCCACTTTCGTTTTTTACCTGTTTTTCGAGGAGGAAAGGCTCGGTGACGAAGATGAGTTCAGCATGCCCCGGGTGGTCTTTTCCATAGCGCGATTGGGAGAGTTCGAAGGAGCTGATCTCTGCGCCATTAAACCAGAAATCGCGAATCGGGTCGGCATGCACCATGAACGATAATAAGAAGGATAGGATGAAAATCTTCATGTGCCAAAGGTAGCAGAGTTCGGGCGGGTTGCCAGTGATTGAGATTGTCACTTGTGAAATTCCAGATCCGGGCAAGCTTCTTGAACAATGCAATACGGAAAATACGCAGCGATCGCTGCCACAGGACTTCTTGGACTCGGCGCACTTCATGCGGAGGAAACAAATGGGCGTAGCTTAGTCATGGAAACCATCGATGCACATGGCGGCTCGGAAAAATGGTATGGCAATGGCCAGTTGCAGTTTCGCTGGACTTATCACATGACCGATAAGGGTGCTGATGTAGTGGTCGATACGGTTCAAACCGTCGATCCGAAGAGCTTGGCTGTGAAGCATGAGGTGGTTGGAAAGGATATCACTTTTGGTTTCAATAATGGGGTGGATTGGATTCGACCCAAGGGCACGGAACTCACGCCTCCTCATCGTTTCTGGGCGCTGACACCGACTTATTTCTTGGGTATTCCTTTTGTTTTCAATGATGAGAACGCGAACTTTGAGACTTTGCCAGAATCGATGGAATTTGAAGGCAAGGAATACACTCAGGTGAAGATTACTTACAATAAGGAAGCAGGTGATTCTCCGGATGATTATTATGTCCTTTTGATTGATCCCGAAACGAAAGTTACACGGGGTGCCTATTACACCGTTACCAGTGATTTACTGGGTCGGGATCAGCCGGGGCCGCCGAAGTTCATCTCGCTTGATGACCTTCAGGATGTAGGCGGAGTGATGCTGGCTGAGGGGCACAGGACATTCGAGATGCCGGAAGGTAAGATCGGAGAGCAGATGCGATTCACGGAGGTGAGCGGAGTGAAATGGCTGCCCGAGGGCACCGTGGATCTTGCTGTTCCTGAGTAGCCGTAGTTTTACGTAGGGCAGGCTTACGGAGGATCGATTCGTTCGGAAATCCGGAAAAATCGTGCCCCTCCACCGGTCGTGTCCGCTTCAAACGCATCGGTGTCAGCGGCTTCTTCCACCTCATCCCAACCCGAGAGCGTCACTGAATCCTGCAACATCAAATTGCTGGCACTATTCCACGTGAGGATGAGATTCCCACTTGTGGGAATGGTCTTGAAGTCGGCCATTTCATCAAATGTGTTGGCAACGGTTTCGGAGGTTTTGATCGCGATGACCAGTTCATGGGAGTCACCAAAATTCTGGGCACCGATCATGACGGTCTTATCTGCATTGGGATGCATGGTGAAAAGTTCGCCATCGAGCGTGACCGACACGCTTTTGTCCCCGTTAGCCACAAGGGTTCCTGTTTCAGATCCGGTAATATTTCCGGCAGAATCCGCCATCAGTTGTAAGCGGGTGAGTTCTGATTTATCGGTGTGAGAGAGATCAATCAGGATTTCGTTGGTCATAGCCGAGCCCGAGCTGTCCGCTTGGCGTGTCGTTTCGGTGACGGTGTTGAAAAAGAATTCGGTCAGGGTTGTCGGAAGCTGAAGCGCCGTGATCCGCCAAGTCCCGGCCAGCTCAGCAGTGGTCAAGGTAGAGGGATTTTTCGTAAGAATGATGTAGTCCTGCTCATCGGTATCTCCTTGGGTTGCGGTCAAAAAGTTTTTCGAAGCGTTGATCTTGAAAGGTATCGATCCTTCAGCGGTAGTTACCGTGATGTCGCCGTTTGCTGTTCCGGAAATCGTGCCGTCGAAAACTCCGGTGAACCCGCCTACTCCGTCCATAACGATCTCACCGGATACAAACTCGGCGCTTCCGGTGAAAAATACGTCTGTAAGTCGGCCTCCTGCGGAGGTTTTGGACAGATCCCTAGGGTTGGTCATCGCGATAATAGCCCATGTTCCCCCGAGATCGGCATCGTTAAATGTTGTCGGCCGTTTCAGGCAGAGGTTCTGTTCCTGTGACTCTATTTCCCTTCCGCTCGCAATGAGAACCTCCGCAGTGATCGAACTGTACACCGTGGTGAGTTCGGTGCCGTCGGAATAGAGGATACGGTTTGCACTGAGGGAGAGCACCTGTCCGGTCTCTCCGCCTGTGACAGCCCCGGCCGCGCTTAGGGAGAAATTCCGAGTGCCAGTGGTGAGAGGGTCGAAATAAAAAGCCTCCTCGAGGATTTCGTCTTCCCCCGGAAAATCGTGGGAGTCAGTGCCGAGCCGGTTGGTCATGGTCACCGTGTTGTAGAAATTTTCCCTCAGGCGTGTGGGCGCATGGAATTCAGCGAGTGTCCAGTTTCCTGCGAGATCGGCGAGTTCTACTCCGTGTATAGGGGGCAAGATCCCAAAAAGAATGGCAGCTACGCCGGAGCAGAAAGGTATTTTTGGGGAATACTCATTCATTTGCCCGTTTAACATAAAATACATACTTGTATCAAGATTATTCTGCTTTGAATTGGTCTATCTATTTTTTATAAGGATTACTTGAAATTGAAGGAAATTAACGCGAATTTTCAGCTAATGAATCTGAGCAGTCTTTCCGATGCCGAATTTAGCGAACAACACCTCCCTAGGGAATAGTGTTAGAGGTATCTACTGCCATTGGCGCGGTATGCGGCTGATTTTCCTAAGTGAGTTAGCACTGGACACCTACATGCAATAGGCTTGCGGGATTCTGTTATTTGTAAGATGAATTATGTGTGAATTCGCGCCCTACTATCTTTGTTTCTACAGTCAGCAAGGAACTCCGCAGTGCGCGGCAGCTTGTTGCTAATACGCTAACATTTCTCGGCTACGAACCTGTCTGGCAGGATATTTTCGGCACCGAGAGCGGAGACCTGAGAGAGATGCTCCGCAACCGTATCGACGGTTGTAAGGGTGTCGTTCAGCTAGTCGGGTATGCATACGGTGCTGAACCGCCGGACATGGAGACGGAATTCGGTAGGGTCAGCTATACCCAGTATGAAGCACTCTACGCGAGGCAGCAGGGGATCAAGGTTTGGTATCTTTTTATCGACGAAAAATTTCCTGCTGATGAGTTCGAGACTGAACCCGAGGATGTGCGAAAGCTACAAGAAACCTACCGTAATAGTTTAAAGGCGGACACACACCTATTTCATGAGTTAACCACCAATGCTGCGCTTGAGGCCGGCGTCTTGAAGTTGCGCGATGATCTCACGGTGTTACGTCGCAGTGCCAAACGGTGGGCGTTTACAATTGTTGGACTCCTTCTAGTCATCGTTGGATTGTCTGCTTGGCTTTTGAGTGGCCAGGAGGAGACAAAACAATCAGTGGATGATACGAAAAAATCAGTAGATGAAGTCACGGCGGAGGTGAGGAAAGGAAATGAGGCGATGGAGAAAATTGCGGATCGCTTCGAATCGATTGCTTCTAATGGCAGGTTAATCCCGAATCCAAAGACACCGGAGGAGCATTATCACAATGCGCGCATGCATGAGCTTGGTGGTAATTTCTCTGCCGCTCGTAAGGAGTATACCAAATACCTAAGCGCGAACCTTGAAGCGCTCGACCCGTGGCTTAGTTACTCAGAATTGTTGAAAGCTTCGGAAGGTCGCTCAGGTGCAATAGAGACGCTTCAATATTTTGGAGATAAACTTGAGCCTCAGACGGTTTCTTACCAAACGACATTGGCACTGCTGGGGGAGGAAACTGCACGACTCCAACGCCTTGAGGAACTGGCTCAGCAAAATCCAAACTACGGGCCGCTCGCCTGGTTGATCAGTCGCGAGTATTCTGATGCACGCCGTGGAGAGCAGAGCTTAGCCGAGAAACGTTCAGAAAAGGAGTGGCTAGAGAAATTTCGCGAAGCGGAAAAAGCCGGGCACGTCCTGCGATATTTTATCGATAAAAATGAAGCTCAAGATTGGTTGGAAAAAGCTGAAGCTGCTTGGTCACAGCTAAACGCGACACCTGAGAGAGTGCTCGAAAATCCTGTGACCGTTACCGCGCAGCAAAGTAATTCTGGATGGGGCGTCATATTCAGTGTTTCAGATTACCGAGCGAAAGAGCTGTTTTACAGGTTGGACGGTAAAGGTGATTTTGAATCGACAGGACACTTGCCTGCAAAGAATCCGGAAACAGGCCTACCGATGGTGAACCCACATGTTCCTCTTCCTAACATTGCGTCAGGAAATCATTGGATTGAGGTGAAATACACCGATGACAAGGATGTGACGAACGGCCCATACATGCTTCAGTTTTCCACCTCGGACGAGCAACTTGCCCAAGGAAAAATGATGCTGAACACGATTTCTAACTCATGGCTTTCTTTCGGTGAATCCAACGGAAACACTCTACTCTATTTCACCATGCTCATGTCTTACCGCCCCGTCATCAGCGAGATCCATTATTCCCTGAATGGTGATGCTCTCGACAAGACCTTCGAATTCAAGCCGAGCGACACCATGTTTGAGGTAGGGGATGAGTTGTATATTACGGTTCCGGCTGACACGCGCTTCGCGATGGTAAAAGTGATCTACAAAGACGGGACAACCTCTGCAGTGCAAAAGTTCATTAAGAATTAGCGGTCAGTGATCCGAATGTGTGGGTTACTTCACGTTTCTTTGCCTGATGTTTGCCGATTTGCGCAGTGCTCTGCCAAAAAATTCTCCGTGGAACGCCCGTGTTTATTGGGGTTTTTGATTTGGGTGAAGAAAACCCCCTTTTTCTTCTAAAAACGTATTGACGTTTTTGGGATAACTGGACTAGTTTCCGCCCGTCGACGCGACAAGCGCCGGC
>JBPOGB010000001.1:0-1061719 GCA_051252155.1 Luteolibacter sp. | reverse complement strand
TCAGGTTTCGATCAGGTTTCGATCAGGTTTCGATCAGGTTTCGATCAGGTTTCGATCAGGTTTCGATCAGGTTTCGATCAGGTTTCGAAAAAGCACGGTTTTTGGTTTTCATCCTCGAGGGGTGAATATGCTACCTAGAGTGTATGGATGCAGGAAAAATTACTCTCGCGCTATTCGCCCTGTCGCTTGGAAGTTCTCTCGCGCAGGTATTTAGCCAAGAGTTCGTTGAGCAAAGTCCGGTTGCCTTGCGGAAGTCAGGTACTCAGTTCGGAACCATTTCGATAAAGCGACCGGAAGCTGTCTCGGAATTCAAAACGCTTCGGGAATTGAATCCAAAACTCCCGGCCGCCTTGGCTGAAATCGAAAGTCTGGTCGAGAAGGGAACGGTCTCAAAACGATTCGCCCTTCTTTTCGACGAAAAAGCCAAACACATTCAGCGACAGAAGACTTTAGATGCACTGTCCAATTACAACTATTACGATTGTGCGACCATCATGGATTTGGTGCACCCCGAGTCAGGCAGGAAAGCCTTGTTCATACAGGCAGGGATGGATGTGGTTACCGACGGTTCAGATCCGGATAGGGCAGGGGACTTGAAAGACTACCATGGAGCTCTGACGTCGGATTGGTTTCAGCCCTATACCGGCTACGTCTGGGGGCGGGCGAAGAACAAAAATCCATTCGCCACCTACTACGATGATAGGATTAGCGAATTGGTAGCACTCAAGGCGGAGGTGGATAAGAGAAATCAGGAATTGCCGATACGTGCCTACCGGAAGGTTTCTGAACTTTACCAAGAGGAGATCAATCATCTCAGCCGGGTGAAAAAGGACAACAGCTGGGGGCTCCGTGCGAATCCGCATTCAGTCGTTGCCGCTCTGGATCCAATCATCGTTCTGCCCAGAAACTGGTTTAGTAAAAACGCAGCGATAGGCCACGGTGACTATGCCCTCGTGATCTACGGGGACAGGGTAATTCCGACCATGGTCGCCGAGGCTGGACCCACTTATAAGATTGGGGAAGCTTCTTTGAGGCTAGCATGGGAAATCAATAAAGATGCTTCGGGGAAGAAACGAGCAGCCGAGGCCTTCAGCGTGAGCTATGTGGTGTTTCCCGGCACTAGAAAGGCTTCAAGAAGCGAACCAGATTTAATCGAAATCAATGAAAAGGTGCGCTCTTTGGTCGAGGAGATCGGAGGTCTCGGAGATGGCGCCAAGTTTGAAGCCTGGGAGGACTGATCCATTTCGCAAAGGTCATTGCAAAGGGAATAGACCTTATACGACTCAATTATTTTTCGCTAGGGGCTGCTCTCCGCATTCTCAATCACGAGTTCGGAAAACTCAGGGTTGAAGACTTGTTTGGAGGTGCTCACTGCTAGAACGCCTGCTTGGATCGTATTTTCATTCCAAGCCTCTGGAGGGAGGAGCTTGGGCTCGGTTGAGATCCAGTTGATTCCATCTTGGCTCATCGAACCATGTATCTCGTTTCCCCGGCGCTCAAGGCGTAGCCAGGTTGATTTATCAGCCTCTGTTGGGAAGTCGCTGGTGTCTCCCCAACGTTCGGTGACTCCATTGACGCGAATTTCGAAATTGGTGTAGGGCTCTTCCTCGGAGCCCACGTATTGAAGAGAGGCGCGTTCCAAGCGCACGAAGTTAAGATCGTCCGCCATGACCAATAATCCCGCTCCGGAGTAACCTGTAAATCCGGGCTGGGTCGATTCCTCGCCCGGAGCAAACTCGCCGCCGATTTTCACTTGGATAGAAAAGTCTCCCGTAACAGGTTGCAGCAGGCGAGGAGCGTCATTGCTTCCAGTGGTACCGGCCTCTGGGTTCATATCGTGGGGAGTTTCTGAACCTGGCACCCATGTTCGAAGCTTCCCGTCTTTCATACTGAAGTGGCAGTCCTCGGCAGGGTCGATGATCTCCCCCCAAACTTCCCTGATTGTTGGTTCACGATCAGATCGGCGATCCCGTCGGCTTCTTACTTTTGGAGTCTCCTCTAACGTGGAAGAAGTTGTTTCAACTTGGCGACGGTCACGATGAGCCTGGTGTTCTGAGCTGGTCTTCTTGTCATTGATCTTTTGTCCAATGATTAAAAAAATTGCAATTATCACTAAGGACAAGGTGCTTATGTAAATCTTATTCATCGTCTCTATCCATCCCAATAATTGCAAGGGAGCGACCTCTCGACAATGACTATTCAGAGCCAGCATAAGCATGTGAAGGAGTATCGAAAAGCGACAGATCCCAAGAGTGAGAAGCATGGCAAATGGTGGCTGCCGCGCCACCGTATCGCTGCTTATTTCAAGACGCCAGTCTAGCCCGTATCCATTGTTCGAGTGCTGCGGGAGACATTACCTCAGGGTCACCGAAATCGTCTTCACCCGCACTCTCCAACTCATTGGGCAAGTGATCAATCAGTTGCTCCAAATCCCGGTAGTCGCGAATCTCATTTCGCAGCACATCGGCCATGGCTGCCGCATCACCCTTGCTGAAGCCGTATCGGCGAACTTGTTTTTCTAGGCCAAAGAGTAAGGTCTCCCAGGTTGTCATTGGGCCCTGGGTGATGGATGCGGATTCCGCAGCCGAGTCAATAAAGGCAAACGGAACCTGAGCGATATCCACTCCCTCGCGAAGCGCTGCTAGTATCCAGTCCGTATCAAATGAGAAATCATAGACCGTCGGTTCTGCGATGATTTTTTCTAACAAGTCGCTCTTATAAAGTTTGAACGCTGCCTGGGTATCGAGGATACCTTTGGAGAATATCACATCTCCAATCATGCGCTGCATATGCCGCAGGACTTTGATACCGATTCCCCATCTTGCACCTTCCTTCACGAGAACCGACTGCGGATGTTTCCTGTTTCCGAGTACCACCGGATTTCCCTCTTCTACAAACGGCTTAAGCAGCAAACCCAGTTGCCCGAGATGCACCGAATTATCGGCATCGGTATAAACGACAGCATCCACGCCGGACTGGATCGCCTCCATTGCGCCAAGAATGATCGCTCCAGCTTTCCTAGAATCGTCAGCGCTTTCCAGCTTCGCCAGTGGCCCCGAGGATGCAGGCAAGGCATCGGCCAGCGAAAGCACGGTCACCTGCTCGCCCAAGGGATGGCTTTTTGCAATCTCGGATGCCATCTGACCACTGCCGTGCGGGCATCCATCGTCCACCGCATACAAGTGCCAATCAATCCGGGTGCCACTACACGCCCAATCGAGTTGCTCGATTTTGGAGACAAGTGAGTTTTCTCCGTGCGGGTTCTCCGCAGTTCTGGGTTTGAGGCGATTGTGTTCGCCCCACATGGCAAAAATCACCGCCACCTTGCAGGGTTTACTGTTTTCCTGGAGCCACGTCTTAGATCTCGCCAATAGCACCGCCATCCTCGCCTCAAGTGGCAGATCGGCGACCTGTTCCGGTAACTTATCCCTAGCTATTAATGTATCCGCAAGCTCCACCACACTCGCCTGGTGCGCCGGGTTGGTTAAATCGAACTCATTCCGAGCGTTTTTCATCCATTGATCGTCCATGCGCTGCAAAGCCTAGTGTTATTTGCCCCTGCTCGCAAGACTCGGTAGTATGAAAGGAGATCCTCTAGGGAAAGGTTTCGGAGAGGAGAAAGGACGTAGCACAGCGAATTCGCGGCAAGGCGGCAGTCGCGCGTGATCTGTGGAGTATGCGGGCTTTGCGGGTGGGGATCGAATAGCTATCTTGAGGGCGCATTACAAAGGGGCAGACCTTATGCATATAGGGCGATGAACCACGGGAGTTCTTGAAAATTATTAGAAGGAACCGAATGCATGAAAATCTAGGGACAGCTCCCGAGGGTGGGGATGCTGTGTGGGCTGGCCAACTGCTTGGTTCACGCTCAGCCGAACCATCATTATTAAACCATGCTCTTGCTCACTTCACTGTCGCAATCTGATTGCTTGAACGGGGGCATTTTGTCAGGGTAGCTCTGTGCCGCATGAGGAATTTTTTCTACGTATTGTTCGGTGGGTCACTCCGCAGGGGATAGGCTCGGCTCCAACTCGGCGGTCGTCGGGCTGGGGAAACTTGCCGTTGGCAGTTCTATTCGCCCTTTTCCTGTCCGGCACTGCTTGGGGGGAAGCGGCCAGCCCTCCTCAATCGATCCGGGTGGTGATTGATAATAATTATCCCCCATACGTGTTTCTAGATCCTGCGGGGCAGCTGCAGGGGATAATCGTGGATCAATGGCGGTTGTGGGAGAAGAAGTCCGGGATCGCTGTGGATCTGAGGGGGATGGACTGGGACGAAGCGCAGCAGAGAATGCGTGCCCGCGAGTTCGATGTCATTGACACGGTTTTTAAAACGAAGGAGCGCGAAGGGTATTATGATTTTTCACCACCTTACGCCCAGCTCAACGTCCCCATTTTTTTCCACCGGGATATCTCGGGTATTACGGATTTGGAATCGTTGCGGGGATTTCCCGTAGCCGCCAAGGCCGGCGACGCGGTAGTGGATTTGCTTCGGGCAAAGGGCGTGACCACGCTGCAATTGTTCCCCAACTACGAGGCGATCGTCACAGCGGCCAAGGAACATAAGGTGAGTGTGTTTGTCGTGGATGAACCCCCGGCGCTGTACTATCTCTACAAGCTTGGCATCGCGGACGATTTCCGGATGACTGAGCCGGTTAATGTCGGGCAATTTCACCGGGCGGTTCAAAAAGGAAATGCCCAACGCTTGCAACAAGTCGAGGCGGGGTTCGCTCGGATCAGCCCGGAGGAGCTTCGCCAGATCGAGGATAAATGGATGGGACAATCGCTCCATCCCCGTCCGTATCTACGACCCTTGATTATCACGGCCATTGGGACTGTCATCGTACTGGCTCTCCTCGCGGGTTGGAACTGGACATTGGGAAGGCGCGTGCGGCAGCGCACCCAGGAATTGCACGCCAGCCAGGCCTTGTTGAAGGACGTGGTGGACAACAGTCCTTCCATCATTTTTATCAAGGATCTTGCTGGCAATTACCTGCTCACCAACAAGCTCTTTCTCAAGGTTCTCGACAGCCCTCACCCGAGCTTGGTGGGGCTGACTGATTTTGACATTTTTCCGAGGGAAGTTGCTGAGGCCTACCGGAGTGACGACCGGGAGGTGGCTGAGAGCGGTGTGGTCCGGCAGTTGGAGGAGGTGGCACCACACTCGGACGGAGATCACCATTATTTCACCGTCAAGTTCCCCCTCAAAGACAAGAAGGGGAGCGTCGTTGCTGTGGCGGGCATCGCCACTGACATCACCGAACGTAAGCAGGCGGCGGAGGCTTTGCGTGCGTCCGAGAAACAATTCCACGCCTCGTTCGAGCAGGCGGCCGTGGGCATGGCGCAAATCGGCTTGGATGGACGTTGGTTGCAGGTCAATCAGCGAGCCTGTGAGATTTTGGGTTATAGTCGGGAGGAGCTGTATCAGAAAACCTTCCAAGAAATCACGCATCCCGAAGACTTGGATGCCGACCTGACCTTGGTGCGACAGGTGCTGGATGGAGAACTCCAGACTTACACGCTGGAGAAGCGTTACCTGCGCCAGGATCAGTCGGTGATTCCGGCCGATCTCACGGTCTCGCTCGTTCGTAAACCGGACGGAACGCCCGATTACTTTGTGTCGGTGATCGTGGACATCACCGAGCGGAAGCGGGCGGAACAGCATATCAAGCAATTGAACCGCACCTATGCCGTATTGAGTGAAATCAACCAGTTGATCGTGCGGGAAAGCGAGTCGCAAAAGCTGCTACAGGAAGTCTGCCAGATCGCGGTGACCAAGGGCGAATTTAAAATGGCATGGATCGGCTTGTTAGGGGAGGGGGGTAAAGACATCGACATCAGGGCACACCATGGAGCTTCGGCGGACACGTTGGAAAAACTCGATGCGCTCATCCACAGCGAAACGTCCGGAGCTAACTGTGATTTCACCCGACAGTCACTGACCACCGGCGAGCACGCGGTCTGCAACAACATCCAAAACGACCCATGTGCGACTTGCTCCCGGGAAGCTGCCTTGAGCCGGGACTATCATTCCATGGTGGCGCTGCCGCTGAAAGTGGGAGGCAAGGTGGTTGGCGCTTTCAACTTGTATTCCTCCGAGCCTGAGTTTTTTGACGACATCGAAATGCGCCTGCTCGATGAACTGGCCACGGACATCGGCTTTGCCTTGGACATCAGACAGCGCGAACGGGAACACGCGCAGCTTGAGGAGCAATTCCGCCAGTCACAGAAGATGGACGCCATCGGCCAGCTCGCCGGTGGAGTGGCGCACGACTTCAACAACATCCTAGGCGTCATTTTGATGCAGGCTGAATTGTCCGGTATGACACCGGGATTGCCCGAAGAGATCCAGGATGGTTTTAAACAGATCCGCACCTCCGCCGAACGCGCCGCCAATCTCACCCGCCAACTGCTGCTGTTCGGCCGCAAGCAGATGATTCAGGCTCACGATCTCGATCTGAACATGCAGGTCAAAAATGTCACCAAGATGCTGCAACGCATCATCGGTGAGGACGTGGAGTTGCAACTCCAGCTATGCCCTGTCCCGCTGATCACGCGGGCGGATGCGGGGATGATGGATCAAGTGCTGTTGAACCTGGCCGTAAACTCCCGGGATGCCATGCCCGGTGGTGGACGATTGAGTATCGCGACGGCGGAACTGACCGTGGACGCTGAAAACGCCAGCTTACATTCCGATGCGGCGCCCGGCCGTTATGTCATGATGAGTGTGGGAGACACGGGGTGCGGCATTTCGCCGAAAGACATGCCGCATATTTTCGAGCCATTCTTCACCACCAAGGAGGCGGGTAAAGGCACGGGACTTGGCCTAGCTTCGGTTTATGGCATCGTGAAGCAGCACCACGGCTGGATCAAGGTGGACAGCGAGCAGGGCGAAGGCACGAACTTTCAAATCTATCTGCCCGCCAGTGCGGCACCTACAGACCAGAGCCGCCAAGACGAAACCTTTTCGCAATTGCAAGCCGGCACCGAGACCATTCTGCTGGTTGAAGACGAGGAGGCTGTCCGCAAATTAACCCGCATGGCGCTGCAGATGGCGGGTTATAAGGTTTTGGAAGCTCCCGATGGGGTGGTGGGACTGAAGGTCTGGGAGGAGCACCAGGAAGAAATTCAATTACTGCTGACCGACATGGTGATGCCGGAGGGCGTGAGTGGCCGCGAACTGGCGGCTAGCTTGCAAGCGCGTAACCCGAAGCTACGGGTGATCTTCACTAGCGGTTACAGCGCAGATATGGTCAACCAAGGGAAAGACTTGCTGGAAGGTCGGAACTTTGTCCCCAAACCTGCATCGATACAGCAGTTGCTCGACACCGTTCGCCAATCTTTGGATCGTGAAAGGGAATGAAAAATGGACTCGGGAGCCCTTCCTACGCATCGATTCTTCAGGAATAACGCAAAGGGACATATCGCAAAGGGGAAGACCCAAATGGCATGGGCTAAATCCCGTGCCATTCGTGTCTGGTGTCTCATTTTAACATTTTTAGCACTAAGGCCTGCATGATCTAAGACGAACGTGGATGTAGTGACCTGAACTGCGATCAGCTTCACTGCTCTTTCAGATTGTCTAACAAGAGCCGAACACCCATTCTGTCCCAGCCTCGCTGTAGTTTTTCCGTTCATCGAAGGAATCTTTCATCTCTTCCTTGTGGTAATCGGTGATCGTTATAGGCCACACCCTTCTCCCGTCGATTTCCTGAGGAAACCAGAGCTCTGGATCAGAGCATCGTCATTCCCCATTACTCCCGTCAGTTGGTGACTCCAATATGAAGCGGCCTGTCTCTGTGGATTTGAAGCGTGACCTGCTAAGCGTATTGTGAGAGTATACGATGCTCCGTCTCGGTTCCACTTTCCTCAGACCATGAAACGTTCCCTGCCCCCTGCCATTGCCGCGATTTTCCTTTTTTCTCCTGCCTGCCTGCTGGGCGGCGGACTCACCGATGGCTTCGGCTACAGTGGAACCACCTCTGAGGAGGGAGGGCCGGTGTATGCGTTCAAGGACATTTCCTCCACCGGCACCGCGATGACCCTGACTTCCGGTTCCTCTGACGACGGGGCGGCAACTGTTACGCTAACCACGCCCTTCGCTTTCTACGGGATGACTTATACCCAGCTGCAATTCTCTACCAACGGCTATCTCTCCACCGATCCGGAGGATCCGGGAACTGATTTCGAAAACGATGCATCCCTTCCCTTCACTACGAGCGGCGGGGCGCGTATTTACGCCCTCCACGACGATCTGACTATGTCGAACGGCTTGCTCCACTACCAATATTTCCCGGAGGGGATCGAGAGCCCCATGTTCACCGGTGGATTCCCCTTCCGCCCGCGCATCGGCGTGAGTGTCTTCCAGTGGACGGATGCGAGACATATTGGTAATTTCGACGACTTTTTCTCCTTTCAGGCGTTGCTCTTCGATGACGGCTCCATCTATTTTACCTACGACGGGGGTAACCCGGAGACCGGCTCCGGCTCCACCACCGGCATGCACAATGAGGACGCCAGCATCGGCCTGCTCGTCGCCGCAGATACCGCAGGCTCCATACCGGGGAACTTCGCAGTCTCCATCACCCCGCCGCACAGTATCGTCACCACCACGGCGGACAACGGTCCGGGAAGTCTCCGTCAGGCCATCGCGGATTCTCCCAGCCCCGGGCTGATCACCTTCGATCCGACTGTTTTTAACAAGGAGGATGAAAAGACCATTCTGCTTACCTCCGGCCAACTCATCGTCTCCGGAAAAAACCTCGCCATCGAGGGTAACGATGTCTGCGGGGTGACGCTGGATGCGGGGGAGAACTCGCGGGTGTTTTTCACCACGGCCAACAGTACCTTAGTGCTGGATTCGCTCAACATCACCGGCGGAATTTCCAACGACGGGAGCGGTGGGGCAGGGATCTATAACTTGAGTAGCACCACCGTTCTCAACTGTGCAATCTACGCCAACGACTCGAGGCCCAACAGCGGTGGAGGGGTTAGGAATTTTGGAAATTGCCGTATCGCAAATTCAACGGTTTACGGAAACTCGGCCCACCGGGGAGCCGGAATCGAATGCCAGCCCAACTCCACCCTGGTTCTCCGGAACTCCACGATCTCCGGAAACTCAGCGACAAGCGAAACGTCAACCGCCGCTTCCGGTGGGCTGGAATCGCTCGGAAGCGTGACCCTTTCGAATTGCGTGATCGCGGGCAACTCTGCAGATATCAACCCCGAATTGAGTAATTTCATATCGACGCTGTCGGAAGGGGGGAATTTCATCCGGGATAACAGCGGTGCCACCGGCTCTTTCCCCTCCAACGGCTCCTCAGCCAATGGGAACGGCGACTACGTCGGCACCGCAGCAGCCCCGCTGGAGCCGATGTTCGCCGGAGACTCCGGCGGCGACGGCACGGCGCTGATTAACAACGGCGGCCCCACCCTCACACTCATGCCCCTGCCCGGTTCCCCGCTGATCGACAAGGGCATTGCCTCCACCCTGCCGGATCAGCGCGGGGTGCTACCCGTCGGCATCGCCCGTGATATCGGTGCGGTGGAAACGACGTGGGATGACGCCGTAACAGTAGGCACCCCGGCGGAGTTCGATGTAACTACTCCGGGGGATCCGGTGGCCATTTTCCCATTGAATTCAGTCCTACCCTTTGCAGAGGGTCCGGATCGGGCGATTGACAACATTAATTCCGACGGCTTCACCCACGATGATACGTTCAATGCCGGCCTAAGCGTCACGCCCCTGCTCGCCTCCGCGCAGATCACCGGCTTCACCCTCACCTCGGCCACCTTCGACAGAACTGAGGATCCGACTTGCTTCTTGCTACTCGGCTCGGATGACGGCAATCGCTTCAGTCCCATCGCCTCCGCTTCGCTCGCCGTCTTTCCGGGTGGACACACGGATCAGAGCTTCCAATTTACCATTCCCTCAAGAGGCTACCGCCACTATCGCGTCATTTTTCCACAGAACAGCGGAAATAGCCTCTACACCACCATCGAGGAAATCGTCCTCCACGGCACCTTGGTGGAGCCTCCTGGCGATACGCCGCGCATTGTGGATTTTAAAGTCACTCCGAACTCGGTCAATTCGGCTAACAACGACGTTAGCATCACCTTCATCAGCCAACAGGGCTTCAGCTACGGCATCCAGGCGGGCACGATGCTCAATGACTTCACCAACATCAACGGCACCATCCCAACCCCCGGCGAATACACGACCACGACCGTCTCTACTTACCAAGCGGTGCCGAAGGCTTTCTTTCGTGTCTTCTCTCTTCCCACTGAGTAGGCTGGCGGTGTTTCCTAATCAGAAGAGATTAGAACCTTTGTTATGTGTGGCGGACGCGGATGTGCTGGCTTGAGCAGGAATTAACTTCACTGTTCTTCCAGATAGTCCAGCAAGAGCCGGACGCCCACACCTGTTCCACGGGGGCCGCCCTGATAGTCACGGTTGGTAGCACCCCAGGCCGTGCCTGCGATGTCGAGATGAGCCCATGGGGTCTCGCCGACGAAATTCGAAAGGAATGCTCCAGCTGTAGAGGAGCCTGCGCCTGTCCCTCCACCGCTAATGTTTTTCAGATCACCAACGGAACCTTTCATGTCTTCCTTGTGGAAATCAGTGATCGGCATAGGCCACACCGCTTCACCCGTCGTTTTTCCAGAGGAAACCAAAGCCTGGATCAGGGCTTCGTCGTTACCCATTACTGCTGTCAGCTCATGACCCAGTGCCACGACACAGGCACCGGTCAAAGTCGCGAGATCGATCATAAAGTCGGGCTTGATGGTCTTGTTAGCGTAGGCCAAGGCGTCTGCTAGAATGAGTCGTCCTTCCGCGTCGGTGTTGAGCACCTCGATGGTCAGGCCGTTGCTAGCGGTGACGATGTCGCCTGGTTTTACTGCGCTGGCATCCAGCATATTTTCAGAAGTCGGCACCAGTCCGTGTACTTCGCAATCCGGATGGAGGTCGGCAAGTGCGTGAAACACTCCCAGCACGGCTGCGCCGCCAGACATGTCATACTTCATCTCATCCATCCTAGCCGATGGCTTGATGCTGATGCCGCCCGAATCAAATGTCAGCCCCTTGCCGACAAGGCAGATCTTGCGTTTCGCTTTCTTAGCAGGCTTGTGGGTGAGATGGATTAGATAGGCGGGTTCGGATGATCCGCGCGAGACCGAGAGTAGGGAGCCCATACCGAGTTTTTCCATTGCCTTTTCGTCGAGGATTTTCGCTGAGATGGATGGCGAGCTTGCCGCAATCTTCCGTGCCTCCGCCACCATGTCCTTGGGGCGCATTTTATTGGCCGGAGTATCCTGCAAGCGTCGTGTGAGGATATTTCCTCCTCCAGTGATCTCACCGCGCTTCGCCCCACGGTTGAACTCCGCAGAAGCCTGAATCACCAGCTTTGAGAGGGAGGCTTTTTTGGGTTTGCTCTTAAATGTATCCAGCCGATAAGCGCCCATGACAGCTCCTTCCGCTAGAGCTTGTCCCATTTGTCCGGCTTGTTTTCCGCTTAAAGAATCCAACCAGAAGGTCGCCGACTTCGCTCCGGCCTTCTCCGCTTCCTTTACCGCGATCGCCGCCGCGCGCCGAACCCTCTCCGGGTCGGCTGACTTTCCTTCGCCCAAACCGATCATGAGGATGCGCTCCGCTGGCCCATCGATTGGATCGGCGAAACGCGTCTCGCGGGTCTTTCCCTCGAATGACGAAAGCACTTTTTTCGGAATGGAAATCCCAGTGGGAAATGCCGGCTTTTTACCCGTAGTCGAAAATACCATTAGCAGATCCGTCTTTGTCATTTTGCCCGCAAGGGTCTTGTAGGAAATCTTCATGCTCCAGTGAGCTTCGAAAGCCTCTGGAACTCCAGACCATTCTGATATTCTCCGATGATAGGGTGTTGTTTGGGGCAGGAGACCCGTTGTGATAATATGCCTTTATTGGCAACCTCCTTTCCCCTTGTAAGGGGCGGCGCTTCAGGTCATTTTTTTAATTAGGAAAGAAACTAGATCTCCAGTATTCGTTTCACTCGATCTCGATCGATTTGACTTCTCCCGAACGCATCCAACACATCACACATGAAATCCAAACTACATTTCGTCATCCTTCTTATCGCGCTGTCGAGCGCTTGTTCTGTTGTTGAAGATCGTCAGGGTGAAGGTCGTCAGCGCGGAGTCAGTGAAAGCGCTCCTCTTCCGGATGCGAACATGGCAACTCGCAGCGGGAATTCGCTCGGAACATTGGAGACTGGCCATGGAGTCTACATGCGGAAATGTGGCGAATGCCATACCCACCTGTTGCCGGATCAAGTCACCTCCGATAGCTGGCACGCTATCGTCCCTGGCATGGCATGGAATGCAGGAATCGAACCTGCCGAGGAGGAGGCGCTTTTGGCATACATGCTTGCGGCGAAGAGCACTCCGTAAAGATGTTGGGTATTCGATACACCCCAGCTTAGTAATGCAGTTCAATAAAAATCAGGGCACTTTGCTTTGTTTGCTATTGCTGATGACCGTGCTGTTCGCACAGCGGTCGAATGCCGCGTTGACGATCTCCCTGACTCAAAGCGGAGCAGACACTGTCGTAAATGCTTCAGGCGCGCTAGATCTGACGAGTCTGAGTTTTTCGGATCGTGCGGAAACGGAGACGGGGGATCCTTTCCTATTTCAGCAACTCGGCGGAAACCTACCTCAGGATCTCGTTCGTCTGCTTTCGGCTAGCTTCGATCTCTACCGATTTCCATTCGGGACGAATATCTTCTCGAACCAATTTGGTGTTTTAGTAGCGAACAATTCTTCAGGACAAACTTTTGGGGTCTGGAGCGATGGCATCAATACGAACCTCTATGTTCCCGCCAGATTTACGTCGGGATCGCTATCTGGCAGTATGGTTTTCGAGAACGTAAATCTCAGTTCGCTAGGTGCGATCGCTCAGGAAATTGACCTCGGGGTGGGGGACGAAAAGAAAGTGATCATTACCGTGGTTCCCGAGGTGTCATGTTTAGCATTTCTTGGATTTGGTGGCGTATGTTTTGTCTTCTGCCGCTCACGCCGAGCCTGAATGGAGTCGACCCGAACGGCACAAGTTCAAGCCTGTCTGGAGATCACAAGATTGGATTACGCATCACGCTGGCGATGGTTCTGATCATCGTTCACTGGGGGCAGTTCATTTTCCTTCTTGCTCCTGTATCCCTCTGCGAACTTGTAAAAGAAGCGGGTCTGAAACTCGGTTCTCCATCACCTCACAACTCGACGACCACCTTGACTCCCTCTTGCCGCAAATTGACATCGAAGGCGTCTTGGATCTGATCGAGCGGAAACTTGTGCGTAATCAATGAGGCCACCGGCAGGCCGATACGTTCGGCACGTTGGAGGAAGTGATAGGCATTGGGATATTCGAAACTGTTATAAACCCAGCTACCGGTCACCGTGATTTCCTTGCGGCAAATATCCTGATGCGGATTGATTGCACATTGGCCGCCATCGACAAAGTGCCCGACCTCACAGATGCCTCCGCCCCGGCGTATGCATTTGAATAGATTGGCGAATGCCTGTGGAACTCCAGTCACCTGAAAGCCCACGTGAGCGCCGACTCCTTTGGTCAGGCTCGCGACCTTGGCAGCGACATCATCGATGCCAGCGTAGTCCTTGTAATTGATCGTTTCATCCGCACCGAGCGATGCTGCCATCTTCAAGCGGTCTGGATTCCCGTCGATGGCGATGATGTTGTTGATGCCCGCCGTCCTCAGAACTGCGATCATCAATAGGCCGATCGGGCCACATCCCTGCACCACCACACGTGCGCGGAAGTTCAACCTCATTCCCACATCCTTCGCTCGCTGATAGGCATGGCACACCACCGCCGCCGGTTCGATCAGGCAGCGCAGTTCGAGACTCATGTCGTTAACCACGAAATAGGAAGACCCCGGGCGAATGATCAGGTATTCGCCGAAGTAGCCGTTGAAATGATTGTCCGGCTCGTCCGGCAACAGACCGTAAACCTTGAGGTCATCACAAAGGTTGGACTTCAGTGGATTGTATTTGGCGATCATGCAGGAATCCGAATTTTCGAGGATGCTAGTCACGATCTTGTCGCCCACGCGAACGGGCTTACCCACGCTGTCCATCAGCACCTCAGAACCCACCTCCAGCACCTCGCCGGTGCCCTCGTGACCCAGCACGACAGGAGCGAGTCCGAATGGATCGGAATTGTAGCAATGGATGTCGGTTCCGCAGATTCCGCATGCCTCCACCTTGACGAGTATTTCATCAGGACGAATCGCGCGCAGTGGAAATTGCTGGATCTTCAATGTTTTCGGGGCGGTCAGCACTGCAGCCCGCCCGGACTTCCCAGCCGCCTGACGCAGTGGCTCCTCCGATTCCGAAGTTCGGTCTTGGGTCACACCTTGGGACGCCATGACCTCGGCGACAACTCGTGCGATCTCAGCGGTATCCAATCCATGTTCACTCATAACTGACTGTGTTAGTAGCTAAAGAACTTGTAAGTGACAACTCCTACGGGGCTTTTATCACGGCCTTGAATCGTCCACTTTCTGCACAGCTCCGTTGTCCGCGGGCAATTCAACGACATCAACCTTGACCCTCATGGATGCTTTTCCACGGCCTGAGCCAAACAGGCTGCCTGAAATGGGCGGTGCGTCCTCTGGGTGACGGCAAACAGCGACCGCGATGTGATCCCGCCCGACGACGATGCCGCTGGTGTTGTCGAATCCCTTCCAACCGGCACCCGGGAGATACACTTCTGACCAAGCATGCGTGGACCCGTGGCCTTGCACGGTTTCCGGACAATGAAGGTAGCCGCTGACAAAACGAGCCGGCAGGCCGAGGTAACGGCATGCCTCAATGAAAAGGTTCGCGAAATCCCGGCAAGATCCCGTTTTAAGAGCCAGTGTTTCGGCTGGCGTTTGCACACCGGGTTCCTCCCTCATGCGATACTCAAAATCCTGGACGATCGCCTTGTTCATGTTGTCGAGCAGCGTGTAGGTCTCGATAGTTTGACCCGGTTGCCAGAATTGCCCGACCCAGGTGCGCAATGCTTCACCATCGTTCGGGAAACAGAGTATTTGGAAGGGTGCCAGATCCAACCGCTGTCTTGGATCGAACTGGAACGGCCAATAGACCGCGTGTTCATCGACCAAGAAGTCGAGCGGCTCGTTCTCGAAATGTTGGAGAATGACTTCACTGCAAATCGAAAGGACTTTGGATTCTCCAACGATCGTCGCCACACCCACAGAATTCCCGTAAACGTCGCGGCGCCACTTGACCTTGGCCTCGGGAGTGATGCGAAGCTCAGAATGTTCGATCCGGACATCATGCCCTGAGCGGGGGCGGATCATAAGTTCTTGGGGCCCGAATCCGACGGCTTCAGTGTAATCGTAGTGCGTGTCGTGTTGGATACGGATGCGTTTCATTCGGGCGTAGTTTGCTAGGCACCAGCTTTGAAAGTCGAGGGTGAACCGGATGGCGAAGCAATGCTCACGATTCGATCCATAGCTCCAGCAATACCATCGTCTTTGTCTGCTTGCCCTGAGTGAGGAAAATAAATCGCAGACGTTTGGGGGCGAACACGTGTCTACAGAATGACATGAACGTGTCATAGACACGTCTCGGTGATTCGCGAGAATTCCCGCAGTCGAATCGATAAATCCCAAGAAACCCATGAAAGCATCAATCATCTTACCCTGCCTCCTAGCTGGTTTCCTGTTCACTACCGCCCATGCGGTCGAAGTCGCCAATGCGGCTGCGGACTACCTGACCGCTCCAGATGGCAGCGCTACGACCGCACCCACGGCAGAGCCGGATGGATGGGATTACCTAGTTTCAGATGCCTCGACAGGGGGTATAGAGTTGGCACTTACGCCAAATCAAGATTCCGGAAATGCTGGGAATACCGGCTTCGCAGGGGGTGATACTTCATTCATTCTGGGATCCCAGACTGGTGGTGCGCAATTTGAGATCTACACCGACGGATTTGATGGAAGCGGAACTACTGCAAAGCAGTCCGCTACTGGAAACGAAGGCGTTGTAGGAACTGATCTCTTGATGACCCCAGGTTCGGTCGCCACAAAAACAAATGTTATAGCACGCTATACACTCACCTCGGCGGATCTTGAGAACGGTAGCAACGCCACTATTTCTGGAAGCTTCCGGAATCTGGTGGTTCGAAATACTCCGAACGCCAACAGTCAAGGTTCCGTGGATGTGTTTGTGTATCACAATACGACCCAGTTGTTCATCGTGGATCAGGACGACCCTGCTGCTATTCCGTGCGCATTGGAACAGTCTCTCGGCACTTTCAACATCACGGGGCTGTCAGTTGCAGAGGGCGATACGATCAGTTTTGTGGTGGGAAACAATGGTGTCACCGCCAGAGATGAAACCGCGCTGCAAGCGTCCATCGACCTTAGCCCACCTGCCGTCGATCAGCCACCCCTCGTCACGATCAATCCCGTTAGCCAAGATCTCTTCATCGGCGACACACTGAATCTAAGTGTATCTGTGAGTGGTACGCCACCTTTTAGCTATGAGTGGCGGAAGGATGGATCCCCTATTCCAGGCGAGATTAACGCCACTTTCAATATCAGTCCGGTCGATTTGGCCGATGCGGGAGACTTCAATTGTGTGGTGATGAACGATTTCGGCAGTGATACCAGTGCTGTCGCCACGGTTACCGTGAGTGAAGTGCCGCCTACTATAACCACCCAACCAATTTCTCAGACTCTTATCGTTGGTGAACCCTTGAATCTTAGCGTGGTGGCGGACGGGACCGCACCATTCACGTATGAGTGGTCGAAGGATTTCGAAGTTATTTCTCCCGCAGAAACGAATGATACGTTCACGATTGAATCTGTGACACTAGAAGATTCGGGAGAATATTATGTTCAAGTGTTCAACGCCGCCGGAGACATCTACTCCGATCTTGCCACTATCTTAGTTCGGACAAATGACGCCCCGATCTCCAGTAGTCCAGATGTGGCGACTAATGAGAATGTGACTCTTACCTTGAATGTCGATGATCTGGCAACAGACGGAGATGCTGACCCCCTCACTATCACTGGAGCTGCTGCGACTAGCGTTGGTGGGGCGACGATTCAGTTCAATGGCTCACGGGTCGGGTATTTCCCGATTCCGAATAGCACAATCACTGACGATACTTTTACCGTCGATGTCAGTGATGGCTTAGCCACTACCACTGTCACCGTGAGTGTCGATGTAGTTGCGGTCTCGTCGACCGTAGTAGGGGACCCGGCTCTCGACTATGTAGACTCAACGACACTGCCGACAAATTGGACCTATTTGCGCTCTACTGCGTCGACGGGGGGAACGGAAAATCTCTTGGAGGCATCAATCGCGATCGGCAATGCTGGAAATACTGGCTTCGGTCACGCTGCCGGGAATTTTGCTGTTTCAGCCGTCCTAGGTAATATCGACGGTGGTACTGAATACGAAGTGTTTAGTGACGGTCAAGAAGGTCATAGAGGACTTCCTGGCGCTGATCTACTGCTTAGTCCGGGTGACGGTGACGCTGAAAACAGCACGGTTATTGCGCGATATACCTTCGAGGGCGCTGATATCACGAGCTTTGGATCTACCGCGACCGTTTCAGGAAGTTTCCGGGATTTGCAAGGAAACACAGGGGGTGGCGGAGCAGGCTCCGTCATCGTATCCATCTTTCTAAATGGCACTCAGCTGTGGACTGCCACGGGTGCAGATGGTCGGCTCTTCGAGGTCGATGGGACATTCAATCTCAGCGGTGGCTTCACGGTGACTGCCGGAGACGAACTCAGCTTTGTGGTGAACAATAACGGGAACTTTGGCGGTGACGAAACCGCCCTCCGCGCCGCGATTAGCCTGTCGATGGATACGCCGGCTGCTACTGGTTTTGCCGCTTACATTTCGGGTTACTCCGGTTTAAGCGATGCCACCGCGGGCGGAGATCCCGATTCGGATGGTATCGTGAACCTCATGGAATATGTGCTCAACGGAAACCCCGGAACGTCCGACACAGAAATTCTTCCGTCTGGAACACGTGTGGGCACGGACTTGATCTTCTTCTTCGTCCGGCGGTCAGAGTCGCCCAACGACACGACACAGGTGTTACAGATCAGTGAGGATCTCGTCAGTTTTACCGACGTGCCGCTTGATAGTGGCACTCCTCCCGCTGGAGTTACTATCGAATTGGGAACTCCCTCGGGCGGTCTCCAATCTGTCTTTGTGACCATCAGTGATAACCTCACTCCGAATGGAAACGGCTTCGTCAGGCTCAAGGTCACCCAACCCTAAAAATCATCGCCCATATTAGAGGCCGCGAGTAAAAGGGGACGGACTCTTTACGGAATTTGCTAAAATAGTAAGTCCCTAGACGCACCAGGGTCATCCAGCTAGGGATAACAAAACCGCGAATGGACGCGAATGAACGCAAATCTTGGGTTTAGTGAGATCAGTTTATGAGCAAGAACCGAAATTTTGCGCCACCTGCACTGGATTAGCGTCCATTCGCGTTTATTCGCGGTTGAATCTTTAGAAACTTGGACAGGTATTTCCCTAACTGGACAACCCTGCTAGACGCACCTCGCTTATCACCTTGTAAGGTTCGGCGCTACAGGACATTTTCATCATAGCTGAAAAAGTAAATTCCTTGGATTTGGCTGTTTCAGTAGTTGATTCCAAATGGAATTGTACTCCGCTGCGTAAAAATCCACACATGAAACGTCACTTCGTCACATCACTGCTCGTCCTCGGTCTCGCTGTTCATCTTCACGCGGAGGACTGGAAGCCAGAACCGGGTTATAGCTCGCTCTTCAACGGCAAGGATCTCACTGGCTGGTGTTTTCGTGAAAAGACCAAAAGGGGAGATCCGAATCCCGGAGCGATCATTGCCAAACACGATGGTAAAACTGAGGCAGCAGACGCAGGCCGCTACATTGTCAAAGATGGCGTTATCGCCGTAACTTTCCCCGCCGAATCCGACAAACTCACGGGTCAGTTGTACACCGTGGGGGAGTATCCTGAAAATTTCGTTCTCAAGCTCGAATTCCGAGCCTCCGTGAATGCTGACAGTGGTATCTTCATCCGCAAACCGCAGCTTCAGTGCCGTGATTACCTAGTCGCTGGCCCCTACAAGGAACTGAAGAACTACAAGCCCCAAGAGTGGAACAAAATCGAAGTCATCGTGAAAGACGGCGTGGCTCACTGCACTTGCAACGGTGAAGTTCTCGAAGCCTCGCTAAAGCTTCCCGCCACCGGCCCCATCGGTCTCGAAGGCGATCTTGGCGTGATGGAATACCGCCACATCCAGATCAAGGAACTACCATAATTTCTCCGATGGCCTCTGCAGGGACGGCTATCTCAATTTTTCCTCAGCGAGATCAAGCACGAGGCTGCTGAGTTTACTGCTCATAGGATTCATTCAATGAAATTCTAGCCTGTAGAATGGTCAAAATCTCATGAAACACCTCTCACTATATTTTTGTGTTTTGATCTCACTCATCAGCACCTTGCCAGCAAAGCACGTTCTGTTTTTGACGGGTGAAGTAACCCATGGATGGGGACAGCACGAACGCCCCGCGACCAGTATGCTTTTGGCGGGACTGTTGCAGAATATTGACCCCGATATCACTACTGAGGTCATCTTGGTCGATCAGGACGGCTGGCCAACACAGGCTCAGATTGATCAAGCCGATTGTATTTTCATCAATTCCTACGGATCCAAAGGGCACATTATCAATTCGGAAGCCAAGATGTCGTCTCTAGAGGCTCATATGAACCAAGGGAAAGGCGTGTGTGTGATCAGTTTCGGGATTTCCATGAATTCAGCAGGCTTGGGAGAGCGATGGAAAAGCATGATCGGTGCAAACTGGTCAAAGGGTGGGGTTGCACTCTTCTTCACAGAAAAATTAACCGCGCCGAAAGGCGAAGATCACTCAATCCTAAATGGAGTGGTTGATCACCGCTTGAATGATGAGATCTTTTTCAATTACCAGCGAGCCGATGCTTCTGCAGGCGTTCTGACACCTTTACTCGTTCACAACGCTCAGGGCATCGATTTTCCCTCGAATGCAGGGATCCGTGGGAATGCGAATGCTCAGGCAAAAAAGTCCGACGGATTTGAATTTATGATGGCATGGGCATTCGAGCGCGCTGATGGCGGACGAAGCTTTTGTCACGGAGGGGGTCGCTACCATTTCAATCTCGCCAAGGATTCATACCGGAAAAGCCTCATCAACGGGATCATGTGGACTCTAGTCGAAGAAATCCCGAATGGGGGATACAACTCGCATACTCCTAGTGCCGTTACAATGCTGGCCAATATCGAGAAGGTAAATACAACGTCATGGGAAACTCCCGCAGGGCTCGCCGACTTACAACGTGCTCTCAACTACAATCAGGCGGATGAACAAGCGGCAAACTGGAGAAACGATGCGGTAAAATCAGGGATTCGCCTCACAAGCTTGCCCAATAATGTCCCACATTCTTACTCTGCCGAGCTGCCCTCACCAGAATTTGATCTAAACGATCCCCGGAAGCCTGAGGCTATACCTGCCAAGCCGTGATTCGGGATCGATACCGCCAACTAAGGGCTTGTAGATCAATAAATTAGGCGAATCCGCGGGTATCTGGAATTTGAATATTGACGTAAAACCCTGTAACGAACAGTTTAACCCACGCTCAAATTGCGCATGAAAAAAATTTGAGACATAATTTTTGAAGGCAATGTCCTTCAAACAATGCGCAAAACCCATAACTAAACCCCCCGACAACAACAAACCTAGTCCCAAGCTAGGTTTCGAACTCGGATAAAAAAACCAATAATGAAACGAAATCTATTAACCATTTTGGGTATTGCCGCGATTCCTTCGCTCGGCCTTGCTCAGACAACTTATACGTGGACCGGCGCCGTTGATGGCGACTGGAATACCGCAGGGAACTGGCAAGATGACCTCATCCCGGTCGATGACAAACCAGGCGGCGAGGGCGGCAACGACGATGGCCTCTCGAACAACTACCTAGACGTGATCCAATTTAACGGCTCCATCATGCCATCGTCCAATATCCCCTTGTATGGTGGTGTCTACGATGGCATTGGCGCAGCCAATGGCCCCGGCGACAACAGCTCGCCCGCTTTGGTTCTCAATAGTGGAGGCGCGATCGCCTTCACCCAGGTTGGCCACGATGACGCCTTTTGGACCAACCAGAATGCGAACAATCGGACGATTCTGACTGTAGGTGATGGCATTGGCCCAGCTGGCGATGTCACCCTGACTATGAGCGGAACCCGGCGGATGAACCGGCACTCAAATGGCCATCATTTCTTCCGCGTGAATTCCGATGGAATTCTGATCATGAACAGTAACCTCAACCGATGGGGGCAGAGCGGAAGTCGCCCGGCCACTGTTGAAATCGACGGGGGCTCAGTTACTTTCAACGATGAAATCGACAGCACCAACTTCAACGATGGAGCCGTTTCCTTCTTCTCTGTAGGAGGAACATTTACCGCTAACTTTGGCGATGCTCTCGTCGATCTCGCTGCAGTAAACAACGCCCTCGGCACGAAGTTCACTACTACTGACCCACTGCTGATCGGAACTCAGGCTGTCGATAACCTCGACAACACGTTCACCGTGACCGCCATCGAAATCAGTCCGAACTACTGGACGGGTAATGGAGGTTCCGTATTGGGTGATGGAAACGCTAACTTCACCTTGAATGCTGATACTGGTACTCTCGATGAGGGTACACTCGCAGACGTCATCGCACTTCCCGTTGCGGACAATGCGTTTTTCGGAGACCAGTATTTCCATGATCTGGGACCCACCGCTGTCGCAACTTCTGTCCTGTCGACAGTAACTGGAGGCGTCGATATTGCAGACCTTAGCTTCGCGAACACCGGCTCGACGCCCTACTCTGTGTTCAGTTCCGACGGAGTTGGAATCACCGGCTCGACCAGCATCAACTTGATTGGCTCCGGAGAGCTCACGTTGACGGGTGATCACACAACTACCGGCCTCGCCGTGACTGTTGCAGGAACCACCCTGAATATTGGAGATGGAACCACTAGCGGTAGCCTTGCCGACGCGCCAATCTCCAGCGAAGGAGCCCTCGTTTATAAAACCAATGGAGCTGCAGTCACCCAAAATGGTGCGCTCAGCGGAAGCGGCACGCTCGACATTCAAGGCGGTGGATCAGTAACCGTCACCGCGAACAGCGGTTTCAACGGTGCGACAACTATTACCTCAGGAACACTGACCTATCAGGGTAACTACGGTGGGGGTAGTATCGACATCGCGTCGGGATCGACCTTCGAGCTCAACGCGAGTGCGTTCACCAATTTACCGACTACAACCTTCACTGGAACTGGAACTTTCCTCAAGACCGGCCCGGAGCAATTCCGCTGGGCTGGAGGAGCTGCCACCTTCAATTTCGGATCAGGTGCACATATTCTTGTTCAAGAAGGCATATTCAGAGCTGGTTCCAATGCTAACGAGGATTGGACGAACAACCTCGCCGACCTCACGGTTGAAACGGGAGCTACCTTTAATACCCACGAGGCCAACGTGACCGTGGATGCAATCAATGGTGGCGGTGATATCGGATCAGGATTTTTCGGTCCTACCCTTCCTATCCCTTACGAAAATTTCACCTTCGGTGTTGATAACGGAAGCGGAGTCTTCAGCGGTAATATCAACGACCAAGCGAATCCTCTTCTTGCCCCTTGTAGCATCGTAAAGCTAGGCACAGGCACACAGGAATTAAATGGTACCTTAAATGGCTACTCTGGAACCACGACCGTGAGAGGCGGCACACTGTCGATCGGCGGTAACATCTCCTCCACTGCCGATATGATCGTTGAAGAAGGCACTCTGACCTTGGCACCCGGCTCAAATATTAATTTTGTGCTATCGGGCACCAGCACGAACCAGATCAAAGGTGCTGGAGCCGGCACAGGCACCGTTAATCTCAACGGTACAATCATCGTTGATCTCACCGATGGTGCCGCAGGAATCGGTCAAACCTGGACACTAGTGGATACTGCCAATATGAGTGGAGGAGCTACCTACGATGCAGCAACCTTCGCCATCAGCAGTACTACTACCCCATTCACCAATGATGGAGGCGGTATTTGGTCTCTGGACGATGGAGTTGTCCTCTGGAAATTTGACGAAGCGACAGGTGTACTCTCCTATAATCCAGGCTCTGGCGCCAGACTCTGGACTGGAATTAGCGGAAGCACCTGGGATCAGTCCACGACGCCGAACTTCATGGGCAACGCCTTCGATGCACCGATAGACAATACGGATTTCGACACCGCAAATTCGGCAAGCGGCCGCATTGGTTTTGCAGACATCTACTATGACTCCGGTAACCCAGTGGCAGTCGGATCCTTTGACGTCGATATTGCTAGTGGAGGAGTAGTAGGAGGGGTCATTGATTTCCTCAATACCTCTGGAACCACTTACACAGTGACCAGTTCTGACACCAACGGCATCAGTGGTGCTACAGAAATCAATGTGGGTGGCACAGGAACAGTGATCTTCAGTGGTGACCATGCCACTACGGGCACGATGACGCTTCAGAACACACTGACCTTCGATACTGCCATCCTCGGAACAGGTAGTTTTGCTGGCCCCATCACGGGAAGCGGTAGCTTAGCGAAGACCGGAGCAGGTGTTCAGACTCTTCTGGGTATTAGTTCCTACACTGGAACAACTACCGTCACTGCTGGCGAACTTGTGGCCACTGGGGGAGATAGCTCCACCGGTGTGGATATCGCTTCTGGTGCAATTTACACCTATCAAAGCGATCTTGCTGGCAGATTCGAAGTAGTCGGCTCCTTCACTGGTACTGGAGTTCTTCAGAAGACAGGCACGGGTAACATTAACTTCAATGATGCGACCTTTGCCTTTGGCTCCGGTGCTCTCGTCAACGTGCAAGGAGGAGTTCTCACAGGTGGTTCCAGCAGGAACGAAGACTGGTCTGCCAACCTCTCGGATCTCAATATTGCTTCGGGTGCGACCTTCACCTCGGTGGAGGCTAACGTGTTCGTCGATACCGTCACAGGTGAAGGAACGCTTGCTAGCGGACTCGGCACTGGTGCGGATGCATCATATGAGCAACTCACTATCGGAGTCGATAATGGCAGCGATACCTTTTTGGGAGACCTCGTTGACCACGGCGTCTTCACAAATGAACTCGGCCAACACTTCGCTCATGTCCACAAGGTCGGCACAGGTACCCAAACGTTTGGCGGTAACATCAATATCCGCGGTGATTTTGATGTGCAGGACGGAACGGTAACCCTCGATACTACCGGAAGCATGACCTTCTATCCTGGTGAAAATACAGTAACCAATAGGGTTATTGCTAGTGTGGATACAGGATCACCGGTGGTGAACATCAATGGAGCGGTCAACTTCGACTTCACTGGTGCCAACACCACGCCTGGAAATACGTGGACGGTTCTTGACCCCACCAACTTCGCAGGTGTGAACGTGGCAATCACTGGAGTGACGAGCAACATTGGTGCCTTCACCGATAACTTGGATGGCACTTGGAGCATTGATGCTGAAGGAAACCTGTGGACCTTCACGCCTGCCACTGCTACCCTCGAAGTACAAGCCGGAACTCTGCCTAGTTTCACCACGTGGTCCACCGACAATGCGGGCGGCCAATCACCAGGTGAGGACTTCGACGGCGATGGTGTTCAGAACGGTATCGAGTTCTTCATTGGAGAAACTGGATCCTCGTTTACTTCAGAAGTATTAATCTTCGACGGAACATACTTTTGGGTTAACGGCGGTAATATCGCTGCATCCGAGTATGGCACTCAGTTTGTAGTGCAGACGTCACCAGACCTCATCACTTGGACGGATATCCTCATTACCGATCCAAACCTCGTTAACGACGAATTCTCGGTTTTCTATACTCTGCCGACAGGCTTGGGCACGGTCTTCGTCCGCCTAGTTGTGACTCCTACTCTTCCTGTTGAGGCTTCCAACTAGTCGTTTGATTAATTCAATACGCCGGGCAGCTCTCGTAGCTGCCCGGCGTTTTTTTTGCTTCGAAGTAAATGTTTTTTGGTGGCCCGCGTCCCTGTAAACGGGGGTGTCCCCGCTAGGTAACATTTCCTTCCTTTCCCCGCCTTCCTGTAAAGCTGCCTGAACGAATCGTTCGACTTTATCGCCACCTGCGCTGTTGATCAGGGTGTCGTTTTCCTCATCTGCGTTTTTCTAAGAACGGCAACTAGAATTTACCGACAAGCACCCTCCAGATGCGGAAACCAAACTTGACAGTACATGGCCAAGTCGAGTCACTTGGTATACATGATCACTATTAGCAAAAAGCTACTTTTCGCCCTCGTGGCATTCACGATTCTCCCGGGTTGTGCTCCTGTTCCCAGCGGCTCCTCTTCCGGAAATACCAAGGACATTGAGCTGTCGCTAAATTCCTATTACAATCTCGATACGGCTATTGGAAAATATAGTGATACTATGGTCGAATTTGATGGTGTCGCATTGGCAACAAGCGTGCAGTCTGACGGGAAAACGCATGTGACTATAAAACTCTTGCCTGCGATAGAAGACGACTACCGCAGACCGGGGGACACAAGTAAGCTACTCCGTATCGTTCCAAACCCACAGACCATCACCCTTGGTAGCTCCAAGCTGAAGGACGTTCCGCTTAAAGACCTCCGCTTCAAGGTCTGTTTCCACGCCGGTGGAACCGGCCCGGCTAAGATTAACTGGCTCTTTGTTAAAGCTACTCAGGAACAGAACCAACAGCATATCACAGATATACGAAGAGCCAACGGAGTGGATACTGCCTCCTTTCTGATTCCCTCCAATGGCACACGCTTCGACCTCCGCCTTGATGAGAACGAGCAAGGCTTCGGCTACAAGCGCACCTTACGTATGAGTGAAGTCCCCGGACGTGAAGGCTTACTCTATCTCGGTGAAGACGGCGGCTACCTCTACCTAGACAAAAACGGATGGCAATTAATTCAACCGGCTGCTGGTCCCGGTGGCTCTGATTATTCATTTCTTGAGAATGCATCCACTCGTGGAGAGTTTGATTGATACCTCAGAATCCAGCGATCTGCCTCCATCAGTAATTCATGTACACCACTTGGGTCTGTAGGAATTCCTCAAGCCCGTGCTTACCATCAGCTCCGCCGATTCCGGATTTTCTCCAGCCGGCGTGGTAGCCTTGTATGACCTCGAAGTTTTGGCAGTTGATGTAGGTTTCTCCGAAGCTTAACTCCTTGGTTGTGTTTAGAAATGTTTGTTAGCGGGGACTGATCGGAATGGCACGAGATTAAGCATTGTAAGGCAGGGATGCTTTGCCAGCGGCTATGTCCGCTTCACACCTATTCCAAGCCGTCCGGGAAAGGGTTAAGCGCGCTCACGGCAAAGTGAAACCCTCACGCCTTCCATACCCTATCTCAGAATGTCTCATCGGGGCTTTGTATTCTCTCGAATTCTGGGCTATGGATTATCTTATGGAAATTCTGGGATACGTCTTACAAACCATCGTTGCCCTCGGCCTGCTCAATGTCTGGCTGCTACGTGCGTCCAAAAAAACGCCCTACCGTGGTGGAGACGCCAAGTCTATGCGGGAGGAATTTGAAGCCTACGGCCTGCCTGTCGCCATGATGTATGTCGTCGGCGGACTCAAGATACTGATCGCGCTCGCATTGCTTGTGGGCATCTGGATACCTATCCTTGTCGTACCTGCGGCAGCCCTTCTCATCTTCCTGATGATCGGTGCATTTGTCATGCACCTCAAGGTCAAGGATCCCATCCAGAGAGCCGTGCCCTCTCTGCTGATGCTCGCCATGGCCACCACCATTATCGTGATCTCACTGCTCTGAGCGTGGCTAATAAGCGGCAACTGCAAGGTACGCGTTGAGCACCATGTAAGCGAACGCGGGAAAGGTTTGCAGCATCGTGTCCCTGATCTTGATGCGCACTCCCACTCCGCAAAGCATCATCAGGGCGAGACCACCGGCTGATAACTGACCAATCCATGGCATTAGCAAGCCGAGCAGTAAGCCTACTGCTCCCATTAATTGTAAAGTGCCCACCAGCCGAATAAATCTCGCCAACCCATAGCGATCGAATTCCGAGCGCATCGCAGCAGAAAGGAAACACCCGCCTCCGAACAGGATGAACGAGACTGCAGAAAACGAAATGAGAAGTAAGTGGATGCCGGAATCTGGCACCGCTTCACTCCAATAACAAACGGTAATCAGTATTCAATCACAGACAAGGCTCTGCATGATTCCAAATCTCGCGGTCTGCCTCCATCAGTAATTCATGTACACCACTTGGGTCTGTAGGAATTCCTCAAGCCCGTGCTTGCCATCCGCTCCGCCGATTCCAGATTTTCTCCAGCCGGCGTGGTAGCCTTGCATCGCCTCGAAGTTCTCACGGTTGATGTAGGTTTCTCCGAAGTTTAACTCCTTAGCGGCATGCATTGCCGAGGAAAGGTCACGCGTGTAGATCGACGAAGTCAGCCCGTATTCTGAGTCGTTTGCGAAGCCAATTGCTTCATCGAGTTCATCAAAGGCCACCACCGGAATTACAGGGCCGAAGATTTCCTCATGGAGAACCTTCATGTCCTGCGTGCAATCGGCGAGAACCGTGGGTTCGTAGTAATATCCGCCATCCATGTCCGCGCGTTTTCCGCCGGTGGTGATCCGCGCACCAGCCTGCACTGCTGCTTGGACGATTCCATTGACTTTCTCCCCACCTGCGCTGTTGATCATTGGGCCATATTCCACATCCGCGTTTTTCATCGGATCGCCGAACTTCGTCCCGGCCATGGCGGCTGTCAGTTTCTCGGTGAACTCCGCAGCCACCGCTCGCTGCACGTAAACGCGCTCGGCGCAGTTGCAGACTTGGCCGCTGTTGATCACGCGTGAGTCTTTCACCGCTTTTACCGCCAGATCGATATCGGCATCCGCCATGACGATGGCTGGTGCTTTGCCGCCGAGTTCGAGGTTCACCTTGGTGATGTTCGCCGCAGCCGCCTGCATGATGCGTGCGCCGGTCTCCACGCTACCCGTGAAGGTGATCATGCCGATCTTGTCGGTGGAGGAGAGCTTCGCCCCGACGCTGCGCCCAAGACCATGGACGACGTTGAAGACGCCTGCCGGGAGATCCGTCTCGGCGACAAGCTTACAGAACTCCGCTGCATTGTTTGGTGTTTCCTCACTGGGCTTGATGACGATGGTGTTTCCACAAACGAGGGCGGGAGCCATTTTCCGGGCGATCAGGAAGAAGGGGAAATTCCACGGAAGGATACCACCGATGACGCCGATGGGTTTCTTGAAGAGGAAGATGTTTTCATTCGCTCGATCGCTGGGGATGATTTCGCCTTCTATCCTGCGCGCCCACTCCGCCATGTAGTCCATGTAATCGGCGGTGAACATCACTTCCACCTTGGCCAGTCCGAGTGTCTTTCC
This sequence comes from Luteolibacter sp., assembly GCA_051252155.1. Lineage (GTDB taxonomy): Bacteria > Verrucomicrobiota > Verrucomicrobiia > Verrucomicrobiales > Akkermansiaceae > Luteolibacter. The sequence goes on along the minus strand of JBPOGB010000001.1, from coordinate 1,033,240 downwards.
CTGTTCCAAGGTGATGGTCTCCGCGAGGAAATCGACATTTTCACGGAGTTTCACTGCGATGGCTCTCAGGAAACCGGCACGCTCGATGGCAGGTCTTCTGCCCCATGCGGGTTGGGATTTTTTCGCGGCATCCAGCGCCATATCCACATCTGCATCACTGCTGTCCGGGACGGTGGAGAGTAGGTCGCCGGTGGATGGGTTACGGTTTTCGATCCTGTCTGCGGAGCTGGATTCGTGGAAGCCGCCGTCGATGAAGTTTTGATGATGCTGCATAGGTTTAGTGAATTTCCACGAACCTATCCGATGAAACCGGAGAGGTTAAGCAGAAATGATCGTCGAGCGGGCTCCGCGTACACAAAGAAGGGCGAGGAGACCAAAATCTCCTCGCCCTGGCGTTTCAATGATATTTTAGGTGTTATGACTTGGGAAGGATCACGGCGTCGATGACGTGAATCACTCCATTGGTGCCTTCGATGTCGGTTGCAGTCACATTGGCACCACCGGTAGTCACTCCGGAGTCCGATACGTCCAATGTGATGGATTCACCATTCAAGGTTGGCACATCGCCGGACGCTACGTCTGCTGCCATTACCTTACCGGAGACGACATGAAGCTTGAGGATAGCTTGGAGCTTCTCCTTGTTCTCTGGCTTGAGCAACGTTTCCACTGTTCCGGCCGGGAGCTTCTCAAATGCTTCATTGGTAGGTGCGAAGATGGTGAATGGGCCTTCGCCGCTCAGTGCTTCAGCTAAATCAGCAGCTTTTACTGCGGCAACCAAAGTCGTGAAGGAATCATTGGAAGCAGCGATTTCTACGACCGTTTGTTCGGGGGCTTTCGCTTCTTCTGCGTAGAGAGGAGCTGCGATCATTGCTGTAGCTGCGGTGACAGTTGCGAGGAGGGATTTCATTTTCATAGTTTCTTGGTGTTTGTAGTTTTTGAGGTGACTTTGGAGTGCCTCATGCACCCTTTGTCTAAGTAATGTCTACGAGCGGTTTTTAGTCTGTCAAAGAAAAGTCTACTTATTTTGAGGAAATATTTCGATTTCTTGCCTTAAGTCTATATTTTGTCTATGTATGACTATGCCTAAGGCTCACTACCCTATGAAATTGGTTTCCCTGCGGACAGGATTGAGCCCGCACGTCCTACGGGTGTGGGAACGACGCTACGAAGCGGTGACGCCGCAGCGTTCGAATTCGAATCAGCGGATTTACCGTGAAGAAGAAGTCAACCGCCTTGAAATGCTCGCGCGGCTGACTAAGGCCGGGCATGGCATCGGGCAGATTGCAGGATTACCGATCGAAGAACTCGAGCTGATGGACGGGGCTTTACCTCGCGAGAACAACGAAGTCGAAGACACGGCGGACTCGGCTGAAGAGCTACTGGACGAAGCGTGGAAATGTGTGGCGACCCTCGATCCGGCCGGGCTGCGCCTCATTTTGGACAAGGCCGCAGTATTGCTTGGGATCTCTGGATTGCTGACTCAGTTGCTTGTCCCTTTGATTGGTCGGGTCGGTATGGGATGGGAATCGGGAAACCTGTCGATCGCGGAAGAACATGCGGCAAGTGCCGTGATCCGCGAAGCCCTGCTTTTAGCGAGTCGACCTTTCGCTGACTCTTCAGGTGCGCCTTTGCTCTTAGTGACCACTCCTTCCGGACAACTTCACGAACTGGGCGCGGACTTGGTTTCTGCCCTAGCGAGACAGCTCGGGTGGGATGTCACCTACCTGGGGCCGTCTCTTCCTGCCATAGAGATCGCACGCGCTGTCGAGCGCACCAAACCAACCGCTCTGGCTCTCAGCATTGTCTACCCCGGTGACGATCCACTTCTATCCGATGAGCTTCGGCGATTGAAACGTCTCCTTCCTCCTGAGTTACCCATCCTGATCGGTGGGGGAGCCGCCAGTTCGTATGCGACTGCCATTCAGGAGATCGGTGCACGTTCACCTGCTGACCTCGATGTCCTGAAAACCGAACTCGCCAATATCAGGGAGCGCCGGACGCGAGCGATGAACGACTCCCGTAGCGATGGAGTTCGATCTTAAGAAAATGGCATGTGTCAAAATCTTTCGTAGATGTCGTGCTGTCCATTCAATCGCAAGTTACCCGGCGGCGGTAACCCCTTTTCCCCTTGTAAGGTTCGGCGCTTCAAGGCATTTATATGATAGGCTAAAAAGAAAATTTTTGCGCTTTAGCTGCGTGGTTTTCTCTAGCGAAACATCACTTTCGCCGCAGTAATCGGAGTGCCCCCTTTTCAATCAATTTCAACGACCATGCCCGCCGATCCAGAGACACCCGAAATCGAATCGCTCGATACTAACCCAGCAAGCAAACCATGCATCATGCTTATCTTCGGTGCCTCAGGGGATCTGACGAAACGGCTTCTGGTTCCGGCGCTTTACAACCTTGCTTGTGATGGGTTGCTCTCGGAAAATTTCGCGATTCTCGGTGCCGCCTCGACGAAGATCAACGACTCGGAATTCCGTGAGCGGATGAGCGGTGAGGAGGATGGGATCCGTAAATTCCACACACGGCCGGAGTTCGAGGAAGACGCCTGGGACAAGCTCTCAAGCCGGTTACATTACCAGTCAGCTAGCTTCGGTGAACTCGACGACTTCATAGCACTTCGCGAAAAGGTTCATCAGCTTGATGAGAAATTTCAAGCGGAGGGGAACATTTTTTTCTACTTCGCCACGGCACCCAAATTTTTCGGACTGATTTGTGAAAACCTGCACAAAGCCGGATTCAAGGAGGGACCGGGCTGGAAGCGCATGATCGTTGAGAAACCCTTCGGCAGCGACCTCGAGTCTGCCGTCGCGCTCGACAAGGAACTCCATGCGAACTGGGATGAAAACCAGATCTATCGAGTGGATCACTACCTCGGAAAGGAGACCGTCCAGAACCTCCTCGCGTTCCGCTTCTCCAATGGGATCTTCGAGCCGCTTTGGAACAAGAACAACATTGATAACATCCAGTTCAACGTCTGCGAGGAAGTCGATGTCGGCGAACGTGGCGGCTACTACGATAGCTCCGGTGTGATCCGGGACATGATGCAGAATCACATGTTTCAGATGCTGGCTTATCTTTGCATGGAGCCGCCGTCTTCGTTCGAGTCCGATGCGATTCGAAACGAGAAAGCAAAGCTGCTGAATTCCATCCGCATCTATAAGCCCGAGGAAGTCGCGGACAACTTCGTGCGAGGGCAATACGGGCCATCCCTGAATGAGGATGGATCTGTGGACAAGCCCGGTTACCGCCAGTCGAAGGACGTAAATCCTGAGTCGAAAACCGAGACTTATGCAGCGGGCACATTGCGCATTGATAATTGGCGCTGGGAAGGTGTCCCCATTTACCTGCGCTCCGGCAAAGGCCTTTGGAAACGAAGTACGGAGATCGTGGTAGAATTCAAGAAAGCTCCGGAGGCTCTATTCAAAGGCACGAGGGTCAGTGAATTGATTGGCAACCGCCTCGTTTTTCAAATTCAGCCCTACCAAGGGATCGAGGTTCTCATTCAGGCGAAGGTTCCCGGGCCGACACTCACCTTGCAAAAGGTGGATATGCGCTTCGACTATGGCGACGCTTTCAAGGCCTCGCGTTACACGGGTTACGAAGTAATGATCTACTCCTGCACGCACGGTGACGCGACCTTGTTTTCACGAAGCGATCTCGTCACGGCTGCGTGGAAAATTGCCCAGCCTATCATGGATCATTGGAAGGACACACCGGCTCCGGATTTCCCGAACTACAACCGTGGGACATGGGGGCCGATAGCTGCTGCGGAGTTGCTCAAGCGAGACGGGCGGCAATGGTATGAAGTCGTTACGCCGGATGTGATCGAACGCGCCCCCTTGTTCAAAGGCGCGGATTCCTTGCTGCTGAACGCTGTAATGAAGGCTCTTTGCACGTCGAGTGCCGAAGCAGGAGAGACGGTCATTGAGAAAGGTGACATGGGAAAAGAAATGTATCTCATTTGCCGAGGAGAAGTCGAAGTGATCGATGGGGCGGGCAAGGTGGTGGCGACACTCAACGATGGCGACTATTTTGGCGAAACGGCACTCCTGATGAGCACGGCGCGCACAGCGACGATCCGGGCGAAGACGCAGTGCAATTTCTTCGTGCTCCGCAAAACCGACTTCACCCGCATACTACGCGACCATCCGCAGTTCCTCGAGGTGATGCAGGCGGTTGCAAAGGAACACTACGACCTCGCTGTCTCCACTTCCGACGTGCTTGGATCTGACTAATTCGGGGTAGCTACTGCATTATACAATTTGCCCGAGTAGACCTCTCGGAGAGCAGGGCAATCATCGCCCGCGCTTTCCCTCTGATGTATTCCGGCATCGTTGCCGAAGTCCTACTCGGATTGTTCGATCCGTGAAACCTTGCCGTCCTTATCGAAGGTGATCGCGGATTTCGCCGCTTGGGTGTTCGGCCTAGAAGTGGTGGCAAGACTGACCAATGGGCCGGCGATGGGAACCAAGTTCAGGGCGGTCGACTTGGCCTGAGAAACGATTGGATCGGCTTGGAGATATACCCAGGTCTCTTGGCTGTTGACGTCGTATTGATAAGCCGGGGTGCCGAGGTTTGTCTTTATTTCCTCCTTGGTCATGCCGCGCTTTACCGTAGCGGTGTCGGAGGCTGCTGGGCTAGTGACACCACATGAGGCTAGAGCTAGGATGAAGAATGGGAAGAGGGCGAGGATGGCTTTCATGATTTATTAATACTAGGGGGCGAGGGTGGTATTTAAAGGTTTAAAAAACACATCCGAATCGGATTATCTGGACAATGATGATGACCAGTTTGACCAGTTGCGATGGAAACGTCACCTGATAGGTATCAGCTTCAGCAACCGAGAAAAGTTGTGGTGTTGTCAATGGTCGGTCGAGCCGAAATTGTGTGGCATCGTAAAGTTGGCAGGCCGAGACTTTGATGCAGGTGCAAAACTCGCTACCGATTGAACTACCGCGTCAGTCCAGCCCCTGTCCGATCAGCCTTAAGATCTCGACTCGTCCAGTGCGGTTCTTCGAAGAACTCACAATCACAGGAGCGGTTCCTTTCAGGTGTTCCGGCATCGCGTCTAGGAAGGTATCAACATTGGCCTTGGTCTTGGTGGGGGATTGCTTGTCCGCCTTGGTGAAGACCAGCGCGAAGGGCACGCCAGTATCTCCTAGCCAGTTAATGAAATCGATGTCGATGCGCTGAGGTGTCAGGCGCGAATCGATCAGGGTAAACACGCGACGGAGATTTTCCCGTGATTCGAGATAGTCGCCGACGGATTCGTTGAAGTTGATCTTTTGGCTCTTTGCTACCTTTGCGTATCCATATCCTGGGAGATCCACGAGGCTCCACGTTTCATTCATGATGAAGAAGTTCAGCAGTTGCGTCTTCCCCGGTGTGGCTGAGACTTTCGCGAGATCCTTTTTATTAGAAAGCATGTTGATCATCGAGGATTTCCCGACGTTTGATCTGCCGATGAAGGCGAACTCCGGCCGGTTCCATTCCGGCGCGGCCTCGGCGTTGCGGGCGCTGATGTGAAAGGTGGCAGAATTGATTCGCATGAGCCACGCTCCGGTCACAACCGCCAACGAGCAAGGAAATATCCACTTCTCCTTACTCGTGGCTTGAGCCTAGGGTTGCCGTGCAAATGGCAGGGAAGAAAAAGAAGAAGGGCAACGGGATCATATTTGGTCTCGCGATGTTGTGGTTTTCCATTGGAGGCATTTGGAAGAATGAGCATCGCTTTGATTATTTCAAGGCAGCTCGGGATACGGTTGCTGTTGAATCGGTGGATGGTCTTTCGGCCGATACTTTGTTTTCCCATACTGGAACGATGGATCAGAGCCTTCAGCTCAAGGGGCAATATGTCCGTTTATTTGAAGGGTACCTTGAGGTCAAAATGATTGCTGAAATCTACGCATGGGATCGCGACGAGGATGATGACGGTGTCACCTGGAGCAAGAAATGGATGTCTAATTTGCAGAGAAACGACCGAAACAAGGGACTAAAAAAGCAGTTCAACTCGAACACCTTCGCTCCGGTCAATTATAGAATTTCAGAACTATCAGTGCGAAGGAAAGACATCCAGTTCGTTGATCCAAGGCAGGAGATTCCGCCCTCTGAGCTCATACTGACCAAAAGAGGCGAGAATCAGGGGCTTGTTCCAGAGAGCGAATATTTTTACCTCGCGAAAGGCAGAGCGGGGGAGGGCTCGAGAGGTGAATCGGAGCAACTGGGTGACGAGAGGGTTTCCTATCGTGGTAGGCCGGTACCGGAAGTGGCGACTTATTTCGGGAAATGGGGAGAAGGCAAAGGCGTAGCTCACAAAGTGGAAGTGGATGACGGCTTCGTCTCCGGTATCATTCAGGACAAGGGAATACTCCATCATTTGGTCGCCGGTTCGCGTGAAACTGCCCTTGTTACAGTGCAGGAGCATCTGGCTCGCCTGAAACTGATTGTTCGCATCGTCGGCGTAGTGCTTTGCACTATCGGAGGTGGCATCCTCTTCACAAGTCTCACTCGGTTTCTTGTCTTCATTCCCATCATTGGGCCGTCTATCAATCAGATCACCGGATGGCTTGGCATGCTCATCGGCTTCCTACTGGGAGTCATCACGCTTGGCCTCGCCTATCTGACGAGCAAGCCCCTGATCCTCGCTGCCCTACTCGTTGTGTTTATCGGTGCTATGTATTTCCTATGGAAAAATGCGGCAAAAAAACGCCAGCGGATTCAGGCAAACGTAGCGGAGAGCCTCGGGCATACGCCTTCGGAATCTGAGCTGAAAGAGCTGGAGTTCATCCAACTGTGGCAGCTCGCCAACAGCAACGGATCGATAGAGAAGGAGGAGCAAAGCAGGCTCGATCAGCTGACTGCGAAAAACGGCTGGAGTCCTGATAAAGTCGCGGAGCTCACCAATCGTGCCTGGCAGGAACGAGCCCATACCAACGACAGTGAAAAGCTCGAAGCATTGATCCGTTATTCGCTAGCCGACGGGAAAATCGATAGCAAGGAGCTGAAGAGCCTAGAGAGCGCGGCTGGCTGGATCGGCATGGGCAAGAAGGATCTCCGCTCCATGATGAGTCAAATCCAAGCGGTTTAGAGCGGGTGCTTTCAAGCGCGAAGACATGCACCATACCTAATAAAAGGCGTGCTAAAGCGATGCTAAGCAGAATAAAAATGCGAAGCCTCATCCTTGGTTTCAAAGGAGGGCTCTGATCTTAGCTATGAGACGAAAGAAGGAAAAAAACCAACGCTCGAGTAAGAAGCAACTACGTGACAGAAGCGCAGAGACGGAGGATTTTCTGAAGAAGAATCGCTCGAAAGCTGATGTGATTGAGACGGAAAGCGGCTTGCAATATACGATTGTGAATGAGGGTGACGGCGCAAGTCCTACGGAGTGGAGCACGGTAGACGTGAATCAGCGTATTTTGCTAGTGGATGGGACTGTGATTAAAGATACCTTTCGGACGCCTGATACTGACCGTTTCAGTATGGAAGAAGCTATTGCGGGGTTGAAAGAGGGTTTGCCCTTGATGAAGGAAGGCGCACGATATCGTTTCTTCGTTCCTCCGGATCTTGCGTGGGGGAAACGTGGGGCAGGGGACAAGATCGGAGCCTACGCGACTCTGATTTTTGACATCCGTCTGGAAAGGGTGCGGGACTGATTCTGTTCTATTTGGGACTAAGCCCAAAACGTTGGAATGTATGGGAACCGTGTTAGTGCCTTTGTTTTCTGCGGCGCATGAGCAGTGCTAGGCATCCCAGTCCCATGAGTAGTGGAGATGATGGCTCTGGCACAGAGTTAACTCGGAAGTAAACTGTCCCTGCTTCACCGGCACCTGCTGAGGCTTTCCATAGTGGAATGTCCGTATCTTTGGCATGTAAATCTAGCCCAGAGTCAGCATAGTTTAGACCCGTAAAAATCACAACACGATTGGATGTTGTCACTGTTGCGTTTACGGCATTGTCATCAACGATTCCAGAATCAGTAGTGGCATAGGCTGTAAATCGTTCACCTGATATCGAAAAGTCACCTGATCCGGTTGTAGGGCCGCCAGCGATAATATTGAACGCGGCGAGATTGGCTGTCAGCAAGTCGATGCCTGTAACTGTGTCGGCAGCTTGATTGCCTGTGTAGTCAATGCTGCGTATACCACCCGTCGAAATAGATGCCTGTGTTTGCCCTCCCGTTCCTGCATCAAAGAAAAAAGTCCCTGTGCTAACATCAACAGAACCAGTCGCACGCATTACGACATCAGCACCTTCTTGGGAAAAGGTGATCAACAGGGCGGCAGAGCTTGTGGCTGTACCTAGAGCTAGCATTCCAACTATGGATAGTATTAAATTTTTCATAAAAAATTAATGAAATGGAGCATATCTTACAGCTTCGCACTGACAAGACGTTTATTCAGTTGATAGGGCGGGAGTATGAGATGAATAAACCTTCATGGAAGGATTGGATGAAATTCTTCGTTCCTCCGGATCTTGCGTGGGGAAAACGTGGGGCAGGAGACAAGATTGGAGCTTACGCGACTCTGATTTTTGACATCCGTCTGGAAAGGGTAAGGGGCTAATTCTGCCCTATCGGGTAAAGTTCCTTAGATCACCTCGAACTCTGATGAGTCGGCTAAGATCAAAAGGAGTTTCGATATAGGTATCCGACAGCTAGTAGGGGCGGCGGGATGATTTTTGGGAAATTATCCCGATTCCAATGCCTAGGGGCTAATGAAAATCTTCATTTGGCGTATTATTTTAAAATAATTGACATTACGGATAAATTAACTAAAAAGAATGAATGAGTAGCAAAACCCTAGGGCTAATTTGCGTGATTTCTGCCCCCATTCTTTCCGCTCAGGACATTGCTGTGCTGGACTTCGCCTTCGCACACGGAACTGTAATCTCTAACCAGTATTCCTCGAATGGTGTGCTCATTAGTGTCGATGGAGGGCAGGACATAGGAATTGTTTATGACTCGGAGTTGGGTGGGCCTAACAGTAATATCGATGGCGCGGACACAGATCTTGAGAGGCGTTCTAGTGCTGGAGACCCGTTGGACTGGGATGGGGGGAACCTAGGTGCGAACTACAATGCCGGCGGTCTCCTTATCATTCAAGAGAACGGAGCACTTTCCAGTGCTCCTACCTACGGATCAGGCGCAGACCTGATCACCTCAGCCAGTAATTACGACCCGGATGATAATGGAGGAGGAGGCGTTATCACTTTCGATCTAGATGAGAACAACTTCACATACAACTACTTCAACGTGACACTCGCAGACTTCGAAGAGGACGGAAATAACTATTCATCTACGTTGTATGGGGTGAATGGAACCATAGAAACGTTTAGTTTTGCGGATTTTACCAATCCCAGCCACGCACGGTATGATTCTTCGATCACGAATGGGGACAATCACATCAATGCGCTTCCAGAGATCGTGTTATCGACTGGCGAAGCCCTCTCGATGGTCGAGATCACGTTCAACAACTCAAGCGGAAGCGTCAGTAACATCATCTTTAGTGAAAATCCCGTGCCCGTTCCCGAGCCTGGTACAATGGTAATGGTTGGTCTGGGGGCACTTGTGGCCGTAGGACGCCGCCGACGTGGATAGGTATTGAATGGGGGAAGCACAAGAGCGCAAGGCCCTGAATGCGCAGATCGAGGTTTTATCCTAGCTACTCCTCTGCTTCTATTCCGACCATCGGCGGATGAAGATAGGCTTACAAAAAGCTTTTGACGGGTGGCGCTCGCCCTAGGGTGGCGAACCGGGGGGGCGAATGCGCCGAACCTAGCATGATGTCCCTTTCTTCCATACAGCGTTTCACGGTCTCCATTTCTCAGCACGTTCGGCATGGCTGCTCCTGCCTAAGTAAGTGGCTAGTAGGTTCTTCTAGGCTCAGGCCTTGGTTTTACCCAGCTACGGAGATGAAGACCCCTGCGGAAAAATATCGCCAATTCAACGAGGACTGCTTTGCCGATATTCATGAGCAGGAACGGATGTTGGCGGATGAGCACCGCATGGCGTTTTACCACGAGGCCATCCGCCGGAAGATCAAGCCGGGTGATCGTGTGATCGATCTGGGAACTGGAACGGGGATCCTAGCGGCATTCGCTTCGCGCCAAGGTGCGGCACAGGTCTACGCGGTGGATCATTCTTCGATCATCGAGCACGCCAAGGAACTGGCGGCGGAGAACGGGATTGAGAACGTGGACTTCGAGGACGTACATAGCACGAAGCTGTTTCTCGACGAGCCGGTGGATGTAATCCTCCATGAGCAGATTGGGGATTTCCTTTTCGATGAGGCGATGGTGCCCAATGTCTGCGATCTCCGCGACCGCCTGCTCAAACCGGGTGGATTGATTTTACCGAGCCAGTTCGAGCTCTTCTGTGAGCCTATGACGCTGCATGACTACAGGCGGGTGCCCTACATCTGGGAGCTAACCGATGTGTATGGATTTGATTATTCCGGTATGGAGCGGAATTGCCCTCAGGAATGGGAATACCATAACTTGGTGAGCTGTGATCTGGGTGTGGTGAAACACTTTTTGGGTGAGCCAGCTCCAATCATGGAAGTGGATCTACACACCATCAATGAGTCGACGCTGCCTTTGTCGGTGTCGTTCACGCGGAAAGTGACAACTCCCGGCCTTCTCGATGGGTTGGTGATCTTCATGAAAGCGAAGGTGGATGAGGATCTGGTGCTGAGTTCGAGCCCTCTCGATCCAGGTAGGGCGCCGCACTGGGGCTTCAGGATTCTGCGCATGGATCAGAGCTACGCGGAAATCGGCGATGAGCTAGAGGTGACTCTATCGGTAAAAGACTGGGCGGATCCGAGCACGTGGCAGTGGGTTTGTAAAAATATCAATACCTGGAATTCGTGAGGTCGGCTCAGTTGTCGTCAGTTCAAGACGGCAGTCCGCTCCCTTCATTGGCGGGTATTTTGTTTCCTTGCAGAGGGGCGACCTTGGGAACATTTTGATCATTCAAACCCACACACTCCAACTACATGTCTTTACCGATTTCACAGCCTCGTCATCTAGTCCTGCCGACTGGAAAACTCCTATCCGTTTTAGCTCTTGCTCTGGGATCTCTATTCCTTGGCGTTTGCCATTCTTTAGCTGACGAAGCCAAAGAAACCACAGCAACGGATGGAGCGGGGGAGGGCGGAGCGGATTTTTCGCCGTTGTTTAACGGTAAGAATTACGACGGGTGGTATATCAAGCTGAAGGACGGGGATGAGGCTCTGGGCAAAAAGGTTTTCGCCATCGAAGATGAGATGATCCATGTCTTCGGCGAAGGCTGGCCGGATGAAATCGATCTAGACGAAGGCACTGATGCGACCATCGGGATGATCTACACCAAGAAGTCTTTCGATAAATACCACCTCAAGTTCGATTACAAATGGGGGAAGAAGAAGGCGAATTACTTTGCCAAGTGGCAATATGACGCAGGCGTCTATTACCACATTTCCGATGATAAGGTGTTCCCCACAGGAGTGGAGTTTCAAATCCACTACCATCATAAAGCAGACCGCAACGGAACAGGGGATTTGATCCGGCCACCCGGTCAGACCTACGATTGGTATTTTAGCACCGAGACCAGCGATTACCTCCACCCTGATGAAGGAGGTGTGCTCTATGAAAAGCAGAAGTCATACGAGGGAAGAAGTTGGCTTCATAATGCGAAGATTACTCGGAATTTCAATGGTCTAAACGACGAATGGAACAGTTGCGAACTCATCGTGATGGGCGGAGATTACAGCATCCATAAGCTCAATGGAGAGGTGGTTAATATGGCGTTCAATCTCAAGCCTGGTGAAGGAATTATTGGTTTCCAGTCGGAAACTGCGGAGATCTTCTACAAGAATATCGAGATCAAGGAGTTTGATGAAGTCATACCGGCCGAGTCGTTTCTTGAATCCAAAGCAGCTGAGTAACTATGAGAGCATTAGCTCTATTTTTTGTATTCAGCGCATTCGCATTTTCGGAAGGAGTTCGGGATTACGAATACACAAAGATCAAGATGATACAGTGATCGATAAGCATTCCTATTACTTGGTGGAATTAGGGAAGCATCTTAAAACGGAAGTGCAGATGATCTCTGTGAAAGGTGCGGGGCATGTTTCCCAGCCAAGATACGACTCCTCCATCAGACGAAATCGTAGCGCCCACGGCGGACTTTCTTGAGGGCTGTGTGTTGAAATCTCGTGAAGAGTAGGAATCCACTTATTTTGTCTCACTAAGATGGTGGAAACAGGTATTGCGGAGCTTTCGCTTACCGTAAGTTAGTTCTGGATTTGAAGGCAGGTGAGTTTTCCATGTCAGCTCACACCGAAAGAGAAATATGCTCAGCATCATCCTTATGGAGGATAGACGACATTTACTTGATAGGTCATTATTGAATTAGATTTCGAAGTAGGATGTGATGCCTTTGCGTCCTTCTGATTGCTAAAACCCTTATAGCTGAAAGTGAACCCCTTATTCCCTATCAGGAGATGGCTTGTCTTGCTTGCTCTTGTGATCAGCCTGCCTTTGGTAGATGCGGCTTCAATTCTTCTGATCAGCCAAGACACGACTCAAACAGCGAGCCTTGAGAGTTGGTTGGTGAGCAAGGGACATGCCGTAACTGTCGATGAGCGGACTACCGGGCCGGGCAATGCCGAGAGCTTTGACCTAGTGATTGTCACCCGAGAGACGAACAGTGGTAGTTATGATGAAGGAAACGAGCCTCATGATTGGAACGAGCTGAATGTCCCGGTGATCTGCATGTCTCCGTATCTCATGCGGTCTAGTAGGTGGGGCTGGATGAACGGCGAGGGCATATTGAATCTCGGTGACCTCACCGGATACGATAGTCCATTTGTTAATCCGTCACATCCCATCGTTTCGGGGCGAAATACGAATTTTCTCAGTCCTGCATATTCGACTCACGGAGTGACCAGTTCGTTGAGTCCTACAGCCGTGGAGATTGCTACCTTAGGTAGTGGTGCGAGTCATGGCATTTTCGTCATTCCTCCGGGGACGACGATGTATGATGCTCAGGGAACGATAGCGGGAGGGCTACGTATCGGGTTTATCCGCGGTAATGACGCTTCTTGGGACAATATTACCGCCAACGGGGAGCAAATTCTGGTGAACATGATTGCCTATGCGGTGGGATATTCTCCGACTCTTGCCTCGGTCGGTAACAGTATCGCATCCGATATTACGGGAGTATCCGCCACAGTTGGTGGGGCAGTGAGTGATACTGGAGGTGCTACACCCAATATTACCATCTACTACGGGGACAATGACGGTGGGACGAATGCTGGCTCTTGGGATCACAGCATTAATCTGGGTTTCCAGTCAGATATTTTTTTTACTGGTCTCACCGGTTTGAATTCGAGCAGCACTTACTTCTACCGATGTCTTGCTACAAATTTCGTGGGCGACAGTTGGGCGAGTTCAACCGCAACTTTTGTAACAGCCGCTCCTGCTACTCCCCCAACGATAGTCAATTTGCCAGCCACCACGATTGATTACGAGTTGGCTGAGTTGAACGGTGAAGTGACCAATACGGGAGGTGACGTGCCGCAGGTCTTTATCTATTTTGGTGACAATGACGGGGGAACAAACCCGTCCAATTGGGATGAGGTAATCATACTGGGTACGGAAACTGGTGAGTTCACCCGAGAAGCGTCCAACCTGACGCAGAACTCGACATATTATTACCGCTGTTTCGCAACGAACTCCGGAGGAGATATTTGGGCTCCGTCTACGGCGACTTTCACCACCCTAGCTTACGGAATGCCGACGGTGGTCAATTCTGCGGCTTCGGAAATTACCCGTGTTTCTGCATTAGTGGGCGGAGTCGTCACAGGAGATGGAGGTGATTCTCCGTCGATTATTATTTACTACGGTGAAAACGACGGCGGCACTGATGCCAATGCTTGGGATGATTCTGTCATTCTTCCTGCTCAGAATTCGGATTTTTCGAGTTCCATAAATTCGCTCTCGCCCTCGACAATTTATTACTTTCGTTGCCACGCACAAAATGTAGCGGGAGTGGCGTGGGCTTCGACCAGTGAGTCTTTCACTACATTGGATTTTTCTGGTTCCATCTTCATTAATGAGTTCATGGCATCGAACGATGGCTCGTATTCGAATTACCCAATTCCGGGTCAAGTTGCTGGACGATTGGATGACTGGATCGAGCTCTTAAACGGTGGAACTACTACCATAGACCTTGCTGGCTGGCATCTTACCGATGATCGAGATGAACTCGACAAGTGGACATTCCCTTCAGGCACCACAGTAGATGCTGGCGATTTTCTCATCGTCTATGCCTCGAACGATAATGCTTCTGACTCAAATGGGAATTTGCATACGAACTTTAAGTTGAGCGCAGGTGGTGAATACCTCGCGTTGGTTCACCCTAATCTAACGGTGGCCTCCGAGTTTGGCTCCGGAGGAACGGATTATCCCAGCCAGAAGACGGATGTGTCATACGGGCTTCATCCGACTACGACTCTTCCTGTTTTTTTCTCAAATCCCACACCCGGGGTAGCCAATGATACGGGCGGGAGCGAACGTGTGGGCGATACGAAGTTCAGCGTGAATCGCGGCGTCTATTCAAGTGTTTTTGATGTGGTAATCACCACGGAAACCGAGGGGGCGAGTATCTACTACTCGATCAACGGCAACCCACCAATTGATGCTGCGGGTTCGCCGACCGCTTCGGGGGTGCTTTATACTGAGCCAGTTCATATTGGGCACACAACTATCCTGAGAGCCGCAGCTGTGAAATCCGATTTGTCTGCCAGCAATATCGATACTCAAACCTACCTACTCATGGATGTGGCCGGCGCGGGTGCAGACGGAACTGATCCTAGTGGTCTCAATGCAACGATACTAGAGCAGATAAAACCTCAAGGCTTCCCAGATCTTACTGGAATCGACAGTGGTGCAGATGATGATGGGGATTGGGAAATGGATCAAAGTATCTCAAAGTCTACGGCACAAGCCTCCCGTCTGCCCGCTGGCACGACGCAGGCTCAGGCGTTATTGAAAGGACTTCTCGATATTCCAACACTTTCCATCGCGATGGATATCGATGATTTTGCAGGTTCCTCGGAAGGGATTTACACTCATGCAACGTCGAAAGGTTTTGCATGGGAGAGAGCTTGCTCAGCGGAGTTAATACAGGGCGATAACTCCGCCGCATGGCAAGAAGACTGTGGTATTCGAGTGCAGGGAGGTGCTAGCCGGATCAGGGCACCGAAGCATTCCCTTAGTCTTCGTTTTCGCGATGAGTATGGTGCCGGAAAACTGCGTGAGAAGGTGTTTCCAGGCACTGATTTAGAAGAATTTAACGTTCTCAACTTACGAGCCAATTACAACAATTCCTGGATACATACTAACTCCTCCCAACGCGATCGTGGTTCGATGATCCGAGATCAGTGGGCTAGGGATACGCTGTTGGAAATGGGTCAAGAAGACGGCGGTCATGGAGTTATGGCGCATCTTTATGTCAATGGACTCTACATGGGTATTCATATCATGGGAGAGCGTCAGGATGCTGCGCATTATGCCACTTACAACGGCGGTGACGAAGATCTGCTAGATGCCAGAAATGGCAGTGCATTTGTTGATGGCGATAGCACGGCCTGGGATGCGATGAAGGTCGTGGTAGAGGGCGGCGATTGGTCGGAAATTCAGCAGGTTCTTGATGTTGATAACTACATTGATTACCAAATCATGAACCGCTACGCGGGTAACTCAGACCTCAAATCGGGTGGAAACTGGCGGGCGGCGGGCGGCGGGCCTTTTCCTACGGGTCAACCTGAATTGATGGCTCCGTGGAAGCTTTTTTCTTGGGATGCAGAGCAGACTCTCACTAGTGCGACTTCCACCGTCGAGCCGCTTGATCCGATGGGACTACGCGACACCTTGGAGGCTTTACCTGACTACAAGATTCGGTTTGCTGATCGACTGCAGAAACACTTTTTTAACGGTGGTGCACTGACCTCTGCACAGACAGCGAGCCGATGGATGACACGTGCTGGCCAACTCGACCGTGCCATCATTGCCGAATCGGCGCGGTGGGGTGACCATCGAAATGGCATTGATAGTGAGATCGAAGTCTATGATCGCGACGACGATTGGTTGCCGCATCAAGACTGGCTCATTGGGTCATTTTTCCCAGTGCGCAGTGACAATGTCCTGAACCTCTACCGCACCCAAGGCTTCTTTCCAACCAGCACTTTGGCTCCTACATTCAATGTCAATGGAAGCCCTCAACTAGGGGGAGTGATTCCAAGTGGGGAAGTGCTCTCAATTACGGCCTCTTCAGGTAATATTTACTACACTCTCGATGGTTCTGATCCACGCTTGGTAGGTGGTGGTATTAGCACCAGTGCGATGACCGTTTCTTCGGGTGTTGCAATAAGCTTTTCATCCAGTGGAGTGATACGTGCACGAGTGCTCAACGGAGGCGAATGGTCTCCAATCATGGAGGCTATCTTCTACCTAGAGGCGTTGCCCGTTTCAGGAGATTTGGCTATTACCGAAATAAACTATCACCCGCTGCCGCCTAGGCTGTTGGAAAATCAAGCCGCCGCGGCTTTGACTTCTCCGCAGACTCTTAAGGATAACGATTTTGAATTCATTGAGATTCTGAATACGAGTGGTATTGCACTCAATTTGGATGGAGTCCGACTTGGTAGCGGGATCAGTGGCGTTCTTTCAAACTTCACTCTCGCTCCTGGTGCGCGAGCGATTGTTGCGGGGAATGCAGAAGCTTTTCTCATTCGCTATCCCAATGCTAGTGCCTCTCTAGCGGGCACCTTTAGTGGAAACTTGAATGATGCTGGAGACTCGATCTCTTTGACTGCGGCCGATGGTAATTTATTGGCTGAGCTTGCCTATGAAGACAGCGGTGCCTGGCCGGGACGCTCGGACGGAGAGGGCTCATCATTGGAGTTGGTTGCCCAGGGGCTAGATTACAATGACTCGGAGTCGTGGCGACCGAGTAGCGAGTATGATGGATCGCCAGGTGGGGAAGGACTCGGCTCTGATGGTCGAATCGTGATCAATGAGGTTCTGTCTCACGCGGATTTGCCGCTTCTCGATAGTATCGAACTTTACAATACCACCTCAAGTGAACTGAACCTCACGGGGTGGTATCTTAGCGATAGTAGTGACAGCCATCGGTCATTTAAAATACCAACTGTCACTATTGGAGAGGGCGGTTATGCGACCTTCGATGAGTCAGACTTCAATCAGACATCAGGAACTCCGCTTTCAGGTTATAATGGCGCAGCTGTAGCAGAGGCTCCCACTACGGTTACTTCAGTAGCACATGGGCTGTTCGACGGGGATCTTATTACAATCTCCGGTTACGGTGGAATCGGAGCCTACAACGGTAGCTTTGAGGTGGATGTCATTGATGCAAATACCTTTACCATCGATACTGCCTTTCTCGATGACCACGCAATACGAGGTTCGTGGGTGAGGGGACGTCCTTTTGGTTTAAGTGCTTCGAAAGGCGAAACCTTATCGCTCATTGAGTCCGACGTATCAGGTAAGCCAATTCGATTTGTTGATGTAGTTGATTTCGCAGCAGCTTTGAATGCTGAGTCACTTGGCCGATGGCCGAACGGCGCGGGAACAGGAACATTAGTGCCAATGTCGACCAATACCCTTGGGGCGGCCAATGCAGAAGCTCAAGTCGGCCCAGTGATTATTGCGGAAGTCATGTTCCAGCCGACTTCTTCACCAGAGGACAATTTGGAATTTGTCGAGATTGCGAACACTAGTTTTCTTACGGAGAATCTTGCGAATTGGAGACTCCGCGGTGGCGTCGATTTTGATTTTACAGCCGCCCAAGAACTGTCTCCTGGAGGAGTTTTGATAGTTGTTGGGTTTGATCCTGTGAGCAATACGAACGCAACAGTGGCGTTCCGCAATGCATACGGCATTGATTCATCGGTAGTTCTAGTTGGCCCTTGGAGTGATGGGCCGCTTGTCAATGAGGCGGGGACAGTGCGATTGCAGCGTGCCGATAGCCCACCAGACGGCGTACCATCCTACTATCCGCAAGTGACCGAAGACGAAGTTCGCTACCTAGCTGCGACTCCTTGGCCTACTTCCTCGGCGGGCTTTGGAGACTCGTTGCATCGGGTCGCGAACAACCTGTTCGGTAACTTTTTCACTAGTTGGATCGCAGAGTCCCCAACGCCAGGTAATCACAGCTTCGCCGGTATGACATACGATAACTTCCGGGATATTACTTTTGGTATCAATTCGCCAACTGGAAGTGGTCGGATGGATGATTTCGATCTCGATGGCGTTGAGAACATGCTCGAATACGCCCTTGGGATGAACCCTAAATTATCGGACGCCCATTTATTGCCTTCCAGTTGGATAGAAGGCGGACAATTGAAATTCGCGTACCGGAAGAATAGACTAGCAGTTGGTCTAATATTCCAGGTGCAGCAATCCATCGATCTTTCGAGTTGGAGTCCGGCTACTGATAGCCTGTTGATGATGGATGGAACTATCGAGACGCGTATGGTGAGCATTCCGGTTGGAAGTGATACTTGCCGGTTTATACGATTGAAGGTGACTGAGTAGGGAGCTATCTCCTTCAGGCGAATTTATCCTCTACTGAGGATTTTGTGAGGACAAGTATCGACTTCTATTCATTCAGATTTAGAGGGAGGATGGAGGCATTTCGGAGCTCTACCTTCATCACCAGTCTGTCGTGCATTTGAATGCCGATAAGCCCTTCATGTGAGCGTTTCGGGTCGTGATCTACGTAGTCCATGATTTTGTTACCATTGAGCCAGTATTCTACGCGATTTCCACGGGCACGGATGGTCATGCGGTTCCAATCTTCCTTTTTGAAGGCCTCTTTCATGATCTGCGGATCCGGAAAGATCCTTAGAGAAGGGCGCGCATACCAATCACCGAGTGAGCCATTATGCTTTCCGTCCAGAGCTGCATCATACTCATATCCAGAGGGAGCCTCATAGGACGCTCCGGTTTTACGCCATTCAAAGGTGAACGGCTTAACGCGAAAATAGATGCCCGAGTTCGCGCTTAGCCCGCCGCTCAATCTGACCTCTGCAGTAAAGATAAAGTCACTGAAACTCTGCTTCGTATAAAGCCATTCGGGTGTAGTTAGCTTTTCCCCCTTGGTGTCACCGGTAATGACTCCATCTGATATCGACCAGCGCTCAGAGGGAACTGTCCATCCTTCCAGCGTATTTCCAGAGATCAATTGAATGACCTCGTCGCCCTTAAATTCAGGCTTCACGGCCTCATTACCCGGTTCAGCGAGTAGTAAACTGGGCGCTAGTAAAATAAAGTAGAAGGTTTTCATTGGGAATCTATTTACTGCGAGCGAAGTGGCCTGTCAAACGGCCTAGAAATTCAGGTGGTTTGTTTGAAGGAAGATGTTTCGAGGAAATCCGGCCTGATGGTTGACAGATGATATAGAGCGTGGATGCTCCCTCACCCATGAAAGTCCGGACATTTTCCACACCTCTGATGATTGCTGCCGCTATGGTAGCTGTGCCCACTCTTGTGCGTTCCGAAGAGACTCCGGACGCAAATACTCCTGCAGCTGCCGATACGGGTGCTGCCCAAACTGAAAATAACATGCCTGAAACACCTGCTGATGTAGCCGCCGCCCCCGCCGATGCCGAAAAGACCGAAAGTGGTCTGGCCTCGAAAGTCCTCCAAGCCGGTAACGGCGATCAGAAGCCTACGGCTGCTGATACTGTGACTGTTCACTACTCTGGATGGACGACAGATGGAAAAATGTTCGATAGCTCAGTGAGCCGAGGTGAGCCGACGAGCTTCCCACTTAACGGTGTGATCAAAGGCTGGACAGAAGGTCTTCAACTGATGGTGGTGGGTGAAAAGCGTCGTTTCTGGATTCCAGAAGATCTCGCCTACGGCCCAGTAGTTGCAGGCAGTGGTCGCCCCGGTGGAATGCTTTGCTTTGATGTGGAACTCCTTGAGATCAAGGAAGCTCCCAAGGTTCCCGATGATACGCAGAAAACTGCTGGCGGAATCGACTACAAGATCATCAAGGAAGGTGAAGGCGAAAAGCCCGGAGCCGATCAGGTGATTAGCTTTCATATCACCGCTGCGACCATGGATGGCCGGACGTTGCAAGACAGCCGCCAAGAGCCAGCTGCTCCAAGTGCGCCTCTCGACAAGCTTCCACCAGCACTTGGTGACCTTTTTGCTGACATGAAAGTCGGTGAGCTTCGCCAATGTTGGTTGCCTGAGCCACAGGCACCCGGTGGATTTGTCGTTGCAGATCTTGAATTGATCTCCTTCAAGGAAGCGCCTCCGGCACCAGCTGTTCCAGAAGATGTCGCAGCTGCTCCTGACGATGCAGAGAAGACAGAAAGCGGAATCGCTCACAAGCTGCTCAAGGCAGGTACGGGCGAGGAAAAGCCAAAGGCCTCTGATACAGTGAAAGTCCATTACTCTGGATGGACGCTCGATGGCCAAATGTTTGATAGCTCAGTAACACGCGGAGAGCCTGCTTCATTCCCGCTTGGCAATGTGATCAAGGGCTGGACAGAAGGTGTGCAGCTTATGGTTGTCGGCGAGAAGCGTCGCTTCTGGATCCCAGCAGATCTTGCCTACGGCGAGAATCCTGGAGGTGGACGTCCCGGTGGAATGCTCGTTTTTGACATCGAGCTCCTCGAGATCGCCCGATAAACCATCCATATGTCTTTTTCACAAAAAGGGTATAAGACACTCAATCATCGTGACGTCCAGTATCGCTGGATGATGAAGAACAGGCGCGGAGTCAATGAGGCTTCGATCTACACGCAAGCTGCGGTGGGTGGGCGAGAGCTCATCGCCGAGCTACCGCGGATAGTAAGCCTGTCCATGGTCGAGGATGCGATCGATTTTGGTTACGAGCATGACTGGAACCCCAACGAGGAAGGTGACGCATTGCGTTGCAAACACACTCGAAGAGGTTTCGTTTTGGCGGATTGAACAACTCCTCCTTAGCCCGATTGTGGTTAGGGATGGGTTCGAATCGTACTATTTGGGGATCGACCTCTTTTTGCCGTTTTCGTCGATGGCGACGTAGGTGAAATCTGCTTCTGTAACCTGATAGCGTGGGCATCCGTCCTCCGATTTCCGTAGGATCGGTTTCACCCATACTTGAAGATGCAGTGTGACCGATGTGTTCCCGACCCGCACGACATCTCCGTAGCAGCAAACCACATCGCCCACTTTGACGGGCTTAAGAAACTTCATCGAATCGACGGAGACGGTGACCGTGGCAGACCCAGCGATCTCCTTGGCTAAGATACCTCCGGCGATGTCCATCTGTGACATGATCCAACCACCGAAAATGTCTCCATTGGCATTGGTGTCTGCCGGCATCGCGGCTGTGCGGAGTATAAGGTTGCCTTGGGGAGTTGCGCAGTGGTCGTTCATGGATTGATTTGAAGACTTCATTGGGGGCAGATGCGACTTTGATATCAAGGGATAATTTTTACCGATATTATAGTCAGTCTCCGCATTCGAACATGTAATCCCCCGGGGATCAGCAAACTGCCCAGAAGTCTTCGCCATCGTCGCGACCTGCGGCGAGCGCCATTTCTAGGACGGTGGATCGAGCTCCTTTGAGGCCGACTGCGCCCAGCATGATGCTTGAACGCCATTTTGTTTTCATCTCTTCAGCTGAAGCGACTTCGGCTCCGTGGATACGTTGACCGACTCGTGCCGGGTTTACATCGAAAAAACCTTTAACAGAGACTCCCTCGTTTTGCAGATCGAGCGCCAACCGTTTCCCAATGGGGCCAGCACCAGCGATGATCACGCCATGTTCATCGATATTGGGCAGGTTTTTCAAATGGTGTGCTCGCATCTGGCTTCTTGCATCAGTGCCATAGCGTGGATCTTGACGTGTCAATCGATCTGGCGAGTCCCTCCATTGGAAAAGAGTTTCTGGAATCCTTGTGAATTTGCAGCCTGCGTGGAAAAGCCTGAGCCAGAGATCATGATCTTCTGCCCATGGTGTATCGTGATAGCCACCTAGGCGTTCCATCCATTCCCTACGAACCATCGCAGTGGGATTGATGACGGGGCACTCAATGAATCTTGAGCGGGACATGGTTTCATGGTCTGCGAGGCTGTTTGCCCATTCAACGTATCGGCGCATGCCATCGCCTTGGCAATTGGTCGACTCCACTCCACATGTGATCACTCCGGTATCGTCTTTCGCTGCCTTGAGTTGCTCACTAATTTTTCCGGGTAAGGCAATATCATCGGCATCCATACGTGAGAACCATTGTCCACTAGCTAGCCCGTAGCCAGTAGCTGAGGCTCCGACGACACCGGGATTCGATTGGTTTTCGATGAGTCTAAAACGAGGATCCGATATTTCGGTTAAAGCCGCTGCAGATCCGTCACTAGACCCATCATCCACTACGATGAGCTCTAGATCACGAAATTCTTGCTGCAGAATGCTTTGGACAGCGCTCAAAATCGTCGTCTCAGCATCGCGAAACGGAAGGACTACTGAGACAACCGGCATGCTTGATTCTCAGATAAGCAGGTCAGCATTGCAATCAAACGACCAGTTGATCCTCGATGAGACGTCGAATTCAGATCTCATAAGTTCTAGCCATTTGCCCGGCGTTCTCGAAATTCTTGGCGGATTTCAGGTGTGATGGCTAACGTGCTCACAAAAATTAAGGACGCAGAGATTCCGGCTACCCAAATGGGGGAGGCATAGGAGGCGATGGTGTAGGCGAGGAAAGGAGCCAAAACCCCACGTGCACCCGTGAGAAAACTATGAACGCTCATGTATTCCACCACGCGCTCGCTGTCTGCGAAGCGTGTGACCCAGAGAGTCCACAAAATATTGCCGCCGGATCGTGCCACACCGTGCAGGGCAATTCCGAGGCAGAGGGTGAAGAAGCCATTACCCAGAAAATAGATCAGGATGCCAAGGATGAAAAAGACATTCACCAGCGCGCGGACGGAGTAAAAGGGCAGGCGGTCGAAGACTATACCCCATGGCACCACACAGGCGATAAAGGCAATCATTGGCACGGTGCTGGTGATGATGCCGACTGTTTTTGCATCGTAGGCGATCCCGTAGGCAGGATTACTGATGTATTCGACGAAGAGTGCAAAACTGAGCAAATTGCCAAGACCGAAGATCATCCACACTTTCAGTAGCTTACGAAAAGGAGGATCATTGCCGACGTGACGGAAGGCATCGAACCACTGCAGGCGGACAGTGCGGCGTAAGACCACGGGAGCCACAGAGATTACACAAACGGCCATGATCAGGCAGGCGATGGCATAGCTCCAGAAAAGGGGAGAGAACTCATTGCCGCGAGAGCTAATCCACATACCGGCAAGCCATGCAATGAGCCCCGCAGCACTGGCTCTGATCATGGCGGTAATGGAGAAGAGTCGCCCACGTGAGTGACTGGAGTAGTGTTTTCGATAGATCTGGGAGGTGAGCGGTGCGCTCATCCCTAAGGCCGTGAAGGCTAAAAAACAGCCGGTAAAATAGAGCGTAGCATTTCCTTCAGAAAGGGCGGCAATACCAAATCCGATGAAGGATAGAATCCAGATTAGAGCTGCAAGGACATTGACCGGGCGGCCAAGGCGACGTGCGATTTGTACGATGAATAGGCTGAACAGCAACCCGACACTACCAGCCGAAAGCATCGCGGCCTTCATGGCTGGGGGAAGGTCGAAGACTCGGATCGCGATGAAGAGAGCAAAGGTGGTTGCAGCGGTATCGATGAATCCAGCAGGTAGGGCGCGCAGGATTTCGAGCCGGAACGTGCGTCCCTGCTGGTCGAAGTCCTCTTGACCGGGAACGGGTTTAGTCATCGGCGGAGAGCATCAGCTTAGACACAGGAATGTCGATGCTTTGCTCGCTGCGACAACTGAACCAATCGTAAATTACTCTGTCGCCGTGAATACTTAGCTAGTCCTCTCCTCGCGCATCCCTAATAATGAGGATAGCCGGTATTTGGGAATCGCTTATCTTTAAAGCTAAACATCCGATTCATTCGAATGGAGTATCCATGAAAATGCATGAGGACTAAAGTGCCTAAAACCCAAATTTATGAAGTATTACAACTCTCTATTGTACCCAGCCGCCCTTGTGATGTTGGGAAATCAAGCTCTCGCAGCTCCTTTCTATTGGGATAATGATGGGGCAACAGCTGGTTTCGGCACCGCGACTGGCACTTGGACAGTTCCCACCACAGGTGACGCGACTCAGGGCTGGAGCTCAGATCCTTTAGGCCTCACAGAACCTACCGACATCACCACCGCCCACGGCGACACAGCTCATTTCGGCACAGATACGGACGGCTTGGGTTCAGGTACCATAACCATAGACGGCACGGTAGCTGTGACCGACGTCAGATTTGGCAAAGCCTCGGGAGCCATCACCTTGAGTGGCGGCACCATCAGTTTCGTGGACGGCGGAACCTCATCTTTCCAAGCTGCCACGGGCGGCGGCGCAGCCTCGTCCACCCACACGATTGACAGTGATATCTCAAAAGTTACTGGAACCTTACGTTTCGGCACTCAAGGCACGAGCGACGAGAATTACATCGTAAACGGAATCATCAGTGGGGGCATAGGCTTGGATATTCGTGAGAAGAACAACAGTGCGTATCTTGAGTTGAACGGGGTCAATACTTTCACCGGAAATGTAAATTTGATAACGGGTCAATTGAATGTGAATACCTTCGCTGATGGAGGCGAAGCTTCCTCGTTGGGGACGGGTAGCATCATCAATATGGGCGGCGGTGGCGGGCAGACGCCATTGATATGGTATACTAGCAGCACCGCGACCTCGACGGATCGAAGCATCAGATCCAAATCTACTAACGACAACCGTATCGTTGCCCAAGACGGCGCGCTCGAATTGACGGGCACCCTGTCGACTGTAAATACCGGCACGTATAACCATAATTTTTCCGGCACGGCCGACACAGGCATGAATAAAGTGTCCGGCGAGATCACAGACGGATCGGGCACGATCCAAGTTGCCGTAAAAAGCACGACTCCGATCGGTGGATCGGCGGAGGCAGGCACCTGGGAGTTTTCCGGAAATAATACTTACACTGGCATCACCTTAGTCACCGGTAATTCCACCTTGATTGCATCGAGTGCCGCTGCACTGGGCGCGACAGATAGCGGCACGACCGTAGATAGCGGTAGTGTTCTTGATGTTCAGGCAGACATTGGCACTGAAGCCCTCAGCATTACTGGCTCAGGTTTGGGCGGAAACGGAGCGTTGATCACTAGCACGGGCACTGGCACGGTCGGTGGGGCAGTTACGCTCACAGGAGGCAGCACTATTGGTGGCGCAGGCAACTTGAATGTGAGCGGTGCGATTGACGGTGGTTTCGCTCTGACTAAAGTAGGCTCAGGCACCGCAACATTAAGTGGTGCGAACACCTACACAGGCAGCACATCGATAGCCGAGGGCATCCTGCTGGCCGACGTGGCCGATGTCCTCAGCGGAGTTGACCCCGATCCAATACTTACGACCTCAGGCGCCCTCGGTGCTGGCGGGGATATCAGCTTCACCGGAGGCACGCTTCAATATACCGCCAACAGTGCGGGCACCGACTACAGTGGTCGTATCTTGAACAGCACTTCCGCGATGACCTTCGATACCAATGGTCAGGATGTTACCTTCGCCTCTGATCTTGCTAGCAGCAACGTCGGTGGTCTCATCAAGGAAGGCGCTGGAACACTCATTGCGAAGTGGGCCAACGGCGATTATACCGGACTCACTGTTGTGAACGGAGGAACTCTACAGTTTCTGAAAGACAGTGGGGGAAATACTTGGGGGGCTGGAGATTTTGAAATCAACAACGGATCCAGATTGGAAATTAATGCGGCAGCTACCGCTGTTTTTCAAAATAGGACATTCACCTTCGACAGTGCTGGAGGAGGCACTATTGACATCGATGGAAATACCATTCTTCAAACGGAGAACAATACCATTGTCACCAGTGGAGGATCGAAAAACTTTGTCACTGGCGATCGGTTCAACATGCAAAATGCAAACAAGATCAATTACAACGTCGCTGATGGTGTCGACGCAGTTGACCTTGAAGTCTCTGCCCGTCACGACCGTGGATCGATCGGAAAGACTGGCGACGGCACCTTGTCCCTGACCGATACAACCAATAACTTATTAATCACTAACACCATCACGGTAACCGCGGGCACACTGGAAATAGGTGGCGCTGGTAGAATCAACAATGGTAGCAGCGGCAGCGCCATCTCCAACGATGGAACATTTAAATACAGCAGTAGCGCAAGCCAGGAACTGTCGGGAATCATCAGCGGCTCTGGCGGAATCATTCAAGACAACGGCACGCTGACTCTATCCGGCAGTAACACCTACACTGGTGACACCACCGTGACAGACGGTATCTTGGCGATCGATGGAGATTCTATTTCGGATGCCGCCACTCTCATCATCGACGGCAATGGCGCGGTTGAAGCAACTGGAATCGAACAGGTGGGCGCACTAACTCTAGGCGGCGTCGTTCAAACTCTCGAAGGTACCTACGGTGCTACTGGCTCAGGAGCTACTTTCATCAATGATACCTACTTCAAGGGAATTGACGGGGTCGTCAGCTTCATGATTCCCACAGGCTTTGCGGGTTATATTTCCGGAAGCTTTGCAAACGGGAGTGTTCCCGAAGGCGAACAAGGACCCTACGATGACTGGGATAATGACGGAACGAACAATTTGCTCGAATACGCGCTCGATGGCTTCGATCCTACTGTCTCTGACGCTCCGGCAGACTCGCTCGACGGCTTATTGGTGACTTACACTAAGCGTTCAGGCGTTACTGGTATCAGCTATTCACTTGAAGAGTCCTCCGATCTCGGCATCAGCGATGCCTGGGACACCGTGACTCCGACCACGGATAATAGCTCTGTAATCACCTACACTCTGACGCCTCCGAGCCCTAACCAGAACTTCGTTCGACTAGTAGTGATCGAAAATTAGGCACTTAGTGATATACACTATCATGAATGAATAGCTCTTCCCGTTTAGTCACTACTTTCGCTACGGCGTTCATGCAGAACTTTGAAAAGAAGAATGGATTGAAAATCGCAGTGGATATTCAATCTACGGTTTGATTGAAGAGCAACGATTGATTCAATTGATCGTTGCTCTGAATATTCCTAGCTTATCTAAATACACAGATGACTTTTTCTTGTCGCACCGTGTTCAGAGCAGAACGGATTCTATCTACTTCATCTCGTTGTCTGTGCCATATGGAATTTTCTCGAAACTTCCGGTGCAGGGAGGAACATGGAACTAACCATGAAGCAGACTCCTACAGACAGTATCGCCTTGCTTATTGATGCGGATAATTCCCCGGCGGCGAAAATTGATTTCATTATTTCGGAGCTAGCGAGCCACGGGGTGGTGAACATTCGACGTGCTTATGGAAACTGGACGAAGCGGGGGCTTTCCGGTTGGGTAAAAGTACTACATGGCAATGCGATTCAGGCGATGCAGTCGTTTGATCTAGTGAAGGGAAAAAACGCGACTGATATGTCCCTACTGATCGATGCCATGGACATTCTTTATACGAAGGATATCCAGACGTTCTGCTTAGTTTCCTCGGATAGTGATTTTACGCCATTGATCCAGCGCCTACGCGCGGACGGGAAAAAGGTAATCGGCTTTGGCGATCAGAAGACACCTGAGCCTTTCATCGCGAGTTGCACGCATTTCCTCTACCTCGATGATGAAGGAAAAGCGGGAGGTAGCACGGATAAGGCTGCCGAAAAATCCACCGCCATACCTGTGAAGTCGCTTAAAGGTAATACCAAGCTGATGAACACTTTGCGCTCTGCTATAAAGTCCGCGGCCGATGACGATGGTTGGGCTGCATTGGGGCCGGTGGGTTCGCATATCACCAATCAGGGGCCTTTTGATCACCGGACGTATGGTTTCAAGAAGCTCAGTGACCTTTTTTCCGCAATCGATCTCTTTGACGTGAAAGTCAATAAGACGGAGGGGCACACGACCTATCGGGTGAAGATTAAGTGATGAAATAGGGAGTCGTATTTTGCTTCTACGAATGATGATCGCCATGAACTGGAATTTCGCAGGAATGAGGTTCATCACCCGCTATCTGGTGATGTTCTTCGCTTTCTGTGGAGTTTGTGTGGCAGGGGAGAAGGCAGCGGAGCCGATGGTAGATGGGCCGCTTTATGTGGAAGTGATGAGGCAGTATAAATCGATGAAGACGACGCTTTACCAGCATGGAACACGAGTGGATCTAGAGGCGGGGAGCTATAAGTATGATTGTGTGGGGATGGTATCCCACGCATTGAGAACCACCGCTCCGAAGGCGTGGAAAACGGTATTCGAGGAGACTGGCTTAGCGAAAGGGCGCATACCCAGTCCATCGAAGTTTCAGAGGTTTTTCGCAGATCTGGCGGTCGAGTCGAAGCCGGGTTGGGAAGCGGTGGGAAAGGTGTCCGATTTGAGGCCGGGCGACGTGGTTTCTTGGGAATACAAGACAGAGAATTCCAGCGGCCACGCAGTAATCATTGGAGGTATACCAGAACTGCAAGAGAACGGAGAATGGCTGGTAAAAGTGTATGATTCGACTTCGTCGCCACATGGGAAATCGGATTCACGCTATAGTGATGGACGGGCACAGATCTTGGAGCGAACTGGGAAGCCGAGTGGGTTGGGTCACGGAATCATGGCCTTTGTCGCGGATCCGGAAAGCGGAGCCCTCAGCGGGTGGCGCTGGAGTGTGAAGGGTGACTTGCGATTGACTCCGATGGCTGCAGGGCGACCCACAGGTTAAGGTTCCTAATGGGTGTTATTTCCCGGAGATGGTGAGTGCTTGGGAGTTAATGTCCTCGGTGGGGTCGGGGATCCACTGGAGGGTGAAGGATCGCCAGAGGTAGTTCTTTCCTTTGTCCTCGAAGGTAATTTTCGATTTTCCGGTGGCGGCGAAGGAGAATTCAGTTTCGCCGTAGGCAGCGGTCTCGAAGGTGAGCGAGCGGAGGCCTTCGGGGAATTTTGCAGAGGGATTAAGGGATTCGGTGAAAGCCAACTCCTCTTCTTTTCCGGCGATGGTGATGAGTTCCATTTCCTCGCGTTTGATCTTTTTCTCGAATCGTTCCAGGTCGTCCGGATCGCTGGCGCTCTGATACTTGTAGGGGGTGAACTTCGCGGTAATCGCGAAACTGAGAGGATTCTTCAACGAGCCATTGTCCGTGATGCGCCCGCTGAGCGAGACGTTTTTGTCTCCGGGTGTGATCAGTATTTCGAAAGCTGCGTCACCGGTAACTGTTCCGGAAATGAGTATGGGTTCGGAGGGTTTGTTTCCGGCTTCGCTTTTGCTGGTGAGGGAAAAGGGATTAATCCGTTTACTGACGACCTTACCGTCGGCTTCGGTCTCGAGAATTTCAAATTCGATCTCGATGGAGTTGTTGGTGCTGATCGTGTCGCCCCGGCGATCGATGGGATCGAGCAAGGCCGAGCCGTTAGCGAGGTATTTGAAGCGGAAGGCACGTTCCTCGACGCCGACGAAACAGTCCTCCCATGGCTCCTTCTCGAGATACGGCAGATCGGCAGTGGTCGGGATGATTCCGCCAAGAGACAACCCAAAGCCGAGGATGAAAATTCGGTGTGAGTATTTCATGAACTGTAATAAAGCGTAAATAGATCCGTTTCACCATGGAATAGTGATGATTCAACAGAAGGGAAGGTTTTCTGAATTTCAGAGTGTTCAAATAGCTCCGAGCTTCTAGGTTGCTCGTCCTTTATGCCTGTTAAAATTCGTTTCAATTCCGCCGCAGCCGAGGGGCTGGTTCTTGCCAAAGTCGGTCATCCTCAGCGCGATGAGCCGCTCCAGACATCCAAAGAGGTTTTTAAAATCGGTGAGGATGACCAGATGTCGCTTGCGGCCATTTTCCTAAAGCCTTTCAAGAATCTCACAGCGCATCGATTCAGCCACCATTCGTCGCTTGATCAGCATGAAATGAACGCCTGCGCAGCTTCAATCTTCGCCTCGGAGGACGGGTTGCTGGAAAAAGGCTGTGACATCGCGAAGCGGCTCTACTCCAAGTCGAACCACCCGAACATCAAGTCCGGTGACCTCTGTATTTCTTTGGTCAAAGACATCGAACTCGACGGTGAATTCATCCAGGGACTGTGTATCCTTAAGTCGGAAAGTGTGGTGCCGTTCCTCAGTATTTCCACTCGCGACGGCGATCTCGAGCTTCATACGGAGCAGGGGATTAACCCGGAGAAAATCGACAAGGGCTGCCTTATTCTCAATCATCGTGAGAATAAGGGTTATTACGTTCTGACCTTCGACCGCAGCGGAACGGATTCGCGTTTTTGGGTGCGGGATTTCCTCGGTGTAGTGCCCATCACCGATAGCCCGTTTCTAACGAACAAATTCGCGAATATGGCAGTCGCGTTTATGGAAAAAGAGAAGAAGGAAACGCCTCCTGCCGCAGACGACGCTCCGCCATGGGATGCCTCCAATGCTGCGAGGGACGCGATTACTTACTTCGAAGAGAAGGAGCAATTTAATATCGAGGAGTTCGAGGAAGAGGTGTTGAAAACACCGGAGGCCAAGGCGAAGTTCGCGGAGCACCGTAGCCAGATCGAGGAGGAGCAGGGGCAGAAGCTGGAGGATTCCTTTGAGATTTCGAAAAAGGATGTCACTAAGGCGAAGAAGAAGATTCGCTCTGCGATGAAACTCGATACGGGTGTGGAAATTAAGCTCAAGCCAGCCTTGGCTGCCAATCCCGAGAAGGTGCTGGAACACGGCTTTGATGAAGATAAGAAGATGAAGTTCATCAAGATCTACTTCAACGAAGATCTCACTGAGTAGCGGGCATTGTGCAGTTTCGATCTGTTATATGACCATAGGGATTGCATTGATGGCGAATATAGACAGTCAGTTCTAAATGACCATGTGTAGGTAGCCCTTGGGTTCTTCTTTGAAACTATGCCCACGATGCCCTTCTCTGAAGCGCGCACTAGCCTCCCGATGATCCGATGGCGCAGTCCGCGGTGAAAGCCTACCGAATCTCTTCGCTCGCATCCTAAAAAATGAGGATTGGCGGAATTTGAGAATTGCGTATTTTTAATCTTAAATTCGACCCAATCGCTCAACGCAGCATGAAATTTCATGAGGGTTGAAGCACCAAAAACCCAAAGTTATGAAGTATTACAATTCTCTATTGTGCCCAGCCGCCCTTGTGTTGTTGGGGAATCAAGCTATCGCAGCTCCATTCTATTGGGACAATAATGGGGCAACAACTGGTTTCGGCACTGCGACTGGCACTTGGACAGTTCCCACCACAGGTGACGCGACTCAGGGCTGGAGCTCAGATCCTTTAGGCCTCACAGAACCTACCGACATCACCACCGCCCACGGCGACACAGCTCATTTCGGCACAGATACGGACGGCTTGGGTTCAGGTACCATAACCATAGACGGCACGGTAGCTGTGACCGACGTCAGATTTGGCAAAGCCTCGGGAGCCATCACCTTGAGTGGCGGCACCATCAGTTTCGTGGACGGCGGAACCTCATCTTTCCAAGCTGCCACGGGCGGCGGCGCAGCCTCGTCCACCCACACGATTGACAGTGATATCTCAAAAGTTACTGGAACCTTACGTTTCGGCACTCAAGGCACGAGCGATGAGAATTACATCGTAAACGGAATCATCAGTGGGGGCATAGGCTTGGACATTCGTGAGAAGAACAACAGTGCGTATCTTGAGTTGAACGGGGTCAATACTTTCACCGGAAATGTAAATTTGGTAACGGGTCAAGTGAATGTGAATACCTTCGCTGATGGAGGAGTGGCTTCCTCGTTGGGGACGGGTAGCATCATTAATATGGGTGGCGGTGGCGGGCAGACGCCATTGATATGGTATACTGGCAGCACCGCGACCTCGACGAATCGAAGCATCAGATCCAAATCTACTAACGACAACCGTATCGTTGCCCAAGACGGCGCGCTCGAATTGACGGGCACTCTGTCGACTGTAAATACCGGCACGTATAACCATAATTTTTCCGGCACGGCCGACACAGGCATGAATAAAGTGTCCGGCGAGATCACAGACGGATCGGGCACGATCCAAGTTGCCGTAAAAAGCACGACTCCGATCGGTGGATCGGCGGAGGCAGGCACCTGGGAGTTTTCCGGAAATAATACTTACACTGGCATCACCTTAGTCACCGGTAATTCCACCTTGATTGCATCGAGTGCCGCTGCACTGGGCGCGACAGATAGCGGCACGACCGTAGATAGCGGTAGTGTTCTTGATGTTCAGGCAGACATTGGCACTGAAGCCCTCAGCATTACTGGCTCAGGTTTGGGCGGAAACGGAGCGTTGATCACTAGCACGGGCACTGGCACGGTCGGTGGGGCAGTTACGCTCACAGGAGGCAGCACTATTGGTGGCGCAGGCAACTTGAATGTGAGCGGTGCGATTGACGGTGGTTTCGCTCTGACTAAAGTAGGCTCAGGCACCGCAACATTAAGTGGTGCGAATACCTACACAGGGAGCACATCGATAGCCGAGGGCTTCATTCAGGCCGACGTGGCTGACGTGGCTGCGACCTCAGGCGCTCTGGGCAACGGCGGGGATATCAGCTTCACCGGAGGCACGCTTCAATACACTGCTAACAGTGCGGGCACCGACTACAGTGGTCGTATCTCGAACAGCACTTCCGCGATGACCTTCGATACCAATGGTCAGGACGTTACCTTCGCCTCTGATCTTGCTAGCAGCAACGTCGGTGGTCTCATCAAAGAAGGCGCTGGAACACTCGTTGCGAAGTGGGCCAACGGCGACTACACCGGACTCACTGTTGTGAACGGAGGAACTCTACAGTTTCTGAAAGACAGTGGGGGAAATGCTTGGGGGGCTGGAGATTTTGAAATCAACAACGGATCCAGATTGGAAATTAATGCGGCAGCTACCGCTGTTTTTCAAAATAGGACATTCACCTTCGACAGTGCTGGAGGAGGCACTATTGACATCGATGGAAATACCATTCTTCAAACGGAGAACAATACCATTGTCACCAGTGGAGGATCGAAAAACTTTGTCACTGGCGATCGGTTCAACATGCAAAATGCAAACAAGATCAATTACAACGTCGCTGATGGTGTCGACGCAGTTGACCTTGAAGTCTCTGCCCGTCACGACCGTGGATCGATCGGAAAGACTGGCGACGGCACCTTGTCCCTGACCGATACAACCAATAACTTATTAATCACTAACACCATCACGGTAACCGCGGGCACACTGGAAATAGGTGGCGCTGGTAGAATCAACAATGGTAGCAGCGGCAGCGCCATCTCCAACGATGGAACATTTAAATACAGCAGTAGCGCAAGCCAGGAACTGTCGGGAATCATCAGCGGCTCTGGCGGAATCATTCAAGACAACGGCACGCTGACTCTATCCGGCAGTAACACCTACACTGGTGACACTACAGTCAGTGCAGGCACGCTATTTGCGAACGGCTCGCTCGATACCTCAGGCGTATCGGTCGCGGACGGTGCAACATTTGGCGGCACTGGCTCTATCGCTGGAACCCTCGACTTTGGCGGAGCATCAACTTTCAATATCGTGGATATCGATACCGCGCTTGCGGTCACCGGCAACGTGACCTTCGGCAGCGGCTTCGGTCTCGATAATCTTACTGGCTGGGATTTCCAGAACGCTGACGCTGATACCTACACGCTGATCAGCGGTAGTCTCATCGACTTTACCAACTTGGACAACGTGGGACTTGCCAATGCGCTTACCCTCGGAAATGGCAACAAAGCTTACTTCCAAAATGGCAGCTTGCAGGTAGTGATCATCCCCGAGCCTTCGGTAGCACTCATCAGTGCTCTTGGAATGCTGGCGTTGTTCCGCCGCCGTCGTTAATTGTGCCCTTAGCTGGACGGATTTTATCTACTACTTCATCTCAGTGATTGCCTTGAGGGCGGATACTGGAACGCAGTTCTTGATGACCATTTGCAGGGGACCCTTGGGTTCTTCACCGAGCTTGGAGCCGTAGTAGATGGATTGTGTATTGGAGACCATGCCCACGATGCGATTCTCGGAATCGAGCACGGGGCCACCTGATGATCCTACGGCGTAGTCTGCGGTGATGGACATCCAGATGGTAGGTTTAGGGTCGTTCTTATTCGGGCGCAGGTGGTAACGAGAGGCGATACCGGTGGTGTGGGTATAAAAACGTTTTTTTGGGTGACTGATGACATGCAGTTCAGAACCTACTTCGGCGGCGGGGCCGAGGGGGAATGCCGAGATATCTGTGGCAGTCGTTTGGAAAATGACGATGTCGTTTCTTTTGCTAGCGGCGAGGACTTTGGTGACGGGATAGGCCTTTCCTTTCATGTCGCTTACGCCCATGACTTCGCCCTTGGCTTTTTCGAATACATGGTAATTGGTGGCCATTACTCCGTCTGAAGTTAGAGCCCAAGCTGAAGCGATGCCAGCGGCGTGCCAGTGTTCGCACTTGCCGCAGTTGTATACAGCTCCGACTAAATATACGGCATAATCGGCTCTTTCTGGTGCTTCGGTTGCGAGATTGAGATTTGCGATGGATTCGGGGGCGGCTTTGAGTTGTTTGATGATTTTCTCGGCCGTGTAGGATTTTTCTTCGTCTGCATAAGCTCCTACCTCTTTTTCGAAGGATGAGATGGTAGCTGCGTCATTAATCAACGAGGGCTTCGCTGAGGCGAAGGCGGTCAATGCGAGGAAAAGGAAAGCTTTCATGTGAATCCATACGTGGTGTCTAAATGCAGGCTGTCAAACATGTTAATGAGACGCATCGTGGTTTTTAGGCTGTGATTGGTTTATAGGTATGAAAAAACAGGGGATTTGGATTCTCTGATAACACAATTGCCCACAGCTCCATTTGATGGATGCTGGGAGGATGATTAAAACAGGCCATGGCAGGGATTTTCCTGAAGAACACACGCTCATGGATCGAACCGTTGTAGCGACTGAAGCGGATGGTCGTGAGGTGACTGATCAGGTGGTGACCGAGGAGCCGTTGCAAATCATTGTGGACGGGCATCCAGTGGCGGTGACGATGCGCACGCCCGGGCACGACGAAGAGCTAGCGCTCGGGTTTCTTCTAACAGAAGGGGTGATCAGTTCCGTCTCGCAGATTCGGAAGGTCGACACCGGATCTCGCCCC
This sequence comes from Luteolibacter sp., assembly GCA_051252155.1. Taxonomy (GTDB): domain Bacteria; phylum Verrucomicrobiota; class Verrucomicrobiia; order Verrucomicrobiales; family Akkermansiaceae; genus Luteolibacter. The sequence goes on along the minus strand of JBPOGB010000001.1, from coordinate 997,986 downwards.
AATCATGCACTGGTGTTTCTAGAGGATGGGGTGGAGGTGGATTTTGCACGGCTGACGCGGCATGTCTTCAGTGCGTCTTCCTGCGGGCTTTGTGGCAAAGCTACGATTGATGCTGTGACCTCATCTCGTCCGCCTTTAGAAGATGATGCGGTGTTTGCTAGTGAGTCGTTGCTGGATTCGCCCCGGTTGTTGGCGGAAGTTCAGACGACCTTTGCTCGCACTGGAGGGCTGCATGGGGTGGGGGTTTTCGGATCGGACGGTAGTCGGAAAATCGTGAGTGAAGATATTGGTCGCCATAACGCGGTGGACAAGGTGTTGGGTCACTCGCTGCGCACTGGGCTCGATCTTTCACAATGTTTCCTGCTAGTCTCGGGTCGCGTGTCATTTGAGATCATGCAAAAAGCACTTGCTGGCGGGATTCCGTTGGTCGCCGCGATTTCAGCACCCTCGTCTCTGGCTGTGGAATTTGCGAAACAATCGAACCAAGGTCTCGTCGCCTTTCTCCGTCCGCCAAAGTTCCGTGTCTATGCAGGTGCGGCAAGAATACGGCATTAAATTTCCCACTCGTCAGTAGGGATAATTATGAGAGATTTACGGCATGTGTTGTTTTTCCGGTAAGGTGAATTTCGTTCGTGGAACCCGTATCTTCACGCGGATGACTGAATCCGGGATGCAGGCGGTGGTTTATCAAATGGAGTTCGGAGCAAATCAGGATTTGGCGATGATCCTTCCTTTACCTGTCCAAGCTGGGGTGGATGAAGAGGCAGTGAAGTTCATTGATCTCTCAGGCTATCCAGATTTTTTTGATGATCTGAAAAACGGATATCCTTCCTATGATGCGCTGGCTGCGGGTCGTGGGGGACAACCGAAAGCTGAAAACTCATTGAAGGTTGTGAAGGTGGGATCGTTCGAGGCGTCCTTTGTTCCGAAGGAGGAGGATTTCAAACGGCTCGATGCGCGTTTCCGCTTACCAACCGATACATGGAAATCCTTGCCGCAGTATGCCGACTACGGGTTTGCCGTTTTTAAGCTAAAACCCGACGCGCACAAGGTGCATCCGATGGCCTTTACTTTTCCGACCCGCGATCCAGGGAAACTGTATTTTCCTACAGTCCATATCCATGACGGTCAGGTTCATCCCAAAGAAGAGTTCGATCACGCGCTCTACTGTCAGGTCGAACGGACGGGCATGTTTGCGATGACGCGTTGGGATGAAAGCGAAGGCTTGGCAAAAAACTTCACCCATGTGGAGAAGGCGAAAAATTTGATCGCGCCCGATCATCATGTCTATCGGCGCAGCCTCGTGGGAATGAGGAAAAATGAAGACATCATGCTTGGCACGGCTTGATGCTGATTTCGATACTCTTACTCGCTGGGGTGTTGCTGCCTTCTGCGACATGGCCGACGGGGACTAGCACGTTCGCCTCTGGGAAATAGGCGGCTGCCATGGTGCGTGGCATGTCATAGGGGATGGCGCGGAAGCCGTTGAGGTGGCGTTCGCCGTCGCTCCAGTGGCTGGTGAGGTCGATCCTTTGGCCGGGTGTGAGGTCTAGCTCGGCCATGTCCTTGGAGTTGAGGAACACGATGTCGCGCATGCCGGAGATACCGCGGTAACGGTCATCCATGCCATAGACGGTGGTATTGAACTGGTCGTGGCTGCGCAAGGTCTGGAGTAGGAAGCGACCGGTGGCGGGTTGGAAGGAATCCAATGGGGCGCTACTGAAGTTCGCCTTTGCTGTGGGGGTTTTCCAAGTGCGTTCCTTTGCTGAATTCGGCAGGTAGAAGCCGCCGGGTTGGAGGGCGCGTTGGTTGAAATTTTCAAAGCCGGGCACGACGGCTTCGATCCATGTGCGGAGGCGGTTGTAGTCTTCGGTAAGCCAGCGCCAGCGGATGTTTCCTTGGTCGCCAAGGGTTGCCTCCGCGATGCGGGCGATGATGTCGGTTTCGCTGAGCAGGTGCTCCGATGCTGGTTTGAGTTTCCCCTCGGATGACTGGACGACGCCCATTGAGTTCTCCGTGGTGATGAAACGGCCGGAGTCGGATTCGCTGCGGCCAAGGCAAGGGAGGATGAGGGCGCGTTTTCCGGTGATCAGATGACTGCGGTTGAGCTTGGTGGAGACGTGGCAGGTGAGGCTGCATTTGCGTAATGCCTCGGCGGTAAAGCCGCTATCCGGAGTGGCTTGTGCGAAATTTCCGCCGAGGCCGAAGAAGACCTTCGCCCGGCCATCGTGCATGGCGAGGATGGATGCCACGGTGTCTAAACCATGTTTGCGGGGGATGGGAACGCCTGCCTGCTGCTCGAGAGCTGCAAGGAATTCCTCTGGCATTTTTTCGAAGATGCCCATGGTGCGGTCGCCTTGCACGTTGCTGTGACCACGCACCGGGCAGAGTCCCGCGCCGGGGCGGCCGATGGCACCTAACAGGAGATGGAGGTTCACTACCTCGCGTATGGTGGCGACGGCATTGCGGTGCTGGGTGAGTCCCATTGCCCAACAGGTGATGAGGCGACGTTCTTCGGCGGCGATCTTGTCCGCTAGTGAGCGGATTTCTGCTTGGGAAATTCCTGACAACTCCTCGGTCTCCGGCCATGTCGTTGTTTCGAGCAGGTTGAGGTATTCCTGAAAGCCGTGGCTATGGGTGCGGATGAAGTCGTGATCCACTGCATCCGTTTCCACTAGCACCTTGGCGAGGCCGCGTATTAGAGCCATATCACCATTGACCTTCACTTGGAGATACGTGGAGGCGAGAGGAGTGGATTTTCCTAACAATCCACTGACTTTCTGAGGGTGAGCGAAGCCGATTAAGCCAGCTTCCTTGAGTGGATTGATTGCGACGATTTTTGCACCACTTTTCACCGCTTCCTCCAACGTGGAAAGCATGCGCGGGTGATTGGTGCCTGGGTTCTGGCCGATGCAGAGGATGACATCCGCTTCAATAAAATCATCGAGGGATACTGTGCCTTTTCCGACGCCGACGGCCTCCTTCATCGCGAGTCCACTAGACTCGTGGCACATGTTCGAGCAGTCCGGTAGGTTATTGGTGCCGAAGGCGCGGACGAAGAGTTGGTAGAGAAACGCCGCCTCGTTGCTGGCACGGCCGGAAGTGTAGAATACTGCCTCGTCTGGGGAGTCGAGAGTTTGGAGTTCTTCGGCGATGATGGTAAACGCCTCCTGCCATGAAATGGGTTCGTAATGAGTCGCGCCCTCGCGAAGCAGCATCGGCTCGGCAAGGCGGCCTTGTAGGTCGTGCCATGCATCGTTTTGCTCCAAAAGTTCGGAGACCGAATGCGTTGCGAAAAAATCTCGCCCTATCGTGTGATGCATGGCCTCCGAGGCGATCGCTTTTGCACCGTTTTCACAAAACTCCGCAGGTGAACGATCTCCGTCCGGATCAGGCCAAGCACAGCTTGGGCAGTCGAAGCCACCGGTCTGATTGATTTCCAGCAGCGCCTTTGTCCCGCGCACGACTCCGGCTTTGCCAAAGACTTGCTTGAGCGAGGACAGCACGGCAGGTGTGCCGGCTGCGTGATTTTTTGGGGGATCGCATGAATCGCTCACACTAACTACATATCCGGGAGGGGGGATGGGTGCAAAGTAAAGTTACTTCTCTCGCTTGCTGTGAGTTGATCGCGGTGATTTTTATAGACCGCTGCTGCTGTGAAGTATGAGGCAAAAACATTCGATCAAACCTGCTACGTTGAGGAGGAAATACTCATCATCTATCAGTTTAAGTCACAGTATTAAGACGCGAGTAGGACAAGATGAAACTTTGTTTGATCGTCTCGAGTGTATTTACAATTGATCTATGGGCTTGCTCGCCGGGAATTGGCTCCTAAGATGAAATTTGCATGGTAGCACCGCATGCGATTGACACTGAAAACCCAACCGCCGTGGCCGAGGCCATAAAGGCGGTTTTTGCGGTGGCCGGAGGGCAGGGTAGTTTCTCGCTCATTGAAAGGGCTGTTTCAGATGTGGAAGCGATGTTTGAAAAAGGCTGGCATGGGTATCAGCCGATAGACATGGAATATCATGACTTGGATCATACCTTTCAGGTGACCATTTGCATGCTACACCTGCTTCAAGGAAGAATGGAGAGAGGCGTTGAACCAGTGCTCGGAATTGATGATTGGGAGTTGGCGATTCTAGCTGCCCTGTTGCATGATACCGGTTTTTTGAAGGAGCAAGGAGACGATGTAGGGACAGGTGCCAAATACACTTTTGTCCATGAAAAGCGCAGTTGTGCCTTTGCTCATAAGTATCTGAAAGAATTGGGGTTGGAGGAAACAAAGATCGTGGATGTTTGCTCGGCTGTGATGTGCACGGGGCCGCGAAACAAGATTGTAGATGTCGAATTTCAACGTGATGAAGCTCGAAGAATTGCATTACTTCTCGTTACCGCCGATTACCTCGCACAGATGAGTGCCGCCGATTACCTTGAGAAGTTACCCAGGCTGTATCTAGAGTTTTTGGAAGCATTCGAGCATGAAGGCGTACCGGCTGAAAAGCGCCCATATCAAAGCGTTGATCAATTGCTGGAGATGACTGGTGGTTTCTGGAGAAATTTTGTAATGCCCTTGTTGGAGGGCGATACGGAAGGGGTTTACCATTACCTTTCTCCTGAGGGTTCTCCGAATCCATACCTTATCGCTATCGAGGAAAACATTGCGGAGCTCGAGCGCCGTTTGCAGGCACAGCAAAGCTAGGCCGCTATTGGATCAATCCATGCCCGTGGCGGCGAGTGCCGTGCTGGAAAGTCCGGATGAGCTGTGATTTGTAGCGGTTTCGGTATCCAGATAAACGATCCTGAAGGTAGGGTGCTTCGAATCCTGTTCCATCTGGAGACGGGCGAGGGTTTCCTGTTTGTTCTGGTATAAGATCCATACGAGTTGGATGGCGCAGAGGAGGGCGACAATGATCGCGCAATTTCTCAGTAGCGCGCAACGTAGGGAAGGAGCCTTTGCAACATATTTGGCGGGCTTTTTGGCGAGCGAAGGGCGTTGGTAACTCGGCGGGCGTGAGGTGGCCAGTTTTCTGAATGGCTTTTCGCAATTCCAGCTATTGAGAGCGTCGCTCAAGGAAGTGATATCTTGAAATCGTTCGGCCGGATCTTCATGCGTGGCTTTTCTGCAGATGGTCGCAAGTTTGCCATCTGGGATGGGCGTCGTTTGAAATTCCTCGGTATCAGCAGGAGCGCCAGTGAGTAATTCACGGAGAATCATGCCAATCGCAAAGATGTCGGACGGTGCGTTTCCTTGTTCCGGGTGGCTGGCGAATTCCGGCGCGAGGTAAGCCGAGGTTTCTGCTTCGTCGGAGTATGCATTGAATCCGAGATCACCGATCTTGGGCTTAGCATCTGAAGTGAGGAGGATGCTCGATGGACTGATGTTTCGATGCGCGATGCCGTTTTCGTGAGCATGTGCGAGGCCTTCGCAAGCGGCGATAATGATCTCGGCGGCTTGTTGCGGATCGATGGCTTTGCCGTGAGCGGAATTCCGGAGAGAATTTCCAGGCACATACTCCATGACCATATACAAAAGGCGGTTCACCTTGCCGGAGTCGAAGACTCTGATGAGATTGGTGTGAGTGAGGCTTGCCATTGCTTTTGCTTGAGCCTCGAAGGAGCTACGGATGAGGGGATCGTTTGTTGAAAGCACCTTGATGGCCACATCGCGATCCAGAGAAATCTGGCGGGCTTTGAAAATGGCTCCCATTTCACTCGTGGAGATGAGGTGCTCGATCTCAAAGGCAGTCAGTAAGGCGGCAATTTCGGGGACTTCGAATTGGCTGGGTGACATGGCTGGTGTGAGAGTTTTGTAAACGAAACTTAAATACCAATGGGCGTTGGAATTATTGTTTATAGGATATTTTACACGATTTACCATTACGCGATCGCGTGTTCCACGTGATCAGGTGCGTTTAGGATCTAGCTTGTATGTAGGATATTTTCACGGTGTGCCCTTGTCTTGCCCGTCGATTTGGCAAGTTACGGCTACAAAAAAGCCTCTCCCTCAAGAATTGAGGGAGAGGCGTATAAAGGCTTGGGCTCGTGGGTTTCTACTCCGCTGGAGATACGATCAGGAAATAGGCTCCGAGTTCTTTACCGTCTTCGGTCAAGAATACGGGAGAGAGTTTGTGGGCGCCTTTGCTGAGCTCTGCGGTAAAGGTGACGTGCGTAGCTCCATCAGGGATAGCTTGTGATTCGACGTCTTTTCCATTGATACGAAGAGTGGCGGTGGTGACTGGATATGCGGTTCCCTTTTTCGTGCTAAACGCTTTGTCTGCACCGGGAACGTTCGGAAGACCAGGAACGCCTGCAGTGATCGGCAGGTCTGCTTCTTTTGGCCAGCGGCGCATCTCAAAGTTGTAGGAGCCAGCTTCCACTGCTTTCACCGCCCAGTGGCCTTCATGCTTGCCGTCTTTGGTCTCTGGATCGATGCGGATGTGTCCTTGGTTCCACGGCGGGAGTTGAATTTGGATCCAGTCGTGAGCAGTTAGAGTAACAACAGGAGCATCTGGGTGGCCGAGGTAGATTTCGGTAGTTTGCGAGAACGTAGGCTCAAGCTCTGCCCACCAGTCGTCGTAGAATTTACGCATGGCTTGAACCTGTTCAGGGTGCTCGGCGGCGACATTGTTTTTCTGTCCGGGATCTTCGTCGATCTCGTAGAGTTCTTCACCATTAATTAGGCGCCATTGCTCCGACATTACGGATGAATCCTTCCATTTGATCGGATCGCGAACGCGTTGTGAATCGGTGATGAGGTAACGTGCTGGCCAGTCGGTATCGTCGCCTTTGTAGAGGAGTTCCTTGATGGATTTTCCGTCGAATTTCAGATCAGCAGGGATATCGTCCGATCCCGTGAGGTCGAGTAGTGTGGGTACGATGTCGACGAATCCGGTGAGTGTTTTTACCGATTTGTATTCGGTCATCTCGCCATTTGGCCAATGCATCATGAAGGGGACACGGTGTCCGCCGTCATAGGGGCTGGCTTTGCCGTCACGCATACCGGCGTTGTAGATGTCTTTGCCGAAGGCCGTGCCATTGTCAGTGGTAAAGATGAAGATAGTGTTATCTGTGATACCGAGTTCATCAATGACTTTGCGAGTGCGAGCAACGTTGTCGTCGATATTCGTGACCATGCCGTAGAAGGCCTGTTCCTTGGGAGTCTTGTCCGGATACATGTCCATGTATTTCTGCGGGCAATGCAGCGGGCTGTGGGGGGCGTTGGTTGAAATGTATGCAAAGAAAGGTTTTTTCGCAGCAGCGCTGTCTTTGATGAATTTGATGCCGTAATCAAAGAAGACGTCGGTGCAGAAGCCTTTAGCATCCACGATCACACCGTTGTGGAAGTAGCGACCGTCGAAGTAGTTGTTATTCCAGAGGTCGGGTGTCTGACCGACTCCGCCGCCGCCGTGGCGATAGACCTCTTCGAATCCGCGGTCTTCTGGGCGGTAGGGGTAGTTATCTCCAAGGTGCCATTTTCCGAACATCCCGGTAGTGTAGCCATTTTCTTTGAGGAGAGTGGCGATGGTGGTTTCGTTTTCACGGAGCATGGAGCGACCATTGACGGTGTGCCAGACGCCAGTACGGTTTGTCCAATGGCCAGTAAGTAGTCCGCAGCGAGTAGGTGAGCAGGTGGGGGCTACGTGGTAGTCATCGAGCACCACAGATTCTTTCTGCAGTTTGTCGATAGCTGGAGTAATGGCATATGGGTGGCCGTGGCAGGCGAGATCGCCGTATCCTTGGTCATCGGAAATGACGAAGACGATGTTTGGTTTATCCGCCGCTTGAAGGGCGGAAAGGCATCCGGATAGAAAGAGAATTAGTGCGGTTTTCATGGTTTACTCAGCGGAGTCTAGGGCTCTTGCCCTGTGAAGGGAAACAGGAATCTGTCGTGAATACCAATTTGATTTCAGTCATTGGAATTGTGCCTCAAAGATTGTCGCTAGACCGAGATGGTATGTTGTTCCAGTATCTTGGTGAAACTGGATGACCAATCTTATTGCCAAAGAGAAAAGCAATGCTGCAAAGCTGATCACTGCGCTAACCTCTACGAAGTTGGGCGATGCTCTGATCAACCCGAAGACCGTTTTGACCTGGTTGTTAACTCAAATGGGTGTTTCCGGTGCTTTGGTAGCTCTGCTTGTTCCGATCCGTGAGTCCGGCTCGATGCTTCCACAGCTATTTGTTTCCGGCTGGGTAAAGAAAGTGAAGCTCAGGAAGTATGTTTACGTTTCAGGAGCAATGGCACAGGCCTTGGCTGTGGCGGTGATGGGTGCGGTGGTGCTTTTCCTGCCTCCAACTTTAGCGGGGCTGGGAATGCTGCTGGCGGTTGCTATGTTTTCGGTGGCGCGTGCTTTTTGCTCCATCAGCGGAAAGGATGTTCTGGGGAGGACAATTCCGAAAGGGTATCGGGGGCGAGTGGGCGGGGTTTCCGCCACGATATCAGGAGTGGTTACCACAATTGCGGCGCTTGTATTGATATTTGTCAAAGACGAAGCGAGCGCGAGAAGTCTGGCATGGGTTGTTCTTGCTGCATCTTTGCTTTGGGTAATTGGTGGAACGGTTTATTTGCGGATCAATGAGACTGCGGATGAAAGCAAGGAATCGGAGAGCGAGTCCAACGACGTTTTCGAGCGACTTCTTTTGGTAAAGGAAGATCCTATTTTTCGCCGGTTTATCATCGCGAGAATACTGCTGTTAGGTAGTGCGCTTGCTTCCCCCCTGTTGGTGGTGCTTGCTGGTCGCGAAGGAAGTACTCTGAAATCCCTGGGAGCTTTTGTGATAGCTTCGGGGCTTGCCAGTGGCAGCAGCTCCTTTTTGTGGGGGAAACTGTCTGACAAGGCATCGCATGTTTCCATGGCAGTGGGCGGATTCATCTCAGCACTAATCGGAGGGCTAGCTTTGGGGGTGGGATGGTTTTCACCAAATTGGGCAGCGAACCCTCTGGTATGGGCACTGATGTTCCTGATCTTCAATCTCGGATATGCAGGCGTACGCATGGGGCGGAAGACATGGGTGGTGGATGTTGCAAAAGGCGACCGCCGTACGGATTTTGTATCCACCTCAAATACCGTTATCGCAGTCTCAATACTTGCTCTGGGTGCGATTTCCTCACCCTTGCAATCCATGTCTCCTCTGTTACCGCTGGGGCTGTATTCCCTGTTCTGCGCCATCGGTGGATGTATCGCATTGAAAATAAAACCGAACGCCGATGATCTGGAATAAAATCAAACAGTTATTTTTAGAATCAGAGCGCGCCGAGGAGGTGTTTAAAGATGAGTGGCTGGAATACATCGCGGAAGATGTCCCGCTATATTCGCGGCTGCCGGATGAAGTGAGGCTGCAATTACACGAGCGAATCGCCAGATTTGTCGCTTCAACACGTTTCGAGGGCTGCAATGGCTTGGAGTTAACTGAAAGGATGGTTCTGACAGTCGCTGCACAAGCGTGCATGCTAGTGCTGAACCGTGATGGTGAACCATATCCAGATTTGAGGAACGTGTATTTGTATCCCACGACTTTCAGTTCAGTTCAGAAAAGTAGGGACGCCCTAGGAGTTGTTACCGAGCAGGAGGTTCATCGCTTGGGTGAGTCTTGGGAGACAGGCACAGTGATTCTCGCGTGGGATTCGGTGGAGCATGGGGCGAGAAACATCTATGACGCACGCAATGTTACCTTCCATGAGTTTGCGCATCAGTTAGATCATGAGGACGGAGATACCGATGGTGCGCCCGGCTTATCTAGCAGGCAGGCTTATCGTTCATGGGGCAGGGTGTTCAGAGAGAATTATGCAGAATTTCTGAAAGCGGTGAAATCTGGAAAGCGGACGTTGATTGACGACTACGGCGCGACGAATCCGGCGGAGTTTTTTGCGGTGGCGACCGAGACTTTTTTCGAGAAGCCTAAGCAATTGAAGAAAAAACGGCCGGAGCTTTATGAGGAGATAAAGAGCTTCTACGGAGTGGATCCGGCAGAGTGGCTGTCTTGAAGAATCTCAGTTAGAAGCTAAGTTTCAGCGGATGATGATACTGAAATGAGGTGAGCGGTAAGAAATCCCAGACCCGTAACGGTAGCTGCGTGGTGAGCAATAGGGGGGGGAGTTCTGGTAATATCCGTAATTCGAATATCTTCGGTATTTCACCGATTTTTGTGGAAGCATCGCTTGCGATAATTTTACAGGCGGATTGTTGGGTATGGGCGTGCTGAGTTCCTGTTGTTCGCGGATGAGACGCGCAGCTTTTTCGGCTTCTAGCTTAGCTTTATATTTCTCATTAGCTACGGCGGCGCGTTGCATTTCCTTTTTTGCGACGGCTTCTTCGTATTTGTCCCTGAGATTGGCTTCGCGGCGGTAGGTTTCGAGTGCGTCCACGGGATCAATACCGTATTGCATGCGTTGCGAAGGAGTTAGATCCCCATAGCGTAGTCGAGCGGTGCCTGTGGAGTGGCGGATAGAGATCCCTCCATCGTTGATCCGTGTGATTCGGACGTCTTTGTAAATCCTGCCATCAGCACCGGTGAAGTTTTCCATTTCCTGACCGATGGCCGCAGCACGACGCTCCTCGGTATTTTGCGCGTGTAGCAATTGGCCGCCGAAGATGAGGCTCAGGAGAAGAATTTTCGGAAGTTTCATGGCGCTACAATATAAACCAAAAACAAGAATGATGAAGGGGTTTTGGTATTTCTTACGGTTTGCGATACAGAACCTTTGCACACACGGTATTTGGGCGAAGAGCTATTCTCTAGCAAGTGCTCTGATCTGCTCCTTAGTAAGGCCTATCGAAGCCAGCACCTCGTCGCTCTGACTGAGGAGGGAGTAGCGGATGTTGTTGCCTTTGATGGCTTGGAGGCGTTTCTCGGGGGTCGGCAAGACGGCGAGGAGATCCACGTAAGTCTTTTTACCATCTCTTGTCGTGTTTCCGAACCCGTCAAGCATTTGGCCGAGCATTTCCTCTCTCAGGGCTGTATTTGGAATCGATTCAAGGAGTCCGGTGAGTGGCTTGGTGCCCATGCCGTAGGGAAAGACTTTGTCGAGTCCGGCGGTGAAGCGTTTTTTTGAGTCGTCATCCAGGATGCTATACTGTTCGGAAATCCATGAATAGGTGGAGGGTGGATCGGAGACATCGAGGAAACTCTTGGTGATGTCGCTAAGATCGCCGTAGGTCAATTCGCCTTCGCCTAGATAGAATTGCAATGCCGCCTGCGCGTCGACCTTGGCCCACTCTTCATAGACATTTGTGGGGAAAAACTCGAAAGGTGATGGATTTTTTCCTTCTTTGTTAATGTGTGCTGAGACGAGATCGGCAAAAGTCTGGAAATTAAAGTCTTTTGGGAATTGGATGTCATGACCGCCGTAGCTTCCGTCAGTGCTAGGAAATAGGGCGAGGACTTCGAATGCTTCCTTGGCTCCACGTTCCGCAGCGGGTTTGATAAGGTCATTACCCAGTTCGAGATTGATGCTAGGATCGTTCTGAAGTGATTTGATGATAGCAATCGTTTCATCGAAATTTTCCGTCGCGTGTTCTTCGAGGATAGTTTCGAGAAAATCCTTAGCAGCATTCCGGTTCGGGTGAGCGCTAGCCCATGCGAGCGCGCCCTGGAAATCTTCCTTCGCCCATTTCTCCAGCATGTTATCGATGGAACTGCGTAGCGTCGACGACAGGCCACTGGGGCCCGCTTGCTGAAGAAGTAGTTCGATGACGCCTGGAATCTCGCCGATGGCAACTTCTTCGTCGGCCTGGATTTTGTCACTCCTCTTGGCGTTCGAGAGGGTTTCGGCAAGCGCCCTGACTCGTGAGTCATGCTGAGCCTGCTGTGGGTTAGGCCTTGGGCGATTGCTACGTGTTGGCGTTGATTCTTCGGATACTGCTGTCTGCGTAGGTTGCGGATTGGGGAGGATGTAACCGATCAGGATACCGATAGGGAACAAAACATAGGGAAGCCTCTTCATCTAAGTCTAGATGAGAGGTGGTTTTCCTATGGAATGCGAGGTGGAAATCGCGGCGGGACGCCGCGAGAACGGCCTGCCGCGAGACGCGGCAGCTACAGGTTGTCTTGAGCGTTTTTACGGGCACCTTTCTTAGCTGCCTTTTTCGCGGGCTTCTTCTTGGCTGCCTTTTCCTTTTCTTTCTCCTCGTCCATTTCATCGTCGTCGATGGTGTGGGTGAGGATGAACTGGAGGTCGTCGATGCCGAGGTTGGAAGCGAAGCCTTCGTCGCCGAGCACGTTGGTGACAAGTTGTGTCTTCTGGTGCTGTAGGATACGGATCTTCTCTTCTACTGTGTCTCTAGTAAGGAGGCGGTAGGCGATAACCTTGTTCTTCTGGCCAATGCGGTGCGTACGGTCGATCGCCTGGTTTTCCACGGCGGGGTTCCACCATGGATCGTAGAGGATGACGTAGGAGGCGGAGGTGAGGTTGAGTCCTGCACCACCGGCTTTGAGCGAGAGCATGAAGACTGATGGGTCTTTCGTGGTCTGGAATCGCTCGATCTCGCCTTTGCGGTCTTTTGTTTGGCCGGTGAGGTAATGGAAGGGGCGTGCTTCGAGTTCGAGGCGCGCCTTGATGAGGTCGAGCATGGAAACGAACTGAGAGAAGACGAGCACCTTGTGACCTTCCTCGTGGAGCTGATCCAGGAGGTAGAAGAGGGATTCCATTTTGGCGGATTCCTCCTTGAGGTATTTCGGATCGATGAGGCCGGGGTGACAGCAGATCTGACGAAGGCGCATGAGGCCTTGGAGAATCGCGAAGGAGTTCTTTTTGACGGCTTCATCGGAATCCAAGCCGAGGAGGGCTTTCTGGATTCGTTTGAGTTCGTTTTTGTAGAGCTCGAGCTGGACGTTTTCCATTTTCGAGTAGACTTCTTCTTCGGTTCTCGGCGGGAGATCCTGAGCCACCTGGAGTTTTGTTCGGCGGAGGAGGAATGGGCGGAGTCGTGAAGCGAGTCGGTTTTGTGAAAGGGGATCCTTCCGTTTGTCGAAGCGTTTCTTGAAGTAGGCACGTGATCCGAGGACACCCGGCATGGCGAAGGCCATGAGAGACCACATGTCGAGCAGGCGGTTCTCAATAGGAGTACCGGTGAGGACGAGGCGGTTGGCGGAATCGAGCTCGCGAGCGCACTTGGCGGCTTTGGAGTCGGGGTTTTTGATCTGCTGACCTTCGTCGAGGATGGTGGTGAGCCACTTGATACCGGAGAGTTCCTCGCCACAGACGCGGAGCTGGGCGTAGTTCAGAACAAGCATGTCGATGTTGTTCTGGATGTGCGGTACATCGATATCGTCGCGGTTCTTGAGGATCTTGACCTTGAGTTCCGGTGTGAATTTCTCTGCTTCCGAATACCAGACATCGAGCACGGATTTCGGGCAGACGATGAGGGCTGGCTTGTGCGGTGCACCGGTGTCCTTGTGGCGCTTGAAGAGCCAGAGGAGGTAGGTGAGGGACTGAATGGTTTTTCCGAGTCCCATGTCGTCGGCAAGGATACCGCCGAAGTTGTTTTCCGCGAGGTAGGCGAGGAAATGGAAACCATCGACCTGATAAGGACGGAGGGTTGCGTTGAGGCCGTCCGGGAGGGGAGGCGTGACCTCGAGTTTGATCTCGTTGGCGCGGTTTTTGATGCGCTCCCATGCTTTCGGATCGAATACCTCAGCGGCTTTCGGATCGGCAAGCTGGAGGGCGTGCATGCGGTGAGTTTCGCCGGAGAGGTCGAAGGGATCGAGCCCGAGGCGTGTGACTGCTTCGCGCTGGTCGGCATCGAGTTTGATCTCGAGGCGCATCCATGAGCCATCGTCCATGCGGACGTAGCCACCGCGAGCTGCGACGAGCTGACGGATCTGTGCTTTCGAGAGGTTGACACCCTGGACGTCGATGACGATTCGAAGGTCGAACCAGTCGATGTCTTGGCCGACAACTTCGAAGCGGACGGCTGCCGTGACAGGGTCATCGAGGATGGATTTCAGGCGGAGATCGATATCGAGTTCGATTTCCGGAGGCATGGAGCGCACCCACTCGGCGAATTTCTCAGGAAACTGCTTGGTGATCCGGGATTTGAAAGAAATGAGCTTCTCGTCGTAGGCGAGGGACATCTCGTCGAGGATCGGCGGGATGGGATGGAGAGGCTCGCGCGCGAAGCGTAGGAGCTGTTTGCCTTTGACCGGCTGTTGCTCGACGAGTTCCCAGCCTTCTTTGGTGAGGCGCTCGGTGCGGCGGCCTTTGGTCTCTACGGCAGTGACATCGATCACAAGGTGCTCGGTCTCCGCGGCGGTTAGGCCGGCGACGAGGCTCATTTCGAGTTTTGGTTTTAGCTCGAGGTCTACGACGCGCTTCTTGAGCGATTCAGGAAGGGTGGCACCGATTTTTCGAAGGAATTCGACGCCTTCAAGGGAGTCGATGACTTTCCTTGGGATGTGGTAGCGAGGCATGACCTCGGTGTCTTCGAGCCAGCGTGGTGGGCCGGGGAAGACAGTTTCATCGGATTGGTAGAACTCTTTCCGGCCAGGGAGTAGGCGGACGGAGTGAGAAACATTTTCGCCTGATGCAGTGATGAGCTGGATCGCGAAGGAATTCGGATCGTAAGGCTCGTCTTCGCAGATCCATGAAAGTGCTTCTTCGGAAACTTTGAACGGGCGGTCGTCTAGGTTGACGAGGTAGCCGGCGAGTGCTGGCTGTTGGAAAACCCGGTTCATGAAACGGCAGGACTCTTCCTGATCGAAATCGAGGGTCGTATCGCCGTATTTGCGGTAAAATGCGAGGTAATGCTCCCAGAGAGTCTGCGAGGAGGCGTCCATGAGGAGAGCGCCTTCTTGGTGGAGAGAAACGTATTTCTCGATGTCGGATTTTTCGCGCAGTTGGATATATTGGGCGTTTGGCCTTTCCTCGCGGATTTCCATGCGTGCTTCGTTGATCGTAGCGACGAGGCGGAAGTTGACGACGAGGGCGGCATCTTGGGGAGGGCGTTCGTTGACGTGCTCGATGCGGTCATACCATGCGGCGACTTCGCGTTCTTGCTCCCACTCGGCCATTTTCTTCTGAACCGAAGCGAGATCCGTGATGACGGACATGAATTCGGGATAAGGTAGCTTCTTCTTATAGAAGGCGTAGGCGAGGTAGTTCCAGAATTCGAGAATGTCGCCGGGTGGGATAGGCCAGATCTCGAGGGGCTCGTAAGAAGCAATTTCCCAACGTGGGTTAATGCGAACCATGTCGTGGTCGTGCAGTTCGCCTTCGATGACGTAACGGCGGTAGCGCTTTTCGATTTTGGTGACGTATTCTGCCTCCTTGTCGTCGAGTTCGCGGCCGAGCTTGTCCTCGATAATGTCGATGACTGGAGTGTCGTCGAATTCGTTGGGGGATTCTGGAAGGTCTTCACCGCGGTGCATACGCTCCATCATGGTGGCGTATTGGCAGGCACCGGAGATGGTCTCGTCTTCTGCGGTGCATGAACCAAACCAACGGTTGCCTTGGAGGCGGAGTGATGTGCGGTGGGTGCCGGATTCGTCTTCGACGCGACCTTGAATGAACAGGTGATTACCGAAAATCTGGGTGACTGCACCGTCTTTTTGGAGCAGGTCTCCGCGTTTGCGAGCTTCTTCCGGGAAGGAGTTGAGGAAATTGAGTGTGGCGCGATCCGGATTCATAGGCGTGTTGAGAAAGCCGACTAATCAAAAGTCGGGAGGAGGAGACTAAGTCAGGATCGTGAATTTACGCAATAGGAAGTTTCAGAGGGTGAAAACCGGCGATTTTCCATGTGCTTACAAGCAATCTATCCATAGATCACACCTCTGCCCACTCGTCGAAGATGGTTTTGATACCAGACTTTTTCCCGTCATAGCGGTAAGTTTTGATATTTTCGAAGGGGATGCGCTTTCCATCGTCGCGTAAAGAGACTCCCTTTATGTGGATCGTAAAGTCCATGCGTTTCGAAATCACCCCTTCGAACGTTTGTTTCTGCAAAGATGTGCCCTCAGCGCGAATTGGGAACGACCGTTGGTGTAGTGAAAGTGAGGGATCTATGCAATCTACCCGGGTGCCATCTGAAAACTTGATGTAGAGATATTCCAAGCTGAATGAGCGGAAACCTATGTCGGAGTCCAAATATGTTGGGTCATAATGGAGCAGCACGAGGCTCCTCGGCATTTTGTCCACATCGATGCGAAATGGTGGCAGTGGAGTTCTCGTACGGTTCTGCAAAATATAATGAGAGGGAACGAAACCTGAGCTTTTGGTAGATTTCGACGGGATATAGGCAAAATCATCTTCAACTTCTACGATCAAGCAACTGCTCAGAGCGAATACTGGTAGGCAGGCTAGGAGGAGTTTTGTCATCCGATTATTGTAAATTGGTCTGTGTTAGATGACAATGTGATCCGGCGCGGAGGCGGTATGTAGCGTGCTTCCGGAAGAATGCGCTTGATGGGAGATGAGTGGGGGGGTTGGATTACGGAACTTTCCGAATCTTTCCCCCATGAGTCTCCGCAAACAGCTAAACGACATCCTTCCTGAATTACTCCCGAACAACCCATCGGAGGCGATCAAGGGAACAGAGCTGATCCGGCTTTCTCGCAGGAAGCTTGAGGGCAACTATTCGGATGCCTCACTTCGTTATCATTTCTCCATCATGTCTTGCGACCCCGCTTCGGCGATCGCAAAGGTGGAGAAGGGGCAGGGCTACTACCGTCGTAGTGAGCCATTACCTGCACTTTCTGGGGCTCAAGAGCTTCTGGCTTGGACGCAAGGTCGTCTTGATGATGCCGGCGGTGATGACTCCACGGTGGATAATACGATGCTTCGCATCAGAAAATTCCGTGCGGTAGTGACGCGCTATTTTGAAATTAACGGGCGCTTCCCATTTGCTTTTCGTGAGCCGTTCGCGGCGGGTTCCTCACCGGGTAATCTCTGGAAATATCCTGAGCTGGTATTGGTGGATTGGGAGACAGATGGCTCGCCAGATGAAGAGATGTCACTCGATGAATCAATGCTCGCTCTGAAGCAGAGGCTCGGCTTAGCGCCGTTTCGCCTACATTCTGCTCGTTTGAGGCTGTCTCCTTCACTTGAAACTTACCGTGAAGATTTTTTCCAAACCTTATCAGTCTCAAGGTGGGCTCAGGGAGGTGAACTTATATACGCCGGCCCAGTTGAAGACGAAGCGTTGGCCGATGGCTTACGGAAACTGAGCGCTAACTTTGGGGTTGGTGTGACATCGTTCGGATTGACTCCGGAAGTGATCGACGAGCTCCCGCGTCCAGCGAATATTCTCAACGCGCATCCCAAGGAGACTGAGGCTATTATGGCGAAGCTGGATATCGACCGCATCGCAGCCGTTCAATCTCGACCGCATATCGACTGGTCATCACTTGGGTCGATGCGTTCCGAATCGGAAGAAGCGGAGAAATTGATGAAATGGCTGACGAATTGCATCGATAGCAGGCGCGCTGAGCCATTCAAACATGATTGAGAGCTATAGAGGCTAGTTCTGAGCGTGTTCTTTGCTCGGTAAACGGATCGTAAATTCCGGTCGGTTGGTGAGAAAACTGCTGGAGTTAGGCAGTATCCCTGTCAGAGTTCCGTAACCCTTGACCGCACTGAGATGTGCAGTTTCGCCCCATGTTCGATCCTTCACCTGATTCACGGACCGTGATTCCTGATAGCCTGCGAAAGCAGCTTGAGGAGTTCCGGAAGACTTTGTGGCGCCGGAAGGTGCTAGAGGCAGTGGCAGCGGGATTGATTGGGCTACTGGTTTCTTTCCTCCTGATTTATGGGCTGGATAGGGTTTGGCAGACACCAGCTTGGATGCGTTTGGTGATACTTTTGTCCGGAGTTTCGCTATTTGCAGGCTTCGCTCCATACTTGGTGCATCGTTGGGTGTGGGGGCATCGGCAGGATGGCCAGTTGGCACGTTTGATTTCAAAACGCTTCCCAGGGCTTGGCGACAGGCTCTTGGGCGTCATCGAATTACAAGGGCAGGATGAAAATGGTGATTCACTCTCACCGAGACTACGGGCTGCAGCGATGGAAGTGGTGGCTGCGGAAACGGGAAAAAGAGATCTTGTGGATGCTCTTCCGTCGCCTCGCCATAGAAAATGGGCTTTTGCAGCGTTTTTACTGCTGTTGGCTGTGACTGCGGCCTTCATGTTGACGCCGAAGGCGGGTGTGAATGCATTGCAGAGGTGGTTGATGCCGTTTTCTGAGGTAGAGCGATACACTTTTACACAACTTGATAAGCCAGTGACATACTTGGCGGTTCCATTCGGGGAGTCTTTTGAAGTTTCCCTGAAGTTATCAAAAGATAGCGAGCAGAGACCACCTGTGGCCTCCGGACAGTATGCGCTTCAGCCGGAAGTTTACGGGAAGCTGCGGAAAAACAAATACCTCTTCCGTTTTCCCGGTCAGCAAGATCAAGGAACCATCGTTTTCCGCGTTGGTGATTTGCGGCATGTGGTGAAAGTGGAGCCGATGCAGCGTCCATCGGTTGATGGCACGAGAGCTTTCGTGAAATCTCCGGCTTACATGAAAATCCCCGATCGTGAAGTGGATTTGGCGATCGGTGAGGTGAGCGCGGTGGAGGGGAGTGTGATCTCGTTTTCCATGGATATGACCCGTCCTCTGAGATCCGGGAGCTACGGTCCAACTTCGGTTTCGGGTGAAATGGCTCAGGATGAGGTGTTTGAGGAGGCTTCAGGCAAGCTTGAGATTTCTGGATCAACGGTGAACACTGGAGAAATTCAGGTAGGAGCTATGCCATTCGAGATGCCTTTCGCTTGGGTCGATGAATTTGGGCTTAGCGGTGGCGAAGGATACAAGCTTCGTGTGGATGCAGTGAAAGACTCCGTGCCAGTAGCCTACACGCAAGGGCTGGAGAGGCAGAAAGCAATCTTGCCAGAGGAGTCGATGGATTTTGAGATTCTTTGCGAAGATGATTTCGGCCTGAAGGAAGTGGGAATCGAGTGGGAAAGCCTCGGCGCAATGCCGGGTATGCCAGCCGAGAACAAAGGTGAACTTATCTTGGGTAAAGGTGGGCCAGAAGTTTCGAGAATGATGGAACCTGCGGTGTTTTCGCCTGCAGCTTTCGGCCTGGGACCACAGAGGTTGATTCTTCGCGCGTTCGCTGAAGATTATTTCCCTGAGAGGGGGCGAGTCTATTCTGAGCCTGTTGTGGTTTATGTTCTGACGCGCGAGGAGCACGCTCAGCTATTGAAAAGTAATTTCGACCGCACGATCAGCGAGTTGGAGGATCTTGCACGACGCGAACTTAATAATCTCGATGAGAATAAGCGACTAGAACGCCTTGAAGGTGAAGAACTTCAGGAAGATGAGAATCGCAAGCGTCTGGATGCTCAGGAGCTGGCGGAAAGCGAGAGCGCTCAGCGCATGGAGGAGCTGACCCGGAAAATGGAGGAGCTCATGAAGGGAGCAACGCGTAATGGCGATATCGATAAGGAAACTCTCAAGAAGATGGCTGGTGCAATGAAATCCATGCAGGAGCTTTCGGATACGGATATACCTGAAGTTCGTGACGAACTCGCCGAGGCACAGGAGAAATCGAACACTCCGGAAAAAGCGAAAGAAGACATCGCTGAGGCAGTGGAGAAACAGGAAGCTGTCGTAGAGAAAATACAGAAGGCGCTGGAGCAGGCGAACGATGCGAACAAGCGTTTTGAAGCGAGCACGTTTGTGAGCCGATTGAAAAAAGCGGCGGGTGAGGAGAATGGTATTGCGAGTTCCTTGATCTCGGCTTTTTCCGGCATTCTCGGAGTTCATTACAATAAGGTGGATCCGAAGTTTCAGAGACTCCTTTCCGATGTTGTGCGGCAGCAGTTGCTTACGGCATCTGATGTGAGGTGGATTCAGGAGGATCTCGGTCACTATCACGCGAGAACGGGGGACGAGGCCTTCAAATCCATTCTCGAAGCAATGAAGGAATCAGGTATCGACCTAGGTCTTGAGGATGTGCGCACGAAGGTCAGTAAAAATCATGCTTATACCGCGACCGAGAGTGCGAAGGTTTGGGCAGAAAAACTTTCTGAATGGGCGGCCACACTTGGAGATGAGCTAAACGGTGGTGGCAATGGAGAAGGTGGGGGAGATGGTAGCTCTAGTCCAGAGGATGAAGATTTTGAATTCATGCTGCGGGTGATGAAGCTGATCCAGCAGGAGCAGGATCTCCGTGCCCGTACTCGTGCGCTTGAGCAACTCAAACGCGACGGTTCAACTTCAGCTTCGAACGATCGATGAAAGTTCTTACTCCTATTTTTCTAGTAGCATTGTTCGGTGGCATATCTGTGGCCGCTGAAGAAGAGGAGGATACACGTTCAGTCATGGAGCGTCATGCCGAGGGCTCGGAGAGGCTCGCGGATGAACAGGACGAGCTTTCTGCAGATGTGCAACAGCTTGTTATCGAGCAGACGATACCACAGGTGATCGCACTTCTCGATGAAGTGGAGGGTATCATGGATGAGACCACCGATTACCTAGCTGATACGGATACCGGAGGTGGGACGATTGCAGCTCAGACAGAGATTATTGAGAAAATCCATGCGGCCGCAAAGGCGAAGCAACAACAAGGCGGCGCGGGAGAAGAGGGTAGCGCAATGATGGATATGATGGAGCGCATGATGGGGAAAAAGGAGGGCGAGGGTGAAGGTGAAGGTAAGAAGCCGGGTGATAAGGCAGGGCAGGGTATGACGGGTGAATCCGATGCGGCAAACTCTGGTGCTGATGGCGAATCCAACGCGAAGGTCGAGGAACGCACCGTGCCCAAAGCAGCAGGTAATGCCGGGAAAAGTCTGCCTAGTGAGTTCCAAAAGGCACTCGATGCCTACAATCGTGGTCTGGAGGAGCAGTCGAAATGATGAATCGGCGTTTTTTCCTATCCATGTGCGCGGGGTCACTCGCCTCGTTGCGCGCTCAGAATCTTCTGAACCGAAGAGATGATAGCATCCCATCGCAGGTGGATCTGATCTATGAACGCGGACTCCGCTACCTTGCAGAAAAGCAGAATAGTGAAGGATCGTGGAATGATAACTCCGGAAGTGAACCGGGAGTTGTGGGCTTATGCATTGCTGCTTTCCTCGCTCATGGGGAAGATCCTAACAATGGCGAACACGCCGAGTTAATCCGTAAAGGTATCGACTACATCATTTCAAAGCAAAATCCGGGCAATGGCTACATCGGAAATAGCATGTATAACCATGCATTTGCGACCAAGGCATTAGCGGAGTGCTACGGTGTTTTGGAACATACAGGCTTGGCAACGACGCTTCAAAAATCCATCGATCTCATACTTAGTTCCCAAAGCAAAAATCGCTTCGGTGCATGGCGCTACGGCCCCGAAAGCCGTGATGCAGATACGACAGTGACCGGTTCGCAAATGGTGAGTCTTTTTGCGGCGCGAAATGCAGGTATCAAGGTGCCAGATCAGGCGATTAAAAAAGGCCTTTCTTATCTATCAAGTTGCCGGGGGAGCGACGGTGCCTACGGGTATACATCGTCCGCAGGCGGTAAACCTACACTTACAGCCATAGGTGTGCTCTGCCTTGCTCTTGCGAAAGAGACCGATTCAAAAGGCTACAAGGCAAGCGTTGCTTACCTGAAAAAGAACCTCGATTACCGCGACAGGTATTACCCTTACTATTTCGAATATTACATGTCCCAGGCACTTTTCCATGCGGATACAGAGCTATGGGAAGATTGGAATGCACGGAATATGCGCTATCTTGGTACAATTCAATCGCCTGATGGCTCGTTTCCTGGAAATCAGGGGCCAGCCTTCAGTACGGCTGGCGCACTTTTGTCGCTGGCATTGAACTACCGTTATCTGCCAATCTACGAAAAATGAGAATTAGACCCGTCATCGCATTGCTGATCTCCGCACACCTCGCAGGTGCGGATGAAACGAGAGATGATATGTTGAGCTTCTCTAACGGGGATAAATTGCACGGGAACTACTCCGGTATGGAGGGGCAATCGGTGATTTGGAAACGTGATGACGTTGGCGGCGTGGTGAAATTTAAGACCTCGGAGCTACGGCGTATCGTGCTCCGTGGAGGTAGGCCGGAAAAGTCGCTCGGTGGGCTTTCTCATGTAGGCACAGTGAATGGAGACCGCATCCCTGGAGTCATTCACGAAATCGATGAAAACCGCCTTTTGCTCGATACGCAATTCGGTGGAATGATTGAAATTCCTAGGGATAAGGTGGGGCTTTTGGCTCCGACACCTTTGGGAGGAAGGGTCATTTACCAAGGGCCTTTCGATGAGGCGGAGTGGAAGATGATCGATACCGACCATCCGGAAGGCATACCTGCACCGGACGAAAATGCCGAAGAAGAAGATGAGATTTCTAGGTGGAATTTCTCGGGTTCTGCGTGGTATTGGAAGGCCAAGGGGACGGGCACTGCACTGGTGATGAAGGAGCAGATCCCAGCGCGTTCCATTATAAAATTTGATATCGCGTGGAAAAAACGCCTTCAAATGGCGATTGCATTTCATGCGGACTTTAAACAACCCGAGCCGGAATTGGACGAAGAGGGGGAAGAGGTGAAGAGTGGGCGAGCAGCAGGTCTTCCCGGACTTTTCGGAAATAGCTATGTGCTCCATCTCTACTCGAATTATCTTCGGCTTTTTAGAACGTCATTTGATAAAGACGGTAACCCGCGCATGGAGCCGGTGCAAATGGTCAGCAGCGGTGTAGGATTGGGGGATACTGGATCTGCATCCGTAGAGATGCGTTGCAACCGTGATAGCGGTGAGATCATGTTTTTTATCAACGGTGAGTTCATTGCGCAGTGGAGTGAGTTGGGCGAAGGTGGTGAGGGTTACGCTGGATTGGGCGGTGGACTTGGATTTGCAGTGCAGACGGACGATGCTCCGGTGCGACTTTCGGAAGTGATCGTAGCTGAGTGGAACGGCATGCCGGACTCAGCGCGCAGCCTTCAGGTCGAAGATTCAGACATCGTGCTGCTAGCGAACGGAACCGATCGTTTTGCAGGTGAAATAATGGGGCTGCATGATGGGATTCTGAAATTGGAGAGCCGATACGGGGATTTCGAATTTCCAATCGATGATGTGGCAGAGGTTCGTTTCGCAAAATCGTCGTTGGCAGAGGAAGAGGAAGCGGCAACGGAGAGCATGAAGGTGAGGCTTCATCCACTCGGACGAATCACCGGCAAGCCGCTCAGTGGTGATGAAGGAAGTCTCAGGGTGCTCAGCAGTTGTGCTGGTGAAATTGATATTAAGCTCGATTCCGCAGTGATGCTGGAAATCGAGGAAACCGAAAGCTTTCTCGATGACTGGGACTTGGAATTTTGAATTTTGGCCGGTCGCTGCCTTAGCGGCTTTCATGGCACTTCCGTCGCATGCGGCGGACATCTCGCTGAGTAACGGCTGTAGCCTGACTGGAGAGTTGGTGGCGATGGATGTTGAGGGAACTATCACTCTTGTTTCACCGCTTTCAAAACAGCCGCTTCAGCTACTCGGTGAAGAAGTCATGCATGTTGGATTTGAATCCACTGTCGGTAGCGAGTCTGAGATTCCGGGTCAACGTGTCGAGTTGACAAACGGCGATATACTACCGGTGAAAATCAGTAGCTTAGATGATGCCGGTATGTCGGTGATCTCTCCGGATTTGGGTGAGGTCTGGATACCGAGGGATTTGGTTTCTGCTCTGCAGCTTGGGGTCTTTGAAGAAAGGCTGGTCTATTCCGGCGGAGATGACCTCTCAGGATGGAGCGAGCATGGAAATGCAGATTCTTGGGTGCCGGAAAATGGAAGGCTTGTCGCGGAAAATTCAGGCAGTCTCATCCGTGAGGTGGATTTACCCGAGAAGTTCATTCTCAGTTTTCGTTTGGAATGGTCTCAACAGCCAAATTTCAGGCTAACCTTCGCCGATTCAGAACCAAAAAAGAGTAGTCAGGCGGAGAGATATTATTTCGATCTCAACGGCTCGAGTCTCAGCATCCTTCGAGACTCGAAGGATCTTCGGAAACCTAAACCGATCATGATGCTGGGACGCACAGCCAATCGCTTTTCAGGTAATACCCTCGATGTTGAAATACGCGGCGACCTCAGCCGTGGTTTGCTACATCTCTATCTTGATGGTGTTCTGGAAGGACGTTTCACCGATCCATTGCCTGATATTCCAAAAGGATCTGGGCTTGGTATTACAAACCGTGCCCCGCAAAACAGCGGTCAGAAGATTTCAGAAATTCAGGTAGCAGAATGGGATGAACGTAGTGACAGGCACCGAAGCGAAGATCGGGGCGATGGGGCTACTGATGCAATGATCGGTCGATACGGTGAGAGATTTGGAGGTAAGCTTGTCTCCATTTCGAAAGATGGGGATACGAGGGTTTATGAATTTAAGAGCGATTTCCAAAAGGAGCCTCTGCTTCTTCCTGAAAGCGAAGTTTCTACGGTGTTTTTTGCGAATGGAGAAGAAGCATCCAGCGAAAGCGGTGGTCTGATCCTGCGCTTACGTGGGAATGGCGAGATGAAGCTCTCTTCTTGTGTTTTCGGTAAGGAAACGGTGGAGGCAGAGCATCCGCTACTAGGAGCTGTAAAAGTGAAACGGGAGGGGATTGCTGCCCTTGAAAAGAGGGATATCCCCAAAGCTAACCCAATCGAAGAGTGATGAAGATTCCTGCCGCTATACTTATGCTCGCCCTTTCCTGTTCAGCAGAGGAAGACGGCTCTGTAGTTCGTTTTTCAAACGGTGATCAGCTGACGGGGGAGGTTCTTGGGTTGTCGGTGGAGAAATTGACGTGGCAGTCTCAGATCCTCAGGGAACCTGCAGAATTCGATATTCAATACGTCATGGATCTGAATATGCCATCAGGTATGGCAGAGCCTGAAAAGGCGGGCGCAGCCCATGAAGCAACGCTGGAAATGACCAACGGGGATTCGATCAAGGGGGTATTAAGTGGCCTCACTAACGAAGAAATACGGCTGAATACTTGGTATGCCGGTGAAATGGTTTTTCGTAGAGTCAATGTGAAGTCGGTAGATATTACTCAGGCATCTGATTATTTTTATCGCGGTCCCAATAGCCTAGATGAGTGGGCTTTGACTGATGAAAGCGCATGGACTTACAAGGCAGGTGTCTTGCAGTCTCTCTCTACCGGAGGTGCATCGCGTGAGATCGATTTCCCCGATGAATTCAGCATCGCTTTCGATGCTGCATGGCGGGGTTCTTTCCGTCCAAAGATTGTCTTTCTTGCTACAGATATTGGAGAAATTAAACCCAAAGGAGGATACGAGATGGTGTTCCAGGGGAATTCCGTGCATGTCAAAAAAGGAGGCTCCAATGCGTGGCTGGGTCACACGACGAACGCTGGTGAGCTACGGGAAAACGAGAAGGCACATATCGAGATTAAGGCTAGCGTGAAAACTGGCAAGATCGTGCTCTATGTTGATGGGGCGGTGATCGAGATCTGGGAAGATAAAGATGTGGATCTGGAAGCGATCGGTAAGGGTTTTTACGTCATCGCACAGGATCGTTCCCCACTGAAAATTACCAATATCGAGGTGACCGGGTGGGACGGAAATCATGAAGAGTTTCCGAGACAGAGAGGCCAGTTTTTGGGAAGAAACTTCCGGGGAGGCATCGATTTCGGTGACGTTGATAAAGAGGAGAAAGAAAAAGAGTCAGTTCCTGAAGGTCGTATGGTTTTACGAAATGGAGATACAGTCGAAGGTGAAGTTTCAGGAATTGAAGGAGAGGAGATTACCCTCAAAACTCCGCTCTCTGAAGTGAAGTTTCCTGTTTCAAGGCTCAGAAATATCATCCTGAAAAAGGCGGATATGGAAACGCCAAAGAGGAACAAGGGCGATGTGCGGGCGACCTTGGCGGACGGCACACGTTTGGTCTTTCGGTTAGATGGCGTGGTAGATGGGAATATTCTCGGCTTCAGTCAGAACTTTGGTGAAGCGGAGTTTCTGAAGGGGGCATTCAAGCGCATTGAGTTCAATATATATGACCGCAAGATGGAGAAGATGCGGGTGGAGAAGGAGTGGTAATGCCAAGGCTACATCGCTGCATGTTTTTGTTACGTCAAAGTCGCGTTCTATTTGCGGTTTGTTGCTCAGTTCTTATGCTGAACAGTTGCATCGGCGGCGGGATGGGGAAAATCTCGAAGAGGGATGTGGTATTTACACCGGCGGAATGGCCACAACCTGTTCCTGGAAATATATTCCGACCTGAAGCCGAAGGCGAACTCCCGGCGGTGTTGCTGATTCATGGCGGAGTAAAAATCGGAGATGACGGGCGCTGGCTCATGGACGGCATCGGACGCAAACTATCTGACCGTGGATATTACGTTCTTAATATCACTTATCGGAATGTGCGTGATTGGAATTACCCGAGTCAGCTCCAAGATGTGCAAGAGGCCATACACTGGCTGCGCAGCAATGCCGAAGAAGAGGGCGTAGATCCGGCTAGAATTGCTGTGTGGGGCTACTCAGCAGGCGGCTACCTAGGTCAATTAGCGGGACTAAAAGAGGGGAGGGAAGACGCGGATGTGAAAGCCATTGTGGCGGGGTCTGCTCCATCTGATCTCATCGTCTATGCAAACGGTAAGCTCGTGAAAAAGCACCTAGGTGGAGAAGAGAACCTTGAAGCGCGTATTGATGAGGCTTCTCCGATCATGCATGTGACAGAAAATAGTCCTCCGGTCTTTCTGTATCACGGTACGGATGACAAACTTGTGCAGCCAGTACATACCAGCGAACTGGCACAAGCACTCGGCAAGAAGGGGGTGACGAATGAGGTTTTCTGGCTCCATGGGAAGGGGCATATCTCAGCATTTTTTGGTCAAGATGATGCGGTGGATGCTGCAATGGATTTTCTAGATCGGCATCTTTGAGAAGTAGGAGTCATGAGATGTTGCTACCTCCTTGATGACGGAGCAATGTGGAGTGGTAGGAAGAGCTGTAAGTTTAGCATTGTGAAAATATGTATCGAATTTCTGTAAGTAAAATGTCGTATCTAAAGTTTTCTCGAAATCTGTCATGGTTGTGGCTGTTGGGTATGGGGCTTGCCAGTGCGGCTGAATATTCGATTGGTTCTTCGGATGATTTGGAGGAACTCAAATTGGCTGCTGGGGATGTGATCATCTGGAAAGATGGCGTGTACAAAGATCAGGAGATAAGGCTCAATGGGATGGACGGGACGGATGAGAATCCGATCACACTGCGCGCGGAGACGGACGGGGGGGTGAAGCTACAGGGAGAGTCACAGATTACGATCGGTGCGAAGCATTGGCTGATCCAAGGCTTTCACTTCGATGGGAGCGGAGGATTGAGCAATTACAATGCGGTGCAATTCCGGGGATCCGGAGACGCGGGGGCGGAACATGTGACGTTGAGCCATTGCGCGTTCACGGATCTGGACAATGGGGATGATTCCGCAAAATGGGTTCAGATCTACGGTCGATATAACACGATACGGAACTGTCATTTCTCAGGGAAAAAGAATCTCGGAGCCTTGATCACTGTGGAGCTTGGTTCTTTGGAGGCGGATGAAGTGGCGGGACATGTGATCGAGTACAATTACTTTGCGGATTTTGCCTTTGGTAAAGGGACGGATAACGAGTGCATCCGAGTGGGCTACAGTGGGGATCAGAACAAGCCGGCGACTTGCAAGATCCAACACAATTTCTTCATTCGCTGCAATGGAGAGAACGAGATCATTTCTAATAAATCTAGCTACAATACTTACTACCACAATACATTCCGCGAATCGAACGGGGCGCTGGTGTTGCGCCACGGACATCACGCGACGGTGGATAGCAATTATTTCTTCGGTGACGGTGCGACGGATTCAGGCGGGATCCGCGTGGTGGACAGTCACCATGTCATCCAGAATAACTACATGGAGGGACTTACGGGACAGGAGTGGAACTCGGCTTTCACCGTGCTGGGAGGGAATGAGAAATCAGGCGGTGAAGGCAACGGATACCAGAAGGTGGAGGGGGTGACGATAAAGCACAACACGATCGTGGACTGTGCTCGCAGTGTCTATTTCAGTAAGAAAAAGGGGAAGACAACACCAAGCGGTGTGTTTGCGAATAATCTAATTTCCAGCAAGGCGGCTCCGTTGATTACGGATGATCTACCGGTTACCGGTTTTACATGGAGCAAGAATGTTTTCCATGGTGCGGAAGTTGGCGCAGAGGTCAGGGCGATTGAGGCGGATCCGCAGATGAGTCGGTGGGGGCTGTTGTTACGTCCTAGTGAAAAAGGTTCGGCGAAAGATGCGGCGGATCCTACCTATTCCGTTGAAAAAGATGTGGATGGCGAGGCGCGCACCGGTGCCGCGGACATCGGTGCGGATGAAGTGAGTAGTGCCGATGAGGATAGGGTATTGAAACCTTTGACTGCGGAAGATGTGGGAGTTGATTATTTGAAGTGACGGTCTCAGAAGGTATCCGTGCGGCCTAGCTGGGCTTTAACTCCGGCTACTGCCTGAGTGGCGCTTTCGTCATCGGGATGCTTTTCTAAGAAGCGCTCGAAGTTTTTCAGTGCTTCTTCAAGCCTGCCTTTCTCGGCGAGTATCATGCCTTGCTCATAGAGGGCGATCATGAGGTCTGGCTCTGCTTTGATGGCGCTGGAAAGGGCGGTGAGTGCGCGGTCGCTCTCTCCAGCGATACGGAGGATATGACCCAGTGCATAGTTTGCACGCGGGTCTTCTGGAGCTAAGGAAACGGCTTTTTCTGCTGAGACTAAGGCTTGGGCGTCATTACCGTTCTGTAGGAGTGTGAAGGCGTAGCCAGCATGGGCTTCGGGGCGTTCTGGATCTGCCGCGATGGCGGATTCGTAAAGGGTGATGGCTGCTTCTAAATTTCCGCTACCTGCTGCCTGAGAGGCTTGCAGAAGAAAGTCATCGGCTTCCCCGAGTCCGAGTTCCTTGAGTTTGAGTGTGGCTTTTGCTGCATCTTCAGTTCGGCCGACTGCGTTGAGAATGACGACGTAGAGTTGCCACGTTTCGGGATCGTTCGGATCTTCGGTGAGGGAGGTTTCTACGGCTTTGAGCGCTTCGGGGAGTCGGCCAGCTTGGACTGCGTCGATGGCTTCGTTGTAATATTCAATGGAGGGTTCGGACATGTGTTTTCGGTAAATTTTCCGGCGAATGGTGAGCGTAGGCCGAGAGCCTGAGTCGTCAAGGGGAGGAAAAAAGTCGTTGGGACGAACTTGTTAGTTTGCCAAGGAATTGAGCCAATCTTGGGTTCCGGATTTCCAGGACGGCATTGGAATGACGTTCGAGATTTCTTCGATGGTCGCCCTTTTTTCAGGATTGGGGAGTGCGTTGATGTAGGACGTGGCGAGTTGGCGGAGAGGATTTGCTTCATCGTCGAACTCGTTAGGATGTGCACACACGAAAGCGATCCACATTTTTGCGAGGGTAGCGGGATCTTTTTCCGACCAAAGGGCGGTGATTTCGCGGGCGATGTGGTAGCGCTGGCCAACAGGAGTTTTGAAGTTTCCTCCTGAGTAGTTCGCGCCATCGCCGTCTTGAACGATGGGGCTAGCGGTGGCGTAGGCTATGATTTCTGGGGTGAGACCTCGTAGGTCATAAGCCAAGGCATGGGTGAAGACTGAGTTCATGAAGCCTTTGCTCTCTGATAGCTGGGGGCGGAAGTATTTTATGAGGATTTGTTCCCGGTCAGGATTGCCGTCTGTGATTTCGACGAGAGCCCTGAAACCTTTGAAAAATGCTCTTTTGCCGACTTCTGGAGTGTTTGCAATAAGCTGGAGGTGCTGGGCAGGGTTTGGAAGTTTGGTAAGGGCATCAACTGCTGTGCCTAGGGTGTCGGCAAATCTTTCATCGGTCTTGGCCGGGTTTTCGATTTCGCGAACAAGAAGTGCACGGAAGTTTGAAATAAGAGTAGGAGAGAGAGGTGCAGTCGCGAGGATGCTCATGGCTTCACTGCGGCGGTAAGGATCTGCTGTACGGTCGGCGATCAGATCAAGTATCAGGGGGAAATCTGCTGCGGCACTTTCAAGGTCGTGTTTGAGATGGAAGCGACTGACTACAAGAATGAGTTCCATTTTCTCATCCGGCTTAAGGTTCTGGATGAATCTGTCGGCAGTAGGAGGGTGGCCTGCTGCGAGAGTTGCGAGGATCTGGCGTTTTTGTTCGATACCGTTTTTTTGGAAATCATCAGATACTAGGATAGCCCATGTTTCCGGTTGGGTGCGGCGTAGTAGGGCGAGTGCCCATTTCTTTTCTGGAGATTCATCGACAATAGTCTGAACAAGCTTGCCGGGATCTGAGGCTAAGTGAAGGCGAGTGATTGTCTTCTCAAGCGGCTCCCGCAGTACGGCATTGTGGCTGAACTGGCGGATGTCGCGGAGGTGCTCGAAGCGTGCATAGGCTTCCTTGTGTTCGTCCGGTTCGTCAGCGAGTGGGTTTCCGAAGTGGTCGTGGGCGAAGCGTTTTTCGAGGCGGTCGAATTCCTCGTCTTCATCGTTCCGCGCGGGAAGGGAGTGGAGTAATTTTTCAAGATCGGGAAGAAGGGATATTAGGGCTTCGTCACCAGCTGCATCGACGAGCGGGGAGAGTGTTTCGGCGGGTAATGGACTTCGGGAGTTCATTTCGAGGATGGTGCGGAAATCATCGGTGAGACGTTGCCGAGCGGAGTCGTCCACACGTGGGGTGAGGCGTTCTTCAGCGGGTGTACTGAGGTTCTGGGCTTCGATTTCCGTGGTGGTCTCCCAACGTTCGCCAAGCATTTTCGGGATGCCCTTACGGAAAAGGAGGTCGGTAAAATTGATAAAGGTCTCGGTGCCGTATTCTTCCTGCCAGCGACCGGAGATGGATGAAGTGGCCCAGACGGTGCCGTAAGCGACCTGATAGGGATCTGCATCAGCGGGATGGAGTTTTAATGTACCTGATCCATCTGCGGTGGAGCCTCCGCTAAACCCAAATCCATCTTTGCCGGTAATTCCCCGGGTGCGAATGCGATTCAGCCAGAAGACCGTGTGAGCGATGAAAAACGCTTCCTTTTCAGTGAGGGAAATGACGCGGACGTTGTGCGCGGGTTGATCCGCCCATGGGTTCTGACCCACGACACCTATAGAATTATAGCCGTAGGTGATGAGAACGGGATCTGGTAGGCCGAAACGGATGGCGAAAGGCATACTGCTGAAGCTGTAGCAGCTGGATGAATTCCAATCGTAGGTGATCCATCCGGATTCGGGAGGGGAGATCTCATTGCGGTCGTCTAGGGCGAGCTGGTAAAGAGCGCGATGGCTGAGTGTTCTGTTTGCCTCGGCAATGGCTACAGCCGCTTCCTTGGGATTCATGGCCAGCAATCCATCTGGAAGGCAGTTAGGGAAAGAGTCTTCTGCACCGAAGAATCGGTCGTGGCGGGGTTTTCCATTGAAGAATGCGGCAAGCTCCTGAGTTGATAGATCCTTAAGAGGGCTGAAAACGTATGGCTGCGGGTTGCTGGGTGAGGCGTTTTCTAGATTTCCCTCGATGAGGGGGTAGCCGATTCCTCCGGCAGCGGAGATTGACTCAAGGTCTTCCTCCGGCGCCATGAGGTGGACGTGGGCGTTATTCGGGAGGTCTCCAGCTGTGAAAGTTCCGGTTTCCTTGTCCATACGGAAAATAATTTCATTGCTGGTGAGCGGAAGCTCGCCGGGGGAGGGGCCAAAGGCGATTTCGGGGATACCATCGTTGTTGTCATCGAAACATTTGAAGCTCCAGTGGTTTGATTCGTCGGCTGAGTCTGGATGCCAGTTGTAAACGATCCTGAGGAGAGTGCGGGGTTTTGCTTCGATGCTTTCCACCTCAAAGACCGTGATTGTGTGATCTTTTGCGCTTTTCAGGCCGTAATTCGTGTAGTCGGCGCGGTCGAGAATGCCGTCGCCATCGAAGTCGTAGATGTAGCCGTGATTGATGTAATTACTTCCACCAAAGGGGCGGATCTCGTCTCCCTTTGGGTTGAAAACATAGAGGACACTGTCGTGGATGGCTTGGAGGGAAGGCGTGAGGGTGGCTCTGGTTTTGGGGTCTTCGGTGGGGAAAATCTCGTCTGGATTTTCGATCTCATAATCGTAGGGGGAGGCGTAGCTGCTGATGTAGTCTCGCTCTGCGGCGAGTATGTGAAAGGGCGGTTTACCTTCGGTTTGGGGAGCGGTTAGGAAATGGTAGCCGACAAGCTGGTAATTTTCATTGGTGCCTGTGATGCGTATGACTTCGGACTCGATTTGTGAGGGGTCTCCCGCTTTCTCTAGGTCGAACTTAGCTTTTGGCTTTGCCGATAGGATGCAAGTGAGGGCGAGGAACGGAAAGAGGTAGAGGGCATTCATGATTATCTGAAACGATTCTCAGCTCTATTACTTTGGGCTGATCGGGCAGGGCGGCAATGAGGATTTTGCGAACACTTCTATGGCATTATTATCGTTGATAGGCTGGACGGGTGCGAGTGCTTAGTTTTTCATCAAGATCTTGTGAGCAAAATTAAGTCCGAATCCCCACCAGCCGACCTTGAGATTAAGGACGCCCAACTCATTTTTAACCGTGTGTGGAGAGAGTTGGAGGTCGAGATAGGCAGTGAGAACCTACGTTTCCCTAAGGAATTGATTCTATTGGGTGGTGCTCCGGGTTCAGGTAAGGGGACAAATACGGATTTCATACGCAAGGTGCGGGGCATCGCTGCGGAGCCAATTGTGGTCAGCCAGCTTCTAGACTCTCCTGAGGCTCAGAAAATCAAGGCCGGTGGTGGCATGGTGGGCGACGAGGAGGTGTTGCGCTTGATGCTGCATGAAATGCTCAAACCTGAATTTCGCGAGAGTGCGGTGTTGGACGGCTTTCCACGGACGAACGTTCAGGTGGAGTGCTTGAAGATGTTTTATGACAACATGGTTCGTCTTCGCAAAGAGTTCACCGATACACCGCATGCTCAGCATTTCCGCCAGCCAGTGTTTCACATCATGGTGCTGTTCGTCGATGAG
Organism: Luteolibacter sp.; assembly: GCA_051252155.1. Classification (GTDB taxonomy): domain Bacteria; phylum Verrucomicrobiota; class Verrucomicrobiia; order Verrucomicrobiales; family Akkermansiaceae; genus Luteolibacter. Next base: position 965,045 of record JBPOGB010000001.1, on the reverse strand, counting down.
TCGGAGAGTATCGCGAGGCAGCTGAAGCGCGGTCAAGAAACGCTGGTACACAATGCGGAAGTGAAGCAAGCCGGTGTGGGTGATCTATGGGAGGAGCGGGCGACGGATTTTGATCACGAGCTGGCACGCGGTCGTTATAGGACATTCAAGGAAAAGACTTATGATGCCTTGGTCTCGCTGAAGCAGATCTTCCATTACCATTTCATCAATGCTCAGGCGCCGATCAATGTCGTACAGCAGAATATTGTCCGTGAGCTTGAGTATCAGAGTTCACTGGAGCTGGATCCACGCACCTATGATGCCTTGCGGCACATTCCTTTGGCGGATGAAATCGTGATTGGAGCGAGGCAGGATCTCGTTAACCGCTTGGATGGCTATATCCACGAGCGACCCGCACTTTTGGGAAGGGTGGTTGATTTTATCCAAGAAAAGATGATGCCGACGATCAAGCGATATGCGGTGACCGGCAGGGTAACGATCAATACGGAAGATTCGATGTTCGAAGATCCTGTGGCGTTGGCGATGCTCATCGACGTGCATTCTGAGCGAGGTTTTCAAGCGACTGTGGATATTCACCGGCAGGAGATTCCGGAAAAATTCGACCTTCAGACTGGGATGATCACGACGAGGCAGAAGCGAGTTTACCGAATTACTGTCTTCTTTACGGGCTCGAAGATCCGGCGTGGATGATAGGTAGGAGATATTTCCCTGCTTGCGAAAGGGGCTTCAAAGGGCTAAACGGAAGGATGCAATTTCTACAGATTCTAGGGGTTCTCGGTGTAAGTGCTGCGCTATCCTTTGCTCAGAACGCGGGCTTTGACGCTGTGGACGGGGATAACGTGCGGGTCACCAGACACGAAGATGGCTCCCGCACGGTTTTTGAACGCAGTGCGGATGAGCGAGTTCTGACGAAGCGTACTTATACCGGCGACGGGAAGATGTATCTGGTGACTATTTACCGGATGGATGCGCATGGAAATCCATTGAACTGCAAAATTTACGATGGGCAGAAGAACGAGATGTTTAAATCGCGCTACGGCTACCGGAAGTCCGATGGGCTGCTGGTTGAGGAGCAAATGTTTGACTCGCGCGTGAAACGTGTAGATCCAAATACAGGTGAGGAAATGCCAGTGAGGCGCTTCATCTATACCTACGATGCGATGGGAAACCGTAGTGCACCGATATCGATCACGCTGACTCCTGGGGCTACTGCAGAGGAGGTTTACGGTGGGCCGAGCGCTCTTGAGGTAAATCCTTTCGATCCCGACAATCCATAGGCTGCTGCTGCCCGGATGATTTCAGGGAAACAACTTTTGGCCGTCCTTGTGGGGGCGGCTCTCGGCGCGGGGGGGTGGCTTATTGGTTCGCAAAAGGTGGCTACCGGTGGCGGTGGTGATCTTGTGGGTTTAGAAAACCAACTGAGAATCGCTGGGGAAGAGATCGCGATGCTGGAAAAGGAAAATGCCTCGCTGAGATCTTTGGCGCAGGGTGGAGGGGAAGTCGCTGTGCCGCAGGAACTCATTGCGCAGGTAGAGAAGGATTACGGGCTGAGTTTCCTTTCTAGTCCGGTATTTCACATGATTGCTTCTGAGGAGCTCGGCTACCGTGTGGAGGCGGCGATAGAGAGTCGAGTGGGGCCGCAGGGTATGGATGACCGACAAGAGGTATGGCAGCGTATGGGGCTGCTGAGGAAAGGGGATAAACTGCTGGAAATGATGTCTGCGATCCGATCCGTAGGTGCTGTGGGATGGTTTGATGAAGGGACGGGGGACGCGTGGGTGACGGAGAAATTTGATCTGGAGAATATCCCGGATCAGGCGGCGGCGTTGCGACTGTTGGTGAGGATTTTGCTCAATCAGCATTTTCCACCAGCTCCATCTTATCCGGGTGATGATGCTTCGTGGGCGCGCGAGGCGTTGCATGCGGGCGCGGCATCGGGTGCTGAGGCGAGGTTCTATGCGGCGAGTGCGCGGGGTATTGGTTTCCTGCCGACGAATGACAATAGCGCGGCGGGGAGGCTGCTGCTGGTGTTGCCAGAGTTTCTGCAAGGGCTGGCGGTATTCCCTGCGGTCAGTGGAAAGGGACTGGCGGATACGTATTTCGTGAAAGGGACGGAGGAATTCGCAAACGGGATGCGGAATGCGCCAGTGAATACCTTCGGGGTGGTGCTGCCGGGTGAGAAGCCGAGGGGCGGCGCTATGGATTTTCCTGAGATGCCGGATGAGGTCTACCTTGAGGAGAATATGGGATACCTCGGGCTGAGGTTGTGGGTGGAAATGGCCGGTGACGTTGGGCTGGCTGAGGAACTGGCGCGAGAGTGGGTGAGGGATGGCTATGTGCTTTTCGGTGATGGCGAGTTGTCGTCCGGGCTGGTTTGGGATGTGGAGCTGGAGTCCGAGGAGGGTGCGGGGAAATTTGAGGAGATTGCGAAGGCGATTGCCGGAGTGCTAGCGATGGAGGATGAGGAGCGGAAGTTTGAGGTGGTGAGGATTTCGGAGAAACGGGTGCGTTTTCTCAATGTGGTGAGTGACAAGGCGCTAGAGGCTTTGAAACCAAAAAATTCAACTCTCAAAGAAGAATGAAAGTGCATACCGAAGAGATAGTGGTGAGGACGCGAGGCAAGGGAACGTATGAGATCTCCGATGAAATCGCGGCGATGGTGAGGGCTTCTGGTGTGACGGATGGCCAGGTGACGGTTTTCCTCAGACATACGAGTGCTAGCCTAGTTCTGATGGAAAATGCAGACCCGAGTGCTCGGCGTGATCTAGAGCGGTGGTTTGATCGGTTGGTGCGGGAGGATGATCCGGATTTCATCCACACACATGAGGGGCCGGATGATATGCCGAGCCATATTCGCATGGCGCTTACACGATCAAGCGAAGTGATTCCGGTGCACGGTGGTCGCATGGTGCTGGGGACATGGCAGGGAATTTTCGTCTTTGAGCACCGTAGGCAGGAGCATTCGCGGAGGATTGCGGTGACGGTGATGGGTGAGTAGGCCGGTGAAACATCGCCGAAGCGTGCGTCTGCTGCTATTTGCGTTCGGAGCGAACGTTCATCCAGAGTTCGCTGCAATAGTTAGCTTTTTTCGCTGACGTAAGATTCTCTGAGTTTTCCTAAATACAGGACGACCTCGCTCAGAGCGTAGGCTAGAGATACACGGTGTGTATGATGCCAGTTTTTTCTGTCTTCGTCCTCGGCGGCGAGATCCCTGATCTCCTCAACCTTGGTGCCGATTTTATCGATGGTTTCCTGAGAGACTTTTTCGGATCGATCTATGAGGTCTTCGAGTATCGCTTCGATTTCTTCCTGAACTTGCTCAACGAATTCGAGAAATTTGTCGTCCTCGCCTTGGATCCTGTCTTCATCCTCGGCGATCTTGTTAATGATCAGGATCGAGTTGTGAAGGAAGGTAATGGCTTCGATGCGATCCATGATGTCGGAATTATCTGCAAAGCGTATATCCGAAGCCGTGTTGCGGGCGGCTGAAATCATCGAGCTGAAACTGTTTTCAAGGCTCGTCAGTTTGCTGATGGTGTCGGTGGAGAGTTCTTTCTGTGTTTCAGCAAGTGAGAGGGAAAGGATCTTCCTAGTGTCCTTGAGTGCATCCCTGATGAACGCATCTGCGCGTTTCTCGGATGTCTGCGGCCATACAATTACCGAAACGATACTGCCGATGAAGACGCCGAGACCGATGCTGAGCGACCGGTCGATAGAGACCTGTAGCAAATCGCCTTCAGATCCGAGGGCGAGAGCGACGGCGGCTACGACACCGTATTGCCATTGAGGGAAAAGGCCTGCAATCGCGTTCATGACGAGCATGGAGACCGCGAGTGCTACGGCAGTCCCGTAGCCCCCGGGAATTGTCCAAAGGCACGCGATTCCAACCAATACACCGATTAGAGTGGCGGCAAAGCGCTTCCAGGCACTTGTAAGCGTGCCTCCGACACCAGGGCTCAGAACCAGAACGGCCGATATAACTCCTACGAATTTCTCAGGCATTTTCAAGGCCTGCATGACAATGAACAGAACGGCAGCGGCAATGGCAGCTTGGATGGCTAGACGGCTGGCGTCCTTCAGTTGCCTTCTGGAGAATTTGAAGTTTTGGAGCATGTCTGGGTTATGCAAGGCTCGTTATGGATAGAGGGCAAAGGGAAATACATCAAAGTTGAAGAGCGGGTTGTGACCATTGCTAGCCCGGATGATTCGAAATCCGGACTTTCAAGGTGTCGATTAACTAGGTAATTCTTTTCAAGTTATGTCGCACGAACTCATCATGATGGCTCTGGAAGAAGATATCGGGGGGGGCGATGTGACGTCGGGTTACTTCATCCCAGAGGAGAGGCAGGCGGAGGCCTTTTTGAAGGTGAGGAACGAAGGCGTGGTTTCTGGCGTGGAGTTGGCCAAGGCAGTTTTTCTAGAGGTCGATCCGAACCTCGAAGTGCAGATCATGGTTGAGGATGGCAGTAAGGTTGGCGAAGGAGCGATGCTTATGCGCGTCGCGGGAAAAGCTCGATCCATCCTCACCGCAGAGCGCACGGCGCTAAATTTCCTGCAACGTCTGTCCGGTGTGGCGACGATGACCTCTCGCTATGTCGAGTTGGTGAAGCACACGCGGGCGAAGATCCTCGATACTCGCAAGACGACTCCGGGCTACAGGGCGCTGGAGAAGAAAGCGGTCGCCGATGGAGGTGGGACGAACCATCGCATGGGCTTATATGACCGCGCGATGGTGAAGGATAATCACCTTGCGGCTGAGGGTGGAATCACCGTGCTTCAAGAAGCTATCCGACAGTTGAAATCTGATAAGCCGCATGTGGAGGTGGAGCTGGAAGCGGATCGATTGGATCAGGTGAAAGAATTCCTAACGTTGATTGGAGTAGATTATATTTTGCTAGATAACATGAGTCTCGATCAGCTTCGTGAGGCTGTGGAAATGCGCGATGAAAGTAACCGGGTGCGACTTGAAGCAAGCGGTGGTGTGAACCTAGATACGGTGAAGGATATTTCAGAAACTGGAGTGGATTTCATTTCCGTAGGAGCGCTGACACATTCGGCTCCGAGTCTGGATATCGGTTTGGATTTCACTGCGAGCGAGTGAGGAAGTGTGCGATCATCTCGGCACTAGTGATTTTGCACGGTGTGGCGTATTGTATTTTGGTGTTTTCTTCACAAGTTAACACGCGCGAAGAGGTAAGAAATTCTTTAGTAGGAGAGCTAGGATCCGGCCAGATTATCGAGAAAGAAAAAGGTGTTGTTGCCGTGCCTCACCAAGGTTTTGTTAGAGGAGGAGTGTTTGAGCGAATCTACGATAGGTGTTTTGGGAATTCGTCGAGCGTTTCTATAGGTGGTGATATTTATCAATACATTCATGGGAATGAAGAGACTGAATTTGTAGCCTATTACATTGATGACGAAGTAGAGGTTATCGAAATTTGGAAGTCGGCGTATGCAGATGATTTGAAGCAACAACTTCAGAATAAATTGCCGGGTGTTGGTGTGCGGATTCTCCATTATTAAAACCATGAGCGAATACGATCAAGTAGCTGCGAGTCTGCCCGGCGAGTTCCGGGTATTGTGGAGGGCTGAGGTTTCTTCGACGAACGATGAACTGAGGGTTCTTGCGGAGCAGGGGACGGGTGAGGGTTTAGTGCTGATTGGCGAAGATCAAAAGGCGGGACGAGGGCGGCGAGGTGCGGCTTGGTTTTCTCCGAAGGGCGGCGGGCTCGCGTTTTCTGTGTTGTTGAAGCCGGGCGAAAACAAAGGGCTTTGGCATCGCTTATCGCTGGTGACAGGGCTTGCTGTTGCGGAGGCGGTCGAGAAATTCGGAGTGGTGGCAGAAGTGAAGTGGCCGAACGATGTGCTGGTGGGCGGGAAGAAGCTCGCTGGGATACTGGTTGAGGCGGGTGCGGATTTTGTGATCGTAGGAATCGGTATCAATGTGAATGCCGAAGATTTTCCGGAGGGGCTAAATGCGACTTCTCTCAAGATGGAATGTGGTGAGGAGGTTCCGCGTGCGGAGGTGTTGGGTGAGGTGGTGAAACGTCTTGCAGTTTACGCACCACGTATCGACACGGATTTCAACGGACTGCTCGATGGCGTGCGGGAAAGGTGTGCTCTGTCGGGGAAAAACGTTGCGTTGACCATCGCGGGAACCCGGCGGGAGGGAATGGTGAAAGGGATCTCCGAAGGTGGGGAGTTGCTCGTACTGCTAGACGGCGTGGTGGAAAGGGTTTTCCAGGCAGATGAGGTCAGGGTTTGCTAGTGTGCTTGTTTTGCCTTGCGGCTATGAGGTGTGGCTTACGCGATTGTGGGAGGTTCGCTTGAGCTTTCTCCGGTCATTCAGTTTGCAGGGGAGAGTGATTCTCGGTGTGCACAAAAAGACGGATCGGACGATCCGCCTTAAGTGTGATGGCTTTTCTTCTAAACGATCAGTAGTCGTTCGGGCTGGCTGGCTTTAGAATCACGGTCTGATTGTTGCGGGCGAGTTGGAAGCCCGAAGAATCGGGTTGTATCGACCAGATGGCTTTAGCGACTGCTGCAGGAGCTCCTTGGGCTGTCTGATTGCCGATCACGAGCATGCCGCGGTCGGGGTAATACTGCCAGACCATGATGCGGACTTGCACGTTGGGGTTCTGTCGCATGGAAACGGAAACAGTTCCGCTGAGATTGCCGGTGGTGGTGCCTTCCCCGAAGTCGAGGAACCATTCTCGACCCTGCCCCAGAGGAAAGGCGGGGTCGTCGCTTTGAGCAACCTCATACATGCCGGAGAGGTGGGAGCTGTGTCGATCTGGGACATCTGCGGTCACAACTTGAACCATAAGCAGGAATGTGGCGATAACGGTGGCCAAGATTCCAAGGCCGCCGCGATATACTGCGGACAACGTTTTCATATCATAGCGTAGCACAACTTTAGCAAGGGTGCTGTAAAAGTTATGCAAAGGGGGGCGTGAGAGTTGGGCTCAAGTCTCTAGTGGTGCTTTGGACTGTTCTCTACAGGCTGGAGAGGGTATTTCATGGGTATGAAATTCTTTTGTTTGCTCTGTGCCTCCGCCTTGATGATGCCGCTATCGCTTGCTGCTGAGGAAGCAGATGTGGTCGGTGAAAAGCAGCTAATTTTTCATGATGACTTCAGCAGTGATTTGTCGCAATGGGTCGTCGAGCAAGCGCCGGGAGGAACGGTGGATCCGTTGGATGGGAAGCTTGATATCAATGATGCAAAAGGTTGCACCGTCTGGTTCAAGGAGAAGCTGTCCGGAGCCATCATGATTGAATACGAGGCCACGATGATTTCGGAGGGGGGAGAGTTTGACCGGGTGAGTGATCTGAACTGCTTCTGGATGGCGATTGATCCGAAGCATCCGGATGATCTTTTCGCAAACAAGGATCGCGGCGGATTATTTGATAACTACCATCCTCTGCGTTTGTATTACGTGGGGTATGGAGCGAATAAAAACACGACGACCCGGTTCCGGAGATATCCGGGTGGAGGGGAACGTCCCTGTCTTCCCGAGCATGACCTGCGAGATAAGAAGTTCATGCACACGCCTAACAAGACGATCACAATTCAGATCATTTCTAACGGTAAAACGATCCGTTATCTAAGGGATGGGGAGGTGGTCTTCGATTTTGAGGATAAGGAGCCGTTTACCGAAGGATGGTTCGGTTTCCGTACGGTGCGGAACCACCTACAGATCGATAACTTCAAGGTGTATCAGCTACTATGTGAATAGGACGCACCTCCGTACGGCACGGAGTGCCATCCCTGCCTTTTACCTACACAGGATGAGGCGGACGGAGTCTAGGCGGACGCGGGAGTTGGCGAGGGCTTCGGTGGTTTCGGTGAGGGTGTGCTCGAGGGCTTTGAGTTCCTGATCGGAGACGGCGGGGTTGCGGCTGGCGAGGTCTTTGAGGCGGGCGATCTGTTTGGAGATTGTCTCGGTGGCGACTTCCTGGGCGGCGGCGGTTGGCTTGGCGGAGGCGCGGTTGGCGACGGCTTTGGCTGCTTTGACCATTTTCGGGAAGAGGTCGGTCTTGAAGGCTTCTTGGGCGACGACGCGGCGAGCGTCGCCGGCTTGGAGGAGCTTGGCTGGGGGCGCTTTGGTTTGTGCTTTGCCTGCGTGGTCGACAATGACGCGCATGAGGGTGGGCGGCAGAAATCGGTCGAGCTGGAGGCGGGAGGGAGCCAACGTTTCGAGGACGAAGGCGCATTCGAGGAGGACGGAGGTGCCTTTTCCGGTGTCCCATGTGGCGAAGGCGGCGTTTCCGGAGAAGCCGTCGAGGAGCTGGCTGAGGGCGTCGCGGAAGAGGGGGTGATCGAAGGTGAGGAAGCCTAGGTCTTCGCGGGAGAGGGCGGTGGTGCGGTCGAAGGTGACGGAGAGGCCTTCTTCGGGGACGTCTGAGAGGGAGTCAGACATACGTTGGCCGTGTTTGAAGATGAAGGAGCGCTCGGAGAGGTCGGCGATGTCGAGGCCGAGGTGATCGAAGAGGCGGAGGGTGAATTTCTGGAATTTCGCGTCTTCGTCGACGGTTTCGATGGCTTCGAGGAGGTCTTCGGATTGTGAGGCTGGGGGGGCTCCGAGTTCCAAGAGGCGGTCGTGGCCGGTGGCTAGCGAGTGTGTGACTTGGGATTTGAGATCGGCGGAGCGCTCAAAGAAGGCGGCGGTGGAGGCTGCGGGATCGGCGGGGGCTGCGTCTTCGCTGTACAGTTCTTCGCCGAGTTCATCGAGCTCAGGGAGGAGAGTGGTGGCGAGGGTTGTGGCTCCTTTGAGAGGCTCGGAGAAGACGTCAAGGGCTTCGTGGAGCCAGAGGGCTTGGAGTTCTGATCTACTGTCTTTCCCGTAGGGGATGTGAATGTTGATGTCACCTGTCTGGCCGATGCGGTCGAGGCGGCCGATGCGTTGCTCGAGGACTTCGGGGTCGCGGGGAAGGCCGAAGAGGACGAGGTGGCGGGCGAACTGGAAATTCCGGCCTTCGGAGCCGATTTCCGAGCAGATGAGGATGCGTGCACCTTCGGCTTCCTGGAAGTAGGCGGCATTGCGATCGCGCTCCAGCATGGAGAGGTCTTCGTGGAAGAGAGAGGTCTCGGTGTTGATGATTTCGAGGAGTTTCTCCTGAATCATGATCGCGGCGTCCGGGGAGTTGGTGATGAGGAGGATTTTCTCGGTTTCCGGGAGTTCCTTGATGAGGCCGGCGAGCCAGGTGTAGGGGGAGGTGCCTTTCTCCATGGCGTGGAGGATGGGCAGGCGTTTCGGGAATCCGGTGAGGCGCTCGCGGGTGTTGCGGAAGAGGACGCGGCCGGTGCCGAAGGAGTCGATGAGGGCGGTGATGAGTGGTTGGCGGGCTGATTCTTTGCCTTTTTGGAGGGAAATGAGGTGCTTTTCGGCCTCTGGGGAGTCGAGGGTGAAATCGGTGATGTTTGCTGGGATTTTTCCGGAGGAGAGGGCTTCGACGGCTTCGGCGAGGGGGGTGTATGATTCGGTTTCTGCGAGGAAATCGTCGAGATCAGAGTAGCGGTCGGGATCGAGTAGGCGGAGGCGAGCGAAGTGACCTTCGGGGCCGAGTTGCTGGGGTGTGGCGGTGAGGAGGAGGAGGGAGGGGATTTCCTTGGCGAGTGCTTCGATAGCGTCGTAGGCGGGGGAGGACTGGTCTTCGTTCCACTCGAGGTGGTGTGCTTCATCGACGATGAGTAGGTCGAAGCCTGCCTCGCGTGCCTGGGCGGCGCGGTGCTCGTTTTCTGCGAGGAAATCGGTGGAGGCTAGGATGAGCTGGGAATCGGAGAATGGGTTGGACTCCGGTTCTTCGCTGAGGAGGCCTGCGTCTTCATCTGGCTGAGGGGTGAGGGAGCGGCAGCGGTCTTCATCGAAGATGGCGAAGAGGAGATTGAAGCGGCGTAGGAGCTCGACAAACCATTGGTGGACGAGTGGCTCCGGGACGAGGATGAGGATGCGATCCGCGCGGCCGGTGAGGTGGAGGCGGTGCAGGATGAGGCAGGCTTCGATGGTCTTGCCGAGGCCGACTTCGTCTGCGAGGAGGACGCGGGGGTGAAGGCGGTTGGCGGTTTCCGCGACGATGGAGAGCTGGTGGGGGATGAGATCGATGCGTGCGCCGGTGTAGCCGCGGGCGGGCGAGCGGCGCATGGCGGCATTCCAGCGGAGGGCTTCGAGGCGTCGGTCGAAATCGCGTGGGGTGTCGGTGAGGCCGGCGAGGAGGCGTTTTTCCGGGCGGATGAAGGAGAGGGAGTCGAGGAGGTCGGACTCGTGGATGGTTTTTCCCTGGCCGTGGTAGGTGAGGAGGTCGTCTTCTTCGGTAACGGATTCGACGGTGATTTTTAGGCCGGCGTGGTCGGAGATTTCATCGCCGGGGGCGAAACGGACGCGGATGAGTGGTGCGGATGCGGCGGCGTAGGTGCGGGTGTCCTCTGCGGCGGGGAAGCAGATCTCGATGTGGCCATTGTCTTCGGAGAGGACGTGGCCGAGGCCGAGGGAGGGTTCTGAGGTGGTGATGTAGCGTTGGCCGGGGATCATATCTAACTTTGAACGTTCAACTCTCGGGTGAGAGCTTGGTGCGGGGGGACTGTTATTCACCTAACACCGAACGTCCAACATTGAACTTTGAATATTTTCAATCGGGGTGGGAAGCTGGAGTGCCGAGTGATCAGTGGAAGACTTGGGTTTGGGTTGATTGTTTTGGGTGGGGGTGGAAGATGCGGGGATGAAAGTGGAAAAAGTGAAGTATGTTCTTTGGGCGGCGGACTGGGAGCGGTGTTTGAAATTCTATGAGGAGCTTTTTGGTGGAGTGGTGAGTTTTAAGATGGAAGTGTGGAGTGAGATTGTGGTGGCAGGGGCGACGATCGGCGTGCACGGAGGTGGCGAGGGGAAGCGGACTTGGACGGGGTTGTCGTTTCAGGTGGATGATTTGCTGGAGGGAATTTCCCGACTGAAGGAGTGTGGGGGGGATCTGACGGCAGAGCCGACGGATACGGAGGAAGATCCGCTGCATCTGGCGATGTGTGTGGATACGGAGGGGAATGAGTTTATGATGACGCAGAGTCGCTCGCGCTCCTGAGTGCCGAGTGCCGAGTGATCAGTGATCAGTGATCAGTGGAAGACTGGGGTTTGCTAGTTTGCTAGTGTTCAGTTTTCAGGGGAGACGTGGGTTGGGTGCTGGGGTTGGGTGCTGGGGATGTGCAGGCGCTCTGGAGAATCGAAGTGTAGCGAAGATGGAGGGACAGTTGAGCCTTCATCCCTCAAACGCCTCTCCTTGCTGCTTGGCAGCGGTGATGGGTGGGGCAATATGGCGGGGTGGTGTTGTCGAAGAAGTTTGCCCTAAAGCCTGCCCTGCTTGGGGGGCTGTGTTTGCTTAGCGCATTCCTGTTGGCTTGGTTTTCTCCGGCGGAGGGGGTGATGGGGTTGTTTGGGATGGGGGTAAGGGATGGGAGTTTGGTGGCAGTGAAGACGAAGGTGCGGGTGCGGGAAGATGCAGAGGGGCGTGAGGTGAGGAGTGTGGCGGAGGAGTATATGATGAAGGCGGAGCGGGGGATGACGGTGGATGAGGTGAGGTGGGTGGTGGAGGATTTCTTGGCGCTGGGGCTGGATGTGGAATATCCGGAGGATACGACGGCGGAGGGTTATTTGGCGCTGCGGAAGGCGCGTGAAGAGTGGTATTTGGGGGCGCTGGTTTCAGGACTGAGGCTTACCAAGGAGCAGGAGAGGGATGCTAGGGATGCGATGGGTGTGTTACGGGAGAAGGATTATGCGGAGTTTGTGGGGTATTTGGATGGTTTGAAGTCGTTTGAGCATGAGGGGAAGGCGATGATGGTGATTGATGGGGGGAAGGTCAGGAAGCTGACGGATGCGGGTAGCTGGATGAAGGATGAGGGGTATCGTCCATGGGAGCTGTGTGAGCTCGGCGACGATCAGTTGGCAGTGACGAATTTTCACAATGAAAGCATGGAAGAGTCTGACTCAGAGAAATTCAAAGATTGGTTAATCGGTGATGCTGAAGTGAAAGAAAACAATACGGAGCTAAAGGTGCCGAAAGATCTTACGAAAAATATTGGAGATCTATATGCACTGGGTTTGATGAGTTGGGGGCATATGGAATCCATTTTTCCATACAGTGGAGTTCAGGTTGAGAAACTATTGGGCGAAGGTGAAGGCTCTCGAAAGGCGTCCATGTTGAAGTTCGCCACGGCTCTGCAGCCTGAACAACTGAAGCTATATTTATTGTTCGATTCAGGAGATGCAAAGTCACTATTATCGGCGTTAGATTGGAGAAGTCGGTAATATTAGTGGATGGTAAACGGAGTATTAGGCCGTCCGCACTTCATATTGGGGGGCTTGCATGATGGGGGCGGTGGGGTGTAGGGAATTGGGTATGGTTTCACCTGATCCGAATACGCCTGAGGCGAAAGAGAGATTGAAGTATGCGATGCTGGGCTTTGATGAGAGCAGCACGAACGATAAGCTGGAGAAGTTCACCGGTTTGGTGGGGTGGAGTTATCTTAAGGCGCACTACATGAGTGGGGTGCTGTATTTCGTGGATCCTGAGCTGGAGTTGGTGAAGGTGGGGGAGGCGATTACTCAAGACGATGGGGCACGTGTGGAGGGTTGGCTAAAATCTGGGGATTTGGTGAAGATCGGTGATCTGCATGCGGAGCAATGGAAGGATGGGGAGACGGAGTTTGAGGCGCTGGTGGTGTCTCCGTTTGTGCTTTGTCGGCCAATTTAAGGGGGCAAGTTTGCTAGTGCCGAGTGATCAGTGATCAGTGAAGACTGGGCTTGCGCGGTGGCAGGTTCGGGCGAAGGTGGCGGGGTATGAACAACGACAGAGTGCTGTATGTGAAATCGGGTTGCCCGTGGTGTGTTGAGGTGGAACGTTATTTTGAGAAGGAGGGCATCGAGGTAAGCAGGGTGACGGTTTCCGGAAATAGAGATGGAATGGATGAGATGGTGGCACTTTCTGGGCAGACGAAGGCTCCTACAATGAAGTGGGATGGGCATATGTTGGCAGATTTTGGTGTGGAGGAGTTGGTGCCGTTTTTGGAAAAGGTGGGTGTGTGATTTTAATTGTGGGTGGGTATTTCGGACGGCTCGGCGAGCCGTCCCTACCCTGAAGGGGTAGGCAGGGGTTGAGCAGGCGGCTGACATTTGAGGGATGGGAGTGGATTTTCGTGTCCCTCCATCTTCGCTTTGTTCCGATTTCCTCTCCTTGTTTTTGGCTATTTTCTAAGCTTTTCGGGTTTGGTGTGTCTTCTATGGTAGAGACATGAAAACCCTTTCCCTTTTCTTTCTGTTTGTGGCTGCGGTGTTTGCGGCGGAACCTGATGAGATGCGCAATCAGGCGGAGAAGCTAGAGAAGGATGGGAATTGGCAGGAGGCTTATGAGCTGCGGGTGAAGCTCATGCGGGAGGTGGACGATGAGATGTCTTGGAAGGATTTGGAAAAAGCGATTGGCTCGCAGAATCAGCTTGGGAAGCAGGAAGATTTCGATGCGTTGATGGCGGAGCTGACGGAGGCGAAGAAAGATAATACGGAATTCATGATCACGGCGGGGACGGCGTATCTGAATGTGCAGTCATGGGGCAGGTTGCTAGATAATGAGTTTCAGCGTGGGAATAACGGCCGTGGGGATTTCCGTAATGTGCAGGAGCAGGACAGGCTGCGGGCGTTGCAGTGTTACATGCAGGCTTGGGAGACGGTGAAGAAGGGCGGAGATACGGAGATGATTCTGATGAACAATATCCAAATGGCGCTGATGCTGAATCGGACGGGAAGTGGGTATGTGTGGAGGTTTTTCCAAAAAACAGATCTGACGGCTGTGCCGGATTATACGGAGCAGATTGATGTGATCACGAGTGAGGGTGCGCCTGCTGGGAAAGATGGAGAGCCGGTGTGGCTGGATGTGCCGGAGAATTGGGCTGCAGCGAAATCCGATGGGGAGCGCTGGAGGTGGCTTGCAGCGGAAATTTCCCGGATCAATAAAACCCAAGGGCTTAATGAGGATCTAGAATGGTTGAATTTCTGTAAGCAACACTACGGGGTGCAGACATTGGCGAGCTATAGCTGGTGGAGTAAACCAGAAGTAGAGGAGCGAGATGGTTTGTTGACGGCATCGACGCTGAAAGAGGGAGAGAGTATCGCACGGCTGGCTAACGGGGTGCAGCGGTTTGAGTTGCGAGATGATTTCCAATTTATACCCGGCTATCGCAAGCTGATGCGGGCGAGTAAAGGTGCGCCTTCGTGGCAAGCGGGTGATGCGCTGGTGGAGATTTTTCTAAATCGCAATCAGAGGACGGTAGCTGCAAAAGTGCTGGAAGAGGTGATCGAGCTACACGGCGAGGGCGGGGGAGAGAGCCGAACGAAAAAGCTGAAGCAGATCCAAGGGAACTGGAGCAAGTTTGGGAGCACTGGGGTGTATCATGCAGGTGGCGCCGTAGAGGTGCCGTATACTTTTCGTAATGCGGGTGAAGTGAAGCTGACTCTGACTGAGGTGAAGGAGGAGCGGGTGATGTCGGATATCATCAATTTCCTTGAGGAAAATCCCACGCAGCTGGATTATGAGAAGGTAAGTTTTGCGCGGTTGGGTAGCCGCCTGATCTCGGTGAATCGGCAAAGGTATTTTGGCGATGAGCTGCGAGCGTGGTCGGAGAAGCTTTCTCCGAAGGAGGGGTATGAAGATACACATACAAAGCTGGATCTGGGGAAACTGGAGCCGGGTTGCTATGTGCTTAAATCGATGATGGAGGATGGGAATACGTCTTGGATCGTGGTCTGGGTGCGTGATCTCGTGGTGCTGAAGCGCCATGGAAATAGTGTTGAGGATTTTTACTTAGTGGATGCGAAAAGTGGGCAACCAGTGGTTGGAGAATTGGAGTTTTTCGGACACCGGACGGAGTATATTCAGAATGCAAAAGGGAAACGCCGATTTAGTGTAAAAACTTACCGATTCACTCGAAAGACGGATGAGCAGGGCAAGGTGGTGCTGAAGAAAGGAAATGAGCTGTGGGATAGATCACAGTGGCATGTGATAGCGAAGGCGGGGAATAGGCGCGCTTACATGAGCGATGAGAGGTTGAACTGGCGGAGTGCGAATGACAGGACGGATTATTTGGCGCAAAAGACATTGGGTATAACGGATCGGCCGGTCTACAAGCCGGGCGATACAGTGCATGTGAAGCTGTGGGCGGGTGAGGCGAGGTATGATCTGGGCGAGATCTCTAAGTATGCTGGGAAGACTGCTAGCATTGAGATTCATGATGGGATGAATGAGAAGGTCTTTACGAATAGCGGATTGGTGGCGGATGAGTTCGGTGGGATGGAGTTTGACTTCGAGTTAAAAGAGGAAGCTGCTCTGGGGAACTATCGTGTGAATGTATATGGGGCTGTGCCAAATTCATCTTTCACCTTTCGTGTGGAGGAATATAAGAAACCTGAATACGAGGTGAAGGTGGAGGCACCGAATGAGCCTGTTGCGTTAGGTGAGAGCTTTGAGGCCACGGTGAAGGCGAATTACTACCACGGTGCTCCTGTGGCGGAGGCCTCTGTGAAGGTGAAAGTGGAACGGAATTTCTTCAATGACCGGTGGTTTCCTGCGGGGAACTGGGATTGGCTTTATGGTAAGGGTTATTGGTGGTTCTACGGTGAGTATAGTTGGTATCCTGGCTGGGGTCGGTGGGGTTGCATACGACCTGCTCCGCCGTGGTGGCAGCGTAATAGGGGTGGTGCGCCGGAATTGGTATTGGAGAAGACGATGCCAATCGGTGCGGATGGCACGGTAAAGGTGGCTATCGATAGTGCGATCGCGAAGCTGGTTCACGGGGATCAGGATCATCGTTACACAATTACTGCTGAGGTGGTAGACGCCTCGCGTAGAACGATCGTTGGTAGTGGTTCGGTGCTTGCTGCACGGGAGCCGTTTGCAGTGACGGCGTGGATGGATCGCGGCTATGCAAGTGTGGGCGATGAGGTGACGGGTGTATTTTCCGCAAGGACTCTCGACGGCAAGGAGGTGGCCGGTGAGGCGGTGGCGAAGCTTTATCGATCCACAGTGAACGATCAGGGGGAGATCGAGGAAGAAGAGATCGGCGAGTGGACGCCGGAGGATGGGAAGTGGCGTTTCGTAGCGCCCAAGGCCGGGCAATACCGGGTATCGGTGGTTTTCACGGATACGAAAGAGCGCAAGCAGGAGGGTGCTACGGTGTTCTCCGTACGTGGCACAGATGACGAGGTGGTAGAGGATTTCCGCACGAACGCGCTAGAGCTGATCCCTGATAAGAAGGAATACAAGCCGGGTGAGACGGTGAAGCTGTTAGTGAATGTGAATCAGCCTAACTCGCGTGTGTGGCTGTTCATCAGAGCGAGTCAGGGAAAGAACTCAGAGACGAGGATTATCACGGTAGAGGGGAAATCGGAGATCGTGGAGATCCCTCTGGAACTCGGAGATATGCCGAACTTTTTTGTGGAGGGCGTGACCGTTGCGAAGGGTGAGATTTTCACGGTGACGCGAGAGATCGTGTTGCCGCCAGAGAAGCGCCTGTTGGGAGTGGAGGTAGAGCCTGCGAAGGATAAATTGAAGCCTGGGGAGAAGACGGCGTTCACGGTGAGAATCACTGATGCGAACGGAGAGCCTTATCAGGGGGCGGCAGCCATCAGTGTGTATGATAAGAGCCTAGAGTATATTTCTGGTGGTTCGAATGTTTCTGGAATTGTACCGTTTTTCTGGGACTGGAAGAGGCATCACTGGGGGCGCGGGATGGAAAGTTCGCAGGAGCTGATGGGGAGCCACTTGCAGATGCCGAGGACGGCGTTCATGGAGTGGCTGGGGCTTTCCGCAAATGGCGGGAATTGGGGAGGCGTGGATACATTTGCAATAACAGGAGGAAGTGTGAGATCTCGTATGTCACGTGGTATGGATTCTCTTGATGCTTTGCCTATGACTGCTCGAGCACCGATGATGGAGGCTGACGAATCGTATTTTGCAGACTCTTTCGCTGCAGGTGGAGAAGATAAGAAAGCCAAAGATCAACAGCCCGCTGCACCGGAGGTGATCGTACGTTCGGAGTTTGTGGATTTATTGAAATGGGTCGGCTCCGTGGAAACGGATGAAAAGGGTGAGGCGACTATCGAACTGGAGATGCCGGATAACCTGACGACGTGGAAGATAAAGACCTGGGCGATGGGCAAGGGGACGCGAGTGGGTGAAGGCGAGGCTGAGATCGTGACGAGTAAGGATCTCATTGTGAGGCTGCAAGCGCCGCGCTTCTTCGTGGAGAAGGATGAAGTGACTCTGAGTGCGGTGGTTCACAACTATCATGAGGAGCCGAAGGATGTGGCGGTGAGCCTGGAGTTGGATGGAGATAATCTAACCGCCGGTGGCGCGATGGAGCGCCGGGTGGTGATTGCTGCAAAGGGCGAGACACGTATTGACTGGCTGGCGAAGGTGGAGAAAGAGGGTGAAGTAACCGTGCGCATGAAGGCCATTGCTGCTGATGACTCGGACGCGATGGAGATGAAATTTCCCGTGTATGTGCACGGAATGGCGAAGACGGAATCATACAGTCGGGCGATTGCGCCGGAGGGTGATAATGCGAAGATCCTTTTCAACTTCCCAGAAGAGCGCAGGCCGAGTGAGAGTAAGCTGATCGTGAACTACTCACCAAGTGTCGCGAGTGCGATGATCGATGCACTGCCTTACCTCGCGAGCTATCCGTATGGCTGCACCGAGCAGACGTTGAACCGTTTCGTTCCGACAACGATTGTTCATCATTTGCTCAAAGAACTCGGCCACGACCTAGCTGCGATCAAGGACAAGAAAGTAAATCTGAATCCTCAGCAACTCGGTGATCCGAAGGAGCGTGCGGCGCAATGGCAGCCGAAGCATCCGCATTGGAATCCAGTGTGGGATGAGGCAGAAGTCGCGAAGATGGAGCGTGCGGGAATCGCAAAACTGCGCAGCCAGCAGAACCCCGATGGAGGTTGGGGATGGTTCTCTGCCTATGGCACGTATTCCTACCCGCACACGACAGTGGTGGTGATGCACGGTTTACTATTGGCGAAGGCTAACGGCGCGGATGTCCCTGAGAAAATGTTAACTCGAGGGCTTGCTTGGCTGGAGAAATATGAGAAGTCCGAGATCCGGAAACTGAAGAACTGGGAGAAGGAAAACGACAAACCACAGAAGGAGAAAGCGAATGCGACGGATGCCTTCGTGCGCCGCGTACTCGGCGAGGGAGGAAAAGATAGCAAGGATATGACGGCTTTCCTTTTCCGAGATAAGAACGACTTGCCAGTCTATGCAAAGGCCTTGCTGGGGCTGGAGCTTCATCGGAAAGATGACACGGCGAAACGTGACGAAGTGATTCGAAACATCCGCCAGTATCTCAAGCGTGACGATGAGAACCAGACCGTCTATCTCGATCTGCCGAATCGTGGCTATTGGTGGTATTGGTATGGCAGCGAGTTTGAAGCACAGGCGTGGTTCTTGAAACTGCTAGCTGCTGCGGAGCCGAAGAGTGCGGATGCGAGGGGCTTGGTGAAATACCTGATCAATAACCGTAGCAATACGTCCTACTGGAACTCAACGCGCGATACGGCGTATTGCATCGAGGCCATTGGGGATTACCTGAAGGCGAGCGGCGAAGGCGATGCAGATCTAACAGTCGAAGTCTTGCTCGATGGGAAATCGCTCAAGACCGTGGAGATCACAAAGGAGAATCTATTCACCTACGACAGCTCCGTGCTTGTCGCAGGGGATGTTCTGACTGCGGGGCAGCATGAGATTGAGCTTATAAAAACGGGAGAGGGGCCGTTGTACGTGAATGCCTATGTGGAGTATTTCACACTTGAGGATTTCATCACCAAGGCTGGGCTGGAGATCAAGGTGGAGCGGACGTTCTACAAACTCGTGCCGGTGACCAAGGACATCACGGCAGTGGACTCGGAGGGAAATGCGATCGATCAGAAACGCTCGAAGTTCAAACGCGTAGAGCTGAAGTCAGGCGACGAAGTGAACAGCGGTGACCTGATCGAGGTGGAGTTGAGCATTGAGAGCAAAAACGACTACGAGTATTTGCTTTTTGAAGATTGGAAAGCCGCAGGGCTAGAGGCAGTGGAAGTGAGAAGCGGTTACAATCCTGCAGGATTAGGCGCCTACATGGAGTTGCGAGATGAAAAGGTCTGTCTCTTTGTGCAGAATCTACCACGCGGGAATCACAACCTTAGCTATCGCTTGCGCGCTGAAATTCCTGGTAAATTCAGCGCGCTACCGACACGTGCCGAGGCGATGTATGCTCCGGAACTAAAGGCGAACAGCGATGAAATGAAGATCCGGGTGGGGGAGTAGTCACTGCGTTTCTAGATTAGCCTATGGCATGAACGCGTCATAGACGGTAAGATTTGAATTTGCTTTAATCCTACTTGTAAATACTTTGTATGAAGTATTTACATAGTATTCAAAGTGCAATGAAGACCCCAAATAGGATTCGATTCAAGAACAACGTAATTACAGACTTGAAGGGTTATAGTGAACGGGGTTTTGCCCTTATTGTTACGCTAACTTTGATGGTATTGATGTTGATCATCGCTATTGGACTACTCTCGCTTTCGACAGTCGCACTGCGAGGAGCATCTCATGGCCAGGCGCAGGCAGAGGCGAGGGCGAATGCAAACTTGGCGATGATGTTGGCGCTAGGTCAGCTTCAAATGACGCTCGGCGACGATAGACGGATTACGGCAGATTCTTCGATCCTTAGCGGGGCTGCAGAGGAAAATGTGGTCGGAGTCTGGGAATCATGGTCGCCGCGACTTTCTGAAGACTTGTTAGCAGCTGCGCCGGATTATGAGTCCGAAAAAGAGCAAAGGTTTTTGAAATGGATGGTTTCTGGAATTGAAGGGGACGTGGAAAATATGGATTGGGTGAAATCCGCGCTGACTGGAGAGAGTGTCTCAGTATTCCAAGAGGATATCGATGGCTTCACTCTGAAAGCGCCGCTTGTAGAAGTGGTTGGATCTGGAGGAAGTGGGCGATATGCATGGGCTGTTAGGCAGGAGAATACTAGGGCTAAGATTAATGTGGCGGGGCCTGAGCTGGCTGACCGAATTCCTAATGATGATTTGCAGGCACAACCGCGTCCTAATCTAGGGCTGGGAGATATTTTTCAACATCCTGTGAGTGGGTGGGACGAGAGGGCGGTAAAGGTGATAGATCTCACGCAGGCAGAGTTGGATGCCGAGCTTGGAGCACCGGTGAATGTTGAGCTTGGAGGTGCGGACTATACGACCAGCTCTTACGGTCTACTTACAGATTTGGTGAATGGCGGGCTTAAGGTGGATTTGAGCCTCGGCATGGAGATGAGTGATTCCGATTACGATCAAGAAGCTTGGGATGGCCTTGATAACCCCTTCCGGGGTGATGATCCTGACAGCGTAGCTTCTACTCCGTCCACGTATGCGGGGCAGAAGCCGTTTTACGAGCCTTTGCAAGATAGCGGAACTTACAACTATCAGCGTGCTTTTGCTGGAGCGGATGTAGAATTTTTCTTCCCCACTGCAAGTGTGCCTACTTTTGATACTTTGCGCTCTTTTTACCGCATACCGAAACATCTCTACCTAACTTCTGATGGGGTGACTGCGTTTGAGCGTGAACCAGATCATGTGGCAGGTGCTCCCGGTACGCCCAGCTCAGGCTATAGCCCAGCGCCGCGTAATTCATATCAAGGAACCAAGACGCAGATGGGTCTTCGCCCCGTGGTGGATAAGTTGATGTTTCTAGTGAGCTTGGGAGTGGTTCCCGGCAATGATCCAAACACAGATCTGTGCAATATTGTGATCACACCCATCATCACGCTTTGGAACCCCTACAATACAGCCCTGGAGATCGAAGGTGCAGTGGCGTTTCCTTGGCTAGACATTCCTTTCCAAAGAAGGCTGACGACTTACCGTTCAAGTGGAGCTCGGAAAGCGAGACAGAATAAATACTTCTCGGGTATGACAACCCAGACAACTACGGGTCGTTCATCTTTGCCATATTTCTTCGCGGCAATCACCGCGGATGGTCAGCCTATATCCAGCTCTGGGGCAACTACTCCTATACGCTTTGAGCCCGGGGAGGTCAGGGTCTTCGCTCCTTCAAGTCCTGATCTTAAAGTCATCCCAGAGGCGAAGGGTGCATCCGTCCGTGATCGAACGGTTTTCATGAGGCCAGTGGATGATATTTCGCAGCTTTCAACTAAGGGCGGATTGTTCATTAGTAGGAATAACCTAGCATTGTCGGCAGGCGAGAAGGCCGAACTATTCGTGCGAACGGCAGATTTCTTGGGAACTGACTTTCCTTTTAGCTTCGCACTGGAAGATGCGACTCGCGCCGGGAGTGTTGCGCCGGCTGAGTCTGATTATGGGCAAGTAATTGCCGACATTATTTCGGATGGTTTCGCGATATCTGGAGAGACGGAGAATTTCAGTTCGGCTCGAATTGATAGATCCGCCCTTAGACTTGAACCTGTGCCGGTTGGAGTGCTGGAAACTTATCACCGTGTTGCTCGGTCGGGATCGAATATTCAATCTGCGGATCTTGTCTATACGGGAAATCCTAGGCAGGCATGGATGAATCCATTTGTTACGAAAAGTTCTTTCAAGACAGGGTCGCAGTATCAAATGAGGATGCGTGCGGTAAATTCATTTAGTGGTGTATTGCAGACAGATATTTCTGGTCGGAGATCATTCTACGGGGCATCGGATGGCGCTTTATTGGGACGTACAAATCTATCATTTTTTGAGATTCCGCAGGCACCGCTGCTATCCCTTGCTGCACTGCAACATGCAGATTTTTCCCCTTCGCCATTTTCCCCGGCGAACCAGTTCGGCAATAGTTGGGCGAGCGGCTACGTGCCCAGAGATGAGGTTCAAGATGGTGAATCAGAGGTGGATCACTGCTACTTAGTGAACGAAGCTTTATGGGATGGCTTCTTTTTCAGCGGAGCAGCTCCGAGTATATCATACAGCTCGCGCACGGGTCGCCCTGATGTCTGGGATTCAGAGATAGCTACTGTGGGTAAGAACCTTCAATCCGTGATACGGGACTTTGCGCAAGACTCTGATGAGAACCCGCTGAGAAATCCCCGTATGCGTCTCTATCGTGGCGCTGGGGGATTCGATGTTTCGGATTTCGTCAGTGACATGATTGAGCCGCAGGGCTGCCTGAAAATTGCGGGGAATCTAATGGTAGATGGTGCCTTCAATGTGAACTCGACGAGTATAGAAGCATGGAAGGCGATGCTGGCCGGTCTTAGATCAGCGGAGTTTACTCTAGCTGACGGCAGTGAAGCTGGGGGGCAAGACGTGACTCCTTTTCCACGTTTTCGTGATCCACTTGGTGAAGAAAATGACAACTGGCACGGCTACAGGACGCTCTCTGATGATGATATTGAGGAGCTTGCTGAGGCAATTGTGAATCAGGTTCAGGATAGAGGGCCTTTCCTGTCGCTAGCGGAGTTTGTGAACCGGAGGGTATCATCGGATGAACTAGGTCTAGCTGGGGCGTTGCAGGCCGCACTGGATGCAACGGAAATCAATTTGCCTGCCATGCAGGAAAATATGTCCACCGCCAGCTACGAGGGAGGGGAGGCAAATAATCTGAACCCGGCGGATACGGGTGTAGGAATCCCCGGTTATCTCACACAGGCAGATATTTTGAAGCCGATGGCTCCTCTGCTCACGGCACGCTCGGACACCTTCACGATTCGTAGTTACGGAGAATCTCGTAATAATGCCGGGGAAGTGCTGGCAACAGCCTATCTCGAGGTGACTGTGCAGCGCACGCCGGAGTTTACGGAAGTAGTTGATGTGCCTGAGACCGCTATATCCGACTTGACTGAAGTAAATGAGATCTTTGGTAGGAAATTTCGTATCGTTTCTTTCCGCTATCTCAATCAAAATGAAGTTCAACTATGATACATAGGAAATACCACGTTCGGTTTATTGTTCTCGCGCTGGCTCTCTCTTCTGCGTTGGTAAGTGCTATTCCAGTTCGCTTCTTGGCTTGGGACGATGGTGTATCCTCGAGAAAAATCGGCGTCGCATGGGGAAAACAGTCTGTCGAGATTGCCTACATGCATCCCTCGCAGCGAACGGATAAAATTGATGTGCCGGCTGGAGCTGAGAGCTTACGCATCGTCGCGATGGATAAAAAAGATGAAGAAGGTGAATTTCCCTTCGTGCCTCTAAAGCTTGGTGCCGGAATGAAAAATGCGCTTGTTCTTCTGATGCCGGATAAGAACTCCTCCTCAGGCCTACGTTTGATTGCGCTGGAGGATGACGTAAGCAAGTTCCGATGGGGGACGATTCATCTGATCAATGCTACTGGGCAGGAACTCTATTTCATCCATGAGAAAAAGCCGACGAAGTTAGGAGTGAATTGGGCTCCAGTGGTAGTAGCTCCCGGAGGAGCATCACGAAATATCGGTGTGGCAGTTTTTCTTCCAGATAAACGCGATAGACCTATCTACTCTGCGGTTTGGCAGCACCGGGAAGAGTTACGCCAGCTAGTCTTTATGGTGCCAAACGAGGATCAATCCCGTGGGCCAGTGGATTTCAAATTCATCACTGAGAACCGTCTGGCGATCGAGGCGAAGCAAGCAGAAACACAAAAAGCCCGAGAGGGAGAGTAAGTGCGGTACATATACATAACCGAGTTGTCTTGCTACTTGCAATGTGTGCTTCATGAGCATGGCGAAAGCCTATCTGGATGTGATATTGCAACGTATTCCGGAGTTTTTGGATGCGCAACATACGCCCGATTCTGAGATTATTGATCTAATTTCAGAAACGAGAGTTACGGCAGTAAATTTCTTATCGTCTTTTTTCGCTATCTCAATCAAGCTGAGGGTCAGCTATGACACATAGAAAATACCAGGTTCGTTTTATTATTTTCGCTTTGGGGCTTTGCACTGCGCTTGCAAGCGCAGTTCCAGTTCGCTTCCTAGCATGGGATGGAGATGTTTCCTCACGTAAAATCGCCGTCGCTTGGGGTAATGAGACTGTAGAGATTGACTACATGCACCCCTCACAGCGAACGGATAAAATTGATGTGGCTGCTGGAGCTGAGAGCTTACGTATCGTCGCGATGGATAAAAAAGATGAAGAAGGTGAATTTCTATCCATTCCATTGAAGCTTGAAGACGGGATGAAGAATCCGCTTATACTTTTAATGCCGGATGAGGAAGCGCCCACAGGACTGCGTTTGATCGCGCTTGAGGATGATGTGAATACATTCCGTTGGGGGACGATTCATCTGGTCAATGCTTCCGAGCAGGAACTCGATTTCATCCATGAAAAAGAGGAGATTAAGTTAGCAGTGAGCTGGTCTCCTGTAGTAGTGGCTCCTGGTGGGGAATCACGAAAAATTGGAGTGTCAGTTTTCCAGCCTGAAAAACGCGATAGGCCTATCTATTCGGGAGTATGGCAACATCGGGAAGATCTTCGTCAGCTCGTCTTTATCGTGTCTAGTAAGGATCAGCTGCGCGGACCCGTGGGTTTCAAATTCATCACCGAGAACCGTCTGGCGGTTGAGGCGAAGGAAGCGGCGGGGCAGTAAGCGCGAGACAGATGTTCAACCAAGTTGTCTTGCCGCCTGAAGCGTGTTTTTCATGAGCATGGCGATGGTCATGGGACCTACTCCTCCGGGGACGGGGGTGATGGCGGCGCACCGGGGGGCTACTTCTGGATAATCGACGTCGCCGACGAGACGGGAGCCGGATTTTTTGGTGGCGTCTGGGATGCGGTTGATTCCGACATCGATGACGACTGCCCCTGGTTTTACCCAATCAGCTTTCACCATCTGAGGGCGACCGACTGCTGCGATGAGGATGTCTGCACGACGGCAGACAGCGGGGAGGTCTTTGGTGCGTGAGTGGGCGATGGTGACGGTGGCGTCCGAGCCTTTTGCAACGAGGAGCATGGCCATGGGCTTGCCGACAATCATCGAACGGCCGATGATGACAGCTTCGGCTCCTGAGGTTTCGACTCCAGAAATCTCTAGCAATTTAATGCAGCCTGCTGGAGTGCAAGGGACGAAGCCTGTGGGGTCTTCGAGGACGAGTTTGGCGACGTTTTCCGGGTGGAAACCATCGACGTCCTTCCGCGGGTCGATGGCATTGATGACGGTGGCTTCATCGATGTGGGCTGGAGGGGGTGATTGGACAAGGATGCCGTGCACGGCAGGGTCGGCATTGAGGTCTGCGACGACTTTTAGGAGTTCTTCTTGAGTGGTTTCCTCAGGGAGTTCGACCTTTACGGAGTGGAAGCCGAGATCTGCACAGGTGCGTGCTTTTGAGCCAACATAAACAGCGGAGGCGGGGTCGCTGCCGACCAGCACGACGGCGAGGCCTGGGGTGATGCCTTTTTCTTTAAGAGCGGCGGTCTCGGTGCGGCATTCTTCGAGGACGGAGGCTGCGACGGCTTTTCCGTCGATGATGCGGGGTTGGGACATGGGCGCAGCGTAGCTGCGAAGCATGAAATTTTAAGCACGAAATTCCAAAGAAGACGGGAAATGAGAAAATCTCCAGTAGTTAGTGGTTGTCGTTTCCGGGGATTCCAGTTTCTCTTTGCGCGTCGCCGGATAAACACCGGAGGCACTCCAACGGAAGTCCGTCGCACGGGCAGGAAATTGATGGGGAATCCGGTGTGAATCCGGAGCGGTGCCGCCACTGTATGGTTTTTCGTGAAAGCGAGAGACTGAGCCAGATCGCCAGCCGGGGGAGTTGTCTAACAGGGTTGCGGAAAACAGCCCGATGGATACGAAAACAGAATGATACAAAACAAAACGTCAGCCTCATGCTGGACGAAGAAGATAAGCTGCGCCTTTGCATGGGCTGCGGTATTCACACTCAGCGGATATATTACAGCTGAGATCGAAGAAGAAGTCGGCCTTGTTGCTGGTGGTGAGCTGGATGCGCTCGTCGTTTCCGCATGGCGGATGCCGGGCAAGGTATCGGATGCTACTTCTTCGGTGACGGTGCTCGATCCACAGGAACTGCAGGAGAGAGGAATTCTGGATCTTCGGCAGGCGCTCAATGAAGTGCCGGGGGTGATCGCCACCTCTACCTCGGGTCAGACGGGGGCGATTGGCTCTGTCTTCATTCGTGGGACAACGACTTCCTACTCACAGCTCGTCGTGGACGGGATGCGAGTGAGTGATTCGACTGTTTCGCTGGGGAATTTCTTCGGTGGAGCGAGGTTGGATGATCTCGGCAGGATTGAGGTGCTGCGCGGGCCGCAGGCGGCGATCCACGGTGGAGAATCTGTCGGTGGGGTGATCTGGTTAGAAACAGCTCGGGGCGAAGGTGATCCGACGACTCAGCTGAGACTGGAGGGCGGTTCTTTTGATTCGTTCAATGCGTTTCTCTCGAGCTCTGGACAAGAGGGCGCGCTCTCATGGTTTGTTGGAGGGGGCTATGATGGCACGCACAATGATAACGTTGGGCAGGACTTCGACCAACTGCGTGGCAGTTTGCGGCTGGAATGGGCGCAATCTGAGGATCTGACCCTGGGCATGACCTATCGTGGGGTCGATAGCCGTTTCCAGTATCAGAATTTCGGGACAAACACCGACCACACGGACGCGGATCTATTGACGGTCTATGCGAACGCGAAGCTTGCTCCGGATTGGACGGCACGCTTCACACTTGGCCGTTATACCGAAAGTTATGACAATGATACCGCCTTCGGAAACTACGGGACGGATCTAGATCGGACGGTGATGTCCACGGATCACAGCTACGCGCTGGGCGATGAGGTGACGTTGTTGGCAGGAGGTTTTGTGGAATACACGGATTTCTCCAATACCATCGGAACCGCGTCCGACGAGGTGCGCTATGGTGCGCATTTCGGCGCGGAATGGCAGGCACATGAAACGGTGCTTATCGATGCAGTAGTGCGTTGGGAGGATTATGCGGACTTTGACGATCAGGTCACTTGGCGCGTTGGCGGTTCATGGCAGGCCTTTGAGCAAACACGATTCCGTGCAGGGATTGGGAAAGCCTTTCGCACGCCGACTTTTCTCGATCTGTATGGGACGACCTTCGGGGCGGGAAACCCTAACCTCGTGGCAGAGGAAAGCCTTGGTTGGGACATTGGTGTAGAGCAGGGGCTTGGTGATAATCACCGGCTTTCCCTGACTTGGTTTGAGAACTCCATCGAGAATCGTATTCAGTCTAGCCCTACGCCGCCGGTTAACCTCTCAGGCGATACCCCGACACGTGGCCTTGAGCTGGCGCTTGATGGAGCATTAGGTGAAACGCTGGCCTACCGTGTATCTTGCACGCACCTAGGAGCTTCGCTGCAGGATCAGCCGGATAATACGGCAACAGCATCGCTTGATTGGCGTCCTGTTGATAAGTTGGTGCTCGGAGTTGGAGCGACCTATGTGGATACGCGTTCTTATGGCGGTGCGCCGTTGGACGATTACCTGCTTCTGCGTCTCCACGGAAGCTATGCAGTTTCGGAAAACCTGACCCTGCATGCACGTGTGGAGAACCTCACGGATCAGGAATACGAGCTGTCTAATTTCTTCGGCACCAGCATCCCTGGCGCGGGGCTTGGCTTCTATGGCGGGCTTACGGCGACGTTCTGATCGTTCAGTTACGATTTCACCGCACTGGGGGGAAACCTCCGGTGCTTTTTTGTAGCTGGATGGCCCAGAAGATAATGGAAATGCATATTACGCCTTGATTCAGCTTTGCTAGCTGCGAAGTTTTCAACGCTCAAATGAAAACCCTTTCCCTTCTCATTCCGTTAATTTCTCCGCTTCTTGTAGGTTTTGCTTCCGCTGCAGAAGTACCAGCTGCCAATCATTTTAAGGTGGAGACACTGGCGGAGGGCTTCGTCGATGCGATGGAGATGACCTTGGTCGAATCCGGTGACATTTTCATCGTGGAGCGCACAGGCGCGTTGAAATGGTATTCTCCGAAATCGGGCGAAGTGAAGGAGGTCGCTCAATTTGAGGTGTCTGTGCTGTATAAGAAGAAGAAAGAGAAGCTTTCTAGAGAGACGGGACTTCTAGGAATCACAGCTGATCCGAATTTTATGAAGAATGGCTGGGTGTATTGCTACTATTCCCCGAAGGATGAAGAATTACATCGCTTGTCTCGTTTTACCTTTAAGGCTGGAGAACTCCTAGATGAAAAGTTGCTCTTGAGCATTCCTCAATCGCGTGAAAATGGAGTCTGCCATGAGGGCGGATCGCTTGCTTTCGATGGGGAAGGGAATCTTTTCCTCTCTACAGGAGATAATTCGAATCCCTTCGCGGCTAGTGGTTATCCGCCACTTGACGAGCGCGAGGGTAATGAGTCGGTTAATTCCCAGCGTTCTGCGGGCAATACGAATGACCTACGCGGAAAAGTCCTCCGAATACGGCCGACAGATGATGGAGGATATGATATCCCCGAGGGTAATCTTTTCCCTGTAGGAACGGCAAAGACCCGGCCTGAGATTTTCGTCATGGGCTGCCGGAATCCATGGAGGATCGGCGTAGATAAGCGCACGAACACGGTTTACTGGGGTGATGTGGGGCCAGATGCACGTAAAGATACTCCACGTGGTCCGAATGGTTATTGTGAGATCAACCAAGCAGCTGAAGCTGGAAACTATGGTTGGCCGTATTTCATCGCCGATAACAAGGCCTATGCCGCCTACGATTTTGAAACAGAGAAGGTCGGCGAAAAGTTCGATCCCAAGGCTCCTCAAAACTTTTCTCGCTTAAATACGGGATTGAAGGATCTACCTGCAGCGAAGGGCGCTCTCTGGTCTGCTCCACGTTCCTGCTACTGTGCAGGGCCTGTATATTATTCTGGGGACTATCCTGAATCTGCTGGAAAGCTTCCTAAGGAAATGGACTCCTGCCTCATTACCTACGATTGGAACAACGGACGCATGCAGCTCACCAAGCTCAATGAGAAGGGTGACATGGAGTGGAAAGAGGATTTCTTGAAAGGCAAAAAGTTCATCCACCCATCGGATGTCGAGATTGGGGCTGATGGCGTCATGTATGTTCTCGAATACGGATCAGGCTGGTATGATAGCAATGATGGGAAACTGAAAAAGGTTACGTATTCCACTACAGAACTGGCAGAGACGGATGGCGAAGAGGCCGACGCTAGGCTTGCAGGTCTGGATATGAAACACCCAGGCACGATCCTGTTGGCCGACGCGACATGCCTTTCCTGCCACCAGACGCAAGCTAAGTCGGTGGGGCCGCGTTACGTGGATGTAGCGGCTCGCTATAAGGATGTGGATGGGGCACAAAAGCTACTTTCTGAGAAAATTCTCAAGGGCGGTGTCGGTGTGTGGGGTGATATCCCTATGCCTCCGAATCCTCAATACAGCGAGGAGCAATTGAGCCAAATGGTTGATGCGATCCTTTCGCTGGATACCGGTGGGCACAAAGAGTGATGTTGGGTGTACCCTGAGCCTCCAGTCGTCAGCACGAGCGTATTTTAAGCGCCTACATGAGTTTTAGGGCTACAGAAGCAGGTTCTTTGATTGGAATACTGCTTTTCTCAGGGCTTGCGCAGTGGGGGCAGGCATTTTAGAAATACGAAGTAATTATGGCAGGGCAATACACCGAAGATGACATCAAGTCACTGGATTGGAGAGAGCACATTCGGCTAAGGCCGGGGATGTACATCGGGAAGCTGGGGGATGGATCTTCTCCTGACGATGGCATCTATATCCTGCTGAAAGAGGCCGTGGATAACTCCATCGATGAACACATCATGGGGCACGGCAAAGAGATCCGCATCGATATCGATGATGAGGGGCGTGTTGAGGTAAGGGATTTCGGGCGAGGGATTCCTCTGGGGAAACTTTTCGACTGCGCGGCGCAGATCAATACGGGTGCGAAGTATGACAGCGAGGCTTTCAAAAAGTCTGTGGGTCTGAATGGTGTTGGTATCAAGGCGGTGAACGCGCTGGCTGATTTCTTCGAGATCCAGGCGTGGCGTGATGGAGAGACGAAGGCTCTGGAGTTTTCCAAAGGTGAGCTGACCGTGGACATGAAGAAGCCACGCAAGGACGATGAAGTGAACGGGACGCGTCTGGCGTTTGATATCGACCGTGAAATTTTCCCGAAGAGGACGAAATTCCGCGATCCGATCGTGGAGAAGATGTGCCGTTATTATTCCTATCTGAATCCTTCGCTGACGATCATTTACAATGGTAAGAAATTCCGTTCAAAGGATGGGCTTCTAGATCTATTGAGGGAAGAGATGGAGAGCGAGGCATTGTATCCGCCGATCCATCTGGTTGGCGACGATATCGAGATTGCGTTCACACATTGCCCTGAAAGCAGTGAGGATTATTACACCTTCGTAAACGGGCAGAATACCTCTCAAGGAGGGACTCACCTTGCCGCGTTTCGTGAGCAATTGGTGCAAGTAATACGTGGTTTTTACAAAAAGCAGTATGATCCTTCAGATATTCGAGCTGGCATTGAGGCGGCGATTTGCGTGCGCATCATTGAGCCGGTGTTCGAGTCTCAGACGAAGACGAAGCTCGGCTCTGCGGCGATTGCACCAGAGGGTGAATCACTCCGGGCTTTCATCGGTAATTTCCTAAAATCGTCCTTGGACAACTACCTGCACAAGAACCCTCAGGTAGCAGAGGCTATTCAGAAGCGTATCCTTCTGGCTGAGCGTGAGCGCAAGGACATGAAGGGGATCCAGAAGATGGCGCGCGAGCGTGCGCGTCAGGCGAAGGTGCATAACAAGAAGCTGCGCAACTGCCGGGTGAGATTTGATTCGAAGCACAAGCGCCGTGAGGAGAGCACGCTCTTCATTACGGAGGGAGACTCCGCTTCGGGCTCTATTACAAAGAGTAGGGACGTGGAGACACAGGCGGTATTTTCACTACGCGGAAAGCCGCTAAATACCTACTCGCTTGCGCGGAAGATCGTTTATGAAAATGAGGAGTTCGCGTTGCTTCAGGCGGCACTGAATATCGAGGATGGGATTGAATCGCTGCGCTACAATAAGGTCGTGATCGCGACGGATGCGGATGTAGATGGCATGCACATTAGGCTGCTGCTTCTCACTTTCTTCCTACAATTTTTCCCAGAGATGATTCGCGACGGACACCTCTACATACTACAGACACCGTTGTTCAGGGTGCGTAACAAGAAACAGACGTTTTACTGTTACTCCGAAGAGGAACGGGTGAAGGCAATCAGCAAGCTCGGCAAGAATGCAGAGATCACGCGATTCAAAGGGCTGGGTGAAATTTCTCCAGATGAGTTCAAGTTTATGATCGGCGATGATATGCGTCTCGACCCTGTCGAATACGAAGAAGGCAAGGGCGTGAAAGAGCTGTTGGCCTTCTACATGGGCAAGAACACGCCGAGTAGGCAGGAGTATATCATCGAGAACCTCCGCGAAGACGTGGATCGTCAGGTGGCTTAAATTTCAATGAAGAGAGTTCTCTTATTCCTGAGCTTTCTTACCTGCGCGGTTGTGTGCCGTGGTGAGGAGCCTATGGGGAGTGCTGAGGAGCTTTACGAAGGGAAGGAATACTCCAAGGCATTCGCGAATCCGGTAGATGATCCGAATCTGCCAAACGTCCTGTTGATGGGTGATTCAATTTCGATCGGCTACACAATCGATGTGAGAAAGCAGCTTCATGGAAAGGCGGATGTATTCCGTATTTCTGAAAACGGCAAATATTCGGCTTTCGGTTTGGAGAATCTCGACAAGTGGTTGGGAAAACGGAAGTGGGATGTCATTCATTTCAACTGGGGACTCTGGGACATCTGTTACCGGAATCCCGAATCGAAGGCACAGGGAAATCGGGATAAGAAAGCTGGGACACTGACAACGACTCCAGAAGCATATGGGAAGAATCTTGATGCTATTGTCGTGAGATTGAAGCGGACGGATGCAACTTTGATCTGGTGCGCGACTACTCCAGTTCCCGAGTTTGAGCTGGGGAGGATTTTAGGAGACGAAATCAAATACAACCAAATCGCGGCGGTAATCATGGAGAAACACGGAGTTTCCACGAATGATCTTCACTCCCATGCACTTAAGAAATTACCTGAGATCGGTAAGGGTAGGGGAGATGTCCATTTTACTCAGGACGGATCGCACTATCTTGCTGAGCAGGTTTCGCGGAAAATTTCCCAGAAGCTGGAGGAACAATAAGAACCGTGGAATGAGGTCGCCTGCTTATGAAAGTTTAGTCGAATCGTTACTCACCAGGCTTTTGTCGCATGGGCGTGATCTCACAGGAGATGCGCTGATTCTTGCGTGAAACCTGGACAGATGTGGGTTGTCCGGGGACTGCATAGAAAAGGGCATTCACTGCATCTGGATAGCGGGCGGTGGGGTAGCCGGATGCGCTGACGAGGATGTCGCCCTCGTTGAGACCAGCCTTGTAGGCTGGAGAATCTGGCCAAACGTGTGTGATTCGTGGCACGGTGGATTCTGTGCTCAGGGAGATACCGAGCCAGCCGCGAACGAGCTTGCGGTGGTTTTCTATATCACGCTGAACCCTACGAACTGCTTGAGCGGGTAGGGCGTAGGCGGTTCTATTCGAAACCTTTTGTAAAATTAGCCCGACGATTTTTCCGTTGGAATCGACCAATGGAGTGCCAGGTGGGGGGACTTCGCCGGTGAAAGTAATGGAAAGTAGCCCGAGTGGGAGGACTTTAGCTCCGACCTGTGTGACCCATTTATCATAGCGGCAGAAGTCGGTGCCGGCGGTGGTGATCGCTTGTAAGTCTACAGGCGCATCTTTACCGAATCGTTCGCTCCAGGATACTGCGGAGCTACTGTTGCTGTTAGGATTTTGGAAAAAGCAAAGACGTGTGGTCGTGTCTTGTCCGGCAAATTGGAGGGCTGTGTTTTTTCCGTTGGCAGTGGTGAGTCCTTTTGTCAGGGGGGCAGAATCGGTGTAGACCGAAACGACAAAACGGCTATCCGGGGCGGTGACTGCTACGGCATTGCTCGCAGTGGGCAGATATTTTATGGGGATCGGGCTAGGCTCAGCACCTGCATAACTGATGGATCCCGTGATAGACACGGCGCCAAGCAGAAATTTCCGCAAGGAATGACAAATAACCGGCCTCAATGGGCGGCTCAGGGAAACCATGGCTAATCCGGGTAAGGATTAAAATACCTGTTCGCCTGCGTCACCTTCGGTAGAAGGGTCGAAGTTCAACTGTTCCAGTTGCTCCAAGGCTGGAGCGGGAACCACCTGATGATTGACAGGTGCGGTCGGCATCGACTGAACGTCTCCGCCGCGAGGGACGAAGATGAATGTGACGGTAGCTGCAGCGTAGGCAAGGCCTGCGCCGTATGCCCATTTCGATGGGCTAACTTCGGAGAACCATGAACGGATCTTGCCGAAGAACGCTGCTGAAGGGGATTCGGTGACAGCTTCCATACGCTGGTTGTGGTGGAATTCCCTGAGGAAATCCTGCCAATAACCTTCTTCCGGACGCATGTCATTGCGCTGGGAAAGTAAGGAGCTGATTTGTTCGACCGAAGGCTTCATAGCGGTGATGGTTAAGAATTACTAAATATCAACGCGTCTTGCAAGGTTTTTTTAAAATCTTTCTTCCCAAGTGTCTTGGAGTGCGGATTGAAGTTGAAGATGCGCATAGTGGAGTCTGGATCGAATGGTGCCGACAGAGGCGTTCAATATCTTGGCGATCTCCGCGTGGGACATGCCTTGGATATCGAACAGCGTAACGACCATTCTGTGGGGTTCAGACAGCGTTTTCATCGCTTCGTTCAATTTTATTTGCAGCTCATTGATGCTGGATTGCTTTTCGGGGTTGGCATTGTTGGTGTTATCTATCAGAGCTGGATCCTGATAGATGGCCTCTTCCATCTCGTTGATGCTGTTAGTAGCGCGGTTTTTGCGCTTCTTTAGGAAGTTCAGGGTGCGGTTTGTCGCGATCTGATAGATCCAGGTGTAGAAGGTGGATTTTCCCTGAAATTTCGGGAGGGATTGATATGCCTTGGCGAAAATTTCCTGGAGGAGATCGTGAGTGTCTTCCTTGTGGGAAGTCATGGAATACACCAATCCAAAGAGTTTGTCGCCATACTTCAAGATCAAGGCATCGAACGCCCGCGTATCGCCTTCTTTGGCGCGGGTGACGAGGTCTTGGTCAGGGTCGGGGGGACGTGACTGACGGAACATGTGAGGTGTAGCGGGTGAGCAGCAAGCTCAGTCTGCATATGGAAAAGGAAGTGGAAACCCCAAAATTTCCGAGATGCGTGCTCTGTGAGGCCATTTGTGAAAGGTTCAGAGCCATTATTGCCTGAATTTTTCGTAGGCCGTGACGATGTGCTCGACAATGGGGTGACGGACGATATCGGCAGCGGAAAAGCGGTTGAAAGCGATGCCTTTGATATCACCCAGAGCGTGTTCGGCTTCGTGAAGGCCGGAGCGGACGTTGGGTTTGAGGTCGACCTGTGAAGCGTCTCCGGTGACGACTATTTTCGATTCCTCGCCGAGGCGGGTGAGAGTCATGAACATCTGCTCACAGGTGGTGTTCTGTGCTTCATCGAGGATGACGAAGGAGCGGGAGAGTGTGCGACCCCGCATGAAGGCGAGGGGAGCGATCTCGATGATGCCCTCCTCAAGGTAGCGCTCGGCTTCCTCGGGATCGAGCATGTCGTTGATCGCGTCGTAGAGCGGGCGGAGGTAAGGGGCGACTTTTTCTTTAAGGTCTCCTGGCAGGAAGCCAAGGGCTTCACCTGCCTCGACGGCTGGGCGGGTGAGGATGATGCGATGAATCTCGCGCTTTTTCAGCATATGCAGGCCGACTGCCATGGCGAGGTAGGTTTTTCCTGTGCCTGCGGGGCCGAGGCCGAAGGTGACGTCGTTTTCCTGAATGGCTTTGACGTAGGCGAGTTGGTTCGGCGTGCGCGGGGAAACGGTCTTACGGTTTTTTGAGCCGACGAGCCGGATGGTGGAAAGGGAGTTCAGCGGGATCTCTCCGGATTTTTTCGCGATGTCCACTGCCATGCGGAAATCTCGGTCGGAGATATGGAGGCCGTTGCGTTGGGTGGATTCGAGATCTTGGAAAACCTTCTCTGCTATGAGAGTGGCGGGTTCTGAGCCGGTGAAGGCAATCCAGCCATCGCGAGTGACGGTTTTCAATTCGAGTGCATCTTCCAGGTAGCCGAGATTGCGCCTGTCATTGGCGATGAGACCTTGGAGGAACTGGGGGGTGTCGAATTCGAGTTTGAGGGAAGAGGGTTTCACGTGCGGAAACTTTAAATTCTAAACTCTAAACCTCAAGGACGAGGATGGGGTTAGTTGAGATCGTGAATTGTGGCTGAGGCAGTGATGGTTTTGGTGCCGGTGGGTGTGGTGATGTCTAGGGCGATGGAAAGGATGCGTGTCGGAGCGAGGTCAGGGATGGTCAAGGTGACAGATTTTTTATCGGAAGAGATTTCGAGGCTTTCGACGGATAGGTTGGTTTCGTCGTTGAGTTTGGATCCGTAATTCGACGAGCGCTTTATGGAATAGGAGGTGAGTTTGATGGAACTAGGGGAAAGGGCGTCTGCTTCCAGTGCATCGGTAAAAGTGAGAGTGAGTGTTTTGCTTTTTGTGGTGAAACCGGTGATGCAGTTCATGGAATCTCCGGTGGGTTTGAGACGGTAGAGACCGCCCACGCCGGTGCGGACGCTGCCCCAAGAGAAAAGCCCGCAGGCATAAAGTGCTTGGGTGTCAGGGTGAAAACGACCGCGCATGATGCCGGTGGAGGTATCGGGCAGCGGGAGGGGGTGAGCGAGGGCTTGTTCGATACCGTTTTTTTCCTCGTGAGGGAGAAGCATGATGCGGCCTTTTCCATACTCGAAGTAGCCGAGGGTGCCGCTCAGAGAGTCCCATCCGGTGTCGGGGAAACGAAAGACTTCCGAAGGGGAGTTGGCGTAAGCTTTCGAGAGCCAGACCATGGGGTGAACCATGTCGTCGTCGCTGGCGGAAATTTTCGCCGGATCGTGCCAAGCGAGCATGTTGCCGTGGAAGCCGCCGGGAACGACGTGCATGATTTTATTCTGAGGATTCCAATAGCCCTCTTGGTCAGTGACCCAAACGCTGTCGTCGTGATCGACAAACATGCCGTTACAAGACCTGAGGCCGGTGGCGATGACTTCTGAACTACTTCCATCAGCGTCGACTTTCATAAGTGTGCCGTGGGTGGGGATGACGGCGGGGTCGGCATGTTGACTGCATTTTACGTAGTAGAAATTGCCTTTGGAATCGGTGTCCAGACCTGCTGCGAACTCGTGGAAGTGCATGGTGAGGACATGGTCTGAATTGAACGCTTCGTAATAGTCCGCGACGGTGTCGCCATCGAAATCGTGTGGGCGGAAGATCTGGTCTCGGCAGCCAATGAAGATTTGGCCGTTTTCAATCTTGGCACCGAGCGGCTGGTGGAGACCGGAAGCGATGCGGGTGAGCCTCATCCCGCCACTGGTTTTTGATTGGATATTTTCTAGCAGGAAGACATCGCCAGTCCAGGAGGCGAGCACGGCTTTGTCCGGGGTGAGGAAATCGATGCCGGAAAACCGGATCCGGGTGTTCCATGGGTTAGAGGATTGCTGCGGGATGTCGGCTTCTTCAAGATTGAATCCGTTTTCCTCGCTGATGGTTTTGTAATTAATGACGACTGAGGAGGCGTCGAGGGGAGCCTGTGCTGTGAGGAAGGATGCGGAATTTTCCGTTGGGATCTGGGGTGGATCGAGGCGGGGGATGTCTCCGTATTTTAGATCTTTGATGCTGTCTCTGTCGCCGGTCAGGAAGTGGAAGCGGGTGGGTTTATCGGAGGGTTTGATTTGGATAATACCTTCGTTGATGCCTCCTCCACGAAGCATGCTTGCGGAGCCGCCGCCTGAGAGAAATTTGTAGGGGAAGCCTTTTCCGTGAGTGCGGAGGAAGAGAGTTTTATCCTGTGGAGCGATGTAGAGGCTGCGCACGAAAATGGTTTTACCGTTTTTCATGATGACCGATGGAGCATCGAAAACTTCGGCGCCGGAGACGGTGTAATGGACGACCGGGGTGGGGCCGGTGAGTGAGACGCCTTTGTATTTTACGAGGCCGTCGGGAAGGGGGCCGTAAGTGTGGCCGTTGAGGGCAGGTTCGCGAGGGTCTCTGAAGTTCGGGTAATGGCCGGGGGTGGTGGCGCCGAGGTGACCCCATGCGAGGCCAGCGGGGGATTGGAAGGCAATATCGCCAGCGAGTTTCGCGTGTTCGCGGTGATGGCCGTTGTAGTTGAGGTCGTTCCAATCGAGAACGTTGCCTTTGTTGAATGCGACGAGTCGGCCGGTATCGAGATCGTAGAGTGCGTGGTGTTTGTCTTTGGTTACACCGTTGCCATCCAGTCCGATGATGAGGCCTTTGGGGGCTACATTGGTCGGTGCTGCCTCGAAGTGGCCGAAGAGGATGGGGCCGTGGTCGACTTCGTTTAGATCATACCCTTTGGCGGCTTTGGGTTGTTCGCGATTGGCTGGCCAGTCGATTTTAGAATCGCCGAGGGAGGCTAGGTATTCATCGGTGAGGTCAGTAAATTGGCTGGGGTTGTCCTTTTTGAAAAACTCCTCACGCATGTAGTGGATGACGTAGTATTTCTGCTCCGGGGTCATCCATGCCTGGGGAACCATCTGATTGAAGCCGTCTGTTAGTGTGCGGTAGATGGCGACGGGATCGGAGCCGTTGAGAAGGGGTTGCTCGTGGAAGAGGCGTGCGTTTGGGACGGAGGCAGGGTTTTGTTTGTCGCCATGGCAGGCGACGCAGACCATTTGATAGAGGCGTTTGCCTTCTTCGAATTCTGCCTTGCCGAAGGTTTTGAAATCTTGAAGAGCCTCTCGGTGGGTGATGTGTGCTACTTCCGCAAATGAGAAAGTAGTGAGAAGGGAGAGGGAAAGCAGAGTGAGGGTTTTCATGCGCGTAGTGAGTTATTGCTCGCTGGCTTGGTATTTTTCCAGGTTGGCGGGGCCGTCGGCGGGGTCTTCAAAATCGAGGCCGTTGAGGATTTCGTATTCGTCCGGGATACCGTCTTTGTCGGTATCTGCTTTGCCTTTTTTTAGGATGGTGAAGGTGTCCGGGGTGGTAAACTTGGATCCAACTGGTTTGCCATCGGCCTGGACGAAGGTGGCATCAAGGCGGGGGCCGTTGATGTCGAGAACGAGAGAGCCGAGTTGGTTGAGAGATACGAACATGGCTGGGTGATTGAGTTTGCCTCCAGATTTTTTGCCGGCGGATCCGGGCACGACATACACGGCACCAAAGTTGTTACGCGGGCCGGTAAGGGGTTTTACGTAGGCACCGGTTTCTTTTTCCCGTCCGCTGCCATCGTCTTTTTGCATGGCTGGTGTGAAGGTCTTAGAGATGCCGTAGTGGCCATCGATGAGGAAGGAGCGCTCATAGCTGTGGCTGTGGCCGGAGAGCACGAGATCGACTCCGCCGGTCTCAAGGATAGGGAGGAAATTGGTGCGCATTTCCTTGAGTTCGCGTTCTACATCGGAATCGTGGGAACCCTTGGTGTAGGGAGGGTGGTGCCAGAAGGCGATGATCCAGGTGGCGGTGGTGGCGGCGAGATCGTCTTTGAGCCAGAGAGCCATGGGGCCTTCGGTATCGCGGTCAGCTGTCATGGAATCTAGGCAGATGAAATGGATATTTCCGTAATCGTATGAGTAATAGTGCTCGGTGCCGGAGGGGACGCCACCGGCTTCGGCTTTGGTGGGGAGGGTGAAGATATCGAAGTAGGGGTAGTTCCTATCAAAATCCACTTTCTGGCCGGTCTCATGGTTGCCGAGTGTCGACCATGCGGGGACGCGGCGGAGGAAGTCCGGATACATGTTGAATACGGCGGCTTGATATTCCGCATCGGTGCCGTGTGTGTAGGCGTTGTCTCCGAGGAACATGATCATTTCTGGGACGCGTGTGTCGGTGAATTTCATAAACGCATCGCGGACTCCGCTTTGATTGCTATTGGCCGTTCCTGCATCGCCGAGCACCCAGATTCGGGTGTTTTTTTCCGTGCCGGGGAGGGGTGATGTGGTGAATTGGTGGCTGGTGGAGCGTCCTGCGATGGTTCCTTTTTCCGAGCCTACGCTGTAGTAGTAGGTGGTATCCGGCGTGAGTCCTGTGAGTACGACGCTGTGGTCGGTGCCGGCGGTGGTTTCGACGGCGGTGAGATCCAGTTTATCAGGTGAGCTTCCGTAGGTGACGCGGCCAATGAGGTTTTCCGTGCCACGCCAGCGGACGGTCATGGATGTCGGTGTGGCGATCTGAAGGTAAGGGCCGCGAATGAGGGTGTCCGGCGGCATGACTCCGCTGCTGAGGCCGAGATCGAAGATGATATCCGAACTGGCGGGCCCGGCTTGGTGGAGTTCCACTGCGATGACGTTCTCTCCATGGACGAGGGCATTGGAGCGCACCATAAACGATTGATACGCTTTTTCGTCTTCATTCGATACTGCGGAGGATGCGTGGGTGTTGAAGCGGACGCTTCCGGCGGGCATGTTGTCGCGCACGACTTCTACACCGTTGAGGTAAATGATCGCGCCGTCGTCGCGGCGGAGGTCGAACTTTAGCGCTTCGATCGCAGAGGGGTTGGAGATGCTGAAGCTGTGTCGAAAATAGGTGGTGATGTGTTTTTTCTTTGGATTCGCTCCGAAGGAAATCGTGGATTTGACATCATCGCCATAGCCAGCGGGCGTAGGTGCGCTCTTCCATTTTGAATCATCGAATGCAGCTTCCCTCCAACCGACCTTTTGGTTGGAGCCGTTATCGAGATATTTCCAAGAGCTACCTTTATCGACAATGGGTGCGGCGTGGAGCTGGGATAACGAGATGAGAAGAGCGAGTAGATGCAGGCGTTTCATTGGGAAGAGGGCGGTGAGGAGTCGGTAGCGGCGCGTGCTTTTTGGGCAAGCTGAAGCATGGCGTGGGATCCGCGAATGCTGGGTGGTAGATTGCGGATAGTGGTGAGGAGGTCTTGCCAAGCTGTCATGGCATCGGCAGAGCGACCGGCGATGGTGAGTAGGTCTGCACGGCGGGCGAGCCATGGCTCTGGGCGTGATGAAGATACGATGTGGCGATCGATGCGGGTAAGGGCGTTGTCCCAGGACTTTAGGAAAATCTCGTAATCAAGAGCTTGGAGCTCGATTGAGGAGGGGCGGGTTTCCTCTGGAAATGCGGAATCTAACAGGCGGATAGCGGCGGGGGTGTCGTTGGTTTCAACAAGAATACCTGCAGCGAGAAATGCGATGTCCGGATCCGGCGCGGTGGCGAGGAGCGTGCGGCATACTTCGATGGCTTCGGAGGTTTTTCCTGATGCATGGAGAGCGCGGGCGCGATGCGAGAGGAGGGGGGCAGTGGGTTGGCAGTCGGCAAGGATCGCTAGTGATTCCTCAGGGCGATCCAAGGCGAGGAGAGCCTTTGCCTCGATGAGGGAGAGAGAAAGAGAGTTGTTTCCCAGTTCGCGGATGCGGGCGACTGCCTCAAGCGCGGCGGCGGGTTGGTCGTTTTCTAAAAGTAAGGAAGCGCGGCGGAGGTGGAGGCTGGAGTTGTGGGGGCTGGCGGTGAGCTTGGCATTGACGGTTTGCAGCGAGGTCAAAGGCTCTTCGTGCGCATTTGTGACGCAAATACAGCCTAGCCATGCACAGATGATGGCTACAGGGAGATGCTGGAAGAAAGAGGGCAAATTTTCGGGTTTATGGCTGTTGATGGATTTGGGTTCCATCGGAAATGAGGTGAGCTTGGTTTGGTGAGAAGCTCCTACAAAGAGGATATAAAGAAAAGCGCGCCTTCATTTTTGGGAGAGCTTCACTGACTACTTTTTATACGTCGCTACGGTTACAGAAGTTCATGAGTTTTTGCTCATCGAGAATGGCGACGCCGAGTTGGGTGGCTTTGTCGAGTTTTGATCCGGCGGATTCTCCGGCGAGGAGGTAGTCGTTTTTTTTTGAGACGGAGCCGGAGACGTTGCCACCGTTTTGTTCGATGAGGGCTTTGTGGTGGTCGCGCGATTCCTTCATTGAGAGTATTACTTTTCTAATTCTGCTGACCAATGCTCTTCGGAAACTATTGCAGGCGTTCCGTGCTGCCTTCTTGAGAGAATAGCAGCTTTAATTTTATTGCCGTAAGAGCCTCTGCTCCATGAGGTGCTTCCACCAGAACCGATCACAAGGAAATCGGTCGTTCGGGTTACCGACTTCTGAGATGCTAGAGCGCCACGTTGTTCAACAGCCTCTTGGCAATACTCGCGCGAACCGTAGGAAAATTTGCCCGTGAATACAAAACTGTGTTCTTCAAAATCGATACTTGGGGCAGGATCGTCAAAAGGGGAGCCGTCAGACATCGTTTGACCAACGATTTCATCACTGTGTTTTTCATGCTCATGGGATGCACTCCAATCCTCGGGTATCACCAATCTATCTAGTTCTTGCGGGTCGTAAGATTTAAGCTCCGAAGAATCAGAGTCAAAATCTTTGGTCAGGTAAAGATACCTTCGCCATTTATCTCTACACTCCTCGTTTTCCATTATCGCGCCAATCTCCCAGCCAGCCGCACCCATAGTTATGTTATCTGAGAAGGTAAGATCGAAGAATCTCAGAACCTTTTTTTGGCGGTTAGTTGCTACGATCTGGTT
The DNA here is from genome assembly GCA_051252155.1 of Luteolibacter sp. Taxonomy (GTDB): domain Bacteria; phylum Verrucomicrobiota; class Verrucomicrobiia; order Verrucomicrobiales; family Akkermansiaceae; genus Luteolibacter. The sequence goes on along the minus strand of JBPOGB010000001.1, from coordinate 923,387 downwards.
GGATTTCTTCCTCTTTTTAGGTTGTAGTGCGTCGGGTTGGTAATTCTCAGATACAGGATTTATACCGAGTTTCTCCAGTCTGTTTATTGCATGCTTACCTGCTTCAGATTGGAAGTAATCGAGAGTGTTTTGGGCTGCAACGCCACCCAGTTCTGGGCTTATGGAATACCGTTTTAGTTCTTCGGAAATGCTTTTTACGGAGGCTCTATATTTTTTTGCAATATCCCTACGTCTCGCCTTCTCTTCTTCAGTTATTTCCTCATATTTCGGGGAAGCTGGAAATTTCTTCACCCAAGTGTCTTTGTAGCCCTTCTCTGCAATTTTTGGAAGTAAGGGATTATGAACGACATCCTGGAGATCTTTGAAAAGCCGAGAGAGTTCTTTTGCTGCGGATTCGCCGAGTTGGCGGATGCCCATGGCGAAGAGCCATTTGTTGAGGGGCTTGGTGCGGGCGGCTTCGAGGGAGGCGATGACTTTGGCGGCGTTCTTTTCTCCGAAGCGGCGGGGGGATTCCTCGGTGCCTAGGTTGAGGTTGGCGAGGGTTTCCTCGGTGAGAGAAAAGAGGTCGAGGGGGGAGGTGGCGTGGCCGTGGCGGACTAGGGCTTCGGCGACGGATTCGCCCATGGAGTCGATATCGAGGGCTTTGCGGGCGGCGAGGTGGGTGATGGCGGTGACGGCTTGGGCGGGGCACTCGAAATTTGTGCAACGCCAGGCGACGAAGCCTTCTTCTTGGGTGATGGGCGCGTGGCAGGAGGGGCATTTGCCTTCGACGGAATCGTAGAGGGAGTAGGTTTCCTTTTTTGGATCGGGGTCGAGGACTTTGACGATGGCGGGGATGATTTCGCCTGCTTTTTCGACGAGGACTTTCGCGCCGATGTAGATTCCCTTTTTGGTGATCTCGTCCTGGTTGTGGAGGGTGGCACGGGAGACGGTGGAGCCGGAGATGAGGACGGGGGTGAGCTCGGCGACGGGGGTGAGGACACCGGTGCGGCCGACCTGGATGGTGATGTCGTTGAGGGTGGTTTCCTGTTGCTCTGGGAGGAACTTGTAGGCGGCGGCCCAGCGAGGGGCGCGGGAGGTGGAGCCGAGGGTTTCGCGTTCGGTGCGGTCGAGGATTTTGATGACGACGCCGTCGGTGGCGTGGTCGAGGTCGTGACGGTGGGCGCTGTAGAATTGGATGCCTTTGAGCAGTTCCTCGAGGTTGTGGGCGATGCGGATGGGGTAGTTTCTTGGGATGGAAACGCTGTCTAACAGGTTGTGGAAATCGGTTTCGGTGGCGAGGGCTTCGCCTTCGTAGGCGCCGAGTCCGTGGGCGAGGAAGGCGAGGGGGCGGGTGGCGACGATTTTTGGGTCAAGCTGTTTGAGAGTGCCGGCGGTGGCGTTGCGGGGGTTGGCGAAGGTGGGGAGGCCGGCTTCTTCGCGAGATTCATTGAGGGTGGCGAAGGCAGAGTTCGGCATGAAGATTTCGCCGCGGACTTCGAGCTTCGCTGGGATTGATGAAGACTCGGGTTGTTGGGCAGCAGGATGCAGCCCCTCCTTGAGGGTAAGAGGGATATTGCGGATGGTGCGGACGTTTTGGGTGACGTCGTCGCCGGTGGTGCCGTCGCCGCGGGTGGCGGCGTATTTGAGGGAGCCGTTTTCGTAGTAGAGGGTGACGGCGACTCCGTCGATTTTTGGCTCCATGGAGACGGCGATGTTTTCGCGGCCTAGGTTTTTCTGGAGGCGAGTGTAAAACTCAACAAGTTCATAATCTGGCCTGTCCGGATGCAGGTCGTGCTCTTTTGACAGGCGCGTTACTAGACGAACTTGATTACTGATCTGGTCTGGGATTTTCGTTTCATCAGCTGAGCCGCTATCGAGTTTCTCTATCCACGTAGCAACGGTTGAGCATGTTTCTTCCTTCCATTCAAAGACATCATCGATGCTGAGCATGGGGACGGGGTGGGTGACTTGGGAGAAGCCGTCGAGGGGTTTTGCTCCGACGCGTTGGGTGGGGGAGTTGGGATCGGCGAGGGTGGGGTGAGATTTTTCCAACTCCTCTAATTCGCGGAAGAGTTTGTCGTAGTCGGCGTCGGAGATTTCAGGCTCTGCCTGGGTGTAGTAGAGGTGGTTGTGGTGGTCGAGGGTGCGGCGGAGCTCGGCGGCACGCTGCTCGGGGGGAGGGGTGCTGGGTTGGGAGAAGAGATCTGGCTGCTCGGAGGGCATGGGAGATTGATAGATGAGAGAGTGGCTAGTGCCAAGTGATCAGTGGAAGACTTGGGTTGTGGGCTGGGGTTGTTGGGCGACAGGAGTGTCGCCCCTCCTTGGGGGAAGACTTGAGTTGACGTGTTGGGCTGGTGGTAGCAGGTTGCGGGGGTTGAGTGCTGTTAATTACAAGGTCGGGAATGAGAAGTTGGTGAAGGTGCTGGATAATGCGTCTTCGCATTTACGTGGGCTGCTAGAGAAGCAGGGACGGGCTGATGGTGGGTTGCGGATTGCGGTGATTGGTGGTGGGTGCTCGGGGCTTCAGTATAAAATGGATTTGGTGGATGGGCCGCGGGATAGGGATATTATGGTTCCTAGCAATGGGGTGAATGTGGTGATTGATCCGAAGAGTGCGCTTTTCGTGAGTGGGAGTGAGTTGGATTTTTCCGATGATTTGCAGCAAGGGGGCTTCAAGGTGAGTAACCCGAATGCGGTGGTGACTTGTTCTTGTGGTGAGAGTTTTGCGGCCTGAGGCCGAACGTTGAACATCGAACGTCCAATATTGAATGTCGAATGGAGGAAGTGCGATGAATGCGTTTGATAGGCTCGGTTTAGATGTTGGACTCGTGTACTCTGAAGATGCGGTGCGGGAGGCTTTTCGGAAAGGGGCTTCTGGGGCGCATCCGGATTCGGGGGGAAATGAGGTGGAGTTTGCGGCGATGCAGGTGGCGCAGGAGGCTTTGCTGAGTCCTTCGAAGAGGTTGAAAGAATGGCTGGGTGCGAAAGGTGAAGAAGTGGATTCGCGAGGGCAGATTGAAACGGGGCTGATGGATCTTTTTCAGAAAGTGGCCGAGGTGGGATCGGGAGCTGAAGCGGCGATCAAGGCAGCGGAGGCTGCGCAGTCGGCGCTGGCGAAAGGCATGGCCGAGGTGGGGCAGATGAACTCACGGGAGCAGGTGAAGGATTTGCTCGTGAAAATTGAAGCTGAGCTTCAGGAGAGGGTTTCTAGGTTCCGCGTAATCGAGGAATCGGAAGACTTCCGATTGGCATCTGAGACGATGCGAGATCTGATTTTCCTAGAGAAGTGGAAAGGGACGCTCAAAGGGCTCTTCGGGCGGCTGATGTAGCGTGGCGCGTTAGCGCTGTGGCACGGGCGAATTCAACAACGAGGTTTCGTTGGCGCGAGAGATCTCCGAAGTCTTGGTGAGGTAGAAAAGCGCACCGCTACCGCCGACGACTGCAATGAGAACGACGAAGGCGATGAGGAGCATGAGGAGTGACTTCATGGAGGAAGTTTCGCCGAGCTAAGGGCGGTTGGCGAGAGGGAAGTTTCCTAGAAACAAAAACAGCCGCGCTATGGGAGGCGCGGCTGTTTGTGAGAAATACTGTGAGGCGTATTATTTGGAGAGGTAGCTAGAGACGCCTGCGTGGTCTGCAGTCATGGCGTCGGAGCCTTTTTCCCAATCCATCGGGCAGACTTCGCCGTTTTCCTCGAAGTGCTGGAGGGCATCGACGACGCGGAGGCACTCGCGGATCGAGCGGCCGAGTGGCATGTCGTTGACGACTTGGTGACGGACGATGCCATCAAGGTCGATGAGGAAGAGGCCGCGGTAGGCGACGAGTTCGCCGGAGACGACGGTTTTGCCTTCTTCGTCGATGCCGTAATCGCCTGCGAGGACGTCGTAGTCTTCGGAGATGGTCTTGTTGATGTCAGCAACGAGCGGGTAGGTGACGCCTTGGATGCCGCCCTTGTTTTTAGGGGTCTGGAGCCATGCCCAGTGAGAGAATTCGGAATCGGTGGAGCAACCGACGACAGCGACGTTACGCTTTTCGAACTCGGCGAGTTCTTCTTGGAAGCGGTGGAGTTCGGTAGGGCAGACGAAGGTGAAGTCCTTCGGATAGAAGAAGAAAACGACGTATTTTTTGCCGATGTATTGGTCGAGGGAGAAGTCCTCGATGATGGTTTCGCCTTTGACGGCTTTTGCGGAGAATGATGGAGCTGGTTTACCTACGAGTACTGGCATGATTGTGATGTATTTGCTTAAGAGGGGAGCTGCGAAGTGCGCCCGCGCAGGGGGTAGCCACAGGTGCTCGTTTGCTGCAAGTGATTTCAGGCTGAAATGACAGCAGCGAAGGCTCCATCGGTGCCGTGCTGGTTTGGCTTGATCTGAATGGTCTCGCCGAGTGTTAGTCCGTGTTTTTCTGCGAAGGCAGTGACGAGGTCGATGTTCTCTGAGTTCTCAATGGAGCAGGTGGAGTAGACGATGCGGCCGCCGGGCTTGAGGCACGGGAGGGCATTTTCGAGGATCTCGGTTTGAATGACTGTTAGATCTTCGATGTCTTGTGGCTGGAGACGCCAGCGTACATCGACACGGCGGCGGATGACACCGGTATTGGAGCAAGGGACGTCGAGGAGGATGGCATCGAAGGCTCCGTGGAAGAGCTCGGGGGCGGGTTTGCGCCAATCGTGGATGGATAACTCATCCGGTGTGATGTGGAGGCGTGCTAGATTTTGTTCAAGGCGCGGGATGCGTTTTTCGTTCGAGTCCGTGCAGGTGAGGCCGGAGCCGGAGCCTAGAGCGGCGGCGATGAGGAAGGCTTTTCCGCCGGGGGCGGCGCAGGCATCGAGGATTTTTTCGCCGGGTTGCGGGTTGAGGAGGTTGACGCAGTGGCGGGTTGCTGGGTCTTGGATGTAGATTGCGCCCTTGGCGAGGAGTTCGTTGGGGATTTTACCTTTGAGGCGGTAGTAATCGTTGGCGTGGGGGACTTTTTTGCCGGGGAGTTCCTCGGGCGTTTCTGTGAGAGGGTTGAGGCGGAAATAGGTTTCAGCGGGTTGGTTGTCCCACTCCATGATCGCGATGGCGGTTTCTTTACCGAAGGCCTTTTTCCAGCGCTTGAAGAGCCAATCCGGATGGGAGTGGAGGGTGGCGGGGTTCATGTCCTCAAGATCCTCCATGAGTTTTTTACGAGTGGAAATGGCCTTGCGGAGGACGGCGTTGATGAGGGAGCGGACGGGCGCTTTGCCTGCCTCGACAGTTTCGTTGACGGCGGCGTGGTCGGGGATTTCGAGGATGAGGAGTTGGCAGAGGCCGACGCGGAGGACGTCGCGTGTTTCTGCATCGAGTTTGCCTTTGCGGAGATCAGCTATCCAGCGATCGAGGAGGCGGCGGTGACGGAGAACACCGAAGAGTATGGCCTGCAGGAGGGCGCGATCCTGTGGAGAGAGCATGCGACGCTGGGCGTGGCGCTCGACGAGGGATTCTGCGTAATCGTGGCCTTTCGCCCATGCTCGGAGTGCGGAGACGGCGGCTTGGCGGACGTGGAAGTTTTTTGCAGGCATAAGTTTCAACTATCAAAATTCAACTCTCAATAAAGAGGGAGAGAACCGCGAATGAACGCTAATGGGCGCGAATATGGAAGGTAACTATGGAAGGTAACTATGGAAGGTAACTATGGAAGGTAACTATGGTTGTTCACCTAACAGGACGTCGGTGAATTCTGGGGAGAGGAAGTCCTGGCCGTGGATGATGTGGTCGAGGAGAGGGACATCGGTGAGGGATTCTAGGATGCCTTTGTTGGTGATCATGGGGGTGTCCATTTCGTCTTCGAGCTGGTTGAGGACGATGCCGGCGCAGGTGAGGCCTTTGGCCTTGATCGCTGCGAGGGAGAGGAGGATGTGATTAAGGGCGCCGAGGCGGTTTCCTGCCACTAGGATGACGGGGAGGTCTAAGTCTTTGGCGAGATCTGAGATAAAATACTTTTCCGTGATGGGGACTTCCCAGCCACCGGCACCTTCGACGAGGACGGGTGAGTATTTTTCTGCGATCTGTTGGTAGGAGGAGACTAGGTCGGCGGTGTCGATGGATTTGTTTTCCAGGAGGGCAGCGACGTGGGGCGCTAGGCTGGAGCCGAAATGAAGGGGATTGATTTCATCGACATCGAGGCCTCCAGAGGCGGCGGCTAGGATGTGTGCGTCCTCGCGGTCGCCGCAGGAAATAGGTTTAAAGCCAACGGCGTATTTCCCCTCGGCGCGGAGGGTCTCGATGATGAGTTTGGTGACGTAGGTCTTGCCAACGCCGGTATCGGTTCCGGTGATAAAGAAATTCACGTCCGGGCAGAGAGCTTGCAGTGGGCTTGCGGGTCAAGTGTAGAAGGTTATTCGGATGCGTTTTCCCTTCGACGCTGCGCGCTGGATCTGCGTATTCTGCGCCAGTGACGCGCTGCCCCTACTGTCAGATACCGATTCGGCCGGATACGCCGGAGTGTCCTTCGTGCATGATTACTTTTCCAAGGACGGTCTCTCTGGTGGGTGCTTTGCCGAGATTAGCACCAGTAGTGGCGGATACGACAGGGCAGTTGAAAGGTTCGGTGGTAGCGAAGCTGAAACGCCAGATTGCAAATATGCAGCGGAAGTTTCCGCAGTTGGTCGTGCAGGTGGTGATGCATCGTTTTATCATGGAGCACCCTTTTCAGATGCATGCGTTCTGGCTATTCAATGCGGGAGCCTTTGCCGGTGAGGGAAAGCGGGGGAAAAACAACCACGCTGTGATGGTGGTGGTGGATCCCTACCGTATGGAGTCTGCGATTGTGCCGGGCTATGGGCTGGAGCCTTTATTGCAGCAGGAGGCGCTGGATCACCTATTGGCCATGGCGGGGCCGGCTTTCGAATCTGCGAAGTGGGAGCTGGGCTTTACGGTGTTGCTCGAAGGGCTGGATCAACTGCTGGAGACGGTGACCGTGACGGATGCTGCGGGGGAATCCGCTGCGGGGGACTATTAGAGGCTGCGCTAAGGCGAGAGTGACTGCTTTTTCGGTAATCGATCCTAATCTTTCGGACGCCACGGCGTGACGTCCCTACCTAATTTAAGCGAAGCCACGGAGGAAGCCGACTAAGACGCCACGGCGTGGCGTCCCTTCCATTTATGCGAAGGCTCTTAGGAAGCCGACTTCGAGGGCGAGTGGCTCTGAGGCGTTCGTTTCCAAGGTCTGGCGGAGGCGTTCTAGGGCTTCTAGGCGCTTGCCGATCTGGAGGACGGATTCGGTGGCAGCGATTTTTTCCAGATGGGGAGAGGATTCTGGGAAATCTAGGCCGCCGGAGCCGGTTTTGATGCGGATGAGATCGGCGAGCCATGCGAGGATGACATCTAGGGAGCGATTTCGTGCGTCGAGGTAGTCGGCCTCAGCGGCGGCTTTGTGGAAATCCTCACGTTCCTTGAGCCATGTGCCATCGGTGCCATCACGGTAGGTTGCGATTTCTTCCTTGGTGGCAGCTTTTGCGGCGGCTTCTGCATCGGCCTTTTTTACGGCTAGGAAGTTGGTGAAGACGGACTTCATGTGGAGTGCGGCGATGGGCGTGCCGAAGCCACCTGAGGCGACTTCGTTGAGTGCGGAGACGAGTTCATCGCCACCATCGGTAGAGAGGGAGCGGCCGCCGGTGAGCTTCACCTGAACGCAGCGGGAAAGGATGGTGGGGAGGAGGCGCTCGGGTTTGCAGGAGAGGAGGAGGAGGAGGGTGCCGTCTGGGGGTTCCTCAAGGGTTTTCAGGAAAGCGTTTTCCGCCTGCTCGTTCATGCGGTCGGCATCTGCGATGACGCCGACTTTGGTTTCACCGCTGGGGGCGGCGAGGCGGAGGGTGTGTTCGAGATCGCGGATTTCGGCAACGGAGATGCGGCGGCTTTTCGAGCGGGGGCGGATGATGCGCACCCAACCACCTTCTTGGTCGTCGAGAGGTTTGGTTTCTTCGACAACGGGGTCGCCGAAGAGGTCGATGCCGCCGCCGTCCGCAGGGGCGTTGACGAGGGAGATGACGCGTGAGGCGAGTTCTTCCTTTCCGCTGCCTAGTGCGCCAGTGATGAGAAAGGCATGGGCGAGGCGATCACGGCCGTGGGCGGCTTGGATGAGTTCGAAGGCTTTCTCGGCGGATTGGGACACGCTTCGTAGGCTAACTTTCAACTCTCAACTTTCAACTCTCAATGAAGAGGTATTCAGCGGGAGAGGAGCTTTGATGAGAATCCAGATAGCTGGAAGGAATGTAAAACTGATAAACCTAGCCGAAGGGCATAGATTATTTTCCAAAAAGCTGAAGTTCGTGAATGGACCAGTAATTGGATGCACTCGTGCCTGTTTGATTGATACGGATATATTGCGCCTTGGTAGGGGGGACAAACATCGTGGTGACAGACGGTGTCCCTTTCGCCGGCTCTGAAGTCGTCCATGTTTTACCGTCGAGTGAGAAGCTGACGGTGAACTCGACAGGAAAATCGTCTGGTGAACTGCCGTGATCCATGACGATGCGGTGGATGTTGACAGCACTGGGGAGACCGACGGCCAGCCACATGTCGGGTGTCATTTTTTCTCCACTGGAGTAGCGGGTGCTGGGATTCTTATCCACAGCTGCATTGAAGGAACTTTCACCGTGGCTGGCTCTTAGTCTCCAATGTTGTTGGTTGGTGAGTAATTTGGGCTCTTTTTCCTCAAGTTCCTTCTGAGTCCACATTTCCGTCTGGGATGCTTCGATCTTACGAATGCTGGCGACCATTTCTGGGCTGATCATGGAGGAGTCGTTTCCAAAATTCATTCTGACGTAAGTGGCAACGTCTGCAATCCATTGATCATCGTTGGATGCTTGGGGAGGCATGATGCCGGCGGCGTATTCTTTACCGTCGACGGAGCCCTGCAGGCCGTGCAGGAGAGTGCGGATGAGTGTATCTCCATGGCCGTTGACACGAGTTGAAGTGAGCGCTGGTGCCAGAGTTACGCCTGGCTGTCCCTCCATCGGGGTGCCTGTGCCGTTTTCTCCATGGCACTCGGTGCAGAGCTGGGAGTAAATCTTGCGTCCGTTCACCATCGCGAGAGCAATACGTGGATCCATCGGCGGGCCTGTCTCTTCGGTGGATTTGGTCTCGCTTGAGTTCTGGTAGAATTTTTTGTTGGCGGCGATCGTCGGCAGTTTGTCATGATCCTTCATGAGCTGGTCGCGGATGGCGGCGAGGCTGGCCGGATTGCCGCTGTAGTGGATGGAGTTCAGCAGCTGTATGGCGATTTCCTTATCGTTGGTGCCTGCAAGTTTGCTGAGTGCGGCGATGACCTCGGGGTCGCCTCGTTTGATCCATGATTCGCTGACACGGATCGCGTTGCACACAATGCGAGGGTCTGGATCGGCTAACAGTAGGGTAAGTGTTGCGGGTTTGGCGGCGGACATGCCCTCAAGAGTCCAGAGAGCGGTAATGCGGGTCTGAGTTTTGAATCCTGCATCGGTCGAGGCTTGTTCCAGCAGCGGTGCTACGGAATTCCGATCATCACGCAGAATAATGAGGCGTTTTGCCGTATCGCGCCACCAACTGTTTGGGTGATCCAGATGCTTGAGCAGCTCTTTCGTCGTGAGTGAGTTTAAATTCGGGCGCGGGCCCGGCTCGTGGTCTTCGTGAACGAGTCGGTAAATACGGCCATGACCGATGTTTTTATCGAGACCCCATTCATCGATGATACCACGGAGGTAGCTTTTGGGTTTTGTCCAGTTTCCCTGCTGGATGATTCCTCGATGCATATCGACGATATACAGGCATCCGTCGGGGCCAGTGGATGTCTGCACCGGACGGAAGTTGATATCTTTAGTGCGGATGAATTCACTTTTCGGGGTGGCGTTGCTGAGAGTGGTCTGTCCATCCTTCCGCGTGACCTCGGCACGTCTGATGAGACGACCCACGGGTTCGGGGATAAATAGATTTCCGTAGAGCTCATCAGGTAGATTGTCGCCCCGGAAAATTTCTTGCCCAGCGCAGCCAGTAAAGTAGTTCAGGCCGCCATCAGATCCCACGCGTTTTGTCCCCCCTTGAACATCGGGGACAGGTGCGATGGGGTAGACCTTTTTGAAATCGGGTTCGAGTTCGTCGCGGACACCGATCATGCCGTATTGTGCAGGCTGCTGAAAAAAGAGAGCCGGTTTCTCACCACCAGCGGTGCCATAGTAGAATCGACCGTCATCATCTTGTGTCAGACCCCACTGACCTCCGCCTTGGGGAAGCTCTTCTGTAATCAGCTCGCCATCTGTGAAGCGGTAGCGAATGGCTTCGTAAGTGAGGTAGATCCAGTTATCCAATCCCCAGACAAGTCCGCTGGGTTGGTGTTCCATGTTTCCTCCACGACGACCACCCTCATAGATTTTGATTTTTTCATCAGCCTCGCCATTGCCTGTGGTGTCACGGTAAGTCCAGAGATCGAGGGTATCGGTGACGCCGACCATGATACGATCATCAAGAGGTAAGATCATGCGTGGCAGAACCATGTCATCGATGTAAACGCTATGTTTGTCATAGACTCCATCGCCATCGGTGTCTTCATGGCGTGAGATGCGTGAAATCGGTTTTTTTTCGTCTGAAGCATCGGCATCCTGCATATAGGTGCGCATTTCCGCGACGTACATGATGCCATTGCCATCCCATGCCACGGCGACGGGCTCTTTGATGATTGGGTCACTGAGAACTAATTGAAGTTTATAACCGTTAGGGACTTCGATGGACTCCAGTGATTCTTCTTTGCTCAAATACCCTTGCTGGTAAACCGAGCCTTTTTTTTGAGCATGAGCCGATACATGAAGTAAAAGGGTCGATCCAAAGATTAGGGTGGTAAGTCGAGTAATCATGGTGATTGGCATGAGACTTTGATCGTTTCACCAATTCACCAAGATGTCCGTTAAAAATATCACCAACTCTCCCTAGGTCGATCGCCCTTGGGGATATCTCATCGTCTCGGAGCGGGGGTGATGACTTCGGCTTTTCCGGCCGGTGGGGCTGGGGTAATCCTTGGTCGGGATGTATCGGAAGTTTTGTAGCCGTTGAGTTTGTTCACCAGATCGATGAATTCTGCGCGGTCTTCGTTGAGGTCATTGGCGAGGCCGGGCTTGGCTAGGGCGATGACTTGATCCCAGTTGAAATCGGCGACTTCTTCCATGCCTCGGAGTTTCATGCCTAGCAAGGCGGCGGCGGTGGCGAATTGGAAGTCGCTGTCGGTTTGGTTGATGGCGGTTGGGTTTCCGGTGAGGGGAAATTCGATGAGGCTGCTCTGGTCACCTTCCGGGTGCTTGTGGCGGAGTTTTACATTCAGCCAATCGCCACTAGCCGCCTGATTGTCGCCGGTTTGGTATTTTAACTTATTGTCGTCGGTTGGTGCGGTGGGAGGTGCGATTTCGTAAAATGCAGTGACGGTGTGGCCTGCGCCGATGTCACCTGCATCGACTTTATCGTTGCTGAAGTCCTCGTTTTTCAAGACGCGGTTGGAGTAGCCGATCAGGCGGTAGTTGCCGACTTTGGCGGGGTTGAACTCGACCTGAATTTTGACGTCCTTGGCGATGGTGACGAGAGTTCCTGTTAGGTTTTTGAGGAAGACCTTGCGGCTCTCGCGTTCGGAATCGATGTAGAAATAGTTGCCGTTTCCATCGCCGGTGATGGCCTCCATCATGGAGTCGTTGAGATTACCTGAGCCGAAGCCGACGACGGTGAGATTGACTCCGTTTTTGGCGCGGTCTTTTACGAGTTCGACAAGTGATCCTTGGCCGGTGGTTCCGACGTTAAAATCGCCATCGGTGGCGAGGATGACGCGGTTCACGCCGCCTTCAATTTTTTGTTCCATGGCGAGATCGTATGCACGCTTGATACCTGCGCCGCCGTTGGTGGAACCTCCAGCTTCGAGCTTGGAGAGAGTTTGGATGACTGTGGCACGGCCTTCTGCATCGAGGCGAGTGGCGGGGAGGGCGACGCCTTCGGAACCAGCGTAGACGACGATGGCGACGCTATCCCGCTCATCGAGCTGACTAACGAGGGTTTCCATGGATTGTTTGAGTAAAGGTAGCTTGTCGGAACTCTGCATGGAGCCGGAGACGTCGATGAGGAAGACAAGATTCGATGCAGGGCGGGTTTTGGTTTCGATTTCTCGGCCTTTGATGAAGATGCGGACGAGCTGGTGATCGGGTGCCCATGGGCACATGGCGAGGTCTGCGCCGACGGCGAAAGGGCCGTCGCCTTTGGGGGCATCGTAGTTATAGTTGAAAGCGTTGATGAACTCTTCGATCCGCACGGCATCTCTGGGGATATTGCGTCCTTCGCGGATCATGCGGCGGACGTTGGCGTAGGAGGCGGTATCGACATCGATGGAGAAGGTGGATAGCGGCTCGCGATCTGGAGATTTCCACGGCTGGTCTATGAATTTTCCGTAGCGATCGTTGGATGGAGTTTCAAGATGGCGAGCAGCTGGTGGGACGGCGTCTCGACCAAATCGAGTTGTGCCACCTAGGTTATCTCTACCTCCCGATCCACGCCACGCTTCGCCATATGCATCAGAGAAACCGTAGTCATGAGTCAAGGTTGCAACATCACCTACGTCTTCTATCTCAATAGGCTGTGTCAGAGTTCGAGGTTCTTTATCTCCTCCGTAGACGATGCTTTTGGTTCTAGATATCGTTGTGAGAACCTTTCGTCTTTCTTCGACTTTGTCCTCCTGCTCTCGGATAGACAATTTTAGTGCCTCGATGTCGATATCCGGAGTGAACTTCTTGCTTTCTTGGTAGGCTATATAGTCAGCTTTGGTATGCAGATTCTGGAGGTGGTGAAAAGCTAAAGCACCGGCAGTCAGACCGAAGCAAGCGGCGATGGCGATGCGTGTGTAGTTTCTACGGACTGGGAGTTTCTTTGGAATGACGGGTTTGGCATCGATCGCTTGTTCGATCTGTTGGAGAAATGCTGGGTCTTGGCCATGGGCTTGCTCACGGAGGAGTTCGTCGAGGAGGCGGTCTTCAGGTTGGTTTGGAAGTTCTGGGTTCATGGAGAAAAAGAGTTGGAGTTTAGTTGCTGGATTCGAGGCAAAGGCGGAGCGCTATGCGGGCTCGTTCGAGGCGTTTGCGTAGGGTTGCGGGTGGGATGCCGAGGCTGGAGGCAGCTTGATCGCCGTCACTGTCCTCATCGTAGTAGGCGTGAACGGCTAGGGAGAGAGCCTCGGGGAGTTTAGAACGGCAGTTGGCTAGTCTATCGAGTAGTCCGGCTTCGCCATCTCTGGCACTCCAGGTGGAGATTGCTTCTTCGAGCCTGACGAGTTCGGGGTCGTCGAAAGGCACTTCGCGGCGATGTTTCCGGCAGTCTTCCCGCCACTTGTTGCGGACGATTCCGCGCATCCATGAGCCGAAGTCGCGGGTGACATCGAAGCGAGCGATGGCTTGCCATGCGGCGACGAAGGCGTCTTGGACAAGCTCGCGTGCCCGTCCGGGGTGACCGGTTAGCACCCGGGCGTAGGCGAGAAGGGGTTGGTGGTGATCGCGGATCAGTTCGGAGAAGCGGGTGCGGTCCATATCGGGTGGCGGATAGGCAATGGCTAAGGATTTCATGGCGTTTCACCAGTTATTGATCCTTAACGTCCCATTTGTGACATCGATTTGGATTTTTTCCGATAAAATGCCCAGCGATGACTACAGACGAACCGAATTCTCATCGGGAATCATGTTGCTGTGCGGGACAGACCCGATTGGCACGGGAGGATTTAGCCCGATTTCGATACCGAAATTCTTACGAATAAAAGAACTTGGGATATTTGCCGAGATCTGTACCACGCTGTCAGCGTCTAAAACCCGTTTGGGAACTCTCCGGTGAAGCTCTAGGTAGTCGGCTCGACTTTGATCCTCCAGTATAGCGTGCTGTCCTGCACTTCACTATCGTCAATCGTGATTTCGACATTTTCGAAGTTGTCATCAATCGAAGTTATGCTGACTTGGGCGCTGGAGTCATCATTGATACTGACCTCCAACCACGATGCTAAATCACTACAATATTGGAGAGTTTGCGTCGTGTCTGAGGTGGAGGTTTTCTTCCGAGATATGGTGATCGTGGTCGTGTTTACTGACCGGGATGAGCTGAACAATGAGGTGGCTTCAGTTGCGTCCGGAGACCTACCGGTCACGTATTCGATCAAGGTCGGAACGCCGTCTCCATCGGGGTCACCATCAATCGAAATATCAGTGATGCCCGGATAGCCCTCAAGCCATGTTTCATAAGCGCTTGCCGAGGAAATCGCTTCTCCAAATACGCGGAACTCATTCACGCTGATCCAGGCACCGGTATAGGTCGCCGCATCCACTCCCGTTACCGTGAGTTTGACATAGCGTGCATGGACTGCGGTGAAAAGATCTTCAAGGGGATCCGCCTCCGAGCCGGGTGCCGTGTTTCCCGTTCGGTCGATAATTTGCGTGTAGGCACCTGCTGCAATGGTTGCGACCTCGACGTTATATTGATAAGCCCGACCATTGTAGAATACGATTTCGGTGCGGTCGATGTTGTAGACAGCTCCAAGGTCGACGATAACGGACTTTGGATAGTTTTCAACGGAGTAGCGGTTAGAAGCGTCGCCATCATTGATATGTGTCAGAGGATTTTCGGCCTGAGGCTCATCGCCCGACACGGGTTTATTCAAGGCGAGGTTGGAACCTGAGGTGGGGAGCTGAACCGTGATGGCACTCGTGTCAGTAAATCCTCCATCGTCCGTGGTGACCGTGATGGTCGATGTCCCTTCGGCGACTCCAGTCACTTCTCCAGTGGAGCTGACGGTTGCAACCGCAGTATTGCTACTGGCGTATGTCACCCATTGGATATCAGCATCGGCAGGAGCGATTTCCGCTGTGAGTTGCTCTGTGGCTCCCACTGAAATTGTCGCAGTCGAGGGCGTGAGGGTGACTCCCGTCACATCGATAGGTTCAGCATAGCCTTGTTGGGTTACTGTGATCGTGCGTGTCAAATTGGCTGTCACCACCGTGATATTTGCTGACCGGCTGCTGGTACTTGGATTCTCCAGAACACTGACTGTGATGTTTCCACTGCCGGAACCGGTCGTCGGTGTGATTGAGAACCAAGAGGCACTTTCACTTGCGACCCAATCTTCGTTGGTGGAAACCGAAAACGAATTATCGCCGCCCGCAGAGGGGTAGGAGGTCAAAGCGCCCAGTGAAAGGAATTCCCCATCCGAAATCACGAATGCCCCTGCCGCATTCAGGAAAGACGCGCCGATCTCAACTCCCACGATAGAGTCGGTATGTGGTGCGTAGAGGGCAGATCCGGTTCCTCCGGAGACCTCATGAGCACCCACATCCATATTTGTAATGGGACGTGTAAACCCTTCAATGTCGTGAGTCACCGTTGCTGAATATGCACTTCCCGCTGAATTTGCCGCAGGGCCCGTGCTGCTTGGCTTGTAGATTTCTCCAGAAGCAGAGAAATTTGCGTCTGCACTGGTGATCCCTGAATCAGTGATTCCGATGGTGTCGCCACCGAAGATATTGCCGGTATAGGTCATGAATTGCCCTGTGCCGCTGATATCACCCGCGACGTGCGTGCCCCGGGTGCTGTAGACGAGGTTATGGGCAAAGACTCCTCGCGGATCATACGCTGAGCGGTCGTTGTAATACAAAGGATCGTCACAATTATAGATCGTATTAAAGGCGACGAGAATGCCATCTACCTTTTGATAGCCATTGGTTGTTCCGCCTGAGGTGTCAGCACCACCCACTAGCGTGATGGCATTATTCCACTGGTCGCCATCATTGTTGAGGTCTTGGAAGTAGTTGTTGATGATGGTGTGAAAGCTGTCGGATACCCGAACCCCTCCGGAACTCGCCTTTTCCTCCCCGAGAAAGAAGTTCCCTTCCACCCAGGCATTGGCGCCATGCCTCAACACCAATGACCCGTGACAGTTCCTGAAGGTGTTGTGCTTATAAGTGTTGTTCGCGCTCTTGTTGGTGATGATTTCATTCTCTCCATCGCAGGCTTGAAAGTAGTTGTTCTCAACGAGCACGCTGGCACTTTTGTCTTGGAATTCACTCGTCCCCACTCGGATGGTCTCACTGTCTCCACTATGCGTGGTGGCAGGATCCCGATACTCATAGTTGAAGAAATAGTTATTTCTGATGATGTGCCCGACGGGGGTGAAATCGTTGTATTCAAGTTCGACCAAAAGAAGCGCACCCGGACTTCTCTTGTTCACAAAAGAGCAGTCTTCCACCGTATTATGGGTTCCGTAAAACACGATCCAACGGTGCTTGTCGGTTCCACTGGGAGTCAGGTCGTTAAAGGCACAATTCCTGATGGTCGAATGATTGGCGTATATCGATCCTTTCCGGAATTCGACATGGTTATTCTGTCCCTCGCCCCCGTTCCAGTAAAAGCCGGTAACGGTGACATAGTCAGCGGATAGATCGATGGTCATGCCGCCGGTGAACTGGACACCTCCGGGAGTTTCCGCCTTTAAAGTAATGGGATTGCCACTTGTTCCATCGGCGGTGAATGAAATGTTGTCACCATCGCTGTAGACCCCATCCGTCCATGTCACTGTATCGCCTGGAGATAGGCTCAGCGCATTGAATTCACTCGCTGAATCAACCGTATATTCTGCGGCATGGGCGAGAGATAATACGCTAAAAGCAAGAAAGAGGGGGTAGGGATTTTTCATGGCGTGTGAACAGGAGACCGTTTCGACCACAGGCATCGAAAGGTTAACTAACCGCTACTTTTAGGAATGAGCTTGTTAAGTGAGCTGTTGTTGTCGCTGTGTAAGGCAGAGAAGAGGTGTTGAGGCAAGCGTTAACTTATAAATGGACAGGCAGGGGTATCCAGCTAGGGAGAAGACCACTTTAAAATAGGTCAAATTCCGGTGATTTCGGATCGATCAATGCAGGTTTGGACATGGTCAACCCTTCTGACAGAGTCCTAGATGACCTATCAGAGAAAAAATTTCCCTAAAATCCGTCAAGCTCTTCCCTAGCTGGATGACCCTGCATGGACAGGTGAGAATCGCGGTGGCTTCGGCTTCGATCGGGTCTATCTCCTCCGCTTGACGAGGATGAGTATCGCGGTGGCAAGAACCGCCATATTGGTGAGGGCGGGTTCAGGGACGGGGGTGATTGTATTGTTGGTCCAGTTCACCGTCTGCACGCTGTTGGTGCCGTTGGGCACGTAGAGCATTGGGTTTTCGTCGTAGTGGACGTAGTGGAAATTGGGATCGGTCGGGCCGGGTTTGTAGCCGCCCCAGCCGAGGGCGTTGTTGGCGGGCAGATAGCTTCCCTCGTTCCACCCGAGGCCGTTGTTGTCGATTGGGCTGACAAATGCCCAGTCGCTGCCAATCGTGCCATCCCAGACGTCGGGGACGTCGAATGCCTGGCCGTTTGCATCAACTGCGTTGAGGACTAAGGGCAGAGTCGTGGGAGTCCAAATACTGGCGGAAGGATTCGACGCGGAGGTGTCGAGCATGTTCCACTGGGTGATCGTGAAGGTGTTGGCGACGCTATCAACTTCGCCGATCCACTGCCATGACCAGAATTGGGTTGAGGCGACATCGAAGACAAGATTGATATTATAAAGCGTCTGGCCGGGGGCACGCTGTGTGGAGAGGAAAGCGGTGGCTGCGAAGAGTGGGAACAAAAGGCGCAGTTTCATGATCGGGATGGGTGTTAAGTGCTGCAGCGGGATGGCGAAGAGTCGCTGC
The DNA here is from genome assembly GCA_051252155.1 of Luteolibacter sp. Classification (GTDB taxonomy): domain Bacteria; phylum Verrucomicrobiota; class Verrucomicrobiia; order Verrucomicrobiales; family Akkermansiaceae; genus Luteolibacter. The sequence continues at coordinate 905,693 of JBPOGB010000001.1, read as the reverse complement.
AGAGGGTGCCACTTTATGGTCGTGCTTATGTGGGAACGAATTTCGATTCGGTAGTAATCTAGTAAATAAGATTAAAATTCACAGTATTTGTCAATATTTAATAATACAGATTATTAGGGTATCTTAAATACCTTACCATGAGCAAATTTAAATTCTATTCCCGAGAGGCCTCAAGAAGTTAAAACAGCGGGATCGCCAATGAGGGCTGTGCCGTCGGTGTCTGCTGGGGCGTTGACGAGAGAGATGATACGAGAGACGGGTTCTTCCTTTCCGCTGCCGAGTGCGCCGGAGATGAGAAAGGCGTGGGCGGCTTGGATGAGTTCGAAGGCTTTCTCGGCGGTTTGGGACACGCTTGGGAGCGTAACTATCAACTCTCAATGAAGAGGAAGGACTGCGATATCCATTCCTGATTTCCTGCCTTCCTTATTTTCATTCGAATTGGCCGATAACTTGGAGATTTGAATGAGGAAGGTAGGATGGCAGGAAAAAGAGTATTTGGATTTTTCTGTTCTCGCTCTGAACTACGTTCGGCAGATTGATGTAATGAAGAATAAGCTTTTGGTTCCCATTCTGGTCAGCTTTCTTGGTATAAGCTGCCAAACCAGTAGGCCTCTCGAACTGTCAGAGTTCCGATCTGATGGATGCAGTGGTTTTCCAGATGGGACGATCTCGAAGCCGGAGCTCTGGAAGCAGGATTGTTTCGTTCACGACCGTGCCTATTGGATAGGTGGGACGCGAAAGGAGCGCAAAGTCGCGGATCAGAAATTGCGGAACGGTATACGTGGTAAAGGGAAACCCATTATCGCTGAGATTGTCTACGCAGGAGTTCGGATAGGAGGGACGCCCTTGCTGCCTACACCGTGGCGCTGGGGTTTTGGTTGGGGAGATTATAGCCGGGGATACCGAGTGATTGGCGAGAAGGAGAGGGAGGTGATTGAACGAGTGGATGACTCGCAGAATTCGGATCGTAAATGAACTCGAGAGCTTGGAAGTAATGTTAAAATGCAGTTCATGCACCTAATCTCTGCCTGACCCCTTTATTTTATTCTGCCTGACCCCTTTATTATGACCCCTTTATTACGATCCCTCTGCGAGGTTCATACCATCCCAGAACTACTAGTCATAAGGTCTGGAGGGCGTGAGGGTTCCACTTCGCCGTGAGGTGCTTAACCCTTTCCCGGACGGCTTGGAAAGCCATCCCTGCCTTACAATGCTTAATCTCGTGCCATTCACACCTGACCCGAATGGCACGAGTTTAAGGCCGTTTACTGTCCGAAAAGTAAGACGAAAAGCCGGTCTGGGTACGGTTTGTAAGTGTGACCAAACAAGCCTACCTGACCGACTTTCCGCTCCATATACTTGGGACTTCCAAACGCAGATTTCAAGCTGCAATTCGTGCTCGGCGAGCTGCCCTCATCCGCTCTTCGCTCAGCGGATACGGCGTGTTGTTTGGAGACATACTTCCCAGCTCTTTCCTATCCTCAATCGACCCAACAAAGAGGCAAAGGTGCTACGGACATATCCCTGTCTTCTGGGCTTGGCTTGCCCAGATCCTTGAATCAAACAGCTCCTGCCAGCGAGCCGTCTGCCTAATTCAAAACTGGTCACGAAGCAGCGGACGTGCTGTTCCCTCTTCGGACACATCGAGCTACTGCCAGGGCAGACTGCGGGTCGAAATCTCCTTCCTGCAAAGCATCCATGAGAGGATCGCAGCAAAGTTGTCAGAGCACATCCGTGAAAAGGATCTATGGAACGGTCTGACTCTAAAGGCAGTCGACGGTAGCTCGGTTCACCTGATGGACACAGAGGCGAACCAGCAAGCTTACCCGCAATCTTCAAGCCAGAAGAAAGGTTGTGGTTCTCCCTACTTCGGGATGGTCGGCCTGCTCAATCTTAGCCACGGAGGGTGGGAGCAAATCAAAACCTGTCCGATGAGCACCCACGAAATCAATCCTGCCGTAGAACTCACCCAGACCCTTGAAGCCAACGACCTGCTGATGGGGGATCGTGCCTTTGGCTCCTACGAGCTCATTGCCCGCTGTATGCAGCGAGGTGCCCATGTTCTTATGCGCCTTCACCAAGCACGTGAAGGGGCACTGGATTGGAATCATGGTAAGAAGATCTCCAGACATGAACGAATCGTTGTGTGGAGACGCCCCTATAGGCCTGCGGGCAGTCATGCCCGCAGGGATCAATGGAAGGAGCTTCCCGAGACCCTAGAGCTGCGGCTGATCAAACTTTCCTATCAGGGACGTGGTGGCAGAAAAGCTACTTTGATCCTCGTTACCACACTACTGGACTACAGGAAGTTCAACGGAATCGAACTTGCCGATCTATATGCCAGAAGGTGGGACATCGAATTGAAATTACGCGATCTGAAGACTACGATGAATATGGAGTTCCTTGCTGTCAAAAGTCCCGACATGGCTCACAAAACTTTGCTCATGGGTATGATAGCCAACAACTTGATCCGCTACATGATGCAGTCAGCAGCACGAATGGCAGGAGAGCCCGTTTGGCAAATGAGCTTCAAAGGAACTCTCGATCTTATTGTAAGCAGCCACGAAAGCTTCCGGCCATACGCGGGCTCACCGACAAAGAAGAAGACCGAGTTCAACGCTCTGCTCAAGATATGCACAACAAAACGAATCAATGTCAGACCGTTCAGAAGCGAGCCGCGAGCGGTAAAACGAAGGCCTAAAAATCATCCGCTATTAAGTGCGCCCAGACATGAATATGAGGAGGTGTTCCATCGCTCCCGCTACTTCCGGCAAAGTGCTTAAACTCGTGCCATTCACACCTGACCCTATTTAATGTTTAAATGATACCTTTGCAAAGCGGCATGGAAAGCTACGATCACATTAAATGAATTTGAGTATCAACACCAAAATCAGTCGCTGCGACACCGCCGTTTCGTCGCGTTTTGTCTTCTCTGCTCACTGCAAACTTGGCACTTTCAACTTCCTTAGTTCCCTTTTTCCCGTCCTCCGGTCTACGGATGATCATTTTCAGTATTCGTCCCCCAAAAGCAATTTCCTAGCAGTCTGTTTCTGTTGGCTTCTGACTTTGCTGGCCGTTTCCGCAGACAGAGAAATCAGAAACATTGAGAAATCCTTTAAAGGTGAATTTCGTAAATTCGGTATGTCTATTGATCTTGAAGACACTATGGAGGACGATGAGTATGGAAGAGCTGTAAGTCCTGAAGAATTAGAAAACTGTTATAATATCCTGTTTTCAGTCCTCGATCGCCTATCTCCTAATTTTGTAAAACGAACGGAAATTCAAGCCGTTTTCTTTAGAGATCCGCTAATCGATCCAGTTTCAAAAAAGGGCGTCGCAGGTCTTGGCGGATCTGGTAAGATGTGGTTTACGAAACGAATATCTAATCGCACGATAATTCACGAACTTTTTCATGTTTTTGATGATGAAGATGCAGATTGGCCTAAATGGGAGAGAACTAATCCGAGAGGCTTTACTTATATGGGAAGTATATACCGCCCTGAAGAGCTCAGTAGAAGAGAAAATAGGAAAAATGACGAAGTTGAAGACTTGATCGATGGGGCCTTTGTTTCGGGATATGCGAAGTCAAATCAGCTTGAAGATAGAGCCGAAACTTTCACTTATATGATAATGAAAGGATACCATATAATGGCAGAGGCTGAAGATAACAAGTATCTCATGGAGAAAGTAAATCTCATTATTGATATGACTTCCAGATCAAGCCTTTTGGGGAAAGACTTTTGGGAAACACTAATGACGCCAAATATCGAGGAAATTGAAAAATTCTCAGAACATGGATTTGCCTGCAGGCTCATCTTGGATTTTGAAAAAAAGCTTATTGAGCCTGATGCGGTCATTAAAATTGACGGAAGAGAGATCACCCCGCTCTTCTTTGCTCTTGAATTAGATAATACCAAACTGGTAAAGCTTATTTGTCAAAATGGAGGTAATACTAACATTTGTAATGAAAAGGGAGCTACCGCTCTTGAGATGGCTATTGCAAACGATAACGATATCCAAATTGATTCTTTAATACAAAAAGGCGCGGAAATAAAGACAAGAGCAGAAATTGAGTATTTTGAGAATATTGGATACCCTAAAGTGTCCTTGGTGGACGCAGCGAATGAAATTATCATTGCGCCTCCTGAAAAAATCACACTAGCCAAAGAAATTACGATATTAAAAGCGTTATACGGATCACCTATGCAGTTCGCCAAAGGTAAGGAGAGGGATGTTACGCAGAAGGCGAAGAAATACGTGGATGGTGGCAGGCTCTACATTCAGCACACGCGACAGGCTTTCGGCGATCCTCATCCATACAAGCCGAAGCTACTGAAAATTTCCTATCTCGTAGACGGAAATAGTGATCCGTCAGGCAAGCCATGGGAATTCGAGCATTCTAACGGTGAGATCATATTGGAACCAGCTGCAGTGAATCAATGAATGAGGGCAAGAGCGAAGGGTAGATCACTTGCCGAACTGGGCGACCACACTGGTGAGGTTGGATAAAGGCTTATTATTCTAGAAGCTTACGTAGTTCGGTCTCCGACCATGCAGGTGCATCCGTGGGGGTGGCGGATTCGTCGAGGGAATCGGCGAGGGCTTTTTTGGAGGACTGGAGGCGGGTGACTTTTTCTTCTACGGTGTTTCTCGTAAGTAGGCGGAAGACGGTGACGGGTTTTGTCTGGCCGATGCGGTGGGCACGGTCGGTGGCTTGGGCTTCGGCGGCGGGGTTCCACCATGGGTCGAAGTGGACGACGATGTCGGCGGAGGTGAGGTTGAGGCCGTAGCCGCCGGCTTTAAGGGAGATGAGGAAGAGGGGTGGGCCGTCGGGGGACTGGAAGCGATCGACGAGTGACTGGCGGTCGCGGGTGGAGCCATCGAGGCGGAGGGATGAGATGCCGGCGGTGGTGAGGGCGGATTCAATTTCGAGGAGTTGCTTGGCGAACTGTGAGAAGACGAGTATGCGGCTGCCGGAGGCGATGGCGTTTTCGGTGATTTCGAGGAGGCGTTCGAGTTTCGCGGAGCGGCGCGGGATGGGGAGGGCGGTGAGTTTTTCCGAGCCGAGGAGGGCGAGGTCGCCGCAGGTCTGGCGGAGGCGGAGGAGGGTGGTGAGCGTCTGCATGCGGGCGGCGGCGTTCTGGCCAGAGGCGCGGATGTCTTCGATTTTTCGGAGGCCTTCTTTCTGGAGTTCGCGGTAGGTGGTGAGCTGGTCTTTGGAGAGGGTGCAGTATTCGTCGATGTGGATCTTGGAGGGGAGTTCGGGTGCGACTTCGGATTTGGTGCGGCGGAGGGTGAAGGGGGAGGTTTTGAGGCGCAGGAGGGTGGAGGTGCGGGGGGAGGTTTCGGGGTCTTTGAGGGGGATTTCGTAGCGTTCCTTGAAGTCGCTTTTGGTGCCGAGCCAGCCGGGCTGGATGAAGCGGAAGATGGACCAGAGGTCGCGGGCGGAGTTTTCCACGGGGGTGCCGGTGAGGGCGATGCGGTGGGTTGCGTTGAGGCGGGCGACGGCTTTTGAGTGGTCGGTATCTGGATTGCGGATGAGGGAGGCTTCGTCGATGACGGCGATGGAGTATTCCTGGCGGAGGTGGTAGGCGAGGTCGCGGGCGAGGGTGGCGTAGGTGGTGAGGACGACGTCGGTGGGGCGGATTTGGTCGCGGAGGGAGTCGCGCTTGGCTCCGTGGAGGGTGATGATGCGTCGGTCGGGGGCGAAGCGGTTGAACTCGTTGCGCCAGTTGCCCAGGAGGGATGTGGTGACGACGATGAGGGCGGGGCGGGCTTCTGTGGGGGATTGTGAATAACTTGCGAAGAAGTGCTCGATGGTAGCGATGGTCTGGAGGGTTTTGCCTAGTCCCATGTCGTCGGCAAGGAGGGCACCGTTGAATTTATTGAGGCGATCGATGAGCCAGTTGAATCCGGTTGATTGATAGGGGCGTAAATCCGCATTCACGAGGAGCTTGTGAATAACTTGTGGAAATGCGGGTTTTTCCGAAGAATTCGCAGAATTTCGAAGATTCGAGGCGATCTCGCGGATGATCTCTGCGGAGGCTTTGGAGGCGGTATACGAGCCGGATTGTTGTTCGAGTTCGAGGTCTTCGAAGAGTGGGTCAATGAGGTTGCCGATGTCCTCGGAGAGGATGAGTTGTTTGTCGCGATGCTTGTAGGATGTGGCGTTGCCGGAGCGGAGGAGGCGTCGGATCTCTGCGGCGGGGATGGCTGTGCCGTTGCCTGAACGGTATGAGAGGTTGAAATTCAGTGAGTTATCGCCGGAATCGAGGATTTCAATGTGGGGTGAGATGAAGACGTAGGAAGAGGTGAGTTTCTCGAGAGCGGGTGAGAGGGTGGTTTTCCAGAATTTGGGGAGATGGGGGAGGGTTTGGGTGAGGAAATGCTGGATTTGTTCGGGGGTGTTGAGGCCTTGAGAGCCGTCAGAAAGCGGTTTAAAAAGCCGCGCTCCATATTTGAGGGCTTCGGATTCGGCGGCGGGGTTTTGGGTGAGGATTTGGTTATTTTCGAGAGTGGGGAGAGGTTGTGAATAACTTGTGGAAATGTGGGCAACTAGCTGTCTTTCAGAGCCTGTGAGGGTGAGTTCGATATCAGGGGAGACGGGGGTGAATTGGAGAGATTCGAACCACTCGGAGGCGGAGAAATCGAGGTGAGACTGGAGGGCGTCGAGGTGGGAGAGGAAGGTTTCGAGCGGGATGCGGCAGGGTTTTGCCTCTGCGAGGAGGGCTAGAGTGGGTGCGATGGTTTTTGGTGGTGGGGAGGAGCCGATTTTTGAGAGGGAATCGGGGGAGATTTTCCAGATGGAACTATCGATGGAAACGGTAGTTTCTTTCGCGGGGGTGAGGCGGATGTTTTCTCCGGTGAGTGAGCAATCGGTGAGGTGGAGTTGTGCTCCGGTTTCGATGGAGAAAGGGGCGTCCGAGGCTGTTATGGAGGGGTGGCCTTCGAGGAGTGTGAGGAAGGCGGGGAGGTTTTGAGGATTGAGGGCGAGTTGGATAGGGGGTGGGGAGGTGACTTTTTGCGAGAGCAGCCAGGCGGTGATCCGGGAGTCAGAGGGGGTGGATGGAGCGTCGCTGCTAGTAAGGGAGAAGGCGGCGTGGCCTTTGGTGAGGGATTTTTGCCAATCGCCCTGGAAGCGTATGGCCCAGGAGATTTCTGGGATGGCTGTGGTGGTGGGCTTTTTCTGCGGAGAGGGAGAGGAGAGTGATTTTTTCTCAGGTGCAGAGGCAGGCTGGGGATTGATGAGATGGAGGCCGGCGGCGATGGCGTGCGGGCAGAATCGGCCTTCGCGTTGGTTGGCAGGGCAGGGGCAGGTGGCGTCCAGCCACGTGGCCGTGCGGGCGGTGACCGAGGGGCGGAAGACGCGCTTGCCGGATTTTACAGAGCCCTTCCAGCCATCGCTGGTTTTCTCAGAGTCGATGACGGCACCGATGTTCAGGAGGCCTTGGGCTTCCTTGAAGTCCTGCCAAGTGGCGGCTTTGCGTATGGCTGCTTCGTCGAAGGTGGGCATGTGAGGTGAGAGGATGGATGAGAAGGAGGGATTATCAATGATAAGGAGGAGATGCCAACGGGGACGTCGTAGTTCCCGGGGGCGTGTGAAGTGAGTTGATAGGGGGAGGAGTTGGGTTAATATGGAGGTGTGAATAGATTATTGGTGATCGGTGCGGGATATCTGGGAGATGCGATTTTGGATGTTTTCCGCGAAGCTGGCTGGGAGGCGTGGGGTGCTTCGTTGAGTGGTGGTGGGGATTTGCTGACGTGTGATGTGAGTGATGCTGCATCGGTAGATGCCTTGCCGGATGCAGATGCGGTGGTGCATTGCGCTGCATCTGGGCGGGGTGGTGGTGAGGATGCTTACCGTCGTGTGTATCTCGAGGGCTGTCGGAATTTGGTGAGGAGGTTTCCTATTGCGAAGTTGGTATATACTTCTAGCAGTTCGGTGTATGGGCAGAAGGATGGTGAGATGGTGACCGAAGAATCGGCGACATTGCCGGATCGCGAGACCGGTAGGATTTTATTGGCAGCTGAGGATGAGGTGCTGCGTGCGGGTGGAGCTGTTGTTCGCTTAGCTGGGCTTTATGGGCCGGGTAGGAGCGTGCTGAAGCGAAAATTTCTCGAAGGTGAAGCGGTGATTGAGGAGGACGGGCGGCGGTTTATCAATCAGATCCATCGTGATGATGCGGCGCGTGCGGTGTTCCATTTGATCTCGATGGAAAAGTTTCCAAGTGGAGAAGTCTTCAATGTATGTGACTCGGAAACCCTTACGCAGAAAGGTGTTCACGAGGGGATGGCGAAGATCTTCGGAAAGGAGTTACCTCCGAAGGGACCGCGAGATCTAAATCGTAAGCGGGGCTGGACACACAAGTGTGTATCTAACGGAAAGCTCAGGGAGACTGGGTGGAAGCCGCTTTATCCGAGTTTTCTGGATGCGGTGGAGGGGCTTTGAAGAGGCTGCGAGAGGCGGGGCTTTGGAAAATAAGCCGGTCGGAGACGCGGCTCTCCATTATTAGGCGGCGGGACGCAGCAGCTACAGGGTTCCGTGCCACGACCATAGTGTGGGGTCGAAGTGTTTGCGGATGGTTTTTGTGAGGCGTGCGGGGTCGGCTCTTTTATCAAGAATGGCGAAGATGGTGGAGCCTGATCCAGACATGAGGACGGCGCGGGTGCTTCGGTTTTTTATCAGCCATTGCTTGAGCTCGGCGAGGTAGCGGTGCTTTGCAAAGACTGGCTTTTCGAGTTCGTTGACGAGTGTGAGGTCGTCGATGGATTGGGGGTCATAGTGGACACCGGTGAGTGGTTCTGCATCGAGGCAGTTTTGGTAGGCGTCGGGTGTGGGGACGGCGAATTGCGGCTTGAAGAGGATGACAGGGAGATTGGGAGCGGCTGGTGCTGCTTTGATTATTTCTCCGCGGCCAGTGCAGCGGGCGGTGCCTTCGTAGAGGAAGAAAGGGACGTCTGAACCGAGTTCTGCGGCGATGGCGTGGAGTTCATCCATCGTCAGGGGTGAGCCGAGGAGGTCGTTTAAGAGGAGAAGTGTGGTGGCGGCATTCGAAGAGCCACCGCCAAGGCCTGCGCCGTGTGGGATGATTTTTTCGAGGTGAACGTGGAATGGGATGGGTTTTCCAGATTTTTCCGAGAGTGCTTCGGCAGCTTTTACGACGAGATTTGATGAATCCGTGGGGAGAGATGGATCGGAGCAGGTGAAGGAGAATTCTTCGGCGGGCTCTGCAGTGATATCATCGGCGAGCTCGGGGAGCTGTGTCATGAGGGTGTCGATTTCGTGGAAACCGTCGGGACGTTTTTCGATGATGCGGAGGGAGAGATTGATTTTTGCGGGTGAAAGCATGGTGTAGAGTGAAAAGTGCCGAGTGATTTGAGGGATAGGTTGGAGACTTGGTTAGTCCCTCCATCTCACTTTGTTCGATTGTGATCAGTGGAAGAGGTTGATAGTGCGAGGAGGGCTAGCATGCGGCCAGTTTGGCCTTTTTCGATGCGGTATGAGTAGTGTTTATTGAGATCGGAGGCGGTGTTTTCACGGGTGTCGTGAATGTTTTTGATGCCCAGGGATGTTGCTTGAGAGCGGATGGTGGCTGCGAAATCGGTATCGTAGTCTGGTGGGCGTATGCAGGGAGAGATGACGCAGATAAGGTCGGCGGGGTTTGTGCCGTAGTTGGTGGTCATTTTGCCAACGGCTTCTGCGAGGATATTGCGTTCGGAACCTTTTTTACCTGAATGGAGGAGGCCGATGGAGCGTGTAATAGGATCAGCGAGGTAGATGGCTGCGCAATCGGCGACGTAGATGGCGAGGAGTTGGTCGGGGAGATTGGTGATGAGTCCGTCGGCTCCGGGGTGCTGGAGGATTTTTTCATCAGATGTGGAAGAAATGACGGTGACTACCTTGTCGTGAATTTGTTCCGCATGGTGGCGGGATAGGATCTCCGGAAATTCTTCGGAGATGATCTGGTCGTGATGCGGAGCGAGGTTCGCGAGCGCGAAGGAACGATCGCCGAGAACATCCACATCAGGAAGACGCGGGATCCATGCAGGGTGGAAGCCCGGCAGGGTGGAGATTGGGTTTATAAACAAGAACGCCTCCGTCACGGGGTGAACCGTAACGGAGGCGCTTGGATTATTCCAAGCTGGATTATTCAGGGGGGAGACAGAAGGTCTTATGCAATAGCACGGTTTTTAAGCGCACGGTTGGTATGTTCTACTGTTTCAGCCTCTTCTTCATCCATGCCTGCCAGGATGCCGGCGAGGTCCGTTGCAATTTCGCCACGCATCTTGGAGACGAGTTCGACTCCTTTAGTTGTGATACGTACCATAATTTTGCGGCGGTCTTCGGCTGCATGTACTCGCTCTACGTAGGACAGTTTTTCCAGGCGATCCACCAAGCCTGTGGCAGCTGCGGTGGAATGACCCATTTTCTTCGCGATGTCTGACATGGTCAGAAACTCTTCGCTGGAAAGGTAGGTAAGTAGGAAGAACTGTGGGAACGATATGTTTCCTTTGTTGAGTTCGGTTGACAGGTTAAGAATGCAGCTTCTCTGCGTGAACAGGACGAAGTCTGCAAGACGATCGGCTTCGGCTTTCACCGATGTACCGGAGGCACTTGGTTGTGTGTTTTTCATTTTGGCTGGTTGTAGTGTTCATGTTTTGGGACATGTAAGGGAGCACAGCCATTGCGAAAGAGAAGATAATCGGATTACCGGATAGTAATCAACCCTAAACTTCATCTTTTTCAAAAATACTGCGCATATTTGCTTGGGACTTTTGCAAGATATGGGGAATTTATTATTTTGTGAAGGAGTAAATTTAAGAAAAGTTAAGTAGCTGAATTGCAGTGAGTAAGAGAGTTATTCACAGGTTATTAAGCCTGAAATCCCTATATAACTCCTGCTTTCCTTACTATCTGGCGAGAAAAGTTTTTAAAGAAACTGATCTCTGTTACTGAGTTGTAAATGAGAGGCTTCAGAGGTGTTTCAGGAGATCCGTTCTTTCGCGATCTGGAGATAATCAGGGTCGATCTCAGTGCCGGTAAAAGCGGCAATTTTTTGATATTTCGCAGCCAAAGCAGAGGAACCGATACCTAAAAAGGGGTCGAGGAGACGGGTTTTTTTAGCTTTTCCGTGGATGCGGATGCATTGCTCCGCGAGGGCGACGGGGAAGGTGGCGGGGTGGGGTCTATCGTCTTTGCGGGACTTGATGGTCTCGTAGGGAATGAACCAGGTGTTACCACGGCAGCGAAGATCGTGGCCGCCGGTGTGGCCCCAGCGAGCGATGTTCGATTTGTCCTGATAAGGGACTCCTGCAGCGCGGCGTTCGAGAGGGACGGAGCCTGACTTGGTAAGGTGGAAGACGTATTCGTGGCAGTCGTTGACGTAGCGCTTCGAATTGATGGGTTTGAAGTGGCCAGCGGAAATAGGCTCTCCGGCAGTGGTGGTGACGGTGATGGATTTCACCCAGTGGAAGGTGTTCTGGAGAATGAAAAGTGGATCGGGGCCGTCGGTGAGAGCGAGGATGAGTTGGTGAGGGAGAAGTGGGTTGGATGGGGCGGCTCCGATGTTGAGAAAAAATGAGGCGTCGTCTGCCATGAGACGTTTGACTTCGGTTGCCCATGATTTGCACCAAGCGAGGAATTCATCGCGAGGTGCGGTGTCCTTGAATGTGGAGTAGGCGATTCCGAGATTGTAAGGGGGAGAGGTGACGACGAGATCGAAAGATTTCTCCGGGAGCGTGGGGAGGATCTGAAGGCAGTCGCCATTTAGAAGTTCTACTTTCAAAATTGCCTAAGGGCTATGATTTGTGGCTTCGCGGTCATTGATGGTTTGCTTTGCTCACGGGTCATTCAAGTTTCAAGGAAGAGGTGGCTGCGGACTAAAATTCGCAATCAGTCCGGAGTATCTCAATGGCGGCTTCGAGGTCGGCGAGGGTGACGGTTTCGATAACTTGTGCTTGGCCATTTTTTGAAAGGGTGACGAAGCGGATTTTTCCGGATTTGAATTTCTTATCGCGAGAGAGCCGATCCATGACGGTGGAGGTGGGGATGGCGTCAGGGAGGGTGAGGGGGAGATTGAAATGGCGGAGAAGTTTTAGGACTTTCTCGGAATCCGATGAGGGGAGGTCGGAATGGCTCTCGGATATATATAGGGCGGCGCGGATGCCGAGGGCGATGGCTTCGCCGTGGAGCATTTCGCCGTAGGGGAGTGAGGCTTCGATACCGTGGCCGATGGTGTGGCCGAAGTTGAGGAGAGCGCGGATGTCTTTGGTCTCGTATTCGTCGGCTTCGACGACGCGGGCTTTGATCGCGATGTTGCGGGCGAGGAGGTCGGCGGGGACTTCGCGTTTTTCTGGGTCGATGGCGAGGAGTTCGGGAAGCATTTCCGCATCTCGGATGGCGGCGTGTTTGATGGCCTCGGCGAAGCCTTCGTGGAATTCGCGTGGTGGGAGGGTAGCGAGTGTTTCTGGATCGACGATGACGAGCTTCGGCTGGTGGAAGGCGCCGAGGAGGTTTTTTCCTTCGGCGACGTTGACGCCGGTCTTGCCGCCGACGGACGAGTCGACTTGTGAGACGATGGTGGTGGGGATTTGGACGAAGGGGATGCCGCGGTAGAAGATAGATGCGACGAAGCCAGCGAGGTCGCCGACGACTCCGCCGCCGAGGGCGATGATGAGGGAGCGGCGGTCATGGCCTGCGCGTATCATTTCGCGGCAGATGTTTTCTGCGTGGGTAAGAGATTTTGAGGCTTCTCCTGCGGGAATGGTGTGGAGGGAGGGTTTTTCTTCGGAGAAGCTGGAGAGGAGGGTGTCGGCATGGTGGGAGGCGACGGTCTCGTCAGAAATGATGGCGATGCGGAATTTCGAGAGTCCGTGGTCGGCAAGTATGGAGGCGGTTTGTCCGAGGAGGCCGTTTTCAACGAGAACGGAGTAGGCGCGGTCGGCTAGGTCAACTTGGACAGTGGGCATGGAGGGATGCTGCGCAGCGGGCTCTCAACTTTCAAATCTCAAACTTCAGGGAAGTGGCTTTGGTTTCTGTTGGAGGAGTTGGGCGGCGATGGAAATGGAGATTTCGGCAGGGGTGTTGTCGCCGATGGGGAGTCCGAGGGGGCAGTGAATTTTTTCAATGAGTTCCGGCGGGGTGCCGGTTTCGCGGAGTTCGCGGGTGAGGGTGGCGCGTTTTGATGCGGAGCCGATGGTGCCGAGAAAGGAGATTTGCGGATGCTGCTCTAATATACTGGCGAGGATGGGGAGGTCGGTGGAGTGGCCTTGTGTGATGGAGAGTGCTTGCGTTTCCGGGGTGATGAGGTGGAGGGCTTCGGTGTGGGTGGTGACGAGGTGGGTGGTGATGTTAGAAAAAGTGGGGAGCTTGCTGAGCCACTCGGCGCGTGTATCGATGATGTCGATTCGGCAGGGTAGGGAGGAGAGGACGGGGGCGAGTGCTTGAACGATGTGGCCAGAGCCGAAGATGGCGATATGCCAGGTGGGGGTGGGGCGGTAGACTTCGAAAAGGAGGGTCATTTCTCCGCCGCAGGTCATACCGATGTCGCGCTGGAGATTCCAGGTCTGGAGGTCGGTGAGGGTGCTTTTTTTTGAGAGGAGTGTGGCTGCGTGAGAAAGGGCGCGCGCTTCGATTTTTCCTCCGCCGACGGTGCCGGAGTGAAGGCCGGCTGAGGTGGTGATGAGTTTTTGTCCTGCGGGTGCAGGAGTGCTGCCACGGGAGGCTGCGACTGTGATGAGAACGTGGTCGGTGCCTTGTTGCTGGAGGGTGAGGAGTTGCTGAAGCATGGTTTTCAGCGGGAGGAGACTGTTTTGTTTTCGCCGTGGTGGCGGTGAATGAGCGGGAGCATGGATATGGACAGCTGGTGGGCTTTGTGGAAGATATGACTATGACGATTTCCGAGGTGAATGCGATGGGGAAAGATGAGTTTCTGGAGGCGCTCGGTGGGGTCTATGAACATTCTGTTTGGGTGGCGGAGGTGGTAGTGAAGGAGAGGCCATTTGGTGATTTTGAGCAATTGATATGCCGCATGAGGGAGGTGGTGGATGGTGCTGATGGAACTATGAAGCTGGAGCTGCTGCTCGCGCATCCGGATCTGGCAGGGAAGCTGGGGATGGATGAGTTGACGGAAGATTCTCGCAAGGAGCAGCAGGGTGCTGGGCTGGATAAGCTAGATAAGAAGGAGTTTGAGTTATTTACCGGATTGAATGAGGCGTATCGGAAGCAATTTGGTTTCCCGTTTATTATCTGCGTTGGGAATACGGATAAATCGGGCATCCTCCAGGCGTTTCGAGAAAGGCTGTTGAACAGTCGGGAAGTGGAGGTGGCGGCGGCGCTTGGGGAAGTTCATGAGATCGCGAGGCTGAGGGTAGGGGCGATTTCTGACTGAAAATTTCCAAATAGGAGTTGCGTTTTTCGGGCTCAGGGGGCAAGTTTTTCGCGAAACCTAATTAAACAAGGTAATTTACTAAGGATTATGCTTCCAGAGAGTTCGCCGTTTTCACCAGACCAACGCAAGTCGTTGGATTCATTGCTTGCTGGATTTGATGCGCTACAGCGCGGATGGCTCAGTGGATTCCTTGCATCGGGGGCGATGGCTGCCGTGCCATCGGTTGCTCCTGCTGCAGCGGGTAAACTCACCGTGCTTTACGGGACTGAGAGCGGAAATTCCGAGGAATTGGCCGACAGGACTGTTAAAGCGGCGAAGAAAAAAGGCTTCAAGGCAGTGATGAAAAATATGTCGGATCTCGCGCCTGCGGATCTGGCGAAATTCGAGAATTTGCTAGTGATCGTCTCCACATGGGGCGATGGCGAGGCGCCGGAGACTGCTGTTTCGTTCCACAAATCTTTCATGGAAGAGGATGTGAAGCTTTCTGGTGTGAAGTTCACGGTCTGCGCGCTTGGCGATACTTCTTATGAGCAATTCTGCGAGATCGGTAAGCAATTTGATGCACGACTTGAGAAGTTGGGCGCGGAGCGTGTAGCACCGAGAGTAGATTGCGATGTGGATTATGAGGACAACTATGCTGAGTGGTTCGAGGCTGCGATGGCAGTTCTTGCTCCAAAGGCTCCAGCAGTGGCAGAGGCTCCAGCTTATTCCGCGAGCGTTTCCGGAGTAGAGTATGGAAAGAAGAACCCGTTTCCTTCGGAAGTGGGCGACAATGTTTTGCTGAACGGTGAGGGCTCTGCGAAGGAGACAATTCACGTTGAGCTTATGCTTGAAGGTAGCGGTTTGAGTTACGAGCCAGGTGATTCACTTGCTGTGCTTCCTACAAACTGCCCGACGATGGTTGGCGATGTTATTGCTGCCTCGAAGTTGACAGGCACTGAGGAAGTTGAAGTCAAAGGTATTGGTAAAAAGATTTTGGCAGATGCGCTCAGAGAAGATTTTGATATCACAGCGCTTTCCAAGGCTGTCTTGAAGAAGCTTGCTGCGGCTAGTGGATCAGCACAGTTGGCGGAGCTTCTGGAAGATGGAGCGAAGGATAAACTTCGTGAGTATATCGATGGTCGCGAGATTGTGGATGCACTCATAGATTTTGCACCGGACGGACTTCCTGCCGATGCGCTCGCAGGTATTTTCCGTAAGCTGCCGATCCGTCTTTATTCGATCGCTTCCAGTCCATTAGCTCATACGGATGAAGTTCACCTGACTGTAGCAGCCGTGAGATACGATACTCATGGTAGATCGAGAAAAGGTGTTTGCTCCACTTACCTTGCTGATGTCGCGAAGACAGGGGAGAGTGTTCCGGTCTTTGTTCAGCCAAACAAAAATTTCCGTCTGCCTGCTGATGGAAATACTCCGATCATTATGGTGGGGCCAGGGACGGGTGTAGCTCCGTTCAGGGCATTTGTTGAGCACCGCGCGGCTCTCGAGGCGCAAGGTAAGAGCTGGTTGTTCTTTGGCGATCAGCGCTACACCTATGATTTCCTCTATCAGCTCGAATGGCAGGATTTCCTGAAAGACGGGAGCCTCACGAAATTGGACTTGGCGTTTTCACGGGATCAGCCGGAGAAGGTTTACGTGCAGGACAAGATGCTCGAGAGGGGGGAGGAACTTTACGCATGGCTCGAAGAAGGTGCTCACTTCTACGTCTGCGGCGACGCGAGCCGGATGGCTGCGGATGTTCACGAAGCACTCATTTCCGTAGTGGAAAACTACGGGGCGAAAAGCCGCGAAGAAGCGGAAGAATATGTCGAGGGTCTCAAGAAGGCCAAGCGCTACCAGCGAGACGTTTATTAAGACCGAAAGGTAAGAAACCACAGATTAGAAATTTTTATGTCCGAGAAAAAACTAGCGGCCAACGAAGGCATCAAGACACGCAGTAACTATCTGCGCGGAACTATCGAAGAAGGTCTTGCCGATCTCTCCACAGGTGCGATGTGCGAAGATGATCAGCAGCTCCTGAAGTTCCACGGCACCTACCAGCAGGACGATAGAGACCTGCGTCCGAATCGCCGCAAGCATAAGCTGGATAAAGCGTATTCGTTCATGATCCGCGTCCGCGTTCCTGGCGGGGTGGCATCGCCTGCGCAATGGCTACAGATGGATGAAATTTCCACTCAGTTCGCTAATAGCACTATCAAGCTGACGACCCGCCAAGCATTCCAGTTCCACGGCGTGATCAAGACCAATCTCAAGCGCACGATGCAGGAGATCAACGAGGCGGCGATGGACACTATCGCCGCATGCGGAGATGTGAACCGCAACGTGATGTGCTCGCCAAATCCTTTCCTTTCCGAGGCACACAGTCAGGCGATGGAGGATGCTCGTGCGATTTCCGCTCACCTCACGCCGCAGACCCGTGCCTACCACGAAATTTGGTTGGATGGAGAGAAAGTCGAAAGCTCCGAGGAAGAAGTAGAGCCGATCTACGGCAAGACTTACCTTCCACGTAAATTCAAAATCACTGTCGTTGTTCCGCCATCCAATGACGTGGATATCTACGCGGACTGCCTTGGCTTCATCGCCATCGTTGAGGATGATAAAGTGGTTGGATACAATGTCACCGTCGGAGGTGGCATGGGTGCTACCCACGGCAACGACCTGACCTTCCCCCGCACGGCGGATGTGATCGGCTTCTGCAAGGCAGATCAGATTGTGGACGTTGCAGAGAAGGTCGTCATGGTTCAACGCGACTTCGGCGATCGTGAGGTACGTGCCCACGCTCGTTTCAAATACACCGTGGACGACCACGGCCC
Organism: Luteolibacter sp.; assembly: GCA_051252155.1. Lineage (GTDB taxonomy): Bacteria > Verrucomicrobiota > Verrucomicrobiia > Verrucomicrobiales > Akkermansiaceae > Luteolibacter. Next base: position 888,490 of record JBPOGB010000001.1, on the reverse strand, counting down.
GGAAGGGATTTTGAAAAAGCTCAACGAATACCTCGGCTACGATCTTGAGCCGGTGCGTGACTTCAAATTCGAGGACAACGGCGACCGCTACGGCTGGGCGACGGATCCGACAGGGAATTCACATTACACGATGTTCGTAGAAGGTGGTCGTGTGCTCGACACGGCTGATTACCAGCTACGTACGGGGCTCCGCGAGGTTGCGAAAATTCATGATGGAGATTTCCGCCTGACCGGTAACCAGAACCTCATCATCGCAAATATTTCTGCGGCGAATCGTCCGGCTGTTGAGAAACTTCTGGAAGATTACGGCATTGTGAAAAGCCATCTACGCAGCGGCCTGCGTCTCAATAATCTGGCATGCGTCGCGTTGCCGACATGTGCCCTCGCTCTCGCCGAGGCCGAGCGTTTCCTCCCAGTGCTTCTCACCGAGCTTGAGGAATCCATCGAAGCACACGGCCTGCGCCATGATGCGATCACCATCCGCATGACTGGTTGCCCGAACGGCTGTGCCCGCCCTTACATTGCGGAGCTTGGTTTCGTCGGAAAGGGACCGGGACGTTACAACGTGCTACTCGGGGGTGGCTTCCACGGTCAGCGCTTGTCGAAACTTTTCCGCAGCGATGTGCCTGCTGAGAAAATCAAAGATCTGCTCGATCCCGTCTTCGCAAGCTATGCGAAGGAACGTGAGGAAGGTGAGCGCTTCGGCGATTTCTGCATCCGCATCGGTCTCGTGGAGCAAACTACTAATGGAGCCGACTTTCATGCCAATCTGAAGCCTGAGGCTCTGGCATAATTTACCGCAATGATTACCTTGGGTCAGGAAATAGACGCTGCAAAACTCTCCACTGAGCTGGAAGGGCTTCGTGCGGGCGAGCGTCTCGAACTGCTATATGAGCGGCTCGGCAGTCGGCTCGTAGCGAGCACTAGCTTCGGACTTCAGGCGGCGGTGATGTTGAAGTTGCTTCACGACCACGCGCCGAAAGTGCCGGTGATATCCATCGATACTGGCTTCCTTTTCCCTGAGACCTATCGCTATGCCGAGGAGTTGATGGAGAAATTTCCGCTCGATTACCGGATCTATCATCCGAAGGTTTCTGCGGCGCGCATCGAAGCGCTTTGGGGAAATCTCTGGGAGGCAGGCAAAGAAGGTGCGGAAAAATACGGCCTCATTACCAAGGTCGAGCCAATGAATCGTGCGATCACCGAGATTGGCGGCGATGTCTGGATTAGCGGACTACGTCGGGCGCACTCGGATAGCAGACAGGATCGTGCATTTGCTGAGCAGCAGAAGAAGACCCTGAAAGTCTATCCGATCCTTGATTGGGCGGATGCGCAGGTGGATCTGTTTTACCATCAAAACGAAATCCCGACACATCCGCTAGCTGAAAAAGGATACGTGACTATGGGTGACTGGCACAGCACACGCCCATCTGAAGACGGCTCTAAAGAAGGAACTCGCTTCAACGGTGAGAAATTCGAATGCGGGCTCCATCTCGATTCTGGAACTTCTGACTTCCAGATCTGATTTTCGGAGTAATACTCAAATCAAACTTCATTCAAAAAATTACAATCCCATGAATATCGCAGACAACATGGTCGGCACCGTCGGCAACACTCCACTTATCAGGCTCAATCACATCACCGAGGGGCTCGGTGCGGAAATTTGCGTGAAGGCAGAGTTTTTTAACCCACTCTTCAGCGTCAAAGACCGTATCGGCAAGGCGATGATCGAAGCGGCTGAGAAGGATGGCTCACTCAAGCCAGGTGGAGTCATTATTGAACCTACCTCAGGAAATACCGGAATTGCTTTGGCCTTCGTGGCTCGTTCGAAAGGGTATCGCTGCATTCTGACGATGCCTGAGAGTATGTCAGTGGAGCGCCGCGTGCTGCTGCGTCTTCTGGGTGCGGAAATCGTTCTCACTCCTCGTGCGAAGGGAATGGGTGGTGCGATCGCGATGGCGAAGAAGCTTCTTGAAGAGTCGCCAGAGGCTTTCGGTCCCGGCCAATTTGACAACCCTGCGAATCCACAGGTTCACCGTGAAACAACTGCCGAGGAAATCTGGGCGGACACGGATGGTCAGATTGATGCATTTGTTTCCGGTGTGGGCACTGGCGGCACGATTACCGGTGTTTCGGAAGTCTTAAAAAGCCGCTGCGACATGAAGACTTTCGCGGTGGAGCCTGAAAATAGCCCGGTCATCTCGGGTGGTGCTCCGGGGCCTCACATGATCCAAGGGATCGGTGCCGGCTTTATTCCTGGTAACCTCAATGTCGACACAATTGACGAAACCATCCTTGTCTCCAATGAAGATGCGTTCGCAACCGCTCAGGCACTCGCGCAACACGAAGGCCTGCCAGCAGGTATTTCGACTGGTGCGAATGTATGGGCAGCAATGCAAATCGCCAAACGCCCTGAATACAAAGGCAAGCGTATCGTTACGGTCGGTTGTTCTTCCAGCGAGCGTTATCTCTCTACTCCGCTTGCAGAAAAGCTTCGCGAAGAAGTAGCAGCACTTCCTGTCCAAGAAGTTTAGTCGAGGATCGACAAGGCTTTTAGGAAGAGATAAAAGCTTTGGTGAGCATGAAATTTATAGTTACTTCACTATGGCTGGCGCTTGTCGCCATCTCGTTCGCTGCGCCAACAAAGTTTGCAGTCGTTCGTGTCACGGATATTTACCGTGCTCTCCCTTCAACTGCTGCTTTGCAGAAGAAGGTCGTTGGTGAGCGTGAAGCGATCATGGGCAATAAGCGTGCCGAACAGCTTCGTGCGATTATCGGTGTCTTGCAATCGTTGCAGCTTGAGCTCAATGCGAGAAAGAATGATTTAGAAAACCCAGAAACTAAGAAGTTGGTGAGGGACTATGAGATCAAACGCCAAGAAGCGCAGACACTGCAGCAGGAATTCGAGGAATATCGGACATCTGAAGATAAACGCATTAATGCGGAAATGGTCAGTGCCATGCGTGATTCGCTGAACCGCATCAAAGAGGCTTCCCAACAGCTGGCCAAGGAACAAAATCTAGACGTGGTGATCGATACCTCTGGTGATTCGAATACCGGTGTCCCTTTTGTGCTCTACTCTGGTGATGCTCCAGATCTCACCGATGAAGTCATAGCTTTCCTTGATGAGAAACCGTTGGACGAAGAGGCATCCGAGCCCGAAGCTGAAACCGCCGGAACAGAAAACGGCGAATAATTTGAACCATGGACTGGAAAGATATCATCGCTAATCAATTTGTCTGGGGGCTTGCCCTTGGATTGCTCATCGCAGGATTTATCCTGAAAAATGCGATAGGCAGCAAAATGCAGCTCAAACGCGAAAATCGACGCATCGAAGGTGAAATGCGTGATATGCAATCACATCTCAACACGCAGATGAAGATTACCGCTACCGGTAACGACTCACTTACCAAGGAGATAGCGACACTTAAGGAGCAAAACGAGAACCTGCGGGTGAATCTTTCTACGCTCCAGAGCAAGCCGGATAAGAACGAGCAGCGCCAGTTCCGCATGCAGGAGATGGCGATCAGCTCGATGCGTGAGCAGGCTCCGGGCTTTGCGGGTGCATGGGAAAAGGCCATGAGGCAGGCAGAAAGCGAAATGGAAACTGCGGAGACTGGGTTTAGTAAACTGGTTCGCAAGGTCGTTCCTGGACTCAGTTACTCAGGCACCCGTTCGACAGCCACCGAAGCTGAAGTGATCGACGAAAAAACCGAAGATTCCTAAAATCGGTTTTCCGACGATTTTTGAAAGTTCTTGCAGCGCGGCTGCAGTATCATTCTGTATCACAAATGAATTTTAGGGCGGCCACCGCTCAGCGACATCGGAGCAATTCAAGGCTCTGAGCGACGGCGGCCCGACCAGATCAGCCCTGCGGCGGAACTTTTTTCCTCCGCAGGGTTCTTTTTTCTGCAAACGCAGGAAAATCGATCTAACTTCTCTTGAGAAAGAACAGCCTTTGTCAGAATCGAAACCCATGTTGAAAAAAGAAGAATTACTCGATTTGCAGTTCGTTGATGCGCGAGCTCGCCTCATCGATCTAGCCGCATTCCTTGATCGGCTCGACCGCCATGAAGGTTCGGCTGATGTGCGTCTCCGATATTTTAAGGAAGCACTTCCTATATTGCTGGAAGACCGTCCTGACCGTGCAAAGGCGGTTTTGGAGAAATTTTCAGATCATTCTTCAGATTTGCCTGAAACAGCTCCGTTCCAAGGTGCGAGTGGTGCACCTGTAAGTTAAATTTTTCCGAGATGCGATATATAGAACCCCATGCCCACATGGTCAGCCGCACGACGGATGACTACGAGAAGCTCGCTCTAGCTGGTTGCGAAGCGCTTTGTGAACCCGCTTTCTGGGCGGGTTTTGACCGTTCTTCTGCGGATGGTTTTCACGACTATTTTCGTCAATTAACTGAATATGAGCCGAAGCGTGCAGCACGCTTTGGAATCAAGCATTTCTGCTGGCTCTGCATCAATCCAAAGGAGGCAGATGATCCTGGTTTTGCTCGGGAAGTGATGGCGCTGATCCCTGATTTTATCGAAAAAAAGAATGTCCTCGGTATTGGTGAGATCGGTTTGAACAAAAACACGCGTAGCGAGCTGAAGATTTTCGAAGAGCATGTGCAGATCGCATTGGATCATGATCTACCGATTCTGATCCACACGCCTCATCTCGAAGATAAACTCAAGGGGACGAGGTTGATTCTGGATTGCTTGGCTTCATTTGGGAAATTGGATCGTTCCAAGGTGATTATCGACCATGTGGAAGAACATACGGTTGCTGAGGTGTTGGATGCGGGATTTTGGGCAGGAATGACGCTTTATCCCGAGAGTAAGTGCACGCCAGCGCGCGCGATCGATATTCTTGAGGTCTATGGAACAGAGCGTATTTGGATGAATTCAGCCTGCGACTGGGGTGTTTCTGATCCTATGGCGGTGCCAAAGTGTGCACTGGAAATGAGACGGCGTAAGCACACGGCAGAGCAGATTGAGAAAATCGTTTACTCGAACCCCAAGGAATTCCTCAGCCAGTCGCCAAAGTTCCTGATTTGAATCGCAAACTCGTATGAATACGGGCTTGCCGAGAGGCGGGCGGCTCTGTTGACTGTCGCATGGCAGATATTTCTTTGGGATTGTCGTTTGACGACGTACTTCTTGTTCCGGCGCTGAGTGATGTTTTGCCCGGTGAGGCGGATCTTTCAACAGCACTTACAGAGGATATTCCTCTCAACCTTCCGGTCGTTTCGGCGGCAATGGATACGGTTTCAGAGCACGATCTCGCGATCGCATTGGCTCGTGAAGGCGGTATGGGTGTCATTCACCGTGCTTGCCCCATTGAAGAACAGGCAGCCATGGTTTCGAAGGTGAAACGCTCGGAAAGTGCGGTGATCCTCAAGCCACTGACTGTGAAGAAAACGGATTCCGTAGAGCGTATCCGTGCGATCATGGAGGAAAACGGTTTCTCGGGTTTCCCGGTCGTGGATGAAAACGGCTGCCTTGAGGGCATGGTGACTGGGCGTGATGTCCGTTATCTCGATCGTCCAGGCGCTCTCGTTTCCGAGGTAATGACGCCGCGCGATAGAGTGGTGACCGCACCACCGAACACCAGCCTAGAGCAGGCGCGGCGCATCCTTTACGAACACCGCTTTGAAAAGCTTCCTCTTGTCGATGACGAGGGGCATTTAGTCGGTCTCATCACCGGCTCCGACATCGAGAAACGCATTACCTTTACCAGCGCTGCGAAGGACTCGAACGGCCAACTCCGTTGCGGAGCCGCAGTGGGTGTGGGGCCTGACGTCAAGGAGCGTGCAATGGCACTCATTGAAGCTGGTGCGGATGCCCTGTTTATTGATGCCGCGACAGGACACACACGACACGTGATGAATGTAATCGAGTTGCTGCGCACTCTTGGTGATGTCCCAGTGGTGGCAGGAAACGTGGTGACGGAAGCCGGAGCTCGTGATCTCGTATCCGCAGGCGCTAGCGCACTCAAGGTCGGCGTTGGGCCGGGATCGATTTGCACGACACGAGTCATCGCTGGCGTGGGTATGCCTCAGTTCACTGCGATTCGTAACGTCGCGGGATATTGCCGTGAGCATGGCGTAAAAGTTATAGCTGATGGTGGTATTCGTTACTCGGGAGATGTGGTGAAAGCCATCGCAGCTGGCGCGGATCTCGTGATGCTTGGGTCGATTCTAGCAGGCACGCGCGAGAGTCCTGGACAGAGCGTTTTTTACCAAGGCCGCCGCTTCAAAGCATACCGGGGTATGGGCTCGCTCGGTGCGATGCGCAAAGGGGCAGGGGATCGTTATGGACAGAATAGCTCTGGAAAACTCGTTGCTGAAGGAGTCGAGGGTCGTGTCCCATACAAGGGGCCTCTCTCCGATGTCATTTTCCAACTCATGGGCGGGCTTAAATCCGGTATGGGATACGTGGGTGCTTCGACACTTCCTGAACTCCGCGAAAAGGCTTCGTTCACGAGAATTACTCCCGGCGGTCTGCGTGAAAGCCATGTTCACGATATTGTGATGACTGAGGAGCCAACCAACTACCAACCCCTAGGATAACGCGCCTTAGCGCTGAATCCTAAGCGATTAAAAATTTCACACACCATGCACGACACAAATCACGTTGCCGTTATCGACTTCGGCTCACAATACACTCAGCTGATCGTAAGACGGGTGAGAGAGCTTGGCTTTTTCGCGATGCTATATGCGCTCGAAGATTTTCCGAATATCGGTCAACCGGGCGCAATCATTCTTTCCGGTGGCCCCAAGAGCACGAGCGAAGTTGATGCGCCAGATCTCGATTTCGAGGCACTGAAAGCCTTCGGCGTCCCGGTACTTGGAGTGTGCTACGGCATGCAACTGCTGAACCTAAAGTTCGGCGGATCGATCGAAAAGAGCGACCGTCGTGAATACGGCCCTGCAAATCTTTTTCCAACAACTCATGATGATCTCTACGAGGGGATTTCTGAGAAATCTCAAGTATGGATGAGTCACTCGGATACGGTGAAGGTCATTCCTGAGTGCGGGAAAGTCATTGCGGCGAACCAGCACGGCACACCAGTTTCTTTGAAATGGGGTGAGCGTTTCTATGGCATCCAGTTTCACCCTGAGGTGACTCACAGTCACGAAGGTCTTCGCATTCTTCATAACTTTCTGCTGACAGCTTCTGATCTAGCTCCCTTCAAAATCGATGACTTCAAGCGTGAGATGATTGAGGGAATTCGCGAGAGATGCGGCGATAAGCAGGTGGTCTGTGGAGTCTCAGGTGGAGTGGACAGTACAGTTCTTGCCGTGCTCCTGAAAGAGGCAGGTGCAAACGTTAGAGCAATTTTCGTCGATCACGGCTTGATGCGAAAAGATGAAGGAGATGAAGTTAGAAATAACTTCCACCGCATGGGTGTGCCTATCGAGACAGTTGATTGTAGCGAGCGCTTTCTGAAGGCTCTCGCCGGTGAAAGTGATCCGGAGAAAAAACGCGTGATCATCGGAAATCTTTTCATCGATGTGTTTTGGGATTCTGTCGGTGATGCCGAGCTTCTCGCCCAAGGAACCCTGTATCCGGATGTGATCGAGAGTGCCTCGAATGCAAAATCAAAGGCTTCCAAGATCAAGACGCACCACAACCGTGTGGATCGTATTTTGGAGCTTCAGGCACAGGGCAAAGTCCTTGAACCTCTGGCTGAGCTCTTCAAAGACGAGGTGCGCGAACTCGGCCATTCGCTCGGCATTGCTCCAGATATTCTAGCACGTCATCCGTTTCCCGGCCCCGGGCTTGCGGTGCGCTGCCCTGGTGAGGTCACACAAGATCGCCTCGATATCATCCGCGCTTGTGATGCGATCTTCATCGGAAAGCTCAAAGAGCACGGCTGGTATGACAAAGTCTGGCAGGCTTATGCAGGCCTTATCCCCGTGAAAACGGTCGGTGTAAAAGGAGACGAGCGCAGCTACGAATGGGCGACGAATCTTCGGGCAGTCGTTTCTGAGGATGCAATGACGGCTGAGTGGGTAGATCTACCTGCGGAGCTTTTACGCGAGACGAGCCAGAAAATCCTCAATGAGGTAGATGGCATCAATCGTGTGCTATACGATATTTCCACAAAGCCCCCGGCGAGTATTGAGTGGGAATAAGCTGACGCCATAAATTTGGCCGTAACAGGCTGTATTTTGAAAGTTGTTCAAGCCGATAGGTGTAGCTAGGTTTTCCTCTACACCTATGACTCTGAAAAAACTTCGCTTCGAGAACTTCTTAAAGCTCTACGGCTCTAATTTTCCCAAATTTCTTGGGTGGCTGACGGTTGCCATGCTTTCGGCAAGCACCTTGTATGGCCAAGAGGAGGAGCGGGGAATGCCTGAATTTAGCTGGGATACGCTCCCGCTCTACATGCATGTTCGTAAAGCGACGGCGTTTACCGATGAGGAGTTTCGTTTCTTGGCGAAATTTCCACTCATCACTCTCGAGAAAAGCAACGGTCACAAAACCTATGGATCGGTGGATGCTGGATGTATTGAGGCAGCGAAGGGGATCAAGGCGCTTAACCCAAAAGCGAAGGTGCTATTTTACCGCAATGTCATCGTTCACTACGGTGGCTACTCATTCGATAATCTGTTGGAAGAAATTCCGGGTTGGTTCCTTGAGGGGAAGAATGGTGAGGACAAATTGGTAAGGGGAAAGGTGCGGGCATACGACCTTTCCAACGAAAAGCTGAGGAAGTGGTGGGTCGATGGTATGGCGGAAGTTTGCCGTAACGACTATATCGACGGGCTATTTCTTGATGGAAACGTGAAAGCTCTCACAAGCTATCTAACAGGTGAATTGCCGAAGGGGAAAAAGGCGAGTGTCACCAACGGGTATCACGTGATGATGGAAGAAAGCCGGAACGCGCTGGATGAGGATAAGCTCATGGTTGCAAATGTCATACGCGCCCGATTCGACGATGCGGGATTGGAGTTTATGGACTATTTTGACGGTTCATATCTTGAGGGCTTCACTCACCAAGTGGGCGGACTGAGTAAGGCGGAATACATGGCGAAGGGAATTGCTGCGGTGCAGAAGGCGGCGAAAGACGGCAAGATCATCGCTCTGACTTTAGGTCTTGGTAAAACGACCTTGGGAGACGGGATTGATGAAGGGAAGGGGGCGATCAAGAACTTCGACGCCGCTACTCAGGAGCGGTTGGAATTCAGTATCGCGCTATTCCTGATCATGGCAGAGAAATACTCCTACCTGATGGTGAGTGATGGCTATGGAGTGGATCCCGGAAAAGATGGGAAAAGTGAAAGTAAGCTATGGCTGCGCAATTTTCCAGAATACGACCGTCCGCTAGGGTCACCCTTGGGGGATACTGTGATAGACGGAACGCGTTACACGCGTGAATTTGAGCATTTATCAGTCTCACTGGATCTGGAGACGATGAAAGGCGAGTTGATCTGGAAATAGATCAAGTAAGTAGAAATATCCTCGCGCCTCGCCACGTAAGCCTTCAAAATTGGTCAGTAGATTCCGACCGTATTTTCTCAAGCCAGAATATAGATCTCTCATGAAAAAAATAATCACGACTTTAGGCATTATCTTGGTGTCAGCTCTGACCTCAAGTGCAGATGAACGTTTTGTCCTGCAATATGATTCCCCTGCAAATGACGCATCGGCAATCAACAAGGGAAAAGGGAAAAAGCCCTCAAAAATTGGATTCATGCAGACGGCTTTGCCGATGGGTAACGGTCGGCTCGGAGCCATGTTTTCTGGTGGTATCGAAGCTGAGCATTTGGTGACCAATGACATTACTCTTTGGATGAACGCCAAGCGCGGTCAGGACGAAGTGTCACAATCGTCAGCGCGCCGAGTAAGCCCTGAGGATTTTGAGAAAGTACGCCAAGCATATCGTGAGGATAAATTTGGGTCGAAACCTGATAGCATGGAGAGTCTTTCGACCCAGTATCTCGCAACGAAAGAGAAACTAGGAAACTATGCCCCATTCACTGATGTATGGATCGCTACCGGTCACGACGCTTCTTCGGTGAAGGATTATCGTCGTGCTCTCGATTCCCGCTCTGGCTTGGGCACCGTCAGCTACTCCATCGACGGCGGTAAATTCACACGCGAGATCTTTTGCAGTTTTCCTCATGATGTGGTGGCAACCCGTTATACTGCTGAAAATGCAGAACTGAACCTCAGTGTTAAAACGACGACCAAGCACAAGGGCGGTGAGGTGAAGGCGGTTGATAACCGAATCATTCTGACCTCCAAGGCGAAGATGATTCAGGATGATGTCGAGTTCATGCAGATCATCCACATTGATGCCGTGGATGGTAAAGTGGAGCCTCAAGCTGACGGATCCATTAACATCAGCGGTGCTACTGACGTTCGGATCTATCTTGCTGGTTACAATGACTACTTGCCCGATTATCCAACTTTCAAAGGTCGTGACTTCAAGGGCGATTCCGAGAAGACGATCAACGCCGCGAGCAAGCTGGGATACGAAGCTTTGAAAGAGGCACACGTTGCGGATGTGACGGAGTTGATGACGCGTTGCCATCTGGAGCTGGACTTCGAGCCCTCCGGCCTCACAACGGATAAGCTGGTGACTAAAGAAAGTCTTGAGTTGGAGAATCTCTATTTTAACTACTCTCGCTACTTGCAGATCAGTTGTTCACGAAATGCACCTGTGCCTTCGAACTTGCAAGGTCTCTGGAATGACAGCCTAAAGCCTGCTTGGAACTGCGATTATCATACCGATATCAACCTAGCGATGAACTACTGGATGGTGGAAACTGCCAACCTTCCGGAGTCTTTCAGTCCTTATGTCGAGTATCTCCGAGTTATCGCGGAGTCGGGAGAACACACGGCTCGCGAGACCTTTGGTGTGAATGAAGGCTGGAGTATGGGACTCAATGGTAACGTGTTTGGCTGGACGGCGCAGAATGAGCATGGCCGCCGCATGCAGCAGGCAGGGCACTGGCTCGCGCAGAACTTGTTCGAGCATTACGCTTTTGGAAAAGACGAAGTATATCTCGAGGATGTTTATCCGATCATGAAGGGCGCCGCAGAGTTTTTCGTAGAGCATCTTGCTCCATGGAAAGATGGCACGCTCGTGGTTTACCCGACTTGGTCACCTGAGAATACCTTTTTGACGAAGCAAGAAGGTAAGCAGAATAAGCAGGCCTACGGTGCCAATTGGGATCAACAGCTGATCCTTGGGTTGTTTACCGACTGCATCGAATCCTCCTACATCTTGGATCGTGATGATGAGTTTCGTGCGAAACTTCAGGAAATGATTCCTCAACTTAGTCCTCAGAAAATCGGACAACATGGTCAACTCCAAGAATGGCCAGAGGATTGGGATGAGCCGAAAAATACTCACCGCCATATTTCGCACCTGATCGCTCTGCATCCGGGACGCGATATTTCACCGCTGACCACCAAGGAGCTTTACGAAGCAGCTCTAGTCACGATGAAGCACCGTGGCGACGAATCGACCGGTTGGAGCACAGGCTGGAAAACCAATTTCTGGGCACGCCTTCACAATGGAGATCGCGCACACAAGATCTATAAGTTCCTCACATCGAAACGTGCCTATCCCAACCTCTTCGACTTCCATCCTCCATTCCAGATTGATGGAAACTTTGGTGGAGGAGCTGGTGTCTGTGAAATGCTTCTGCAAAGTCACCTGAGAAGTGCAGATAGCAGTGCTGAAAAAATCGAGGATGCCGCATTTGTTGCCTATGAGAAGTCAGCAGAGAATCCGAAGCATTTCGTCCCAGTCGTGCCGGATGAGGCTCTTGTCGATGCGCCTTACATTCTCCATCTTTTACCTGCGCTTCCATCCGCATGGTCGAACGGAAAAATCAATGGTCTGCGTGCGCGTGGTGGATTTGAGGTCGATATCGAGTGGGCGAATAATCAGCTCAAGCAAGCGACCATTCACGCGACACGCGATAGCAAGTTCCGCGTCTACATGGATGGAAAGCTCAGTGAAACGATTGCCTTGAAGAAAGGTGAATCGAAAATCTGGAAGTGATTTTTCGGCACTCTAAAGAATCTATTAAATGAATATCACGAAGCCGTTCCGATCACTCATCTTATTGGGTCTTGCTTCGTTGTTGCCATCCATCGCTTCGGCTGAGGAAACGATTAGCTCTCCGGATGAGGCTATCCAGATTCGCACGAAAACGGAACACGGACAGCTTTTCTATTCTGTAGAATTTAACGGCAAGTCCGTGATTACAGATTCGCGCTTGGGCGTAGAATTGGCTGGTGGTGCCTTTTCTGGTGATCTTGAGGTCACCAGTTCTGAGAAAACTACTTTCGATGAAACCTGGAAACCTGTTTGGGGGCAGTTCAACGAATACCGGAATCATTACCATCAGCTGACGTTAGATCTAGCGGAAACCAAGGCGCCGATGCGCCAGATGCAGGTCATCCTTCGTGCTTACGATGACGGTATCGCTTTTCGTTATCAATTCCCGAAGCAGGATGGTCTGAATAATGTGGATTTCGCGAAGGAGCTTTCTCAGGTGTCATTGATGTCGGATGCTCCCGTGGCTTGGTATGCGGCTTCTTCGACAACGCTTCATAACGATGTTCCGTTCGCGAGCATCAAGAAGCCCTGCCGCACACCTTTTACCGCTCAACTTGGTGATGACTGCTTTGTTTCCTTACATGAAGCTGCGGTTGTCAACTCGTCCGATGCGATGCTGTCAGTTGCAAACGATAAGCGCACACTCACGTATTCATCTTCTTTTAAACAGGATGCCGATGCGGTAAGCGCTTGGCGCACGGTTCAGATTGCTTCGGCACCCGGCGGGCTTGTTGAGTCTTCACTGATCATGAATCTAAATGGATACTCCAAAGTAGGATCGACGGACTGGATCAAAACCGGTGTCTGCCTTTGGGACTGGCGCAATCACGGCGGCAAGGCCGACGATGGTTTTGTCTATGGTATCAACACGGAGAGTTACATCCGATACATCGATTTTGCTCACGAGAATGGCTTAGCCTACGTGTTGATTGATGCCGAATGGTATGGGCCGGAACGCGATGCGAAATCTGATCCGGTCACCTACGAGCACGAACTCGATATGCCGAAGGTCACCGCTTACGCGAAAGAGAAGGGTGTCGGAATGTGGCTCTACATCAATGACAAGGCGCTCAAGGGCTTCGATATGGATCGCACCTTTGCCAAGTACCAAGAGTGGGCAATCAAGGGCATCAAACACGGCTTTCTCGGGGGCGGTAGCCAGTCCAAGAATGCATTCAGTGTGAAGGTCATCGAGAAATGTGCGGAGTATGAGATCATGTACAACCTGCATGAGCCGAACAAGCCGACTGGCTTGACGCGTACCTACCCCCATTACATGTCAAACGAGTATGTGAACAGCATGCTGGACGCTGCTAATCGCGTGCCAGCCACACCGTCTGAACTCTCAGTATTTCCGGTGGTTCACAATCTCGGCGGCCCCGTTGATCGCAGTTGCGGATTGTTCGATATGGATCAATCCATCGGACGTGATAAAGTCCATAAGCAGATTCCCAGTACGGTGGTTTCACAAGTCGGCCAGTGTTTGGTCTTTTACAGCGGTATCCTGACACTTCCCGACATGCCGGATGCCTACGCGCGTAAGGCGGATCTTTTTGAATACATCAAGAAGCTGCCGATGACTTGGGATGAAACCCAGGTTCTCGACATGAAGATTGGCGATTACATCACCATGGCACGTCGATCGGGTGATACTTGGTTCACGGCTGCTTTGGCCGATGAGTCTGGCCGTAAGGCCGAGATTACACTCGATTTCCTCGAGGAGGGAATGACCTACGATGTGACGCTCTACGAGGACACCAAAGAGAGTCATTACGAGTTCCCCGGCGGATGGAATAAAAAGGATGCCGCGAAGAAAAAGATGCCGTTCAAACCCGTCGAAACGAAACGTGAACTCTATCAAGTTCGTAAGATGAAAGCGAAGAAGGGCGATACGATTTCGGCACTCATGGCTCCAGGTGGTGGTCATTGCATGTGGATCCGTCCTGAGTGAATTTCACTTTGGAGAAATACAGCCTTCCTGAAACTAAACCCAGAAAATGAAATACTTCAAACAGTGCGCAGCTCTTACTTTCATCCTAGGAGTTTTGATTTCCAGCGTATCGGCGAAGCAACCGAATATCATCTTCATCCTCGCGGATGACCTCGGCTGGCAGGATGTGGGTTTCATGGGTAGTAAGTATTTCGAAACACCCAATCTCGATGCCTTGGCGGAAGAGAGTCTCGTGCTTGAAAATGCGTTCATGTATCCAACATGCTCGCCATCTCGTGCCGCGATCCTCAGCGGCAAGCAATCCTTCCGAACCGGTTGCTACACGGTTCCCGTTTTGGAGAAGGGGAGTAGTCAGGATAACATCTTTTCCAAGTGGACGGTCGGCGAAGAGCATACGGTCTACTCGCAACCTCTGAAGGATGCGGGCTACAAGCTTATTCACCTAGGGAAGTGGCATATCGTTGGCCCCAATCCTGAAGCCGAATCGGATAGCTTGCCGCAGAAAAAGCTGGGGCAGCCGAAAAATGGAGATCTCAGCTGGCTAGCCGAACATCAGACGCCGGAGATTCAGAAATACTACCCGATCGGCCGCGGCTTCCATGAGAATGTCGGTGGCACTTGGTGGGGGGATCCATCACGGGGTTATGACAAGGGTTACAATGCACCTAGCGGAGGCTATGTAGCTCCTTTTAAAAACCCTTTCATTGAGGAAAAAGAAGATGATGGCTGGTTAACCGATCGCCTCACCGACGATGCGATTGATTTCATGAAACGGAACGAGGAGGAGCCGTTCTTCGTGAATCTGCATTACTACGCGCCGCACAAACCTTCCGTGCCGCGCAACGATGAATTGCAGACCTATTTCATGAATAAGGAGGGTGATCCCTCCACTGGGCAGGGGATGCAACCCGCGAAGAAGAAAAAGGAAATCGCTGCTTACGCGACGATGATCAAATCCATCGACGACAACGTGAAGCGTATCCTCGATTACTTGGACGCATCCGGGCTGCGTGAGGATACGGTGATCGTATTTACCTCCGACAATGGCTTCAACGGTCTACAGAGCGTAAACAAAAACCTCCGTGGTGCGAAAGGTAACGTCTACGATGGCGGGCTGCGCGTGCCAGCGCTTATCAATTGGCAGAACAAGGTGGCGGCTGGACGTAACGACACGGCAGTTCAAGGGCTTGATTTGTATCCAACGTTCTTGGATTTAGCTGGAGTTGATGATTACGAAGGAATCCTTGATGGAGATAGTTGGGTTCCTTTGATGAAGGGCGAAGAACTCCCCAAGCGATCCCTGTTCTGGCATATCGCCAGTGCCTATAAGGATCCACCGTGTTCGATTATTCGCGACGGGAAATGGAAGCTGATTCAGTATCTTAAAAAGGGAAATATCGAACTCTATGATACCGAAAAGGATCTCAAGGAAAGCGAAGACCTCTCTAAGAGTAATCCTGAGATGGCACAGCAGCTATTGAGCAAACTTGTGGATTGGAGGAAGCAGAATGAAGTGCCTTTGCCGCCAAGTTCCTCGCTCACTGAATGACGTGTGGCTGGCATGCTTTGGCTAGGGGATGGCTCCTTGCGTCACCATCGATTTTATGTGAAGTTTCGGAAACCTATATGAACGGAAATCGCAAATGAGTCTGACTCGACGACATTTTCTAAAGTCGGCAGGGATTTCGATTGCTCTGCCGTTTATGAGCTCGATGCCTGCTGTAGGGGCTGCATTGAAATGGGCTAAGCCTAGCTCAAGAAAACGGATGGTGTTCGTCACCACAGGGCTGGGCATGTTTCCGGACGCGTTTTTCCCAAAGGGCTTCGGGATGGATTTCGCAGCAAGCCCTGTCTTGCAATCCATGATGAAGCACAAGGGAGACTTTACGGTGTTCTCCAATATGGATCACCCGAATATCTATGCGGGTCACGGCGGGCTGAAATCTTTCATGAACGGAACCGGGCGCAGCGTGGGTTCCCTTCCCACTGTCGATCAGGTGGCGGCTGGAGCGGTGGGATATGATACGAGATTTCCATCCATCCACATGTCGCTCGGAGGAGCCGGTTCTCCTTCATACAGTCTTTCCGGGACTCAGATGCGGGTGATGAGTTCTGCGAAACAACTTTTCCAGCAGCTTTTTGTGAACGACAGCGAGGCGGCTAAAAAAGCACTTCAAGCGGAAATCGAAGAGCAGGGGAGTGTCTTAGATCTTATTCTCGATCAGGCGAAATCACTCGAAAGGCAGGTCAATCACGTCGATAAGCAGAAGCTCGACGAATATATGACCGCGATCCGTGATGCTGAACTACACCTTCAAGGGCAGGAGCGCTGGAAGGATGTGAAGAAGGCGGATGTGAAAATGCCAGAGTTCGAATCTGAAGATAGGCATGGCGAACCCGACTATGTCGGCACGAGTTCTCTGATGTTCGATCTGTTTCACCTAGCGATCCAAGCGAACTCAAGTCGGGTGTTTACGCTCAGCTACGGAATGCACAACCACAGGATCGAACTGGACGGCGTGACCACGGGTTACCACTCCTTGTCCCACCATGGACGCAGACCTGATAAGCTTCAACAGCTTGAAATTATTGAGTCCTTTTACATAGAACAGGTCTCTAGGTTCATTGAAAGACTCAAAGGTTCACAGGGTGAACAAGGCAATCTCTTGGACGATACGATGGTGCTCTTCGGTAGCGCGCTGAGTGATGCTGCGAGACACTCCAATCGTAATCTGCCGATCATGATCGCGGGCGGTGGCTTCAAGCATAAGGGGCACTACGACGCGGAACAGCACAACAAAACAGCAACCCCGCTGAATAACTTGTATACTTCGATGCTGCAGAACTTCGGGCTCGAGGTTGAGAAATACAACTCGGCAACGGGAGATGTGAATCACATCCTTGCCTAAGATTTATCCCATGAAGTTGCGCGTCATTTTAGCATTCTTGCTGGGATTCTCATCCACAGCTCATTCTCAAGGTGAGTATCAACCGATCGTTCCTTTTCTGAATAAGTATTGTGTCGAATGCCACGGCCCCGATGAGATGGAGGGTGATGTCCGGCTCGACGATGTGCGCGCGATTGATGCGGCACTTTGGATCGATATTTACGATCAGTTGGAATTCGGCGACATGCCACCGGAAGAAGAGCTGCAACCCGAGGCGGATGAACGGGCTGAAATGCTCATGCTGGTTGATACCATTTCAAGGGATGATCGCTTCACCGTCGCCTCAGGATTCCGTCGTATGAATCGGCGTGAGTACCGAAATACCGTGAGGGAACTACTAGGCTTGTCGGATGAGTTTTTTGATCCTGCCGCATTTGTCTTCAAGGATGAAATCGAGGACGGCTTCGACACCAATAGTGAGAATCTCTACATCTCGAAGGAACTCTTGCTGGAATATCTTCGGTCGGCATCAATCAGTCTGAGAACGGCCTTGTATACCGATGAGATAGAAATGCCCGAATTGAAGAAGACTACCTTCAAAGCCAAGGAACTGGCTGTCGAGGGGCAGCTTTCCGGGAATACGGGTCAATACGTTGTCCAGAGACAGAGGAAAGGAGGTATTTATCCGAAACAGTATAACACGGTCATTCCGACGACGGGGAAATACCGTATCACAGCGACGGCGATGGGGGTGGATAGGAATACGAAAATGTTGCCCAAGGGATCCCCGTTTCAGATGAACCTAATGGCCTCCTTTGCGGGAACAACGAAGACCTTTCATGTCATCGACATCAAGGACGATGAGTTTGACTCCTATGAGAAAGTCGTGTGGCTGGAAAAAGGTGCCCGCCCGTATTTTCAAGGTCAGACGATCTCTCCGAAGCCAAGAAACATTAATCGCCGGACGACGGAAGCGAATCGCTTACCGATACCGGGACTAGCCATTCAGGACATCACCATCGAGGGGCCGATCGATGTCGAGTGGCCTCCTAAGACCTACAAGACGACCTTTCTGAGCGACGAGATGCCTGATTTTGAAAGCTCGAATGACAGGGAAACCATTTTGCGGAATTTTATCTCTAGGGCATTCCGGCGTCATGTGACCCGAGAGGAAGTGCTCCGTTACAATGCTTATCTAGAGGAGCAACACGAGAAACGGGGCAACTGGCGTGAAGCCTACATCCGCACTTTCGCCGCGATCATGGCTTCTACCGACTTTCTCTACATCAAGGAAGATGTGGGCGAGCTCGAGCCGTTCCAGCTTGCCAACCGTCTGTCCTATTTCCTGTGGAGTAGTATGCCAGATATGGAGCTTTTCAGACTCGCCAGCACCGGTGAGTTGAAGGACTCGAAGGTGTTCCTTGGTCAGCTTCGACGCATGGTATCTGACCCGAAGGCAAACGGCTTTGTGGAAGGCTTCGCCAAGCAGTGGTTGTCTCTCGATGAGTTGGGCACGATGAGGCCTTCGGAAGACGATAGGGAGTATTCCGTCTACTACCGAAATGAGATCGAGTCGGCGATGATGGAGGAGACGTTGTCCTACTTCCGCTATGTTCTCTTTGAAAACCAGCCGATCACAGACTTTTTGGATTCAGACTACACGTTTCTGAATAAGGACTTGGCCGAGCTGTATGACATTCCTTTTGACGGTGGATATGAAATGAAGCTGGTGAAGTTGCCGAGCGATTCTGTGAGAGGTGGATTGCTCGGGCATGGCAGTATTCACGCCGTCACCTCGAATGGTGTTGAGACCTTACCCGTGACTCGTGGTCATTGGGTGCTGGATGAGTTGATGGGCACACCGCCGCCTCCAGCGCCGTCGGAAGTGCCTGCCCTTGTTCCGGATCTCACTGGAGTCAATACACCGAGGGATTTGCTGAAACAGCACCGCGAAGATCCCAAGTGTTTCTCATGCCACAAGGTGATGGATCCCGCAGGTCTGGCTTTGGAGAGCTTCGATATCATCGGGCGCTATCGGGAGTCTTATGGAAAAAATTCAAGGATCGATGCCTCGGGAGATTACCACGGCACGAAGTTCGATGATGTGAGGGGGTTAAGAGAAGCTCTCATGCAGCGCAAAGATCCTTTTACTTACAATTTCATCGTCAAGCTTTCGGAATATGCCAAGGGACGGAAACTTAATCGCAAGGATCATGAGATCGTGAAAGGCATCGCTTTGAAGGCGAAGGACTACGATTATGCATTCATGAATATTCTGGGTGAAATCCTCACAAGTGATCTGATGCTTCAGCGCTGATGCTCGTTCGCTTCTTCTCCGAAACCACCTGAACCATTTTCTAACGACACCACTCTATGATCTTCAAAATTATTTACGCTTACAGTCTGGCGGCTGTAATGATGTGCGGACTTCTTCATGCACAAGAGTCTCGCCCGAACGTGATCGTATTGTTCATCGATGATCTGGGTTGGAATGACATCGGAGCGAACGGTTCGGCCTTTTATGAAACACCGCACATCGATGCACTTGCCAAAGGTGGTGTGAACTTCAAGCGCTCTTACTCGGCGAATCCAGTCTGCTCACCTACTCGGGCAGCGCTGATGACAGGTAAGGCTCCGCAACGTGTCGGCATTACCCAGTGGATCAGTTCTCCGAAAGTCGCTCTGGATCTATCAGAAGTCACGATCGGCGAAGCCTTTCAAGAAGCTGGCTACCGCACCGGCTATGTGGGCAAGTGGCACTTGGGCAAAGCAAATGATGTTCAGCCCGAGCATCAGGGCTTCGAATACACCAAGGCCGTGAATAGGGCAGGGCAGCCAGCTTCATTCTTTTATCCTTTCGGAAAAGGTAATCGCCCTACGAATGTCCCGGATCTTAAAGATTACAAAAAGGGCGACTATCTAACCGATGCACTTACCGACAAAGCCATCGAATTTATTGAGCAAGGTAGTGATAAGCCCTTCTTCCTCTGCCTCTCGCACTACGCCGTGCATACGCCGATCCAGGCACCTGAGCCTTTGGTCGAGAAATACACCGCCAAGAAAATTGAGATGTATGGCGAAGGAAAGCCTGAGCAAGTGGAGGAGAAATACAATACACTCGCCTCCACGCGTCAGGAAAATCCCACCTACGCTGCGATGATGGAAAACCTAGATACGAACGTCGGTCGCATTATTGAACTCTTGGAGGAAAAAGGCGAATTAGAGAATACCATCATCCTCTTCACATCTGATAACGGAGGCCTCGCGCACCGGAGACGAGAACCCGCACCCACGAGTATTGCACCGCTGCGCTCGGGTAAGGCATGGACTTATGAGGGCGGGATCCGCATCCCTACCATCATCAGTTGGCCGGGTAAAATTCAGCCGGCCATTAGCGATTCAAGGGTCATCACCATGGACATGTATCCGACCTTGCTGGATCTAGCTGGAATTGCGCTCAAGCCAGAGCAGCACCTCGATGGCGAGTCCTTAAAGCCCGTCTTGAATGGCGAATATGATAGACATGATCGTGTGCTGGCATGGACTTACCCGCATGTCCACGGCAGCGGTCACAAGCCTTCCGATGCGATTCTGGTGGGGAATTATAAACTGATCCGCTTTCCGAGCGATGAGCCCACAGAACTATATAATCTCGCCACGGACATCGGTGAAAGGAATAACATCGCCAAGCAACACCCAGAGAAAGTGCAGGAGCTTGTGAAACTGCTGGATGATTGGTTGGAAAAAACTCAGTAATCCTACTAAGCACCTTTCATGAAAGTCACCACCACGCTCGCCACCTCTCTCACGCCAGATGGCGAACAACTCATGCTCCAGGAGCACGATGGCCAGCATTTCATGAAAGTGCGCGGAGTGCCCTTAATGAGCACCATCGCCTCATCATCCGAACAGACTATGGCGGAGCTGGGTTGTGCTGATATGTCAGCCAAGCCCCGTGTCCTCATCGGAGGGCTGGGATTCGGCTTTACCCTACGTCGAGTGCTGGAGCTCTGCCCACCGGACGCCATCGTGGATGTCGCCGAGCTACTGCCTATTGTGGTGGAGTGGAATCGCGAATTTCTTAAAGATGTGAATGGACTACTAGTGGATGATCCTCGCGTGCACATCCACATCCGCGATGTTGCAGAGATTATCAAGAAGGTGGGAAAAGAGCGTTACGACACGATCCTACTCGATGTCGATAATAGCCCGGATCCTCTCGTTCAAAAAGGCAACGCCGGGCTCTACGATGGTGCAGGGATCTCCCTCGCAAAAGCGGCACTCAAGCCCGGTGGGCGAGTGGTTTATTGGTCGGCCAATCAGGACAAGAGCTTCGCAAAAGCCCTCGGCAAAGTCTTCGGAAACTCGGAAGCGATTGGTGCCAAGGCTTACCCGAAGGCGAAGCGATTCACGCACACGCTTTTCGTTGCGGTGAGGCGATAAAGTCGCCGTCTGAGGATAGGAATGGGCTGGGTTGTTGATCTTTCCCCTGAGCATGTGAAGGCGCTCTGTAGAATCGAAGCGAAGCGTAGATGGAGGGACTTTTGTTACTTTCATAGATCCCTCAAACGCCTCTCCTTGTGCTTCACTCACCCCAATCACCTTTTTTCTAATTATTTTACGAAACAACGCGATCACGTAATGGTGATATTTCGGATTTTGGGATATTCTGCATGCATCGAACGCTTCCCCGGCCTTCGATACCCCCACCCAAAGATGCTCTCACCCAGACATCTTTCCCCCAATTTCAACCCCCACCACCCCCATGAAAACGTTCTTCTACGTTTGTACAATTTTTTCTCTGCTTACCCTTGGCCATGCATCGGCTCAGGACAGCTTCCATATGAACCTTGGCGGCGCCAGCGGCGTCGAAACAATCAACAACTCCTTCGTTTTTTCCGGAAACGGAGTGAGCGCGACTGTGAAATCCTGGAGCATCAGCAGAACGGCTAGCGGAGCCAGCATGCAGCGTAGCGAGGTCGTTCAGTGGGCTCCGGGCATCGGTTCGAAGAATAGCTCAGAGGCGATCACTTCCGTGCCATACGTTCCTTACTACGTGGACAATGAGGATCATTACGATCTCGTCCTCTTTGTCTTCGATAAGAACGTCGATCTTAGCTCGGTCTTCCTCAATCCTAGCGGCAACACCTTCGATACGGATGTCACCTACTGGTTCGGAAACGTGGCACAGGATGTCGATCTGACGGGGATTTCCTCGCAGGAGAGACTTGAAGCATTGGGCTTCGGCAGCGCGTTTAATGATGATACTTCGCCTAGCTCCAGCACTCGCAGCGTGGCTCTCACCACCCCTGTGGATGGAGTAAACGCTCTTCTCGTCGGCGCACGGATTGGTGGCGATTCCGATTTCGACCGCTTCAAGATCGCCAGTGTCAACGGCACCACTGTCGTTCCAGAACCTAGCTCTTTCCTGCTCATCGGCCTCGCCGGGATGACAATGCTGATGCGCAGGAAGAGATAAGGTGCAGCTCTGGCCACCGGCCACAAGGAGCGGCATCTCTCCAGAGTGCCGGAAAGGATGAGGAAATAGCTAGGCCTGCCTTTTCCTGTGCAATTGCAGGCGCTCTGGATAGCGCCTCTCCTTGGCCTCACTTGCCCTTCTTCTTCACCGGTTCGGTGTTGTCGTTCGCGGGGATGGGGGAGGTGAAGCCTTCGTAGTCGGCGGGTTTGATGCCTTTGGCGTGGTGGCCGGTGCGGAAGGTGTTCGGCTTGTATTCGCCGACGAAGTCGATGGTGGAATCCGCCTTGATGGAATCTTCCATGCCGGTGATCCAGTAGATGGCGTTGATGATCATTCTACGGTAGCCGGGGTTGAGGATGTCTTCTGAGGCTCCGTAGAGTGAGGTGAAGACGCGTCCTTTGGCTCCGTCTTGTCCATCGTAGGTGCGTGTCCATTCGCTTGCCATAGGTGGCTTCTCAGGATCGGGTGCGCCATCGGGCAGCATGCTCATGAGGGGCTGTGCCATGGTGAGGATGTCCCAATCGTCCTGTGGCTCGGCATTGTAGCCGCCGGCGTGGACGTGGATGTCTTTTACACCGGTGAGGATGACGTGGTCTTTCTTTTCCGGGATGATATCGATGCGGGTGCTTTGCTTGTGGTTTTTCCCGTAGTGGCCGACCCATGTCTGGCCGAGGACTTGCTGGCCGAAGCCGCCTTGGTAGTCATCGCCATCGTATTTGTAGTCGTATTTTACGTAAGTGCTGCCCTTGGGGATGGCGAAGCCGTGAGTGGAGGTGCGGAGGCCGAGGATGGGGCCGCCACGATTCAGGTAGGCATCGATGTGTGCCATTTGCTCATCGGGGAGGTTTTGGAAACGGGTGAACATGACGCAGCCATCGGCGTCTTCGAGGTGCTCGAGACCGGCGATGTTTGAGGCACCTGCTTCGATCTCGCCATTTTTATCGAGGCCGAAGAGTACGACGGTTTTGAAGCCGTGATGCTTTGCGAGGATACGGGCGAGGGCAGGGCAGGTTTCCTCGGCGCGGTATTCGTGGTCGCTGGCGATGAAGACGATCTTTTTGCCGTTGGAATCGGATTCGGGTTCGTAAATGAGGGGGGTGGCTTGGGAGGTGGTCATGGCCAGGAGCTGGATGCCGAGGAGGCAGGGGAGGGTTTTGCGGATCATGGTGGGGATTTTTAGGGTTGGGAGAGTGGTGGGATTGATTGGGGGTAGTGGACTTTTTTGCTCAGATCATTTCGATGACGACTTTTGACAATGAGTCTACGTCTCGCTGAGGAGGTTTTCTTCATCGGATGTGCGGGCTTCTTCTTTGATCTGATTGTCGATGGTATCGTCGGTGGAGAGATCGGCCTCCACGACGGGTTTTTTGGGTGCACGGGGCTTAGGTATTTCCGGGGTGGTCATTGGCTGCACGGCGGTAGCTCCTTCCCGGAGGTGGACGCGGTAGATGGGCTCTGGCATTTCGATGCCTTCCTCATCGAAGGCTTCTTTGATGAGGCGGATGGATTCGCTTTTGGCTTTCGCGAGGTCGTGCTCGCTTTGATTGATCCATGCGAAGATGCGGATCATCACAGAGCTGTCGCCGAGGTTTTCGATGACGACTTTAGGGGCGGGTTCGGTGAGGACGGCGGGGTTTTGTTTGAGGTTCTCTCGGGCGATGCGTTTCACTTCGACGAGGTCGAACTCGGTGGAGACACCGACGACGAAATCAAAGCGGCGGAGGGGGTTGCGGGAGTAATTGAGGAGGGTGGAGTTCATGACCACGCCGTTGGGGATGCGCAGGTGATTGCCATCGAAAGTGACGAGGACGGTATCGCGTGCGGTCAGGAGGGCGATCTTGCCCGCGTGGCCATCAATCTCCACGGCATCGCCGATCTCGAAGGGATTCCGTGTGCTGAGTAGGACTCCGGCGAGGTAGTTTTCCACGATGTTTTTAAAGGCAAAACCGAGGGCAATACCGGCGAGGCCGGCTGCGCCGACGATCGCACCGACGATGGCGGTGGCTTCGAGTAGCTCGAGGGCGATGAGTATGGCGGTGAGGTAGATGGTTAGGCGGACAATGCGGAGGGCGAGTTGTCTTCCCATGGAGGAAGAGCTGATTTTTCGGAGCCAACCGTTCTTCCGGGTGAGTATTTTGGAAATGATCACTGCAAGGATGAGGATGAGGATGGCAGTGCCGATGAGGGGAAGTTTTACGACAACTGTGCGACCCATCTGTTGGAGCTTTTCGTAGGCTGGTGCAAACTGACTGGTGAACTCCTCAGGTTCGGTGAGTCGATCCAGAGTGAGTACGACGCCATCGGTGCGGGAGGCGAGGGAGATGGCATCTTGGCGGAGCTTGTCGTTAGGGATGGTGCCGGAGAGTTTTACGACTCCAGATTGCACAGTGATTTCCACGGACTCAAAGCCGCCGACCGCATCATAGATTTCGCGGATGCGATTTTTGATCGCTTCGTCTGCGGTGACGTCCTCGACCTCGATGGGTGCGGTGCTAGGGGTGTCCGCATCTTGAGCGGAAAGGGGAAGGAGCATGGCCAGGAATGCAAGAAGCGGCAGCAGGCGGATCATGGCTGGGAGGATGAGCTGGAATGGCAGTGCGGGCAATCCCGGAAGGCTACAATGCGGAGGAAAGAGCTTGCGCCGGGCGGGTGCTTGGCTTGGCATGGTAATGAACGAATCACATTTATTTATTTAACTCCAATCGACATGAACTTCGAACTCCTACACCCCCGCGACCAAGTCCAGCTGACGATGGCGCGCATCTACGGCCGTGAAATGACAACCACCTCGGGGGGCAATATCTCCGTGCGTGATGAGGACGGCCATATCTGGATCTCACCCGCACGGGTGGACAAAGGGAACCTGAGTCGCAATGACATCGCGAAGGTGACTCTGGGTGGGGAGCAGCTTGAGGGGCCGCACCCACCATCTTCGGAATGCCCCTTCCACCTGGCGATCTACCGTGATCGTCCGGATATCAAGGCGATCATCCATGCGCACCCGAGTGCTCTGGTGAGCTTCAGTATCTGCGGGCAGGTGCCGGATACGCGGGTGTTTCCCGAGGCGCGTAAAGTCTGCGGCGAGGTGGCTTTCGCTCCTTATGCATTGCCGGGTAGTCAGAAGCTCGGTGAGCACATTGCTGCGGAGTTCGCGAAGGATAAAGAAACACTGTGTGTCGTTTTGGAAAACCATGGAGTGGTCGTCGGTGGTGATGATCTGGGGGATGTCTTCAAGCGTTTCGAGACCTTGGAGTTTACCGCGAAGACGATCATGCAGGCGAAGAGCATCGGCGAGCTGAAGTATTTGGATGAGGCAGCGATGAGCATGGCGAAGGACAGGCTGCCGAAGATCCCCGCGGGGCCGGAGCAACCGCTCTGCAGTCGTGAGCGCGAGCTGCGCAAGGAGATCTGTGATTTCATCCACCGCGCCTACGCGCATGGCTTGGTGACGAGCACGTGGGGAAGCCTTTCCGCGAGGATCAGCGAAGATTCTTTCCTCATAACCCCCTATCGGGTGGATCGGCAGCTTCTGCAGATGGAGGATCTGATCGTAGTGCATAAGGGCACCTGCCCGGAGGGGAAAAAGCCGAGCCGTGCGGTGCATTTGCACGAGGCGATCTATGCGGCACATCCCGAGATGAATGCGGTGATCAATGCTCTGCCGGTAAGCGCCACCGCCTTCAGTGTAAGCACCACCGCGCTGGATACGCGCACGATCCCGGAGAGTTATCTTTTCCTGAAAGACGTGCCGACCATCCCGTTCTCAGAAGTCATCAATGAACCCGCCTCTGTGGCGGCGCACATGGGGCCGGATAATCCGGTGGCTTTGTTGGAGCACAATGGCGCGCTTGTGGCAGGCAAGACGGTGCTGGATGCCTTCGACCGGCTGGAGGTGCTCGAAGCGACCGCCGAGGCGATCATCCAGAGCAAGCCGCTGGGCACAATCACGCCGATGGACGATGATGTGATCGACGAACTCGTCACCGCTTTTGGGCGTGTGTAGCGAGAGGAAATCAACGGAGCTATAAGTTTGGGGAAACTGTCAAATTAGTTGAGAATTCGAGGCTTCCTCCAATTTACCCCATTTTAATTCGTCGGAGTTTTCAGTTTCCCGACCGCTCCATGGGTTTTCGGGATCTATGTCGGAAATATTCTGCGGGTGTGTTTTTACAGATAGGGCTCGCTCTGCAGCCATGTAGATGTCTTCCCGAAAAATTGTGGAGAGTGATCCGCCGGTGAGGTTGGGGATGGTTCCTTCCTTGCGGAGTGTGGCGAGAACCCATGATGCCTTGTCGATGCCAGGGCGGTTCGTGTCGCCTCCGCTGAAGCGTTGAAATTCTTTGTTTGGTGTCCTTTCCACGCCCGAGTTGAAATCAGAGCCCAAGCTGTTCCAGAGGACTTTTGCAGGGCTGTCTAGATATTCCCGGCGTGAGAGAATAGAAACGAGCTCCTCGCGAAAGCCGGTCTCTTGGCAAAGCCGGCAAGACTCAATCAGGGCGGTGACGATGGAGACGACGGTTGCCTTGTTATGCTCCATGAATTCACCAGAGACCATGAAGGTGCTCTCCGGGTGGCCACTGGCGATGTCCGAAGAGGTTGCGGGGCACCAGCCATTACCGTCCATCACTGCCTCGGAATTCCACGGCTCCGGTGCGCAGAAGCCGTCGATGTGACCCGCTTTAAGCAGACGTGGCATGAGAAAGGATGGAAGGGAAATGAGTTCCAGATTGTCTGGATTCGAGACGCCATTGCGCTCCAGCCATGTGGAGAGAAGTGAGTGATGTGAGGAAAAGCGATGGGGAACTGCGAGAATCATCGGTCGCTCCTTTTTCCACTCATAGGAGAGGAATTCCTGGAGTCCGTTTCCTATGCCTATTTTGTCCCTGCTGATCTCCTTGGACAGCGTGATCGCATTTCCCTCAAGGCTCAGGATCAGCGGCACGGTAACGCTGCGGCGACTCATGCCAAGGCCTAGCCCGAGGCCGATCGCCATGCCTGCTATGGCTTGTGAAGCATCAAGGTGACCGTGACTGATCTTTTCCCTTACGACGCCCCACCCGAGTTCTCGGCTTAGTCTGATGTTATCGAGGCCGTGCCGGGCAAAGATTCCTGTTTCATGGGCGACGACGATAGGCGCGCAATCCAGCTGTGAAACAAACCCAATCCGGATTGGAGTATTTTTTTCGACGAACAGGCGGCTTTTCATTGTTCCATTAAACCACTGTTAGATGCGGTATTCTTTAAAAATCCATCGATCTGAATCATATTCGGTTCATGGGTATATTAATTTGATTCATGGTAATGGGCAAAATTTTCGACCCATCAGCAATACTTATCTACGTTTTACTTAATCAAGGGAGAGGGCATTACCCTGTGATTCGTATTGTTGATGGAGCTTGATAGCTTCTAGGTTAGTTCTTAGTATTCACCTTGGTAAAAACTTATGAAATCAATTTCCCTGAAACCCATTCTCAGAATTTTTAACTTGGTCGGTGTTCTCGCTTTATCTTCAGCGTTCTGTATTTCGGTTGTGGCGGAAGAGCACCCGAACATTGTCGTCTTCCTAGCTGATGACATGGGCTGGGGGGATTCTTCCTGCTATGGCAGTGAAATCATCAAGAGCCCGAATCTGGATAAATTGGCTTCTCAGGGAGTTCGATTCACTCAGGCGTATGCTGCGTGTGGGGTTTGCTCGCCATCGCGCTCGGCAATTCTTACAGGACGCACTCCGTATCGCAATGGAGTATGGGCTCACCTTTCGGGCAAGGGCCCAGCGCATTTGCGGACATCAGAGATTACTTATCCGAAGCTCTTGAAAGAGGCAGGCTACGAGACCTGCCATGTAGGTAAGTGGCATCTGAACTCCCAACAACAATTCAACAATCCAGAGTACCCGCAGCCGGGTGACCATGGTTACGACTACTGGATGGCAACGCATAACAACGCGAGCCCGAGCCACAAAAATCCGAAGAATTTCATCCGCAACGGTGAACCGGTGGGCGAGGTGAATGGTTTCTCTGCTCCCTTCGTAGCTGATGAGGCGATTCTATGGTTGAAAGATATACGCGATCCGGAAAAGCCCTTCGCGCTTTCTGTCTGGGTGCATGAACCGCATCTTCCAATCGCGACGGATGACCAATTTACAGAGCTGTATGAGGGACATCGTAACGCCAAGTATCTGGGTAATATTACGCAGTTAGATCACGCTCTAGGCAAGGTGATGGATGCGCTGGAAGAACAAGGTGTGGCAGATAATACGCTGCTCATTTTTACCTCGGATAACGGCCCCGAGGGCAAGAGCGAAGTAACTGGAGGATCCACAGGTGGTCTGAGTGGTCGTAAGCGCGATGACCTCGAAGGTGGCATCCGTGTCCCTGGCGTGGTGCGCTGGCCGGGTAAGATCGAAGCGGGCACCGTGAGCGACGTCCCGGTGATTGGCTCTGATATTTTCACCACCGTGCTAGAAGCTGCGGGTGTGCCTGTGCCAACGGATCGCACCATCGATGGTGTGAGCATGGTGCCGGCGTTTACGGGGAATCCCGTTGAACGGAAGGTGCCACTTTTCTGGCGCACTCATGTCTCTACCCCGAGCAGCCGTGTTGCGGTGCGAGTGGACGATTGGAAACTTGTGAGTAATGACACGATGGATGTGTTCCAACTCTTCAACGTGCAAGAAGATCCTACGGAATCGAAGAACCTTGAGGATAAAATGCCGGAGAAGCTCGATGAGTTGAAAAAAGTGATGTTCAAGACTTGGGAAGAGATCCAAGCAGAGGGACCAAGTGAGTGGTGGCTTGATAGTACTGCCAAGCCCAAGGGTGGCGGTAAGCTCCCATACTAGTCGAAATAGATAGCTCAGATGAAACAGCGTGGCGTATGGTGTGATAAGTTGGGCGGGCTCCTTCTACTTTTTTGTTCCCTCATATTTGCGGAGGCAGATGAACGGCCGAATGTCGTACTCATCATGGCGGACGATGTGAGCTGGGAGGCTTTCGGCTGCTATGGGGCGGAGGATTATGAAACGCCAAATCTCGACAGGCTAGCTGCCGATGGTGTCCGCTTTGAACATTGCTACTCCACGCCGATCTGCTCGCCATCCCGCGTGATGATCATGACCGGGAAGTATAACTTTCGGAACTACACGCACTTTGGCTATCTGTCACCGGAGGAAAAGACCTTCGGTCACCTGATGAAGCAGGCGGGATACAAGACTGCCATTGCTGGTAAGTGGCAGTTGAACGGGCTCCATAACAAAAATGAATTCTCCGATCACAATGACAACGAACGCCCCTACAAGGCGGGCTTTGATGAATACTGCCTCTGGCAGTTGACTGAATTAAAAGATCAGGGTGAGCTGTTTTGGGATGCGCCATTGGAAATGAATGGAGAGTTTCTTTCGAAGGAAACCAACAAAGGGAAATACGGCCCCGATCTGATGCGTGACTTCGTTTGTGATTTTATGGAACGGAATCGGGACGAGCCGTTTTTCGTTTATTACCCAATGGTGTTAGTTCACAGCCCCTTCCTGCCGACGCCGGACAGCATCGAGGAAAAATCGTCAAAGGCAGGCGGCAAGAAAAAAGCGAAGCTAAGCGCGGCGGAAGAGAAGGCTAACTTCGTGGCGATGGTGGAATACATGGACAAGATCGTGGGTCAGATTGCTGACAAGCTGGAAGAACTCGGTGAGCTAGAGAATACTCTGATTCTTTTCACTGCAGACAATGGAACCAGCCCGACGATCCAGTCGAACTGGAACGAAAGAACTATTCGAGGAGGAAAGGGTGCGATGAAAGATAACGGAACTCACGTTCCTCTGATCGCTTTCTGGAAAGGCAAATCCGTTGCGGGTACGGTGAGTAAAGATTTGGTGGATTTCAGCGACTTTTATCCGACGTTTGCAGAGCTGGCCGGGATACCTCTCGACGAGACAGATCCACGTGATGGGCAGAGCTTTTTACCGCAGATTCTCGGTAAGCCGACGACTCCGCGCACCTATGCCCTCTGCCATTACCAACCTTACTGGGGTGCTAGTAAAAATGCCGGAGCATTCGTCAGGACGGATCGATACAAGCTCTATGCCGACGGGCGCTACTATGACATCGCCAATGATCTGGATGAAACCAAAGATCTGTCAGGTTCGATCAAAGGAGACATGGCTATCGATATGCACAAGCATCTCTCGAAGCTTATTAAGCAGATTCCGCCAGTGCCTGATGGCGGTAAAAATAGCGAATTACGTCCGGTGCACACTGATTGGCCACTCTTAGAGTAAGGATGCTCACCTCATCCGAATGAAATAGAGATTGGTAGTGCCTCTGTGGCTTGATAAATACGCTGGGTATGGAGGATGTTGCAGGAAATGATGACCTGGTGAAAAAATATTGGGCTTTTGTTTCCTATTCTTCAAAAGACAAGAAGTGGGGGAAGTGGCTCCACAATCGGCTAGAAAGTTTCCCGATTCCCAAGGAGTTTCGTGGTACAAAGCTCTTCGATGGAGCTGTGCTCGGAAAAGACCTCAAGCCCTGTTTTAGAGATCGTGACGAGCTTTCTGGGTCTTCCGACCTAGGGCCGGCGATTTTCAAGGCGCTTAATAGCACGCGTTATCTCATCGTTCTGTGTTC
The DNA here is from genome assembly GCA_051252155.1 of Luteolibacter sp. Lineage (GTDB taxonomy): Bacteria > Verrucomicrobiota > Verrucomicrobiia > Verrucomicrobiales > Akkermansiaceae > Luteolibacter. The sequence goes on along the minus strand of JBPOGB010000001.1, from coordinate 857,469 downwards.
GCCTAATTCTGCAAAATCAGAATGGGTGAACAAGGAGATTGAGGACTTTAAGGAGATCGGCGGAGAGCAGCGAATCCTCGCCCTCATCCTTGATGGTGAGCCGAACTCGGGTGGTGATACCGAGTGTTTTCCTCCCGCCCTACGTTACCCGGCTGAACCTCTGGCTGGAGATTTGCGTAAGGAGGGCGATGGTAAAGAGCGGGGTTTCCTCAAGGTGATCTCCGGAATCGCTCAGCTTGATTTTGATGTGCTCTACCGGAGGCATGAAAGGGCTCAGAGAAAGAAGCGCATCATACTCGGCGTCTCCGCACTCCTCCTGATTACCACACTATCTGTCCTTTCGATTTACGCACTGACGCAGAAAAAAGAAGCGGTCAAACAAACATCCATCGCTGTGGCTGAGCGAACCCAAGCACAGATCAGTGCGGATGAGGCAAGGAAGGAGCGCGACAATGCCAAACGGACTTTAGCTAACTTCTATGATGAGCGTGCTGAGGTGAGTTTTAGGCAAGATCCAGATAAGTCGCTGGCATGGTCGGTCAAGGCGGCCGAGATCAATCCGGAGATCCTGAATAGGCCACGTTTCACAGCTAGGAACCGGGAGATTATCGGTCAGTGGTCTGCTCCGAATCGGGTCATTCCATCAGATCGTGCTTCCGACGAATTTTACAGTATGCAAGGACAGGAAGATTGGGGGATTTCAATCGCGCAACAACGGGCGGTAGTGATTTCTGGAAGATCAAAAGCTTCTTTGTTAGATACTGGGAAGATGGAGCCGATTCTGGAAATCGACTTCAAGCAGACGGTCAATCAGGTAGTGGCTCCGGTAGATGCAGATTGGTTTGCATTGGCTGGTGTGGGGCAGTTTAAGGTTTATCGCTGGAGCGATGGGAGTCTTCTCTGTGAGCAAACACATGCTGCTGATTTTGGTTCTTTTAGAGCACATCAAAATCTAGCTACTAGGCTTTATCGTGATCCAAGTAAGCGGGCGATATACTCGAGCATCATTTATCAAAAAGAGGGAGAAGTCTTAGAATTGGAGGGGCCAAGATTAATGGGCTGGAATCCAAATTGCTTTGCCGCGGAAATCGAAAAGGCATTCTTTTTCTTCAGCATAGCCGAGAGTTCGGAATCAGCTGACAAGAGCGAGTTGTTCATCCATTTGTATCCGAAGGAGAAGGGTAAATGGGAGAGACTTAGCTCTGATCTTCCTGAGGGCTTTCAGGCATCCTCTATGTGGCATGAGGCTGAAGCAGGTGTTCTGATTGTCACACAGCAGAATAATCCGGGTATTGCGATTGTCGACCTAGTCCATCCCAATATATATTATCTCGACCTCCCGGAGATATCCACGATCCATGGTGTATTACGGGACGGTAAGGAACTCGAACTCATCCGTGAAAAAGGCGAAGCCGATGGAACTGGATTGGAGGCGATCGATATCGATGATCTTTCGAGTAGGGACTTGCTGAGTGGAAAAGATCTTAGCTCACTTTTCTTTGCTAGGCAGTCGGGGATAGCCATGGGTTGGGAGCGTTCCAGTGAAACATTTTTCTTTGAAGGCTCCGGCCAGCTCAAAGGCCAGTTCCAGCTTCCCACTTTGTCCGAGAATTATTTTTATCTCGGTGATGCCTGTAGGATGACTGAGATCGCACCGAATCTTATCGGTGCATTCACTCACAACTTTGGTGGGCAAACGGTGAATCTGGTAGATCTTTCCCACCCGGATCAACCCGAGGTGTTTACAGGAAACGTATCGCAACCATTTGCATTTACCTCAGTTGAAAAAGTTGATGATGATTGGTGCGTTGCTGTTCTGTCACACCAGGGGAAAGTCCTGTCTCAGTTTTCAAAGCTTGATCCATCAACGCTTCCAAAGACTGGTAAGCGGACATTTCAATGTGCTCCTGAGTTTGAGATCGGTTGGCATACTGTCGATAATGACGGAAGAACCAGATCATGGGCACATCGGGATAATGAAACCATATTTTATGAGGATGGGAGTCCTTCGGAAATACGTCACAAGTTTACCGATGAAGATGCTCCAGGTTGGATGGGGGGAGGTACACGGATCCTTTCGAATGGGAATCTTGTGAGATGCTCATATCGGGCGGTGCAGATTTTTGGAGCCGATGGCGCGTTGGAATTTGAGGTAAAGGGCGTGCACGGAAGTTTCTTTGGTGAAGGTGCTGAGCGTGCGGTCATTGCGTCGAAAGAGGGGCTGGCGATCATCGATTGCGTGGCAGGGCAGGTGATAGACAGAATCGAGACTCAGGATGGCATTGAAAGGATTTTCAATACTCCGGGTAGTGATGATCTATTCTGGATCGGTAAAAAATCTGCTCCAGGCCAGTTCAGCCCATCCTATTATCTAAATCGCTGGTCGGCGGCATCCTCAAGTACGACCCATCAAGAATTTCTGATTAGAACTAGCCCCGGTGAACTCATCAATGAGCTTATGAGAGTCGAACTCATCTATGGTGATACCGTGTTTCTAGCCCGCTCGACATTCACTGATGTAGGAGCGGAGAGTGTCAAAATACAGGTTCTTACAGAAGCCGGACTGGAAAATTCATTGCGGCTCGAATTCGATGGCAGTCAGCCGGGGCGCTTGGACTTGTGGGGATTCCTTCCAGATGGCTCGGTCGTTTCGCGGAAATCGGGAGGTGCGGCTTCCGCTTCTTCTCTTAGTCATCATCATTTTATGGACGGAAAATGGATATCTACAGACGCCTCCCTTCCATCTCCATTAGAGCACATCATTTCCTCTCCGGATGGAGGCCACTGTTTCCTCTCATGCCAGGAAGGCCTTTTGCTATATAATACTCGCGAGCAAGAACTCAGTTCGACATATCTCAATGTCAGCGATAGGGAGGTCGCCTTCGCGTCGAACCCAATCTTGGGGTGGCAAGCGGAAGGGGACAGAGTGTTCATTACCCAACACGGAACCCTGTACGCGTTTAGCCGGGCTACAGGTCAATACATCCAGCTTTTGGCCGATCATTCACGTGAAGTGCAAGACATCACTAGGATAGTCTCTAGCTCAAACGGAAAATGGATCAGCACGACGGATCGTGACGGAGGAGTGATTACGACACGTGTGCCCGAATATGGGCTGACATTGGAAGAGTTGCGCAGAAGCTCCAATCTCGTCGGCGGGTTGAAGGTGATGAATGATCATGATCTCGTGCCTTGGATTCCGGTGTCTGGGGAATGATGAATCTATAGTGTGGCGGTTGGATGTGGTTGAATGGTCTTGTTGTGCCTGATGTCCTGATTAGGGTTTTCGCTACATGATTAAGCCACAGAGATTGATGTATTCGTTTTTACTTTTTGCGTTTCTTGCTCCGAATCTTTCGGCTGAATGGGACATTGAAAATCCGAAAGCAGAAGTGCCGGAACAATTGGAAGGGAATATTTTTGGAGCGGATTTTGAATTAGGCACAGCAGAGTGGGACAAGTTGGCTATTATTATCCGATCCAAAAAGATGGCGGGGTATAGGTCGGAATCTGAACTCTTCATTTTTGTCAAACAGGATGATGAGAGAGATGAGTGGATCATCACTCCTGCAGAACCCGGTGAAAAGGTTCCGCATGTTCACATGAAATTTGCAAAAGAAGGCCAAAACCACCCAGGGATTTTGATGTTTATGTCAGAGTATTGCATGCGCCTCAAACTCATCGAAAAAACTGAGCAAAAGGCTACTTTTCAAATTCATATCTCTTTCCCCGACTACAAAAAATCCCATTTGATAGGAAGCTTTGAGGCGGAGATAAAGTGATCGTAACAAGCAAGTGCTGGTAGGAAGTCTCATTCGAAGGATTTCTCGGTTTTCTGCATTCCTTCTTTCTCAAAGAAACTTTCAAAGGCTGTATAAGCGCGAGTAGGCGGTTTTTTCGAACAAGAAAGAATTCCTATCTTTGCGAGCGATTCATGTTACAAGGCACCCTTGCCGACTTATTTTGGTGGGGGCTCACGTTGCCTTTCAGCCACTTCCGGTTGGTAGGCTATTGATACTTCCGCCGAGCTTGGCTTGAGGAGTATTGTATGCCGAAAAATCAGAAAGCCCCATCGACGTCGTTTTTTTTCGGCGATATTGCAAATACACCCAAAGTTGTCAAAAAGGGCAAAATGGCCATGACGCTTGGGAAGATTCAATCGGATGAAGCGATCGTTTATTGCGAAGGACACTTCGGTGAGATCGATGGAAAGACTGCTAACGGTCTGGTTCGTCACTCGGAAAAATACGACATCCTTTCCATCATCGATAGTGAGAAGGCTGGGCGGGATGCGGGTGAAGTCCTTGACGGTGAACTAAATGGAATACCTATCTGTCGTAATCTTGATGAGGCCTTGGCAAAGGCTGGGCACACACCGGGATATTTCATTTTTGGACTTGCTCCGGCGAGCGGGATGCTTTCGCCAGCTGAGAGGCAACTGCTTTTACGAGCGATTAAGCACGGAATGAGTATCGTGAATGGACTCCATGAGTTTCTGAACGACGACCCAGAATTCGCTGCAGCAAGCGCGGACGCAGGAGTGACCATCCGCGATGTGCGGAGGCCGCGAGATAAAAAGGATCTTCGTGTTTTCAGCGGACGTATTTCGGGCGTGGATTGTCCTCGTATCGCGGTGCTGGGAACGGACTGCGCTATTGGAAAGCGGACGACGGCAACCATCCTTGCAAAAGCTCTTAACGAGCGTGGAATAAAAGCGGTCCTGATCAATACCGGTCAGACAGGGATTATCCAGGGCGCTCGATATGGCTTGGCGCTGGATGCAGTTCCTTCGCAGTTCTGTGCGGGTGAACTGGAAGCTACGATCATTGAAGCTTTTGAAAGCGACAAACCCGATGTGATTTTAATTGAAGGGCAGGGCTCATTGAGTCATCCCGCGTATTCAACTTCCAGTTTCATTCTACGTGGTAGCTGCCCTCAAGGGGTGATCTTACAGCATGCTCCGGGACGAGAGTTCCGATGCGATTTCGACGGGATGGTCATGCCGACTCCTAGTTCTGAGATTGCGCTGATCGAGATGTTTTCAAAGACGAAAGTCATCGGCCTCACGATCAACCACGAGAACATGTCGGAAGCTGAAGTTTCCGCCGCCATCGTGAGCTATGAAAAGGAATTTGGAATCCCTAGCTCGGATGCGCTAACACGCTCTCCTGAGCGATTGGTAGACATGGTGCTCACTGCCTTTCCCCAGCTCGGAGGTGAGGTATCAAGCTAATCCGTCAGCCCGCGCCGCGTCTGGAAATTGATCTCGGAAAGATACATCACAATGCTCGCACGCTTGTGGAGCATCTACACCTACGTGGGATTTCCGTCACGGGTGTCACGAAGGCAGCTCTTGGGTCGCCGGAGATCGCACGTGCATGGATTCGGGCAGGAGTGCGTGGTATGGGGGATTCTCGGGTAGAGAATCTCGGAAGAATGCGTGATGCCGGAATTCCTGCATCAATGACTCTTATCCGAACTCCGATGCTGAGTCAGGTGAAGCAAGTCGTGGCACTTGCCGATGTAAGCTTAAATACGGAACTAGCCGTAATACGTCGGCTTTCAGATGCGGCTCAAAAAATGGATCGTATACACGGAGTGGTGCTGATGGTGGAACTCGGAGATCTTCGTGAGGGCATCATGCCCGCATTTTTGGAACCAACTGTACGTAAAATACTAGGGCTACCTAACATCTTGTTTATGGGAATCGGCACAAACCTCGCGTGCCGCAGTGGGGTTTCACCGGATACGAGAAACATGGGAGAGCTATCAACTCTCGCTGATTCCTTGGATGATACCTTTGGCCCCATAGATACCACTGTCTCAGGAGGGAACTCCGCGAACCTCGATTGGGCACTCAGCGGAGTCGATGTGGGTCGGGTAAATAATCTACGACTTGGTGAATCTATGCTATTGGGATGCGAGCCGCTCCACCGGAAAACGATCAAGGGACTTCATACTAATGCGATCACTTTGGTAGCTGAAGTGATCGAGCTGAAAAATAAGCCTTCCCAAGCATGGGGAAGTATTGGGCAAGCGGCCTTCGGGAAGGTGGCTCCATCGGTTCAGCAGGGCAATATCACTCAAGCTATACTAGCTATCGGTAGGCAAGATGTAGATCCGGAAGGGGTGGTGCCTCCTGTAGGGATGAATATCCTTTCCGCGAGTAGTGACCACCTTGTCGTGGATGTTAGCGCCTTTCGCGGTAAGGTCAGGCTGGGTACGGAGATTACTTTCAAGCTCAATTACAGCGCCCTTCTCGGAGCCATGACTTCGCCTTTCATCACGAAGCTCATGATTCAACAAAAGACAGCTCTACGAACCTAAGACGAGCGTGTGTAGAGGTTTGCTAGCGATTTCTCCGGTAAGTTGGCAGTTCGGAAGGAGAATTTATATGAGCTGACGTAATCGTAAGGCTGTATCGATAGGGTGAACTGGTAAACATGGCTTCTAATTCTACTTTTGCGGGAGACTGCACAGTTTGTGTTTATTTCTGCAAAATGCGGGTCAAATTTCTTCAAGAACCATGTAGTGAGAGCTACAAATCAATTTACATGGTACAGACGGAATGTAAATTTCCTCTAAGAAATCCCAACATTGATTCGTATCGATAAATATCGAGACGTCCTTGCCTTAGGAGTCTGAAATTGTCCAAAACCCAATAGATTATGAGTATTCACGTCGAAATTAGTGATGAAGCCCGTCAGAAGCTGGCGAAAGAGAAGCGAATATCGACGATCTCATCATGCGTCATCGCGATCATGACTCTCGTCCTAATCGCTCTAGTCCTAGGATTTTTTCTACTTCCGAATCTGGGAAAGGACGATATTCAGATCGTGACCTACAAGTCGAACACGGCGGATGAAGAAGAGCCAGTCGCTGAGAAGGTTAAGACGAACGTCCAGCGCAAGCCTACGGCACCTTCCAATGCGCCGGTGAAGACTATTGTAGCATCAACGTCATCTCCTACGTCCATTCCGACTGTTGATGCAGTGGAAGCAGTCGAATCCCTAGAATTCGGTGCTGGGGATGATTTTGGTACAGGTTGGGGCGATGGTACGGGCTTCGGAGGGGGTGGAGCGCAGACTGCTTTCGGACGTACTGGAGGCGGTGGGCTGGAGGGTAAATTCTATGACCTCAAGCAAGATAGGAGGGGTAAGGAAAATTCGATTGGTGAGTTCTTCAAAAACAATAAAGGATCGGGCACGCCCCGACAGAGGCGTATGTTTGGCGAGTATAGAAGCCTTGAAGATAGGCGCTTTAATGAATCCTCGCTGCGCGATTTTTATCAGGCTAAGACCGCACTCTCATTCAGCCATTTGGTGATGGCCGCTGGCACGAGTGCTGGGGTCGCACCGAAATCCTTCAGTGTTGAGAAAGAGGTCGAGGCTTCTGCATGGGTTGTGGTGTATGATGGAAAGATCAATCCGGTGGATCCTGGTGAGTATCAGTTCAATGGCTTCTTCGATGATGTTCTATTGGTTTACGTTGACGAACGCCTTGTCCTGGATGGCAGTTGGACAGAAGATTATTCGGACATGGAGCACAGCTTCAAAAAAGGGCCCGAAATGTCGCGTGGTAAGCCCATTCGTGAGGGCAAGTGGGTCAAACTAATCTCGGGAACCAGCGTTAAAATTGTGGTTGGTGAGTCACCGGGCGGGAAGATGGGCGGTGGACTTTTCATCCGTAAGAAGGGCGAGAAATACAAGCAAGAAGGAGGAGGGGATGTATTGCCACCTTTCGCGACGGGTCCACTTTCCGCTGACGATAAGAAGAAGCTAAAGAATATCCAGGGTGCTTCAGGTAAGTTTCCAATAGAGATTGATGACGTTCCACTATTTCCAGCTCTGAAAGCTAGATAGCTAGATAGCTCCGTTAGCGGGGAACATAACCGGCGAATGGGAACTTGCTCTTGGCCTCAAGGAACAAAGGATTATTTTCGTGTCTAGACGGTTTTTCGTAGTTTGGGAGAATCAGCGCGGTATTTGACGCATACGGCACACTTTCCTAGGTACATGGCTATTTACTTGGTAGCCACGGAGTGTAAATTTTCATAAGAAATTCCAACGCGGTGTGCTTGGCTTGTATCGGGAAATTTTAATTTCTCGATTGCGGCACCGCTCCAAAACCCAAAAAAATTCAATGAGTATCCACGTCGAAATCAGTGATGAAGCCCGGCAGAAGCTTGCAAAAGAGAAACGCATATCCACGATCTCATCTTGCATCATCGCGATCATGACTCTCGTTCTAATCGCTCTAATCTTAGGCTTTTTTCTCCTTCCGAATCTAGGGAAGGACGATACCCAGATCGTGACTTACAAGTCGAACATGACGGATGAGGAAGAGCCTCAGGCGGAAAAAGTTAAGACAAACGTCCAACGCAAGCCTACGGCTCCTTCCAATGCACCGGTGAAGACGATTGTGGCTACTACGGCATCTGCTACGTCTATTCCCACTGTCGATGCTGTGGAAGCAGTCGAATCGCTAGAATTTGGTGCCGGAGATGATTTCGGCACAGGTTGGGGCGATGGTACAGGTTTTGGAGGAGGCGGAGCACAAACCGCTTTCGGAAGGACTGGAGGCGGTGGACTTGAAGGGAAGCTCTATGACCTGAAGCAAACTCGGTCTAAGAGATCCAACAATAACGGCGAATTTTTCAAATCAAATAGGAGCATTAAGGGGAGGGAGAGCTACATGAAGAGCAAATACAGAGATCTAGCGAATGACCGTTTTTCCGAATCATCGTTGCGTGATTTTTATCAAGCGAAGGCTACGCTTTCGTTCAGTCATCTTGTCATGGCCGCCAATACAGATGCGGTGGTTGCGCCCAAGTCCTTTAGTGTGGAAAAGGAAGTGGAGCCCTCGGCATGGGTGGTAGTTTATGATGGTAGGATCAGTCCGCATAAGCCCGGTGAATACCAGTTCGTTGGGACGTTTGATGACATTCTCTTTGTGTTCGTCGATGAGAAGATGGTGCTTGATGCGAGTTTCAGAGACGATTACTCAAGCTTTAATCAAACCAACAAGAGCGGAGCACAGATGAGGAAAGGCAAGTCACTCATCGAAGGTGAATGGGTTAGGTTGATCGAGGGAAGCAGGGTCAAGATCATTGTCGGAGAATCACCCGGAGGAGAAATGGGCGGTGGGCTTTTCATCCGTGAAAAAGGTAAAAAGTATAGGCAAGCCAATGGTGGTGACGTTCTGCCTCCTTTCACAACCGGAGGTCTTACCAAAGAAGATATCAAGAAGTTGAAGAAAATCGAAATCATGGGATCGGGCGGTGATTATCCCGTCGAAGTGGACGACGTTCCAATTTTCCCTGCGATCAACAGGCGATAGTCGAAACATCAGTAATTATACTTTGGATCTGCCGAAGAGCGTAACCTTTGCTATGGAGCCTCTGGTGAATCCCTAGAGGAATCGCGCCATTCATTACGATGAATTCGGTGTTGATATACCCTGCCGGCTTGACCGTTCTAGACCGGTCTCGCCGGCAGGGTAATTTTCAACACACGGGGGGGTGCATTGTTGTGTGCATATCCCACACAATTGTTTGTGCCTAAGCTTCGTTGAAGCCTACGTGATATTACTTATGTTATCCGAAATAAATATCACTTCTGATGTGGTGAAATGGACGAAATATGTGGTGGGAACGCCGTTGGCTAGTGTCAATCAGGGTGGGCCATGGCTCTTTTCAGTTTCAGGGATGCAGATCTTCCCAGTTCGAGTTTACAGGTGGAATCCCGCAGCGTGATTTGGGATAGATCGCGAGAGACTGAATGAAGCTTCACAATGGCATCCAGCCTAATGATGAGGGATCGGCTTAAACGCACAAAAGATTTACTGGGGAGGAGATTTTCCCAATCCGTCATCTGGCGCCTGAGCAGTGCTGCAGCTTCGCTCTTGATATGGACGCGTGTGTAGTTGTCTTCCGCCTCGATGTAGATGATGGATCTCACGGGCACCATGCGTAGATGTGAATCCTCGCGTAGGGCGACCATGTCTGTATCAACCAGGCTCTCAGTGGTGGGTTGCGTGGTCGGCGAAAGCCGCAGAAGCGATTTTTCGAGACGGGCGGGGGCGATGGGCTTCATCAAGTAGTCGAAGGCATTCACCTCAAAGGCACGCACTGCGAATTTGTCGAAGGCGGTGACGAAAATGATCTCGGGGATTCTTTTCAGCAAGGGAAGCAGGGCGAATCCATCGAGACGGGGCATCTGTATATCGAGGAAGATGAGGTCGGGCTTAACTCGCTCGCACAGCTCGGCGGCGGCCATTACATCCCCAGCCTCGCCGATGAGTTCGATCTGTGGATGGGCGGTCAGCAGGGACTTCAAGAGTTTCCTGGCCGGTGGCTCGTCGTCTACGATGACTGCAGTAATGCTATCGGACATGGTTTGGCAGGGTTTGCAGTTCGAAAGGCAGATGGATGCGGATGGTGACTTTTTCCTCCTCCTTGGGATGCAGGATCTCGATGGAATGCTCTCCCGGATATAGCAGATTGAGGCGTCTCCTCAGTACCGAGAGTCCTTGGCCACCCGTGCGTTTGCGGTTGGACTCGCCGGATGGCTCGATCCATTTTCCCGAATTCGAGACTTCGACAAGGGCACCGCCACCGGTTGCGGGCGCGATATTCAGACGCAGGATCAGCGGGGTAGGTGAGGTTTTGTGTCCGTATTTTAAGGCATTCTCGATGAGAGGCTGAAGGAAAATGCCGGGCACTTTCATTTCTCGAAAATCGGGGTCGAGCTGGCAATCGATGATCAGGGTATCCCGGAACCTCGCCTTCTCGACGGTCAGGTAGCTGAGGATCGCATCGTATTCCTGACCCATGGTCACGAAGACTTCATCGTGATTCGCGAGGGAGTATCTAAAGTAATCTGACAGGCCGCGTACCACTGGAACCATCTCACGGTTACGCTCGTCTAGCTCGGCGAGGATGGTGTTGAAGGCGTTGAAAAGGAAATGTGGGGAGACTTGGGCGCGCAGCATGAGGATCTCTGCATCGCGCGCGGCTTTCTCCGCTTCATGGAGTTTTTCGAGGCGCTTGCGTGCTGCGATGAGATCCCGGATCGTGAAATAGAGAACGCTCCAGACGGAAAAAAGCAGGGCGCGGAACGCAAAGAGCCCGAAGGTGGGATCTTGGTTTTCTGTCCTGCCTCCGAGTTGCTCGATCCCAAGTCCGATCAGGGTATCCAGCCCGGAACAAGAAAACGCGATGCAGAGGACGATGATGGCTAGCCATACCGGGCGGTCTGTGCTCAACCCTAGCTTGAGGTAGACGCTTCGCAGGGCAGAGGTGATGAGGAAGCCGAAGCTCTCTCGGAATACGGTGACCAAAATGGCGTAGCTAAAGGATTCAAAGAGCAGCGCTTTCAGCGGGAAAGTTAGAAGAGCGTAGACCAGCCAGCCAATGATCTGAAATTTCCAGAACAGCGGGAGCCTGCACATCCAATATGGAATTTTCCGAGTTTCGCTCAACGCGTGCAAGAGTTGGCGATCCGCCCTGTTCCGTCCAGTCGTAAGAGGTGAAGGGGAAAAGTGTGAAAGCGGGGAATCGTGCCGATAAGGAAGTTTCTATGTCACTTTCCATCCCGGGAGATGTTAAGAGTCTTGCACCACACGTTTCGAAATGATCCTCCCTTCAGATAAGGTTACCAATACTCTGTTTCGGAGCCTTGCCGAAGCGCCGCCACTCATCGGAGATCTTCCGGAGGCGGCTGCCTTCGCGAGGTGCTCTCTGGAATTTCCGGAGGGTGCAAGCATGCTAAATTTGCAGCAAAAACTTGGATATCTCTACGAAGATGCCTTGGAGGTGATGTTGGAATCGAACTCGCAATATGAGTTGCTGGGGCGGGGCATGCAGGTCAGGAAAGAGGCGGGGCACACACTTGGAGAATTGGATTTTCTTTTGCGGGATCTTGAATCGACTCGGCTGATACATCTGGAGCTGGCAGTGAAATTCTACCTAGCTGTAGAAACTGAAAGCGGCTTTCTACTTCCGGGTCCGGATGCGCGGGACAATTATTTCCGCAAGTTGGATAAAATGAGGTCTCATCAGTTGCTGTTAGTGCAGAAATACCGGGAGCTTTTACCTGAAAGTATCAGAGATGAAGAGATCGTTGTGCAGCAGTTGGTGCATGGCTGTATCTTCGAACATGTGAAGGCAAGTAGGCCGGTAGAGGCGGAATTTCTGAACCCGAATGGGCGGCGGGGGAAGTGGCTGCACGCAGGGGAATGTGCGGACTACTTCGGGAATGAAGTGTTGTTGGAGATTATTCCCAAACCTCTCTGGCCTGTTCCGTTGGAAATCTTACGACGGATGGAGCTTGAGAAATGGAAGCTGGATGAAAATATGGATCGCTGTGTGATGATACGGGCAGATAAGGCGACTCTGCCCTATTTTGTCGCACCGAAAGGCTATCCGAGCTGATTCATCTACGTAAGTAATGAAAATAGCGTGAAATTGGGGCGATAGAGCCCCTAGAATTCCAGTTGACCGAAGCAGATATTAAACGTATTGACTGTATTTTCTTGAGATTGGCTCAGCCTTTCAGCAGAAATTCACACCTTCTTTCATCCAATTAACGAACAATCGACATGGCTACGACAAACGAACGCAACAAAAACAGGACTCGCCCTACTAAATCAGCTGGAGCGAGAAAGAAGCGTCAAAATGACCAGAAGAAGCGTCTCGTTGCGTTGGGCATGGATGAGGCAGTTGTTGCCTTGCTGAACCCAAGAGAAGTTCTCACCAAGCTGAAGTACCCTGCCAAAGTGGCTAAGGAGTGTGCTGCAGCGAAGGACGCTTAATTTTTGCCGATCCGCCGCCCTTTCTGAGGGATAGCGCGGTTATCGCAATCCTTCCCTGAAATGTCTCAGGGGAGAAACATTTATATACCCGCGCTTTCCTAGTGGTGAGGAAGGACTTTGCCTTCGTTGCTGGTCGCCACCTAATGGCGGCTCCGCAGATGAGGTGGGAGGCTTGGAATGCATTTGTCTGTTCGGGCTCATTTCACTACCGGCTTGCCAGCGGCCTTCCAAGCGGTGATGCCTCCGTCTAATTCATAGACTGTGAAGCCTGCGGCACGCAATTGCTTTGCTGCCATCGCGCTGCGCTTGCCGCTCCTGCAATAGACGACTACTTCCTTGTCGCGATCGAGCGCCGCTTTGGCTTTCACTAGAAAACCTTCTTCGGTAACAGTGACGAGTGTGGCGCCTTCGAGGTGCCCCTCATCCCATTCTTTCTTGGTGCGGACATCCAGGAGTTGGGCACCTTCGGCAAGTTGTATCTCCGCCTGTTCGATTTTGACCGTGGCTGTAGCCGCGGGTTCGGCCGCTTGTGAAATGGAAGCGATGGCAAACAATAAGGCAGTCGTGAATATAGAGAATTTCATGCCATGAGCATCGTCCCGTTCCCGCGTCACCGCAAGGTGCTTGAGGTGCAGTGGGGTCAAATAGCAATATCAGCTGAGCAAAAGATATGATCCGCGCGGCAGTTCCTCTCGATATGATCTAGGTTTACCTACGATGAAGTTTAATATCGGAAAACATAATCAAGAAATCGCCAGACGTGTTCTGACGACATTTGGTTTCCGGCGTTTCTTCATGGTGTTGAACTATCGATCCTACTCATCATGAAAGCCAAAAGATTACTCGTCGGTTTGGTCGCGGCCTATGTCATCATCGCCGCTCTCCTCTGGGGGCTCGAGAGCGCCCCGCCAGCCCCTGAGTCAACTCAGGGATGGACACTCACGAGTTGGAACGATCTCGGAATGCACTGCATGGACGAGGATTTTTCCATCTTCGCTATCCTGCCGCCTTTCAACACTCTCCATGCCCAACTCATCGACAAAAATGGAGACCGCGTCACGCCCACAGTTGGCGTGGAACTCTTTTACCAGTCGGCGATTGATCCGGACGGCTCCGAAACGAAGACCTCCTCGACCGGCACCAACTTCTGGGAGCACGCCGAAGAGCTCTTCGGTGCCCAGTTTCCAGACGACACTGGCGTAGCCGGCAACTCCATGCCGGGACTGAACAACACACCGCAGCCAATGACATGGAGCGCCGACCACAACTGGTGGACGGCCGAGGGTATCCCGATCATTCCCAAGGACAAGTGGGGCGACAGCCAGGCCTACCCTCTGATCCGCATCACGGCGCGCAACAGCGCCGGCACGCTTCTCGCTGAGACTCTTGTAACAGCTCCCGTTTCCTCTGAGATGAACTGCAAAACCTGTCACGGCTCCGGCACCAATGCTGGCGCCCGGCCGACTAGCGGCTGGGTTAGCGAGTCAGGTACTCCGGAAAGCGATCCGATCCGCGACTACCGGCTAAACATCCTCCGCCTCCACGATAGCAGCCTATCAGATAACCCAGCCTATGCAGCCGCCCTCAATACTTTCGGCTACAATTCCGACGGTCTGGAAGCTAGTGTGCGCACCGATTCGAAGGCCGTCCTCTGCGCTTCCTGCCATGCCAGCAACGCACTAGGCACCACTGGCGTTGCTGGGATCCCGCCGCTCACGCAGGCGATGCATACCGGCCATGTCAATGCCACCGATCCCATCACCAGCTTGCCGCTCGGTGCTTCGGTGAACCGCGCTAGTTGCTATCAGTGCCACCCGGGAAAATCCACGAAGTGCCTCCGTGGCGCCATGGGCCGCACCTCCGATGAATTCGGACAGCCACTCATGTCCTGCCAGAGCTGTCACGGTGGCATGGCCGCGGTTGGCGAAGCCACACGCGCCGGTTGGTTTGACGAACCGAACTGCCAGAGCTGCCACACCGGCACCTACACCAATAATGCCGGGCAGGTGCGTTTCACTGACGCCTTTGATACCCCCGGGCACCTCCGCGAGCCGGCCGACGACCGCTTCGCCACCACGCCCAACACCCCCGCAGCCGGCGTCTCGCTCTTTCGCTTTTCCCACGGCCACGGCGGTCTCGCGTGCTCTGCCTGCCACGGCTCGCCCCACGCGGTTTACCCCACCTCCGAACGCAACGACAATCTCCAGTCGCTAGCCATCCAGGGGCACGTCGGAACTATTTCAGAGTGCGCTTCTTGCCACCAGAACGACACCAGTCACACCCGCACCCTCGACGGCGGCCCGCACGGCATGCACGGCGTCGGCCAGTGGTGGGTCGAGAAACACCACGACTATCTCCCGGAGGTGAACGACCAGCGCGACACTACCGCCTGCCAGGCATGCCACGGCACGGACAACACCGGCGGCGTACTCTCCCGCGCTCTCGCCACCCGATCCCTGCAGTCGGAGAAAGGCGGAGCTATCACTTACTGGCAGGGACAGCGGGTCAGTTGCTACGACTGCCACAACGGGCCGAACCAGAGCGACATTTTCTCCCAGAAAAAACCGGTGGTGCAGGATTTTATCATCACCACCGCAGCCGAGACGACCGCCATGGCATCCCTGCTCGGCACCGATGCCGACACCGCCGTCCTCAGCTACCGCATAGTCGAACCTCCTCAACACGGAACCCTCTCGATTTCCGGAAACCAGGTCGCCTACACGCCGAACCCCGGATTCGCCGGCACAGACGTCTTTAACTACTGCGCCCGTGACAACCGCACCGATTCCAACCTCGCCACTGTGCGCATCAACGTCGGCCCGGGAGCCAACATCGTCGACAACGATCTCGACGGCATCCCGGATCTGATTGAGCGCGCCTTCGGCCTCTCTACCTCGCGGCTCAGCCGTGGCACCGCGCCCGACTACCAACTCTACGACGACGGTTCTGGCAACCTGTCCATTCAGGCTGTCTATAACCCCGCGCTCATCCCGGCCGACCTCAGCCTGACTTTCGAGGCCTCGACCGACCTCAAAACCTGGGATCCAAATGATCCCAATCTCAGCACCAGCACCGATGCCCGGGGCAACACTGTCGTCCGCCTTGCCATCCTGCCTGGAAGTACCACCAAAAACTTCCTCCGCTGTCGCGTCTCACAATAATAGCTAAACAGGGAAGGGGCTCTTATAGCTGTTGTTGCCGGATAAGCTAGATTTCGGGGCTTTCCTGGTGGTGACGCAGGACTTTGCCGTCTTTGCTGATCATCCATCGGAAGGTGGAACTGGTGTCCCCATCTTCTCTGCGGA
Organism: Luteolibacter sp.; assembly: GCA_051252155.1. Taxonomy (GTDB): domain Bacteria; phylum Verrucomicrobiota; class Verrucomicrobiia; order Verrucomicrobiales; family Akkermansiaceae; genus Luteolibacter. Next base: position 841,351 of record JBPOGB010000001.1, on the reverse strand, counting down.
TCCAAGTGATGAGTACGGTTTGTTGATCGCTTGAAAGCTCGACGAGAGGGCCGTCGTGGTTCCGATGGGCAGTGACGAGTTCCCGCTCCTCATCTTCATTTTCCGGCTCTCTCTCCTTTTTGATGAGATTGATCCTCATCCGGTCGAGGTCGTTCCAGCATTGATCCGGGATGGTGATTTCCTGTTCATCCCAAGTGAGTGTGAAACGGCTGACGTAAGTGCCTCCGGGCTCGCCCATCCAAGATAACTTACGATCCTTGTAGTAATAGGCGATGTAGCCCTCCGGGTTTTCGGCATCGACTTCCTTACGATGGGTTAAGTCAGGATGACCTTTATCCGGGTAGTTTGAAATTTCCGCAGTGAGCACAATCTGCGGGGCGTTGAAGGCCTGGATCGTAGCTTTTTCAGGATGAATTACATCAAATACGCCAACGTCCGCCGAGAGCGGTGCTGTTAGGAGAAGGGTGAGAAATGGGATTGTTAGGAGCTTCATGGTTAGGGAGGGTGCGTCGGCAGTCCACGGGATTGTCTGCCTGGGAGATATTTCATACAGGCGGTGCCTCCATATATAGCCTCCAAGGCGATCATCGGTAAGGTAAGGGTGGTTGTTTTTGATCCTTGTCAGATTTTAGATAAAGAAGGATTTTTGGTGATGCCTAAAGCCTTTTTACCAGCGGTCTTCTCTTTTATCATCGCCGTTATTTCACTCCAGGCTGCACAGGACGAGTTCCGGAACTGGATGACTGCGGACGGGAAACAATTTGCGGATCTGAAGTTCGAGCAATTTGCGAAGGGTAAGCTTGCGCTAAAAAACCGGGAAGATGTGCGGACAGTGGTGGATCTCAAAGATCTAAGCGTGGTGGATCGCTTGTTTTTGATCGATGAATGTTCGGTTCCTGAAAGTGAATTGCTGGAGGGGTATCAGGAGGGCATCGAAGCGAAATACAAGGTGCCAAGTGGCGTGATTGAGAAGAAGAGCAAGGCTTTGTTCGAGTCCTCAGGCGGAAAGATCGAGCTGGGGGTGACGGATACTCCTCATTTCAGGATCCTGACGGAAGGGCGGGTGGATGCGAAGGAATACGGGGAGTATCTGGAGCAACTCTGGTTCTACCAAGCATACCGGAATCCGGTTTTCAGGAAAGAAAACAGTAATCTGCGGACGGTTGTTACGATACTGACCACGGAGGAGGGAGTGGACGATTTCTACGATTGGATGAGCGGGGCTCCTATCGGCTTGCGGGAAGGGGTGATGGAACGGTTGATGACGGATAAAGCCGCAAAGGTGAGATCCATACCGCTGCCCCGTGATTACTGCACGAAGGAAGGCGTGATTCGCCAGGCCTATTTAATACGGACTGACGAGACGGATTTCCTGGATAAGGAACGATTCCGGATTTCAGCAGCCTTTCCGACATTTCTGATGAGAACTCATGGGATTCATAAGATTTTCAATGCGGAGCAGGAGCGGGGTGCCTACTTCTTTCATGGCGTGGGATTTGATTCCGAGGTGACGATTCACGAGACGATAGGATCGGGGTTTTCCTTTGATGGCAACGGTGCACACGCCTGGGGTGAGCCAAGAAAATGGTCGAAGAAGCTGGCGAAGGCTTTGGAGAAAGGAGAGGTGAATTACACCCTCAATGATTATTGCACGGCCAGCCCTGCATTGATGTCTAAGCCGTTTTTCGGCGAGTATGTGACTGGGGTATCGATGTTCCTACGTTCCGATATGAAAAAGGAAATCAGCACCGCCCGCATCCTTACGCTGGCGAGCGGGCAAAATGATTTTCCGGAATTCGATAAATTCATCGCCACCTACGGCTACAGCAGTGCGGGGGAAATGGAACAAGAATTGCTGGAGTATCTGGAAGACGGGAAGCTTGAGTGAGCCGGGGAAGGCCTGCTCACGGTGAAGGGGGAGCTTCAGCTTCTACCTGCTGCATGATCCGTGTCTGACTTTCCTCGGATAGCTGCTCTAGTGGATAGTCCACACTCTTTCCTCCTTGAAGCTCGAAGCGCACTTTTCCATTTTCCAGTTTTAGGTATTTCGCGGTGATTTTTTTACCTTCACTGTTTGTCCAATCTTCCCACTCCGGCTTTGGTGGGGCTTCTTCAGGTGGTGCCTGATCGCCTTCTTTAAGGAGGAGTCCGTTGTGGAACTTCAGAATCTTCGACGGCTCCATGTCATCTGAACCCTGATCTCCCTTTTCTCTGCCGATCTTTGCTCCCTCGTGAATCCACTGAGCTACCGCCATAATCTCTTCTTCATTCAAGCGATCACCTTTGCCATCCGGCGGCATAGCACCGTCTTCCTCAAGAGGCATCACAAGGGTCACGAAGAGATAGCTGGCATCCCAATCACCAGGAATGACGACGTCATTTTTGGCGAAGCGATTGTAGAAGTGCTCTTCATCATCGAGCTTCAATCCGCCTTTGATCTTTTTGGCTTCAGCGCTGTGGCAGTCGAAGCACTTCTTCTCGAAGATTGGAAGGATGTCCCGTTCGTAGTCGAGAGCGAATGACTGCGTGGCGATGAGAGCTAAGAAGAGTAAAGATTTCACTGTGAGTTTATGTATTCTTACTAACAATACGTGTAAAGTGCCGGGATCTGTCTATGCCAGACCAACTATAAACACGCTGAGGTATTAGGCGTTGTGTGCAGCATAAGTGGAATTCGAATTGGGCTTCCTCTTTCAAAGGTTTGGAATTCGTCCTGCAAGTCCATCCTACGGTTCTTGGTAATCAGAAGATGCGATGACTCCGTCGCTCAACACATTGATAAACCAAGCGGTTGTGTTTTCAGGAAGAACGACACTCGCGGTGTAGGTTCCATCGCCGTTATTCTCGAGCTTGGCGGGTGTTTCTTTCCATTTACGCTTACCTGCGAAGCCTGTCTCGGTTGTGGAAAGCAGTATGGCTTTATCTAGCTTTTTTGTAGTGCTGAACATGACGTGTGCATTGTTATCAGTCATGGCCAATTTTTCCTGAACACACCAAGGAGCTCCGTCGAACACGCTGTTTGCAAAGTTTATTGGTTCGGGAGTGTTGAAGCCTGCTCCCATTCCGTGTCCCATTCCGGGTTTTGAGGCAATCATACGAACCGCAGGCGAGGCTCTGTAAGTTTTTGCCTGGGCGTCTAGAGGGAAAATATTGTCAGTGGGCCAAGAAAACCAAAGTGTCGGCATTTTGGCCTGATCCATACGTACCATGGGATCCCAGACCTTTTTATAGAGTTCATTTTTTACTAGGGCTCTTCCGTAGTGGTTTTCTACATCGAATAGATGGCCGCTTCCATAAACAGGAACAGCGAAAGCAAAGCGATCATCGATACCAATAACTGTTGATGTAATAATACCACCCCAAGATACACCGATGACACCGACTTTATTTTCATCAACTTCGGGTAGTGAACGTATCAAGGAATTAGCCAAGACGGTGGAAGCAACGGCGTGATACATGAATTGATCAGTGATGGGTTCCTTGGAATCACCATAGATTCCTGAACGAGCGGGTCCGGCGGCGCTGTGCTTAGCCCATTTGCCTACTGCATTTTTACCGGAGGCGCGTTGATCAGTCTGTCCCTCGGTAGCAATCATTATGGCCGCATAGCCATGACCGTTCCATTTATCCACATATTGCTTCATGGCAGTTCCGCCACCACCGTGTATGAGCACGACGGCAGGAACCTGGCTCTTAGAACTGGCTTTTTTGGGTATTCCAATGTGAGCGAAGAACCGGGTGGGCTTTCCCTTGTAATCGACACCATCTATAAATACGGATTTTACCTCTCCGGGGCTGACTGTCGCATTCTCTGAGCCAGTATCGGAGGTGTACATGTCTGGTGCAGAAGTGAGGTCGCCGATGGCGGCAACGGTTTCAAGGTCACTTGCTGCGTGTGAATTCAGAGCCAAGATAAGGCTGAATCCAATTACACATAATCGTGCTGCTTTCTTAATCATGTATCTATATTTGGGTTTACGCTAAGCTGTTTACTGAGAATTATTCTATATGAAAAATTTTAAACGGCATCTGAATGAATGCCTCCAGATGAACCTTCAGTCTGTGCTATAGTCTGAAATGTTGTTTGCGGCGATATAGGCGCTGAGCCATCAAAAATTGAATAAATCTGAATCTCAGTCAGTCTGAGTAGAAATGAAGTCCGTACTAATTGCCATCTCATTACTGGGTCTAGGCCTCCAGGGTTTGTTGCATGCCGCTGAGCCAAACAGTGAACTCAATGAAGAACTTGCGATACGATTGATTGCAGATGTTTTGGATATCAAAGCTACTGGGATCAAGGTGGCGTCTGTGATCGAGGGAGAAAAGCGTTCCGAAGACGGTTTTGTGGAGAGGCAGATGCGCCGTGTCACAGTGGTTCAACAGATTCTCGAAAATGGCCGAATGGTCAGACGTGTTCGATGCTATGACTTCTCATGGAATCCGCGATATGGCTGGTTTTACCAGAAAATCGGCTCAAGTCGTAGTGGCGAGGAAGTTATGATCTGGAGTGAGAGAGAGGGTGAGTTAATCGTAAAGTGACTGTCATTATTGATGAGTAGTTAAGCATCACGTTTACTCCTCAATTTTAGCCGACCTAAAGCTCTATACACACCATGTGCCTATCGTGAGTATGTAGGTCTAGTAGATTGCATAAAATCCACCGAGACAGACAAGGTTATTAGACCGTGCTTTCCGGAATGCGGTCTTCATTTTCATAGACCTCGGATGCGTTGAACGCGATCTTGGGATCCGGAGGAGGACACATTTCCAAGTCCTTCTGCGGGTAGTCCAAGCTGTGCAGGAAGTGTCGTAGGCAGTTAATACGCGCGCGTTTCTTGTCATCCGACTTGATCACCGTCCACGGTGCATCTGCTGTGTCTGTATGAAAGAACATCGCCTCCTTCGCTTTGGTATAATCGTCCCATTTATCGAGCGACTCGAGGTCGATTGGGCTGAGCTTCCACTGCTTCAGCGGGTCGGTTTTTCTTCCATGGAATCTGCGAAGCTGCTCTAGCCTACTCACAGAGAACCAGTACTTGATCAGGTGGACACCACTGTTGACGACCATTCGTTCTAACGAAGGACATTGTCGAAGGAATTCAAGATACTCATTGGGATTGCAGAAGCCCATCACACGCTCAACTCCGGGTCGGTTATACCATGAACGGTCGAAAAATACCATCTCTCCCTGGGTGGGAAGGTGCTTGATGTAGCGCTGGAAATACCACTGCCCACGTTCGCGATCGGTCGGCTTTTCCAAAGCTACTACGTGCGCGGCTCGCGGGTTGAGATGCTCCATAAAGCGTTTGATCGTGCCGCCTTTCCCTGCTGCATCACGCCCTTCGAATAGCACCAACACACGTTGCCCCGTGGTCTTGACCCACTTCTGCACCTTGAGAAGCTCTGCCTGGAGTTTGAGCTTTTCCTGCTCATATTCGGACGCTGCCATTTTTTCCCGGTAGGGATAGATCCCCTTGTCGTGAGCCACCTCGAGCGAGACTTTGTTGCTCATACCCTTTTTACTGCCATTGCGCGCGTCGAGAAGTTCGCCAAGATTCGCAAATGCCGGTTCGAGCTTCACGGAGGTAGTGTTGGCGCTTTTGCCATTTTTTGTGGGATCAACTAATTTTCCTTCTTTGCTCATTAGTTTAAACTTAATCCAACGGAAACCCCGCAATCAACATTGAGTCAGATAACGCGCGGAATTTGATAGGATTTGCGATACCGCAGCTCATTGAAGGAGCCATTGATAGCGGGCCATTCTGAACTGTCCCAATGAAGATAGTTATCATTTTTTTGTCTGATTTTTCGCCGCTGGTGGCACTGTTTTAATGAATGTCGAAGGTTTTAGATAAATCCGATCAACACAGGGAATATTTTCAACAGCGTAACTCCACACTTACCTGATTTTTCTAAAGAACTGCCACCAAGATATGTCTCGGCATAGGGGGGTAGTGAACTAAACTCACGTCCAAGAAATCCAAGAGCTGTGCTACCTGAGATGAAAAAATATAGATGGATCGGCATGGGGGTCAGTCTGATGACGGGAATCCTATTGTCATTCGGATGGGGCACGCTGACAGAGCCTGAGGTTTCCCCGGATACTTCGGCTTCGACGGTTGATAGTGACATCGCGTCGTCTACGCCTAGTGAGCAAGACTCTATCACAAGAGAGCGGACGTCAGACTTGTCGCAGGCTTTTTCCCTCGAAGCCGCCGAACGTGCATTTGCCCACAATGACGCGTTGGTAGAATCGGATCCATTGGTAGAAGCTCACCTGCGGTGTCTCATTTTCGCCGCGCCGGAAGCGCACATGGGAGATATCCTGCGATTGCTGCTGGAGACGAAAAACCCAGAAAAATTTCAGGAGGTGGCCTGCGCGTTGTTCAGTCGCTGGACTGAGTTGAATCCGGAAGTTGCCTTGATTGCAGTGCAGGATGCAGCTGCTTTTTCGTCTCAGGCGAGGAGGGGTGTCGTTACGACTTGGTTGAATACCGACCCCGATGTCGCCCTTGATTACCTCCTTACCGAAAAGTCTCCGGACGACATCGGATATATTAAAGAATTCCTACGCTACAAGGGGCTAACAGATCCCGTAGAAGCTGCTAGATTGGTCGATAGAATTTCTGAAAAATGGAGTGAAGCTGATTCAAAACTGTTCGCGGCGGTGGCAAACCAATGGGCGAAATCTGAGCCCATTCGAGCAGCCCAATGGGCCGCATCCTTCCACGACAAAAGCATTAGCCAGCCGCTACTAAAACAAATGTCTGTCGAAGTTTCCCGAACACGGGGCAGACCTGCACTAGATATGGCCAATCTGATTTCGGATCCCAAGCTGAGACTGAAGGCAAGAGATGAGGTATTAGGAAATTGGGGTCGGAACTACGGCGCGTACGCCCTGCATCCTGACTCGGGTCCTGATCGTAACATCTCTGAAGGTTTCCCAGACGACTGGACGAATCGTGACATCGAAACTTTCTCGCGCACGTTTGTGGATAATTCCGCAGATCACTTCACAGCCTTGGTGGAAATCGCCAAAGATGATACCCAACGTATGATCATCTTCGAAGGTGCGGTCGCTGGGGTAGGGAGCATCAATCCGGGTAAAGTCAGCATCGCCGTGGAGTCATTGCCTCAGCAATACGCGCAAGGCGCCGAGGGGAAGAAAAATTTGGAGTCTTTCATCGAGCGCTGGCATAAGCTCGACCCGAAGGCAGCTAACAGTTGGTTGGCTGAGCAACCGCCCGGAGCAAAGACCGACGTCATGGGTTCCGCACTCGAGAAAACAGGGGGTGAGCCATGAAATGGATAGGCTATTGCCTCATGCTTCTGATAGGCGTGTTAATCGGTCGCGGATTGACGGGTATATCGAACTCTCGCTTCATAGGTGACGAAGCGGAGCCAGGGATTACGCAATCACCGCGTATGCGCTCTGCAGACTCCGACCAGGGTGGAATTGATGCTCTGGTTCGATCCGAACTAAATTTGTCGGATGAAGATTTCTCGTTTCGTAAAACAGCTCTGAGATTATACGAGAAACCTCAGAGCCCGCAGCGAGTTCGAGCTCTTTTGGCATATGGGATTGAGAGCCGTGAGGGGGAGCTGTTGCTTGAGGATTTGAAGAATGGTGAGATCGGTAGCCTTGAACTGAATGAAGCAGTTGAGAGGCTGACCTCAGAGTTCCCGGATGAGGTCTGGGGGCTTCTTTCCGTCTCAGGTGTTCGTGTGAGTTCTTGGGAGGGTCTCATGAAAGTCTACACCACAGGTTTGCAGGGGCTGGCCAAGCAGGATGCACCGGGAGTGATCGATCGATTGCATGAGATGGAGGCTAGGAGGCACCGTATATTCGTCGCTAACAATTTCGGGAAAGCTTGGGCGGCACAGGATCCCGCTACAGCGGTGAAATATTTTACGGAAATGACCGAATTCAATATATCCGGCAAGCAATTTGCCAACAGGATCGTGAATTCATGGAACTCGAGAAATCCTGACGAGATGAAGGAATACGTTGAGGAACTACCGGCTGGTTCCACTAAGCAGTTTCTTGAGACTGCGATCAAACAGCTGCCGAAGGAATGAAGAGGGAAATATTTTCATTCAGTTAGGTCAAAATATGGCCGGTGCTATGGTGATGAGACCCGTAGTCTGTAAAATCCTGAGCCAATTAGTGGAGAGTCATCAGTAAGGTTGACTGGGCCGTCTATATCAAGTGGCCCATCGAATGTGACCGCCGTCCAAAAAGCCGGATCGAAACCTGGATTGCGTTCGAGGACGTAGGTGCGACCTGCCTTGCCGTTCGCTGTAACTGTGAAGGAGGATGTGCTCAATTCCGCTGTGAGGATTTTGAATACATCACTGTTTTCGTTGGGATTGGTGCCCGCAGCAAATTCCTCGATGTTGCTTTGTCCGTCCTTATCGGGATCCTCGTTATCAGCTGCGTCTCCACTATTCGTCGCCGCCTCACCGAAGTGTAACTGCCGCCATGATTCTAGTGAGGTAGCTGCGACCTCGTCGACATAGGTGTAAGTAATGGTGGTGAGCTGCCCTCCGGTGACCGCTACGGTCTGTGTAGTAGGTGCCTGGAAGCCTGCGACGGGAGTGAACGTTAGATTATAGGTCCCCGGTGAAAGACCGCTTTTTTGTGATCCTCCCTGGCGCTGGGTGGATTCCGGGTTGAGTTGCCATGCCGCGCCCATGGAAGTCGCGCCCGCAGGCTCGATGATGACCTTAAGTGAGCCGGGTACGGAGGCATTTCTATTTCCAACGACACTGGTGTGAGTGATCCCGCCGCCGGTGTTATTGTCTCCGCCGTTTCCGCTGACTTCGGCACGGAAGAAAAGATCGACCACAGAACTGTCGATGGCGCGAACGACGGTCTGGCCGGCTCCGCCAAGATAGATGGCTGCGGGGAAGTAGGCACCGCCTTGATTACGGATGAAGAGCGGGCCGCCCGAAATTCCGCCGAGGCCACGAACTTCTGTGGTCGTCCAGGTTTCCCCGAAGGCGGGTGTGAGGGCAGGGGTGAAGGGTGCTGTGGCGTGGAGTTTTCCAACATCACCGGCAGCGACGCCGTCCACGGGATATCCCGCGAGTATCTTTTCAACCGCTGATATAAGGAACTCGTTGTCGTCGCCAGAATCGGAGGCGAGATATCCGCCGTATCCGCCGCGCCCAGCTTCTTCCGTGAAGTATAGGGCTGCATAATCAAGATCTTGCGACTGCGCGGAGCCCTCTCCGGGGCTGTTGTCGATTATCCTCTGGGCGGCATAACCCGCAGCTAGATAGTAGCCACGTGGCACCTGTGGTCGTGGTTCGTGGGTGCCGGTGTGCCTTTGGAAAAACCACTGTATGTTAGTAATCGAACTCAGGGAACCGTCATCGAACACTACGTGCCCGGCAGTCGCGACCACCCGGCGTTTCACCACGAAGCCCGTGCTAGCACCGACCTCGGTACGGATCTGGCCGAGGTAGGCGAAGGGCAGATCCTCGTTGGCGGAGACTTCACTGAAGGTCTTGGGTAGAGGAGGGGAGCCAACGGAAGTGTTCGCAGTGAAATAGGTTAGGGTGATGTCTTGTGCATCGTCCTTTCCGATAGACACCGACGTAGTTGCCGGGGTCTCACGCCCTGTCACCGCCTTGCATTCCACGAGATAACTTCCTGTAGCTAGGGCTGCTATCTGATCCCCGCTATTGCGCCATGCTGTTTCCCCGATTACACGCCACTGGATCCTATCTACCTGAGGAATGCCCGGATCTGCAAGTGCGTCCGGCTTGAGGCGCACGGTAAGAGCGCCGTTGCCTAATGTAGGGGTATCGTAGTAGTTACGTTCCAATACGATATTCCCACTGCTGGTCACGTCTACCGTTTCCGAAGGCGGACGGATGTGACCGGGAATCGGAATGAACTCGATGGTTCGTTGGCCGGTGGCAAGTGTGACAGCGGCGACTCCCGAGTTCCTCCATTCCGTATCCCCGCTGAAACGCCATGCACCAGTGGACGCAGGTGTAAAGTTTACCGTTACCGTTCCTTCTGCAGGTGGAGGAGGATCGGGGAATACCTGTTGAAGGCCGGACAGAATACTCAGGCTCAGGGTCGAGGTATCACTTAAGCCAGTACCGCCGGGGCCAGTGGCTCGGATGCGGAAGAAGTAGCTGGTCCCCTGCGTCAAGCCGGTTAGTGTGGCTGAGACTTCGACTGCCGAGTTACCTGAAACAGAGGAAGGGAAAGCTGCGAAGCTGTTCGGGAAGGTGATACCATCGGTGCCATATTCGAACGAGACTGACGCGTTGCTGCCTTTCGGGTCTACGAAGCCTGTAACCTGCGCACGCGTTGTGGAGAGCGCGGTTGCTCCCGAAATCGTGGCGGTAGCTGGGATCAAGGTACGGTAGCTTTGAGTGCCGCTGGTGGCGGTGCCTCCCGCATTGGTTGCCACGACACGGTAGAAGAACGTCTGCCCTGGTTGCTGGTTTCCAAGTGCGAAGCTCACCGGAATTGGAGTGTTGCCTGTGACAATGGAGGGGGTGGGCGACACTTTGTTCGGGAAACTGTTTCCATCAGTTCCCCATTCGATGACCACTGTGCTATCAAAATTCCGCGCATTCACCGTGCCGTTGAGCACCGCACTCGTTGGTGAGATATTTGTTGCTGGGATGGATAGGACGACCGGTTGGGATAGTGTCGAAACGCTCTGGATCGCGCTAACGGTTTCACCGAAGTCATTTGTAGCCCGGAACCGGTAGTAGTAGACAGTTCCGGGGTTGAGCCCAGTCAGTGTCCTTCCTGCAACGATCCCCTGGAATCCGGTCAATCCCGGCTCGATGCTCAATGAATTCGTAAACGCGATTCCGTCAGTGCCATATTCAAGGGAAACCGTTGTCGGAGAACCACGCGGAACGACCGTGCATAGGCAGTTTACCTGGGTGGTTGAAATCGGTTTGGGGGGCAATTGAGTGATGTCTGGAAGTCCTGGGGGTGCTAGGCGGTAAACCGTGCCTCGGCCGTTTTCTCCACCAGAAAAAGTAGTCCCGTAAAAGTTTCCGTCACCGCCTTGCACCAAGGGAGCACGGGGGGAGCCGCCCGGGCTGTCACCGGCATTTCCTGTGAAGTTGACGAGAGTGGTTAGATGGCCGTCGGGTGTCATGCGAAAGACCGTTCCCTGTCCGTCGGTTCCACCCGCTCCTGTAGTTCCGTAGAAGTTCCCGTCGTCGGCCAAAATGAGGCCAGCTATGGGTTGGCTGCCTAGGTTGAGTCCCTCGTTTCCAGAGAATTCGACCAGCACCGTGAGCTGCCCGCCGGACGTTATGCTGAAGACCGTGCCTACTCCATTCGCGCCGCCGACGGATGCGGTTCCGTAAAAACTACCGTCTGCACCTTTCACTAGGCCACCAGACGGGAAGGCTCCGTCGAACAAAGAAAATTCTGTTAATAGTGTAAACTGGCCACCAGAAGTAATCCGGAAAACAGTACCCAGATCGTTTGTTCCGCCTCGCGAAGTGGTTCCATAGAAATCCCCGTTACTATCCTCGATCAGATTGGATTCCGGCTGGCTGCCCAAACGGTCTCCCGTGGTACCGGTGAATTCCACCAATGTTGTGAATTGCCCTGCGGATGTCAGCCGAAAAACCGTGCCCAAGCCGTTGGTGCCGCCTTTTGAAGTCGTCCCGTAGAAGTTGCCGTCGCTGCCAAGCCGTAGTTTTGCCTTGGGCTGGCTGCCCAACTTATCACCTGTGTTACCCGAGAACTCTACAAGAGTCGTAACATGTCCGGTGGGAGTCATCCGGAAGACTGTGCCGTTATCGCTATTTCCCCCGGTAAAGGTGGTTCCATAGAAGTTTCCGTCGCTACCCTGGATCAACCCCGCAAAGAGGAATCCACCATCACTGTTGCCACCCGATCCACTAAATTCGAACAATGTAGAAATCTGGCCGCTTGGCGATATCCGGAAAGCCGTGCCCCGGCTGTCGGTTCCACCAAGTAATGTAGTTCCGTAGAAATTGCCGTCTGTCCCCTCGAATAGGCCTGCATACGGCAGACCTCCTCTGTTATCGTTTGTGATCCCCGTAAATTCCGCCAGCGACGTAAACTGACCGGTAGAAGTTACTTGGAAGACGGTTCCACGGCCGTTTGCTCCTCCTTCTGATGTGGTTCCATAGAATGTCCCGTCAACGGCCGTCAACAGGGTGGCAGTGCTAAGTGCCCCCGGATTAGAACCAACGGTTCCTGTGAAATCCACAAGAGTCGTAAATACTCCTCCGGGAGTCATCCTGAACACCGTGCCAAAGTCGCCCGAGCCGCCTGTGAAGGTGGTTCCATAGAAGTTCCCATCAATGCCTAGTGCCAAGCCTGCCTCTGGTTTGCTTCCGGGAATGGCACCACCAATTCCCGTAAATGACGCCAAAGAATCGAGCTGGCCGCCAAGCGAGATTCGGAAAACCGTGCCAAGGCCATTTGCACCACCTTTGGAAGTAGTTCCGTATAAATTTCCGTCATTTCCAAGCACCAGACCCGCCAATGGCTGGTCTCCTGGAGTGCCACCAACATTTCCTGTGAAACTGGCAAGGGTAGTAAGTTGCCCGCCGGGTGTGATCCGAAAAACCGTGCCAAGGTCGTTCGCACCTCCGCTACTCGTTGTCCCGTAGAAGTTCCCGTCGGCTCCCGACACTAGGCCGGCACGGGGCATTCCTCCCGGGTTACCGCCGGTCGCTCCGGAGAACTCGACAAGCGTGGTAAGTTGGCCACTCGTAGTCATTCGAAAAATGGTTCCCAGACCGTTTGCACCGCCTTCAGAAGTGGTTCCGTACAAATTGCCGTCACCCCCCTGCAATAGTGCGCCCGTAGGGTTGCTGCCCGGGTTCGCTCCGGAGAATCCTGTGAATTCAACGAGCGTTGTGAGATCGCCTCCGGGGGACATCCGGAAGACTGTTCCTTGGTCATCCGACCCGCCCAACACGGTCGTACCGTAGAAGGATCCATCTCCACCTTGCACAAGCGCCGCTGCTGGCGATCCGCCGAGGTTACCCTCCTCCGCTCCTGTAAACTCTACGAGGGTTACAATCTGCCCGTCTGGATCAATCCTGAAGACCGTACCTTGGCCGTTCGATCCGCCTGCTAGGGTAGTGCCGTAATAACTGCCGTCGATACCCAGTACCAAGCCAGCGGACGGATAGATACCCTGTTTGCCTTCCGCAAAGCTGGCCAGCATCGTGTGGCTTGGATTCAATTGCCAGTTCAGTGTCAGAACGCCAGTTGCTGATTCGTATCCGGCGACCCTAAACCGGTAATTCGTGCCCCCGACCGCTTCAATCGTCACAGAATCGCCACCTGCACTCTCCACATCGTTTTCAGCAATCAGGAGGAGGTTGTTGACTGCTGTTCCGGTGTAGACGGACAACTGGGAGTCAAAATCTGCAGTAAGGCTGAATGTGAAAGAACCGGAAGCAGGTGCCAGCCAGTCATACCATATGGAGGCTCCCCCCAAAAATCCGCCCACCACAGTAGGTTCACTCGGCTCTATCGTTGCCCCCACACTGCTGCCCGCGATGCTTCCTGAATTGCCGGTGATGGTTTGTGCATCTGCAAAATTGTCGTTAGCAGGCGTCTGCCCGTGGGCGGTAGCTGATAGCAGGGCACCGATTGTAACCAGACCTATGAATGCCCTGCGTAAGAGAAATTTGTTGAGAATTGATTCCAGTAGCCCTGTACGAAGCATTGTATTTAGACTATTCATGTGCACTAAAAAGATGCTGTCAGGGAGCATCGGACGCAAGATATATGAAACATCTATTGGCATGGTTGTTTGTTTGATGAGTTTGGAATGAACACAGGTGAATATTGTTACATTCGGAATCAGTGGGTTTCGAAATATCTAACATTCGTATTTTTTCTGACGTGAATTGTGAAATGGCCTGGTGACTGGCTTCATTCAACTTCCCATTGAAATCTGAGTCCATTTTCTCCATCGTCGATTTCTCAACTCCCATGAAACCCAAGATCCTCTTCCTCAGTCTTCTCATCTGTTCTAGTCTCTTCGGAGGCGAAGTGCGCACTTGGACAGCCGCCGATGGGCGCACACTCGAAGCCGAGTTGATCTCGGTAGATGAAAATGGAGTCACGGTGCAGCGCGGGGTGGGTCAAAAGCCGCTGGTTCTCACGTTGGAAATGCTCTCGGAGGATGATCAGAATTATGTGAAGAGGCTGCTGGATGCAGAGGCACAGAAGGCAGCAGTTGATAACGATGAGGCAACTCGTGAAGACGGTCTGAAGTCCGGGCCATACAAAGATATGGTCACTGGAGACTTCGTGCAGAGCAAGACGGAGGGCGGGATGCCCTTCCAACTCTACGGGCCGGAGGACGTAAGAAGCAGCGATCGCTATCCCTTGGTGGTGGCTCTCCATGGAGGCTCAGGAAGAGGAGGGGATGACCCTTGGTCTCCCGGCGAGGCAGCAAATGTGTATTCGAGGGGAGAATTCGCTGATGCGAATCCAGCCTTCGTGGTCGCGCCTCGTTGTGCGGTTGGTTCAAGCTGGAGTGGCCCCGAAGGAGAAATGATCGCGGAGTTGGTGGAGTCTCTTTCAAAAAATCTCCCCATCGATCCCAACCGGATCTATGTCACGGGCGGATCCATGGGTGGTGCGGGAACGTGGCATCAGATCACAGAACATCAGTCGCTATACGCAGGCGCGATCGTGCTAGGAAACGCAGGGAACCCCGGGAATGTTGACAAGCTAAAGGACTTCCCGATCTGGCAGTTTCACGGAGAACTCGACGATCATCCGGTAGAGAAGGCTCGTGAGATGGCGGAGGCTCAGAAAAAGGCTGGATCGACCCGTTACAAATTCACCGAACTCATTGGAGAGGGGCATGTCGTCCACAAACCGGTCTATAAAAGCGGAGAGGCGTTGACTTGGCTCTTTGAGCAAAGGCGCGGTGCAGGAAACTGAGTAGATCCTTTACTGAGGGATGCGTAGTATCGTGGCAGCACGGGTGTAGCTGTCATCGTTGTATCCGAGCATTTGTTTGAGACGGGCGTCCTTATCGATGGGGTTGGTGGTTTTGCGGCTTTCCCTGAAGTCCTGCCAGTCGATCATGCCGCCGAGCAGGGGGAGGAGGCCGTTCGAAGGGACGGGAAGGTCGCTGCCGTGGAGCATGCGCTCAAGGACTGGAGAACTTGTTAGAATGTGGTTGGCAGAGCTGCGGAGGCGAAAACTGAGGCCGGCGAGGGCGCTATTGTCAGCATAGAGGTTGGGATATTTTTTCAACATGGCGACGAAAACATCGAGGTAATCGGGATCGAGAATCATCATACCGGTGCCGGCATGGGCGGCGATGCAGGTGACTCCGATTTCCAATGCGCGGGTGAGGACGGCTGGTGAGGCGAGCGAGTGGTCGATGACGGGCATGGTGCGTTCGCTGCCGGTGTGGGCAAGCAGGGGCAATCCGGCCTCCGCCATTCGCTCTAGGAACTTGGTGTAGCGCGGGTTGTTCCAGTCGATGCCTTGAACGTTGGGGAGGCACTTTAGCGCGGCGGCTCCTTTGGCGAGACAGTGCTCGAGTTCATCCATGGCTCCCTTTTTTGCGGGGTGGATGGAGATGGCAGGGAGGAACTCGGGGTGCTCGGAGGCGACTTTTAGGACGTAGTCGTTCGGGACATAGAGGGAGGATCGCTCGGGAAGGGGCTTGCCGTCCTCGGTATGGGGGAGTTCGTGGGCGAGCAATAGGGCGCGGTCGATGAGGCTGCTTTCTTTGACGTAGTTCTGAAGTTGCCGGACGTAGAGTTGATCGAAATCCGGGCCGTGAAGATCTTTGACAGTGAGTCCGATGGCTTTAGTCATGATCGGTTCCCCGAAGCGGGTAAGACCTTTGGGGCGATACCAACAGCCGCTGCCGCCCGTTCCGGTGCCGACGAGGTGAACATGACAATCGATGCGCATACTGAATCTAATATCGGATTTATACGTCACGACAACCACACGAATTAGCAGAGCCCGTCTATTTGTAATCTACTACGGTGGAGTTGTGTAGGTATGAGCTGGTTCAGAAGCAGAAAATCAGTATCGAGATTTCCTGAAAAGTGGCTATTTCTTCCCTCTAGAGCCTCAGAAAGAAGAATTGCATTTCCACAAACGGCCATTTATTTTGGCTAGCTGATTCGTTAACTTCTAGAGCGAACTGCGAAATAAAGTTCGTCTCTACGAAGATAAATCCAAAACTCTTCCTCTTTGTCTTTTTCAAAACCCTCATTGTACATGGCTCATCAGAACCACACCCTACCAATTCAGATTGTCGCCCAGCCCGCACGATTTTTCATCACAGCGGTGACACTGCTCGTTGCAGCATTGAATGTAAACGCAGCTACCATCGAATGGGGCAGTCCACAGCCAATCTCAATTGCGGAAACGGATGTGGAGACGGGCGGTGTCCTGATCTACGCGATTGATGCTAGCAGCGATGGCGACGGGACTACATCTGTCACCGTGACGGGTAAAAGCAACCGTGAGGTCGAGTTCCTCTCCTACGATGCTACCAATGCTGAAGCACAAGCCGGTTTTAGTAGCAAATTTCGTAATAGCGCTAATTTCGGGAATGGGGGCTCCGACTATGGTGATGTGGTCAATGATGGTTTTTTCCACGGCTCCAATGCGGTCGACTTTAATACACCGGCATTTACTAACGACACCGTCGTATTGAGCGGGCTAACCATTGGCGAAGAATACCTGATCCAATACTGGGCACAGGACGCGGACCGGAACCCAACTTTCTCTACAGATATTGATGGCTCGACCAATCTGTTATTGGATACCGACGCTGATAACGCCAACGACTTTGGCCAATTCGTGGTCGGTAATTTCACTGCGGACGCCACGACCCAAACTTTCGACGTATCAGGATCAATAAATGGCGGTACCGACTATGGACGTGCACAGCTCAATGCCATTCAACTGCGTCGCATTATTGAAGAATCTCCTATTGACTGGGCTACTCCTCAGACGATTACCACCTCAGCAGCAGATGTGGAGACAGAAGGGCTTCTAGTTTTCGCCATTGATGCAAGTAACAGCGGTGACGGCAGCTCATCCGTCACAGTCACCGGTAAAAATGGCGCAGAGGTGGCATTTACTTCTTACGATTCAGTGAATGCTGAAGATCAGGCTGGTTTCAGTAGTAAATTTCGCAATGACGCTAATTTCGGTGGTGGTAGCTCTGACTATGGCGGAATTGTCGATGACGGGTTTTGGCAAGGTGGCGATTCGATCGATGGTGAAAGCGAAGCATTCAGCTCAGATACGGTTGTATTGAGCGGCCTAACAATAGGTGAGGAATATTTGGTTCAATACTGGGCACAAGACGCAGGCCGAAATCCAGGATTCGTAACAGTCCTCGATGGCGCAGCTAATGTTATATTGGATACGGATGATGCCACCTACACCGACTCAGGCCAATTTGTAGTCGGCACTTTCACCGCGAGCTCTGATACCCAATCATTCAGCGTCTCCGGAACACTCAATGGGAGCAATAACTGGGGACGTGCACAGCTTAATGCCATTCAGCTACGTCGCCTTGAAGAGCCCTTCATCGAATGGCAGCCTTCGGTTGACTTATACCCGGGTTCGACTTCGGACTCTTTCGTCAATGATTGGTCGGACTCCTCTGTCCTCGCCTACAATGCGACGTCTACCGATGGTGTGAATTCCAACCCTACGATTACACTCAATAACGTCGAATTCACCAGTATTGATTCGTCGACCTTGAATGCCGGTTATACCGATTCCAACAGCGGGGTCACTATTCAAGCTTCCACTGCATCTGAAAACGCGAGTGCTTTTGGCGATGGTGCATTTACTCGTAACGGAGACATCTACAATGTCATTGCTAGCGGTCATTGGAATCTCAACACCTTTACTATTTCTGGGCTCACCCCAGGCACGAAATATCAGATGCAGGTCTTCACCAATGATGTCCGTGTAGATTCTAACTACGGTGTTGGTTTCAGTGATGGTTCACAAAGCCATGCTGACAGCATTATCGCGGGTACTGCAGGGTTTTCAGATTTAAACAATGATGATGTTGCCGATGATACAGGGGACTCAATTGTTGGCACCTTTACTGCCACTTCCGCGATTCAGACATTTTCTATAAGGGGAACAAACAACAATGGAGGCACTTGGAATAATGGAAGTGAGGCTATGATCAATGCTCTTCAACTCGCAGTCATTGAAGGCCCCGGAGATCCTCTAGTAATAACAGTCGGAAATACCCCACTGCAGCAGATGCGCTACGGAATCGATTACGAACGCCTTTGGTTCTGGAGCGGCAGCGGTTCCGAAAAGAGACGATGGGCGGAATGGTCAGTCGCTGATTGCGATGTGGATTACGTTCGTGTCGCTATCAATAGTGCCTACGAGCTGACTGAGGGCACCTACGACCTGAGTGCCTACACCGACAAGATCATCCCTATGATGACCGATATGAAGAACGCCAATCCGGACGTCAAGTTCTTCGCGTCGCCTCGTCCACTGAATGAAGCAATTTCCGGAGTGGCTTGGCAACCCTACCCCCAGTGGATCACCGGCAGTTCTGGCAACAACAGCAATTTCGATTTCGACGAGGTTAAATGCTCACAGTATCTGCTCCGCTATCTGATATTCATGAAGGCGAGGGGTTTCAAAATCTCCTACATGGATCTTACCAATGAATGGAATTACATAAACGGCACAGACTTTAGAGATATCAGTGCACTATTTGACGCCTATGTGGCCGCGCCTGAAAACGCCAAGCCAGTCGTTCACTCCGATCATCCAACGGTCACTCTCACTGCTGATGACATTCCCCAGTTAATCGGTCCCTCAGCTTTCAGTTATTCACAAGGCCGATCATGGTTGAGTGGTCTCTATACTGGCTTAAGGAGACAGGCTGTCGATATTGCATCCTGCCACAACACCGATAAGGCTGGTACGGCACAAGACTTCATGGACAGACTTGAGTCTGTTTATGATGGTGAAGATGTTCCCGAAGCTTGGAATACCGAGCTGCATGGTTGGAAGAGTACCTCAAACGCCGATGAAGTTCTAACTTACGCCTATATGATGGAATGCATCAATGCGGGGTTCTCGGGCATCAGTGGCTGGCTGGCGATTGGCTTCAGTGGTCAAGGGCACTGCTACATCGTTAACAAACAGCGTAGCGTAAAATACTACATGTTCGAGAAACTCACCAATACGTCAAATAGGGGATATGCGTTGGATGTCAATGAGCCTGCTGAATTAAAAGAATATTGGGATCCTGACCCAGACCAAGCTGATGCTGATTCTGCCGTATCCGCAACAATTCGTGGTAACTTGATGACTGTCTGGGTTCTCAATCACTCCAACACGGATTACCCGATCTCAATCAATCCGACTGGCAGAACTATCAGCGACGATCCAATCAAGGTCACACGCTGGAGTGAGATCGACGGTGTTTCGATAGAAGGCGAAACTCAAACTCTTCAGGCTGCGAGTAACACTTCCGTCGTGGCTTTTGCTCAAGACAACTCCGCCTACTGCTTCGAAATTCTTTTGGAACCTGAAAGTGGAGTCTATACCCGCATCGAAGCGGAAGACTATGACGGAAGCAATGGGTCGTCGCAAAATACCGAGACCACTACTGACATCGGAGGTGGAGAGAACTTGGGTGACATCAATAATGGTAATTGGACTTCTTACGAGGGCATTAACTTATCAGGCGTTAACAACATCCGCTTTCGTGTTGCTGCTCCATCCGGGCGTCCAGACGGCGAGATTGAGATCCGCACAGGAAGTGAGACGGGTTCGGTCATTGGTCGCACCGCAATCCCCGCTACCGGCGACTGGCAAGAATGGCTCACGATTGAGACCCCCCTTGCTGAGACATCCGGCACAGAAGACCTCTACTTTGTTTATACCGAGGCCGGCTCGAACCAGAACGGCTCTGGCGCAATGTTTAACCTGAATTGGTTCGAGGTCGTCCAATCTTCCCAATCACCCCAAGCTCCCTCCAATATCACTGAAGCTCCCGTCAGCGGAACATCCATTACGCTCAACTGGGATGCCGTGACCGGAGCAGTCGGCTATAGAGTGAAACGTTCCACTTCGCAAGGTGGCCCTTACACCCTAGTCGCCAACACCATCGGCAATACCTTTACTGACACTGGACTCACTGCTGGTATCGGATACTATTATGTCATCGTCACCCGTTACGGCACCTACGACAGCGGCGAGTCCGACGAAATCGAAGCAGTCCCCTCCAACCCCATCTCACCGGAGAGTATCGAATTTGGCCAGATGGGCATGGGCAGCGGTGACGTCTTCCAATTCTCCATCATGAACTCAGAGCGCGGGCATATGTATCAAGCCCAGGAAAGCGGCAGCCTCGCGGTAGACGACTGGAGAAACATGGACGAGGAGAAGTCAGGAAACGGCGGTATCCTCGACTTCGTCATGCCGATTTCGGAAAGTGACACTGAGCATTTCTTCCGAGTGATGATCTGGCAGGAATAAGCACAACCCGCCTTTCTGCAGTTTGCTAGGAGCCACCGGCCCCCGTTTGCCACGCTGATATGGGAGGCAACTAGTTCGCAAACTCTCCTTGCTCGGGAGGGGACGTTGAATAGTTTGGGTTGCTATGAAATACTCTAAAATCCTTGTCCGAACGTTTCTGACCCTCTTCGTTCTCGCCGGATTCGGCTGTCGGGATGAAGAGGCCGACTTGGAGTCCCTGAAGTCAGCTATCAACGAATACGAATCGGCCTGGGCAACTGAGGATTTTCTCAAGGTCGAAAGCTTTTTCACTGATGACGCCCAGAGGCTTCACACCGAACCTGAGGTCTGGGATCGGGCTGAGATCAAGCGCTACTTCGAAGAACGAGCTACTGAAGCTAGTAAGAACGCCAATACGGATGCTGCTGCCGACTGGAAGACCGGGCGAGAATACATCGAAATTCGAGTTGAGGGTGATATCGCATATGACATTTTCACCACCGATTCTTTTAAAGCGATGCATATCTGGGAGCGGCAGGCGGATGGCTCGTGGAAAATCAAGTACGACATGGGCATTCTAAACCAAACCGAGGATGAGGAGTAGGTATGGCCACCTCGTCGCGCGCTGACCGATTGGAATTCTAAATAACCGGGGTCATACCGTGCAATCGTGACTGTCCTCATGCTTTGCCCTAGCGGAAAAATGTTAGCTAGCGGGGAATTAGCCATTAATGGGCTTGCCGTGATTCACCTGCTTCCGCTTAAGTATCCCAATGCAATTTCACAAAACCCTCGGCTCTGAAACATGTTGATATTCGTTCCCCGGGAAAATAACGCGCTTGAGACCCGTGTGGCGCTCGTCCCTGTCACTGTCGCAAAGCTGGTGAAACTCGGAGCCTCGGTATGTATCGAGTCCGGAGCCGGAAATGCGGCTGGGCACCTTGATGCTGACTATACAGCCGCAGGTGCCTCCATATCGACAGACCGGAATTCGTGGCTCGGTTCCGCGGATTTCGTGATCCGCGTCCTCCCTGCGGATATTGAGGAGATAGCTCTTCAGAAACCAGGCTCCATGGCCACCGGGCTGATGGATCCGTTCGGCTCCCGCGAGCGTATTGAAGCCTACGCCGCAGCAAAAGTCAGTGCCCTGTGTAGTGAACTTATTCCCCGTTCCACTCTCGCGCAGAAAATGGACGTCATCAGTAGTCAGGCGAACCTTGCCGGTTACATGTCCGTCATGACCGCCGCCGAGCAACTGGACTCCATCCTGCCAATGATGATGACCCCGGCCGGAACTATCTCTCCTGCCAAAATATTTATCATCGGTGTCGGGGTTGCCGGCCTCCAGGCTATTGCTACCGCCCGCCGCCTTGGTGCGCGTGTCGAGGCATTCGATACCCGTCCCGTCGTTGAGGAGCAGGTAAAATCCCTTGGCGCGAAATTCGTAAAAATTGATATCGGGGAAGTCGGCCAGACCGAACAGGGATATGCGAAAGAACTCACCCCCGAGCAGGTCGAGTTGCA
The DNA here is from genome assembly GCA_051252155.1 of Luteolibacter sp. Classification (GTDB taxonomy): domain Bacteria; phylum Verrucomicrobiota; class Verrucomicrobiia; order Verrucomicrobiales; family Akkermansiaceae; genus Luteolibacter. Next base: position 819,333 of record JBPOGB010000001.1, on the reverse strand, counting down.
GCGCGCCGGAATGGCAAAGGTTTGCAGCTCTTCGGATATCGTCATCACCACCGCCAAGGTATTCGGACGCAAGGCACCGGTTCTACTTACATCAGAAATGATCTCTGGAATGCGTCCTGGGAGCATCATTGTGGATCTCGCGGCAGAAGGCGGCGGCAATGTCGAAGGAACCGTTTCCGATGAGGAAATAGTCACCGATGGAGGAGTCAAGATCATCGGCTGGAACGCCCTCGAACGCAAAGTCCCTCGCCATTCCAGTCAGATGTTTTCTGCAAATATGCTCAACCTTATCGAGCACTTCTGGGACGAGGAAGCCAAAGAGTTTCCTATAAAAATTGAAGATGAAATTATCCACGGCTGCCTCCTCACCCACGAAGGCGCCATCGTCCACGAACGTTTTACCTCCTGAGACCCAGGATAACCCAAATTTCCCTAACCAACCATGGAACTCGCCCCTTTATTACTCCTCTTATTCGCCTTTACCTTGTCGATCTTTCTCGGTTTCGAGTTGATCGCAAAAGTCCCTTCGCAGTTGCACACCCCTCTGATGAGTGGAGCCAACGCGATATCCGGTATCACCATCGTCGGTGCTCTTCTTGCCCTGAATATGGGTGAGTCGCCCGCTGCGAAATGGTTCGGATTTGCCGCTGTGGTCTTAGCTACGATAAACGTAGTCGGTGGCTACATGGTCACCGACAGGATGCTCGCTATGTTTAAGAAAAAGGACACATCAGGGAAAGGAGAGCCGAAAGCATGAACGCCGTCCTAATTAACCTCCTCTACATCGTTTCCTCGATCCTGTTCATCTTCGGGATCAAGATGCTTGGCTCTGCGGATACCGCTCGCCGTGGTAACCGCCTTTCTTCTATCGGAATGCTCATGGCCGTGGTCGCCACTCTCATGTATCTCGGCTTGGACTGGGGTATGGTCGTGGGTGGTATCGCGCTCGGTGCGATCATCGGTGCAGTAGCATCCATACGGGTTAAAATGACCGGAATGCCGGAACTCGTCGCCCTTTTCAATGGGGTAGGGGGGCTAGCATCTCTACTCGTCGGTGCTGCGGAATACGCAAAGCTCCGTGATAACGGCACCGCCGAATACCTCGTGCAACTCCAGGCGCAGAGTGGTGTGGTCGTTCCCGGTTGGTTTGTGATGATCGCCATCGGCCTGACCGTTCTCATCGGCGGTTTGACCTTTACCGGAAGCCTCATTGCATACGGGAAGCTCTCGGGAAAACTCTCAGGAACTCCAACTCTCTTTCCCGGACAGAAGGCACTCAGTCTCCTAGTCGCCGCCGCGGCAGTCGCTGGCATCGTCTTGATGGCACTGGGCACTGACAATCAAATGGCCTTCGTTGCCGGGCTCAGCCTCGTGATTTTGGCGCTCGTACTCGGTATCCTGATGACCCTTCCTATCGGCGGCGGGGATATGCCGGTGGTTATTTCTCTGCTCAATTCCCTTTCTGGCGTTGCCGCATCGATGGCGGGATTCATCATTTTGAACAACGTGCTGGTGGTCGCCGGTTGTCTCGTCGGTGCCTCGGGAATCATCCTGACCATGATCATGTGCAAGTCCATGAACCGAACGATCGGCAACGTGCTGTTCAGCGGATTCGGTGCCAGCGCGCAGTCGTCGGGTGAAGTTCAGGGCGAGATGAAAGCATCATCCGCAGAAGACGCCTTTTACGTCCTCGAAGCCGCTCAGAGCGTCGTCTTCATTCCCGGTTACGGAATGGCCGTCGCGCAAGCGCAGCATGTCGTGAAAGAACTCGCGGAGATCCTTGAAAATAATGGTGCGGAAGTCCGTTTCGCCATCCATCCCGTTGCAGGCCGCATGCCTGGGCACATGAACGTCCTTCTCGCCGAGGCCGATGTCCCGTTCGAGCAGCTTTGTGAAATGGATCAAGTCAATCCCATCATCGGGACGGTCGATGTCGCCATTGTCATCGGTGCGAATGACGTGGTGAACCCCGCCGCCCTCAATGATCCCGGAAGCCCGATCTACGGCATGCCCATCATCAACGCCCACGAGGCGAAAACCGTCTATTGCCTAAAACGCGGCAAGGGAGCGGGATTCTCAGGACTCGAAAACGCACTCTTCTTCGGGGAAAACACCCGTATGCTCTACGGAGATGCGAAGGCTACGGTCGGCGAAGTGGTCGCCCAGTTCGGTAAGTGATTTGTAATTCGGGGAGTGCCCCCGAATTGCGATTAACACCAGTCATTAGCCTTCCTGCGACGATCAAATTCAGGTGTTTTCACCTGAATTTTCCTCGTGTAGAGTAACGCCGCTCACAACCCTACTTGGGAGCAACCCAGATCGTATTAGTGCACAAGAAACCCCTATTTGATTCCTTTATATCTCTAGAGGCTCATTCACCACCGCGCTGAAATTTTCTAATGAGGGAACCATCAACAAAGCGGCTCAATTCCAAGACTCTAGGCATTGCATGCCTTTCCAGCTTGGCAATGGGAGCTGTGCAAGCGGCGGAAATTACCTGGGATCCACCTGTGGCCATCGCTGCTGCAACGGATGTTTCCACCGCTGGCGTCTTGATCGAGGCGGTCAATCCGACCAAAACGAGCGAACTCAGCCCGGTCGTCAATGGTGTTACCTTCAATGTCTCGACGCAAGGTGTGGTGATGGACAATGGCGCCGACTCGGCCGACTTCTTTACATCCGATACCGGGAACGCCGCTTACAATTCACTTCTCCAGTCTTTTTCATGGGGGTCGACTGAACTCTACCCCGACATCGGTGTAGGAGGCGGCAATCTAGTTCCTGGGCAGCAGTACATGATCCAGATTTGGTATAGCGATATGCGTACCAGTGACCACGGCTCCAACGAGGTGACGTATGGCGACGGAAACAGCAATTTCAGTGATGCCCTAGATGATCAGCATATCACGGGTTACTTTACTGCAGACAGCGGCTACCAGACTATTACAGCCTCAAGATACAATGCTATTACCGATACCACCGGACTAGGATATTGTAATGCCTACCAGATCCGGCAATTGTCGAGCAATCCAGTTCCGACTCTGTCCACTGCCAGTAATTCTGTTTCGGGGAATTTTACCGTAAACGTCGACTTTTCAGAAGCGGTGACAGGACTGCAAGAATCCGATTTTTCTGTTGTTAATGGAACCGTTCAGACTTCCAGCCTTACCGGCTCGGAAGCAAACTGGTCGGTGATCATCGTTCCATCGGTCAGTGGCGATGTTTCAGTGACTCTTGCGGCCGATTCCGTGATCGATGGTGACAGTGAGGCAAATCTCGAATCCAACACACTGGTGACGACCAACATTGCGTCGGGTAGCGCCGAACCGCTGGCCACGCTAAGCACCCCGCTCGCCAAGGTCTCCGCGGCCTACACGGTCCACATCACTTTTACCGAGGCTGTCACGGGGGTGGAACTGAGTGATTTCGTCATCTCCAACGGAACGCTTTCCGGCTTATCTGGCTCGGGCGCGAACTATTCGGTCTTAGTTACTCCGATCGGCCAGGGCGATGTGACCCTCAGTCTGCCCGCCGGTTCTGTGACTGATATCGATGGCGATAACCTGCAAAATCCCACTTCCAATGAATTGGTTCGGGACTACGGTCGCGCCAACTGGCTCAGGGGAGCCTGGGGCATCAACTGGAAGCCAGTAGATTTGTATAACGGGGGTCATGAAGGATTATCAATTGAACCATTTCTGAATCAGATCAGTGACTTGAAGACAATCGACTATCTTCAAATCCATCTAGGAGAATCGTCCATTAAGTCTTCGGTTCATATGGGGCCCCACGAATTGCTGGAGAGCTTCTGGCAAGGCGATACGGATGGAGACGGGAATCCCATTAATCTGGTGGTTCCTCGCGCCTCGTTTGGAGAGGATCCCTTCCTAGAGATCATCAAGGCCACTCGGGCTGCTGGCATGAGGGTTCAGGTTTATGTCAATAGTTCGAATCTACTTTCGCGTGATGGCCCGGGCGGTTCCAATCCTTCCTATATCCCGAATATAACGGAGCGTTGGAAGGCATGGTGCGATACCGATCCCGACGCTCAGGCCTTTATAGCGAGCCAGTCATACCATACCATGACAGGCTTTCCGGAGCGTCCCTACATGTTTTGCTATGCAGAGTTTGTGCTGAAGGAGTATGCGATACGCTATGGCGACTTGATCGATGGCTGGTGTTTTGATTCCGGAAGATGGATGGCTGACAATGGCGACAATGCCACTAATGGTGAGGCCGCAGATCAACGGATTTATCAGGCGTTTGCGGATGCATGCCAGGCTGGAAATCCACACGCGGCGATCTCTTTCCAAAATAGTCCTGAGCGGGATACCGAGGAACTCAATCCATTCTCCGAAGCAGTTCATGCGGACGACTACATGTTTGGCCATCCATACAACGGTGGAAAGGACGGCGGAAGTCATACGATAGGGGATCCGCCGCTTTATGACCGAAATTACGCCCACATTGAAAAAATTACGGAGACCAACGGCAATGTTCATGCAGGCATCGACCCGCACGACTGGACTTGGGATGACAAGGTTGTCGGCCATTACGATCCGCCCATGAGCACCACTTCATGGAATGGTGGCAATACGGCAGCTCTGACCGATGCCGAATTCAATCTTTGGAATTTGGAAGCGATGCAGGGCGGTGGAGCTATTTCTTGGGGGCTACCATTGGTAGCCAAATCGGGGACGAATGAACAACTTGTGGGCAGGGATTGGGCCTTGGCTCAATTGACGCAGATGGATGCTCATTTGCGTGAGTTGGAATCTCCAGGTTCTCCCAGTTGGGCGAGAGCTTATACCGTCTTGCCGGATGCTTCCATTGGTGCTCCCTATTCCCATACTCTGATTGACGGTGCTGATTTTTGGGATCCCGAAGAGGATGAGGTGACACTGAGGCTAGGAGCCGGAGCGCCGAGTTGGTTGACGATTGTAGAAGATCCTTCGAATCCGGGAAGCTGGCTGCTGCAAGGCGTTCCAACAGAATCAACACAAACGGAATATGAATTCGGACTGATTGCTGCCGACGCGACATCCGGTGCGACTGAACGAATGGTTCAATTAACGGTCGAGGCTCTACCTACGAATGTTGCTTTGATTGGTGCAGCGACGCAATCATCGACTGATTTTGACGGGGTAGCATCTCGTGCTATTGATGGCGATACCAATGGCGCTTATAATCAGGATTCTGTTAGCCACACTGAGGATGAAGCCCAACCTTGGTGGCGCGTTGACTTGGGAGCTCCCCACACAATTGATGAGATTACCATCTGGAACCGCAGCGGCAGCACTAGCTCTCGTCTGAGCGATTTCGATGTCATCATACTCGACAGTGGAAACAATCCTGTCTGGTCAAACTACCAGGCCAACTCCCCTGATCCCTCAGTAAGTCTCCTTCCCGGGGGCATTATAGGTCAGCATGTGATGGTCCAACTTAGAGGCACAAATCCGCTGAGTCTGGCCGAAGTGGAGGTCTTCGGAAGTCTAGCCTACTCTGATCAAGAGCTCTGGCGTTTCGCCCACTTCGGCACCTATGGCAACACCGGTATCGCGGCTGATACCTATGATGCGGATTTCGACGGAAACCTCAATCTGATCGAATACGCTACCGGAACGGATCCAAACACCCCGGAACCCGCCTCAATTAGCATTAGGCCGGATGGCGGATCCGGATTGGAAGCCGTTTTCAATCGGATCGTCAACCCCGCGCTGAATTACTATGTCGAGGGAACTAGCAGCCTCTCCGCCACCAGTTGGGATCCCATCTGGGAAGGCACCGGTACGAACGCGGGCACGGTTACTGTGCCGGACAGCCTCTGGCCCAGCGGGCACAACATGTACTTCCTCCGCCTCCGAGTCAGCTATTAGGGCGTGTTCTTCTTCGGGGAAAACACCCGCATGCACTACAGAGATGCGAAGGCTACAGTCACCGCAGTTGTAGAAATCAGTACAAAGCCTTCCTACGACGGTCAAATTCAGGTGTTTTCAGCCAAATTTTTCTCGTGTATTGTGTTGCTACTTAGAACCCTAATCGGGCGCAACCCAGATCGTATTAGTACACAAGAAACCCCTATTTGATTCCTTTATATCTCTAGAGGCTCATTCACCACCGCGCTGAAATTTTCTAATGAGGAAACAATCAATAAAGCGGCTCAATTCCAAGACTCTAGGCATTGCATGCCTTTCCTGCTTGGCAATTGGAGCCGTGCAAGCGGCGGAAATTACCTGGGATCCTCCTGTGGCCATCGCTGCTGCAACGGATGTTTCCACCACTGGCGTCTTGATCGAGGCGGTCAATCCGACCAAAACGAGCGAACTCAGCCCGGTCGTCAACGGTGTTACCTTCAATGTCTCGACGCAAGGTGTGGTGATGGACAATGGCGCCGACTCGGCTGACTTCTTTTCATCCGATACCGGGAACCCCGCTTACAATTCACTTCTCCAGTCTTTTTCATGGGGGTCGACTGAACTCTACCCCGACATCGGTGTAGGAAGCGGCAATCTGATTCCTGGGCAGCAGTACATGATCCAGCTTTGGTATAGCGATATGCGTACCAGTGACCACGGCTCCAACGAGGTGACGTATGGCGACGGAAACAGCAATTTCAGTGATGCCCTAGATGATCAGCATATCACGGGTTACTTTACTGCAGACAGCGGCTACCAGACTATTACAGCCTCAAGATACAATGCTATTACCGATACCACCGGACTAGGATATTGTAATGCCTACCAGATCCGGCAATTGTCGAGCAATCCAGTTCCGACTCTGTCCACTGCCAGTAATTCTGTTTCGGGGAATTTTACCGTAAACGTCGACTTTTCAGAAGCGGTGACAGGACTGCAAGAATCCGATTTTTCTGTTGTTAATGGAACCGTTCAGACTTCCAGCCTTACCGGCTCGGAAGCAAACTGGTCGGTGATCATCGTTCCATCGGTCAGTGGCGATGTTTCAGTGACTCTTGCGGCCGATTCCGTAATCGATGGTGACAGTGAAGCCAATCCCGAATCCAACACGCTGGTGACGACCTACGTTGCGTCGGGTATTGCCGAACCGCTGGTTACGCTCAGCACCCCGCTTGTCGAAGTGAATCAACCCTATACGGTTTATATCAACTTCACCGAGCCAGTCACCGGTCTGGAGCTGAGTGATTTCCTTATCACCAACGGCATGCTTTCCAAATTATCCGGTTCGGGCATGCACTATTCGATTCTGGTGACTCCGTTCAGTTCCGGTGATGTCACGCTCAGTCTGGCCGAGAATTCTGTCACCGATATTAATGATGACTTACAAAATCCTTCCTCCAATGAATTCGTCAGGGAGTATAGCGGGCCACAGTCGACGCTTCTCTATCAGGATGACTTTGATAACGACACACTGGCTGTGAATAACAGCGGCATTGGTGGCGGGGCGGTCAACCGGCCGATTCAATCACATGCCTGGATCGATAACGGCGATGCGAGCTTTTTTGCAAACGGAACAACCGATACGCAAAGAGCGCTGCTGTACTCAGCAAATGCGTTTCAATCCGAAACGGGGTTTAGGCTCACGGTCGAATACACTACCGGATCGATTGAAGACGTGGGATCGCATAATCTGTCTTTTGGTCTCATCAGCAGCGATACCGACTTGGCAAGCTATACTGGTTTCAATCCCTTCCAGTCAGACACGAGTGTTTACAGTATCGGGGCGAATTTGACCGCTGACGGTGGAGCGGCAGCTCGAGGGCTAAATTTTACCAATGGATCGACACTGACCACTCTGGATGAGTCTGGTACGAGAGCGCAATTTGCGGCAGGGGAATCCTCCGAGGTCACCATCGAGATCGGCGTGGGCGGTTATTGGTGCTACCGTATCGACGGAGTCTTCGAAGCTTCTGGTGTGCTTTTGGAAGGGTTTGATTTAACGAAAGATTATCATGTGGTCGTTTACGGTCAGGATGACGACGGTGGTGGCAAGGCCATCCAATCTATCAGCCTGAAAAGAGGCTATGCATTGGGCGAACGTGCTGCAGGGCTGAGAGGAACCTGGGCTTCGATTGATCACGATGACTTCGATCAACTGAGTGACTTCAAAACATTGGATACCCTGTATTCACGTTTTAATGAGGGATCGGTGGTGTCCGGAGAGCATTCAGTTCCTCATAAGTTGTTGGAAAGGCTTGCCCTAGAGGGCTGGGACGGAACTGCCTCTCCCATTGATTCAGTCGTTCCCACTTGGGGTGACCTTAGTTTGGACGAACCGGAAACGGACGTTGAGCATGATCAAATGGTCGCCATCAAAGCGGCGGGCTTTAAGGTGAAAGTGTATTCAAATTCGGAGCAATTTGTCGGCACGAATACGGAGGAAATTGAACCCTTAGTGGCTCGTTGGAAAGAGTGGTGCGACAATGACCCCGAGGCTCAGGCGTTTATCAACAGCCAGCCATACCACACGAACGTATGGAACAGCTCGACAGGACAATATGATACCCCTGGCCCGGCGAATCGAAAATATTGCTTCTGTTATGCGGAGTTTGTTCTCAAAGATATCTCACTGCGGTATGGACACTTGATTGATAGTTGGATTTGGGATTCTGCCGCAGACCTCATCAGTAACGGAGATGTAAATAACGGGGTCTTGGAAGATCAGCGAATTTTCCAGGCCTTTGCCAATGCTGTACACGCTGGAAATCCTGAGATCCCACTTGGTTTCAATTTGGGAAGAAGTAACTCGAATTACCCTTCTTACCCTTTTCAGCAACCCACACACTTCGACGACTTTACTTTTGGCCATGCCTTTGGCGGAAATAACAATCACGCTGCAAAACCTCCTGACGGCAACCAATTCACCCTCAACTATCAACATGTAACTCGCATGACGGCGACCGACGGTTATGTCCATGCTGGCGGGAACCAGGATTTTGATGAATTAGTAGTCGGAAATTTTCACTCCAAGCTGGGCCCGATTGCATGGAGATACAGCAACCCTCCAGCATGGGAGCAAGCTGATTTTAACCAATGGAATTTGGAGGCCATGCAAGCTGGAGGGTCGATGACCTGGAGTGGTGCAACGACTAGAACGAACACCTCTAGCCTTTATAGCGAAGCCTACGATATTCTCGAAGGCTTGGATGACTTTCTAGCGGAGTATGAATCACCGGGTACGCCAAAATGGGCGCGTGCCTATACGCCTTTGCCGGATGCTGCCAATGGGATACCCTATTCCCATACGCTGATTGATGGCGGTGATTTCTGGGATCCAGAAGGGGATGCTGTGACGCTGAGCTTGGGAGCCGGAGCGCCGAGTTGGTTGGTGATCGAAGAAGATCCTTCGAATCAGGGAAGCTGGCTGCTGCAAGGCCTTCCTACAGAATCAACACAAACGGAATATGAATTCGGACTGCTTGCTGCCGACGCGACATCCGGTGCGACTGAACGAATGGTTCAACTAACGGTCGAGGCTCTACCTACGAATGTTGCCTTGATTGGTGCTGCGTCGCAATCATCGACTGATTTTGAAGGGGTTGCATCCCGTGCTATTGATGGCGACACCAATGGAGCTTATAATCAGGATTCTGTTAGTCATACTGAGGATGAAGCCCAACCTTGGTGGCGCGTTGACTTGGGAGCTCCCCACACAATAGATGAGATTACCATCTGGAACCGCAGCGGCAGCACCAGCTTTCGCCTGAGCGATTTCGATGTCATCATACTCGACAGTGGAAACAATCCCGTCTGGTCAAACTACCAGGCCAACTCCCCCGCGCCCTCAGTAAGTCTCCTTCCTGGGGGCATCACAGGTCAGCATGTGATGGTTCAACTTAGAGATACAAATCCGCTGAGTCTGGCCGAAGTGGAGGTCTTCGGAAGTCTAGCCTACTCTGATCAAGCGCTCTGGCGTTTCGCCCACTTCGGCACCTATGGCAACACCGGCATCGCGGCTGATACCTATGATGCCGATTTCGACGGAAACCTCAATCTGATCGAATACGCTACCGGAACGGATCCGAACACCCCGGGACCTGCTCCAATTAGCATTAGGCCGGATGGCGAATCCGGATTGGAAGCCGTCTTCAATCGGATCGTCAACCCCGCGCTGAATTACTTTGTCGAGGGAACCAGCACCCTCTCCGCCACCAGTTGGGATCCCATCTGGGATGGCACCGGCACGAACGCGGGCACGGTCACTGTGTCGGACAGCCTCTGGCCCAGCGGGCACGACATGTACTTCCTCCGCCTCCGGGTCAGCTATTAGAGAGCGCGATTCTCCGGACTCGGTAACGCGCTCTTCTTTGGGGAAACACCCGCATGCACTACAGATACGCGAAGGCTACGGTCATCGCAGTGTTCGCCCAGTTTGGTAAGTAATTTGCGATTTGGGACGGCTCCTATCGAAGTGGCGCAACTCCCATGAATTATGGATTGGGGGGAGGCAGTAGTTCGACGGAGAAAAACTTGCTAGGCGAATCAATGAGAATGTCCTGAACGGTTTCAGAAAGCACACCGTCGGCCTCGACATCGGGAATCAATATGCCCCAGCTTGCCTTGGGAATCGAGAGGTCATCACTGGCAAGAATATTGAAGAATAGCCCCGGCGACGACGGCCAAGCTTGTCTGATGGTGTCCGAAGTTGGATTGGAAGCCTGCGCAGCAAAGAACGAATTGGGATCCAAGTTTAGACGAATTTCCGAAAAGTCGTCGGTGTTGTCGCCAGAGCCAAGATGCTCAACATGACTCCAATATTGAGAGGCTGTTTATAGTATCCTAGGCTTTTCATGAACGGTGGGTGATATGCATGTGCCTGATCGATTCCTAGACGTCTGGGAAACATGAAATCCCCGTAGGATGTCATCGAATGCTTGGTCGAAGACAGATGGAAACCGAGTGTTTCCACCTGTCAGATATGTTCTTCCGAGAGAAAACTCGGAAATAGCCTCAGGTTTACTCCGCTGGTGTTGGGAGCTCTTCTAAGACGTAGAAGAATTTGTCATCGACCGGGCGTGGGATCGACAGCGTGTTGGTCGGTGGTGTCGCAAGGATATCATCTTGTCCTGTGACGATCGTCCAGGTGGAAGGAGCTGTATCCAGTGAACTGCTTCCACGAAGATTATAGGACACTCCGGGGATGCTGTTCCAGTCGAAGTCTAGGTTTGCTCCATTCGCTGCGATATTCAGCAGCAGGGGAGCTGTCGGAAGGCCTGTATTACCAATGATCTGGAAGCCACTGATAGCACCACGACCGCCATCAGCCGAGCTGATCTCGAGGCTAAAGCTATCAGCGGTCAGCCCTTCGAAGATTACGAAATTGGAGTAGTCGGCACCGTCGTCCACATAATCGCTAAAGACGTAGGTGTTGTCGAAAATGTTAATGCCAAGAGCTTGATCGTCATCTTCGACAAAGGCCGTGACGGGACTCCCGGCGGAGGGCGTCAGCGTATACAGGCTTTGTCTGGTGTTGTTGCTGGTGTTTCGACGGTCACTATCGCTGTAGATGATAAGGGTGTAGCCTCCACTGGTGTAGTCGGATCCAAGGCCACTGATGTTGAGTATGGCGGCATCCGCAGGAGTTCCATCTCCGTTTGGACCATTCAGTGCCAAGTAGGAGTTGAAAAGGTTGTCGTCGTCTCCTGGTAGGTTCAATTCACCTGCCTCCGCTGCCGAACTCGCCGCATAACCGACGAACCAAGTGCTGTCCACGCTTGGTGCCAAGGTCGCGACGCTTGGGTTGCCTAAGTCGTCATTAAGAACGGTCGATGCGAAAATAGGGCCTAGGTCGTTGCCAGAGGCATTTCCCACATTAATGTTGTTCCAGACTGAGCCATCCCGTGGGATGAATCCAGCGGTTTCCCCAATAGTCAGTTCATGATCAGCCTGCGCGTCTGCATCATTGCCAACATGGAAATTTACGCTGATGACTCTGCCTTCGGATGGGATAACGGGATAGTCCGGAATGATCACGATATCGAACGTCGCTGTGACATCATCATTCACACCATCTGACGCGGTGAGAGTGTAGGTCGTGTTCTCAGAGGGGCTCAGCACCAATGGAAGAGTCTCGTTTAGGACATCGGTATTCGATGGAGCGTCGATCATATTGTCAGCCGTGAGGGTTAGACTGGGGGAGCTTCCGAGGTTCTCGGTCGTCCAATCGATGTTTACCGAGGAACCTGAAATAATGTAGTACTGGTTCGCTGTGAAGGAATCAATAATGGGTCCTACTAGGACATCAACAGTAGCATTCACGTCTGTGCCACCGTTGGTCGCCACAAGTTCATAGGTCGTATCTGCAGTTGGAGTGACATCAGTCGTTGTGAGTCCTGTCACATTGATTCCGCCCGGATTGAGCGTCAGGCCAGTCGCATTGGTTACAGTCCAGTTCAATGTAACCGTATCACCCGAACCAACGAGCGTATCGCTTGCCGTAAAGGAATCAATCTGAGGTAACACTGTGACGGTAACCGTATCCATGACATCTGGATTCACACCATCACCAGCAGTCAGTGTATAGGTCGTTGTGGTGCTTGGGCTGACGACGATTGATGTCGTTCCAAATACGTCGCCGATACTCTGATCAAGTGTCAGAGTCGTCTCGTTCTGAACCGTCCAGTTCAAGGTGGTCGAACCGCCGGGATTGATTTCAGGTTCGTCGGCGAAGAATAGAGTGATTGCTAGATCTTCAGGATTAACATTTGAAGTCAGGACTAGGTCAATGCTGTCTTCATCGTAAACGACATCCGCATTCAAACCTGCAAAGTTCGTAACATTCTCGGTGAACTCCGTTGTGTCTGTGCGGGTAGCATAGGAGAACAGAGTAATGTTTCCTTCACCGCCTGTGTAGGACGCACCATCAACAGTCAAAGTCGCTCCTGATGAAATGGCGATATTCCCCGTTGTATCAATGGCATCAATACCAGTCGCACCTAGGCTAAAGCTGAACACCGAACTAGCCCGTGCCAACACGTTATCTGTGACACTCACCGTGGCAGAATCCCCCACGATCGCAAAGGTCGCAACGTCACTGCCTCCACCGACGTTTCCAGTAAGACCATCTCCTCCAACGTCGAGAGTATCAGCACTACCAATAGTAAGCGTGCCGCCCGAGATGGTATAAATTGAATCACCACCGGTTTCATTGCCGCTCATATCCAAGCCACCGAGAACCACGTCTCCAGCAAGTTGGTTAACTGCAGAGCCATCCCCTGTGGCACCGCGAGCGAAATTGAAGTTGGCAGTCCCAGTCAGTGTGCCGCCAGCATTATCGATGGTGAAAGTATGCCCGCTACGGACATTTATCGCAGCCATACTGTGTGTGTTACCACCACTAAGCACAGTCAAGCTGTCACCAGCATCTCCCTGCATACGAGCACTGTGGATACCAGTAGGAAAAACGTTCCAATTACTGGCAGTACTGAAGTCATTGTCGGTGTCACCATTCCAATTTCTTATTGCGGCGTGTGAGTTCACGGAGGACAGGGCAAAGAGGCTCAACGCGACACCGGCCTTGAGGGCTTTCGTGTAGTATTCGGGTTTTTTCATGGATTTTTTGTAAGTTTGTATGGTGAACCTAGTGCCATTTGGCGGCATTAGGATCGTGCCTATGTTAAATATGTGTCTTTTCCCGATTGCGTTAACGCAATTGATCAAAAAATGAGCTCATTCTTCAGTGGGAGCATATGGGAGGTCTTCCGTATATCCGTATAGCGACCGTCTTTTCTGTGTATTGAAGGCTAACTAGGCTTTGCGTAGGGTTACCTCCAATGGAGTAATTTTTTTTATGGGCTTTAATGGGTTAGGATTGCTCAAATTTGGCTAATTAGCCGATGTTCCTATCAATCCCACGGATACATTGGAAGTTACTTTTCAGAACACGACACACTTATAGATATTTACGTTTTTTACCTAGGACGTAAATTCCCTGAAGTGCCGAACTTTACCAAGTCGATAGGGAGTATTGTGGCAGGGATCGCCCCGGCGTAGTTGAAGAGTCCTGACGTTGCGATTCGTTTGCTGGCCATGCCGAATGGAAGCTCATGACTGAGCTACGTTTTGAATAACCGACTTCGGAAAATTATAGAGGTCAATTTGAACACTAAACTCAGCAAGGGTTTCCGTCCCACTCGAGCCAAAGGAGAGCTATTAGCCTCGCAGTCCTGATCATTTGTGGCTTGAAGACGCTAAATAAATATTCCAAGGTTGTCTGCAAAATTTGAAATACGTTATGAAAACTTCGTCTATAGCTTCGATTACGTCACTGTCGTTGACGATGTCCATAGCGCTTTCCGGATTGGCTGAAGCGGTTTGGACTACCAACTTTGAGTCTGTCACTGCTGGTTTTGGAGGGTCTGCGGCTGGTGTTTGGAGAGAAGTTACTAATACCCAGACCGGTGCCGGAATTGACTCTGCTTTCGTGGTTGGTCTGACGACGACTGGAGACGTGAAGGATGCCGACGGCAGTTCCGTCACCTCTCGCATCGATCAATCCTTCCCTTGGCGCGACCTTAGTGCGGGAGAGGTTTTTGACTACGAAGGATCATCTGTCGGGCCACTGCCAATTGCCGTTCCTCTTCCATTTGCCGCCGGACTAAGCGGGGATTTCATCAACATCAGAACGGATGCCTTAGGCGTCTCTCTAGTCACCATCAGTTTTGGTGCCACCATCACGGATCCGATGCTGAGTTTTACCGATATTGAGGTGGATTCCAGTCTCACATTTAACAATGCGTTCAGTGTGGTTGCTAATACTCCAAACCTATCAAACACGGGACTTGTCGTGGGAAATGATGGCAGCGGTGCCTCTCCACCTTTCGATGACGAGGCGGCAGGTTCCCTTCAGTTTACGGGGGACTTTACTGAACTGGTATTTACCGTGACGAATACCTCATTGTCTATGGAAGACCGAACCGGCTACGTCGTCACGACGCAGTTCGCTCCTGTAGCCATTCCCGAGCCCAGCTCTCTGGTATTGTTCGGACTAGGAGGTCTCGCCTTTCTGAGACGTCGACGCTAGTGCGTCTTACCGGAAGTATCGGGACGATTCCTGTCATTTTTACGTGAGGGATGAAAGCGAAAGCAGTGTGACTAAGGATTTACCGTTTCACTTTGTATACCCTGAAGCGCCGATCCTAACTATGGGGAAAAGGGAGGCAATCGGCCTAGCGCGAGAGCGTGTCTCAGGACTGTTTTACTCTCAACAACGTCGGCGTCGGAAAAGTGCCCACACACCAAGACTGAGAAAAGTCAAAGATGAAGGCTCAGGAACACTCCCGATTGTGAATGTCATAGGGTCGAATGCGAGCGTGGAGGAATATTCTTCGCCACGGGCTACGTCGACTTCCTGATTCGTCGCCGGATTGATGCCACCAAAGTTATTGGAGTTCTCAATCAAACCCGAGCCATCGCCATTGAGCTCAATAATCGGTGGGTGATATCTTCCGGTCCCCACTTCACGTCCGTAGAATACAAACGCGTTTGCCCCTCCGACTAATTCACTAAATTGCAGACCGTCTGATAGGTTCGCATTGGAGGCAATCTCGAAGTTTAATGAGCTCCCTTGATTGTAGAATTCGTTTCCAAGAAATGAGCCCACACCTTCGGGTCGGTTCAAGACGAAACCAGGAAACCCACTCGGAGTCGCGTTAGGTAAGATACCAGAAACGGTGTAGTCGACCCCAACCAATGCAGGATTGTTAAAAATTCCCGTAGTCAAATCACCAGCGATACGAATTTCAACATTGAAGGTCTGAAGATTGTTATAGGTGTTGCTCACCGAAAAATCGTTCTCGCTAAACTGAATAATCCAAACCGCTTGAGCACTACTGGAAAAGAAACCGCTGATTGCGGCTGTGGCGATGAGAGTAAACTTACAGATTGATTTATTCATGCCTCTAACTTGGTTGCCGTTGTTGAATTTAAAACTACTTAGACTTAGCACCAAAAAAGCCAGTGCATTAACTGTAACTCCTTACCTGATTTTATAAGGATGTAACACTT
The DNA here is from genome assembly GCA_051252155.1 of Luteolibacter sp. GTDB lineage: Bacteria > Verrucomicrobiota > Verrucomicrobiia > Verrucomicrobiales > Akkermansiaceae > Luteolibacter. The sequence continues at coordinate 803,353 of JBPOGB010000001.1, read as the reverse complement.
ACTAGGATGACCAAATACGTGCATGGTGCAAACTTTAAGGCTTAAGCACCTCCTTAAGCGTGAACCATAAGTTTATTCCTTACCTTTTTTCTTCTTTGCTGCCTTAGGCTTGTTGTTCTTTACGATATCCGGGACGCGGAACTGAACCGCTTCTGCTTGGCTAGCTAGCTCGGCTTCCATGCGTTGTAGAAGCTCGGGATTATTCTCGAGGTTTTTGGTTTCGTATGGGTCTTCCTTGAGGTTGAACAGTTGAGTCCATTCAGGATGGTTCGGGTATTTTACGAGTTTGTAATTTGAGGTTCTTACGGCCTGAAGAGTAGGGGCTGCGCCTGCGCTTTCAAAATACTCAAAGAAGAAGGATTTTCTCCAGTTGGTCGCGTCGCCTTTTTCAAGTAGTTCGCGCCAGCTGAGTCCTTGCATCTCCTCGGGGATATCCAATCCCGCGTAGTCCAAAATCGTGGGTGCTAAGTCGACATTTAGAACGTCTGCATCTTCCAAAGCTCCTTTTCGTGCGAAGTTTGGGAATCGAACGAGTAGCGGGATGCGCATGCTTTCTTCGTAAGCGGTTCGCTTGTCTTTCAGTCCGTGGTCTCCCATGTAGTAGCCGTTATCACTGGCATAAACGATCATGGTATTTTCGGCTAGATCGAGTTCGTCGAGGGCATCTAGGACGCGACCTAGATTGTCGTCGGCTCCGTTAATGCAATGGAAGCGACTCAAACGTCTGTCAGGCGTGCCAATGACATAAGGAGGTTCTGTAGTGTCTGTTATATCGTAGGGTGGCTTGAACGATTCGTTTACCGCTGGGCGGCAGTATTCGCCTTCGTAGAGTTTTTTAAGACGGGAAGGAGGTTTGCACGGACCGTGTGGCGACTTGAAGCTTAGCTGGATGGCAAATGGCTTGGACTTATTTTCACGAATGAAATCAATGGCGAAATCTGTGGCGACATCATCTATCCAACCTTTGGTAGGTTCTGAGACACCGTTGATTTCGAAGTCTTGATTGCTGTATTTCCCTTGGCCGATGAAACTCGCCGAGTAGTCAAATCCAGGGCGTTTGCCGCCTTGATTTCCCATGTGCCATTTGCCGACGTAGCCCGTCTTGTAGCCGCCAGCGCGAAGCAGGCTAGCCCATGTGATACTGTCTTCCGGGAAGGGTGTGTGATTGTAGACGATACCATTTACGTGGTTGTAGGTGCCTGTCAAAAATGCGGCTCTGCTCGGTGAGCATAGTGAAGTGGTCACAAAAGCATTGCGGAAACGAACACCTTCTACAGCCATCCGATCCATACTTGGAGTTTTAAACCATGGGAAGCGTGCTCTCTCGCCTTGCTCTCTCTGGACGACGCCCATCGCATCGTAGCGCTGGTCATCTGTCAGGACGAAAATGAAATTGGGGCGGGTGTCCTCTGCGCTTGCGGTGCTTGAACCGATTTTGATGCACAGAGTGGCAACGAGCGTGAGTAAGAGAGCGGTTTTTTTCATAATGGGTTTTGGCTGCTAGGGATTTGGTTTTACGCCTAGGGCGTAAAATGGCCTGAAGCGCCGAATCTTGCTAGTGGAAAAGGGGAGGAAGAAGTGAAAAATGCCTACCATTATTAGGGCTTCTCAAGTCACATCGGATAATATGTCATTTGATAAAGCCCTAGCGATTTAGCAGAAATGAAAATCACCCAAAAATCCATTCGTCAGATCCTAAAGAGACTAACTTGCCTTACTGCATTTCTGCTATTGGGATCCGGAAACGCATTTGCGATTAAGGATGAAAACAACCAAAGCCGCTGGGGGAAGCCGTGCACAACGGGGCCGGACGCAGAGGTGCCCGGGTTTCTGGTGAACATGGGGCCGACTGGTGCACGAGGAACTCTCACGAAGGACTCATACATCGTTAAATACATTTTCAAGAACTCTCCCTCAGCCGGAGTTCTACAAATAGATGACGAAGTCTACGGTGCGAACGGAAAGACATTTCCCGAACATACCTTCGGAGGTGCCAGCATCAAATTTGGAATCGAAGGACCATTGCAAGCACTCGGCCTTGCCATCGAAGACAGCGAAGGTGAAGACGGTGTGCTGGAACTCATGGTCAAGCGCGGTGGCGAGAAGTTGAAAGTGAATGTGCAGTTGGAAAAGCTCGGCCGCTTCTCTGATACTTTTCCCGTTAACTGTGCGAAGACCGATCTGCTCAAGAAACGTGCCTATGATTACTTGATCGCTCATCCCGGCGGGTTGGATTCTCAAGGGCGCTGCGTGGCGATTCTCTCAATGCTTGGTTCTGATGACCCAAAAGTTGCGCGTGAGGGCAAGAAGTTGGCGTTGGAATGGAACAAGCCCTACAACAAAACCACTTGGGCATGGCACCTCGGATTCCAAGGAATCGTTTTGTCAGAGTATCACTTGCTAACTGGCGACAGAAAAGTCCTGAAGACCTTGGAATCCACCATGGATCTCCTCGAAGGCGCGCAATGGAAACCTCCCATCAACCATTATGTGGCGGAGAAAATGAAAAACCCCGTCAGTCAGGCGGAGTTAGACAAACACCAAGCCCTCTACGAAGGCGGATTCGGTCATGCTCCCTACGAATTCATCGTGGAACGCGGCGGCGGAGGATACGGGCCGATGCAATGGCCAACTTGTCTTGCGCTGATGACCTGGGAGCTGGCCGGACAATGTGGAGTTGATTTTGATCCCGAGTCACCCGAGCGAAGCTATCGCTTCCTCGAATACGGCACCAACAGCAAAGGCAAAGTCGCCTACGGTGGAGAATTTACTCTCAACAACGGCCCCGTGGATCCTAAAGCCTGGAAAGCGCGGGGGCAGCATGGATTTTCGCACAAGTCCGGCCTCGCCTATTTGGTTCACATGCTTGCCAAAGATCGCGATGACTCTGAAGACAACAGAAAGCTACATCTTGAGAACATCGGTGAATCTTATCGGGACATGACCGATGGCCATGCCTGCGCCTTGATGGGCTTAACCTGGGGGATGGCCGGAGTTTACGCTTCGGACGATGAGAAGCTGAAAAAGAAGATCACCGACTATTACAAGGCCTGGCTGAACATGGCTCGCTGTCATGGAAGTGACTCCTATGTCATACTGCCGGGGCGTGACTATGCAGACAGTTCCTACTACCGGAAAAACATCCGCAATCACACCACCGCAGCTGTCGCTTTCATCTACAGTTATTCCAACCCAACCCTCCGAATCCATGGAGCGGAGGGAAATGCCATTGAGATCGTTGAGGAAAAACCGACACCTGCACCTACGAACTTCCGGAAGTTCTTCAATGCGGATAAGACACGCTCATTCGAAGGTGAGCTTGTTGCTTTCGATCCCCGCTTGGGTCTCGTGCGCATTCGCCAGCGTAATGGACAAACTGTCGACTTGGAACTCGATGCTCTCAGCGAAGCGGATAAGAAATACCTCAGGAAAAGTGTAACGGAGGAATAAAATTCTGAGTACGCCGGGGCAGGAGGGAAGGGAAGATGCCGTAAAAGTGGCTGACCGCTTTACAAAGACTTTGTAAGCCTAATCGACTCCTCAACAAAGGTGTTTAATTGCATCACCTGAACCAGTTTAAGAAGTCGTCTAGCTGAGCTTCACAACACACATTATTGCTAATGTGAATTACGGCGAATGTGCTCTACTTGAAGATTAGTAGCGCCCGTCACCGTCGCAGGCCGGGCAAACATGCTGGTCAGCGGTGTAGTGGGTGTTTGCTTGCAAAACATAGCCTTTTCCCCTACAGGTGTAACAGACGGATCCGGGTGCTCCGCGTTTGTGTACGTAGATTTCCGGGGCGGCTGGTGTGTCGGCCTGTGTAGAGGTGTTCGCGGCGTTGTCGGTAAGAGAAACCGGGAGCACGGGTGTGCGGGTGTCTTCAGGCGCGAGAGAGGGAATGGGCTGACCATCGATATCAATGGGCGTATCGTATTCCTCTAGAGCTACTATTCGGGTGTCGCTTTCTTCTGAAGGCTTGTAACCGAGGAAACCATTTTTTTCGAAGGGGTTATTGAAGCGGAAGAAGGGCTCCTGTGGGCTGGAGCAGTTGGAGAAAATCAGCGCGATGGCCATGGCTAAAACAAATCTTGTAGCTTGTAGGTTCTTCATTTTGATAAAAGTGAGATTTACGCTCTAACGGAGAGCGAATTATTGAAACAGAATTTGACGATTAATCCGAGGAATATGATGAGCCGTCAACACAAAGCAGATCTTAGCGGGTGAAATGGTATCAATGGGGTGAGGAGCGAATGGCACGAGTTTAAGCCCGATTTCGTGAAAAGGGCAGGGACGGTCGCTCCGCGCCGTCCGCTCTGTGGATACGATTCCTCTGCTAGGTTCACACCATCCCAGAACTTCTAAACATAGGGTATGGAAGGCGTGAGGGTTCCACTTTGCAGTGAGCGTGCTTAACCCTTTCCGGACGGCTTGGAATGGGAGTGAAGCGGACATAGCCGATGGCAAAGCCATCCCTGTCTTGCAATGCTTAATCTCGTGCCATCCGGGTCAGGAGTTGCATTTTAATAAATCTTCAATTTCCGCATGTCTGACTCATGGCGGCCGTTGATATCCAAACTGCTATTCAAGTCGGAGAACGCCCACTCGGCCGATTCACCATGGGATCCATGGCCAGACACTTTGGGAATGGGCGACATCAGAATCCCACTACTCCCTTTCCCATATTTTTTTATACGCTTTGTCGGATCGTCGTATTAATGTCTGAAAACATAACTCGAACCTTTTTTAGGAAAAATTTCCCGGATATGTATTCATACACATCGATGAATGCTCGTGAGATGGGGTTTTCACGCTTCCTATTGTTGGGGAATTCACGGGCTTCGTGAAAATGAGCTCCAGTTCCCTTGGCGTAATTTTCCACCCGCGACTAAGGTCTTGGAGAAGTGAAAATAGTAAGTGGGCAAATGCTTGGGTCACTATTGGTGCACGAGTTTTTCCCAAACATTTTCACCAAAATTTCACAATGCCCGCATCAAGGCAGAGAGTGTATTTCGAAACTGTTATAATCGTTACCGATTCCCGTTCCAAAGCATCAAACAGTTTTTGTGATTGGAGAGGGTCTGAACTGATCTAAGTGAAGTAATGTCGATTAACTCGGTAGAGCACTAAACAAAGAAATCGACCTGAGAAGGTCAGTATGATCGATGGTGATTTCACAAGGCTCCTCGGCATTCAATAGCTCTTCGTAAAGCTGTTCATATTGTTTCAAAGCATCGCGGGGGATTCCAGAAACTCTACGGACCACCATGCTCCACGTGAGTAGTAGGCGCTCTTCATCTTCCGTGGTGGATACTAGTTTGGTAATGGTGTGGCGAACGTCTTTTTCGATTTTTGTGTAGAGTTCACGCACGTCGGATTCACGCCCCTCAAGAATCTGGAGAATACGGTCGCCATTTACGATAAGAAGGCCTGTTACATCACGCGCATTGTTCGCTGCAACGGATTTGCTCTCGATATCGTCAAGATCCGTATCGGTAAAAGGCCTGACAGGACTGCTCAGATAGGTAAGCCGGAAAATAGGGTAATTTTCTTTTTCTTGCATGGTTTCCCACAAAAGGCTGTATCCAGATAAGTTGTCTGCCATGTGGGAAGATTGCACAGCTATCTACTAAGGAGAAGTGGTTTCTGAATCGGTGCAGAGTCTTTTGCCTGAGCATCGTCGTAACTACGTCGATCAATGACGCCATGGGAATACGATTAGCAAAAGAAATATCACATCGGTGTCGTGGGGAGCGTGCGTCTATGTAACCAGACGTCCTCAAGCGACATTGAGCAGACTAAGGGCTGACAATGCCGCTACTGTTCAGATAGCCTTCTGGCCGCTGAGGGCTTTGGCGAAGGTATCTTCGGGGATGAGGCCAAGTTGGGCGTAGAGGTCTAGGAACTCGAAGTGGTTTTCGCAGTATTGGATCTTCCCGTCTTCGATTTCTAGGAAACAACTTCCTGTAATAGAAATCGGTTTTGCAGTTGCCCTACATTTTGCGGTCAGGGTGCAGACAAAGGAGCATTTTGAGCCATCGCAGATGTAGTCGTCGATCTTGATATAGACTTCTGTGATTAACTTGAGCAGTGCGACTTGGAATTGTTCGAATTCCTTGGGACCCACCACTGGGCGGTTTCCTAAGCCTTTGGCTTTGCCGCCTCCGGCGAAACGCTCGGAAATCGCTTCAGTCTTTTCTTCAGTCCAGACCTCACGGAACCAGTCATTCATGAATTCGATATGTGTGTGCATGGGAATTTACTGTTAGGGATCTACTTTTACCTAAGTCGAAAAAATGCACCGAAGCGCTATACCTTACAAGGTGTAAAGGGGAGGAAGCATTGCCAATAATGGTTTATGGGGAGCCGTCCAGTATGTAGCTCTTTCCCAAATGGTGTCGCGGGTTCCAGATCATGGGGATGTGGTTTTCTGGTTGAGCTGGTGCGATGTGTGCTTCAAAATCAGAAATAGGATATGGCAGACGAAACAACTTTATACGACCGAATTGGCGGAGAGGCAGCCCTTGAGAACCTAGTTAGCGAGTTCTACAACCGAGTTCTTGCAGATCAGGTGCTGGCTCCTTTTTTCGAACATGTTGACACTTCGAAACTCAAGGCGATGCAGAAGGAATTTTTCAGTGAAGCCTTAGGTGGGCCACTGTTTTACTCCGGTCGTTCCATGCGTGAGGTTCATGCCGGAAAGGGTATTAAGAAATCGCACTTGGCTCTCTTCACCGGACACCTGATGGACACCCTCGAAAATCATCAAGACCGCCTGACCCTGACAAAGGCAGATATTCATTCCGTATATAGCCGTATTGCGCTGGAGGCCGATGAGATCTCTGGTGGTAGTAACGAAGCGGGGTAGCCGTCCAGAGGCATGGCTGCAACCAAGCGGAGACTAGCTTTTAACCTGACTCCAGTCGCCGGAATAATAGGCTTTCTGGATATTAGTTTTTAACGCGTCGTCATTTTTCTGGTCGGCGATTTCGAGCATATCGAGGAAGAGGTAGAGATTAAGCCAATAGCCTCGCGTATATTTTTCCTGAGTGCTCCCGGCGTGCTGGTAGTAGCTGTACCAACTGGTGTCGATGCCTAGCTCCTTAGCCTTGGCCAGTGTTTTTTGGGAACGATCCCAGATGGAGTTGGCTGAGCGCTCGTTCAGTTTGCTCAGACCCTCGTAGTTGAGTTTGTGGGTGTCTTCTATGGGGCGGGTGTCATCGATTCCTAGCTCCAGCAGGCTGTGCGTCATTTCGAAGGCATGATCACCATCGAGATCGTATTCGATTAGATCAATGAATCCGTTGTTGTTCGTATCAGAATATTTCACGGTGCCGAATTTCTCGGGCATCATCTCTTGATCTTTGCGCGGAGCGAAGCGGTCGCGATTGCCGCAAAATCCCTGATAGTAGAAGGAAACCTGATCTAGTCGCCAAGCACCCCATTCCGCACCGTAGAGGTGGATGCGGCCGTCGAAGCCGCCTAGGTAGAGCTTGCCCTTGCCGGAGTTATCCGTGTCCCACTCACCACGGTCACCCGCCGTGTCGGCTTGATAGTTGTCATCGATGCCACCCTTGCCTTTCCCCACCTTGAAGGGGTCTTTTGGCCAGTAGAGTTCCACACGTTCCCAGCGGTCACAGTCGTCGTCCTCGTCAAACACAAACCAACAGCTCTCCCACTCTCCGCGCTTCCAGATCAAGTCCCATGCATTCTCGTGGTCAGGATAGATCAGTTCCGTCAGCTGCCGAAGCCGGGGGTCGTAGAAGTATTTGTCAGCGGCTGGCAGGCCGCGCATGCTTTCGTAGGTGTGCTTCTGATCGCGGTAGTCCATTTTTCCGGTTGGGAAATTGATGGTCATATCAAAGTCGAGTGCATTGCCGGGGCCTGTGTCGTTATCAAGATCGAAAGTCATGGCGGCGTAGCTCATGAAGGTATCGAAAATCACCGGAATCATATCAGGTGTTACCTTTGAGAAGTCCTCGGGATACTCTGTCCTGTCTTTGGCGCGGTTCTCGCGATGACCTTCGTCTAACAGGCGGATTGCCATCTCACTGTAGTTGTCACCGTCATGATCGAAAAACAGGAACGGGTTTTCCCAGCTGTAGCGAAGGTCGGAAATTTTGAATGTCGGCTTGTGGACTTTGAGCAGCGTACTGTTGCCGCTGTAGTCGATGATAAAGTCGTCCATACCATCGTGGTGCCAGCACTCAGGATTGAATTTTTCCCAATCAATGTAGCTGAAGACACCATCCTTGTCGTTATCGACCATGATCATGTAGTGGCCGCCTTTTCTCTGATCTCGGCCGACATTGTCAGCAATGATTTCAAGGTCGGCCATGCCGTCATCATCCTCATCAGCGTAATCGACGATGAAGTCATTCCAGTGGCCGTAGTTTCCGTCCTTGTCGCGATCGACCATGATGCAATCGCTATCGCGGTCGCCCGTTAGGTCGCCCTCTTTCATGTCGTCATCATCGTCGATCCACTGAACCGGAGTGTCATCATGAATGAACCCGCGCAAGACATCCGGGTCGCCATCATTATCGAGATCTAGATAGGTGGGATTGTTGACGAGTGGTGGCCGGAACGTACTCATCTGACGTCCAGTAGGCTCGTGTTTTCCATGTGGCTTAGCACCGGCAGCGCATACGCTTAACGTTAGGGTTATGATTCCAATAGATAGATTCTTCATATTCATTTTTTAGGAACTCCGTGAACTTACGCAAGTTGATCGATCATCTTGATATGGCCAACGGCAAACGAAACCAAATTAGTTGCCGCTCTTGATCTTGTTCAGGCTGATCGTTCGCTCCTAGGCGAACTCTGCCTGAAATTCGTCGTAACGGCCGGTGGAGTCGTTCGGAACGTAAAGCTTAACAATAATGGGAGGGGAATGAGGTTGAAAAGGCTATGTAAGCTTTGTCTTGAGATTGCTGTGAAAGCCCCTCGCGATTTCATTTTCAAGCCTCACGGATTGTCGTGACACAATAGCTGTGGGCACACATCCTGCCGGTCTCACCTTCTTGCCAATACTACTATGGAAATTATAATGCTGTTACTGGGCTTCGTGATCGCAGCCGTCATTGTGTTTCTCTTCGGAGTTTATACGATAGGACCCACGGAACGCGGTGTCCTATCCACCTTCGGACGTGCCCGCCGTATTGGCGATCAGCACATTGCGGACGATCCGGAACTTGGGCTATTACTCACAGAGGAAGAAAGACAGCGCTACAACTATCCTGTCATCGAAGTGATCAAGCCAGGAGGGCCTTATTTTAAATGGCCTTGGCAGCAGCTTAGAAAGGTGGACATGACCATCCAGACCACTGACATTACTTGGGATCCTGATATCGACCAGGAGTCCATCGAGTCAGTAACGAAAGACAATCTCACCGTCGATATCACTGGCCAGATCCGTTGGCGCCCCTGCGAGCGGAATTTATATGCCTACGTTTTTGGCGTCGAATCTCCACGTGCACATATCATGGGTTACTTCGTTTCTGTTCTCCGGGATCGCGTCGCGACCTTCAGCAACGACTCGGTGCAAGACGGTCAGGAGATTATCGAAGGTATCTCTATCAATGACCTTCGGAAAAACGTCTCAACCATCAATCAATACATGGAAGAAACCTGCGTCAAAACCGCCGCTCGCTACGGGATCGAATTGGACGCTGCCTTGATTACAACGATAGATCCACCCGCTGAGGTTGACGAAGCACTGGCGTCTATCAACACGACCAGCAACAACGTCGCGGCCGAAATTTCGCAGGCGAAAGCAGAAGCCGATCAGACCCTGAAAATGGCTGAGCAAGCGGTGCAAATCGCAGAAAACCAAGCGAACGCAGAGGCCGCCCCTCTACTGGAACTCTCTGAGACTCTCGTAGAAATGCATGCCAATGGCGGGAGTGAGGCACTCGATTCCTACCTCAGAAATGCAGCGCTGCCCCTCCGGCAAAAAGCCACTCAGACCATCTTAACCCTGAACACAGAGAGACCTTAATACCATGACTCCTCTAATTTACCTAGGTGGCGGTGTTCTTATCGCCCTTATAATCGTCCCCTTCATCTATAAGCTCGGGAGCCAGCTACAGCTATGGCGACTTGTGGCTGAGAAGGAGGTGCTAGTCTACACGCTCTTCGGCAAGGTCATTGGAACAATGGATGAGCCGGGAATCAATTTCCCCTTCACCCGGTTCGGCCCCAAGGCATTTCTCGTCCCTCTGTTCGGGAAGGTTTATAACGTTTCAACTCAGATCCATCAGTACTACTTAAGAAACCAACTGGTGAACTCGGAAGAAGGCGCACCGATGGGAGTGGGCATCTGGTATGAGTGCTTCGTCAGTAATCCGGTGGCCTATTTGTTCGAAAACTCAGATCCCGTCAGATCTTTGTCAGCCAACGTATCGACAGCGGTGATTAAACAGCTTTCGAATCTCGAGTTGGATGTCCTGCTGGAAGACCGCGATGCCCTTTCCCGGAAAGTCCGTGCGGAGGTCTCGCCTACTTCAGAGCAATGGGGTTTCACGCTGGGATCGACCTACATCCGGAAAGTCGCCTTCAGGGATGCCGGTATGATCAAGGAAATCGAGCGCAAGGTCGTAAACCGGCTTCGCCAGGTCACTGCCTCCATGCGGCAGGAGGGAGAGAACAGGGTGGCGATTATTCGCTCTAACGCTGAGAAGGAAGCTTCCAGACGACTGGGTAAGGCTCAGGCCGTGCGCCCTCAGATCGTCGGCGAAGCCCTCTCAGAGATCCGCCAAAATCCCGAAGTAGCGAAAGTTCTGTTCGATCTGTTGGATCTTCAGGCGACCCTGAAAAGTGAAGGGAAAATCGTAATCAACTCCGGTTCCGGCAAGGACTCGCCCGACATCCTGATCAATGCCTAAAGAGCCACGGGGCTTACCACGTTCACGTCCAAGCGGCTTGGAAAGCCATGCTCCAAGGTTACGCGAGATGCTTATTGAATAGCGCGATGGTTCGTTTCCAAGCGAGCTCTGCTTGTTCTTCGTCGTAACGGCCGGTGGAGTCGTTGTGGAAACCATGGTTGGCTTTGGGATACATCTGCATGGTGAAATCTGCTCCGGCTGCCTTGAGGTCTTGTTCATACTCCGGCCAGGTATCGTTGACTCGCTTGTCGAGTTCTCCCAGTTGGATGAGAAGGGGGCCTTTGATGTTTTTGCGCAGCTCTTTAGCCGCCGGGGTGCCGTAGAAGGGGACTCCGGCATCGAGTTCGTCGGGGATGGTGGCTGCGAGCATGTTGACGATATAGCCTCCGAAGCAAAAGCCGACGGCGCCCAGCTTCCCGCTGCTGAGCTTGTGTGCCTTGATGAATTTGGCGGCAGCAATGAAGTCCTGCTCCAGTTTGGCCTTGTCCATTTCCTTTTGCATGGCGCGTCCTTTGTCATCGTTTCCTGGATAACCGCCTACAGGATACAAACCATCGGGAGCAAAAGCGACGAAGCCTGCCTTGGCTACTCGGCGGGCGACATCCTGCACATAGGGATTGAGCCCCCGGTTCTCGTGAATGACCAAGACCACCGGAGCGGTGCCTTCCAAGTCCTTGGGCACGACCAGATAACCTCTGCCTTCGCCGTTGCCTTGTGGGGAAGGGAAGGTCTCGAAAGTGGCGGTGATATCCGGGTCATTGAAGCTCACTTGCTCGGCTGCCGCATAGTCGGGGCTCAGCGCAGAAAGGAGAGTGCCCATCGTCAGGGTTGCCGTGGTGATAGTTCCCAAGCGCTTTAGAAACAACCTGCGGTCGATGACGCCATGGGCATACTCATCATACCAATCGAAGGCTTCTTGAGGGATAGGGTGGGCGGCGGTGGGTTCTTGGGGTGTATGCATTGAAGAGACTACCGCTAGGAATCCGCTTTTTCAACCAAGCATAATATGCTCTGTTGCGTGGTCGTGAAACTTGAGTGTTCGCAAAAAATGAAACTGCTATCACCACCCTCGTCGCGGCTCTTGGTGGAGTCTTACAGTGCAAATGAAATTCCCGCATCACGAGAGAGCAAGATCCAGACAGGGGTGAACTCAAAACTGAGCTCGGTCACTCGCCTTTTGCTCGCGCTCTTGTTCTTTATGGCATCCTTTGCCCAAGCGCAAAATCATAGCTTCGTTCATCCGGGAATCCCTTGGACAACGAATGACCTCGATCAGATGAAAAAGAATCGCAGCGTCAGTCCTTGGTCGGACGGTTGGGAGGCCATCTTGAATTCCGAAGAGGCCTCCTTGGAATATTCCATGAAAGGCCCCGCCGTAAACGTCGACCGCCGTGACAACAATATCGCCCACGATGGTGATGCGGCGCTCTATCATGCCTTGCAGTTTTACTTCACAGGCAATGAAGTGCACGCGACTAAGGCGGTGGGCATTCTGGAGGCTTGGGCTGCGACTCACCGGACATGGTCAGGAAACTCAGTCCACCTGCACGCCGCATGGCGAGGCGGCACACTTGTGAAAGCTGCTGAAATCTTGCGCTACACCTATCCGGGCTGGACTGCTCAGAATACCCGGAATTGCGAGGCTTACTTCGAGGATGTTCTCTGGCCTCAGTTTCGACTGCCAAATCCGCTGCGTGCAGCAAACCAAGGAGCCAATAATCTCTGGGGTGCCATTCAAGTTGCGATCTTTAATAACGACCAAGTAAAGTTCCAGCAATGCATTGATGCGTTTCTAAACGATCCCGGCGGCGGGATTTCGAATACGCTTCCGAATGGTCAATGCGGCGATACGGGGCGCGACCAAGGGCACGCCTTTGCGATGGTGGGGAATCTGGTTTCCGTGGCAGAAATCGCCTGGGCGCAGGGGGTTGACCTGTATCGGGTTCGTGACAATCGCTTGTTTAGTATGTCTGAGTATTGGTGTCGTTACAACTCGGGTGAGTCAGTCCCTTACATTGATTTCGGAACGACCTACGGCTACTACACCTCGATAGGATCCGAAAACAGAGTCTCAGATGCTCCCTATGTGGCGAGCATGCTGGAGACTATTGTAGCAGCTTATTTTGTCCGCAAAGATACTCCTGCCCGTCACAGTCTTGCCTACTTGAAAGGTCTGCCACCCAGCCCTGCGACATTTCTCTATCGAAAGAATCCTGGCGATAACTCGAAGGCTCCCATCCTAGTTGAGCCTGACCCTGAGTTTAACATGAGAAACGTGAGCAATCTCACCAGCGTTGATGTAGGGGCGGTGGGGACGGCTGGGAGTAGTCGCTTTCAGGATAGAAATTGGACGGTTAGTGGTGCTGGATCGGATCTTTCTGAAGGCAGTGACGATAGTTTCCACTATGTATATACGAAATTAAAGGGCGACGGGCGTCTCATTGCGAAAGTCGACTCGATTGAAAATACGGATTCAGGAGCCAAAGCGATGGTGGTCATACGTGAGTCTTTGAGCCCGGATTCCAAGATGGCTGCTGTAACGGCACGTGCTGAGTTGGGAACCGAGTTCCACTCCCGCGGATTCAATGCAGCCGATGGCTCAGGCAAACAGGAGTTTTCTCTCTCAGTGGTTCCCACATGGATTATGATCGAGCGCCGCGGCGAGAGTATTACCGGCTACGTCGGCCCCGATGGGGTGCACTGGACACCCATGCAGCACACCCTCTTCACTCTACCGAAGGATTGCGTTATTGGCCTAGGAGTCACCTCAGGGAATACCGAAGAGCTTTGCACTGCCACCTTTAGTAATGTTCAGTTTTCCGATGGTTTTGTAAAAACCGACGAAAGCTTCTAGCCAGTCCTGGCGAAGAAATTAATAGGGTCAGGAGTTTTACTATTCTGCGGGTGCTTGGTAACTGAAGCGGGTTGCTAGGTCTTTCCAAGATTTTGAAAAACTACTGTTCTCTCGGAGTTGATCGAGAACGGGTCTCTCTTCGATGAGCATTCCGTCATCATCGATTCTTACCCCCGAGTATTTCATTGTGAAGTCTGCTAACCATTCCGGATTTTGAGACTCGGAAGGAATCGGGCACCAGAAGATGAATTCCGGAGGGGCGGGGTCGTCTTCGTTTTTCCAAAAAACGTAGGGATGCCTTGGGTATGAAACAGCAGCAAGGTTGCCATTCGGGGTCACAGAAACAGTGTCGCCTGAAAAGCCGGGATCTAGAATAAGATCTTTGTCATTCGATACAGTGATAAGGCGGGAGTGGGGTTCATCGAAAACACTGCGCCGGATTTCAAGGAGCTTCGCTTTTCGGCTCGTTGCCAAGAGGTGTAAGGAATGGGTCGGGATTTCATTCTCCAGTCGGTTTTCTACCAGTAAAGGCAAGAGTTCGGCTGTTCTGAATCCACCTGCATCCGGTTCTGCATTTACGACATCAGGTGTGTTTGCAGCGATGAGTTGATGGTGAGCCGGCTGGGTTGGTTTGTATTGTTCTTCCCGCGCGGGAATCAGGTATTCCATCAGTCCGGTGGTAGTGACTAGCTGCAGAGTATTACTGTTTTTAAAGCTGGCAGCGCGTAATTCACCGGTAGCGACTAGTTTGGCCATGGACGTCGCGGTCTTTGGGAAGCGTACGACGCTTGCTGTGGCATCCAAATTCTCCGGAGATTCCGGGTAATTGAGAAAGGTTTCCATTTTCATGAGGTTCACCTCTTCTCCGGATTGAATGACCAGATACTTGTGATCGGGTGTGACCGCGCAGTTGATCTTCATCGCCCTCGCTCCCTTGGCCAGGAGGTAGCGTTGATTATCCCTGAGATTGATCGCCTCGATCAATCTTGTTTGGCTGTGGCCTCCTTCGCGAATCACGATGAGAGTCTCTATTTCCTTGAGGAATAGTATGGAGCTAACAGGCCTTCCACTGATCCTGAGGAGCTCACCGCTGGCGTTAGGAACAATCATCGATTCTTCATCATTCGCGGTGATGTAATCCAGAACAAGATCTTCGATACTTTCTGCATTTGAAAAATGCTTTTCAAATGCCGGCCCGCTTGGGAGATCATCCGTATCGACATCGGAGTAGGTTCCCGAGTTCGAGGAAAATGTAACCTCTCTCGAGGCCTTGGTAATCGCACCCGAGTTGATATCAACGATGATGCTCTCCTCGTTACCGTAGAGGTAGGATTTCAGGATAATCCGATCACCCTGAATCAGAATTCGCTCATTCGTTCCCAGATCATTTGCCCAATCGCCTTTCATTGAGACCACCTGTCGGATATCTCCCGTTTTCGTTGATGCGACAAAAAATTCGCCATCTTCGGTTAGTAATGCGGCTCGCGTTCCTTCGGAGTCGAATGCTCCGTTGTGAACCTCCAAAGATGATATATTCGAGGGGAATCTGACATTTTCTCGGCAAATAGCTGTCCAGAGAAGTTGAGCTGCATTAAAGCTCGCGGGATTGTTTTTCAGGCTACGGTGCAAGTGAGCAAAGGCTCTGCGTGGATCGCCGAGATTTAGGTATCGTGCCGCCAGGCGGTAATCTGACTGGGACAAAGAAGTCCGGGCTCTGATTTCGTTCTCTACAGCTTTTGCCCGTTCAGAGATTGCGATTTCCTTTTGTTTCTCGGACTCAAGGCGAGCCAGCTTTTCATTCTGGGCACTTTGGTCTGCAAGGTTGCGCTGGTTCACGGCGACCAGTGAGAGTGCTGTGAGTGATGCGATGACAGCGAGGGCGATGATACCAAGAGTAAGCTGCTTTTTACGGCGACTTTTTTCATGACGCCTGAAGAGTTGGTCAAAGCCGATCTGGGAGATTCCCGCGATGACCTTGAGGAAGCCTCTTTCTTTCCCGTCACCATCCTTGCGCATGTCTCCGGCGAGTGGTTCGTGAGGATATTGGAGCGCTGGGGGGAAACACTCCAAGTTTGAATCTGCGTCTATCCGGGAAGTTGCATTTGGTTCGCCATCAAGGATGAGGGCGAGAATGTATCGATTGTTGTCTGGATGAAGATTGCGGAAATCTTCGATCTCCTTGTTCACCCATTCTGATTTTGCGGAATTTGGCGAACAGAGAACGATGAGATAGCGGGTATCCTTGAGAGCCTTGGCGATGGCTGGGCCGAGGTCGGACGATCCCGAAAGTTCATCGCGGTCCCTGAAGCAGGGTTTCAGATCCTTGCCAAGGACTGCTCCGTCGAAGAGTTCGTTGCCTCGAAATTCCTTGGGAATGGGGTAGTTTTCGAGACGACGATGAAGCCAGCGTCCCCATTTTGCATCCTTCGAGGAGTAGGAGATGAACGCCCAGTAGCGTTTGTCGTTTTTATCGGGTGACATAGATATTGGGAGGGGCGCGCCTCAAAATCATACCCTATTAATTAATGAAGTGAGCAGTAAACTCAAAAGCAGGAGGTTTTGGTTCAGATGTGCGCCGGATAAATGGGGGCAGAAGTTGCATGATTACATTTATTGATAGTACCTGTCATGAATTCAGTAAAAATGTCGTTTCATTGCTTTTGAAGCAGGCCTTCATACTCAGGATTCCGCTGGATGTAGGTTTCCATATAAGAGCAATCCGGCACGATCTTCCAACCCAGCCGGCGGGCTTCCAGTAGGGCGTCTTCCGTCATGCTGGCTGCGATTCCTTTTCCTCGGAGTGCAGGTGGCACGTAGGTGGATTCTATGATCACGGTATCTTCACTTTGACGGTATGAAATGAAGGCAGGATCGCCGGGGCCGGATTTCAGCTCGAAGCGTTGCCTGTTGGGAAAGTGCATGGTTTTGTATGACATGAGCCGATTTTGTTTTTGTTCGGTGGATGCGATGTTGGCAGGAACGCGTTTTACATAGCGTCGATACGAAAAGCAGCAAGTGAAGAGCTGGCATAGGGTGGCGGGGACGCCACTCTGGAACTCAAGGCGCGAGGACGCGCCTACTCCCCGCGAGGTGCATATTGAATAGGGCGATGGTGCGTTTCATGCGAGTTCTCCCAGTTGGATGAGAAGGGGGGCTTTGATGTTTTTGCGAAGCTCTTTAACTGCCGGGATGCCGTAGAAGGGGACACCTGCTTCGATCGCATCTTGTGATGCGCTATGTGACTAAGTCGATAATTGGCAATTTACTCGCATATCCAAGGAGTCCATTTCAAGTTGGATTAAGAACCAGACTGGCGAGACTAGAAGCCCGCGAGAAAAAACTTTTACTATCAGTAACGACTGAGTCTAAAAATCCTACCCTCATCATGAAACCCGAATCCAAACCCAGACGGTCTGCATGGCGCATCTGTGCGCTGCTAGCTCCCATTTTCTTGAACCAATCTCTGACAGCTAAAGATTTCTACGTCAGTCCATCCGGCAATAATCAGAGCGACGGATCAGTTGGCTCACCTTTTGCGACGATTGCCCACGCACAAACTGCAGTTCGAAATTTCAAAGACCAAAATCCATCTGAACCGATCACCGTCTATCTTCGCGGGGGTAAGTATTATTTGACGGAGCCCGTTGTCTTTGGTGCCGAGGACAGCGGATCAGCGGAAGCCCCCATCGCCTACAAAGCTTTCGAAGAGGAAATTCCTCAGATTCTCGGGGGGGTAAGCTTGCCTGGATTAAAGTGGGAGCAATACGAAGGTAATATTTACAAAACCAAAGTCCCGGAGGGAATGGTCTTTGAAACGCTGTTCATCAATGAATCGCAGCAAATTCTCGCTCGCTATCCAAACTACACCGAAGACGCACCTGCATTTAATGGCGTCGCCGCAGATGCCTTGTCCAAGGAAAGAGTGGCGACTTGGGAAGACCCAACTTTCGGCTATTTCCACGCCATGCATCCGGCTCGCTGGGGAGGTATCCATTTCCAGATCACCGGAAAGAAGAATAAAAACGAAGTGATCCTCGAAGGTGGCACTCAGAACAATCGTGGCAGTGGTCAGCACAAAGAACAGCGCTTCGTGGAGAATATCTTCGAGGAGCTCGATGATGTCGGCGAGTGGTATTTGAACCGAAAGACTTCAGAACTTTTCTACTATCCACCTGTGGATATCGATTTGGACAAGGCGAGCGTGGAAGTCGCTGCCTTGGAGCAACTATTCGTCTTCAAAGGAACCGAAGCGAAACCTGTAACGCACATCTCGATCGAAGGACTGACACTGAAGCGGACGATCCGCACTTTCATGAAGACTGCCGACCGTCTTCTGAGAAGCGATTGGACGATCTACCGTGGTGGCGTGGTGCATTTCGAAGGCACGCAAAGCTGCCAAATTATAGACTGCGAACTAACAGACCTAGGTGGCAATGCGATCTTCTTCAATCACTACAACAAGGACAGCTCCGTAGAGGGCTGCCATATTTACAATGTTGGTGGTAGCGGTGTCTGTTTCGTCGGTGGCATCGATACCGTCTGGGAAGAAAATTACGATATCGGTAACGCGCCCGATCTAGAGACCATGAACTTTACCCGTGGCCCCAAAACCAACAACTACCCGCAGCACTGCAGCGTTGATAACAACCTCATTCACAAAATCGGAACCTTCGAGAAGCAAACCGCAGGTGTTCAGATCAGCATGGCTGCCTATATCACGGTCAGCCGCAACAGTATTTATGATGTGCCCAGGGCAGGCATCAACATCAGCGAGGGAAAATGGGGTGGGCATCTCATCGAATATAACGACGTATTTTTGACGGTATTGGAAACTCATGACCACGGTGCCTTTAATAGCTGGGGGCGTGACCGCTACTACACAAAGAACCGTGGTGCTGCGGGCGATCGCGTAGCAATACATGGCTATGATCTCGTGAAGCTCGATATGCTCGACAAGATCGTCATTCGCAACAACCGCTGGCGCTGCGACCATGGCTGGGACATCGATTTGGACGATGGCTCTGCGTGGTATGAAATTTACAACAACGTCTGCCTGAGCGGTGGAATTAAGCTGCGCGATGGCATGTTACGGACGGTCTATAACAACATAAACATCAACAACTCCATGAACCTGCACGTGTGGCTCAAGAACAGTGGAGATGTCGTCACCAACAACATCTCCACCCACGGCTACATTCCCATAGGTATGCGCCAGTGGGGTAAGCTATTGGATAAAAACCTATTCTTTCAGAAGGATTCTTTGAAGAAAATTCAAGAGTCCTATGGCACAGACGAAAACAGCGTCTACGGAGATCCGGAATTTAAAGATCCGGCAAATGGCGATTACACCGTCACCAACAAAGACGTCGCAGAAAGCATCGGTTGGAAGAATTTCCCTATGGATGAGTTTGGTGTTCAGAAGCCTTCCTTGAAAGCCATCGCAAAGACCCCGGAGTTTCCTGAAATCGAGCTAACGCCAGATGAGGTCATTCTCGGTTTTGATTACATGGGTGGGGTCATCAAAAATATTGAAAACGACGGAGAGAAGTCAGCGGCAGGTCTTCCCGACTACAAGGGAGCTAAGATTGAAAGAGGGCTGAGCAAGGGGCTCTTCACCGTCGTGAAGTTACAGGACGACGACGTTGTTCTCGCGATGGATAATGAGTCTGTCGATAATATCGATGACTTCAGATCGAAGATTGAAAGCGGCAAGGCCTACAGAACGATGAGTGTTTGGCGCTTTCAAAATTTGGTGAATTTGAAACTCCCTGATCCCGCGGATTGCACCATACCTATGATCTTAAAGAAGGATGGTTGGAAACTGGAGTCCTTTGACAGTGAATCGGAAGACTATCCGGCAAAACTGGCGATCGATGGCAATCCCAAATCTTTCTGGCACACCCAGTTTGAACCCGACGAGCCACCTTTCCCTCACCACCTGACCGTCGATATGGGGGAAGAATCGATCCTCTACTCTTTGGAATATTTGCCACGCCAGGGCGCAACGCATCCTCGCATCAAAGACTACCAGCTATTTGTATCAAGCGATGGCAAGACATGGGGAGATCCCATACTCAAGGGAACGATCAAGGACTCAGAGGAACTGCAGAGTTTCGCAATCGAGAAAGTAAAAGCACGCTACTTCAAATTTGAAGGCATTTCCGGTTACACCAGAAATGCTGCATCTGTCGGAGAAATTTCTTTCTACGGCACCTGTGTTCCGAAGTGATTTGTTTGGCTCTACGTCGAAGCTTTCACCACCCATTTAAAAAGACGGACTGCCTTGTGGTTGTCCGTTTTTTGTTTTTCAGATGGTCATGGGTTGTTGGCAATTAGTCCGGAAACTCACTGGCTACGAATCCTATGGTTTCCACATCGGTGTTTGTTCTTGTTTTTTCCGATCCGGCGTAGAGCGCAACCGAATTGGAATCCTGGTTCGAACCTGGTGTTTCCGGTGGGGAAATCGAAGATCAGGTTGGCGTATCCGTTCTGCCTCCGGTCTGGAGTCGCTGGTAGTCGGCGGGGGTGTCGATGTCGCGCATTGCGTCAGCCATAGAAGCGGGAAACGGAATATCTGTGACGACTTCCGGGTGGGTATCGAGTAGTCCGCGCAGGCCGACGCCGTCGAACCGGGTCAGGACTTCATGCGCGTAGGTTGCGGGAATGAAAATGGGATGGCCACGTCTGCCAGCGACCTTGGGGACAAGGATTGATGTCGGCGCGTGCTGTTGGTGCGCAGCGACAAGGGTGGACACCAGCTCACGGGTAATGCCCGGTTGGTCGCCTAACACGACCAGAAAGCCACGACACGACCCAGGCAGAGCTCGCACGCCGCAGCGTAGGGACGAAAGCATATCGCCATCTTCAGCTGGATTAGCGACGAAATGAATTTGTCTCCCGGTGAGGGCTGCGCGCACGGCCGAGCCGTCGGCACCGGTGACGACAAAGGTGCTGTCGACTCCCGGAATCGAAAGGACGGTTTCGACAATGTGAGCGATGACAGGTTTCGAGCCGATTGGCAGCAAGAGCTTCTGCGTGCCCATTCGACGGGACTTGCCCGCCGCGAGAACAATCGCGCAGATCATGTCTTTGAACGAAGTTGGCTACGCAGAGCCACGATGGCAGCAGGGATACTTGATCGCAGCGCTTCCATCATCTGGCTTCGGTAGGGGCGGCTCCTCATTTTTCGTTTATGTCAATTGCATCGGCAACTGGCGCAAACGCCGAGCCGTCGCATGGAAAACGGCATTCCCAATGGCGGGTGCGACAACGATTAACGGCGTTTCTCCTGCACCGACTGAGGGCAGATCCGGGCGATCGAGCAAATGAATGTCCAGTTCGGGCACATCAGCAAAACGCGGAACGGCATAGCGACTGAAGGTGCCGTTGGTGATTCGACCGTTTTCGAATTCGATGGCCTCGTGTAGTGCTGGGCCGAGCCCCATGAGAATCGCCCCTTCGACCTGCGCCACTAGATTCGGCGGGTTAAGAATCTTGCCGCATTCGTAGGCTTGGCAGACGCGCACGACTTGGATCGCGTTGTCAGTGATCGTCACCTCTACACAGGCGGCAACGTAAGATCCTTTGTCAATCCCACAGGCGATGCCCACGCCGACACTAGGTTTCCGCTCCTGCCAGCGTTTGGAAAAGTCGAACTTTTCCGCCGCCTCGACGAGCACATCGCGCAGCCGCCCCGCCTCAAGATGAGCCAACCGGAACGATAGAGGATCGGTGCCCGCCGCGTGCGCCAGTTCGTCCATGAAACACTCGCGGGCGAAATTGTTGGCGGTCACAGCCAGGGAGCGATACGAGCCGTGTCGCAGCGGGGCGTCCGCTCCGACCGAACGCGTGTGCTTGGCCGCGCAGGCGTAGGGCGATTCGATACCATTGCCGCCCGCGTTGATGTTGATGAAATGCCACGATGTTAGTTTGCTGTCGGCGTTCAGGCTGGCCTCTACATCCATGACCGCTGCCGGGCGGAAGTAGGCCCAGGTGAATTCCTCCTCGCGCGTCCAGCGCAGATGTACCGGCTTGCCTGCGGCCTTGGCGATGCGGGCTGCTTCCACGGCGCATTCGCCAGAGTGCTTGCCGCCGAAACCACCACCGAAATCCGGCACGATGACCCTGACATTGTTCTCGGAAACTTTGAATGCCCGCGCCAGCTCGCTGCGCACGCGAAAGGGCTGCTGCGTTCCCGTCCATACTGTTAGCTTGCCGTTCTTGCTCCACTCAGCCACCGCAGCACGCGGTTCCATCGGGCAATGTTGCACATAGGCGATGCCATACGTTTCACGAGCCTTTTTCGCTGCATCTGCCACCTCGCGTGCGTGCGGATTCTCCGGCAGATTCCGTGCCGTGGAGCGTAGGTGTTCGGCCAGAGCGCTGCTCGCCGGGTGCGGTGATTCGTTCCACTGTGCTGCTTTCGAAATCGCGCCTCCGGCTTCGCTAGCCTGCCAGGAAGTGGGTGCCGCCACCGCTATGAAATCGCCATCGCGAACAACGGTCACACCTTCCATTGCCTCCGCCCCAGCGAGGTCGACCGATTCCAGTTTGGCGGTAAAAGATACGGGCCGCACCACGTGGCCGTAGAGCATCCCTGGCCGCCTGATGTCGCTGGGAAATTCGTGCTTGCCCGTGACAATGTCACTCGCGTTCGGCCTGGCAAACGGTTTGCCGAGCGTTTTCCATTCTGGGATTGCCGTTAGTTCGACGTCCTCTGGCACCGCTTCCGCAAGCGATTTTGCGGCTTCATCGTCAGAGGCGAGATCTACGTAAGTGTAGCGTCGCTCACCATCACTGGCGGTTGCAGCTCCGTCGGCTACAGTGATTCCATCCGTCGTCACACCCCAAGCCTTCGCTGCCGCAGCGACCAGGAGTTCTCGTGCCGCCGCGCAGCCACTGCGTACCGCCGGGACGGTCGACGGCGTGGTGCGGCTGCCCGCCGTGCCGCCGTCGTCGGGCACCAGGTCGGTATCGGCCATGAGCAGGGAGATACGATCCGGCGCTACGCGCAGTTCCTCCGCTGCTGCCTGGGTAAGTTCCGCGCGCGAACCTTGCCCGCCTTCGACCTTGCCGGTCATCACGGTGAACGTCCCGTCTTTGCCAATGTGCACGCGCCCGGTGACGGGAATCGACTGCCCACCACGCCGGCGTCCTTGGCCGTCGGAATTCTCGGCTGCCACCGCAATCAGCAGCCCCGAGCCTAAAAGTTGTAGAAATGTGCGCCGACCGACGGCAAAGTGAAATGGCACGCGATCCACCGGTTCCTCTTCATCGGTCACCGGTTGCGCCAGACGCAAGGCTTCCATTGCCGGGTCGTTTGAATCGATCATTTCGCCTCCTCTCCGCGTGTCGCGTTGATGACATCCGCTGCTTTGGAGATTGCCGCGTGAATGTTGGGATAGGCGCAGCAGCGGCAGATGTTGCCGTTCATTGCAGAAGTGATCTGTGTGTCGCTGGGCGTTGGATTCTTTTCCAGAAATTCTACCGCAGTCATGATCATGCCGCAGGTGCAGTAACCGCACTGAAAACCTGCCTCGTCGAGAAACGCCTGCTGCACGGGATGCAGCGCTGCGTCGGTAGCACCGCCGCCGGACAAGCCTTCGATCGTGCGCACTGATTTCCCCGCAGCCGCCGACACCGACATCCGGCACGAAAACTGACGCTTTCCATCGACCAATACCGAGCACGCACCGCACTGCATTTCGCCGCAGCCATACTTACTGCCAGTCAGCGCCAGATCCTCGCGCAGCACATCGAGCAAGGAGCGCTCTGGTGGAGACACGATCTCGCGTTGCAGGCCATTAACGGTGAGCTGAATTGGGACGGCAGCACTCATAGTGAATGATACGCTATTCAATCCGCTGGCTCAGCGGAAGCGAGATATTTCATGATTTCACAATACAGCTTCGGGTCACAGTCCTGAGAAGCTATACTCCTCAGCTATGCGAGATGCTTTTTGAAGAAAGCGATGGTTCTCTCCCAGGCGAGCTCTGCCTGGACTTCGTCGTAACGGCCGGTGGAGTCGTTGTGGAAGCCGTGATTGGCTTTGGGATACATCTGCATGGTGTAGTCCGCGCCGGCGGCCTTGAGGTCTTCTTCATACTCCGGCCAAGTGTCGTTGACTCGTTTGTCGAGTTCTCCTAGTTGGATGAGAAGGGGGCCTTTGATGTTTTTGCGCAGCTCTTTCACTGCAGGGGTGCCGTAGAAGGGGACACCGGCATCGAGCTCCTCGGGGATGGTGGCTGCGAGCATGTTGACGATATATCCTCCAAAGCAAAAACCGACGGCGCCGAGTTTTCCGCTGCTGAGCTTGTGTGCCTTGATGAACTTGGCGGCGGCAATGAAGTCCTGCTCCAGTTTGGCCTTGTCCATTTTCTTCTGCATCGCGCGGCCTTCGTCATCGTTTCCGGGATAACCGCCTACGGGATACAATCCATCGGGAGCAAAGGCGACGAAGCCTGCCTTGGCGACGCGGCGGGCGACATCCTTCACATAGGGATTGAGGCCACGATTCTCGTGAATGACCAAGACTACCGGAGCGGTGCCTTGCAAGTCCTTGGGCACCACCAGATAGCCTTTGCCTTCGCCATTGCCTTGTGGGGAAGGGAAGGTCTCGTAAGTGGCGGTGATCTCGGGGTCATTGAAGCTCACCTGCTCGGCTGCCGCATAGTCGGGGGTTAGCGCGGACAGGAGAGTGCCCATCGTCAGGGTTGCCGTGGTAATGGTTCCCAAGCGTTTCAAAAACATCCGGCGGTCGATGACGCCGTGGGCATACTCATCATACCAATCAAAGGCTTCCTGTGGGATGGGGTGGGCGGTGGTGGATTCTTGAGGTGTGCTCATTCGAGAGTCTAGGGCTGGGACTTTTCTTTTTCAACTAGGACGTCAAATACCCTATAGCTACGCGCCTTACTGTGTGTAATAAAATGCTATTTAGCCGGGGACTGAGCCAATTTAGGTAATCAAAAAATGTTAAAATGCAGCACCTGATCCCTATCATAAACTCGTGCCATTCACTCCTGACCCTATTCGAATGACTATTTCGGATCTATCGCCGCGCCCGTTACTAGGATCATGGCATCGTGTTTCACCTCGTTTTTCCCGAGATACATTCCCCAGCGGAAATGGCTTATTCCCACAGGGCGTTTGTAAGATCCCTGACCCACTTTTTTCTCATTAAGAAATACCTCGTAGTCTAGGCCGTTGTCCCTCACCCGGATGTGGAATGGTTTGCCCACCATGTCCTCGGCTATGACTTTGTCCTCACCACGACGGTGGTTCAAAGTAATGTCCCCGTTGTCGTCCGTGAGCAGGCTGACAGACCAATGGTTAACGCTGTTCTTTGCTTGGAATATCGCGCATCCGTGTGGCTTGATTATTGTGTAGGTTCCGTTCCATTCATGCCAATCTCCTTCCTTCCAACTCACTTTGCTAAACGCTTCAATTCGTGCCGCGTTTTCCCGGTCGTTTCGCACATTTGTCTCCCCTTTAAAAAGGCGGAAGATCTGAGTGTTTTCATCCTCCTGATACCATCTCGACCATTTTGGGAAACTACCGCGGCTGATCATGCTATTGCCTAGTGTGTGGATAGCGATGTCTTGCGGGATCTCGTTTTGTGCGTAGGGACTGTTTTTGAGCAGGTCGCTGTTCACGTTCACTATGGAACCTTTGATTCCCTTGGTGGAGTTGATGCCGGTTTCCAGCTCCTTACTCTGCATAATCTCCGTAAAAGTCCTATCGGTGCCGTTCTGGGTATAAAAATCCTCCGGATTTGCGAGAGCGATCCCGACAAGCGCGATCTGTAACGAGAGCACTAAGCAACGCGCGACATTCGCATTCATAGGGGTATTCATTGTCTTAGAAAACGCCTCATGGAGAAAGACTCTTTCAGTTCCTGCGAGATAGTATGAAGGTAAGCGGAGGAAACGCCATCCCTTGTGAAATCTCGCGGACGCTCCCGGGTCTGCTGTAGTATCGCGGGACGTTCACTTTATCCATTGCCGAACCATGGCGCGTTGCCGACGACACTTTTGTCGAAATCGAAATCCGCCATTCTTCCGGCAGGCAATTGCGCGTCGAGTTCGGCTGTGAATAAATAGGGTCAGGAGTGAGTGACCAATACCACCGGAGCGGGCCTTCCAAGTCCTTGGGCACGACCAGATAATCGTTGCCTTGTGGGGAAGGGAAGGTCTCGTAAGTGGCGGTGATCTCGGGATCATTGAAGCTCACCTGCTCGGCTGCCGCATCGTCGGGGGTCAGCGCGGACAGGAGGGAGCCCATCGTCAGGGTTGTAGTGGTAATGGTTCCCAAGCGTGTAAAAACGTCCGGCGGTCGATAACTCCATGGCCATACTACCGCTAGGAAGTTGCGTTTTCAACTGGGACGTAGATTTCCCTGAACATCGCACCGTGTTGGAGGAAAATGTTAGTATTCGCTCCTCACCCCATTTACCCACCTCGCTATTGAGGCTGAGGAGAGCCTTCCACAAGTCGCCAAGTCCTCACCCAATCGTATTGCGTGGTTCGTTGCTCCCAAGTGCCCTTTTCGACTAGGCCTCCATCGGCAGGGAGGGGATTCCAGTCATAGACTTCGATGGCCATCTGGATGAAGGCGGGCACATCCCACTCGATGCTGGGTGTGATGGAGTAGACGTAGTGCCCGTCGAGGAAGAACTGAACTTCATCAGCTGACTTCCACCAAGCCCCATAGACGTAGAATCGCTCATGGTTCTTAGTTTCGGTGAACTTCTGGCCCTGTCGCTGAACCTGAGTAGGGTTGTTGCGGCTGGTGCGGTGAATGAGATTGGAGTGAAAGATTTGATCCCAGTCCTTCACCCAGCTTTCGGCGTTGTCACTGACGCAGCCCACACATTCTTGGATATCGAGCTCCAGTCGCTTGGGGATGTTTCCCTTGGTCATCAGCCAGAAGGTGGAGGACATCTCGGTGGCGTTGGCCTTCATTTTGCATTCGAAGTACCAGCCCTTTTGCCCGGCGTGATGGGAGCGGACGATGGCCCCTTGGTGAGTGAACTGGTGACCTTCGAGTTCCACCGCCTCAGGGAGTTTGCTGACCGTCACGTTCATCTTCCCGTTCTTGACCGTCACGTTTTCGGCACGGAAGAGGCCTGGTGGGCGACCTATCCACATCCAGCCATTACCCTTTGGGTTCGCTTGCCACTTGGTGAGGTCAAGCGACTCTCCCTCGAAGTCATCAGACATGTTAGAGACTGGGGTCCAGTTCTTGCCGGCAGGCTTGGGGTCCTGGTCAGCTAGGAAGAAGGGCTGTTCTGCAGCGTCTGCGAAGGTGGCGAGGAGGATGAAGGGTAGGAGAAGAGAGAGGTGCATGATCGTGAGAGGACGATGAAGTGGCTTCGAATTCGGTCAGAGGAAGGTGGACAGAGAACGCAGTTGTGAAAGGTAATGTTAAAATGCTTGGAATTTGCTTTTGGGGTGAAGGCCGTTGAAGGAGTTGGTTGCCGGAATGTAGGCGGGGAAAAGGTGGGGGACAAGTATGCGAGAGGGATGTTAAAATGCGGCACCTGCTCCCATTCACGTCGTCTCGGTGCTTTTTTAGCTACAACAACACCGCCTCACGGAAGCGTCACCTCCACGCGGCTGAAGCATCTCGTGAAAAGGGGTCATGCAGAGATCTGGTGCGTTTCCAATTTCTTCCATAAGTTTCTCAGTTTACGGTTCTCTTCCAATTTTACTTTGAGCTGCCGTTCCGCTCTCGTGACACTGCTCCTCACCCCCATCTCCAGCTCCTCTGCAATCCAGTCCAGGGTCATTCGGGAATGACGCCTAACCAGCCTTGCCAGCATCGCCTTTCTCACATCCATCTTCGGACAGTTCGAAAGGTCTACTCGCTCCATTCCGAGAATCTTCATCCCTTCCGCTATCCAGCGCCGTGCCGCCGCTTCACTACGATCCTTCACCGCGCCTCCACTGTAGCCATTTTCGCTTCTGTAGTCGCCTGTCGCTAGCTTGCTCTCCACCAGACCGATCAACCTTTCTCTGAATCCATCGCTACCGAAGCACCATCCTCTCCTCAAAACGGCTCCAAGATCAGGTTCCGTCCTATCGCCGTGCCCGCTTCTCGCTGGACGAGAGCGATCCACCAAATTTTCCGTGTCTTTCAGAAACCTCTTCCGCCCCGCTGCCAGATCGTCGTAACCCAGATGACCCAGCCCCTCTTTCACCGCGATCCACGGTCGCCTCGCCGATGCTCTCCTCAGGTAGTCGGGCAAACTGCTCCAAGCATACTTCTCCAGCCCGCCCGCCAGATTCGACAATCCCGCGCGAGCCGGATTGAGGTGTATGTAATGGATCAGTGTATTCAGGTAGTTCCCTTCTTCCACAAGAACGGCTTTGTATCGTCCTGAAAATAAATGCCCCCTCAACTTGTGCCTCGCGTTGAACCGCTTTGTCAGCGTGTTCTGGAACCAAGTCATTCCCGAAACCAGATTCGGATCAGGTGTTTTGAAAGCCAGATGGTAGTGATTCCCCATCAGCACATACGCATACAGAAGCCAACCCGTCTGCCCAACCAGCTCCTCCAGAGCTAATTCGAATGCCTCCCGGTCGGTGTTGTCACGGGCAATAGCCTCCAGCCGATTTCCTCTCGCCATAACGTGGTAAATCGCACCGGGATATTCGATTCGCAGCTGTCTGGGCATGTAGCTATTTCAGGGTAAACGGATAGCTAGTCAACGGCAATGCTCCAAATCTCTGCCTGACCCCTTTAACGCCACCAAATTCGGATCGGGTGTTTTGAAAACCAGATGGTAGTGGTTTCCCATCAGCACATAAGCATACAGAAGCCAGCCCGTTTGCCCTACCAGCTCCTCTAGAGCTAATTCGAACTCCCTCCGGTCGGCGTCATCACGGACAATAGCCTCCAGGCGATTTCCTCTCGCCATAACGTGGTAAATCGCACCGGGATATTCGATTCGCAGCTGTCTTGGCATGAAGTTATTTCAGGGGAAACGGATACCTAGTCAACGGCAATGCTCCAAATCTCTGCCTGACCCCTTTATGAGTAGCGGGTGGTTTTTAGGCCTTCGCTTAACCGCTCGCGGCTCGCTTCTGAATGGCCTGATATTGATCTGTTTCGTAGCACATATTTCGAGCAGACGGTTGAACTCAGTTCTACGCCTTGTCGGTTTGCTCGCGTATGACCGGAAGCTTTCGTGATTGCTTACAATAAGGTGGATTGTTCCTTTGAAGCTCATCTGCCAGACGGGCTTTCCTTCGATTCGGGCTGCTGACTGCATCATGTAGCGTATGAGATTGTTTGCTATCATACTCATCAACAGGGTTTTGTGAGCCATACCGGGACTCTTGATGGCGAAGAACTCCATGTTCATCGTGGTTTTTAAGTCGCGCAATTTTAGTTCGATGTCCCACCTCCGGGCATACAGGTCGGCAAGCTCGATCCCGTTGAACTTCCTGTGATCTAGTAGTGTGGTAACGAGGATCAAGGTGGCCTTTCTGCCACCACGCCCCTGATAGGAAAGTTTGATCAGTCTAAGCTCCATGGTCTCGGGCAGCTCCTTCCACTTATCTTTCCGTGCATCGCTGCCGGCCGGCTTGTAAGGCCGTCTCCACACAACGATTCGTTCGTGCCTTGAGATCCTCTTTCCATGATTCCAATCGAGTGCGCCACCGCGCGCCTGGTGAAGGCGCATGAGAACGTGGGCACCTTGTTGCGCACAGCGGGCAATGAGCTCGTAAGAGCCAAAAGCACGGTCTCCCATCAGTAGGTCGTTGTGTTCAAGGCTTTGGGTGAGTTCGACGGCAGGATTGATTTCATGGGTGCTCATCGGGCAGGTTTTGATGTGTTCCCAGCCTCCGTGGCTGAGGTTGAGAAGGCCAACCATCCCGAAAAAGGGAGAACCACAACCTTGTTTCTGACTCGAGGATTGCGGGTAAACTTGCTGGTTCTCTTCTGTATCCATCAAGTGAACCGAGCTGCCATCGACTGCTTTGAGAGTCAGCCCGTTCCATAGATCCTTTTCACCAATACGTGCTGAGAGCTTTGATGTAATCCTTTCATGGATGTTTTGAAGGAAAGAGATTTCGACTCGCAGTCTGGCCTGGCAGTAGCTCGATGTATCCGAGGAGGGAACTGCGAGTCCGCTGCTTCGCGACCAGTTTTGAATATGGCAGACAGCTCGTTGGCAGGAGCTGTTTGATTCGAGGATTTGGGCAAGCCAAGCCCAGAAGACGGGGATATGTCCGAAGCATCGTTGTCGCTTCGTCGGGTCAATTGAGGTCAAAAACGAGCTAGGAAGAATGTCCTCAAACAACACGCTATATCCGCTGAGTGACGAGCGGATGAGAGTGGCTCGCTTGGCGCGTATTGCGGCTTGAAATCGGCGTTTGGAGGTTGCAAGAATATGGAGCGGAAAGTCGGTCAGGTAGGCTTGTTTGGTCACACTTACAAACCGTACCCAGACCGGCTTTTCGTCTTACTTTTCCGACAGTAAACGGCCTTAACCTCGTGCCATTCGCACCTGACCCCATTTACTTTATGAATTTAAGGACTCGAAAATTAATTGACTACTAAGCGGACAGGCGAATACATTCCGAATGTATCAAGTGCGGCATGGATGCTATATTTCGAAAAAAATCATTCCTATGAAAATCGTCTGCCAAGTTGTGTTGTGCGCAATTCTATCAGTTACTGTCGCTAGGTCTGCGGTAATTCTTAGAGGTGACTTTCAACATGGAACGGCAATGATTAATGGCACGACTACGCCCACACTCGAAATAACCGAGGATATCGATTTTTCGATTCTCAGTAGCGGTATTGTAAAAAATGTTGTTTTTCTCTACTGGGGAAGTAATCCTCTCGAATCGAATGTTGTTAATACATCTCCATCAACTCAAACTGTTGGGATTTCAATGAATGGAGGGCCAACTTTTTTTATTGATATACTGAGTCTGCTAGACACTACTCCGATAACTATACTCTCTGCCACTGCACCTGGTATGCTGACTCTAAATGGCATTACAGTTAGTCCCGGCGATATACTAACTGTTCGTGCTGGAAGTTTTACTTTCGATTCAACTCCGTCCTTTAATTCTAGTCTCTTAGGTAAGCGTTTTGAAGGTAATATGGTTCTGACCGACGAGAGCGGGGATTCACTTAGCGAAGTGTGGGTGGTTCCTGAACCTTCTTCGTTAATTGTGATGTGTATTAGTTTTCTGATTTTCTTTCGAAGAAATAGGAAGTGATTATTGTGTCTTCTGATCTATTTATCCTTTGTAAGAGTTAGTTGGGTTAAAAATGAATATCGAACGGCTACTTAAAAAAATTCAGCAGATTCAAAGTCTCTTTCAGTTTCTCTCCAAGCTTGGTTTTAGCCAATCTCGGATAGTGTGATCCATCTATTAGAATCGGACTGCCGTTCCTCTGGGGCATTAGGCGCCGGGTGGAGATTTCTACGGAGGTGCTTTGGTTGGAGGCGTCTTCGGTTTTGATGCGGGCGATGGTTAGGAGGTTCTCTATCGGGTGTTTTGAAAACCAGATAGTAGTGGTTCACCATCAGTAAATACGCATAAAGAAGCTAACCCGTCTGGCCAACCAGCTCCTCCAGAGCTAATTCGAACTCCCTCCGGTCGGCGTCATCACGAACAATAGCCTCCAGCCGATTTCCTCTCGCCATAACGTGGTAAATCGCACCGGGATATTCGATTCGCAGCTGTCTGGGCATGTAGCTATTTCAAGGGAATCGAATACCTAGTTAATGGCAATGCTCCAAATCTTTGCCTGACCCCTTTAATGAGAGAAAGTGCTCTTCCATGCTTGGATAAGATTTTCCATGGGCACCAGCGGCTTGAAGAGGAGGTGGAGGTGGTTAGGCATGATCACCCATGACTCGTGAATGTATCGTTCGCCTTGGAATTTCATCAGAATTTCCTCCATCAGATTGCGCGTCTCCGGGTTGCGGAAAATGCAGGAGCCGGAACCTTCATCTAACCATTCCTCGATGCGTTGGGTGAATCGGCGGCGGAACTCGAATTCGGTTTCGTCAGTCCATGGTTTGGGGTTCTGTTCCAGGAAGATTTTGCGGCTTCCCTGCCATGCGGCGAGTTTGGTGGTGGGGAGGGAATCGCCGAGGCGGAAGGTGACGAACTGCATCACGCCGTCCTGCTGCCAGTGGGGGAGTTTCGAGCCGTGCTTCTCGATTTCTTCGGAGGGATCGAGGAAATCGGACATAGCTTTGAAATTAGGGTTTGGATGAAACGCGACAAGCTCAAAGGACTAGGGACGTCCCCACCGGAGTAGGTGCGTCTCGCGCCTTGAGTTCAAGCGGGTGTCACCACCCGCAGTATGAAAGACTCTCCCTCAGACGGCGGGGACGCCACCCCGAACTCAAGGCGCGGAGACGCGCCTACTCCTTAGCTACTATTTCTGTAGGAACTAGTGATGATGAGAGACGCTCTTGAAAGAGCCGGTGTGTTGAATTGGGGGGGGCGGTCGACGATCACTGTCTCGGGGGCGCAAGAACCTTAAATTTGTGGGTAGCCTCGGCGATCCTAGCGTTCGCGCATGAAACGTGAGAGGGTTCTGCATCGACGACCTTGAAGATGGGGACGGCGGCTGGAAACGGTTTATCGTTGAGAAATACCTCAAGCATCCAGTCTGGATTACAGGGGAAGAGGATCACCCCGCCACCGGCATCATCTGGAGGATCCTTGCTGAAGAAATGCGGATTATGCGACAGCTGACGGCTTTCTACGTTTAAGATCCAAGAGCTCGCCGGGTTGTCACATGTATTGAATCGGACGTGCCCAGTGGAACGATGAAGGCGTAACGCTGAATGTTCGGATAGCTCAGTAATAGTTTTCATCATGGCCATTCCCGCGAACCTCGGATAGTCACCTGGCTTCGATCCGAGGCTTCCATCATCGTCTGCTGTATCAGCAACGAAGTGCATGATCCGATTGCCGTTGATCGATCGGAACAGGAGGCCGATCGCCATTTGAAACAGCCTTCTCGCAAGTTTCTCTTCTGGATGTCCGTCAGAGGCCTCCAATTCCCGAACCATTGATGGATACCAATCGTCCCACATGCCGAAGATCGTTGCCTCTAAAATATTCGCGGGCATGTCGCCTCGGGCTTCGGGGGGAAGATGATTCAACCCCTTTTCGCACATAATCTGCGCCGGTTTGGGATGGATTATCCTGTTCAGTTCTTGATCGCGGACTTTAAGTTTGCCATCTGGCCAGAGGAACTGCTTCAAGTAGCACTGAGGAACACGGTGATGGTTCTCCCAGCTACAATCATCCTTCGGATCCCTTTGTTTCTCCATGGTGTTGGAATGGTGACGCTCGGGACAAAAGGGTGTCAATGGCCGAGTCGAAGATCAGTCCCGCAAGGGACTACAATAGCAGACTTTCGGTAGTTTGAGCGGTGGGGGCTCTATGAATTTGTGCCGGTATTTAGTCAGCATAGCGATAGGTTCCAGATCTCGGATGAGGGAGTCTCGGTATCTCTTCTGCCAGATCGATCTTTCCACAAAGCGATGAGTGAATGCGCATTTCAATTCAGTGTTGAGGCGTCTTATTCGCCACGATCCCGACTCTAAGTTTGTGGTCTAAAAATTTTGTAACATCTCCAACGTCTCATCCAATTTCTCCCCCGGCTTCGTTTTTGCCAGCCTCGGATAACGTGACCCATCCATCAAAATCGGACTCCCGTTCCTCTGCAACATCAGCCGTTGCCCGGAGATCTCCACGGAGGTGATTTGGTTGGAGGCGGCTTCGGCTTTGATGCGGGCGATGGTGAGGAGGTTGTTGATGGGGTGGGGGAGGCGGCCGTGGCGGTCGATCCAGTTTTTCTCGAGGGAGGTGATGGATTTTTGGGTGTTGGCTTCGGCTAGCTCGCGGTAGGCGTTGATGCGGAGTTTTGCGTCGCTGAGGTAGGCGGTGGGGATGAAGGCGGGGAGGACTTCAGAATTTTTTACCGCCAAGTTCGCCAAGGAAGATAAGTTTTCTTTGGTTTTTGGGTTCTTGTCTTCTTTTGAAGGTTGAGATTTGAGGTTTGAATTTTGAGTGACCCACTGCGTTTCGGTGGGGATGATGAAGTCGGCTTTGAAGGTGGTTTCTTGGAGGCTCGGGTCTTGTTTGCCTTTTAGGCGGTCAACGGATTGGCGGAGGAGCTGGCAGTAGAGGTCGAAGCCGATTTGGGCAATGTGGCCGGATTGTTTGGTGCCTAGGAGGTTGCCGGCGCCGCGAATCTCGAGGTCGCGCATGGCGATTTTGAAGCCGGAGCCTAGGGCGGTGTATTGCTTGATGGCGTGGATGCGTTTGCGGGCGTCGCCTTGGGTGATCATTTCCCGGGGGAGGAGGAGGATGGCGTAGGCTTTTTCTCCGGCACGGCCGACGCGGCCGCGGAGCTGGTAGAGATCGGCGAGGCCGAAGCGGTCGGCGCGGTCGATGAGGATGGTGTTGGCATTGGGGATGTCGATGCCGGTCTCGATGATGGTGGTGGCGAGGAGGACGTCGGCTTCGTGGTTTACGAAGGCGTGCATGACGTTCTCGAGGTCGTGCTTTTCCATCTGGCCGTGGCCGACGAGGACGCGGGCTTCGGGGACGAGCTCTTTGAGCTTTTTGTGGACCATCTCGATGGTTTTGACCCGGTTGTGGAGGAAGAAGACCTGGCCGCCGCGTTTGATCTCGCGGCGTATGGCATCGCGGATGACGCGGTCATCGTAGGCGGTGACGGTGGTGGAAACGGGGAGGCGGTTGGGGGGTGGGGTGTCGATGGTGGACATGTCGCGCGCGCCCATGAGTGCCATGTAGAGGGTGCGCGGGATGGGGGTGGCGGAGAGGGTGAGGACGTCGATCTGGCGGAAGAGGTCTTTGAATTTTTCCTTGTGGGCGACTCCGAAGCGCTGCTCCTCATCGACGATGGCGAGGCCGAGGTCTTTGTAGGAGACATCTCCGGAGATGAGGCGGTGGGTGCCGATGACCATATCGACGGAGCCGTCGGCGAGGCCTTTGATGGTGGCACGGACTTCGGAGGGTTTGCGGAAGCGGTTGAGGAGATCGATTCTGATCGGGTAGTCGGAGAAGCGTTCGCGGAAGGTGCGCCAGTGTTGCTCTGCGAGGACGGTGGTGGGGCAGAGGAGGGCGGCTTGTTTGCCGCCGGTGATGCACTTGAAGGCGGCGCGAATGGCGACTTCGGTTTTGCCGAATCCGACGTCGCCGCAGATGAGTCGGTCCATGGAGTTGGGGGACTCGAGGTCGTGCTTGGTGTCCTGGATGGCTTGTTTCTGATCGGGGGTTTCGGTGTAGTGGAAACTCTGTTCGAACTCGAACATCCAGCGGGTGTCGGGTGGGTGGGCGTGGCCTTGCTCGTGCTCGCGCTCGGCCTGAATGCGGAGGAGGCGGGCGGCGTAATCGAGGATGGATTTCTCGGCTTGCTTGCGGTTTTTCTGCCAGGTGGCGTTGCCGAGTTTATTGAGGTCTGGGGTTTTGCCGCCGACTCCGACGTATTTTCCGATGAGGTGGGCTTGCTCTAGGGGGACGGAGAGGATGGAGCCGTCTTTGTATTCGATCTGGAGTTCTTCGCCTTCGTCTTCTTGGGCGATGCCTCGGAATTTTCCGATACCGTATTCGTAGTGGACGACGAGGTCGCCTTCGCTGATGTCGTCGAGGGTGGCGCGGGCGCGCATGACGCGGGCTTTCTCAACGGTGGAGCGTCGGGCGGCTCCGGGGGTGCGGTAGCGGCCGAAGAGTTCGGAGGAGGATAGTACGGCGAGCTTAGTAGCTGGGAGGGTGAAGGAGGAG
Organism: Luteolibacter sp.; assembly: GCA_051252155.1. Lineage (GTDB taxonomy): Bacteria > Verrucomicrobiota > Verrucomicrobiia > Verrucomicrobiales > Akkermansiaceae > Luteolibacter. The sequence goes on along the minus strand of JBPOGB010000001.1, from coordinate 767,813 downwards.
ATGAGTTCTCCTAGGACGGGGGTGAGGCCGAGGTCGCGTTGGAGGTCTTTTCCGGATAGTTCGGTGAAGCGGTCGAGTTCGCCTTTGGTGGAAAAGACGATGCCGATGTCCCATTGGTCGCGTTGCCATTCGTTGAGCTGGCGGAAGAAGGATTCGCGGCGGAGCTCGTCGAGGATGAAGTCTCCGGCATCGAAGGTGCCGAGGGGGGAGGCGTAGGCGGCTAGGGTGAAGTTTTCCTCTAACACGCCTTCGGCGGTGTTTTCGGTGATGAGGAAAGAGGGGGATGTAAGGTGGATGGCATCCGCCTCTCCTTGGGGGTTGGGGGCTGGGGTTGTTGGGCAGCAGGATGCAGCCCCTCCTTGGTCTATTTGGATGAGGGTGTCGGTTTCTTCTAGATAATCGGAGATGGTGGCTACGGCGGGGGGCTCGGTGAGGAGGAGGTGGATTTCCTCAAGCTTGCGGGTGGAGGCTTGGGTGTTGATGTCGAACTCGCGGAGGGATTCGAGTTCGGTATCGAAGAATTCGAGACGGAGGGGGCGCGGGGATTGGTAGGGGAAGAGATCGAGGATGCCGCCGCGGATGGCGTAGTGGCCGCGGGCGGTGACGGTGGGGTGGCGGTCGTAGCCGTGCTTGTCGAGGGTGGCGGCGAAGGCGGTGGGGTCGAGGTCGGTGCCGGGCTTGAGGTGGGAGCGGTTTGAGAGGAGGGACTTTGCGGAGGGTGCGTATTGGGTGAGTTGCTCGGAGCTGAGGAGGATGGTGAAGGCGTCTGAGGTGGCGAGGATTTCGAGGATGGCGAACCACTCGGCTGCTGATTCAGGATCTAGCACTTCGTGGGGGTCAGAAGCGGACTGAAGTCCGCGTTCCAATGGGGAGTCTGGGAGGACTAGGGCGGTGATGCCCCAGAGTTCTAGCTCGGTGGCGAGGCGTTCGCGCTGGCGGGGGGAGTCGTGGAGGATCCAGTGACGCTTCTTTCCGAGGTCGGAGGAGGCGGTGCAGGCGAGGGCGGCGAAGAAGGAATGAGAGGCTTCCTCGGCATGGTCGAACACGACAGTGCGGCCGCCGGTGGCTAGTGGAGCCAGGCGTTCGGAGAACTCGGGGGATGTTATTGCCTGACGGAGCCAGGTGGTTTCAGGATTCAAATGGGAGGTAAGGAGTGATGGGGACAGGAGTGTTCCTGCTCCTTACTGGGCGGCGTTGTAGAGCGCCATGATGAGTGCTTTCTTAATTGTCTCCCAGCGCATGGGGACGGATTTCATGAAAAAAGATTGGGAGATGGTGATGCGAATGAGGCCGTATTTCTTGTCCGGGTAGGACTCGAGCATCCAGCGGATGAAGGCGGTCTTATCCATGAGTGGTGTGCATGAGCTACTGACTTCGGAGGAAGGCATTTGCTTCTCTGCATTGGTGGCAACTTTTTCTGCTAATGCGGAGCCTGCGTGCTCGAAGGTGATTTTTCCGTCTTCGATGGGAGCTGTGTGGATAATGAAATGAACGACAGCTTCGCGGCGTTTTAGGTCTTCGGCGAGGCGTGCTTCGATGGCGTGGCGGAACTTGAGTTCGTGGCGCTCGACGAGTTTGGCTTTTGTTGGTTCGGGAAGTTTTGCTGAGATTTTGCTCCAGCGTTTTTTTCCATCGTGATCGAGATCAATGAGGAGGCGTGAGACATCGCCGTGGATGAGGGGGGTGCTGAATTTCATGGCGAGCCCCTGAGCTAGGTTGAGCGAGCCCGGCTCCCAGCCTTCTGTGGAATGGACGAGATCCTCGGAGCCTTTAAACAACGCACGTTGTGCCTCCGGGAGGGCGCAGGTTGCGTGGTTGCAGGTGATGAGGAAGCCGTTCATGGAGGGGTGAGGATAACGACGATCTACAAAATATCAAAGAGAGTTTGCTTAAAGGCGAGTTCGACACAAATGAGGCGGAATCCGCTTCACAATTTTGAGATCTAGTGAAGGTTTAGGGTCTTATGAAAAAGGTATTGGCGTTTAGTGGGAGTCTGCGTTCGGGATCGTATAATCAGAAGCTGGTCAAGATCGCCGCGGAAGGTGCGCGGGAGGCAGGTGCTGAAGTGACGGTGGTTTCTTTGGCGGATTATCCTATGCCTTTATTTGATGAGGATCTGGAGAAAAAAGAGGGCAAGCCGGAGGCTGCGAAGAAGTTCAAAGAGCTTTTCCTGAGCCATGATGCGCTGCTGATCGCCTCACCGGAATACAACAGCATGATCACGGCTGCGCTGAAGAATGCGATCGACTGGGTGTCTCGGGCAGATTCTGAGGATGAGGCTCCTCTAGCGGCGATCGCTGGCAAGACAGCGGCGATTATTTCGGCATCGCCGGGTGGATATGGAGGGAAGAGGAGTCTCGGATTTCTCAGGCCTTTTCTCGAAAACGTGAAGGTGAAGGTGATCGAGGAAGAGTTCAGCCTTGCTGCGGCTCATGAAGCCTTTTTTGACAAAGGAGGCCTGATTGACTCGGGAAATGCCGAAGCTGTGAAGAACGTAGGCAGGAAGCTGGCGGAGGCTTAGGTGAGTTTGCTAGGGTGCTAGTTTGCAGTTTGCAGTTTGCAGTTTGCAGTTTGCAGTTTGCAGGATAGAGGGGGGCTCTCTGCTCTTCGCACTCCGCTCCTAATCAGGGACGTGTGCGCTCTGCTTGGATGATTTTATCGAGCAGTTTGATCATCTCCTGAGTCTTTTCTTTGTTCGCACCGCTGATGTCGTTTTCTTCGGCTGGGTCTTTGGCGAGGTTGTAGAGGGTGTATTCCTTTTTGGAATTTTTGGTGGGCTTGACGTGCTTCTTTGCGTCGTTAGCACCCCAACCGGATTTTGTGTGTCGGATGAGTTTCCAATCGCCGGAGCGTAGGCCGAAGGAGCTGTTTTTTCCCTGACTTCCGTTGTCCTGCTGGAGGAGGTTTTCGCGGCCTTCGGCTCCCTTTTCGCCGAGGAGGGCGGGGAGGATAGGGAAGCTATCGCGGCAGGCATCTTCCGGGAGGGAAACGCCTGTCATTTCAGCGATGGAGGCGGCGAGATCGATGGTGCAGACGATTTCCGTGGAGGTACCGGCGGGGATAGTGCCGGGCCATGAGGTGATGAAGGGGGTGCGAGTGCCGCCTTCGGTGACGGTGTATTTGCCTCCGGTGAAAATGCCGGCGGGCTTGTGATCGCCGAGTTCGGAGATGGCTCCATCGGCGTAGCCATCGTCGAGGACGGGACCATTGTCCGAGCAGAAGACGATGAGGGTGTTTTCGGTGAGGCCGTGCTCATCGAGGGATTTCATGATTTCGCCGACGCACCAATCGAGTTCAAGGATGGCGTCGCCGCGCAAGCCAGTGCCGCTTTTTCCCTGAAAGCGCTCGTGGGGCATGCGGGGGACGTGAAGATCGTGGGAAGCATGGAAGAGGAAGAAGGGCTTGTCTTTGTTTGCGGCGATGAATTCGTTGGATTTCTCGATCCACTTATCGGCGAGGTCTTCATCGCGGAAGCGTGCTTGTTTTCCGCCGGTGTAAAATCCGATGCGGGAGATGCCGTTGTGGATGGTGCCATTGTGGCCGTGTGTCCAGTCCATGCGGAGTGTGTCGCGGTGGCTTTTGCCGGTGGGGAGTTCGGGGGAGGGATTTTTGTTTCCGACCCAAAGGGGATCGGCAGGGTCGAGGTTCAGGACGCGGTGTCCTTCGACATAGACCTGTGGGACGCGGTCGTTGGTGGTGGGGAGGAGGAAGCTGTAGTCGAACCCGATCTCGAGGGGGCCGGGCTTGAGGTCGCCGTTCCAATCCGGTTTTTTGTCGCCGAGGCCGAGGTGCCATTTTCCGATGACAGCGGTGGCGTAGCCTGCTTCGCCGAGGATGGAGGGGAGGGTGACGGTGCCCGGGCGGATGATGGCGGGGCCGTTTGGTGGGGCGATACCTGAGTTTTTAATACGGAAGGCGTAGGTGCCGGTGAGGAGAGAAACGCGGGTGGGTGTGCAGGTGGATGCAGAGCAGTAGCCGTTGGTGAAGCGCAGGCCGTTGGCGGCGAGTCGGTCGATGTTTGGCGTTTCGAAAGCGGTGGCTCCGTAGCAGGAGACGTCTCCGTAGCCGAGATCGTCCGCCATGATGACGACGATGTTTGGCTTTTCTTCGGAAAATGCAGGGAGGGCTAGTGCGATTAAGGCTAGGAGGGTTTTCATTGTGTAGATCGGCTTACGTAGGGGAAGGCGTGTAACTATCAATCACCGAGGCAGATACCTACGGCTTTTGCCGCTTGGACGACTTCGCCATCGGGCTCGACTAGGTTTAGCTTGTTGACGGCTTCTTCGATGGTGACGGATCCGACGTGGTAGGATTGGTAGGAGACCATGTGACCGAAATTTCCTTCTTCGGCGAGTTTCACGGCTTTCACGCCAAAGCGCATACCGAGGATGCGGTCGAATGCGGTGGGTGCTCCACCGCGCTGGAGGTGGCCGAGGGTGGTGGAGCGTGTTTCCTTACCCGTGAGTTCTTCGAGTGATGCTGCGACTTGTTCGCCGATTCCACCGAGGCGGATCTCGCCAGCTGTGGTTTTGTGATTTGAGACGAGTTCACCGCCGGGCATTTTCGCGCCCTCGGCAACGACGACGAGTGTTGAGTGATGTCCACGTGATTCACGTTCTTTGATAAATGCGGAGATTTTCTTCGGACAGAATGGAATCTCGGGAAGGAGGATGACATTTGCGCCGCCAGCGATACCGCCCCAGAGAGCGATCCACCCTGCGTGGCGACCCATGACTTCGAGAACCATGACGCGCTTGTGTGATTCTGCGGTGGTGTGAAGTCGGTCGAGTGCATCGACGACAGTGGTGACCGCACTATCGAAGCCGAAGGTCATGGCGGTGGCGGAGAGGTCGTTATCGATGGTTTTCGGGACGCCGATGACAGGCCAGCCTTCTTTGAAAAGTTGTAGGCCGGTGGTGAGTGATCCATCGCCGCCGACGATGACGAGCGCGCCGATCTTGAGGTGATCCATGGTGCTCTTCGCCTTGGCGACGATTTCCGCAGGGACTTCGGCAACATCTCCGGCACCGATTTTTGCGGCGAAGTGGCCTTTGTTGGTAGAGCCGAGGATGGTGCCGCCCATTTTCAGGATGCCAATGGTGTCCTTTGGCTCGAGGAAACGGAAATCACCGGGTGGGAGGAGGCCTTCGAAGCCGTCCTTGAAGCCGACGGTTTCCCAACCGAGTTCGTGAGCTGCACCGACGACGCCGTGGATGACTGCATTGAGGCCGGGGCAGTCGCCGCCGCTGTTTAGAATTCCGATTCGCATGTTTATTTAGGTGCAGGGGTAGAGAGGATTTCACGCTTGGGGTCTTTGACCGGTGCGCCAGCGGCAAGCCACGGATCGTAGGCAGCCCATCCTGCTCGGATGAGGGTGCGAGTGCGATCGAAACGGTTTGGGCTGTCGAGGACGATAACGATGAGGCGGCGGGGAATTGCTCCTTTAGTCCCATCTCTTTTGGTGCGGACGAGTGGATCGCGCTCCATGCAGGTGGCGAGGCATGCTCCGGCGGCTCTGGTTGTGCCAGTTTTGATACCGAGGATCCCGGGTTCGCCGATGAGTTCGTTGGTATTGATGAGGGTGTGGGATCGTGTGCCACCTACACCGGTTACGCTGATCTTGCGTGTCTTTTGGCTGACAATGAAATTGATCTCGTTACGGCGCATCGTGTGGATGGCGAGGCGAGCCATGTCCGCTGCGGTGGAGAGGCCGGGCTTGGGGCCATTTTCTAAACCGTGTGTATTTACGAAAATGGTATTTTTGGCGTTGATGGCCTTGGCTAGGCGATTCATCTCAGCCACGAAAGCGAGTGCAGGGTCGCCGCCTTTGCCGCGATGGGCGAGTAGCTGGGTGCCGACGTGGTGGGCGATGGTGAGGGCTGCGACGTTATCTGACTGAAGTAAAGCGGAGTAGAGCGCATCGCGGAGAGTGAGGGTTTCTCCCGGTGCTAGACCGATGGGACTAGGGGTAGGTAGTTGTGTGACGATGCCAGGGACTCGGATGATTTCCTTGGAGATATCTCTGCCAGCGGCGTTTGCCCAATCGACGGCGACGACGGCGGTGGCCATTTTCGTGAGGGAGGCGACCGGGCGTTTTACGGAAGTGTTTTCGCCGGATAGGACTTTGCCTGAATAGGCCTCTACGACAATGTGCGCTTCTTCTGCTGAAAGCATGGTGCTGATTGAAAAAAGGACTGCTAGGAGGTGGCGCATGAATGGAAGATAGGAAGCCACGCCGGACAATCAAGCATGCATGACGTTGTGGAGGTTTTCATTTTCCTAGCTAGTGGAAAGGGGTAGGTTCCCGCCGATGATGGAGTTTCTTGAGAGCAGCGGAGCATGGATCGTGACGATCCTACTACTAGTGGGTGGGATCGCAGGATGTATCGTGCCGGTGATCCCAGGGCATTTGCTGATCTTGGCGGGTGCGGTGTGCTATCGCTTAATGAAAGGGGCTGATGCGGGGATTGCGTGGTGGGGATTTGGTATATTAGTAGCAATTATGGCGATTTCTCAGGCGGTGGAGTTTCTGAGCGGTTCGCTGGGTTCGAAGTGGTTCGGTGGAAGCCGGTGGGGAGGAGTGGGGGCAATTTTAGGAAGTATCGTGGGTTTGTTTTTCTTTCCCGTTGGGTTGTTGGTGGGGCCGCTGGTGGGTGCGTTTGTTTTTGAATTCCTTTTCGCCAAGAAGCAGACGCGTGAGTCCGTGGTTTCCGGAGTGGGTAGTGTGGTTGGGACAGTCGCAGGCATGGGATTCAAGCTCGCGGCAGGTGTGGTAATGATCGCGTGGTTCTTCGCGGATGTGTTCTATTTCCAAAGCTGAGAGGTGGGGGAGTGGCTAGTGCCGAGTGAGAAGTGATCAGTGGGGGATGCTGGGGTTGGGTTTTATGCTGGAGGCCTGGGTGGTGGGGTTGATGAAAGGAAGATGGTGATCTTTTCAGCTTTTAGTTTTTCAGAAATTGAGCGTTTACTCCCCACGCCGTCTCCCGGGCGGTCGCAATGGGGCGCAAGCTCCCGTTGAGGAAAGTCCGGACACCGTAGGGCAACCCGCCTTGTGAAAGCAGGGGACGCGAACCGAGAGGGGAGCGGATGGATAGTGCAGCAGAAAGATACCGCCGATGGCTCGCAAGGGCACAGGTAAGGTTGAAATGGTGGGGTAAGAGCCCACCGCGCCGAGGGTAACCGGAGCGGCAGTGAAAACCCCGGGTGGTGCAAGACATAACAGGGAAAGAGCGGCTCGCTCGTTAAACTCCCGGGTATTAGTCGCATCCTGCGCAAGCAGGGCGCTCGCGCTTCGGTGCGGGTGAGAGAAATGACCGTCCAGCCTCGCCTAAGAACGGGGCGGACAGAATCCGGCTTACAGGGAGGCGGCACCCCCTTTTTTCATCGCTTCTATGTAATAAGCTGTCTCGTTGAAGCTATGTGAAACCTTTTTGGCTTTCCGAGTCTTGCTGATTCGTTCAATTTGCAAGCCATGAGCAACGGACTAACACATCCAGAACTACCGCCAGTAGGAATCGTAGCGGAAATGGAGCCCGCCGATCGCGCCCTTTTGGGCAACTATGGAGAGTTCCTTCCCGTTCAAGCAGGACAGCTACTTATCAACGCAGGTGATGACCAGGAATACCTTTACTTGGTGATTTCTGGACTGCTTCACGTCACGATTGAAGTAGAGGGTAGGATGAAGCTTCTGGCACGAGTGGAAGGCGGCGAAAGCCTTGGAGAGGTGAATGTTTTCGATCCGGCAAAGGCAAGTGCTTCAGTGACCGCTCAAGAATTTTCCCAGATCTGGAAGGCCAACAAATCAGACATCGATGCTTTCGTAAAAGCCTATCCGGAGGCTGGGGCGAACTTATATAAGGGAATCGTCACTGTAATGTGCCGCCGTATTAGGAATATGAACGAGAAGATCGCGGACACAGATGTCGCCGAGATTCTTGGGAAGTTCTGGTGAGCTACGGTTATAGCGCCCTCTGAATCGTTAGTTTCATGTTATCCGAATTTGCGACGACACAGGTGGCCACGGGCGGTGTAGGTGGGATCCTGCTATTGTTTTTCGCGATGGCTATAGGCCATGTCTTTGGGGACTACCCTTTGCAAGGAGGTTTCCTCGCGATGGGGAAAAATCGGAATCTTGATGCCAGTGTTCTTTTCAGAGGAAAAAAGGCACCCAAGGATCTCTGGGTTCATGCTCTCACTGCGCACTGCATGGTTCACAGTGGTATTGTCTGGATGATTACCGGTTCCGGTTTGCTCGCGCTCATTGAACTTGTGCTACATTGGATTACGGATTTTACACGCTGTGATAAAAAAATCAGCTACACCACGGATCAATTCATTCACTTAGGTTGTAAGTTGCTGTATGCGATTCTGATCGTAGTGTGGGGTGTTCATCTACCATTCTGATAGGCTTGTTAATCTGTGAGCGGCATTACTTGCAGTTGCGCACAGCAATATTCTTGCAAGCGAGGTAGCTAATCAACAAATTCACTAACGAATGCCTGATTTTATCGATAACTGGTGGGAAGCGTTGAGTTTGACACTTAAGGTTTTCCACGGGATCGCCATTCTTGCGGCGGTGGTGCTATTGCTCCAGACGGTGACGATGTTCTTCCTTGGGGATACGGACACGGATGCGGGTGATTTCTCCGGTGTGGACGGCGCGGATCACCATGACTCCGGAGTAGGGATGCTTTCGTTGAAGTCGATCACAGCTTTTTTCACAGGGTTTGGCTGGACTGCGATCGGTTTTGTGAGGATGGGACTCTCGCTGCCTGTGGTGCTGTTTCTCGCTGGGCTTGTTGGTGTGGTGATGATGTTTCTCATCTACCTCATGATGAAGAGTCTGGTGAAACTTTCGGCCAGCGGCACAATGGATTACGAAAACGCGGTCGGACAACAGGGCACAGTCTATGTGACCATTCCACCCTCGAAGGGCCCCGGCGGCCAGGTGGAAACGATGATCCAAGGGCGTCTTGTCACGGCGGAAGCCCTCCAGCGCGGCACCGAAGCACTAAAGCCCGGTACCAAGGTGCAGGTGATTGAAAAAATCGGCGCCTCAACATTGATCGTGGAGCCGGTCGCGTGCTATTTTCCCGAAGTCTAACTACAAATACATATCATGGAATTCCTTATTGGCCTCATCGTCATCGTAATCTTTGCCTTCATCCTGCTTGCGTGGGTTGCTATGCGCTATCGGCGCTGTCCTTCGGACAAGATCCTGGTGGTCTATGGTAAGGTCGGAGGCGGAAAATCCGCACACTGTCATCACGGCGGAGCGGCCTTCGTGTGGCCGGTAATCCAAGATTACCAATATCTCGATCTCACCCCGCTGCCCATTGACATCCGTCTCGAGGGAGCGCTCTCCAAGCAGAATATCCGGGTCAATACACCTTCCACTTTCACCGTCGGTATATCCACTGAGCCCGGTGTCATGGAAAACGCGGCGGAGCGCATGCTCGGCCTGAACATGGAGCACATCAAGGAACTGGCGAAGGATATCATCTTCGGTCAGATGCGCGTGGTCATCGCCACGATGGATATTGAGGAAATCAACGCGGATCGCGACAAGCTCATCCAGAACATTTCCATGGGTGTGGAGGTCGAGCTGAAAAAAGTCGGTCTGCGCCTTATCAACGTGAACGTCCAGGATATCACGGATGCCTCTGGATACATTGATGCACTGGGTCAAGAGGCCGCCTCGAAAGCCATCGCGGAAGCGAAGGTGAAAGTGGCTAAGGCGGATCGCGACGGTGAAATCGGTGCGGCTGCAATGCAGCGCGATAAGCGTATCAGTGTCGCATCGGCAAACGCTGAAGCGACTGAGGGTGAGAATAGTTCTTTGGTCAATATTGCACAAACCGACGCTCAGCGCCGTAGTGCACAAGCAGAGGCCGAGCGGCTCGCGACGGCAGCGGAGAAAGTGGCCGAAGCGAAAGTTCTCGAAGAAGCCTACGTCTCTGAGCAAGCGGCGGAGAAACAGCGTGCCGAGCGTGATAAAGCGACTCAGTATGCAAACACCGTTGTGCCAGCACAGGTGGCAAAAGAGCGTCAACTCGTCGAAGCGGACGCAGAAGCGGAGACCATACGTCGTCTAGAACAAGGTAAAGCGGATGCGGTGCGCACAGAGAAGCAGGCAGAAGCTGATGGTATCGTGCTGGTTAAGGAAGCTGAGGCGAACGGTTTGAAAGCCAAACTCCTCGCAGAAGCGGATGGCGCGCAAGCGGTGCTCGCTGGTAAAGCGAAGGGCTTTGATGAACTGATCAAGGCATGCATGGGGCCAGGAGGCGCACAGCAGATGCTTGTTACCGAACTCCTGCCACAACTTGTCCGCGAGCAGGTGCAGGCTATTGCGAATCTCAAGATCGACAAAATTACCGTTTGGGACAATGGCGGCGGAGCCGACGGCAAGACCAGCACGGCCAATTTCCTCTCGGGTATGGCCGGCGCAGTGCCACCACTCCATGAGATCGCTAAAAACGTGGGCGTGGAGCTTCCTGCTTACCTTGGTAAACTCGACGAGGCGGAGGCAACGAAAGAGGAACCTGCTCCAACGCAAGCAAGCGACAAGCCTACGGTGACCCGTGCACCTAAGCCGCCAGCCTCCTTCGAGGATGGTGACAACACCTTTACGGCTGAATAAAGCTTGGCTGGAAGCCGGCTAAAAACCGGCTCTCCATGATTATCCCATATCTCCCATATCTTCGAAGCCGTCGGAATCGCCGGTTTCGTCGAAGTCCATCTCGCGCACACGTTTCTTGTCACGCATGGCCTCGACCTTCTTGCGGAGTTCTTCGCGCAGGCCGATGCAATCTCGGATCGCAGGGATATCCACATGGGGGAGGGAGCGGTCGGAAGTCTGAAGATGCACATTGCCGAGACCGGTGAGTCGCATCCACCACTTGCGCTCCACGACCATGTCCTTCACTCGATAAAGTTCTACCTCGTCGATGTTCTGGTTGATCACGCCCTTGGTGATGCGCAGGCGTTCCGTGGTTAGTTCAAAGGTTTGGCATCGCACCGTGAGGTAGCTCCAGAGTACGTAAATCACAGGAATGATGAGCCCGATAAATGCTGGCGGAAAAAAGATGCCGCCCGCAACGATGCCAATGGCAAGAAGGATGGCTACGGAGAAGGGGCCGATATTGAGCCATTGTGAGGGGCTACCTTTCCAGAAAGTGGTTTCCGTTTCGTCTTCGTTCATGGTTTGAGAATCGTTGGGGAAATGAATCTAGGCAATGATTGGTTTTGATCACTCTTTTGCTGGAGGGATCTGAGTTAGATCAGAGTCAGGGATGGTCTTGAAGTATTGCTCCCATCCACATTTCTTACACTCCACCCGTCGTTTGATGGGCATCACGAAAGAGGAAATGGAGAGAATCACAGGTGTGAAGAGCAGACCGGCAAATATCAGTCCGCCAGTGCCAGTATCAAAACCCTCAAAGAAATAGGAAAGTATGTAAGGAATGGCAAAAGAACCAATCAGACATGGCATGAAGCCGTAGAAGGCAGCACTCCTTAGAATACGCCCGATTTTATTGGGGCCGACGTCTAAGTTGAAGCCTGCAATAAAAGCAGTGCCACATATCGTGCATTCTGGCGGCAGGTCTTTTGGCCAAGGTCGGCGATAATACGGACGAAAGCTGGCTTGATAATTCGAAACCCCTTTGAACCGACGATGTGGTGTAAGGTTTCTCATAACGACAGGATAGGTGAGTAGACGGGGAATATAAAAGCAGATTCGTTGTATTTCGGAGACATGTGGAAGAGGGAAATCGACTCGCTGGAGTTGATGATTCGTGAGGGGGCTTAAGCCTTTTTTGATATGCCTTCGATAAGCGGCAATCGGGCAGTCTCATAGTCCCGGTTCCAACCACATTTCTTGCACTCGAGGTGGCGGGATGTTGGCATTGTTGCTGAGAGTCCACCGAGCAATGCGGGTGGAATGAACATGCTGCCGAATAATAACCACCATGATCCACTTGATCTCATCCCACCGTAGAGTTCGGGAAAGATTCCCGGCAAGACCAAGCCAATCACCATGCAGGGCAGGAAGCCCCAGTAGGCGATGGCCTTCATCCTACGACCCACCTGTCCCAGCCCATAAGTAAGGTTGAAATTTCTACGGAACTTCGTGCCACAAATCTGACAACTCTCCGGTAAGTCAGAAGGCCACGGCTGTTCGTAGTATGGGCGGAAGCTTGTCTCTGCACGTGTAGTTCCCTTGAACCTAAGGTGTGAGAGGTTTTTCATGATGTTAGATTGTCTATTGAGTCGGAGTGGGTGGATACGGGATGCACCAGTTACCACTTGGAAAGTATGGTTAAGATATAACAAAACCTTCCAATGGAATCCATGGAAGCCGGATGATGAAACGACGATTATCTCTATTAGTGTTTTTCGAAATAGGTCGGGCAGATTGACCCGGTGATGAGGGCTTGCTAGGTTCGGAATATGGATCGCAGGAAATTTTTAATGATGACCCTGCCTCTGGCTGTCGCAGGCAAGGCATGTGCTGCTGCTACAGAGGAACCGGAACTCGTCTTCGGGGTGATCGCCGATCCACAATACGCGAATGTTAATCCGAAGGGGAGTCGCTATTATCGGAACTCCCTTGCGAAACTGGATGCTGCCATTGCTGATCTCAATACGAAGTCGCTGGCTTTTGTCGCCACCGTTGGCGATCTGATTGACAGGGAATTCGAGAGTTTCTCTAAGGTGATGCCCATTTACGCGAAGCTGCGCCATGAGCACTATCCTGTTTGTGGGAATCACGACTTCGAGGTGGCGGATGAGGATAAGAGCAAGGTGCTTGCAGCGATGGGTTTGGAAAAACCTTATTATTCTGTTATCCGGGGATCATGGCATTTCCTATTTCTTGATGGCACAGACATCGCGCTCTGGAGGCAAGCAGAGGGTGATCCCGCCACGGCCGAAGCGAGGAGGATATTGGAGGGAGCCACGCCCCCTGGTAAGCCCCACCCTAAGAGATGGAACGGAGGGATAGGCAAGGTGCAGATGGAGTGGATCAAGGCCGAGTTGGATGCTGCGAAGGAAGCAGGGCGTCGTGTTGTTGTCTTCAATCATTACCCCGCCATTCCTGTTGGGAACGGTCATAATCTCTGGAACGCGGAGGAACTGCTCTCTCTTTTTGGGAAATACGATCACATCGCCGCCTATATGAACGGCCACAATCATAAAGGGAACTACGGGACTTATGGAGGCTGCCACTACGTGAATTTCAAGGGTATGGTGGAGACCAAGAAGGATACTGCCTATGCCACCGTCCGTTGCTATGCGGATAGATTAGAGATCGAAGGTTACGGTTTGGAGCCTGATCGTGGGTTGAAGGGCTGAGGAGCTACGAAGGTATTTAAGCGTTTTTCCCGCCTATGAACCAAGATAACTCCAAGTCAGAGCCGATGAGAGACGGACGAGGGTGCCCTTGCTGTGGGCTTGTGATGACACGTGGCAGCGTGGCTATGGAACACTTCATATCCTCCGCTTTCTTGGCGGATGGTGCGCTGAAACTCTACTTCCACGAGCATGGCGCGAAACGTCGACCTATGTTGGCACCGGCACGGCAGGTTGGCGCGCTTTTCTGCAAGGGCTGCGAGACCCTAGTCATCAAGGGGGATCTGGCTATCAGGAGGGAGTGCCAGAAATGCGGGTTGATGGTTTACCCTGGCAGGAATGATTGCCAATCGTGCGGTGAGAGTTTCGTCGAACGTCAAGAGCCGCCGGACTGGGTGGACTACTAGGCGGGTTGCAAAATGCTTGCTTGCCCGGTTGTTGGAAAAGAGGCGAGGGTGGGCTTCCATGGATAAGCTATTTGAAGAATTGGATTTCCGCGAGACGCCGATTGGTGATCTGATTTTGCAGCGGAGAAAGTATCTCCAGCTCGATGGTGAGGTGGTCTATGAGGTGAAGCTCGGGGAGGCGTATTTGATGTCGAGCATGTTCCATGAGGTGGAGGAAGCGCTTTCACGGCTGGGCTTAGCGGCGTTGGAGGGTGAGGGCTGGGATGTCGTAGTTGGCGGGTTGGGGCTGGGATACACGGCGGTGGCAGCGCTGGATTTTCCACAGGTGAAGGAGCTTCTAGTGGTGGATGCTCTGGAGGGAGTGATCGATTGGCACGAGCGTGAGTTGGTGCCTCTGGGGAAGGAAATGAATGCGGATGGCCGATGCCGTTATGTGCTGGGAGATTTCTTTGGTTTGGCTAGTGAACCGGAAAAGGGCTTCGACCCTAAACTGCCGGGGCGGAAATTTCATGCGGTGCTGTTGGATATCGACCACTCGCCGAGGAACTTGCTGGCGGCGCAGAATGCGGCTTTCTATACCCCTGAGGGCTTGTGGAAATTGGCTGAGCAGTTGCACGAAGGCGGAGTATTCGCGCTGTGGTCAGATGATGCTCCGGATGCAGATTTTATCTCGGATCTAGAAAAGGTCTTCGCAACAGTGAAGACGGAAGTGGTGAAATTCCCTAATCCACTTCTGGATACCGTTTCTGAAAGCACGGTGTATGTGGCAAGGCTATGAACTTCAAGAATCGGCCTTTTTAAGGAAATCTAGTGCTTCCTCGTAGGTGCGGAAGGGTGAGACATCGAAAGACGAGAGTGTGGAGTAGGCTGTGCCCATGCGCATGGTGCCGTAGTGGAGCTCTGATGTGACGTAGATGGCGATCCGGGAAATTTTTTCCTTCCAGCCAGAGAGCGCTGCGGAGAACGTTTCTACTTCTGCAGCAGTGCGGACGGCGGTGGAACGTGAGGCATCGACAAGGATGTGTGCAGGCAGGACGGCGGCAGGATCTGCCAGTGCGGTCTCGAAGGTGTCTATAATTTCCTGAACAGGAGTGACACCATCTACCGTCATCACAATCATGTGCTTTTCTATGCGGTAATCCATCATGTTGAACCCTTTCCTTTGTGTAATAACATCAATACTCTCGGATTTTGGTGAGGGGAAGGGATTTCGGGTTAAGATATGGTAAAGGTTTTGGAGTTGCGCAGCATGGGCGTTTCGTTAGCGTGGAGCCCTATGATCGTTTCACCGAAAATCCGCGGATTCATTTGCACGACAGCTCATCCAGAAGGATGCGCAAAACACGTTGAGGAACAGATTTCCATCGTGAAAGGGCGGGGCACGATAGAAGGCGGGCCAAAGAAGGTATTGGTGATTGGTTCATCTACTGGATACGGGCTGTCATCGAGGATCGCAGCGGCCTTTGGTTGTGATGCGGCGACAGTGGGAGTATTTTTTGAAAGGCCTGGCGATGAGCGTAGGACGGCTACGGCGGGTTGGTATAATACTGTGGCTTTCGAGCAACAGGCCAAGGAAGCTGGGCTTTACGCACGTTCCTTCAATGGCGATGCCTTTTCTGATGAAGTGAAACATGAGGTGATCCAAGCGATCAAAGAAGATCTAGGGCAGGTGGATATGGTGATTTACTCGCTGGCTTCGCCACGTCGGACGGATCCGAAATCGGGTGAGGTTTACAAATCTGTGCTCAAGCCAATCGGTGAGACTTACACGAATAAGACGCTCAACACTGGTAACGGTGCAGTGGACGAGGTGACTATCGAGCCTGCGGAAGGTGACGATGTAGACCAGACGGTGAAAGTTATGGGCGGTGAGGACTGGGAGATGTGGATGGATGCTCTTCTCGAGGCCGGTGTGCTGGCTGAGAATGTGCAGACGGTTTCCTACTCTTACATTGGCCCCGAAGTGACGTGGCCGATTTATAAAAACGGCACAATTGGCAAAGCGAAGGAAGATTTGGAAACTGTGCAACGCTCCTTGGATGCGAAGCTGGCTGCCATTTCAGGCAAAGCTTGGGTCTCCGTGAACAAGGCGCTAGTCACTCAAGCAAGCTCAGCAATCCCAGTGGTGCCGCTCTATATTTCTCTGCTCTACAAGGCCATGAAAGCGAAAGGTAACCATGAGGATACCATTGAGCAAATGGACAGACTCTTCCGTGAGAGACTTTGCAATGGCAATCCGCAACCAGATGATGCGGGACGTATTCGCATCGATGACTGGGAGATGGCAGCAGATATCCAAGAGATTGTCGGCAAACGTTGGGAGGAAGTGAATACCGAAAACCTTTCTGAGCTAGCAGACTTCGATGGTTATCAGGCTGGCTTCCTGAAGCTGTTCGGCTTCGGGTTGGATGGCGTGGATTATGCTGCTGAAAGCGACACCGCTGTTGGTGTTCCATCTCTAAGCTAAATCTCTTTACCCACCATTATCCCCTAACAGGCATGTCTACAGAATCATTTCTTCCTGCACCGTTTTCACATAAGTATGAAATCGACCCGAAATTCGGGAAGAGTGCGGTGTATTTCTCTAGTGAGTTCGCCATTGATCAGAGCTTCAAGATCTACTCAGGTGGATTGGGCTTCCTAGCCGGGAGCCACATGCGCTCCGGTGCAGATTTGCGGCAGAACCTGTGTGGAATCGGTATTCTCTGGACACAGGGATATTACAATCAGGTAAGGGGTGAGGACAGGGAGTTTGCGGTGCAGTTTCGTAGGAAGGAATACGCGTTCCTCCAAGACACAGGCATCCGCTATACGGTGCAGGTGCACGGTCATCCGGTATGGGTGAAAGCGCTTTACCTGCCCGGAGATGTTTTTGGTACAGTGCCGATGTTTTTCCTGTCGACAGATATCGATGAGAACGATCATCTCTCGCGGCAGATCACGCAGCGCCTTTATGATAATGATTCTCTACGCCGCGTGGCTCAGTACATCATCCTCGGTGCGGGTGGTGCGAAACTACTCGACGAGCTCGGAGTAGATCCAGAGATATGGCATTTAAATGAGGCTCATGGTCTCTCTGCTGCTTTCCATTTGCTTGGGAAACTTGGCAACGTGGACGAGGTGAAGAAACGTCTTATTTTCACTACGCACACTCCCGAGGAAGCAGGCAACGAGAAGCACGATTTTAACTTGCTGCGTGACTTTAGTTTCTTTGGAAATGTCGACGAAGGCGAAGTGCGAACGGTGACAGGTATTCACGGAAGTGAATTTAATCATTCGCTAGCGGCACTGCGTTTGGCAAAGAAGGCTAACGGTGTCTCGAAGTTGCACGGGGAGGTTTCCCGGAATATGTGGAAAGATCATCCGAATATTTGTGAGATCACCCACATTACCAATGCACAGAACAAGAAATATTGGACGGATCATGGAATTGAACAATCCCGTGTGGAGAACGATGCCGAGCTACTTCGCCACCGCAAGCGTGAGCTGAAGGAACGGCTATTTCGTGTGGTGGCGGATCAGACCGGAAAGCTTTTCGATCCCAATGTTCTTACGATCGTCTGGGCGCGAAGATTCGCCGGCTACAAGCGTCCGGATCTGATCACGCGCGACATCAAGCTCTTCCGCGAGATCCTCAACAACAACGAGCATCCTGTGCAGGTCATCTGGGCGGGCAAGCCTTTCCCTTTCGATTACTCTGCGATCGACACTTTCGACCACCTCATTCGCCTGACAAAGGATTACCCGAATGCCACGGTGCTAACGGGCTATGAATTGGAGCTTTCGAGATTCCTGAAAAACGGCTCAGACGTGTGGTTGAATAATCCGGTGGTGACCAGAGAGGCCTCTGGTACATCCGGCATGACTGCTGCGATGAATGGCTCGGTTAATTTCTCTACTTACGATGGTTGGGTATGTGAGTTTGCCCAGGATGGTAAGAATAGCTTCATCATTCCACAGGCGGAACCGCACCTCAGCGCTGAAGATCGCGACCGCCAAGATATGTGGGGCTTCTATAAGAAGCTCAACGAAGAGATTCTACCGCTCTATTACGATCAGCCTGACGAATGGAGTAAAATCGTAATGCAGTCGATGAACGACGTAGTTCCTTTCTTCGACTCCGACCGCATGGCGGCGGAGTATTACGAGAAGATGTATTCGTAAGTTTGCTAGTTTTCAGTTTGAAGTTAGAAGTTAGAAGGCTGGGGCTTTGTGGAGTGCTGTTCTGGCTATTGGCTGGCTTTTCCTATCGTCAAATCGTGCTCTGCCTTTTAGCGTCCCGCGTATGATCGAAATCGAAGTTGCAGGGACGAAGAAGTCGCAGTGGGGCGAGGGTGCAGTGTGGTGGCAAGGTGTGCTTTATTACGTGGATATTGAGGGGCATCTGGTGCACCGCTTTGATCCTGCTAGTGGAGAGGAAAAATCCTGGAACGTCGGGCAGAGAGTGGGGATGGTGGTGCCTCGGAAGGAGGGTGGACTGTTGATTGCTGGAGATAACGGATTCTATTTCCTCGATGAGACTAGCGGGAATCTGACTGCTATCGCGGATCCGGAACCAGACAAGGCGAACAATCGTTTCAATGACGGCAAGTGCTCGCCGGATGGTCGTTTCTTTGCAGGCACGATCAGTCTCGTGAAAAAAGAAGGCGACGCAAAGCTCTACCGACTCGATCCAGATCTTTCGGTGCACGAGGCCTACTCGCCGGTTACGAATTCTAATGGCATCGCTTGGTCGGTGGATGGGAAGACTTGTTATTATATTGATACCCCGAGCAAGGAGGTGAAGGCCTTCGATTATGCTGATGGTGAACTTTCAAACATGCGCGTGGCTGCTTTCACGAAACATCATGAATCATCGCCGGACGGGATGACGATCGATGCTGATGGAAACCTGTGGGTTGCGTTTTGCCATGGTGCGTGCGTGTGCTGCTACAGCCCGGAGACGGGTGAGGAATTACGCAAAATCGACCTGCCGTGTCTAGAGACGACATCCTGTGCGTTCGGCGGCGTAGAACTGACGGATCTTTATGTAACCACTGGTATTCACAAGAGTGAGGTGGAAGAGCATGCCGGCAGGTTACTGAAAGTGACTGGGCTGGGTGTGAAAGGTGTCGCTGCATTTGCATTTTCAGGATGAGGGTCATCCTTGCATCGGGCTCGCCAAGGCGGCGGGAACTCTTAGAGGCGGCGGGTCTTGGCTTCGAGGTGATCGTTTCACCGGCGGAGGAAATCCACGACGCGGCGCTGGGCATGGCTGGGCTTTGCGAAACAAACGCTCGGCTCAAAGCAGAAGTAGTGGCCAAGGATCATCCAGATGCGGTTGCAATCGGCGCAGATACACTAGTCTGGCTGGAAGGTGAAGCTTTGGGAAAACCGAAGAGTATGGAGGAGGCGCATGCGATGATTGCAAAGCTCTCAGGGAAAGTTCATCAGGTTTGCACCGGGGTGGCATTGTGCGGGCCGGGGGAGCAGGTGAGATGTCTGCATGGAGTGACTGATGTGTATTTCCGCGAGCTAGACGATGAGGCAGTAGCTGCTTATCTGGCGAAGACCCAACCACTGGATAAGGCTGGCGCCTATGGGATTCAGGATCACGGAGAAATGATCGTGGAGAAGATAGAAGGCGATTTCGATAATGTGATGGGTTTACCGGTAGCTAATGTGCTTGGGGCGCTGGAGGAAATCAGGTTGCTCATCCGCCCAAGATAGGCGAATAAGAGTCATGTCACTGCCGCAGCGATATCCGCTGATTTTTAATCCACGTGCCCGTAGCCAAAAAGGCGCGAAGACGCGGCAATTTCTCATGCAGCATGCGAACCGTTTTGCGCTGTATGCAACGAATACCGGGCAGGAGGCAGTGGATTTGGCGAAGCGCTTTGCAGATGAGGGTGAGCCGGTAGTGATCGCGGCGGGTGGAGATGGCACTTTGAATGCGGTGGTATCCGGTTTGGCCGGAAGTGGTACAGCGCTTGGTATCATGCCTGCGGGGACGATGAATGTCTTTGCAAGAGAGCTAGGTATTCCTGCGAATAACCAAGAGAAAGCACTCGAAGTTATTGAGAAAGGCCTGATTCGGGAAGTGGATCTTTTTTCTGCAAACGGCTCGCCCTTCGTGCAGATGGCCGGAGTGGGGTTTGATGCGATGGTGATCGAGGAAACGACGTGGGAGAGCAAAAAGAAGCTCGGCCCATTGGCGTATCTGCTTTCCGCAGTAAAAGTACTCGGTGACAAGCCGCCTAAGGTCACGGTGACAACAACTGAAGGTCGCACCGAAACGGGAGTGGCCGTACTTTGTGGAAATGGTTCGCTATACGGCGGGCAGTTTAAGCTGTTCCGCAATGCTTCGAATGAGGACTCAAAACTGGATGTCATCGTTTTTAAGGAAGCTGGCTACCGGCTGGTACTCGATTCTCTGCACGGGATGGTTCAGGGCGGTATTGATATGGCAGGATCGACCAGTTACTTCCAATCCGAGTGCCTGACTGTGAAAGCTGATCGAGATGTGCCGGTCGAGATTGATGGCGAACTGCTGGGTCGTTTTGATGAAATTACTTTCTGCGAAACCTCCTCGCGACTCCGCGTGCTTGCTCCCGAGAAACCCTGCGGGACTCCCTTTACGGATGCCGTGAAATCCTTGCTGCAATGGCCATCGAATTCACCAACTGTCCAAACACCAACACATTGATCGAGAAACGAAAATCTACGGTTTTTACATGGATAAAGCGGCTGATTCTGCTCGGTGTGCTTGCTGTGCTACTTGTAGTTGGGCTTATCGTGTATGCGAATTTTACGGCGGTTTGGGCAGCGCGCGGGAAGCTCTTTGAAGAAACGGATAAGCTTCCTGCTGCGAAGGTTGGTTTGGTTTTCGGGACGTCAGATCGCTACCAGGGGCGGGAAAATCGGTATTTCCGCTACCGTATCGATGCCGCCGTGGAGGTGTGGAAAGCGGGTAAGGTGGAGACTCTTCTCGTCTCAGGTGATAACCGGAGTAAGTGGTATAACGAACCTGAGAAAATGAAGGCCGCCCTCATCGAAGAAGGTGTGCCAGTAGATCGGATTGTCTGCGACTACGCTGGCTTGCGGACTCTTGATTCCGTGGTACGTGCGAAGGAAATTTTCGGGGCGGATACTATCCTCGTCATTAGCCAGAGATTCCAGAATGAGCGCGCAATATACCTCGCCCAAGCGCACGGCATGGAGGCCTACGGATTCAATGCCGAAGACGTAGAGATCCCAGCAGGCTACAAGACGCGGCTACGCGAAGTTGGCGCAAGGGTGAAGATGTGGCTGGACGTGAATTTCCTCGATACCAAGCCGAAGTACCTAGGCGAAAAGGAAGAGATGCCGGAATGATTTTGGAGTTCTAGATGAGGTGGTAGCTGACTTGAACGCTTTCAGAGACGCGCTAGAATGTATGACTAAAAGAGGAATACTTGGGTTGGCTTCAACTCCTTCCTAAGATCAATTTCACAGGCAGGATAAATAAATGAATACGAAACAAGCCCATCAGCATTTCTCGAGTGAATGCTTTAATCAGACATGGAGCCTGCTCAATCTATCTAAAAGGTCGCCAAGTGAAGTGCGAAAGATGATAACAACATCTCATGCCTCGCTATTCCATTGGCTGAATAGGGAGGATTGCACACCAGAAAATCTGTCAATCGGGCTGTGGCAGTTGGCACGTGTATATGCGGTGGTCAATTCACCGCTTGAAGCCATGAGGAACGGAAAGGACTGCCTAGAGGTTTCAGAATCTAATTCACTTTCTCCCTTTTACCTAGCGTACGCCCACGAGGCTGTGTCCAGAGCGGCATTGATTGGAGGGGATATAGAGATCGCTCTTCGCCACCTAAGATTGTCTGAGGAATATGCTGAAGAAGTCGAAGATCAGGACGACAAGAAGCTGATTGAATCTGATCTAGAGGGTCTCCACAAGCAACTCACCCAACAAGACGTCGATCTTAATAGCTGACCTACACTGCCTCATTCTGACGTAGCTTTATACAACAGATTGATGTTAGTGAATCGAACAAATCCAGATCACCCAATTTAGTGGTGGCTTAGGGGATGTGGAGAGGTATCTTTGCGTCATGAAAAACCTGATTTCATTTTTGTCGGTGTCTTGCGTGGTGAGTTTTGGAGCGCTTTATGCGGAGGAGGGCTTTACGCCGATCTTTGACGGGAAGACTCTGGAGGGATGGAAGTCTGCGCGTAGCACGGGAGATGGTGATTGGGGGCCTTTTCGGATTGATGAGAAAGAGGCTGCGATTCATGTATACAAGGGAGATGAGGCTGGCTCGAAGCAAAAGTCTGATTGTCTCGTATCGGAGAAAGAATACAGCCGGTATGTGCTGAAGCTGGAATACAAGTG
Source organism: Luteolibacter sp. (assembly GCA_051252155.1). Lineage (GTDB taxonomy): Bacteria > Verrucomicrobiota > Verrucomicrobiia > Verrucomicrobiales > Akkermansiaceae > Luteolibacter. The sequence goes on along the minus strand of JBPOGB010000001.1, from coordinate 745,685 downwards.
GGGTGAGAAGCGTTATGACCCTCGTGCGGATTGGGATCGTGATGCTGGTTTACTTTTTCATGTCCATGGTGATCTGACTAAGGTCTGGCCTCTCTCGATGGAAATGCAGATCGGTGAAACACCGGCTGATAAATTTGTGAAGAAAAGGTTCCACACCGGAGATCTATTCGTTCTTGGAAAAGACCTACGCTGCAAGACGACAAAGACTGATAATGTCTATGATCCAGAGGGGGAGTTGGTGGAGAGCAGGAGCTGCCCGACAAAACTCGGCGTTGAAAAACCACACGGTGAATGGAATGAAATGGAGATCATTGTAGACGGAGCGGAGAAGGCGACTTTCAAGCTGAACGGTGAGGTAGTGTTCGTGATTTCGGATATGACCCAGAAGATCGATGGTAAGAAGGTGCCGCTCGATAAGGGACACATCGGCCTACAAGCTGAATGGGCGGAGCTGATGTATCGGAACATTCGCATCAAGGAAATGGAGTGAGCTGTCTAAGCTGGGAGGGTTAATAACATCATGTTAGAATGATGTTTCCTGAATCGATCCTGGCGGTGCTCATTTCTAGGTGAGCACAGGAATCACGTAATTGTGTAGGTCCGGTTGCTAGCTCGATTATCGCCCAGAAGCTTTTTCTAATTCCGAGGAGATGCGCTTCCATCTTTCTGCTTCTGCAGGGTTCTTTTCTGTGCCAATGCCGTTCTGGTAGCAGTTCACGAGTCCATACATAGCACGGAGACTTCCTGCTTCAGCAGCTTTGAGAAACAGCGGGAACGAGTCCGCTTCTTTTCCTTTGATGACGCCAGTGTAATAAGTGATTCCAAGTACAGCCATGGCTTCGGGAGCGCCTAGATCTACCGCTTGTTGCAACCACTTTTCGGCTTTTTCTAGATCCTTATCGATTTCGATTCCCGTGGAGTATATTACACCGAGGTTGGTCATAGCATCGGTGGAAGGAGGCTCCGCTTCAGCAGCCTTTTGCCACCATTCGATGGCTTTTTCGATGTCTTTGGATTCTGGATTTTGAAAGAAATGATCTCCAAGTTTGCTCATCGCCTTCTCGTAGCCAAGATTCGCAGCCTTGGTCCACCATTCGACTGCTTTGGTCATGTCTTTGGGGCCACCGATAGGTAGTTCGTAGCAATATCCAAGGCCCAGCATTGAGCGTGCGTTACCAAGCTTAGCGCCTCTCTCAAACCAGATACGAGCGGTTACCCTGTCTTTAGTGACACCTTGACCCTGCCAATATGATGCACCGCAGAGTTCGATCGCGTTGATGTTTCCATCTTCTGCGAGAATGAGAACTTCAGAAAATGCCTGTTCTTTCTCCTCGGGTGAGGCATCGGGGGATTCGATGATTTCCGTATTTTTTGAAATTAGAGCCTCATCTTGTATCGCCTTTTCCTTCAACGCTTTTTCTTGGGCTTCCTCGATTGCCGCTCGTTTCTGTGCGGCGGCTTTCTTCGCTGCCAGTTCCATTGCGGCCGCTTCTTTCTCCGCTGCTTCTTTTGCTGCTAATTCCTTGGCGGCAGCTTCCTTAGCTACGAGTTCCTTGGCCGCTTGTTCTTTAGCCGCCTGCTCAGCAGCAGCCTCCTTGGCCGCCGCTTTCTTGGCAGCGAGATCCTCGGTGCTCTCCGTGGGAGCGAGAGGGGCCTTGTTTTCACCAGATGTATCCTTGGATGGCTGCTTGAATATGAAATATGAACCTACACCAATAAGGATCGCGGCGGCTGCTCCTGCTGCGATTTTAAAAGAAGTCGGTCTTTTTTGTAAGTCAGAGAGAGTGTGGGGAGAATCCTTCGATAAATCGGAGTCTTTCCTTGGGTGATTTACTGCTTCGTTTTGCTCGGGCAGAGATTCCAGTAAGATATCACTCAATGTTTGAGCATCAGGGATACTGCCCTCTGAGAGAGCAGAGATGATTCGCCTAGACTCTGCCGTCGCCCCAGAAAGAGGACCTTCTTGGGATTTTCCGCCGGAAAGCAGCCATTCCAATGATTTAGCGAGGAGACGAAGGTCTTCAATGGCATTTCCGGTTTTGGAATTCTGCTCACTCAGAATCACTTCGTGTTCTGGCCATGGTCTGGCTAGGAAGATAGCTTTTGGCGAGATTTCGCTGTGCACTAATCCTTTGGCATGAATGGGGGTGAGTAGTTCTGAAACTTGGAGAGCAATCCAGCGAACGAGCGCCCAAGGGAGAGGGCCGACACGGTCGACGAGTTGTTGCAAGTTTTCCCCAGTATCCACTGAATCATGCGTGGATACGCCTTTTTCATTTGGTTTTGGATTTCTGGGGTGTTTGCTCATGATGATTCTAGCTGCGACATTTCCTCAAAAGTCGATCCCATGTGGTGAGTCTTGATCCTTGATCATGCTTAATCTTGATTGACCGGAGATGGTCGCGGTCATAGTATGACCTAGCCTTCTAACGTGGGGCTACCAAAGTCGAGAATATATCATCATGAAGTCATATCAAATTAGTATTTTCGTAGGTCTCAGTGGCCTTTGTCTTGCCATTACGTCTTGTGGGGATTTGAACCAGCCACTTGAGGGTGGGTTCGATCCTTTGGATTCTGGCATGGGATCGGGCGCAATGGGTAGGACGATGCCAACAGGAGGAAGCTTCGATCTACGCACGACCTTTCACGATATGCATGTAGCTACCGCAACAGCTGAACAACGGAAATCAGCTGAAGAAAGTGCTAGTAAGGCGCTGAAGTCATCTGCAGTTGTCAAACAACTGAAGAAAGAGAAGGTGAAATACGTGGCGGTACCGGTGAAACGGAGTAGCACTCAGAAGAAAAGTGGAACTACGATGATGAAAGTCAATGTAGACACAGGTGTTTCGACAGGCGAAGTTTTCGTCGCCAAATCAAGCGGCCCCAAGGACGGTGAAAATTTCAAGCTGGGAGGTGATTCTACCGTCTACCTAGCTCTGACAGGTGACAAACTCTGAGTGTTGCCGTTGAATTCGCTAATAGCGGATTTCCCTCTAATTGATGAGGAAACAGTCCGAATGCGTGGTAATTGGTCTTTTCAGAGAGGCGGACGTTAGAAAGTAGTCTTACTGGACTGCTCTGAGAGATCGCGATGAATATTCCAGAACCTTACTTAGCCTCTAAATTTTCGAGTTCGTTCTTCGTTTTTTCCTGATCTGCTAGGTAGCGTGCCTGCACTTGGGCGGCGGCCTCTTTTGCTTCCTGTATCATCTGTTTCCTCTGGGTAGCCTTGCGCGCAGCGATTTTTTCGGCAGCAAGTTTCTTCTCTTTCTCTAGTCGGGCGACTTCCTTTAGCCGCGCTTTCTCGAGTTCTTCCTGCTTGCGCTTCTCTTCCTTTAGGCGTGCTTTTTCCTTCTCTTTGGCAATACGTGCCGCGACTTTCTCCGCTTCCTTAGCTTTTCGCTTCTCCTCCGCTATGCGGAGAGTTTCAGCTTCTTCTTCCAAGCGAATCCGTTCCTCCTCAGCTTTACGTGCGGCTTCGGCTTCTTCCTCCTGACGTATCCTCTCCTCCTCAACTTTGCGTGCGGCTTCGGCTTCTTCCTCCTGACGTATCCGCTCCTCCTCAGCCTTGCGGGCGGCTTCAGCTTCTTGTTCCAGCTTTACCCGCTCCTCCTCAGCCTTGCGGGCTGCTTCGGCTTCTTGCTCCTGTTTTATCCGCTCCTCCTCAGCCTTACGGGCTGCTTCGGCTTCTTGTTCCTGCTTAATCCGCTCTTCCTCAGCCTTGCGGGCTGTTTCGGCTTCTTGTTCTTGCCTAATTCGCTCCTCCTCAGCCTTGCGTGTGGCTTCGGCTTCTTGTTCTTGTCTAATCCGCTCCTCCTCAGCCTTGCGGGCGGCTACGGCTTCTTGTTCCTTGAGTATGCGCTCTTCCTCAGCCTTGCGGGCGGCTTCGGCTTCTTGCTCCTGCTTAATCCGCTCCTCCTCAGCCTTGCGGGCTACTTCAGCTTCTTGCTCCTTGTGTATTCGCTCTTCCTCAGCCTCACGAAGTAAGTTTTCCTTTTCCTCAGACTTCGTGTCCTGGGGGGCAGGCTCGTCTGTACTGTCTTTTGTTGGTGGCTGGGTTCCAAGTAGCCCGAAAACAGCATTTTCGAGTAAATCAAAGTGGGAGGAAATAGGCTCGCTCAGCGCGTCGATTCTATGGGGTAGGCTGAGATAATAGGTAAGGTCGTCACTTGCTACCACATCCTCGATCCGAAACTGGATGATGCTTTTGCGGCTATTGGCAGCCATATCGACTTCCCGGAGAACATGATCCGATGAGTTAGCCGATGCGGAAAGAATTAGGATGAAAACGTTACTGTTATGGATCGCTCGGGTTATCTCTCCAGGAAACGAGTGGCCGGGTCGGACATCCCGTGGCGCGATCCAGCAAGTTAACCCCGCCTTTTCCAATCGTGTACAGATATCTACCGCCATCGATTTATCGATCGTAGAATGAGAGAGGAATACGTCGTGAGCCATGTTATCTTTTCAAGCTATAGTTATAATATAGCCATGATTATTGAAAGCCAAAATGCGTGTATTGGTAACGAGTCGATCCGACTGGTTTAATTTCAACTAGCCAATTCATTGGCTAAAACTCCGGTGCAAGAACTACCGGCGCCCGCGGTGCAGCCCAGGCAGTGGTTAGCAGTAAGGATTTTTTGCTCAGCCATGGAGTCTGGAGTGACGTCCCAGAGGAATAGCTTTTTACCTTCCAGTTGTTGTTGCATGAAGAGCATTTGGTTGAAGTCGCAGTCGAAGACTTCGCCTTGCCAGCCGATGTTGATAGTGTTCCGGCACATCAGGTCTTCGACAGTGCTTGGGTTGAAGTTGTCGACGAGGAGCTGGTTGTAGTAGTCCCACTGGCCTTGCTCGCGGAGGTCTACGGCAAAGCGTGCGATGGGGAGATTGGTGATAGCGAAGAGGCGGGTGAAAACGATGCCGAAGTGTTTCTTCAGCTCTCTTTTGTAATCGGCTTCGAGCTCGTCTTGGTTGGGTGGGAGTTTCGCGCCGAAGGGGTTGAAGACGAGGGTGAGAGGGAGTTCTGTGCCGTAGCCTTGTGCGTTGAGTTTCTTGAGGGCGGAGATGCTTTTATCGAAAACTCCGTCACCACGCTGGGCATTGACGTTTTCTGCGGAGTAACATGGGAGGGAGGCTACGACCTCTACTTGGTGCTTCGCGAGATACTCGGGGAGGTAGGAGTATTTCTTGGTCTCGATGATGGTGAGATTGTTCCGATCGATGACGTGTGAGCCGACTGAGCGGGCTGTCTCGACGAAGTAGTTGAAGAACTCCGATATTTCTGGAGCGCCGCCGGTGATGTCTACGGTGGCGGGCTTGTGTTCTAATATCCATGCTCCGACTTTGTGGGCGCATTCTTCATCCATCATTTCGGTGCGTGTGGGACCGGCATCGACGTGGCAGTGGGTGCAGGTTTGGTTGCACTTACGCCCGACGTTGATCTGGAGAGTGTCGAATTTTCCACGTGTGAGCGGAACGTTATTTGCGTGAAGAAGTGTTTGGAATGCGTTCATGAGAAAGAAATGTGGGCGATGGCTTTTATGTGAGTGTTAAACGAGATTGTTATTCCGGCGAGAATTTCGTGAGTGCTGGGATATTTGTGGGCAGTGTTGCGGGCGTTGATTCCAAGTTAGAGAAGACGCGCTGGCAAGTTTCGCTAGAGAAGAATGCATCACAGCAGGCGGATTCAAGGACTTCGCCGTGGCCGTTGTCGGTGCAGAGGCATGCGACCCAATCGGTGAGGCGGCGTGCTTGGTCGAGATTGTGAGTGACGATGATGACGCTGCGCGAGGATTTCATGGAGAGGATACCAGTTTCGACGGCCTCAGAGGCTTTTGGGTCGAGGGCGCTGGTGGGTTCATCCATGAGGACGATTTCTGGATCGGTGGCGATGGTGCGTGCGAGGCATAGTCGTTGCTGTTGACCGATAGAGAGGCGGCGAGCGGAGTCTTTTAGTCGGTCTTTGACTTCATCCCAGAGAGCGGCGGAGCGGAGGCTGGACTCGACAAGTGCGGCGCGCTCGGAGCGGGGGAGTTTTCGTAGGCGTTTCGCGCCGAAAAGGACGTTCTCCGCGATGCTGGCAGGAAAGATGGTGGGCTGCTGAAAGATCATGCCGATACGCTCACGGAGGGAATCGGGATCGACGGAGCTGGAGAGGATCTCCTCTCCGTGGAGGAGGATGCTGCCGGAAACAGAATAGCCGGGCTGTAGCTCTAGGAGGCGGTTGATAGCGCGGAGGAGAGTGCTTTTTCCTGCTCCCGAGGGGCCGACGATGCCGAGGACTTCGTCTTGGTGGAGGCGCATGTTCACGCCGGAGAGGATGCGAGTTTTGCGGGCTTTGACACCGAGATCGCGGATCTCAAGGATCGGTTTTTTCGCGGTGTTATGCATGGTCGGCGGCATTGTGGAGGCGGTTGCGAAGCGGGATGGAGAGGAGGCCGAAGAAGGTGACGATTGAGACGAGGACGAGTGCTGCTCCCCAGAGGTTTGTCTTGGCGCTTTCTTGGAAGGAGTCTTGGGAGAGGATGAAGATGTGGTAGGAAAGAGAAAGGACAGGTTGCTCTGTGATGCCGGTGGGTAGTGTGGCTCCTGAAAAGATGGTGGCGATGAAAAGGATAGGTGCAGTTTCTCCGGCGGCGCGGGCTAGGCCTAGTAGGGTGCCGCTGGCAAGGGCCGAGGCGGACTGCGGAAGGATGACGGAGCGCATGACTTGGCCTTTTCGTAGGCCGAGGCCACGGGCTGCCTCGATGGTCTCGCTGGGGATGGCGTAAATACGGTGGGCGAGCATGATGGCAATGGTGGGGGCTATCATGATGCCGAGAACGATGCCGCCAGCGAGCCATGATTTACCCCATTCCAAATGGCGCACAAAGATCATGAGTCCAATGATGCCGAAGATAATGGATGGAATGGCATTGAAAACTTGGAGGGTGAATCCGAGAAGGCGTTGGGCAAGGCTGTTCGGCTTTAGGATAAATGAATTAAGTAGAGCGAGTGCGGTGGCTATGGGGATGGCGATGATTGCAGCGGTGAGGATGAGGATGAGGGTGCCTGTGATCTGCCAGAGGATGCCACCGGATGCTCCTGCTTCTGTTGTCTCTGTAGTAAGGAAAGGGATGCTGATGGCACCGTGCCCGCGCAAAATGATGACTCCGGCGATGGCGGTGACTGCTACTAAAATAATGGTCGCTGAAATGAAACCGAAACTGGCGGTGAGGAAGGAGCCTAATTTTTTCATGCTGCCTCCTTGTTAGATCTACGGAGGAGGGTGCCTACGGCGACGAAGGCGGCGGATAGAATGAGAAGGATAAGGCCGAGCGAGAGTATGGCTCCCCAGTGAAGGGGGTCGCCGATGGAGATGTGCGTTTCCGGGCCGCCTAGCTTGCTGGTGAGTGTCTGGCCGGGTTCGGTGAGTAGGGCGGGGCTGAGGATTTTTTCAGGAAACTGATTGTCAAAGCGTCCGACAACTAGGAAGACGGCAATGGTTTCCCCGAGTGCTCTGCCCATGCCTAACAGACATGCACCGATGATGGCGGGGCGTGCCTGAGGGAGGACGACGTGAAGAATGGTCTGCGAGCGGGTGAGGCCGAGACCACGTGCTGCGCTGCGTTGAGACTCCGGGATAGAGCGGATGGCGTCTTCTGTAAATGTGGCGATGGTGGGGAGCACCATAATGGCGAGAAGCACTCCAGCGGTGGCGAGCATGTCGCCGCTAAGTGGATCGAAGGCAGCCAGCCTTTCTGCCATCCACTCGCGTAGGAAGATGATGCCGAGTAAACCGTAGACCACGGAGGGCACGGCAGCGAGGAACTCTACTGCGGTCTTCGCCCATGAGCGGAGGGAGTGGGGGAGGTATTCTGAAATGAAAATGGCCGCTCCAATGGCAACGGGAGCTGCGAGTATGAGGGCGATGAGCGAAACGATCACGCTGGCGTAGATCATGGACGCCGCTCCGAACATTTCGAAGCGGAAGAACCATTCCTTTCCGGTGATGAGCTCTGTGCCGAACTGACTGATGGCTGGCATGGCCTCTGAGATCCAAATGCCCAGAGCCAAAACGACTCCTGCGAGAAATATCCCGGAAATCGCCCAGACGAGGGCGGTGGTAGGATCAGGCAGACGCCTGGCTGAAAGCGAGCGCGGCATCAGTGTTCAAGTTCCGCAAAGACGAGTTGCTCAAGGGTGAGGTATCCGTGTTTCGTCACGAGGTTTTGTCCTTGCTCGCTGTGTAGGAAATCGATGAGGACTTTAGTACCGCCGGAGGGTTCTCCGTTGGTGATGACGTAGAGTGGACGACTCAGGGGATAGGTGCCATTTACGATATTTTGTGCTTCGGGTCTGATGGTAGTGGTGTCATCGATTTTTACGCCGAGGGCAAAAATGGTTTTGTTATCTACCCAAGAGGCGGAGAGCTGTGAGAGGGCTCCGCGGCTGCCGGCTACTTTGCTGCGAGCTTCTTCGTTTGCACCGACTTCTGGATGAGCCACGCGTGGTGCTTTGTCTGGCTTACCATACAGCCATTTCACGAAGACCTCCCATGTACCACGACCGGGTTCTTTGTTGAAAAAAGCGATCCTGCGATCGATACCACCGAGTTGTTTCCAGTTGGTGGTTTTACGTTCGTAGATGCTTTGCATTTGCTCCTTGGTGAGAGCTTTTGTGCCGCCATTCCAAACGTCTCTGGAAACAATCATGGCGACGGCATCTTCACCGATCCTGAAGGGGGTAAATTTTACGTCCGGGTATTTCTTTCGGTCGCTCTCGTTGAGGGGGCGGGAGGACATGGCTAGATCGATGCGGCCTTCGCCGAGGGCGGTGATGCCTCCGGAGCTTCCGCCCTGGGTGTCGACCTGGATGTTCATACCCTTTTCCTTCCTGAGGATCTCGGCCGCTTCGGAGACTACGGGGTTTACCGTAGTGGAGCCGTTGACGCGGATAGTCTCCGAGCTAGCCATGGAGGAAATGGCGAGGGCTATGGCGACTACTCGGGAAGTCATGCTTCGAACGAAACTTTTAACTTTAGGTTTTAAACCCCAATGAAGAGGAAGTGGGGGCGAATGGAGGTCGCCCCCCGCTGTTAGCAGCAACCGCTACTCGGATCGCAGCAGTCTGATGAGTCGGTCGTGGCGTTGTATTCAAGTCCTTTGGTTTCCCTCGCGCTGCGGAGAGGAGTGCGATCGCAATCGAAAGGTTTTGCCTCTTCCATAGGGACTTCGATACGAGGATCGATAAAGGTGAAGAACTCGGAATACGGTGCTTTCTTGTAGATGTTGTAGGTTTTGTCACAGACAGCGTAACGCTCACCGCGCTCCATGGCATGGCCATCGTCATCTAGGACTTTCTTGAATGGGCCGTTGTAAACGACTGCCTGATTGCGCTCTACGCATGGGCGCTGCTTGCCCTTCCATGCTTGAATGGTCATCGAGCGGAATTCGATACCTTCTACGGTCTGCCATGGCTCTTCGTCGCGTTTGAGGATTTCGATTCCGTAGAATCCTGCTTTTTCGAAGGCTTCGATGAATCCTTTCTCGGTGTATGATCCGCTGATGCAGCCGCTCCAGAGGTATTCGTCGTCTTGAAGGTGTTTGGGTATTTCTTCGTCTGAAACGATGTCTGAAATTACAGCGCGACCGCCGTTGTTCAATACACGAAAGATTTCATCCAGAAGCTGACCCTTGAGGTCGTTTGCGACGAGGTTGAGCACGCAGTTTGATACGACAACGTCGATCGAGTCTGATGCGACAAGAGGTTGCTTGATGCGAAGCTCTGCGGCGCGTTCTTCGACAGCGAGGTAGGATGAAATGTCTGCTACAGGGTTTGCTTTGAGATCTGCATCGAGGGCATTGAGGTCGAGCGCGAGGTCTTGGATACGACCTTTACGAAACTCGACGTTTGCGTGTCCGATGTTTTCCGCGACGATAGGTGCGTTGCGGTTGGCGACTTCGAGCATGTCATCAAGCATGTCTACACCGATAACTTTCCCGGTGGGGCCGACGACTTGGGAGGCGATGAAACAAATTTTCCCCGTGCCGGAGCCGAGGTCTAGGACAGTCTCGCCTGGGAGGAGATGTTTTGAGGGATCACCACAGCCATAATCTTTTTCGACAACTTCGCTGGGGATGGCTTTTAGGAATTGTGGATCGTAATCGACGGGGCAGCAGAGGGCGGCTTCTGGAGCGACGGCGGCGGAAGAGTAACGGTCTCGTGTGGCGGATTCTGACATATTATAGTTTTATGGTGAAAAAGTTAGATTTTAGAAGCTTCTTAAATTGAGAGGAGTTAGACGCGTTGTGATTCGAATTTTTTCCAAGAATTTCTCGTGCCAGTAATCTGGGATGAGGTGCTTCGTTTGAATTAATTACATACTTGCAGCGTTTTTCTCTGATGGGAAGGGCTTGAATCTCACATAAAGCGAGATCGCCTGATAGAAATACTCTCAACAAATTAACGATCTACAGGGGTGCAGTAAACTGCAATGGATACCTAGATTGAAAGTTCTAAGAATCCTTCGATTGCACGAGATGGATCTTCGGCACGCATTAGAGTTTCGCCGATAAGTAGTGCGTTGGCTCCGGCGTTTAAGGCGCGCAGTGCGTCTTCGTGGGTTTTGATACCACTCTCCGAGACGAGGATGACATCGTCGGGGACTTCCTCTGCGAGTTTCTCGGTCGTTGCCATGTCGACTTCGAAGGTCTTGAGGTTGCGGTTGTTGATACCGATAAGATCTGCGCCGAGTTCGAGTGCACGTTCCATTTCTGGGAGGTCATGGACTTCAACGAGGACATCGAGTTGGAAGGACTTCGCTTCATCGTGAAGGCGGCGGAGGAGATCGTCGTCAAGGGCAGCTACAATGAGGAGAATGGCATCCGCACCGGAGATGACTGCCTCGTGGATTTGAGTTTCATGGATGGTGAAATCCTTGCGTAGAAGGGGAATTGGCGAAAATTCGGAGATTTTCGAGAGGTAACCCAGCGAGCCTTGGAAGTATTTCTCATCGGTGAGGATGGAAAGGCAGGAGGCACCACCATCAATGTAGCGGCCGGCTTGGCGGATAGGGTCGAAATCGGGGTCGATCAGGCCGACGGAGGGGGAGGCTTTTTTAACTTCGGCGATGAGCGCTAGCTTAGAAGGGCCGTGGTCGAGGGCGGCGCGGAAGCCACGGAAGTCGTTGCGCTGGAGGGCGGCGGCACGTAGGTGACCTGCGCGTGGAAGCAGTGCTTCAACCTCAAGGTGTTTGGTGGCGATAATTTCGGCGAGTTTGTCGGACATCATAGGGACAGAGAATGGGTAGAAGCGGAGCGCGTAAGTGTGTAGGAAATTTTTTCTCTATTTCTACCAAAATTCTCTTGAATGCAATCGTCGGAGAGGTAAGAACTCCGCACGCGCAACACGAAAGCCGCAAGGCGAGCGTAACGCGGGCGTAGCTCAGTGGTAGAGCGCAACCTTGCCAAGGTTGATGTCGTGAGTTCGAATCTCATCGCCCGCTCCATTTTCCCTAAAACCTATCGGTCATCCGGTAGGTTTTTTTGTTATATGGGAGAAGGGGATTTTGGTGAATTTCAATACTTTAGCAAAATAGTGCTTGTGGCTCACTAACTGTATTACTACAACTAATACAGTTCAGATGTTACCTTTTCAAATCAACCTCCGTCTTGGTGAGCCGATTTACGAGCAGATCGTAAGGGCGGTGAAGCGTGCGGTGGCGAGTGGCCACCTTGCGGCAGGCTTTCGTATGCCATCGGTGAGGGTGATGAGTGGGGAGCTGGGGGTAAATCCGAATACGGTGCAGAAGGCAATAGGGCGGTTAATTGAGGAGGGTGTGCTAGAGAGCCATCCAGGCCAGGGCAGTTATGTCTCGGAGCGGAAGGAATTACCGCGTTCGGAAAAGGCCAAGGCGCTTCTGCCTCAAATTGAGCGCTTGCTGGAAGAGGCGGCGCATCACGGGGTGAGTGAGGCCGAGTTGATAGATCTTATTGAAACAGAACATCGCAAAATTCATGGAAACGATCATTGAAACGAAGGCGCTCACGAAGCGATACAGGGGGAAAGAAGCGGTGCACGACATCGATATTCAGCTACGGGCTGGGAGCGTCTGCGCTTTTCTAGGGCGAAACGGAGCAGGAAAGACGACCACGATTAAGATGCTGGCGGGCCTGATTCGACCGGATGGGGGGAGTTCTACTGTGTTGGGGACGGATTCCCAGACGCTGGGAGAGGAGCATTGGCAGAAGATTGGTTACGTTTCTGAAAATCAGCAACTTTACGAATGGATGACGGGGGAAGAGATTATTGCACATACCTCTGTGTTTTACCCTACGTGGGATCGTGGCTTTGAGAGGGAACTGGTGGAGCAGTTGGAGCTTCCGTTAAAGCGGAAGATTTCCCTGTGTTCACGCGGAGAGAAGGTGAAATTTGCCCTGTTGCTGGCGATGGCTTTTCGTCCGCAGTTGCTGATTCTTGATGAACCTTTCGCGGGGCTGGATCCGCTAGCGAGGAGTGAGTTTTTGGAAAGTGTATTAGAAATCACCACTCAAAACGATTGGTCGGTCTTTTTCTCCACCCACGACATCGATGATGTGGAAAAACTCGCGGATGATATTTTGGTGATCGATGAGGGTCAGATTCAGATCCGTGAGTCGCTGGAGAGCCTGCAGGGAAGATTTCGCCGGGTCGAAATAATCGGGGATCACGCGTCTGTGGAGGAGTCCGGGGAAATCCTTCGGGTGACGAGGGAGGGTGATCACAGCCGTTTCATCTATACCGCCTATAATGATGAAAAAGGCCAAGAGATCAGGGCTGGCTATCCGGGAGCGGAGGTCTCGGTGGAAACCATGTCGCTGAAAGAGATCTTCCTAGTTCTCGCCAAAAAATTTCAAACCGAAAACCGCAAGTCATGAATCATTCCCTACATTTACTACGCAAAGATCTGAAATACGCTCGTTTCTGGATTTTGGCTACATGGTTGATTTCGGCGATGGCTTTGCTTTTGCCGCTGGTTTCAGTGGAGAATCGGTTTGGTATGACGATGTGGTTGGTGGCGTTCCGATATGGTTCATGGCTATTGCTCTTCCTTACTGTGGCTCATGTGGTGCTGCTGGATGCTCCGGCGCGGGATAGCGCGTTTTTTCGGACGTTGCCGATTTCGTTCCCTAAGTGGTTACGATCCAAACTGCTGTTCTGCCTAGTGCTTATTTCGCCGATGGCGGTTGTGCAGGGGGTGATGATCATCGCTCTGGGCATCGCTCCAGGGCTGATAGGTCTTGTTTTGCTTTTTGCTGAAGATTTCCTAGCTCATGCATTGGTAGCTGGACTTGCCGTAACTATGGCGGCGAGAAAGCCGAATCATGCGAAGTTTTACGCGAGCGTGATGATCTGTGTGGGCGTCATAATCGCTGGGATGTTCATTTCCGCAGCGGTACAAGAACAGATGCACAGTGCCAGGAAAGTGGAATGGTCTTATTCTAGCCAATTTCTCACACAGAGTCGTTTTATTGTCGTTCAGGTTCTCGCTTTTGTTGGTCTTCTAGCGGGGCTGATTCTGTTTAGCCGTAGCAGGAATATCTGGACTCTGGGTATGGGGTTGTTGGGGATTTTGCTAGTTTCAGTATTAACTATGAAATTCTGGCCGGTGAACTTTGTCGAGATGATGGCGAAATCCGAAGCGGAAGCTCCCCGTAGTGAATGGCCAGACGTTGATCAGATGCCGTTTGAGTTTGTTGAGACTCAAGTCGGGAGGAGAAATAGGTCAATGTTTTCATCATCTGATGGAGGTTACAACAGTACGACATATCGTACAATTAGAGTGAACAGCGAGTTGGCAGGTCTTCCCGAAGGGTGGTATGCGCATACAAACGGGTATAAATCGGAAATTGAACTTTCAGATGAGAGGTCGATCTATTCATCGGATCAAGCTGGGGGGGCTCTTCACGAAGAAACTATCCTTCCTGAGCTGGGGATTCCTAGTTCTAGGAATCGCCGTGCGGAGATCAATCGGTTGACTTTGAATATTGGCGAATTTGCAATGCCGGATGCTTCTGGAGCGACGGAAAATGCAAAAATTCGTGGGGAGGTTGAGGTTCCCTTTAAACGTCCCGTGATACTCACAAGAATACCGCTCAAAGCTGGAGAGTCGGTAAATGTTGGTGGGAGTAGGTATCAAATCGTTTCAGTGAGCCAAGAAGGCGATACAATCCGCCTTGAAATACTGCATGAATATGGATCCATTTCGGTAAGGGGCGGATCTAAGTCGGCTTTTCGCTGGAAAGTGAATTTTCTAGCTATCAACGAAGAAAGAAGAAGTTTCCTAGATTGTGGTGGCAGCGGATCCTCGGGAACTCATGTTGGGCACTATGGGGCGCAATATTTGAAACTGGGAATGAATATTTGGAGTGATTGGTCAGATGATGACCGAACTAAGCCGAAGTCGACGGGCTGGTTGGATGGTGCAGAATTGTTGATCCTCGGTGAGGAGTATGGCGGGAAAATTACGAAGAAGTTCGATTTTTCAGACATCAGCTTGAGCAACCCGAGAGGTGACTGAGGCTGTGGAGGTTCGATCCCTCCGCTCCAGTTGACCTTGTGAGGGAAGCCTGCTAACCAAGCACCATGTATTTGTGGTCTAAATTATCTGGTGCGCAGTGGATTGATGCTTGGGAGGAGAGATTTTCCGGAAACGGGAATTTCGTGATGCAGTATATCAAGGGCGGAAAGTCTGTGCGTCTGCAGGTGTATTGCGGATCGAAGAAGGAGGCGGATGCTATTTTTGATCAATTCGGTGGATCGATTCGAAAGGTAAAGGATGCGGATTGGAAAAAAGCGCCAGAGCCTCCGAAGCCGCTCAAGGTCAGGGATGTGTTTTTGGTAACGGCGGAGACCGATAAAAAGAAACTAACTGCTCTGCAAAAGGAGCACCCCAAGCGCGAATTGATCGTCATTCCGCCGGAAATGGCCTTCGGCACAGGGGATCATGCGACGACCTCTACTTGCATGCGTTTTCTCGTGGATATCGCGAGGGAGCGGAAAGATACCAAATGGACGGTGGCAGATTTGGGCTCAGGGACAGGTTTGTTGGCGATTGGTGCTGCGAAACTCGGTGCCACTGAAGTGTGGGGCTGTGATTTCGACCCTCTAGCGATCGCGGTGGCAAAGCGGAATGCAGATAGGAACGGTATTCCTGACATCGTGATGAAGAATCAAGACGTTCTGAAATGGAAGCCAAGGAAGAAGGGCTACGATGTGGTTGTGGCAAATTTGTTCTCCACGGTGCTGATCGAGGCATGGCCAGTGATCGCGAAGTCGCTGGGCAAGGGGGGGGATTTAGTTGTTTCTGGAATTCTGGCGACCCAGGCGTGGGCAGTTTTCGAAGGAGCCGCGAAGGAGGGGATTGGTTTCTCGAAAGTGGTAAAAAAAGGCAAGTGGGTTACAGCTCGTGGCGGGTGGTTTGAGGATATTGCGACGGAGTAACGCGTCGCTGGGCTAATGATCGATGATGATTAATCCAGAGAAGGTTAAGAAACCTTAAGTATATTGACAAACTGTCACAAATGTTCAATTTGTAACACGTGAGCCGATTGAGTATAGAGATTGATAGTCAACAACATAGGGAGATCAAGATGTTGGCAGCCTCTGAGGGGTTGAGTATTAAGGATTTGATCCTTTCACGAACCATAGGCTCTGCGAAACCCTCAAAAACGGCCGATTTACCGATTTCTACGCATGAGGATGAGACGGAATTCTTGTTTAGATCGACCGTGAATTACAAGCGCTTGCGGGGTGCGGTTAATTCCCCAGATTGGCAGAATGTGAGATTTGAAACCTTGGAAGGATTGGCAAATGAACTTGGAATTTAAGCAGCAGGGCTACGAGGATATGAGGTATTGGGCGGAGAAGAATCCAAGGATGGCGCGGCGTATTTTGGGGATGATCCGTGAACTGATGGAGTCGCCGGAAAGCGTTACGCCAAAGCCTGAGCCCCTAAAAAATGATCTGGCGGGCTGGTATTCCTGCCCGATCGATACGAAGAACCGTCTGGTTTACCGGATGGACAGCGAGCGGATCGAAATCGCTCAGGTGAGGTGTCACACGTGAATGGGGGGCACGGCTCGGTGTGCCCCTTGGGTATTGTAAGCCGCTGGGGGAAGTATTTGTCCTTAGGGGCAGAGCTTAAGATGGGGGCGGGGCGTTAGGCAGCGGCTTACAAAGCCTCGCTCCATATTTATGCCAAGCAACCAGGGCAATTCTGGACGAAATGGCCGGGGCTAATTTCGGAGAGCTCTGGAGAGTGGTCTGTGATGCACAATTCGGGTTTTCCCAGCAAATTCCGGGGTTTGAAGGCACATCCGGAAGGTGGATTCGCGAGATTTGGTGGAAGGCCAGGGATCGTAATGAGAGGTTCGCCTTTGGGTTGAGTGGCAGGGATCGATTTCAGCAAAGATCGCGTGTAGGCGTGCAGAGGATTGCTGAAAAGTTCCTTTCTGGAGGCGCTTTCAACGATTCTGCCGGCATACATGACGTTGATGACGTCGCAGACCTCGGAAACGACCGCTAAATCGTGGGTGATAAAGATGATCGCCGTTCCTAGATCTTTCTGACGCTGACGAATTAGGTCTAGCACCTGTTTCTGGACGGTGACGTCGAGGGCGGTACTGGGTTCGTCACAGATAAGCAGTTCCGGTTTGGTGATCAGCGCCATGGCGATCATCACGCGCTGGCGCATGCCGCCAGAGAACTCGTGAGGGTAGGATTTGATGCGTTTTTCCGGTTCGGGGATGCCTACCTCGGCTAGGGCGTCGATGGCGCGGGTGAGCGCCTGCTTTCCTTTGATGTTTTCGTGGATCTCTAGGGGCTCGGTGAGCTGGTCGCTGATCCGCATGTAGGGGTTCAGCGAGGTCATCGGATCCTGGAAAATCATCGAGATGCGTTTTCCGCGTATGCTGCGGAGCTGTTTTTCGGATGCTTTCAGTAGATCTGTGCCGTCAAAGATCGCGCTGCCGCGCTCGATACGTCCCGGTGGAGTGGGTATAAGGCCAAGAAGTGAATAGCAGGTGACGGATTTCCCTGATCCAGACTCACCAACGATGCCCAGAGTCTGTCCTTTTTCTACCGAAAACGAGACGTCCTCGACGGCGTGCACCACTCCATTTCGCGTATGGAAACGAGTGGTCAGATTCTGGACGTCGAGGAGCATGATGGCAAAATTCTAAATCTTAAATCTTAAATTTTAAATTCTAACGAAGACGAAGCCTTGAATCGTCTTGCTTAAGTGAGATTTAAACGAACGATTGAATTAAGCTTTATCCAAGATGGAGTTCCAGTGCTCGACGTTGTCCTTCTGGGATTCGAAGAGCTCGGCGGTGTCGTCGTGGATGGTGATGGAGGTGATTGTGTCACCCCCCTTAATGGCATCGACGACGTTTTGACCCTTGGTGACTTCACCGAAAACTGAGTGCTTGCCATCGAGGTGAGGGGTGGCGTTGTGGGTGATGAAGAATTGGGAACCGTTGGTATTGGGGCCAGCATTTGCCATTGAGAAAATACCTGCCTTGTCGTGGCGGAGTTCGCGCACGAATTCATCGGCGAACTTGTATCCTGGGCCGCCTCTGCCGGTGCCGGTGGGGTCGCCGCCTTGGATCATGAAGTTTGGGATCACGCGGTGGAATTTGATGTCGTTGTAGTAGCCGCGTTTGGCAAGATTGAGAAAATTTGCACAGGTGGTAGGAGTTCTGCCTGCGAAGAATGTGGCTTCGATGTCTCCTTGAGAGGTGTGTATGGTAATATTGATGTCTGACATAAGATTGTGGTTAGATTAGTTAGTGGGTTTTCTGAGCTTTTCCAGCACCCAATGATATTCTGCCGCGATTTGTTCTTCGACGGGGCGTTGGAGGTTTCCTGGCAATACGCCCCAGGTGTAGGTCTCGATCTCGAAATGTGAGCAGGCGGTGGGGTGTTTTGCGCACCACGCGAGGGTCTCGGCGACGTGAGTATGGGTCGAACCGAGTGGTGCTGCGGGTTGCGAATCGAGGGGAATGTGGAAGTGGACGCGAGCTTCTGAGAAGTCTGTGGGATTGGTTTTTCCGCTGTCGATAGCTTCAAGGAAGAGAGGCAGGTCTGGGAAGCGCTCTAGCGAGCGATCTGGGCGACGCGCGATTACTTGGTGGAAGTAGGTGGGTTCGTCGAAGCGCCGAATGGCCTCGATGGCTTTAGAATCGGTAGGATCTAGGGAGAGGGCGTTGGAGAGGTGGATTTTCGAAAGGCGGATGCCTGCGAAGTTCGAAATCGCGTCAAGAGAAGGGTGGGCGTCGTCAAATTCGATGGCGAAGTGGCAGGAATCGAAGTTCAGGCCGATGCGCTTTCCGATAATGGTGGGGGAGTTTGCCTGGTGATGCAGGCGTTCGAAGAAGGCGAGGGTTTCGGCGGTGTTTTCGAAATGGCCGAGGGGTTCGGGCTCTAGGCCGAGATGTAGGTCGAGTTGGTGCTCCTGGGAGAGGTCTTCGATAAAATAGGCGAGTTTGATGAGGTTTTCCCGGATGGGTGCTTCATCTGCCGAGAAGCTTTTGTGTGATCCGGGAAGGGTGGAAACCGAGCCGCCGGTGCTGTGTGGGGCGATTTCCGCGAGGATTTTGAAGAGGTTCTGGGTGTATTCGACGCGTTCAGGGCTTGTCCAATCGGGCTGGAAGACTTTTTCCTTCACTCGAGTGCCGTGAAAGGAGCCATAGGGAAACCCATTGATCGTGAATACGTAGGAGTGGTTTTCTGCAAGCCAGTCCTTGAATTTGGGTAGGTTGGCGCCGGAGAGGAGCTCAGCTGCGGCAATGGCGGACAGGCGGAGGCCGATGGGGAAGTCACGCCCGGCGGGTTGATCTCCGTTTTCTACGAGCTTGTCACGGACAGTTAGAACGTGAGTTTCGAGCGCCTGTAGGGTTTCTTCCCAAGTTTCTGCAGGGTGAATATTGGTGCAGTAGCCCAGAGTCATAGGGATGAAAGCTGAATTAAATCGCTTGTTCGGCTGCCTTGGCGACTCGGAGGAGCATCTCTTCACCAAGGTGAGGGGCGAGGATCTGTATGCCAACTGGGAGATTGTCGGCTCCGTCGAAGCTAGTTGTGCCGCAAGGCACGGAGATGGCCGGCACTCCTGAGAGGTTTGCTGGGATGGTGAAGATATCGGAAAGGTAGTCTTGGAGCGGGTCTTCGTCACAGGAGTGAATTCTCCGTGCGGGAGTGGGAGCTACTGGAGTAATGATGGCATCAACTATCTCGAACGCCTGTTTGAAATCACGAGTGATGAGCTGGCGAACTTTTTGAGCACGGGAGTAATAAGCGTCGTAGTAGCCGGACGAAAGGACGTAAGTTCCGAGAATGATGCGTCTTTTTACCTCGGGGCCGAAGCCTGCTTCACGGGATTTGTGATAAACGTCGATGATATCCTCGGTGTTATCAGCGCGATTGCCGTAGCGAATACCATCGAAGCGGGAGAGGTTTGAGGATGCCTCAGCGGGTGCGATGACATAGTAGGTGGCCACGGCGTGCTTGGTGTGCGGCATGGAGATCGGGACGATTTCAGCGCCCTGCTCACGAAGGTATTCGATGCGTTTCTCGACGTTTTCCCTGACTCCTGGGTCGATACCGTCGCCGAAATACTCGGAAGGAATGCCGAGTTTGAGGCCTTTCACGCCGTCGTTGATGGTGGCGGAGAAGTCTGGGACTGGTTCGTCGAGAGAGGTGGTGTCACGTGAGTCGTAACCCGCGATGGCTTGGAGGATGAGTGCAGCGTCATCGACTGTCTGAGTGAGTGGGCCGATCTGATCTAGGGAGGAGGCAAATGCCACAAGTCCGAAACGTGAAACGCGTCCATAAGTGGGCTTGAGGCCGACGACTCCACAGTGTGAAGCGGGCTGGCGGATGGAGCCTCCAGTGTCTGAACCGAGTGCTGCGAAGGCGGTTCCTGCGGCGACGGCAGCGGCGGATCCACCGGACGATCCACCGGCGATGCGGTCTGGATCGTGGGGGTTGCGAGTGAGTTGAAGGGCAGAGTTTTCAGTGGCTGAGCCCATCGCGAACTCGTCCATGTTCAACCGACCGAAGGGGATTGCTCCGGATTCTTTGAGTTTTGTGATAACCCCTGCATCATAAGGAGATACAAAAGCTTTTTCTAAAAACTTAGAACCGCAAGTGCAGGGCTGGCCGAAAGTATTGATGTTGTCCTTGATGGCGATAGGGAGGCCGCCAAGTGGCTTTGATAAATCGGCATCAGCGGATGTTGATCTATCGTATGAAACGTATGCTTGAGTTGTTCCGTCCTTGGCTTGGATCTGTGCCGTAAGGTCTTCGATCAACTTGGCTGGAGTGGTGTCGCCTTGGGTGAGTTGCTGGCGAAGGTCGGTGAGTGTCATTTGATGAAAATGCTGAGAAACTGAAATTGGGGATCAGGCGTCTGCGACGACTTTAGGGACGCGGATTTGTTGTTGGGATTGTTCTGGAGCGTTTCGGAGAACAAGGTCGGGATCGAGGCTTTCGCGTGGAGTGTCGTTCCGCATAATCGCGAGGTGCGAGTTTTGATCATTTTCCAGATCGTCGGGAAGCTCGATAGCGGTCAGTGACTCGACGTGTCCTAGGATGGATTCGAGTTGAGGCTGGAAGATGGAGACTTCCTCTTCAGTGAGATCTAGGCGGGCGAGCTTGGCTACGTATCGGACATCGATAGATTCGTGTGACATCGCGGCGAGATTTGTAGAGCGGGGGAGAAAGCGCAAGGGCTTTCGAGAGTCTGTTTTAAGGAAACGAAACTTTTTTCAGAATGTTTGAACGTAAAGTAAGGTTGAAGGTCTATTCCTCCTGAAGACCGGTTCTGCCGGCTACATGTAAGGGTGTAACAGCAGTTGTCTCTCGAATCCCATGGGTGTGGGTGAAGAAGATAACTTTTATAGGCCGCCGAGGAAGGGACTCCTCGGCGGCCTTTCCTTTTCCCAAATGAGTGGTTCTGAAAGTATTCTGAAGAATATTTAGAAACTTTTGAACATAACGAGAGCTTGAAGGTCTATTCCCCCTGAAGACCGGTTCTGCCGGCTTTCATGTAAGGGTGTAACAGCAGTTGTCTCTCGAATCCCATGGGTGTGGGTGAAGAAGATGACTTTTATAGGCCGCCGGGGAAGGGACTCCCCGGCGGCCTTTCCTTTTCTAATTATGGTCTCTTCGTAGGTGGAACTAAGGGAATTGTATTCATGGAGTGATTCATTACGTGAAAAACCATTTGTTATATGGCATTTGTGTGTTCCATGAGAGTCGATTTCTGTGTTTATCGCTACAATTCTGTGCATTTTTAGGGAGAAATGTGTAGCCATACATGGGTGGAATTGACATTTTCCCTCTCCTCCCAAGTGATTTTAACCCCGCAAATGAAGCAAATTAGGCGATTTATCAGTGAAGTACGTTTTTCTCTAATTTTGTCGCGAAAAACGCTTGTGAAAAATTTCACAAGCTCGCAGTCTTCGCCCGCTTCACCGCACTCCATCTAATTTTCCTATGGCGAACATCTTTCCACGCTGGTCGAACCTGCTTCCCCTCAAAATCGCATTTTGCCTTGGAACCGTAGGGGCTGGCGTTGCTCTTGCTTTTGCTTACTATGCGACTCCGAAAGCGCAGGTAGTTGGATACCAGCCAACGCAACCGATTCCTTTCTCTCACAAGATCCACGTCGATCAGCTCGGTCTTGATTGCCGTTACTGCCATTCCTTCGTGGATGTATCAGGTCACTCGAATGTGCCGACCGGCAATACTTGCTGGAACTGCCACCAACACGTTCAGAAAGACAGCCCGAAGCTGGCTCCACTACATAGGTCTATGGATGTGAACTATCCTGGATACGATGGTGAGCCAATCGAATGGGTTCGTGTTCATAAAGC
Organism: Luteolibacter sp.; assembly: GCA_051252155.1. GTDB lineage: Bacteria > Verrucomicrobiota > Verrucomicrobiia > Verrucomicrobiales > Akkermansiaceae > Luteolibacter. Next base: position 723,789 of record JBPOGB010000001.1, on the reverse strand, counting down.
TCCTGACTACGTTTACTTCCATCACTCCGCACACGTAAACCGCGGTATTTCCTGCCAGAGCTGCCACGGCGACGTGAACAAGATGGAAGTGGTTCATCAAGTTGAGCCGATGTCGATGGGCTGGTGCCTTGAGTGTCACCGCGCTCCGGAGAATCACCTGCGTCCGCTTGAGGAGGTCTACAACCTCAACTACAGCGACGACGACGCCAAAAAATATGTCACTGACGGCTCCGTCCAGACCACTAAAGACCTCGGCGAGAAGCTGAAAGAAACCTTCAACGTGCATCCGAAGACGAGCTGCGCGACCTGCCACCACTAAGCACCCGTTTTCCCGTAAATTTTTCTCCGCAGCCCTGATATGAGCAAACGCATTTGGAATCACCCGGAAGTCCCACAGGACGAAACCACCGTCTCTTGGCGCAGCCCGGGACAGCTCCGTGACACCAAGGAATTCCGCACCTGGATGGATCGTGAATTTCCTCAAGGAGCCGCGGAAATGGAAAACCAGGAGGAGATGGAAACATCCCGCCGGACTTTCCTTAAACTGATGGGATCCTCGACCGCCCTCGCCGGATTCGGTATGGTAGCGTGCCGCCGTCCCGAGGCTTACATCGTTCCTTATACACAGGCACCTGAGTGGGTGATCCCTGGAAAAGCAACTTACTACGCATCCAGTATGCCACGCGCAGGTGGTGCGGTGCCGCTTGTTGTTACTACTTACGAAGGTCGCCCGACCAAAGTGGGGCCGAATCGCCTTCACCCAGACTACGAAGGAACTGACGCATTCGCGCAGGCTTCCGTGCTCGATCTCTATTCCACATCCCGCTCACGCAAAGTCCTCAAGAAGGGCAAGGCCGCGAAGATGAAGGATATCCAAGAGGTTCTCACTGCTCTTGCAGGGGATAGCTCAGCGAAAATTGGTTTTGTCTTCGGCGCTGATGAAAGCCCGACTCGCCTGCGTTTGATTGGCGATCTGAAAAAGGCTTTCTCCTCCGCAAAATTCTACCAATATGAGGCTCTCACAGCTAGCAATGCCGATGGTGTGAAGTTGGTACCTGATTTTGCAAAAGCGGATCGCATCCTCTCACTCGATTGCGACTTTGCAGGTGTGGATCAGCAAGGCTCGAACATCACTTTCTTCAATCGACGCAAGCCGGAAGGCAAAGGCTACAAAGCCAAGGCGAATTCCGATTCGATGAACCGTCTCTACTCGATTGAGTCGGCGTTCACCCTCACGGGTGGCATGGCGGATCACCGTTTGCGCGTTGCTCCAAGTCAGATCGCTGCAGTCGCTGCACAGATCGCTCGCGAACTCGGTGCACCTGACGCTGGTATCGCACCGATCACCGATGAAAATCAACTCAAGTGGGTGAAAGCACTCGCCGAAGACCTCAAGGCAAGCGGTGCCAAGACTGCAGTTCTCGCTGGTTCGCGCCAGTCCGCTGCGGTAAAGCAACTCGCTCACGCGATTAACACTGCTCTCGGAAATATCGGCACAGGTGTTCAGGCATTCCAGACGGGTAACAAAGGCTTCGGCGATATTGCCGCGCTGACGAAAGATCTCAATTCCTCGGCTATTGAGACGGTGGTTATGATGACCCCTTCGAATCCAGTTTACGACGCACCTGCGGATCTCAACTTCGCAGATGCTTACGCGAAGGCCAAAACCAGCATCCATCTCAGCGATCGCACGAACGCCACTGCCTACGCCAGCACATGGCACATCCCGGCTGCGCATTATCTCGAATCCTGGAGCGATGCGCGTAGCTCACGCGGCACGGTTAGCATCGTTCAGCCGATGATTCTTCCGCTTTACCCGGATTGTGTTTCAGAGCTTGAACTGCTTCTCGCATTCCTTTCCGAGGACGGAAAAATCGTCACAGGGGAAGGGGAGGACGGCGCGCCCGCACCTGCTCTTGAGGCAGTGAAAAAGACCTTCGGCGGCAACAAAACCGCATGGAAAACCCTTCTTAAGAACGGTTTTGCTGAAGGCAGCACATATGCTGCTGGCACACCTGCCGGAGGCAGAAATATTAAAGCTGCGGCCTCAAGCGCTCCGACCAAGGATAGCCTCGACGTGGTATTCGCAACCGACGCTTCGGTCTATGACGGTCGTTGGATCGACAATGGCTGGCTGCAAGAAGCACCCGATCCGGTTTCCAAACTCACTTGGGACAACGCCGTGCTCATCGCACCGAAGACTGCCAAGGAACTCGGCATCTACGACAAGATCATTGAACTCGAAACCACGTTCGCTTCTGTTTCCCCGGATGGTGAAGGTGAAAATCGTAAGTCACCTATGATCACCGTCACGGTGAATGGAAAGTCAGTTGATTTTCCAGTCCTCGTTTCCTTCGGCCAAGCCGAAAATACTCTCATTATCCCGCTCGGTTACGGCCAAGCATTCGACGGCGATAACGAACTCGGCCTCAAGGTGCAGAACACGAAGTTCACCGGCCTTGTTGGCGTGAACCGTGGATTCGATGCCTACCCGCTGCGCACCCAAGAATCTGGATATTTCGCCACTGGCGCAAAAATTAAGCTGACCGGTGAGAAGTATCCAGTCGCCCTTACTCAAGAGCACAACGCCATGTATGGCCGTGCTCTGGCACGTGAGGTTTCCACGGTCGACAATGACAAGAAAGGCGATTTCGCAGCTCAGTTGAAGAACGTCCGCAAGCAGGGAATGGACTCCCATGCTCCGGAAAATATTTCTCTCTACAAACAGGAAGACCGCCAAGGTAACTCACTCCTCAGTGATCCACTCCATCAGTGGGCGATGTCGATCGACCTTTCCTCCTGCATGGGTTGCAACGCTTGCCTCGTTGCTTGCCAATCCGAGAACAACATTCCGATTGTTGGAAAAGAGCAGGTCGCAAAAGGCCGCGAAATGCACTGGATCCGCATGGATCGCTACTTCGCGAGCCAAGAGTATAAACTCGACGATCACGGTAACAAGATTAAGGACAAGACCACTGGTGAGTATAAGAAGAACCCGGATTGGGTGATCGATAACCCAGCCATGGTTCCTCAGCCGGTCGGTTGTATGCAGTGCGAATCCGCACCCTGCGAAACGGTCTGCCCAGTTAACGCTACCGTACACACCGAAGACGGCCTCAACGCAATGGCCTACAACCGCTGCATCGGCACTCGCTACTGTGCGAATAACTGCCCATACAAGGCGCGTCGTTTTAACTTCTTCGACTACAACAAGCGTAACCCGCTCATCAAAAACAACCTCAACAAGGGACCATTGGGCGAGCGTCACGACAAGGAACCCAACCACCTTCAGAAGAACCCGAACGTCACCGTCCGTATGCGTGGTGTCATGGAAAAATGCACCTACTGCGTGCAACGCCTCAAGGATGCAGTCATCCGCCAGAAGCGTGGTCAGAAGCAGGAAGTCCTCGCCTCAGGCGATCTTTCTCCTGACGTCACTGTCACCGAGAATACTCTCCGTATCCCCGTCGATTCCGTCAAAACTGCCTGCCAAGACGCATGTCCTGCAGAAGCAATCAGCTTCGGCAACCTCAAGGACGAGTCGAAATCCGAAATGGGACGCGCGAAGAAACTCGAGCGTAACTACGACCTCCTCCAATACGTCGGCACCCGCCCGCGCACTAGCTACCTGGCTCGCGTGAAAAACCCGAATCCGAAGATGCCCGATGCAAAATACATCGGCCAGGCAACCATCAACATGGCCTGATCCCGCACTATTTGATTTCCCGATCTCACTTAACACATGGCCTCCTCCACAGAAACCGCCCCGGAAACCGGAGTTAAACTACCGGTACTGAAGCGTGAAAAGCTGATCCTCAACGACCGTTCCTACCACTGGATCACGGATCGTATCTGCGGGATCATCGAGAACAAGCAGCCGCTCCTATGGTGGCTTCTCTTCCTTCCATCCTCGTTGATCGCACTCATCGGTGTTGGCGGTGGTCTTTTCCACCTCGTCTCTACTGGTGTTGGTGTCTGGGGAAATACGAACCGTGTCATGTGGGGTTGGCCCATCGTGAACTTCGTTTTCTGGATTGGTATCGGTCACGCCGGAACACTGATCTCGGCGATTCTATTCCTAACCCGACAAAACTGGCGGACGTCCATTAACCGCGCGGCGGAAGCGATGACAATCTTCGCCGTGATGTGTGCGGGTATTTTCCCTGCCTTCCACGTCGGTCGTGTCTGGTTTGCGTGGTTCCTCGCGCCGGTTCCTAATGCGAACGCCATCTGGCAGAACTTCAAGTCGCCACTCCTGTGGGACGTTTTCGCGGTCTCCACTTACTTCACCGTCTCACTCATCTTCTGGTTCCTCGGAATGGTTCCTGACCTCGCAACCATCCGTGACCGTTGCAAGCCCGGCCTTCGCAAGGTGCTCTACGGTATTTTCGCCCTCGGATGGAGAGGTGGTAACCGCCAGTGGAGCCACTACGAAATGGCTTACCTCCTTCTCGCAGCGCTTTCCACGCCGCTCGTTCTTTCCGTTCACTCCGTCGTTTCGTTCGACTTCGCTACCTCTGTGGTTCCTGGATGGCACACCACCATCTTCCCTCCATACTTCGTGGCGGGCGCGATCTTCGGTGGCTTTGCGATGGTGCTCACGATCATGATCCCGGCTCGTTTCATCTACGGCCTCCAGGATCTGATCACGATGAAGCACATCGACAACATGGCGAAAATCATTCTCCTGACCGGCACGATCGTGGGTTACGCCTACTTGATGGAGCTCTTCGTCGCTTTCTACTCTGGAGCGATCTACGAAATGGCTGCCTTCAAATACCGTATCGCTGGACCATACTGGTGGGCATACGCAGCGATGATGTCGCTCAACGTTCTTTCCCCTCAGATCTTCTGGTTCAAAGCCTGCCGCGAAAACCTCTGGGTCGTCATGCTCGTTGCGATGTGTGTTAACGTCGGTATGTGGTTCGAGCGATTCGTGATCATTGTCACCACGCTTGCCCGTATGTGGCTGCCAGGTGACTGGAAAAGCTTCTCCCCATCTCCACAAGATCAGATGCTCTTTGTCGGCACGATTGGCATGTTCCTCACGCTCTTCCTTCTTTTCCTGCGCTTCCTTCCTTGCATCAACATCGCCGAGGTGAAATGGGCAAAGCTTGAGAGCGATCCGCACTTCGACGACATCGAGTCGCATCCTGACGAGGGTGCAGACAACATCGCCGCCTATCAGAAAGAACTCCCCGAGACGAAGAGCTGATACCCGATTTTCCAACCCCTAATTCAAGATTTCCACAGTGAGCACCACCCGCAAACGTGTCTACGGCTACCTCGCCGAGTTCAAAAGCGCATCCGCACTCTATAAGGCGGCCGAGAAGGTTCGTGACGCAGGCTTCCGCAAATGGGACTGCTACACGCCTTACCCCGTCCACGGCCTTGATGCCGCGATGGGTCTCAAGCGTTCGATTCTTCCATGGTTCGTCTTCTTCGGCGGCATGACCGGAACGGCAACCGCTTTCGCACTCGCCTACAGCACCCAGGTCATCATTTACCCGACCGTGGTTCAGGCGAAACCGACAAACATCTTCACGATCCCAGCGTTCTTCCCAGTGATGTTCGAGCTGACTATCCTGTTTTCTGGTTTCACGGTGCTCTTCGGTCTTCTTGGCCTGATGCAGCTTCCCCGCCTCAATCATCCGCTTTTCGCTAGCAAGCAATTCCATCGCGCCACCGACGATGGCTTCTTCATCGCCATCGAAGCACGCGACGCGAAATTCAGTCCCGACGGCACTCGCGATCTCTTAGGTGAGATCGGCGGTGAGAACATCGAACTCGTCGAAGAGGAAGAGAAATAAACAGCTCCCTCGCACACACAATTTCCTACAGCCATGCGCTACTTTTTCCTTACTTACGCGATCATCGCCGTCCTTGTCGTGGGCATCGGTGGATTCCGCGGTCAGCACTTCTCCAAACCTCCCATTCAGGTTTTTCCTGATATGGACGATCAGGATAAACTCAGTGCTCAGGCACCGAGCTCGTTTTTCGCCGATCGTCAGGGCGGACGTCTTCCTGTCGATGAAACACAACCTATTGGCTTCAATGAAGAAGGTGCTTCCGAGATCGGTGGCATCCCCGAGCCTGAGTTTGGTGGTCAAGTAGACTACTACCACACAGGACATGTCGGCGACTACTACGGCACTGGAGTGCCTGAGGAAATCGGCCTGAATGACGAAAGCGCTGTTGAGTTCATCGCAAAAGGTAAAGAGCGCTACGGTATCTATTGTGCCGTTTGTCATGGCGCAGGTGGCGACGGTCTCGGCGTTACCTCACGCTACGGCGTTCCTGGTATTGCAAATTTCCACCTCGATCCTTTCAAATCCGCATCTTACCCGGACGGGCGCATGTTCGAGGTTATCACCAAAGGCAAAGGCCAAATGGGCGGATACGGAGCAAACATCCCTGTGCGTGAGCGCTGGGCGATTATCGCCTACGTCCGCACGCTCCAAGCCGCAAAAGAAGCAGCAACCGCAGCCCAATAAATTTACCAGATGTCCCACCACGTAACATCCGCTGACATAGCCATCAACGGCGATCATCTCGACAAGTCGAAGGTCGCTAAATTGAAAACCATCTGCCTAGGCATCGCTGCCGTTGGTACCATCATCAGCCTTCTTGGACTCTTCGGAGTTTTCGGCAAATGGTTCCAAGGCACTTATGCCTACTCATGGGTTTTCGCTTACTACTTCTTCCTGACTCTCTCTATCGGAGGTGTGTTTTGGACTCTTCTTCATAACGTCTCGAACTCAGGGTGGGGGACTTCCGTTCGACGGACTTTTGAAAACCTTGGTTCTACCTACCCATGGGTTTTCCTCTTCGGTGTTCCGTTGCTTTTCCCACAGGTAAACCAATACCTCTTCGAGTGGATGAACATCCACCGTGCGGGTGCCGAGGCTGTCTCTACTGGACACGCCGAGAACATGAAGGATTACCTCCATCATACGGATCACTTGCTCTACAACAAAGAGTGGTTCATGAACATGGGCTTCTGGTTCGCACGTTTCATTTTCTACGGAGTAGGCCTCTCGGCGGTCATTTACTTCCTGAGGAAGCTCTCTACCGATCAGGACACAGATCCGAAGCCTGGTCTTAAGCGCCTTTTCATGGCACGTAAGCATTCGACTTACACGCTCATCATCTTCGCTCTGACCATCACCTTCACTGGTTTCGATTTCCTCATGGGACAAGACTACAAGTGGTTCTCTACCATGTGGGGTGTTTACCTCTTCGCTGGATCGACTCTGAACTCGATGGCGGTCATCATTCTAGTCTGCACCTACCTGAAGAGCCAAGGTCACCTCAAGAACGTAACGACACCTGAGCATTTCCATATCATGGGTAAACTGCTCTTCGCCTTCACTACCTTCTGGGCATACATCACATTCTCTCAGTATTTCCTCATCTGGTATGCAAACATCACCGAGGAAACTTCTTACTTCCTCATCCGCAACACGGGTAACTGGAACATCGCGATGATCTTCCTCGTCTTCGGTCACTTCGTGGTGCCATTCGTAGTTCTCCTTCAAGCATGGCTTAAGAAGAACCCGAAATACCTCTCCATCGTAGCAATTTACACACTCTGCATGCACGTGCTTGATCACTACCTCATCACTATTCCCGAGCGTGGTGTTTCCCTTGGGAAAATTGATCCGAAAACCTTCGGTGACATCAGTGTCTCTATTCCCGGTGCATTCTGGGGCGACATCCTCGCCTTCGTCACCATCGGTGCCGCCTTCGTCTTCTTCCTTCTCCGCGCTCTCGGACAGCATTCGCTCTACCCGAACCGTGACCCGCGTATCCTCGAATCCGCGAACCTTACCAACTGATCCTTTCCACCTTTTCTTCCTGAACGCATGGACCCCACTCGCGACAATCCCCTGATCCGCATCAAAGCCTTCATCGATGGCTTGGGCATCTTCACATTCTTCGCCGTTGTGCTACTGATTATCATCGGTATCGCTGCTGCTTTTGGTTGGTTCACCAAAGGTGAAACTCCCGAGGACGCTGCTGGAGACATTCGCTACGAAACCAAGGCCGAAATCGACGAAGCACAGGCAGCATTCCTCTCGCCGGAACAAATTTCCGCAGTGATTCCAGATGTATCCAAAAAGCTCATCGCTTCTAAGCCAGTTGCCGTTGAGAAGCCTGAGCAAATTGTCCCGGGTTCAGAAACCGCATTGAAATTGGCTGACGCCCCTGAGGTTGATACTTCTGCAATGGACGCAGTTACTGAAGGCGAAGAAGACGCACCTATCGATCCAGCTGCAATGGAAATCGGTAAAACTCAATTCCTTGTTTGCGGCGCATGCCACGGCCAGAACGGCGAAGGTGTTGAAGGTGCAGGGCCTCCACTTGCAGGTTCCGAATGGGTGATCGGCCCAATCTCAAATCTTATTAAGATCCAACTTCGTGGTCTTGTTGGACCAATCGAAGTGAAAGGTGTTCTTTATGATAAATTCGTCGCTGGAATGACGCCAATGGCATACCAGACAGACGAGCAAGTCGCCGGAGTGCTTACCTACATTCGCAATAGCTTTGGAAACAAAGCCTCCGCCGTGAAGCCTGAACAGGTCAAGGCTCTCCGTGGAGAAGTCGGCAAGCCTCAAATCACCGTCGAAGAACTCACCAAGCCGTAACCTCTTTTTTTAAGCCAGATGTCATCAGCTACACAAAACTCATCCTCAGAGGACGCCCTCCTGCGCTCCGGAATCGACCGGTCGTTGCGTCACCCTGTCATGTTCTTCATGACAAGTGGCGCCGCATGGCTTGCGGTTTCCATCATCCTCGGTGTTATTTCTTCCGCGAAAGCACATTCACCTGAATTCCTCGATGGCTGCAGCTGGCTGACATATGGCCGCGTCCAAGCTGCACACTTGAATTCCTTCATTTACGGTTGGGGATTCCAAGCAGCCTTTGGTGTGATCATCTGGATGATGTCCCGCCTATCTCGCCAAGAGTGTAAGGCTTCTGGACTCATCCTCACTGCAGGTCACGTTTGGAACGTTATCATTTCCCTTGGAACGCTCGGAATTCTTGCCGGTTACGGCACTGGAATGCCTTGGATGGAATTCCCATCATTCACTTGGCCTGTCATCATTCTCACGTATTCCGTTATTGTGATCTGGTCGATGGTTCAGTTTAAGGTACGCCCTGAAGGACATGTTTACATCTCCCAGTGGTATCTCTTGGCTGCGCTGATTTGGTTCCCATGGGTATTTATCACCACGAACCTTCTGCTTCACGTTTTCCCAGGAAATCCTGTCATGGCTGCAGGCATCAATGCTTGGTATAAATCCAGCCTGATCTTCCTGTTCTTCGTCCCAATCGGACTCGCCACTGCATTTTACCTCGTTCCTAAAGTGACCGGCCGTCCAGTTCACAGTTACTCGCTAGCTAAACTTGGATTCTGGTCACTTGCGCTAATTATGCCATGGGCCGGCATGCAGAAGCTCACTGGAGCTCCTATCCCATACTTCATTCCTTACCTCGGAGCAGCGGCAACTATCCTGTTCTTCATCCCAGCGTTCACTGCTGCGATCAATCTCCTCCGCACAGCGATGGTTTCTGGTGAAATCGTCTCACAAAGTCCGACGCTGCGTTTCACGACTGCTGGCATTGTGGGGCTGATCGTCATGGCGGTAGCCGGTGTTTTCCTGAATCTACCAGGTTCAACACTTAAGCTCAGCCAATTCTCCCTATCAGGATACGGATTTGAGATACTTGGACTCTACGGCTTCTTTAGTCTCGTAGCTTTCGGAGCGATCTATTTCATCGTGCCTCGTATCACGGGTCGTGAATGGCTTTCTCGCCGCCTTATCAAGTGGCATTTCTTTATCTCGATTTACGGCATCATGCTTATCGCAGTTGTTGCTATCTTCGGTGGGCTCCAGCAGGGAGTTGGTCAGGAAATGTTCGACCAACCTTGGCAAACCGCTTCAGAGCGAGCCTACCCATATGCGATCTGTATTACCTTCGCATGGTGCACGATTCTTATTTCGAACATCTTCTTCTTTATGCATCTCTTGGTGATGTGGATGCGCCTTGGCCGCCGCAGTAATCACCCAACGCTTCTCGATTCCGCACACGGCCATAGCCCTCACGGCGCGGAAGGCGATATTGACAACGCTGGCCCAGGAACTCCTGCAGCCGCAGCCGCAGCAGGTCACTAATTTACATTTTTCAAGATACACTCATGAGCTTCCGCACTTTCTTCCTCAGCCTCTCCGCCAGTTTCGGAGTCGCATGGTTGGCAATTATCATCGTCCCTTACTTCAAGATGCGTTCACTGGAACCCATCATGTTGGAAGAGGCCGAAGGTACGAATGCCGTCTACATCCCGAAACGTGCGGGACGTATCACTGACGGTGCCGAAATCTATGCTGAGAACGGCTGCTACCTCTGCCACACTCAGGTTGTGCGCCCGACCTACGCAGGAAATGACCTTTTCCGTCCCGACTGGGGTGGCCTCAAGGCTATCGACGACCGTCCGGACACACGTCGTGAAACCAATGCATTCGATTTTGCTGGCGAAGACTTCGCACAGATCGGAGTTACTCGTACGGGTCCTGACCTTTCCAACTTCGGTGTGAGAGCAGAAGAACTCTATGCAAGTGAGGATATCTCTGCTGAAAATTGGGTCTACCGCCACCTCTACAATCCTCGTTTCGAGCCTGAAAAGCGCGATTCTAAGTGCCCTTCATTCCGCTTCATGTTCAGTGAATCCGAGGTCAAAGGTAACCCATCAGATGAAGGCCTGGAATTCGCCGGTGTTAACGGAGGAGAACTCTCCCCAAAACCTTCAGCAAAAGCATTAGTTTCCTACCTACTTTCGTTGAAGAAAGACCAAGCCGTGCCACCTTCTCTCGATTTTGCTCCGGCTGAGCCAGAGGAAGAGGCTGCTCCGCCTGCACCTCCGGCTGAAGCCCCTGCAGGTGCCTGATTTATCCTCCATTTTCCCAGAAATTTTCCATCATGTCATCGCCCGATCCGCAGCATAGCAATAAGCCCGACCTCGACGAGTCGATCAACGTCACCCAGGCGCATGGACGCGTCGAAAGCGAGAGCGCAGCCACAGCACGCGAGCAACGCATTGCCGACAATGGCCATGAACGTGTTGCGATGTGGGTTATCGTGTCATGTGGCATCGTTCTACTCATTGCCGGAGGAGTCCTCGGTGATGCTGGAACTCTCTTTTCCTACGATAACACTTTCAAAGAAGGCTACGTGCGCGACAAGGCGCCCGGTGCTGGTGATGAAGGCCCTGCTCCCAAAGCAGCTCTCGCAGCTTTCAGCTCCAAAGGACAGAAGGTGTATTCCAAGTGCAACGGTTGCCACGGTGCCGATGGAAAGGGCGACGGTGCAAACTATCCTTCGCTCGCCGGATCTGAATGGGTTCTCGGCGACACGCAGAAGTTTGCAATGATTGTGCTCAATGGTCTCCAAGGCCCTACCAGCACAGGTAAAGTCTACGGAGCTGGCATTATGCCTGCACAGGGATCCGGAATGACCGCGCAGGATCTTGCTGCATTGATGACCTTCGTCAGGAACGGCTTTGGCAACTCTACCGGTGATGTAGTCACTGTCGAGATGGCTGAAAAAGCTCTCGAGATTTCCGCCAGCCGCGAAGTGCCCGGATCGCCGATCACCGCAGAAGAGATCAAGGCCAAGCACATGGTCATGCTTGAGGGCGAGCCTCTCGACCCTACAACCCTCGTCGATCCAGCAAAGCTGACACCGGTCGAGTAAGTTTTCTTAAGAGTTTAAAGTTTAGTATTTAAAGTTTCCACCTATGAGCGCCCACGCAGCATCTCACGACTCCTCGAATGATCATCACGACGATCATGGGGATCACCACCACAATCCTGGATTTATCCAGAAATACATTTTCTCGACCGATCACAAGACCATCGGCATTCAGTATGGCATTACCGCGATGTTGTTCCTCGCGTTCGGCTTTTACCTGATGATGGTCATGCGCTGGAGCATCGCTTACCCGCACCAACCGCTTCCAGAGTGGATGAGCTTCATTTTCACGGATACTTGGAAAGCTCGTTGGCTCCAAGATGGAAAAGTTACGGGTGAGACCTACAATATGTTCGGTGCCATGCACGGAACTATCATGGTTTTCCTTGGTATCGTGCCGCTCGGCTTTGGCGCTTTTGGTAACTATGTCACGCCTCTCCAAATCGGCGCGGTGGACATGGCTTTTCCGAAGCTGAACATGCTCAGTTACTGGATCTACTTCATCGGCGGCATCATCATGTGTGCTTCATTCTTCATGGAGTCCGGTGCTGCGAAATCCGGTTGGACGAACTACTCGCCGCTAGCTGGCTTTGCCGACGGGCAGATCGTTAATCAATGGCTAGCTGGCCAAACGCAGTGGTTGATAGGACTAGTCTGCCTTATCACCTCCTCGCTGCTAGGTTCCGTGAACTTCGTCACCACGATCATCAACCTTCGAGCGAGGGGAATGACATGGATGCGCTTGCCGTTCTTCGTATGGGCCATGCTTGTCACTGGTTTCCTCCTTCTGCTCGCATTCCCGCCGCTTGAAGCCGCTGGTATCATGCAGCTAATGGATCGGGTCGGGCACTCCTCGTTCTTCATGCCATCCGGCTTGTTTACGAAGGCAGAAGGCCTCGCGGATCTCTCCGGTGGTGGTTCTCCTCTGCTCTTCCAACACCTTTTTTGGTTCCTCGGTCATCCAGAGGTTTACGTTCTTCTTCTTCCTGCAGTCGCCTGCGTTGCGGAAATTATTCCCGTCAATACTCGCAAGCCGCTCTGGGGATATAAGTCGATGGTCTATTCTGTCCTCATCCTCGGTTTCCTCTCCTTCATCGTGTGGGCTCACCACATGTATATGACCGGCATGGGATCGGCAGTCTCCACCTTCTTCCAGACTACGACGGTGCTGATCTCCATCCCTTCGGTGATCATCATCACCGCGATGCTGATCTCACTCTGGGGTGGTTCCATCCGATTCACCATGCCGATGCTCTGGGCATGTGCGTTTATTCCAATGTTCGGTATCGGCGGACTCACCGGTCTTCCACTCGCCTTCAACCTCGTGGGACTTCACTTGCATGACACCTACTACGTCATTGGTCACTTCCACTACGTGGTGGCTCCAGGTATCCTCTTCGGCCTCTTCGCTGGTGTTTATCACTGGTATCCGAAGATTACCGGTCGCTACATGAGCAATACACTCGGACACTTGCACTTCTGGCCGAGCCTTGTCTGCATGAATATCATTTTCTTCCCGATGCTCATCCAGGGTATGGCTGGTTTCCATCGCCGTTGGTATAACGGTGGCGATGCTTACCTCGCTAAGGCTGCTGACAGCGCAGATATCTTTGGTAACGTGGTTGCCAAGCACATCGACCTGAACATCGTCATGTCAATGGGTGCATGGACTCTGGCTCTCGCTCAGGTTCCTTTTGTTATCAACCTCTTCCTCGCATGGAAAGCAGGTAAGAAAGTAGAAAGCGATAACCCATGGGACGGCACGACTCTTGAGTGGTCTACTCCGACACCTCCGGGACATGGCAACTTTACCTACGATGTAGCCGTCTATCGCGGCCCATACGAATATTCCCGCCCCGATTGCGATAAGGACTACTTCCCGCAATGGGAGGCACCCAAAACGCCCGTTGAAAAACCTGCGGAAGAACCCGCAGTTGCAACCCCTAAGGATCAACATTGAGTTCGGTTTCCTAGAAACTGAAAACTGAACACTAGCAAACTTTTACACATGGAAATCCCATACATCGTCACTCCCCGTAAAGATACGGGTCTGATCAACTCCAAGATCGCTATCTGGCTCTTCCTCGCTTCCGAGGTTATGCTCTTCGGCGGGTTCTTCTCGGCCTACGTTTACCTGCGCATGGGCGCGGATTACCCATGGCCGGAGCGTACTCTTCCCGTCCTCCCAGGTCTCATCAACACCTTCGTGCTGATTGCCTCATCCGTGACGGTCGTCTTCGCATGGGCAGCGCTCAAGATGCGTCAGTGGAGAAAATTTCAGATCTACATGGGAATCACCGTCGCATGCGCAGCACTCTTCATGGTGCTCAAAGGCGTGGAGTATAACGTGAAGTTTCATCACCAAGCTGTCCGCTTGGATGACTACTCAGTGATCGAAGGGCACCTCGGCTACGAGCTTAAAGAGGGTGCTGATTCGCATCATCCAGAGACGGATGATTACGTCAAAGACCACAACGGCGACAAAATTGAGGAAAACATGATTCGTGTGAAAGCGGAGAAAGTTACCTTCAACACCAAGCGTTATCACGCAGCATGGGTAGATAAAATGCTTTCCGAAGCTGAACACGCTGAGTCGGAAATCACCCTAGCAGATGATATTAAGGCAATCACTACTGAAGGTGGTAAAGAAGAAGTTATTGCCAAGAAAGGCGAGTTACTCAGCCTCGATCTCCTGAAGAAACTCCAGAAAGTTCAGTTAGCTGCTCTCAAGCACAACGCGGCTCTTCGCACTGAAGACCTTCGCGCCCAATGGGTCATCGCCAAGGATGAGAACCCAGGTAAGCGTGGTTGGGAATTGGCACCGAAGGTAAACGTCGATGTGGAGAAGATCACTCCGAAAATGTTATCGGAAGTTTCCAGTGCCTCATTCGTCGTTAATCCTCCTACCGAGTTCCTTTTCAAGCCTCGTGATATTAAGGAAGCGGATGGTAGCTCCACACTCCGTGATAATACCGTCGTTGAAGGCGCGCTTGAAGAAAGTCCGATGATTTTCCACAACGTCGATGCGATTGATTTCCAATGGCTCGTCATGAAAGCGGAAGAGAAGGGGATTTCCCCAGAAGTCGCCATCGAGAATTCATGGCTCATGCAGAACCACAAGTTTGTGCGTGAAGCATGGGCATGGCACCTGAAGCGTAACGAAGAAAGGCAGAAGGATCTCAATGACCGATATGGCTTCGAGGAAGACGAAAATGGGAAGCCAACAGAAACACCTGACCGTGTTCTGACTCACAAAGAACTTTACCGCATAGGCTGGAAGGATTTTGCGAAATACGGCGAAGAAACGAAGGGGATTGAGGTTTCCGGTGTTGATTCACTCAAAGAAGAATTCATGGGGCCGAACTACGTAGCTCGTACCGAAAAGACCTTTCCTCACCTTTCCATTCCTCGCGAAGAGATACGTCATGCTGCAAAATTCACCCCGGCATGGAACACTTACTACGCAATCTACTTCACCATCACCGGCCTACACGGCCTTCACGTCATTGGTGGTGCGATCGTTCTCGCATACTACCTCTTCTTCGGACGTAAGATGTATCTAGAGAATCCGGAATGGCTCGCCAACCGTGTCGAAGTCGGCGGCCTCTTCTGGCACTTTGTCGACCTGATTTGGATCTTCGCGTTCCCAATCCTGTATTTGATGTAACCCCTTTAACCTATTTCCAACCTTCTGTAAAAAATGGCTGATTCGATTGAAGCGATTCAAAAATCCAAAAAGACCTACATTCTGGTCTTCTTGGCACTCCTTGTAGGCACTGTGCTCACTGTTCTCGTTGCCGAGGCTCCAACCTGGGCTTCATGGCTCGCATGGATGGATGTAGGCGAACATGGATTTGATAAATGGGATGCGATCTTGGGACTCCTGATTGCCTCCACAAAGGCGACTCTTGTCGCGTATTTCTTCATGCACTTAAATCATGAGAAAAAGGCAATCTATTGGATCTTCGGGTCAGGTATTGTATTTGTTCTCTGGATGGCCTTCCTGCTAGCTCTTGCCTACAGGAGCCCGATTCACGATTATCTTTTCTACAAGTAAACCATCATGTCACTCCGTAGCTTTCACCTCGTCTTTGTCACTGTCTGCACGCTCCTTTGTGCCTTCTTGGTGCTATGGTCGTTCGTGCTTGCACCAGAGCCTTCCGCGATGGCCACGGGCTTTGGTGTAGTAGGTATTATCGGAATTATTCTGATGCCGGTATACGGCTTCGCCTTCCTTAAGAAAGCTTCTAAACTTCACCTCTAACCCCGCATGAATCTCTTCAATATATTGGCCTGCCCAACATGTGCTTCTTCTTTCGAGGCATCTGGAGATTCTATCGGCTATTCAATTTTCTTCCTGCTAATAGTCATCCTAGCCGTCCTCGGTGGAGTTGCTTTCTGCATGGTGCGCATCATCCGACGTGAGGAAAATACCCTCGATCCAGAACTCCGTGACGATTACGTGAGCCATTAGTCAAATTTCAGCCTTTTAGTTTCATCTTTTACCAAAATGACCTTCTCAGAACTCCTCGGACTTCCCAGTAACCACTCCGCACACGGCGGCCACGTCGATCACCTGATCATGGTGGTTCATTGGTTCATGCTCGCGCTATTTATTGGTTGGACAGTTTTCTTCTTTGTCTGCCTTTTTAAATTCTGGCACAAACGTAATCCGAAAGCCTCCTACACGGGGGTTCGTAGCCATCTTTCCAGTCACCTTGAAGTTGGTGTGATCCTTATCGAGGCTGTGCTTCTCCTTGGTTTCGCCTTCCCGCTCTGGCAGGATCGCGTGGATAGCTGGGAGAGGATTCAGGAAATGGATCCCGTCCGAGTCCGTGTGGTGGGTTGGCAATTTGGTTGGACTTATCATTACCCAGGACTCGACGGAAAATTTGGTCGCACCGATGCGGCGCTCATTTCCGGAACCAACGATCTAGGCATCGACTACACCGATCCGAATGCTCTCGACGACTATGTCGATTCGACTCTTAGACTTCCAGTTAACCGTCCTGCGGTATTGAACATCGGCACTAAGGATGTGATTCATAACTACGCGATCGTTCCGATGCGTGCACAGCAAGATGCTATTCCGGGCAAAGAGATCGCCATGTGGTTCACTCCTGTCGATAAGATTGAAACGACCGTAGTTTGCGCTCAGCTCTGCGGCGAACAGCACGCGAATATGATCGGTAACATGGAGGTTATCGAACAGAAAGACTACGACGAACAGGCAACTTCGAAATCGGAGGCTGCACTCAAAGCGAATTCTCCTGAAACCCCTACGGAAGAGACTGCTGCGGTAACGCGTTAAGTATTATAGAAAAAGGACGACTCGATGAGTCGTCCTTAACTTTAGAGAAGCGGTGTGGATGTCAGTGACATGCACACCTTTTCTTTTTCAACGATTAATCGTTCGAGCGACCCTGATATGAGGCGTCATCGGTTTTCACAATAATGCGCTCACCTTGGTTGATGAAGAGCGGGACGCTGACGTTGAGGCCGGTTTCCATAGTGGCTGGCTTGTAGACATTATTGGCGGAGTCGCCTTTGACGCCTTCAGAGGATTCAGCAACGGTCATGACCATGGTGAGTGGGAGTTCGATACTTACTACAATCCCGTCGGCAATGAGAAGAGTGTAGAGTTGGCCGTCGATGAGGTAGTCTTTGAAGGGTTCGATGAGATCTTCGTAAACTACCATGTCTTCATAGGTTTCCGGATGGAGGAAATGGTAACCCTCTGTATCCTTGTAGGAAAATTCGTGGCCAACTTTTTCGAGGTGAACTCCTTCCATGGAGTCGTTCGAGGTCATGCGCAAATTGGAAACCTTCTTGGACGCGACGCTGCGGATGGACATCTGCACGTATGAGGCCATACGAGGAGGTGTTTTAAGTTCGTGCTCGATGACGAGGCATACCTCGTTGTTGTGACGGACTGCATGTCCCTTGCGGAGGTTGATTACGTTGACGCTGGCCATAATTGTGTTCCGATTGGGTAAGCTGTGTGACTTACGATGGCAAGGGATTTCGGGAGGTGAGAAGTGACGATTTGGTAGTATCCAATAGGAGAAGACTAACCATGAATCTGTACTAAATCGTGTGGGCGATTTTTTGATTATTTCTTCAGGAAGAACATGTCTCCGTAGAGAGGGCTTCTGAAGACGTAGTAATATCCAAAGGATTCTCGGTAAATAGCTGGCCCTTCCGAGATGATATGGTGCCTGTTTGTCGAATCAGCGAATTTCCAGCGGTATTCCGGCTGGTAATACCATTCGATCGCACTCTTCCATGTCGTTTTTGTCCTAGTGTCGCGGACGATGACTTGGGTGGAGGTGATTTCCAGCGAGTAAGTTGCGTGCTGCCAATTCGCCTGTTTACCCGGATACCTCGAACGGTCGATTTCGTAATGGCCGATGATCTCGGAGCGGTCTGGTTTAACTGGATTGAAAATGAAAGCAAATATACAGCCAAAGATAAAAATCAGCAGCATGATGGCTGCCGACCCAACCAGCGCTGTTCCAATTACCGAAGTGGTTTTCCACTTTGAGAAGACCCTTAGGACGATTGCCAGTAAGGCAAAGATCCCAGTGTAAATGACGAGAACTCCAATGAGTTGTAGCAACACCATGAGTCAACGGCCTCAAAGCGTGTGTCCCATGCGTAGGCGCTTGGTATCCAGATACTTCTGGTTGTGTTCGTTTGCTGGGAGTGAAAGGGGGATTTGTTCTGTGATTTCTAGGCCGTAGCCTTCGAGCCCAACAACTTTCTTGGGGTTGTTGGTCAGGAGCTTGATGCGGCGGACGCCGAGATCGTAGAGAATCTGGGCTCCCATGCCGTAGTCGCGGAGGTCAGAGGCGAAGCCGAGTTTTTCGTTGGCTTCAATGGTGTCGAGACCCTGCTCTTGGAGCTTGTAGGCGTGGAGTTTTGCGGGGAGGCCGATACCACGGCCTTCTTGGCGGAGGTAGAGGAGGACTCCGCCCTCTTCAGAAATGCGTTTCATGGCGGCATCGAGTTGCGGCCCGCAATCGCAACGCTGGGAATGAAAGACATCTCCAGTGAGGCACTCGGAGTGGACTCGAACGAGTGTTGGATTCTCTGGATTGATCTCACCGCGTGTCATGGCGATGTGGTGTGAGTCATCGAGGGAAACGGTGAAGAGGTGGCAATCGAAATCGCCGAAATCCGTAGGCATGACGACGGTTTGGTCGCGTTTAACGAATTTCTCAGAACGACGGCGATACTCGATGAGTTGGGCAATGGTGCAGGCCTTGAGTCCGTGTTTTTCTTGATATGGGCCGAGATCTCCGACGCGTGCCATTGAGCCTTCGTCATCCATGATTTCACAGATGACACCGGCTTCGGGGAGACCTGCTAGGTTTATTAGGTCGATGGCTGCCTCGGTGTGTCCTGCGCGGCGGAGGACACCACCGGACATGGCTTGGAGGGGAAAAATGTGGCCGGGTTTTACGAAATCTTCAGCTTGTGATTTTGGCTCGGCGAGTAGGCGAATGGTGTGGGCACGGTCTGCTGCGGAAATCCCAGTGGTGATGCCCTTGGCTGCATCCACGGAAATAGTGAATGCAGTTTTCATGCCTTCGAGGTTGCGGCGTGTCATCTGAGGCAGGTCTAGCTCCTCAGCGCGATCAGCAGAAATGGGTGCACAAATTAGACCACGTGCGTGCACGGCCATGAAGTTAACCATTTCCCTAGTACAGAGTGAGGCTGCGCAGACGAGATCGGCTTCGTTTTCGCGGTCTGGATCGTCGGCGACGATGACGATTTTACCTGCGGCGATGTCGGCGATGATTTCGTCGATGGGATGGAAGGTGAGTGCTGGCATTTCTGAAAGGGGGTGGAATATCGACTATGGAACGTCCGACGTCGAACATTCAATGGGATATATGGATCAGTTGAGAAAGGGATTTTTTGGAGCCTCTGCGAGGAGGTGATGGTATGGGGAAATGCCTTTTAGCAGATCCGTCCAAAGAGAAAGGTCGTGTGGGTGCTGAACTACGGTTCCGGAAGGCCGGAGTGTGATCCATGTGTTGCGTTTGAGTTCATCTTCGAGCTGGCCTGGAGACCAACCGGAGTGTCCAACGGTGGCGCGGACGATATGGGAACCACTAGAGACGAGTTCTGAGGCGTGTTTTGCGGAAATTCGTGGTGCGTATTCGAGTGATTTCGAGTCACTCCAAGTGAAGGATGAGAAACTTAGCTCGCTGGGGGAGACTGGGCCGCCATGGTGAATGGGTAGGTGATGTAGTGCGAAAAATGCCGGATCTGGGAGAATATCGCCGACAGTTGTGTCGGTGCGATGGTTGATGATCGTGCCAATGGCACCCTCGGTCGCGGAATGCTCGGCGATGAGGATTACTGCACGGTCGAAAGTGCCGTCCGCGAGTGCCGGTGAGGCGAGCAAGAGCTGGCCGCTCAGGGAGAAGGGGAGTTCAGAGGCTGAGGATTGGCCGGTCACGTGAGGAACATGGTGCCGGGTTGTGGTGAATTCAAGGACGATGAATTAAAGCCGGAACTGCTGAGCTCAGTATGGAGTGAGGAATCAGAAAGCGTGTTGCAATAGCCACGGGGGAACACGCCCCGTGCTGCATATTCTGCTACCTGCGTTTCCGGGTGCCTCCACTTCGTCGTTTTTGTGGGCCTGACTTAGCGGCTGCCTTGGGGGTTGGCTTTTTGGAGCCGCGTGTGTTCGATTTTGCAGGTGGACGGCCTCCCTTTCGAGCGGGTGATTTTCCAGAAATTTTGACACCTTCAGTGGTCGGCGGACCCGCAACAGCGAAATCGACGAAGCGTTTGACCTTGTCGATGGCGACGATGCTGAGCGGAAGCTTCATGCCGAGAGCGAGGCGTTTCCCATCGAAGGAAGTCCACGCCTTGTTGTGTTCCTCGAAACGCCATCTGCTGTCGCCGGGGAGGTCTTCACGTTTTACGACTCCGCGCACGTTCATGTCTGGGATTTCGACCATGAGTCCCATGTTTCGCACATCGGTGATGACGCCGTCGAAGGTAGTTTCATCACCATGATCCTTGGATTGGTCGGTGGAGGCGATGAGCTCAAGGAACTCGAGGAGTTTGATCTGTTTCGTCTCGGACTCTGCCTCGGAAGAGGTGCGTTCAGTATCGGAAATATGGCGGGCGATGTCACGTAGATCTGCCTGTGAAGGTGTGCGATCTGGGCTCTTTGGTTTGTTTTCGAGAAACGGCTGGAGCGAGCGGTGGACGATGAGATCCGCGTATCTACGGATGGGTGAGGTGAAGTGTGTGTAGTCAGTTTTCGCAAGTCCATAGTGGCCAACTGGATCTGAGGCGTAGGCGGCGCGCTTGAGGGATTTTAGGAGGCCTAGTTTGATCGTGTGTTCCTCTGGGGTGCCTTTGGAGGAATCTAGCAGTGCCTGAATGTGGGAGCGGTTCGTGAGGTCTCCGGGTGCGTAGCCGTGTTGCTTCGCGGTTTCCGCGTAATCTTCGAGGCGTGATGGATCGGGATCTTCGTGGATGCGGTAGATCGAGGGCTTGGAGCGCTCGCGCAGTATCTTGGCAACGGATTGGTTTGCAATGAGCATGCATTCCTCAACGAGCTGATGGGACTCGGTGTGTTCGACTTTGATTGCTTCACAAGCGCGACCATTTTCATCGAGCTTGATTTTGATCTCGTTCATTTCGAGATCGAGTGCGCCATTGGCGAAACGATTTTTACGGAGGAGGGATGCCATTTTCCATGCTTCCTTGACCGATCCGACGAGCGTGGGATCCGAACCTTCTGGGGCGCCTTTTCCATCGAGGATGGCTTGAGCTTGCTCGTAGGAGAGCTTGGCACGTGAGTGGATGACTGCATCGATGAACTTCGTATTCACGACATGGCCGTCTTTGGAAATTTCAATGACCGCACACTTCGTAAGGCGATCGACATCGGGCTTCAGTGAGCAAATGCCATTGGAAAGCTCGACCGGGAGCATGGGAAGCACGCGGTCGACGAGGTAGGTGGAGTTACCGCGTTCGATGGCTTCCTTATCCATAGGAGAGCCGGGCTTGATGTAATGGGACACATCCGCGATGTGGACTTCGAGAAGCCAGCCGCCGGACTTGGTCTTGGCGATGTAGATAGCGTCGTCGTGATCTTTCGCATCGGCTGGGTCGATGGTGATGACGAGCTTCTTCCGATGATCCTTGCGGCGAGCAATTTCTGTTTCATCAGGAAGCTCGGGGACGGCGCGAGCTTCGCGGAGGACGTCTTCTGGGAAAGAGGTGCGCAGGCCATATCGTGCGATGGTGGAGAGGATATCCACTCCTGCATCACCCGGCCAGCCGAGGACTTCGATGACGTGTCCGATGGGATCGGTCTTAGGGTTGTCCCAGCTATCGAGGTCTGCAACGACCGTTTGGCCAGGCTCGGCAGTGGTGTCGCCCTTGATGTTGATGCGTCCGCCTTCGAGCGCTTTGTCATCCGTTTCCACCCAGGCAAATTTGTTCTTCCTGCGGAAAATGCCGACGATGCGCCCGGAGCGGCGAGAGAGGACTTCGAGGACTTTGCCACGCATTTCCTGATCGTCGGGAATGGAGCCACGCTGACGAGGTTTTGAACTAGGTGCGGATGGGAGCATACGCACGCTATCTCCATCGAGTGCGGTTTCCGTCTTATCACGTGGGATGAAGATGCGGGAGTGCACGGTAAAATCGATGCCGGTGGCTTCGTTTTCGGGATCGCCGATGATCGGGTAGAAGAAGGCGTGGCCGTTCGGGAGGAACTTGATTGAACCTGTGAGGGAGCCTTTTGGTGCGGAGCCGGATGTGGCTTTTGCATCTTTCTTAGCCGCAGGCTTTTTCTCTTCAGGTGGTTTCGGGAAGGAATAGAGCCGCTTTGCACCGATCTGGATGAGTTTGCCTTCGGCTAAGTCACTGAGGACGCCACCGAGTTCACCCTTGCGATCGCCGGGGATGTCGAGCCGCTTGGCTATTTGAGTTTTTGAAAAGGTTTGCTCCGGGTTTTCGCGGAGGAGTTCGAGTATAGATTCGCGCATGTGGGGAATTTTGAAAAAGGTTGGAGACCGCGTCTGCTCGCCATATTGCGAGGGTGCATGCATGTCTCCTTGGCGCATAGACTAGGTGCGGATCGGGGATTTACAAGGGTAGCTTTGGGGTGGTGGGGAGCGCGGCTCGGTGTGCCCCGCGGGTATTGTAAGCCGCTGGGGTGGATGATGCAGAGTGGTGAATGATGCGGGGCGCGAGACAGCGGCTTGAAAAGCCGCGCTCCATATTGTTTGGTGAAACGATGCCAATTACCGCGACAATTGAAGCTAGCTATAATCGATCATTCGAACTCTACGGAGATTTGATCGAATCGATAGGGGAAGGCGCACTGGCTTCGAAGCTTCCAGGGCTTCATTCTAATACGATGGGTTTGCAGTTGTGGTGTGTGGTAGGTGCGCGAGAAAGTTTCTCGAAGGCGATTGAAGCAAATGAGTGGTCTGGTTTTTCATGCTCGTTGGATACCACTGAGCAAAAAGAACCAGTGGCCGAAGCGCTTAGTCGTTCAGCGGAGAGTGTTTCAAAGGTATTGAGTTCCATGGATTCCTATTCGGATGTTCAGAACCGTTTGATCGTTGATCTATTGGAGCATGAGGCGGCTCACCAAGGGCAGTTGATCAGGTATCTCTATGGGCTGAAGCTTTCCATTCCTGATAGCTGGAAGGCTCGTTACGCTTTGCAATGAGGCGGTTTACATTGCTTTCACTTATTTAAAACGATCCATTTATTCATGCATCTAGGACATCTCGACATCTGCCTATCGGTAAAAGACATGAAGGCATCATTTGAGTTTTACCAAGGGCTTGGCTTTGAGCTTAAAGACGGTAGCCCTGATAAAGGATATGCGATTCTTGGAAAGGATGAGACGCGGATTGGGCTCTATACGCATGACGAGCCGCTAATGCTCAATTTCAGGGGATCGAATTTATACGATGTGGTGGATCACCTTCGTTCCAATGGAATGAAGGATGTCCCGGATGTGGAGGTGGAGACTGATGGTTCGACAGGGTTTCAGATGACCGATCCGGATGGGAATGTGATTTATTTCAACACGGAGAAGGGGCACGACCCTGATCCGAATGGGTAGCTTTGGCAGGGGTGTGGGGAGCGCGGCTCGGTGTGCTCCTTGGGTATTGCAGCCCGCTGGGGTGGGTGATGCCGAGTTGGTAGATGATGCGGGGCGCGAGACAGCGGCTTGAAAAGCCGCGCTCCATATTGGCTTGTGCTTGATTGATAGAGTGGGGTGGGGAAGATCGCGCGGATGAGTTTTTCTGGGGAATGGAACTATCCGGCGGAATTGCCGGTGGTGGGGATGCGTGGGGAGATCGTGGAGGCGATACGCTCCAATCAAGTGGTGGTGGTGGTTTCCGATACGGGATCGGGCAAGACGACGCAGTTGCCGAAGATGGTTTGTGAAGCACTAAGCGCTAAGCACGAAATTCTAAAAGGAAGACCTAGGTTGATTGGGTGTACGCAGCCGCGACGGATTGCGGCGGTGAGTGTGGCGAAGCGGGTGGCGGAGGAGCTGAAAGTCGAGCTGGGGGATTATGTGGGGTATCAAGTGAGGTTTGATGACATGACGTCGCGGGACACGCGGGTGAAGTTTATGACCGACGGGATCCTGCTGGCGGAGACACAGGGGGATAGAGATCTCGGAAAATACGATGCGCTGATTCTGGATGAGGCACATGAGAGGTCGCTCAATATTGATTTCTTATTGGGTTATTTGAAACGATTGCTTGAGAGGCGACCGGGCTTTAAATTGGTGATCTCTTCGGCGACGCTGGATGCGGGAGCTTTTGCGGAGTTTTTTGCGGGCGAGGATCGGCGGGACGCCGATGGCACGGCCTGCCGCGAGACGCGGCAGCTACAGGTGCCGGTGATTGAGGCAGAGGGGCGGATGTATCCTGTGGCTGAGTTCTTCTTACCGGGGAAAGATGATGAGGATTTGGCGGTGCATGTGGGTCGGGGAATGGACTATTTGAATCAGATCGATCCGATGGGAGATGTGCTGGTTTTCCTGCCTGGGGAGCGAGAAATTCGTGATGCGGCGGATTTGCTGGAGGGCAGGCATTTCCGAAATACGGAGGTTTTGCCGCTTTTCGCGCGGCTTGGAATGGGCGATCAGCAACGAGTGTTTAAACCGGGTGCTAAGCGCCGCATTGTGCTTGCAACGAACGTTGCAGAGACGTCGCTGACCATTCCGAGAATCGCTTGTGTGATCGACAGCGGGCTGGCTCGTATGAGTCGATGGAATCCGGGAAAAGGTGTACAAAGACTTCAGGTAGAGGATATAAGCCAAGCGAGCGCACGCCAGAGAAAGGGACGTTGTGGACGTGTTCAAGACGGTATTTGTATACGACTGTATGAAGAGGAAGATTTAATCGATAGGCCGGAGTTTACGGAGCCGGAGATACGTCGGAGTTCGCTGGCGGGGGTGATTCTGCGGATGAAAGCACTCGGGCTTCCGGAGATTTCCGAGTTCCCGTTTCTCGATCCGCCGAATGCGAAGGCGGTGGCGGAGGGTTACAGGACGCTGCGCGAAGTCGGGGCGCTTGACAAGGATCGAGAGCTGACGGAGATAGGTCGCGAGCTGGGCAGACTGCCGGTGGAGCCGCGCATGGGTCGGATGTTGATCGAGGCGCGTTATGAGAAATGCGAGGATGCGGTGACGGTGATCGTGGCTGGGCTTGAAACGAGCGATCCAAAGGAGCGTCCTGCGGAGAAAAAGCGCGAGGCGGATGCGGCGCACTATCGCTGGAAGGATGGCGATAGTGATTTCATGGCGATGCTGAATATGTGGGCTGAGCTTTCCGAGTTTTACGATGGCCGTAGGTGGCGGTGGAACCAGTTGCGGAAATTCTGCGGCAAGCATTTCCTGAATGCGAAGCGGGTGACGGAATGGGGGAATGTCGTTGAAGAGTTGTCCCAACTCCTCAAAGACAAAAATTCAAACTCCAAACTTCAAACTTCAAGGAAGAGCAAGAGTGAGGTGGGGAATGCGGACTTTGGAGCGGTGCATCGGTCGTTGCTGGCGGGGGCACCACGGCAGTTCGGGCTGTGGGATAAGGAGAATAAGGCTTACCGGAGTGCGGCGGGTGGGTTCTTTGCGGTGTTTCCGGGGTCGTTTCTATTCGGGCAGAAGAAACGGGCGGAGTGGGTGATGGGCTTGGAGCTGGTGGAGACCACGCGGCTGTGGGCGAGGAAGACGGCGGTGATCGAGCCGGAGTGGGTGGAGGTGGTGGCTCCGCATCTGTGCCGGAGCCGATATGGTGAGGCGCATTGGGATGAGAAACAGGGCGCGGTTTATGGCAAGGAGACGGTGATCTGTGGCGGGCTGCATGTAGTGGAGGGCAGGCGCGTGCACTACGGGCGGGTGGATAAGAAGGCGGCGAATGAGGTGTTCCTGCGCGAGGGAATCCTCGGCGGCGGGCTGCGGAGAAAAACGCCTTTCATGGAGCGCATGGAAGAGCTGCGTGAGGAAATCAAAGCGATCGAGGACAAGCTACGCCGACCCGGTGTGCTATGGAGCGAGGATGCGGTGGTGAGGTTTTTCCAACAGCGTATCCCGATGGAAATCAGCACGGCTTCGGCATTCCATAAGTGGCGGGAGGAGCATGAGGATGTGCTGATGATGGGCATGGCGGATGTCGTGTGGGAGGATCTTCACGGGCTGGAGTTTTTCCCCGATAGCCTGAACCACGCGGGGAATGAGTATACGGTGTATCACCATTGTGCGCCGGGTGAGCGAGACGATGGGGTGACGCTGGGTGTGCACGTAGATCAGCTGCCGGGATTGCCAGAGTGGTTGCCGAGCTGGGGGATCGATGGGAATCTGCAAGATCGTGCCGAGCTTTTGATGAGAAGTTTACCGAAAGATTTCCGAAGAGCGTGTCAGCCGATTGGTGAAGTGGCCTATGGCTTTGCGGAGTTGTGGAAAGGTGCTCCGAAAGATCGGCCGATTCTGGAGGCTCTTGCTGAGCATATTCGCGAGCATACCGGCGCGATGGTGCCGGTTCGTGAGTTTGATAGTGGGCGTCTGCCGGAGGAGCTCGTTACGAAGATCTGGGTGTGTGATGACGAAGGCGAGGAGCTTGCTCTAGGAACGGATGTCGCCGAGCTGAAGCTGAAGCTTGCTGATAGAATGCGCGCAAGATTCGAGGCCGTGGCCACGGCGGATGTCGAGCGTCGTGGAATGACTGCGTGGGATGGAGAGGTCTTGCCTGAGGAGGTGCTAACGGCGGGCGGTGCAGTTTTTCCTGCGCTACTCGATGAGGGCGGAACGGTGGGTGTAAGAGCTTTCGCAGACTCCCATGAGGCGGCAGAGGCGCATCGGCAGGGAGGTGCGCGGTTGATGATGTTAGGGAATGAGCGGGAAGTGAGCTACCTGAGGAAAAATTTTCCTCTCGGCATGCTGGCGAAGGTGGAGATGGGGCGGCTGGGTGTCGGTGGCACGGAACTAGAGGATCTGATTCTGCTCGCCGCAGAAGGCGCGGCGGGAGGTGTTTTCCCGAGATCCCCTGAGGGCTTTGCGAAGCTCAATGAACAGAGCAAAGGCAAATGGTTTGAGGCGGCGACCAAGATTGGCGCGGCGCTTGATGACGTGGTGGAGAATGCTCGGGAAATCTCCGCATGGGTCGAAGCCAATCGAGGCGATCGGAATTTTGGCGAGATCGCGGCGGATTTGGAGGAAGAATTGTCTTGGTTGCTCAGGGGGCGTTTCGCTTGGCGGGCTGGCTATGAGCGCTTGATCGATTTCCCCAGGTATTTCCGCGCGATCAAGTCGCGTCTGGGTAGAGTCGAGAGTTTGCCCTTGGTCAAAGATCTTGAGAAAATGGATACCGTGCGACGTTACTGGGAAGGCTGGTATGTCGGTTGGCAATCGGCACCCGAGAATGCCATGCCTTGGGAGGCTGGGTGGTTGTTAGAGGAGTGGCGCGTCAGCCTCTTCGCACCGGATGTGGAAGTGCGGGGCAAGGTTTCGGAGAAGCGAGTGGCGAAGGTTCTGGGGATGGGGTGAGTGTTTGAACCGCGAAGTTGCAATTTCTGGGTTGTCGTCCTAGCGGTTGATTTCTCTTCTTAATCGGGGGTCGACATTATTTCGGAAAGGTTTAGTAATGGATTTTACGAAAAAAAATGAAGAAGTGTCCTTATTGTGCGGAGGAGATCCAAGAAGAGGCGGTGAAGTGCAAGCACTGCATGGAGTTCTTGGATGAATCCAAGAGGCCTGTGCCGCTGGCTTCTGCTCCTACGGGGAACGGGGTGCCTTGGTATTGCAAGCCGGCAACGATCATTGTGACGCTGCTGACGGTGCCGCCCTTCGCGATCCCGCTGATTTGGCTTCACCCGAAGCTGCACTTGATCTGGAAGATCGTGATCACGGTGATCATCCTGCTGATCTGCTGGGGGATGTACCTGACTTTCGTTTCATTCGTGAAGCAGTTCGAAGAGGCGACGGAGATGCTGAATAATATGCCGATTTGAGTTTTCAGGGTGCTAGTTTGATCTCGCCCTCCGGCGATCCCCTGCGGGCACGTCGTGAATAGCTCGTGTCCATGTTGCTCCGCTCCATTGCCGTAATACTCTTGGGAAAATGATCTATTGGATTGAATAGCGGGGGATGTGTGAGAGGTTTTCTGGGAGTTATTATCAGATTAAGGAGTGTCGCGAAAAGATCATGGGAGTGTAGGGGTGGCTGAGGCTGTGAAGGAGAGGCGTGTGGTCGGGAAGATTACGGGTTGGGAGACGGAACGTGGCTTCGGCTGGGTGGCTCATGAGGAGGGGAGTTTGTTTGTTCACATCAGGGAGTTTGAGAAGGGTTTCCTGCCAAAGGCTGGTGACGATGTGACCTTTGTCCTAGGGACTGATTTCAAAGGGCGGCCATGTGCGAAGCATGTAACTTGCCCGAGGGTGAGCCCGTTTCCGAGCGGGAAGACGTGGGCAAAGCTTTCGGTGCTCCTGGTGCTGCCGATGTGGGCAAATTTCAAATTGCCGATTGCGCCGTGGTGGATTCCTCTGGCGGTGCTGCCCGTGTCTGCGGCGGCGTGGATGCTGTTCCGCCATGACAAGAAACTGGCGGTGGCTGGCAAGTGGAGAAATTCCGAGACGGAGCTGCACGGGCTTGAGCTATTTGGCGGATGGCCGGGGGCGTTCCTAGCGCAGCAGAAATTCCGCCACAAGACGCGGAAGCTGAGTTATCAGGCGATCTTTTGGGCTATTGTTTTCCTCTACCAGTTGCTTGCGATCGATGTGCTCATGGATCACCTGATGTGGCATGAGGTGAATGCTTTCCTGAAAGAGTGGATGACGCCTAAAGTCTAGCGCGTAGCGCTAGAAGGGTGCTAGTTTGCTAGTGTTCAGTTTAAAGGGAAGACTTGGGCTTATTTGAGGGATGAATTTTGGACTTTCATGTCCCTCCATCTTTGCTTCACAACGATTGGCAGTCTGGAGACAGCCGATCCTTGGCTCTGGTTGAGTGCTTGGGTTTGTGGGGCGAGACGGCTCGGCGAGCCGTCCCTACCGGGTACGGTGCCGCTCCTCGTTACTTCAGGATGCGGGTGAAGTGGGCGAGGGTGAGTTGCCAGACTTGGGTGGCGATCTCGGGGTCGTGGCGGTGGCCGATGTCGCGCATGAAGGCGTGTTGGCCGTTGAACTCGTGCCAAGAGAGGGTGAGGCCGGCATCGGTCATAGTGTCGTATATTTCGCGGCGGCCTTCGCGTGAGATGTGTGGATCTTGTCTGCCCCAGATCATAAGCATCTCGGCATTGATTTCGGCTGCGCGGTCGAGGGTGCCGTCGTTGCCACCTTTTCCGAGGGAGCGTTGGTGGAGGTCTGTGCCGTAGAAGCTGGCACCGGCGGTGATGGCGGGCTCGGTGACACAGGCGCGGAAGCTGAGGTGTCCGCCGAGGCAGATGCCAAGTGCACCAATTTTGCCGGAACAGGCTTCGTGGGATTGGAGGAATTTTACGAGAGCGGCGGCGTCATCATCGAAGGAGGAGATTTCTTTGGTGATCTTGAGTTCATTTCCACGGTCGGTACCGGGTTTGTCGTATTCGAAGACGGCGCCGAGTTCTTCAAACTCATGGTATACCTCGGGAGCCACGACGATGAACCCGTGTCCGGCGAGATATTCGGCGGCACGACGAATGGGGGCGGTAACTTGGTAGATCTCTGAGTAGAGGATGATGGCCGGGTATTTTCCCTCTGCGACGGGGCGGAAAATGTGGGTGCGCATGGCACCACGCGGGGTTTCGAGATCGGCGTGTTCGTCGTTTCGGTAAATCATGGCTAACTGCTCTAAAGTGAACAGCGATTAGGGGGCAGAGGAAGGCTTGAATTTTTCTGAGTAACGAAATGATGGCTTTGTGGTAGAGATGAATAACTTGTGACCCCGCCAGAGCCTTCAGACCAATTTTTCGCTACGACTCAGTGGACTCGTGTAGTGGATGCCGCCCAAGGTGCCGATACTTCTGCGGTAGATGCGCTGGGGGCACTTATGGAAACTTATTGGCAGCCGCTATACCGTTACGCGCGGCGGAAGGGTAAGACGAAAGAGGATGCGGAAGATTTAGTGCAGGGATTTATGCTGCATCTAACTAAAGCGAGTTCTCTGAATAGTGCTGACCGGGGGAAAGGCCGTTTTCGTGCTTTTCTGCTAGCATGCTTCAATAACTGGATGACGAACGAGTGGCGCCGTGCGTCACGGCTGAAACGGGGTGGAGGCGAAATTCACTTTTCGTTCGATTGGCAAAGTGCAGAGAGCGGCATCAGTTTTGATCCGGCTGATGAACAAAGCCCAGATCTGCAATATGACAGGGATTGGGCATTGGCTCTTCTGGCGAAGGTGCTGGATGACTTGGAGGCGAGTTGCTGTGCAGAAGGATCAGAAGATCAATTCAAGCATCTCAAACCGTGTCTGACTGCTGATTCGGGAAAGATACGTTATGGGGAGATCTCAGAATCACTGGGCGTTGCCGAAGGAGCATTGCGGGTAGCTGTTCATCGCCTACGTAAACGTTACCGAGCACTTCTCACTCAGGAAATTTCTCGCACGCTTTCATCACCGGAGGCTGTGGAAGAGGAAATGAGGTCTCTTTTTACAGCGCTTAGTCAATGAGTGAGATTTTTTGCGTAACAAAATCGAGCACATGTTTTTAAAGAGGGAGAATACCAAGAATTTATGACCCATTCCGATGCTACCACGAACTGCCCAGATTGTGGCGCGGCTTTGCCTGCGGACTCTCCGAAGGAGCTTTGTCCAAAATGCTTAATGAAACAGGCATTTGCATCACGAATGAAGGATGAGGGGTCGAAGCATGCCAGTCCGCCACCGAGCCCGGAAGAAATCGCCGATAAGTTCCCGCAGTTTGAAATTACCGAGTGCCTCGGGCGCGGTGGGATGGGAGTGGTTTACAAGGCACGCCAGAAGTCGCTGAATCGCTGGGTAGCTATCAAGATTCTGGCTCCGGAACGTCTGGATGATGTTCAGTTTGCTGAGCGATTTTCCCGCGAAGCCCAGACTTTGGCAGTTCTGAATCACCCGAATATCGTCACTGTCCATGATTATGGCGAAACTGAAGGGCTGTATTACATTGTCATGGAATACGTCGATGGCATCAACCTCCGCGATCTCCTGCGCGATGGGAAAATGGAGTCAGCTCAGGCACTAAATATTGTTCCGCCAATCTGTGAGGCTCTGCAATACGCTCATGAGAAAGGGATCGTCCACCGTGACATCAAGCCAGAGAATCTACTTATTGATCGCGACGGTCGTGTTAAGATTGCGGACTTCGGGATCGCTTCTCTGGTGGGTGCCACTGGCGAAAAATCAGGCACTCCACCCTACATGGCACCGGAGCAGGCGAATACTGGTAAGGTCGACCATCGTGCCGATATTTATGCACTAGGTGTAGTTCTCTACGAAATGCTAACCGGGGATCGGCCTTCTTCTCCACTGAATCTGCCTTCGCAAAAGGTTCAGTTAGATATACGCGTCGACGACATTGTTCTTCGTGCCCTTAGCAAGGAGCCCGAGAGGAGGTATCGGACTGCTCAGGATTTTCAGACGATGGTGGAGACGGTGACTCCAAAACAGCCGACTACTTCTACCTCCCGAGATCAGCCCCCTTCGTTGCCTTCCGCTCCTGTGAATTCGCCACCTGATCCACGGTTCGCGCAGGTTCTCGGGATTCTTATTATCATTGGCGGCTCCTTGAGTGCTCTGATGAGTGTATTTTCACTACTAGTCATTCCTCTGTTTCTCACTATCAGGAGTAGAGCTCATTCTGAATTCCAAGCAGTTCCTTCTTTCGGAATGTTGAGCGAAGGCCCGATGCTTGGAAATCCCATTGAATCTACAGGTGCTTCGGTAGTGATGATGATCGTGCTTGGAGTTCTCTACTCATTTGTCGTTTCAACGCTTTGTATTATAGGGGGGCGTCACATGTATGCAGGTACCTCTCGGCAATGGGCATTTACCGGCGCGATAGCTTGCTGCTTGCTGCCGCTCTGGTGGCCACTCGGTTTGTTGGTTGGTATCGGGGGCATCGTCTTGCTGGTGATGGACCATGATTCGATCTCTTCAACGGACGCCGTCTCAGCTACAGAAACAGGAAAACCGAAGCTTTCAGTGATGGCTATTATATCGAGTTTGATGATTGTAGTTCCAATCGTTCTTCTGGTGATTCTGACCGTTATATTCGCAAGTATTGGGAGATAAACTCTTAGTTATTTAGCGCAACCCACTAACCACCGCTTACGTTATGCACGATACTTTTACCTACACGGCCATCAATGGGCCGTTAGTCCTGTTATTGTTTATTTTCCTATTTTTCATTCTACCCGCCACGATCATGGGATGGATAGCTGCTGGAAGAATCCGCAATTCTGAAGGGCGATTGTATGGTCTCCCTCTCGCGGCCTTCGCTGCTTTGTTTGTCCCCGTATTGATGCTGGTCGTCATTTCAACGATCCCTGCCTTGGTCGTAGTTAGGCTTGCTGCCGTTACCTATGAGACTGACAGATTGACTGCGACGCTGGTCGCATTTGTTTTGTTTGCGACGTGCCTGATTTTCACAATCAAGCTGTCACAAAGTTTGTATTGTAGAGTGACCAAGGGTGAGCCGATCTGGAAAAATTGCCGTGGAAGATTTAATCTCATCACCATAGGATTAATAGCAGCTCTGTGGTGGGGAGCAGGGATCTTGATCTATGTGCAAAGGCCACAAGCGATCGGGGAAGAGAAAGTGGTGAGATCTCCTGATGGGGAACTCATTGCCACGGGATCAGCATGGCATCAATATCGAGTGTTTTCCGATGATAAGACCCATTACCAATTTCAGGTGCGCCAAAAGGAGGGTGGGCTTTATAAGAATCATACGTTCCGCATTCTTCCGACGAGTGTGCCAGTCAAGGAGCTCGAAGAATATGACTTCGGGAAGAATGGCGTCATTCGCTGGAGTGACGACAGTGCAGCGGTGAGTTTTTTGTTAGAGGACTTGGAGCTATACTCCGTAGAGTTGAATATACCGTAACAGAGGTTACAGGCTCTTACTCCTTCTTGAAGTCGGCGAGGAATTTTTCGAGGCCGTTTTCCTTGAGCTTATCGACAGGGATAAACTTGAGAGAGGCTGAATTGATACAATAGCGGAGGCCAGTGGGCGCTGGGCCATCGTCGAAGACGTGGCCAAGGTGGGTGTCTGCTTTTACGGAGCGGACTTCGGTGCGTATCATACCGTGGGCATTATCGACGACGTCCTTGACTGCTTTTTCCTCAATAGGTTTGGTGAAGGAAGGCCAACCAGTGCCGGATTTGAATTTGTCCTTGGAGCTGAAGAGGGGCTCACCGCTGACGATGGAGACGTAGATGCCGGGTTCTTTGTTGTCCCAGTATTCGTTATTGAAAGACGGCTCAGTGCCATTCTCCATGGTGACTTTGTATTGAATCTCGGTGAGCTTTTCTTTGAGTGCAGCTTGTTCAGGAGTGGGCTCGCTGCATGCCGTGAGGGTAAGAGCGAGTAGGCCTAGAGAAACTTTTCCGAGGAGTGTGATGGGTTGCATGGTATTGATGGAAGTTCGGAGGTGTAATGTATGACTACGCATTTTAATCCGAATTTCTTCCGGCGCAAATAATCACGCAAGAAATCATAAACCTCGAGATGGGGGTTGCACGGCCTGCGGCAAGACGCCACAGCTACGTTTAGATTTCAATTTCGCCTTCGTAGACGAAATCGGCTGGGCCGGTGAGGGTGACGTTTGCAAAAGACGTTTCTCCAGTTTTTTCAAAACCTATGGAGAGAGTGTCGCCACCTTCGACATCAACCTTGATGGGGCTTTCTGCGCCGGTGAGAAGATGGTGGACGAGTGCGCATGCGACCATACCGGTGCCGCAGGCGAGTGTTTCGTCTTCGACTCCACGCTCGTAGGTGCGGATGGCGATGTGATCGGGTGCGAGGACGGTGGCGAAGTTTGCGTTGGTTCCGTTTGGGGCGAAGTGGTCGTGCTGACGGATGGCGCGGCCGAAGCCAATGATATCGCACTTTTCCAGATGTTTCACGAAAGCAACGGTGTGCGGGACGCCGGTGTTGAGTGAGTGGATGTCGTCATGGAAATTTTCGATGCGCGCACCGGTTTTGAGTTCGAGATCTTTCGGCTCGGACATGGCGATGCGGACATCTTCGTCGACAAGCTCAGCTGTGAGAGTTCCGGCGATGGTTTCGAATGAAACGGAGGAGGGGACTTCCTCGGCCTCGCCAAGGTGGGCGGTAAAGAAGCCGAAGCAGCGAGCGCCATTGCCGCACATTTCCGCCTCTCCGCCATCTGCATTGTAGTAGCGGAACTTGTAGTCGGCACCTTTTTCGGCTGGCTCGACGGCGAGAAGTCCGTCGGCACCGATACCGCGATGGCGGTCGCAGAGAGCGGCGATGGTGTCTTCGTCGAGGGAGATTGTGAGATCGCGGTTATCAATGACGATGAAGTCATTACCTGCGCCGTTCATTTTGTAGAAGTGGAGAAGCATTTTGCAGAAAATTTTAAATCTTAAATTCTAAACCCTAAACAAAGGATTTGTGGTGGCGGGGAAGATTGCAGCGGAATGCCCGGAAGGCAAGGCGGGCTATTCGGAATCAGCGGGAGCTAGATCGGGGTGTTTCTCAAGGGTGAGGGCCAGGGTTTCGATGAGTGAGGAAGTTAGGAGGGGATGTAGGCCTACCGCCTCCACGGTGGATAACTGAGCCGCGCCGGGGGCTTGTAAGATAAGTTGGCGATAGTATTCGATGGCTGAGACGTTGTCGTCGTTGTGAAGGTGTCCGGTGATGAGGTAGACGAGGCTATCCAAGGAATATGTATCCTGGCCAGAGGCTTCCTTTTCAGAGTCGGCGAGCGACTGAAACAAAGGCAGCGCGTCAGCACCGCGTCCCATGTAGACTAGCATGATAGCTTGTTCTGCTTCGGGGATGGTGTCATCAGCCAAGGCCGCAGCAAATTCCGACTGGGCTTCGGATTTTTTGTCTAGCTGCCAGAGGGTGGTGCCCAAGCGAAAGCGATAGTTCATGTCATCCGGTACGAGTTCACGGATTTTCCGGAGGATGGGTTCCGCCTCCTTGTAGCGGGCGGCATCCTCGTAGGTCTTAGCCGCGAGATCTGCACAATCGGCATTTCCCGGGTTTCTCTTGTAGGCGAGGAGGGAGTATTTCTTCAAACGGAAATCGTTTTGGTCACTGCGTGCCTGCAGGGCGAGGTAGTAGGTAATCAGTGGATGCGCGTCCGGATTCCGCTCCGGGATGATTTGCAGCTTAGCTATCGTGTCCGCGAGATCTTTGTATTCCCGTGACTTTTTCTCATACTCTTCGGAGTCCTCCGGAAGCTTGTTGAGGGCAAGCAATAGTTTGTTGAGACTGGTTTGACGCCAGTGTGCGATGGCTGCATTGGAGAGTGCGACGCAAGGCATGGCCGAGAGCTGTCCGTCGATCTCCACGAGGTCGTCCTTGATCCAACGCATGGCTTCTACATCGAATGAAGGGGAAATGCCGCGGTCTTCCGGGGAGGCGAGGAACCAGGAATCTGGCTGACTTTCTCGGAAAATTTCCCACGAGAGAAACGGATCGATGGCGGCGGGGAGCTGTCCCTTTTCGATGTGGTATGCAGTCGCTGCCTCGGCCAGGGGCAGCAGGACATCGGTCATTTCGGACGGCGGGGCGATTTCCCATGCCTGCAAAATGCTTTCCGCAGTATTTCCTTTTCGTGGGAAAATCGCAAATAGTGTCCGTCCTTCCGGAGTGAAGTTCAGATGGGAAACGGCATTGGGTATCCGGAAGTTTCGGGTGATGCGGACGGCTTCCCTCCAGTCCCACACGGAAACGTTGGAGGCGGCTTCGATCGTCCCGGTCATTGCCGCGCCTGAGGCATCGGAAGTAGCGAGGGCGATGCTGGAGGAGTCTGGCGAGATTTCTATGGCGTGGAGGGTGGTTCCACCGGGAATGATAGTAGGTGCAAGAATCTCGGTGCTTTCCAACGAGCGGATCTGCATACCGTTATTGTGAGAGGCGATTGCGATGAAGGCGCCGTCTGGGCTGAACTCTAACTCACTGACGGAGCCGGGATTCACCAACTCCCGTGCAGGGGTGGACAGATTGTGGAGATCCCAGAGGAATGTGATGCCTACCGAGCTGCCACCCGTGTTGACTGATGCGATGGCAAGCCACCGTGAATCCGGCGAAAGGCAGTAATAGGGGCTGCGAAGTTGGTTGCGGGCATCGTCTTCGAAAAGCAGTTCGACGTCCTTACCGCTCTCGATATCCCGCCCGTGGAGGCCGTATTCGAAGCCGATATCATCTTTCGGATAGAGGTTGAAAACGAGCTTCCTGTCCGGGGTGATGAAGGTTGAGTATTCCGCCGGCCCCGGCATTTCGAAATCGGCTTTTATCGTCCCGTCCGTTGAGTTTACTACCCAGCAGTGATTGTCCGCAGTGGCGATGAAGAGCGACCCATCATCGGAAAAGCTCCACATGTCCACCTTTTTGGCTGGGCACTGCCACTCACACAGGACGACTTCCGATTTATCGCCGAGAGAGGAACCGTGGATATTCACGAGGCCGTCTTCGATCAGTGCTGCGGTTCTGTCCAGCGAGGGGCTGACCAGCGGGCTGATGTAGGAAAGCATGACGGATGTCTCGTCCTTTTTCATCCCGCTGGTATCGACGCGGTAGATGCGTTTCGGCGTCTGGACGGTCAGGGTGCCTGCTGTCATTTTCGACTGCGTGGGGTTTTCTGGGAAACCCACAGGCATGGAGACCCCGGTGCCAACGGCGAGATCCCAGATGGTGGCGGTGGTACCCGATGCAGTGAGCATGTATTGCCCGTTCCACGTCATTACGAGATCCTCCAGTTTCCCCTCGTGAGGGATGGGGGCGAAGGCGGGTTCTCTGGTTTTAATATCGAAAATGTTAACTGTGCCCTCTTCCGTGGCTGTGATGAGGTGACGTCCGTCATGGGAGAATTCGACCTTGGCGACGGAGAAGCCCGCAGGGAATTTCCTGTCTGACGCCCCGTCGAAGGCATCGAAAATCCGCGCACCTTCCTGAGTGATCGCGACCGCAACGGCTTCGCCGTCTCTGGAGGGTTTAAAATCTTGGATATACTCAGGAATTTCGATGGTACGGCTGTCGGGGACTTGCTCAGCCGTATTCGCGTCATAGAAGCGGAAGCGGTTCACAATACCTTCGTCGTTTTGCTTGTAGGATTGAGCTACGAAGATTTCTGAGTCCAAGCCCACTCTGCCGTCTTGGAAGACAAAACCGTCTTCCGCCTTGATTCGTTTTTCCTCTTTCGTGACGAGATTGAAGACGACCACTTCATCAGCGAAGGTGGAGATGATAAATTTTTCAGGGATCTCGCTGACCCATCCGCTGTTACCGGATTGCTTCCAGCTGTGCGTGGTTTCGCCGGTCTCAGTGCTGATGAGTTCTACTTTGCCTTCGGAGAGGGCGAAGACGAAATGTTTCCCGTCCGTGGTGACCAGCATAGAGAGGAACTCCCTCGCACCGAAGCTGACGGATGCGCTGGGCTTACCGGTAAGGATGTTCCAGCACTTAAAGCTGAATTTTTCACCGTCTTCTTGGGCGTCCAATAGGTAATCGGAATAGTAAGTCAGCGCCGGTGCGACGGTTTTCTTTCCTTCCTTCCATGGGCCGTCGACTACTTGCTTTTTCTTCAGGTCGAAGACTTCGGGCGATTTGTCCGCAGCGATGTAGGTGATGTATTGATTGCCCTGCGAGTAGCTGCCAGAAATACGCTGGCGCATCTGAGAGGAGGCCATGACAGAGCGGATCGGCACCGGGCGAGGGAGGGAATACAGTAGCTCGGAATAGATGCGGGATAGGGCTCCCTTGTGTCCGCTTTCAATAGCGAGTGTCTGGGCAAGTGAGGCCAGTCCTTGACGATTTTTTCCCGAGTCTAGGCGCTCGATACCATTGATGTAAGCCGAGCGTGCTTCGCTTGCGATAGCTTTTGCAGTGGCGGCTTTCGCGAGCCTTTCCTGTTCGATGGCAGCGTTGCGTTCCTTTTGTGCTGTACGTTTCGCCGAGAGTGCGAAGATGCCACCTGCTACAGCAATAAGACAGAGAACTACTGCGCCTGCCGTAATCATACGCGCGGTGCGGAGTTTTTTCTGATCAGCCTGGCGGACGCGGTCGATAGATTTTCCGATGAACTCGATCTCGAGTGGATCTAGAGAGGAGAGGTGTCCTGCGAGGATAGATTCGGCTGCGGAAAGGTTGGGGCCGCGGGGGATGAGGTAGTCGTCGGACTTGTTGTTCTCTTTCCAATCTGCGAGGCGTGAGGCGACTCGTGTACGGGTGTTGAGGAAGAGGCGGTTTTCCTCAACCCATGAGACGAGACGAGGCCAGTGGCGGAGTAGTGCTTCGTGGGCAACGGAGATAATGCGTTCACCGGAAGTCGATTGGTCAGCGGTGAGTAGGCGTGCATTGACTAGTGCATCGACGAGAGTCTTCGAATCTGGGGAGCGTGTGAGCGTGGTATAGGAGGCACGTCGGCGTGTGGGCTGCCCACCATCTTGGAGAGTGACAAGTTGCTTGCAGAGTGGGTCGAATGCAGCCTGCGCCTTTGTCGGGAGTTCTGTGAATACGGTTTCGGCACGAGAGCCGATGGCACCTTCTAATCCGCCTAGATCTTTGTAGGCTTGGAGAGTTAGAAGATCGTCTTCGGTGCGCTGCTCGTAGAGTTGCTCAAGAGTGTAGGATAGAAGGGGGAGAGCGGTAGGATCTTTGAGAGCCTCGTCGCGAAGGAGTTCATCGAGGTTTTCGCCAGAGACGGTATTTTCCTCAAAGCTAAGTCCGGCGATGGCGGCGGGCTGGCGGATCATCTGGCCGATGTCTGCTGCGGATGGCGCAGGCAGGCCGTAGGTTCCGCTGCCCTGCATGAGGGAAATGAGTGCCGGGTGCTCAAGGCAGCGCGGATAGAAATCCGAGCGGAGGGTGGCGAGGATGAAGATGCGACCTGAGTTCGCGAGTGCGACGAGGATGCCGATGAAGGTATCTAGAGTATCTGGTGAGAGATCTGATGTGAAAAGCTCTTCTAGCTGATCGGCAAGCAGGGCGATGCGGACGGCGGGAGGTTCGAGGTCATCGATCGTCCTTCGCAGTAGGTCTGCATCCTCATCGCGGTGTTCAGCTTTGAGTAGGTCGAGCTTGTCGTTGAGCTTATGCTTGCGCTTTATGAGTGCTTGGGCACCGGCTTGGGTGAGTGCTTGGCGAAGTAACAGACCTCCACCTTCTGGCTGGGTGCGTATGAGATCTGCGATTTCTTTTGGCTTGGTGCCATCGGCAAATAGCTCGGGTAGGCCGCGGTCGGTATTCAGGGATTGGACGAGGGCTAAGATGGGGTCGCCGGGCACGTCAGCGGGTTTGAACATCGCAATACGCCAGGAGTTTGCTCCTTCGATGACGCCGGGGTTGGAAAGCATCGGCATGACACCGGCACGGGCGAGCGAGGATTTTCCGCTACCAGAGGATCCTAGGATAAGGACAAAATGTTTGGGAGGACTATCAAAGCTGGAAGCTGCCTCCATTTCCTGTGTCTGAAATGCAGTGATGATCTCGCCGATTTGTGCCGTGCGTCCGAAGAATACTGGGGCATCATCGTAGTCAAATGCCGCGAGTCCTAAGTAGGGCTGACGATGGTAGGTGGGCTTGTTTTTCCTCTGCTTCGAGGGAGAGGTGGGAATACGCCCGGTGATGTAAGAGCGCAGGGCGATGGTGAGCTTTTCCTCAAATTCTCCGAGCGTGGAGTAAATGTTGATCGCGCGGGTGAAAAAGGTGTCGTCTTGAAAATATTCGTCGAAGAAGGTGTCGAGTCGGTCGATCTCGTTGTCCACCGCCTCGCGAACTTCTTTAGGGCGTGATGGACGGCGCGGCTCCGTGGTGTTGCGAAAAACAAAGATGTCTGGTGTGCCTTTCAGTTCGTGTGCCTGCATGGCTGTGACGAACTCATATTCAGTGCCGCTGGCGAATCCACCGCCACCTGGGCGAGGATGGCGGTCTGGATCGAGAGGCGTGCCAAGGCGAGACCACAGAATGCACACGACGATATCGAAATCGTCCATTTGTGGGATATTTTCCTGATAGTCTTTGGTTGCGACCATCACCTCGTGCTCCCAGAAGTAGGGATCGATAGTTGCATTTTCGCCGACCTCGGACTGCAAGCGATCAACGATGCGCTTCGCAGTCTCCCGCTCCATTTTGACGTCGCCGGGGGAGGAGAAAAAGATGCGGATGTTCATAGCTTTCAACGATCAAGTATTAACTTCCAAGAGGAAGTTAATATACAGGACTCATTCAACACGATCCGGCTAGGATGTGTAGAAAACTTTGCGTAAAAAAACTCGGGTAAAACCGGCCAGAAGCACGGCCCTCCATCACCGAATCGCGTCGATGAGTGGTTTGGTGAAGTCGCGTACGGCTTGGGCGGGGTTTGCCGGGTTATTCTCGATTTGTTTTACGATCGCGGATCCAACAATGACACCGTCGGCAGATTTCGCGACGAGAGCTGCTTGTTCTGGGTTTGAGATGCCGAAGCCGACACAGACTGGGGTCTCGGTATGTGCCTTGATTGCTGCGACTTGTGCGGGGATGGTCTCAGCGGGTGCAGAGTGGCCGCCGGTGACGCCACTGCGGGAAAGCGCGTAGATAAAGCCCTCTGCCTTTTCTGCGAGGAGCTTGATACGATCCGGCGGGGTGGAAGGGGCGATGAGGCGGATGTGTGAGAGTGAAGGATTTTCGGCGAGTTCTGTGGAAAGCTCGGCTTCGTCTGGCGGGAGATCGAGTAGCAGGACTCCGTCGGCTCCAGCCTCGGTGGCGTCTTTCTGAAATTTCTCGAAGCCGTAGGTGAAAATCGGATTCAGGTAGGTGAAGAGGACGAGTGGTGTTTTGTCGTCCTTTTCACGGAAGGCGCGGATGAGATCCAGCGAGCGAGCGGTGGTCATGCCTGCCTTGAGCGCGCGATCGGCGGCCATTTGGTTGACTATTCCGTCGGCAAGTGGGTCGGAAAAGGGGAGCCCTAGCTCGATGATGTCAGCGCCAATATCCGCTAGTGTATGCATGACCTCCAGCGAAAGATCGAAGGACGGGTCTCCAGCAGCGACGTAGGCGATGAAGGCCTTTTTGTTTTCGGATTTGAGGGCGGAGAAGGTGTCAGCGAGGCGCATGGAAGGTAGATAAACCTTAAATCCTAAATTTTAAACTCTAATTCAGAGGGAGGCGAAGACTTCTCCGTGACAAGTGCCTCACTCCACACGGATTCGAATGAACTTTTGATCGGTGTCCATAGGCGTTGTAACGGTAACGGTCTCGATTTCACCGTCATCTTCGGAATCAATCTCAGTTATGCCCATGGTCTTCCAGCTCGATGACGTTAGATCCGGAGACCATACGGCGTTTACACTGACTCCATCCAATATTCGGCGTGTGAAGCTAAGGGTCATCACATCGTCGCCGGTGGATAGAGACTTGATGGGGGAGTCCATTACCAAAGGGTCTGTTCCGAAAATCCATTCCAGCTCGTTATTATGGATATCCTCATCTGAGTGGGAGAGGGCACCGGCTTCGGATGGTTCAATGCCATGTTTCATCAGCCAGCCGAGAGGGACGCCGCTGGAAGTGGTATAGCTGGTGAAGAGATCGGAAATCCCTGTAGCATCGAGCGAGACATTATAAAGCCTCACATCGTCGATGATGCCGGAATAGCTTTGTTCTCCAAATTTACTACCAAACGCAGCCGAGGAGATTCCTGACATCGAGAAGGTGTTGCCGGTGGCGCTATGCCACAGCTCACCATTGAGGAAAATGGCCATCAGACCGGTCGTCGCATTTTTGGTAAACACCCAGTGATTCCACTGTCCTTCGTATTCGTCCACCGTAGCTAGCTTATCAATGCGGTCATTGCTGATACCATTGAAACCAGCGTCCCAATAGATACGCCCGTTATTCCAGGGTAAATGTATGTTCAAAATACGCTCTCCTGCGGCATTTTCCGCATAAAAAACAGTATCACGTAGCGGTTGAGTCTCGTTTCCAAAAACCCACATCGAGATGCTGATTTCATCGCTGATCGTAAAGAAAGCGGAGGCCGGCAATGTCACCGTCGAGCTACTTCCATTGAATTCAAGAGCAGTGCCATCGATGCCGGTGACCCAGGAGGCGTCTGAGGCTACAGCATCGAAGTTGTTGTCGGCGTCGTCCGTGACCACGGAACTTGATCCATCATCCATCGACCAATGCGCAACCAACGGCCCCACTGGTTCATAGATGCGAAGGTTATCAATTGCCGGATCCGCTGCGTTCCACTGTGTGTTGGCGGTGCGGAAGCGAACTGTCACGTCGGCGTTGCCCGCATAGGCGGATAGATCGACCACGGTATTCGACCACGGGTTGCTGCTGGAGTCGTGCTGCTTGGAATTCTTGATCCACACTCCATTTGTCCAGCTCGTGCCATCATGGACATCAACGGCAAGGTAGTCGATGAAATCGCCATACATGTGGTAGTCAAACGTCAGTTCGACGGCGTCAACCGTGCTCAGGTTGAAGGAGCATTCGACAGATGCGCTTTTGTCGGAGCCGAGCCCATGATGCCCTTCCGCGTAAAGATAATAACTACCGTCGGAAGCTCCGTCCGGGCCCGCGGCGGCGGTTGGTGTGCCGCCGGTGTGCACTGTCCATTCGTAGTCATCATCAGTGGACTGCGCCCAGGCACCTATGCCATCTTCAAAACTTTCTGCGTAGGGCAGGGGCATGGGGGCGACATCGATGCTAATATTGTCGATGGCCGGATCCGCCGCATTCCATTGCGTATTCGCGGTGCGGAAGCGGACGGTGACCTCGGGGTTACCGGTGTAAGCCGTCAGATCAACGGTGGCGGAAGACCAGGC
The DNA here is from genome assembly GCA_051252155.1 of Luteolibacter sp. Lineage (GTDB taxonomy): Bacteria > Verrucomicrobiota > Verrucomicrobiia > Verrucomicrobiales > Akkermansiaceae > Luteolibacter. The sequence continues at coordinate 680,564 of JBPOGB010000001.1, read as the reverse complement.
ATCGCTGCTGCCTGAGTGTTGCTGCCCATTTCTTACCCACACATCATTAGTCCAGCTGGTGCCATCATAGATATCCACTGCGAGATAGTCGATATAAGCACCATACATGTGGTAGTCGAAAGTCAGGGTGGTTTCACGAACTACACTGAAATTAAAAGTGCATTGAAGGGATGCTGACTTATTGGAGCCCAGACCATGGTGGCCTTCTGCATAGATATAGTAGTTGCCGAGTGATGCCCCGTCCGGCCCCGCTGCAGCGGTTTCTGTTCCACCGGTTTGGCGTGTCCAATCGTAATCATCATCGCTGGCTTGTAGCCAAGGCTTGGTGCCTATTTCAAAGCCCTGGTGATGCGGCAAGGGCTCCACCGGTGTCCCGATCGTAAATGCGTCGCTGTCATCAGTTATGCTGCCGTTCACCGTCACGCGAATCGCGTAGTCGTCTCCGCTGACAACACTTGGGATCGTCCAATCATACCAACGGTCTTCCCCGGAGATGCCGGATGCGATGGTGGTTTGGAAAACTCCGTTTTTATAGAGATCGATCTGAACGGTATCGGAGTGATCGCCTCCATGCCAATATATCGTTGTGACTTCCCCCTGCTCGGCCACAGCACTGGCTGCAGGCTCCAAAACTGCGAGAACCGCGCGCGAATCCTTGTTAGCCAAGGTGCCTGAATTATAAATTAGATACTGACCGGAACGGGCACCGAGGCTTGCGTTGCTGCCGTCGAATCCAGAGCCCAAGCCTCCCACCGAGCCGCCATTGACTAAAAGCTGGTCATAAGCAGGTGATGAGCTGTTGTCGGTGGCGTTAAAGCCCGGTGCAGCACCAGTTGGGGCGCCGTTGTAGTTGACAGTAGGATTAGAAAAATAAGGGATGCGGCTGCCACCCCAACCGGCACCGTAGGCCATAATTGTTCGAACTTTTCCGCCGTTAGGAGGGTCGAAGCGCCAGCCGTAATTGCTCTCGTCCTTCAGGTTGGTGGCGGCGGTTCCGGTGTCACCCCATGCATGCCTGAGGCCGAGATTGTGACCTACTTCGTGGGCGAAAACCATTCCGGTAGAAGACATGGAAGTACGCGCGCAAATTGCGCTGGTGCCAGGGCGCCCAGCTACTCCCGCTGTGCCGCTGATCGCGGCGTTGCACACAAACGTCACCTGATCCGCACCCAGTTCTTGCTTGAGATCCGTGACCGCATCGAGTGGCCCGTTGCTGTCCTGCCGGAGATCAGTCAACATTGCCCCCATACCCTCGTAGCTCTCATCCGTGAAGCTGGAGTCAGGGTCTTCGATCATGGCTAAGAGAGAGCAATACCAGTCACCTGACTGACTATTGCTGAGTGCCGTATTCAAACGATCCACGGAGCCGATGATACGCGCCTCGATTGCTGCTGTTCCTCCATCGCTCTGCCTTGCTTGCTTACTGTAGCCCACAACGACATCAAATGGATTCGAACCCGTAGGCGCGCGGAGAATTTTCTCTTCAATTGAGTCTTCGGAGGGGAGCTCTGCCTCGTCTGCCATGTGCTCGGGATTATCGCACCCACCACAACCGCCCGCAAAGCTATGGGCATCCAGTTCACGAATTGCGACATCGCCATTGCCAGCCATGGCGAACTGATAATGCGTATTTGTGTCATGAAACGCGACAGAGCCAGACACCGCGCCATCGTGGAAGACTAGTAGGATATCGCTAAAAGAATCATCTACCACCTGACCGATGAGTGTTGTTGTATGCGCCCCGCGAGTGACTATCTTATCAAATGTCGCTAGAATTTCCGTATCACCGGAAAGTGGCAGGCGGATCGCGCCATCCTCAGATTTTAGGAACGTGGCCAGAGCCGTAAAATCAACAGTGGCTTCGACTGCCGATAGGGTGTGCTCATCGATGGTCAGAGTGCCGGTGATTTCTTTGTTCCCCAGTGAAAACAATACCTCATCGGATATAGAATCTAAATCTGCGTCACGTTTCACTGTGACAGCTTCCTCAAGCAACAGCCGCTGATTGTTTCCTCGTCTTAATTTGGTGTGCTGCCCGAATAGCTGTGTGAAATCGTTTTTTGTATCAAATGTTTCGTCTTTCTCGTAGCGTTCAAGCTTCCCGCGACTTACTGCTTCTGACTTTGTTGTTCTAGGGGAATTCGGTGACGCAGTTGTCTCTGCTGTTTCAGTATTTAGGCTTTCATCGCGCGTCTTCCTATCGGGGAGAAACAGGATGCTGACAATCACGAGAATAGTCAGGGCAGATAGCAGGGCGAGATGAGTTCTTTTTCGCATGGAAAAGCGCTGGCAGGGTTTGGCTTGGGCGCTTTCGGAGCGACGTTGCACTTCTTAAACACGAAATACCTACAGTTCTTTACTATGTTTTCTTTGTTTTTACTAGTATAGAGCGCGGGTTTGTAACCCGCTGAATGGCACTCGGCTTTGGGGAGAAACAGAGATCATAGGTAATCCATCCGCAAAAAAGCGGCTTGGAAAGCCGCGCTCCGTATTGCGGGTGTGGCTCTAGTTCATTTCGACAAGCAACCGAATGAACTTTGAGTCGTTGTTGATCAAATATCGTGTCTTCACGGTCTCAAATCCGTCAACGGGGGTTCCTACGCTGACGTTATGCGGTGATGCGGTGGAAGGGGTGAAGAGATCTGTTGTCACAATCGGCATATAGCTTAGGCCTAGTGCAAGGTAATCTGTGCGGCGCTCATAGGAGTAGACGAAATAGGTCGAGTTGCTCTCTTGTTCGGTAGATATAAAGTCTCTGGAGCCTGCGTCGGACACGTTTGGATTCATGCCCAATGCATATTCAAGCAAGTTGTTGTAGCCATCTCCAGAACCACCATTCTCGGAATCTGCCTCTGCCATTGCTGCGTCACCTACCAAGCTGTATGCAGACGCCCACTCGGTATAGGCGTCATCGGAGGGGATGTTGATTGTGTATTCCACCTGAACGCTTTCGATGTTCCATCGATCCGAGGAATTCCCCACATTACCGTTCGCTAGGGTAAAGCTGCTTACGGCTGAAGAACCCGCAAGCGCCTGAAGATCTATGGTTTCAGGATCAGACGACATCTTGAGGCCGCCGGTGGCATTGGCTATTCCGCCAGCGACCACCTTTACCCTGTCGGGGTTGTTGTTGCCATTGCGCACGATGATGGATTTGAAAGATAGCACAGTGAAATCACCAATGCCTAAAGTCCCTCCGTTGGCATCGAAATCAACAATCTGGATGTTCGAGACAGAATCCACTGACTCCGCTAAACTTCCGTCAAAGGTGTTCCACCATCCCACGGGACTTGTGCCTGATTTGATGCCCCACAGCCCTCCTGAGTCGCACGTAACAGAGCCTTCCGCCATGGGATCCACATCGATCGCGATGCGGAAAGTAGCCAATCCATCCGGGGCGGTGAGAACTGCGGAATACATGGTCGCCACGGCATTCGTCCCATAGTCCGTATCGTTGGCAGCCACTACATCTGTTGTCTCGGTGATGTCTCCCACAGGAAGTGCGGTCGTCAGCTTCAACGCGGCTTTACTGAAAGCGCCTGTGCCGTCGGTCGCCCGAAACAGCAGAGTGCTAGTTCCTGCTCCATTCGTCACAGTTCCGGAAATCAGTCCATCGGTAGACAAGGATAGCCCCTCGGGTAGCTTAGCGTCAGAGACGATTTCCCAAGTGTAAGCCGAATCGCCCCCGCTAGCGGAAAGCTGATGGCTGTATGGTGCATCGGACGGAACATCCGGCAACGCATCTGTCACGATCGCTAGGTCACTCTCTGGGACATAGCTGCCAGTTTCTGAAAGGAAGGCCAGTTCCTTGATTAAATCGTGTCCAATCAGGCAGGCCTCGTGAATTTGCTCCGTGGTATAGGAGCCCCGATGGATGTCATCAGCCGTGATCTCTGGAAGCGGGAACTGAGTGCCAAGGGCGGAGCTCAGCATCATGTAGGCATTCATGTAAACGAGTGGATCAGACGAATGGAGTGCATCATCTGAGGCAACGAAACCAGGCACGGCTTCATTCAAACGCCCCATGCCAATAGTCAGGGGAATGAGTTTCCAGCCTCGCTCGGCGTAGTTAAAATACAACTCGTTGCAGCTGTGGTAATCCAGCGCGTCAGTGGTTGAAGCTGTTCCGCTAACCGCTGGTGAAAGGGCAAAGGACTTGATCCAGTCAAATGCCATAGGGATCATGTTAGATTGGTCACGATCTATCACGTCCTGTGCATCCGCTCCTGTCCACGATCCTGAAACATACATGAATGCCGCTTGGTCTGGCTCATAAGCAATCTTATCTCCTTGAGTGACTGTCTCAGCGGCGTTGGCCCATTCGTCAAAATCATCGGCATGCCAAAATCTGGTTCCACCAGAAAAGCCATTCGATTTGATGCCGAGTTTTCTATATGCTGCGTCCGCCGTCGCGTTATCGCTGTTGATGATTTTAGTGAGTGCATCCCTAGTCCAGTCTTGCGTGCTCGAGCCTTTATATCTGTAGCGGACGACGTTGTTAAAAGGAGCAGTCGTGATATCCAGATTTCGGTAAACAACGGCACCTTCGTTCTCGTAGCTGGTGGTGTAGTGAACGGTCGTATGATGCAGGTTCACCGTTGTTTCTGCAGTGTTGCCTAAAGTGGTAGCGTCCGCCCCTGAGATGCCAGATGGGCTGTAACTCGATGCCGATGCATTGAGGCCTGTCAGCTCGGTAAAAATGGAACATGCGTAGAGGTAAGCTTCTTTGGCAGCGGTTGTAGCTCCGGCTGCATCGAGAGCGTAGGCTCCGGGAACCAACTCCATGTCGACCCCACTTGCGACGCGATACATGATCGGGCCGTATGTGGCTAATTCCTCATCCGGGTTATCCGGGAGGAAGATCATCGGCTTACTTCCAGAATTGAGGATCAGTTTCGAAAACTGGCTGCAACCTTCGTAAAAGACCTCGGGGCAGAAGTATTCGTTATCGAACGGCGCATCATCGTAGACATTTGTCGGCCCGCCTCCAAATTCCGTGTATTCGATCGTGCCGTTCGGTGTATCGATGATCGTCGGAATCAAGATGACGGTGCCGTAACCTTCCGCAACTTTGGCGCGTAAAGATATATCCGCCGAGTTCTGATCGTAGAAGCCATCGGCAAGTGACTCGATGGTGGAGTTTTCAAAGATGTCTACCTGTGCCTCATCAAAGCCACTAGCTCCTGAAAGCAACCCTTGTAAATGTACCGCCACATCCGAGTAGCGATCCGAGCTTTCTCCCACGGAAATCAGCAGAATGTCGTCGGGTTTTTCCTGAGCGAACACATGTGAAGAAGGCACAAGCGAACAAAGTAAAAAGCAGACTGCTCCTTGGATGCGTCGACGGTAAGTAGTCGCGATGCAAAGAGTCGTGCATGCGGAAAAGAAGCCAAGATTCATAGGGTTTTTGGAAATTCTGAGAAATCAATATGAACCTACTGATGTTACTTGTCTCCCCTCTATTTGGTGGGTGAAACATTCGTCGGGTGTAGGCGTTGGTATTTTGAGAGAAGCTGAGATGAAAGTATCGGAGTGAACCCAACATCACTTTGATACGCACAGTTTTTCGAATGCCTCGGGCTTGTTATGGCAATGCGGCGAGGATGGCGGCGGAGACTTCGTCAGGTGTTGCATTGGTATCGATAACGCGTGCGAAGGGTTCGTCGCGGAGCGAGAGGAAGGTTTCGCGGCAGTTAGCGAGGTTGGAGCGTTGCTCGAATTCGTTGGCAGTGTCGCCGCGGGCGCCAATGCGGGTGAGGGCGGTATCGACATCGAGGTCGAGGATGAGGAGGAGATCGGGGACGGGGGCGAAGGCTTCGTTGTCGCGGCGGATCTGGGCGGGGTCGAAGCCGCGCAAGCCTTGGTAGGCCATGGTGGAGAAGTAGTAGCGATCGAGGATGACGACTTTTCCAGCGGCGAGGGCGGGGGAGATGAGTTCCTCGACGTGTTGGCGGCGGTCTTTGAGGAAGGTTTCAAGCTCCTCCTCCGGAGATAGGCGACCGCTCTCGGCAGAGTTGCGCAGGAGGGTGCCCCATGGGCCGTCGGTGGGCTCGCGGGAGAGGACGACCTCGCGGCCTTGGGCGATGAAATGATCGGCGAGGCGGCGTGCCTGGGTGGATTTGCCGGTGCCGTCGATGCCTTCGAATACGATGAACATGGGATTAAGTGAGAAGTGCCGAGTGATCAGTGGAAGATTGGGGTGGGTGCTGTGATTTAGAGGTAGCGGGATTGGAGGTGATCTAGGTAGGCGGTGGTGGAGGGAGGGGAGCCGGTGGCTTTTTCGATGAGGGTGGTGGGGTCGAGGGTTCCGCCGTGGGCGTGGACGTTTTGTTGGAGCCACGTGAGGAGGGGGGCGTAGTTCGCGGCGGCGGTGGCGGCGGAGACTTCTGGATCAGAAGTGGCGGCGTTGAAGAGCTGGGCGGCGTTGATGTTGCCGAGAGTGTAGGTGGGGAAGTATCCGATGCCGCCCATTGACCAATGGATGTCTTGGAGGCAGCCATGGGCGTCGTCGGGTGGGGAGAAGCCGAATGATTCGCGGAAGAGGTCGTTCCAGGTGGAGGGGACTTCGGAGACTTTGATCTCGCGGTTGAGGAGCATGCGCTCGATGCGGAAGCGTAGGATGATGTGGAGATCGTAAGTGGCCTCGTCCGCCTCGACGCGGATGGGTGTAAACTCTGCGCGGTGGATGTATTGGAGGAAGCTTTCTAAGGGAAAGTCGCGGAGCTGGGGGAAATACTCGCGTGCGATGGGGTAGAATTTTTCCCAGAACTCGGGAGAGCGGCCGATCTGGTTTTCCCAGAGGCGGGATTGGGATTCGTGGATGCCGAGGGAGACGGCAGATCCGGAGGGCAGGCCGAAGTCTTCTGTGGGGAGGCCTTGCTCATACATGCCGTGGCCGGCCTCGTGCATCACGCCGAAGAGAGAGGAGGTGAAATCACTTTCCTCGTAGCGGGTGGTGAGACGGATGTCCTGCGGGCCAAGAGTGGTGCAGAAAGGGTGGGTGGTGGTATCGATACGGCCGTAGTGGAAGTCGAAGCCAATTTCTGCTGCGACGAGGGCGTTGAAATCCTGTTGGGCGGAAACTGGGTAGGAGCCGGGGGGGAGTTGTGGGGAAAGGGCTTGGGTTTTCGCAACAGCTTTGGCGGAGAGTGGGGCGAGATTTTCCACGAGTTTGTCGAACATCGTGGCGATATCTGCGGTGGAGGTGGCGCGCTCGTAGCCTTCGAGGAGGGCATCGTAGGGTTCGTTGGAATAGCCCCAGAGATCGGCCTTTTGGAGAGCGAAATCGACGAGGGTTTCGAGATGTGGGGCGAAGACGGAAAAGTCCGAATCCTTGCGGGCGGCGATCCATGCGTGGTGTCCGGCGGATTGGGCGGTGGACTCTCGGGCGACGAGGTCGGTGGGGATTTTCACCGAGCGGTCAGATTCGCGGCGGAGTTCGCGGAGATTGGCGGATAGGGTTTTGTCGGAGCCGTCGTCTGTGGCTTCGGCCTCGGCGAGGGATTTCAGGAAATCCTCAGAGGTTGCGAGTTTGTGTGCGTGGGCGGCGAGGTAGGAAAGTTGTTGAGAGCGGTAATCGGCGGAGCCGGAGGGCAGGTAGGTTTCCTGATCCCATGAGAGAATGGATCCGGCAGAGCTGACGAGAGATATTTCGCGGACGCGATCGAAGACGTGCATGGCTTGAGTTTGGCCATGCGGGAGAGGTTTGCCAGTATTGGTTGTGGGAAATGCTGCTTAAGGCTCGTCAACCGAGCAAATGGTATGGATACTTCTCGCCGACAACACCTTTCGATCTTGCAAATTCTCATCCGAAACATCGACCGCAACCTGACCCAACCGGAAATCGTCTGCCATTTCCGCAAATACGGGCGTGTGAAATCCTGTGTCTTGGTGAAAGATGAGAAGACGGGGCAATCCAAAGGATTTGGCTTTGCTGACATGCCGAATTTCGATGAAGCGATGAAGGCGATTGAGGAACTCAACGGTATGGAACTCGGCTCTACGAAGCTGCGGGTGAAGAAGGCGGCAAACTCGACGATTGCGAAGAACGAACGTCAGGATCCTCGCGATCGTTAAGCTTCGCGGGTATATGTGTGCCTCGTGAGGGCGATATCTTGGTAACTCGGTGTATTTCTGGTGTAGCTTATCAACATGACTGCCGCTCCTCACGTAGCGGTGGTTTCAGTGCAAGGTATTCATCAGCGCATTACCCATTTGATTCATATTGTGGAAAATATGGCACCGGGGATTTTGTGGTTCAACTGCAGGTTATCTGACAACTAGGTATCCTAGTGATGTGCCCCACTTTCCTGGCTTTCGAAGTCTGGGTAAGGCTTCGAAGTATGCGAGATGTAGGCTTTTGGGGCTGAATTTTACTACGTATAGTTAAAATGTTTCAAAAGCCTATTAATAACTAAATTTAAAATACTTAGAAAAGTTACATTAAAGTATATATTTTATGCGGTAAATATTTGACTGTATAATAGCAATGTGAGAGAAATAACCCGTCTTGTGAATGTCGCTTGTTCGACACTAATGAGATTCCCCCCCCCCACACCCCCCACACCCCCCACACACATGAAAATCTCATTTCCCGGAATGATCGTAGTGACTGCGCTTGCGGTTACATCAGCATCAGTGAATGCCCAAACTCTAGGTGCCGCTGGCAGCTATGATATATTTGTCACTAACGGAGGAACGCTCGATTTGGTAGATTCAAACCAGCTTTTCGGTCAAATCGGCGTATCCGATCAGGCAGAATTCGACGCAGGTAACGAAAGCCAAACATTTGACGGAGCCATTTATCTTCACAGTGGATCTACCCTTAAGGACGGGGACGGCTTAAATCCGTCCGGAGGTATCCAGAGCTCAAGCGCGATCGATGACGCGATCGACCAGGCAAACATCGATCTTATCAATTATGCAAACTATTTAGGAGGCCTGAGTTCCACGCAAAGTTTTGGTGAATTAAAAGATAATGCTTTTACCTATTCTTCCACGATGTCTCTCTCGGTTCTCGACTTCACGAAAGTTGACTTGGGTCTAGGAGAGGACTTCACACTCAACGGAAGTGCTGGAGGAATGGATCAAATCATCATCAGGGTCAGTGATGACTTCAAGTTTGACGAAGCAAACGTGATTCTCAACGATCTGGCCATTGATAATGTGATTTGGTATTACAGTGGTGATTCTAACTTCGACCTTCACAAGTCTGACGATGCCAATCCCATGAATTTCGCGGGAACTGTTGTCGCACTTGACGGTAAAGTCATTCTCGGTGAAGTGGATTTCACTGGCAGAGTTTACGGTGGGGAATTGAAGCTTGGTTCTGGCTTTGAATTCACAGGAACCGTGCCCGAGCCTTCATCAAGCGTTATGATGATCTTGGGAGCGACCTCCCTCCTGATGCTTCGACGCCGCAAGTGATTGCCCGGCGATTCCACTGATTACAAAAAGCCCCGCATGTTTTCCGTGGGGCTTTTTTGTGCTGGTTTGGCCCGGTGTTATGATTCCGTACCTTGTGCCTTAGATCATATGGATCCAACCCTCGTGCCCTCTCGATTATTCTGGCAAACGGTAAAGGGAAGATGGGGTTTGCAAATCGGGTCGCCGAAGAGAAAAGGGGGAAATGGACGTCGATGCGTCAAGTATCGATGTATCAACTACATCCTATAACTAGGAAAACTAGATATTACGTGATCACGTAATTGTTTCCTCCCAATTGTCTGGCATTATGAACAGATAAGACGCTCTCGGCGTATTAACTCGCATCCCCTAATCCCATGAAAACCCCACTCGCCGGCCTCATCGCGGTTTGCTCCCTTGCGGCAACTGCAACGTCGGTTAGTGCCCAAACGTATAGCTACGATGTTTTCGACCTAAATAACGCGGTGGTCACCGGAACTCCAAATGCGGTGAACTCCAAATACACTTATATAGGAGCCGATCCCGGCGGTCTATACGACGTGGTGGTTACGCTCGTCTCACAGTCAACGACTTCATCGATCTTCTCAAACCCGCAGGCCGACGCGACCTCCGGTTTCATAGACAGTTATAATGTGACCGGCGCGGACTCCTTTTTCACGCCGTCTTGGAATCTTTTGGATACCTCCGTAGTGGGGAATTTCACGGCAAGCATGACGTTTCAATTCTCCGTTTTCAATACCGGCACGAGCATTGCCGCGCCACTGAACCTTTACGCCATCACTTTGGACAACGACGGGGATCCCAGCGCCAGTGCGCCTGTGCATGAGCAGGTGCTATACGGTGGCTCGCCTGATATCCTCTCATACGGATCAAAACAAAACCGCAACGGAAACCAATTCACCGCTTCCACCACGGAAGTCCACCCCGGGATCACTACGGATCCCGCTTTTCGGGTGGATGCACTATATAGAAACACCTCGTCATTCACATGGACTGCATCCCATCTGGTGAACGATCTCTCGACAGTTGACTCCAACAAAACCCGTATTTCCGCGCTGCAACTCGGCTATACAACTGTGCCTGAGCCTTCCGCACCGCTGATGCTGATTGGCGGGGTAGGGGTTCTCTTATTGATACGCCGCCGTAGTTAATCGGCTCGCGATTTAACTCGGTGCTTAGCACAACGAACGATCATCGCCCCGGATCCAACAGGCTTTCGTATTTCCGGGCTTTGGCATCATTGCCAAGGAGGCGATGGCCATGGGCGCAGGCTTCGATCGATCTCTGATCCGTGGGCACGAGGATGTGTGCCTTGAGGAAACAAATGAGAGCCTCCCTGGGTTGCTTGCGCACCATGAGGTAGAAATTTCCGCTGTTCATGAGGAAGTCCCAGTTGTCCGGGTCGCTGTCGATTCCACGCTCGATCGTTTCTTCGGCCTGATCATAGAGCTGGAGTTCCACCTGCAATACTAACAGCTGTGTCCAGGCTTGCGGCAATGGCGTGGTCACCTGTGTGGCTTTTGTGAAGCTTTCGAGTGCTTCTTCGTTGCGACCGAGTTGTTTCTGCATCACGCCCATTTTTGCTAAGGCGATGCCGGCCTGGGGATCGTTGCGGTGCGCTTTGGTATAGTAAGAGAGTGCTTTTTCCGGATCGGAATCTGCAAAAACCTCCGCGTAGTGGATAGGGGCGAGCAGGCTTTGCGGGTTGACGGTCATCTCATATCCGAAAAGTGTTTCGTTGTCCTTCCAGAGCGGGAGCTGCTGTTGTTGGAGGATCAACAGGAAGCCTGTGAAGGAGCCGAGGACTAGCCCTGCAGGGACGAGGCTTGTGGAGGAGCGGGCGGCGAGCCTGGCGAGTCCCATCAACATGATGACGAGGCCGAACTGTGGGAGGTAGCTGTAGCGATCCGCTACGAAATAGTAGCTCACGGACACGATGCCAGAAACCGGTAGCCACAGGATGGTGTAGACCGTCGCGCCGACGATGATGAGTTTTTCCTTTTTTCCGAGCCAGAGTAGCAGGGGTGTGAGCAAGCAGAGCACCACGACGGAAGTTGCGAGGGGCAGGATGGAGTCTGGCGGGACGAACCAGAGCTGGGCGGGCGACGGCCAGAAGAAGCGTTTCAGATAAAAGACGTAACCGACGACGATGTTTCCGATGCGCTGGGTGGCGGTGAAATCATCGCCCACGCCAGCGAGAGTTCCTTGGGATTGGAAGTGGATGGTGATGGCGGTGACAACAATGGCGGCGGCGACGAATGGCAGGAGGGGAAGGGTGGCCTCTCGCACGGATGTCACGATGTTTTTGAAATCGAGGTAGAACAGGAGATAAAGGATCAGCGGCAGCGGTACTACGCTGGGCTTGGCGAGTAGGGCGCAGAGAAAAAGGAGAAAGCTAGCAACGTAGAGGATGGATGCTTTTTGTGGGCGCAGTTTCCACCAGGTGAATGCATACAGGCTTGCGAAAAAGAAGGCACCGGAGAGGACGTCTTTGCGCTCGGAGAGCCAGGCGACGGACTGGACTTTTTCTGGATGGATGGCCCAGAGAATACCGATGAAAAAACTCCAGAAGGTGGATTTTGTGAGCTTGAGTGCGGTCAGGAAGAGGAAGGCGGTGGCGAGGGCATGCCAGAGGACATTGACGGCGTGGTGCCCTGCTGGCCTGAGGCCGAAGAGGCTGACATCAAGCTGGTGGGAGAGAAAGGTGAGTGGGCTCCAGAGGTTTGTTTCCCCGGTGGAAGTCAGCGCCCACTTGAGGTTCGGCAGGTTGAGGCCGGTGTTCACATGGGGGTTCTCGGTGACGTAATGGGGGTCGTCGTAGTTGATGAAACCGAATTTCACCGAAGCGATAAAAGCGGCGATGACGACGACGATGAGTGCCGTGAGCACGCACCATGCGGGGATGAGGGGGCGGAGCGGCTTCGCCGCGATGAAAGGGATCGGTTCCGGGGCGTTCATGTTTCCTCCTGATCCTTTTGCGAGAGGATGGGCGAGTCGGTGAGCCATGGGAAATTCCAATCCGGGTGGTTCCAGGCGAGGGTCTTTTCGGACTCCGGGTGATACGGGGCGTCGGCTAGGTATGAAATGAGTGCTGGCTTGGTGCCGGTGACAAGGAATCCGTGGGCACAGCCTTTCGGGATGTGGAGTTGATTTTTTTCGTCGGCGTCCAGTTGGTAAACGGCGAATTTTCCGTGGGTCGGGGAGTCGGGGCGTAGGTCGGCGACGATGTCCTGCAAGCTGCCTTCGATGAGGGTGAGGAGCTTCGCTTGGGGATGGGGATCCTGGTAATGCATGCCCCTGAGAACCCCGGGAAGGGATTGGGAAATGTTCTGGAGGATCCACTGCTGTTGCGGATCGTCGTTGCCCATGGCTGGGAGGAACCAGCCGCGCGCATCATAGATCTTCGGCTTCGTGGTGAGAGTGACTCCGTGGATGTTTTCGACTTGTGAGTGCATGTCAGGTGAGAAGGGAAATGGCGGCTTTGTGCCCCATGCGCATGGCGCTGTGCATGGCAGGATAGGTGAATGCGCCCTGCCGACCGGTACTAACGAGGTTTGGCAGGGTATCGAGCCATGCGTTGATTTTCCCGAGGTGGGTTTCGAAGTCGAGCTTGTAGATCGGGTAGCCGTTCGGGTTGGTGAAATGGTTCCACTCGATGATATCCCCGGCCTCGCAGATGTTTTCGGCGATGAGATCGGCGACGACCTGTTGGCGAACTTCCGGAGTGTCGTTCCATTTCGCGTCGTCGGAGTCGCAGGTCATCTCGACGATGAGAACCGTGTGATCCGCCGGGGTGACTTTCATTCCCGCGTTTTTCGGTTCGCCGACGCGATGGAAGATACGATCCCTGTAGTAGGTGTAGAGTCCATCGAGGCATTTCGTTTTTTTGACGAGCAGCCCGTAGGTGGCGATGGGTTTGTAATGGAGATTTCCGGCAGCTTGCCTGATGGATTCCGGAGCGTCCTGATGGAGCTTGATGAGAGCGGGTAGGGGGATGGTCGAGATGATTTTCTGTAAGGGAAGGCTTTGCTTGCTGAGGTGGATTTCGTCTTCGCTGATGCTGGAAATCGTGGCGTTGTAGATGATTTGCCCACCGAGTTTTTCAATTTCACGGGCGAGGACGCGGGGTAGAGTTTCGGAGCCGCTGGCGGAATAATGTAGAGTTTCCTCTGTTAGGGCGTTTTCGACTACCAGCCGGTCGGCGTTGATTTTTAAAACGCTTGGGATGAGTTTGCTGAAAAGATCGAGGATTTTAAGCCGAGGCATTTTCCTTCGGACGAATTCAGCGGAGAGCCGGGAGGGGTGAATGTTCCAGTATCGGTGGGTGAACTCCTCGAAGAAAAATTCGTATAGGGGAGTGCCGTAGGTGGCGATCAATGCGTCCTCTGCGGTGATCGCGGATTCGCGGGTGCGATTGAGACGGTCATCCACGCCAGCAAGAAATAGGCCGAGAGTGCAGTGGACGAGCTGGAAGGGGTTCATCCCGGCGAGGATATCGAGGCCTTTGAGCGGGTAGCGGTAGGAGCTGCCGTTCCACTGAATGCGGGCGTCGAGGGCGACGGGGACGCGTTCTTCGGCCATGAGCCGCGCGATGTCCTGATAAATTTCCTCATCAAAGGCATGGAGCATGTGCACACCTTGGTCGAAGTGGTTTTCCCCTCGCTTGAAGCCTGCAGCGAGTCCTCCGGGCTGGGAGTCCTTTTCGATCACGGTGACTTGTGTGCCATTTCTGAGAGCGGTGAGTGCGGCGTAGAGTCCGCAGACACCGGCTCCGAGTATGGTGATATGTGGAGGATGCGGCATCTAAACGGGCTGGCTGTTGGATGGCGTGTGGTAAAGCTCCACCATGGGGGGATTGAAGTGTGCAAGGTCATCCCATGTTAGAGGTTGGTCTTTTTTAAGATATTTGCTCGTGACGGCTTGTTGCGTCTCGGCGTCGAGAAGTGCGATGGGAACCCAGTTGTTTTTCCGTGCATCTTCGGTGGTCGCGATGAGTCCGTAGAAGTGGTCGCCGCCAATGCCGTGAGGGATGGTGGTTTCTGTGGGGATTTCGGATTTCGCGAAAGCATAGACATCGGTGATGCGGCCTGCCCATGGCTGGAGGGTGGGCTCCTGGTGCAGGATGATCTTGGCGATGGCGGTGGTGGTTTCGAGATGGCAGAGGTGGTAGTCGCGTTTAAAAAGATAGAAGGGGCCGTTGCCGATTTTGTAGTATTCGAGGTAGGGCTGCTGGATGGGATTTTCGCATTTGCCGATCACATAAACCCCGCCACCTGGTTCAGAGCCGAGGATATAATCGACGGTGCCGGTGCCTTCCGGGATCGCGTTTAGATCGAAGGCTTCGAGTGCTTGATCGACATGCTTGATCGCGGGACCGGTCATTCCCGTTTGGGTAGGGACGAGGTTGAACGCGTTGGCGAGCGCGGCCATCTCGATGTTGAGCTTGGTGCCGTCGGTGTAGGCGCAGCATTGGATGACGGATAGATTGCGTTTCGCGGCCTCGTGAATGAGATCGGCGGCGGTGGCGTAGCGGTTGAGGAAGCCTTTGATATTTCCTGCCTGGATGATGTCGAAACCCCAGAGCTGGATTTCCTGGATCATGGTGGCGAGGACTCCGTGCTGGTCTCCGGCGTCGGAGGTGACGATGAGGTTTTTCTCTGCTGCGAGCCGGCAGAGGGTGGGGCCGAAAACGAGATCGACTTCGGCGTTCATGAGCACGACGTGGGCACCGTTTTGCAAGGCGGCTTCGCTGTATTGGTAAGCCGACCAGATCGTGTTGGTCGCTTCCACGAAGACATCGACGGGTGAATCGCGGAGGAGTTGGTGAGTGTCGGTTCCGTGGCAGTCTGTATTTGTCAGGGTTGCGAGATCCTGTGCGCATTTCAGATCTTTGTCGGCGATCCATCGCAGAGACATGCCGGGTGTGATCGAGATCTGGTAGGCGATTCCTTTTCCCATGCAGCCCGCGCCGACGAGGCCGATTCGGATGGGTTTTTCCAGGTTTTTGAGTTTCCGGATCATGGGTTTAGTCGAGGTAGGTTTGCATCCAGAGTTCTAGAATGATCAGTGAAGTGACTTTTTTTAGAGCGAGGAATTCGCCGTGGCTGGCGGCTGTGATGAGGGCTTCGATTTCGGCCGGATGAAAAAGGTTTCTGGTGAGGATGGTGGATGGATTGAGGCAATTGTTGATGAGGGTCTGGAAGGCGGAGGAGTGGCGGAATTTTTCCAGAGGCAGGTGGAAAGGTTGCTTCGGTCGTGAGGAGGCAGGGGTGTGGGTGAGTTTTCTCCAGAGGTATTTGTTGGTGCTGTTGTGGAGTTTTAGATCTTTAGGCAGGGCTAGGGTGAACTCGACGAGGCGGTGGTCAAGGAAAGGCATGCGGTACTCGATGGAGTGCGCCATGTTGTTGCGGTCTTGGCGGATGATGGCCCAGTCCTGCATCCAGCTTTCGTAGAGATGGAGTGATTGCTGATCCAAGATGCATGCTGCTTCGGGGATGGCGGGTTCATGGAAAACCTCGCGGATGCAGAGGCGGTTGGCTTCTGCCGGTGTGAATAGCGTGCGGAGGCCGGAGGATTTCTGCCATGGCGTGGCGTTGGGGAAGCTTTCCAGATAAGCGGCGATTTTTTCGCGGCCTTCGTTGCCGAGGGAGCCGGGAAAAGGGAAAAATCTATCGAGGACGGAGAGGGGAGTATGGCGCAGCAGGTTGGCGGCGGGTTTCAGGAAAAATGAGTGGAGGGAGTCGATTTTCGAGAGGTGTTTCTGGAAAGAATAGCCCATCATGGATTCATCGATGCCGTCTCCCCCGATGGCAACGCGGTAACCGTGTTCTGCTGCGACTCCGGCTAATTTATCGAAGGCAAGGATGAGGGCGTCGCCAACGGGAAGCTCCATTTGCGCGACTACGCGTGGGAGGGTTGAGAGATCCGTCTCATCGAGAATGACCGGGATGTGCGGGGTGTTATTGCTTTTCGCCGTTCGGGCGGCGTGGTGAATTTCATCGGATTCCGTGCCGAAACCTGCCGTGAAGGCTGTGGTTTCGAGACCGGTTCGTTTGATCGACTCTAAAAGGATCGCGGAATCCACACCGGCGCTGAGATAAGTGGCGATTTTTTCTTCACCTTGCAGAGAAATTTCGACGGCGTCGTGGGTGAGGGATTCGAGTTTACCGAGTGCTTCGCTTTCGGAGATGTCGAGGGTGGGTGTGACGCGGGGTGCCCACCAAGCTTGGATTTTCGGCGCGGAATCGGGTGAGATCGTGAGGAAATGACCCGCAGGGAGGATCGTGATATCCTTGAAAAGAGTGAGAGGCTCCGGGACGTAGCGGTTGACGAGGTAGCTGGGGATCGTGGCGCGGTTGAGTTCGGCGGGGATTCCGGCCGCGAGCAGGGCACGGATCTCTGATGCAAAGTGAAGGGTATTTCCGTCCGTGTGAAGGTAGAGAGGTTTTTGTCCGCAGCGATCACGTGCAAGGGTGAGGGTATCGCCTTCAGAGATGGCGATGCTGAACATCCCGTTGAGTTTCTCCAACATCCCCAAGCCCCATTCCTGCCATGCATGCGGAAGGATTTCGGCATCGGAATGGGTGAGGAAGCGGTGGCCGAGGACTTGCAGCTCCCGGCGGATTTCCAAGTAGTTGTAGATTTCCCCGTTGCAGATGGTTGCGATGGATTTGTCTGCGTTGAAAAAGGGTTGGATGCCGTTTTCCTTGTCAACGATGGCGAGGCGGCAGATGCCGAGGGAAACGTTGGACGATTGATGCGTCTGGAATCCGTCGGGGCCGCGGTGACGTATGGCGGTTCCCATGGCTTGCAGCCGATCGGGGGCGCTACTTTTTCCGAACCAGCCGTAAATTCCGCACATATTAAGTTTATCTGATTATAGAGGCTGATTTGTCGACGCGGCACAATGATATACTGCTGCAAAGGCTTGGCATTATGGTGGGAAATCTAATCACTGCCAGCCACGTATTTCTCCTGTGATGGCTTCTTCCATGCCTGAATCGGTGCGTATGAAGAGTTCTTGAAGGCCTTTTGAGGATTGGGTGACGGCCTTGAGACCGCCGGAGACCTCTCGCTGGATACGGATTGAGCCGGTGGTAGTTCCTTTACCGAGGGATTTTCCGCCGTAGGACATGCCGATGATGACTGCGATGACGCCTTCGAGAGCCTCGATGCGGCGAATGAGGGCACGGCATTCCTTGGAAGTAGATTGGTGGCGGCCGCGAGAAGACATGTGATTTGGGGAAACACCTGCAACCTATCTTGCTGGGATGGTATTTCAAAGCCCACTTTCAGCAGGCATGATATGGCTCGTCATTTTGCGCTGTCGGTTGCAGGCTGGCGGCAGATTTTCACACACAGAACATTTTGAGCACATTCAAGGAATTAGGCATACCCGCAGGATTGGTAAAAGGGTTGGAGGAAATGGGCATTATTACCCCAACGGAGGTGCAGGCGAAGTCGATACCTTTCCTGTTGAAGAACGGGGGAGATTTCTGCGCGCAGGCACAGACGGGCACAGGAAAGACTGCTGCTTTTGGTCTGCCGTTACTGACGAAGATCGATCCGAAGAAGACACACATTCAGGGACTGATTATTTCACCTACGCGTGAACTTGCGAAGCAGATCGGTAAGCAGCTTTTTAAATATACGAAATATTCGGATAAGGTTTTCGTGGAGGTATTGGCTGGTGGAGAGCCGATGGAGGGACAGATTGGTAGGTTGAAAAGGCCGACGCATATTGTGGTGGCTACTCCTGGTAGGTTGATCGATCTGATTAAGAAAAAGGCGCTGACGTTGGTGAATGTGAAGCATCTGGTACTCGATGAAGCGGATGAAATGCTGAGCATGGGATTCAAGAAAGATTTGGTTACCATCTTTGGTCTTACGCGGGGACGTCGTAGCACTTGGCTGTTCTCAGCTACGTTTCCGGATTCCATTAACGGACTCGTGAAAGGGGCGATGCCAGGTCAGCCCGAGACGCTCAGGATCGATAAGGCGCACGTGGTGAATCGGAACATCGATCACCGATATGCGGTGTGTATGAAAGATGAGAAAAATGAGATGCTAGCGGATTTTCTCGGGAGTAGAGGAGAAGATCGTGGTTTGATTTTTGTAAGAACGAAGGCCGGCGCAGTGGCGCTTGGCAGGCAGTTGGAGAAATTGAATTTTTCAGTAGATGTGATTCAGGGCGATCTTTCACAGCGTGAGCGTGATAAGGTGATGCGCGGCTTCAAGGGCGGCAGGACGCAAATACTCATCGCTACCGATGTTGCTGCACGCGGAATTGATGTGGAGGGATTATCCTATGTCGTCCACTACCAGCTGCCGGAGCAACTGGAATACTACACACACCGTAGCGGAAGAACCGCTAGGGCAGGTAGAAAGGGTATTTCCGTAGCGCTCATCGATCCTCGCGAAAGGAAAAAAATCGCGAAGTTCGAAGAAGCGCTAGGAGTTGATTTTACCGAAGTAGGCTGATGCCTGTTATCTATCGAAGAGAGCGAATTTGAGTTCGGCTTCGGAGACGACTTCGCCGTTCACAAGGCAGCGGCAGGTGGTTTGTCCGATATTTCCGCGAACTTTGGTAGTTTTGGCCTCAGTGATAAGTGTGTCTCCGGGTAGGACTGGCTTGCGCCATTTGACATTATTTGCGGAGAGGAAGTAACCGATTTTACCGAGGTTTTCGGGTTTGCGGAGCATGAGGATGGAAGAGACCTGAGCCATACCTTCGAGCTGGAGGACGCCGGGCATGATGGGGTGTCCAGGGAAGTGACCTTGGAAGAATGGCTCGTTGATCGAGACGTTCTTGAGTGCAGTGCAGTTGTCTTCTTCGAAGTCGATAACGCGATCCACCATAAGCATTGGGTAGCGGTGCGGAAGGATCTTCATGACCTCGTTCACATCGAGAACGCTCTCGCCGTCGGGGATAGTGATGGGAGCTGGGATGAGTGCACGCATGCGCTCGTATTCACGCTTGAGCGTGGAAGCCATTTTCGTATTTGGGCCGTGTCCGGGTTTTACGGCGATAACGTGGCCGAGGATGCGCTTGCCGGAGAGCATGAGATCGCCGATGAGATCGAGCGCCTTGTGGCGGGCGAATTCGTTATCGAAGCGGACAGGCTCTTTGGACATGACTTCGTTGCCACGAATGACAACGGCGCTTTCGAGGGATCCGCCTTTGATAAGGCCTTTTTCCAAAAGTGGTTTTACATCTTCGTAGTAGACGAAGGTGCGGGCTGGCGCGATTTCCTTTTCGTAGAGTTCAGGGGTGACCTCTGAGGAGAAATACTGAGTAAAGCGGCCATCGGGTCCGACGTTGGTTACTGAGACGCGGAAGGTCTTCGAAGGGACGATGGTGATGATGGTGCCGTCGCCCATTTCCTGATGGATGGGCTCGCGGATTTCCCAGACCTTTCGGACTGCGTCCTGAGTTTGGATACCGGCTTGGTTGATGAGCTCGACGAAGGGGCGGGAGGAGCCATCGCCGATGGGAGGTTCGTTGGCATCCATCTCGATGAGGGCATTATCGACTCCCATACCGGTGAGGGCGGAGATGATATGCTCTACGGTGTGAACTTTTACTGAGCCTTCCGCGAGGGTTGTGGCGCGTTCTACAGTTTGAACTTTATCGACATCCGCTGCGATGAACGGCTGGTCGGAGAGATCGATGCGGCGGAATTTGAAGCCGTGATTCTCGGGGGCTGGCTTGAGTGTGAGCGTTACTTTTTCTCCAGTGTGGAGAGAGGTACCTTCGAGAGTGGCCGTGCCGGCGAGTGTCTGTTGCTGTGACATAAATTTAGAATTTAACGATTAAACCTCATGGAAGAGATTAGGGTTTTGGAGTGTCTTGGTTTGGTTCGGTATCCGAAGCTTCGGGAGCGGGTTCAGAAGTAGCTTCGGGATCCGGAGCTGCGGGCTCTGGAGTTTCGGTTGCTGGTTCTGGTGTTACTGCGGGTGCAGTAGCAGCGTCTTCGTTTTGAGTTGTTGGTGCAACTTCGGGAGTATCTGCCACTTTTGCTTCCGGTTCTGCAGTAGACGCTGGTTCTTCGGTTTTAGCGGGAGTGGATTCCTTTGGTTTGTCGTCAGTTTTCTTCCCTTTGGGAGCTTTGGGCTTCTTAGGCTCCTGGGGCTTTGGTTTTTCCTGAACGGCGAGGGTATCGTCGGTATAGAGGAGGATGTGGCCTTGCTGAAGGAGCCAGAAGAGGTCTGCTGCGTAATCGGCGGAAGGTGCGGTTGCTCCTTCGGGTAAGACTGCTTTCCATAGACCATCGAGTTTGGCAGGAGTATTGGCGCGGATCCATGCGACCATTTCCGCAGGGCGGGGGGCAAGGACGGCATCCGGAAGGAGCGGCTTGGGTCGTGCGGGGCCGGTGTAGAGTTTGCCCTTACGCTTGAATACGGGCATGTGCTCGGCCTCAAGGATTTTGCAGATGGGAGGAATGATAATTGCAGGGTGCTTGCGGTGGTGCGAGCCGGTGCCTTTGAGGCGAACCAGTAGACCTGGGGAAAGGAGTTTGCCGGTAATGGCGGCAGAGACCTTCGCTTTACGGGTGAGGTGGAATGCTTTTTCGAGAACTTCCGTGGCGAGAACTCGGTCAAATTCGGCACGATCAGTATACCAAGTAGGTTCTGGCGCAGCAGCAGATTCAGTAGGTTCTGTAACTTCTGCGGGCGGTTCTTCTGTATCGGTGGCAGTAGCTTCCTCTTGGGAAGGCTCTTCTGAGGCAGTTACTGGAGTCTCTTCGCTAGCTTGCTCTGCTGCGTTTTCAGCGACGACTTCTTCTGCAGGTTCTGCAGCTACTGTTTCTGCTGGAGCTTCTTCGGATGCAGGAACTTCCGCTACTGGTTCCGGTTCTGGAGAAGTTGTGGCTTCTTCTTGCTTGGGAGCTTCTTTCTGAGCTGCTGCTTTCTTAGCTTCAGCGGTCCGTGCGGCGATTTCGGAATCCGAGAGCACACGCCAGCGGGTCTGGATTTTCATGGACTCCAGCCATTCGTTTACGGCTTCTTCTGAGCGTTCGGTGCGTGCTTTTGCAGCGTAGGCTTCGAAGGGCATGTTAGAAAATGCCTCGCGGTGAAGGGTGCGAAGATTGGCCTGGTAGGAATGGTGGTTTGGCGGGCCGAGCAGTTGACCGGAAAGACCACAGCGAGCGACCGCTTGGAAGTTACCTTTCGGTGGTTCCACTTCGGTGGTGGATTCCTCGATAAAACGATTGCGCCAATCTGCGCGAAGGAGGTGAGCGATGGCTTCTTCCTTGGTGAGGTAGATTGCTTCCTCAATCTTACAGCGGTAGAATGGAGCCGCTTTTTCGGATGCTTCGAAAATAGCTATGTTGCGGCCACGTTCCGCTAGGATGATTTGTGCGATATCGAAAAGCGGATAAACGCGAGCCACTTGATGGACTTCCTTACAAACCAGTTGTATGGCAGTTCTGTCAGGGATGAGGCTGACAGTGACTCCGGGAGCTGGAGCGATTTCTTCGCGTTGGAAGTCTCGACGATCGCGACCACCGCCGCCGCCTCTGAAGTCACGGCGGTTTCCACCGCCACCTCCGCGCCTGTCATCACGACCACGTCCTCCGCCTCGGCTGTTGTCGTCGCGACGGTCTCCACCGCCACGTCGATCATTGTTGCGGCGCTGTTTGTATTCGCGTTCGCCTCCGTCTTTGTATTTCGGTTTTGAGTCACTGGATTTCGCTTTCGCCCATGCAGGGCCGAGTTCGAAACCAGAGAGGAGGTCGTTTAGGGGATTGGAGGGATCTTCGCTCACGGGGCGGAAACTAGGAGGTTGGAAGGAAAAGACAATACGGTATCCAAGGATTCAGGCATGTTACGCATTGCGATGCAAGACCTTGAGATGACGGGATGTTGCACCTTGATGAATAGCGAGGACGTGATTGGCGTTTTCGGTGAGGGTTTTAGCACGGTCTGGATGGAGGGTATCGCGTATGGCGGTGGAGATTTCTTCCGGAGTAGATGCGGTAATTGCACCGTCTCCGGAGAGGAGTTGGCTACAGAGAGGCTGGAAGTTTTCCATGTGGGGGCCGAGGATAAGAGGTTTGCCTGAAATGATGGCTTCTGCTGGGTTTTGACCGCCCGTAGATAGAAAGGATTTTCCGATGATGACGGTATCGGCATGGGCAGTCCATGTGGCGAGTTCGCCAGTAGTGTCGATGACTAGGATGTTGTTTTTACCGGGAGTAGGGGGACAGAAGTTTGAGCGGAGGATGGGCTGGAAGCCTGCTTTGGTAAGGGTTTTCGAAACTTCAGCACGCCGCTCGGCATGGCGTGGAACGATGACTGGGAGCGCTTCGGGAAGGGCTGCGACGATTGCTGAAGCTAGGAGTGCTTCTTCACCGGGGAATGTGGAGGCGGCGAGGATGATGGGGCGGCCACTACCGAAGGAGGCTAGAATTTCTGCGAAATCAGCGCGGGGGGCTGGTGGCGAAGTGGAACCAGGATCAAATTTGATACTGCCGGTGAGATGGATGTTTTCCGGGTTGATACCGAGTGCTTCCCAAAGCGTGCGATGCTCCTTTTCTTGGATGCAAACGGCAGAGAGGCGTGAGAAAAATGGACGCAGGATGGGGGAAAGTTTTTGGAAACGCCGTGCAGAGCGCGGGGAGGTGCGGGCGTTAGCGAGGGAGACGGTGATGGCACGTTTTTGTGCGATGCGGAGTAGATTCGGCCAGACCTCGCCTTCGATGAGGACGATTTGCGATGGCTCGAAGCGACTGAGGTAGCTTTTCACCATCCACGGGAAATCTAGCGGGACGTAGGTGACGCGGAGATTTGGGATATTTGCGCGAGTGGCGGTGTCGTGGCCGGTGGAGGTGCCAGTGGCGAGGACGAAACGTGTGTCTGGGTATTCGGCTTGCCAGGCCTTGAGGAGTTTTAGGGCGAGGATGGTTTCGCCGACGCTAACGGCGTGGAGGTGAACCGATCCGCAGGGTTCAAAATCACTGGCGCTGGTAAAAATACCTACACGCTCGTGGAGTCCGGTGCCAAATCCGCCACGGCGGAGCATTTTAATAATCCAGCCGGGAAATGCGATAATGAACAATAGCGGCAATAGAGCGCGGTAGATGAGTAGGATGGCGCGCTCTTTCATGCTGATGCGGCGGTGAAAATAAGGATGGCGCTGGAGCCGTATTCGCGGCGATCAAGCAGGGTGAAGAGTGGAGAAGTGGGAGTGGGTTGGGAGGAGGATATTTCTGCAATGAGATGGCCACCGGGTGCGAGACGAGGGGGGAGTTCATCCATGGATAGAAGTTTCGCGACAAGATCGGTATCGCCGTAGCCTTTCCAGTATGGAGGATCTGCTAGGATGAGATCGTAGGTGGCGGGGTCTCGTTTGAGGAAAGAGAAGACTTCGGATTTCACGGTGCGACCTCCTTCGAGGCGGGCTTTCTTCAGATTCTCTTCGGTAACGGATACTGCACGCCGATGCTCATCGACAAAGACACAGGACGCGGCACCACGGCTGAGGGCTTCTAAGCCGAGAGCACCGGAGCCACAGAAGAGATCTAGCACGCGTGCATCGAAGACTGTTTCACCGAGAATGGAATAAATCGCCTGGCGGACGAAGTCCGTGGTCGGGCGCGCGACCTCCGAGGGCACCTTGATGGCGATGCGTCCGGCTTTTCCTGCGATGATCCTCATGTGCTAGAGGCTCAAAGCAGGCACGAAAAACTTCAAGAAGAATGGATTCACAAGAGTGAGTTGAAGTGTATCATTCGAGACAATGTCGATTGAGCCGATAAAAGATGGTCTGCGTTCCAATGTGCGCATCGATTTCTACGGGAATGTACACAAGCGTATGCGTGGGAGTGGTGTGGAGGAGCGTTATGCCAAGGAGGTGGAGGTGCTTAAAGTCCTAGAGGAGCGTGGATGTCCCTATGTGCCAAAGGTATTGGAAGAGCATCCGGAGGAGTATTACTTCGTCTCGACGAACTGTGGCCGGCCTGCACCCAATGTCTCCAAAGGGAAGGCGGACAAGTTATATGCAGCACTGGAGAATGACTATGGTGTAAGGCATTTGGATGCGGAGCCTAGAAATATCACTTATAACGATAAAATGGGGCGCTTCTGTATTATCGACTTCGAATTGGCGGAAATTTTGCCGGATCCGCATGAGGGTGACAGACCTAAGAATCCGTGACCGATACATCGACCATAAGCTGGGCCGCAGCAACTCGTAGCGGTTCACGAAAGGAGACGAATGACGATTCCTGGATCGTTTTTTCATCGAATCCGGATGGTGTGGAGCGCCTGCCGGAAACAGGGGCAGGGGAGGTATCTCAGCACGATTTGGTTTTTGCAGTGTCCGACGGAATGGGCGGCGGAAACGCGGGCGATCTGGCATCCGCACTGATACTTGAAAGGATGGCTGAGATTATTCCGGAAACATTCAAATCTGCCGCTTTGGGTTTTTTCCCTGATTCGATTTCCT
This sequence comes from Luteolibacter sp., assembly GCA_051252155.1. Taxonomy (GTDB): domain Bacteria; phylum Verrucomicrobiota; class Verrucomicrobiia; order Verrucomicrobiales; family Akkermansiaceae; genus Luteolibacter. The sequence goes on along the minus strand of JBPOGB010000001.1, from coordinate 655,687 downwards.
TGCTTCAGGATGCCTTAAAAGAGGTGCACGAGCATATTAACTCAGTCGGTGAGGCTACGGCTAACAGCCAAGGAATGGCTGCGACCCTCGCGCTGGCTTGGTTTGCCCCGGAAAATATCTATCTGGCGAACGCCGGTGATTCACGCATCTACCGCTGCAGGGACGGAGTGACCGAGCAGATTAGCAAGGATCACAATGTTGCATGGAGCCAGTTGCAACGTGGAGAAATCAGCGAAGTGGAATACCGCGTTCACCCACGCCGCGCCGCTCTCTACGAGGTGATCGGAGGAGGTCATCCAGCGGTTCATCCTTACTTTGCCGCGATTCCTTACCGGAAAGGTGACCGTTTCCTCATCTGCTCGGATGGCCTGACTGATGGGGTATGGAATCGGCAGATCGGCAATGCCATGGCATCCGTAGAATCACCTGAGGAATGTTGCACGGGTCTGTTAAGCAAAGCGCTGGAAAATGCCGGAGTGGACGATACCACTCTGATCGTGATCCATACGGATTGAGCCGTATTTCTGCGATACATGGTGTAAGTGCCTAGAATGGCACATGATTTGCTTAAAAACCTTGTCGGTGAAGCCGTCGGATGATTTTTTATCCCCGTCTCACTGCGAAACCAATCGCTAACCCGAATAGAAAACAAAGAAAATGGCTAAATACGTATTAGAATATCTCTGGCTGGACGGCTACACTCCAGTCCCGAACATCCGTGGCAAATCCCAAGTCAAGGAGTTCGATTCCTTCCCTACCCTTGAGCAGCTTCCTGAGTGGGGCTTCGACGGCAGCTCCACCGAACAAGCGGAAGGCGGCAGCTCCGACTGTATCCTTAAGCCAGTTGCAGTTTATCCGGACACCACACGCCGCAACGGTGGTATTGTGATGTGTGAGGTCATGATGCCTGACGGCACTCCGCACCCTTCCAATGCACGTGCAACCATCCTCGAGGACGAGGACACATGGTTCGGCTTCGAGCAGGAATATTTCCTCAGCCAAGATGGTAGACCACTCGGCTTTTCCAGCGATGGCTTCCCTGCACCGCAGGGTCCTTACTACTGTGGCGTAGGCTACAAAAACGTAGGTGATTTCGCTCGTGCACTCGTGAACGAGCACCTCGATCTCTGCATCGACGCTGGAATCAACCACGAAGGCATCAACGCAGAAGTTGCTAAAGGCCAATGGGAATTCCAGATTTTCGGAAAGGGCTCCAAGAAAGCTGCTGACCAGATCTGGGTTGCTCGTTATCTCCTTGAGCGCGTTTGCGAAAAATACGGAGTCGACATCGAATACCACTGCAAGCCTGTCAGAGGTGACTGGAACGGTTCCGGCATGCACGCGAACTTCTCCACCAAGTATCTCCGCGAAGTGGGTGGCAAGGACTACTTCCTCGCACTCATGGACAAATTCGGCGAAAACTGCGAAGAGCATATCGCCGTCTATGGCCCGGACAACCACCTGCGTCTCACCGGTCTCCACGAAACTCAGTCCATCGACCAATTCTCTTGGGGTGTTGCTGACCGTGGTGCATCGATCCGCGTGCCGCACGGCTTCGTCAAAGACGACAAATACCAAGGCTACCTCGAAGACCGCCGTCCGAACTCACAAGGTGATCCATACCAGATCGCTTCGCGTATTCTCAAGACGATCTCTGAGGTTCCGACTGCGTAACTCATCTAAGGGGAAAGTCAATTTCCTCAATTCTAATGCCGTCTTCCCATGCGGGGAGGCGGTTTTTTTGTAGTGAGTTCGCTCGTTGAACCAAAATTACGCCAAGGTTGTGCCTGAATCCTTGCAAGAAAATCGAAAAACCATCAGTTTTGTTTAGAGAAGATGCCCGAGGTCGCGATACATAAAGAAACCACCTATTCCGGCATACCCGCATCTCCAGGAATAGCGATTGGGCCGATTCATGTCATCGCCAGAGGCTTTTCGGCTCCAGAGGTTTATGAAATCGAAGAATTCGAGATTTCAGTGGAGCAGAAACGCTTCGAAACGGCGGTATCGATTACAAAAAAGCAACTAACCGATCTTCAGGAACGCTTGGAATCGCTCTCTGGAGACGCTGAAAGTGAAATATTCGAGGCGCATGTGATGCTGCTTCAAGACAACGCCTTGATCGGGAAGGTAGATGCGGCGATTTCAGACCGCAGGCAGAATGCAGAATACGCATTCTATGCTGTTATGCAGAATTTCTTGGAAGCGATGAGGCGCATTCCAGATCCGTATTTGAGGGAAAGGACAGCTGATATCGAAGACGTCTCGCAGCGTGTGTTGCGCAACTTCGAGGCGGATGAATCTGGCAGTCACCAGTTGCCCGACGAGAAACACATCCTGCTCGCCTACGATCTGTCTCCATCAGACACGGCCTCAATGAACCGGCGACATCTGCTCGGCTTCGCCACCGAACAGGGAAGTGTAAACTCCCACACGTCCATTCTTGCTCGCTCATTTGGTGTTCCTGCTGTGGTGGGGCTGGGCGCATCTGTCATTCAAGTCACAGCGCTGACACCCGCGGTGATCGACGGATATGCGGGGAAACTAATCCTCAATCCGACCCCTGATACGCTCGAGCGATATCAGAGACTATCTGAAGAGAAGGAGAAACAACGCGACGAGCTGGATGCTAGACGCGACGAAGCAACCGAAACCACCGATGGTCGCAAGCTCACTATTTCCGCAAACATCGAGTTCCTTGAGGAGATGGAGCAGGTGAAGCGCAGCGGCGCGAAGGGAATTGGACTGTATCGGACGGAATTTCTACTGCTCAACGGCAAAGAAATGCCAGACGAGGCTGAACAAACCAAAGCATATACTCTGGTCGCTTCGGGAACGGATCCTCACCATGCGATCGTCCGAACCCTTGATGCAGGGGGCGACAAACTACCTGTCGAGCCGCTCACCGAAATCGAGCCAAACCCTTTCCTTGGATGGCGCGGCATTCGTGTCTCACTTTCACGCCCTGCGATGTTCCGAGAGCAGTTACGCGCTATTCTACGTGCCAGTGCTTTCGGGAAAATCGCAGTGATGTTTCCGTTAGTTTCGGGGGTTTCCGAATTACTCGAAGCGAAGGAAGCTCTCAAGCGCTGCATGGATGAACTCGATGCGGAAGGCGTCCCATTTGATCCTAAGATGCCGGTGGGTGTCATGATCGAGGTTCCTTCTGCTGCCGTATGCGCAGACCTACTCGCCCCACATTCGGATTTCTTCTCGATTGGAACAAACGACCTCATCCAATACACCGTAGCGGTTGATAGGGTGAACCCACACGTAGCGAAGCTCTACAAGCCCACCCATCCCGCAGTGATACGGTTGATCAAGTATACCGTTGAGTCCGGTGCAGCACACGGGATCTGGACGGGTGTCTGTGGAGAAATGGCAGGAGATATCCGCCTGACACCTCTGCTTATCGGGTTGGGGGTTGAGGAACTCTCAGTCTCTTCAAAGGCAATACCGAAGGTCGGGCAAGTCATTCGTTCGCTTGATTATTCGGGCTGCGCTGCGATGGCAGAAGAAGCGCTCAAACAGCCGAGTTCCAAACTCATCATGGATCTTACACTGACCATCGCGAAGGAACGCTACGGCAATTTGCTGGATTAATGACCATCGAGTCTGGTGACTCCTTAGAAAGACTTCCGTAAATGGGAAGGCAGGATGTTCAGCTGCTCACGGTATTTCGCAACTGTGCGTCGGGCGACCTTGATTCCCTGTTTAGCAAGGGCTTTGGTGATCGCATCGTCCGAAAGTGGTTTCGCGTGATTTTCCTGACCCACGAGTTGTTGGATCGCCTCGCGAACACCTGCGTTGGAGACTTCAGCACCGCTGGCAGTCTGGTAGCCGGTCGCGAAAAAGGCACGCATTTCCATAAGTCCTTGAGGAGTCAGGATGTATTTCCCGGCCACGGCCCTTGATACGGTAGTGGCGTGAAGACTTAGTTCGTCCGCGACATCGTTCATAGTAAGTGGGCGCAGGTGGCGCGGCCCCTTTTCGAGGAAATCAGGTTGTTGCTCGATGAGTCTGTGGGCGATGGCGAGGATGGTTTCCTGGCGCAGGGAGATGGAGCGGATGAGGCTTCGTCCGTCGCGAATCTGATCACGGAGGAAGGCACGGGCTTTTTGATCAACTCCATTTTTGCCGATCATGTCCTTGTAGAAATCGTTAATACGCAAGCTGGGTAAGTGTTCACCCGTGAGTCGTGCGCCCCATGTGCCCTCGTCGTTACGTTCGATGATGACATCTGGGAGGATGTAAGGATTTCCTGTCGGATCGAATTCACCGCCAGGGTTTGGTGAGAGCCGGCCGATACTGTCTGCAGCTTCAGCGATGCGCTCAACAGTGGTGCCCAGTGCTCTCGCGATCTGAGGGTGACGTTTGCGGGCGAGGTCTTGCAGGTGATCCTTTACGATCCGGTATTCCAGAGTGTCCTTGCCCGTAGATCTCTCAAGCTGCATGAGAAGTGCTTCGGGAATTCCAGATGCGCCGACACCTGCGGGTTCGAAGGATTTGATGAGTTCAAGCCCTTGTTTCAGGCTTTTCAAGGTATGATCGCAAGTGGGGGCGATGTCTTGGAGAGGGGAGTCGAGAAATCCACGATCATCGAGGTTACCGAGAAGAAACTGGCCGGCTTCGCGCACATCCGGATCAATCAGTGAGAGATCCAGTTGATGTTGGAGGTGCTGTTGGAGAGTCTCTGGGGCGACGATATTGTCGTAGAGGCGTTGACGTCGCTCTTCGTCTTCCTGAGTCCATTGATTGTTTCGGCCTTCGAGAATAGAGCGGTCGCGCCAATCATCGTCGGTCTCATTCATATACTCCAGATTGTCCGCTTCCTCTGCTTCGATGTCGTCATCGAGTGACACTACTTCGGTAACGTCTTCGAGAGTCGGATTCGTCTCCAATGCTTGCCTGAGCAGGTGGGACAATTCCATCGTCCCTGCCTGAAGAATTTCAAGGCTTTTGCGCATCTGAGGCGCAAGCGACTGGGATTGAGAAAGAGATTGATGTAACGAGGCTTCGGCCATGAACGTGTTTGGTACACGCCGAAACTATCTCCTAAGCTAATAATAACGAAGCATTATTTGTGCCAAGCATTAAAATAAACCGCTTGACTGTGGAATTAGCCAGTAAAATAGCTGATTCCGTTTGAGAAAATGGGTTGTAAGTCCACGCCTTTGATGTTCTTCGCAACGTCTTTCGACCACCTTTCGGAGTGAGCCATCTTGCCGAAGACTCTTCCGCAAGGGGAAGTGATACCTTCTACAGCAGACAACGAGCCATTTGGATTGAACGGGTGTTCCATGGTAGGAGCGCCTGAAGCATCGCAATACTGAGTGGCGATCTGTCCGTTTTCAGCGAGCGCAGCGATGACTTCAGGTGTTGCGTGGAATTTGCCCTCACCATGAGAGACCGGGACGATGTGGATATCGCCAATTTCCATGCTGGAGAGCCATGGAGAGGAGTTGTTTGTGACTCGTGTTCTGACGTATTGAGAAATGTGCCGTGAGATATCGTTGTGAACGAGTGTGGCGGAATCTGTGCCGGTTTCGATGACTTTGCCGTGAGTGGCGAGGCCAGTTTTGATGAGAGCCTGGAAGCCATTGCAAATGCCGAGGATGAGACCGTCGCGGTTTTCTAGAAGATCAGAAACTGCATCGGAGATTCTGGGATTCCGGAGGATTGTGGAAATGAATTTTGCGGAGCCATCGGGTTCGTCGCCTGCAGAGAAGCCGCCCGGGATAAAGAGGATCTGGGAAGACTTAATCTGGTTTGCCAACGCATTGATGGATTCTTCGATGTGACTCGCGGTGAGATTGCGGAATACCTCGATGTGCGTTTGGGCACCGACTCTATCGAAAGAACGTGCGGAATCGTATTCAGAGTTCGTGCCAGGGAAGGATGGGATCAGAACCTTCGGTTTTGAGTGCCGAGTGATCGGTGGTCGGTGATCAGTGGAAGACTTGGGTTGTGGAATAACTACGGGCTGTTGCTCTTCGGATGACTCGGGTTTCGTGGGGTAAACGGGTTCCAAAGTACCTTCGAAGGCGGCTTGAAGGTCTGAGAGGCTGTGGGTTTCGGTGCCGAGAGTGAGGGTTGCTTCAGGGCAGGTATTTCCGATCTCCAGAGAGCTTGGGAGGTGCTGGCGGATGGCATCCGCCTCTCCTTGTGGGTGCTCGATGAGGAAGGAGAAGTATTTGGGTTGATCGAAGGGTTGCGGACTGAAGTCCGCGTTCCAATTGAAACCGATGTGGTTACCCAAGGACATTTTGGTGAGGGCGGCGGCTATGCCTGGTGCGCCGATGTGATGGACGGCGAGCAATCTGCCTGCCTTGTTGAGGCAGTGGATCGCTTCGGCGGCTTGTATGATCGCGGAGAAATTCGGCAGGCCGTTTTCAAGGGCGGGAATTTCGACGAGGCTGACGGTGGAATCGGTGCGCTTGAATTCAGGAGAGATCGCCAGCGAGGCGAGGCCGGGAGCTAGGGCGAAGGAAACTAGGGTCGGTGGGACGTCTAGATCGTTGAATGATCCTGACATGGAATCTTTTCCTCCGATGGCAGCGAGGCGAAGTTCGTGCTGCGCGCGGAAGGCACCGAGGAGGGCTGCGAAGGGTAGACCCCAACGTTTCGGATCGTTGCCGAGGCGGGGGAAATATTCTTGTAGGGTGAGGCGGATGTCTGAGAGGCGAGCACCGGCGGCAACCGCTTTGCAGGCGGATTCGGTGACTGCGTAGGCTGCTCCGAGGAATGGAGATTGCTCCGAGAGATGTGGATTAAAGCCCCATGACATGTAGGTCGCATGGTCGGTCTCGCCATCGAGGAGCGGGAGCTTTGCGACCATGGCATCTGGTGGGGTGATCTGGTGTTCACCACCGAAAGGCCAGAGGACGGTATTTGCGCCAACCGAGCCATCGAACATTTCACCGAGGCCTTTTTGAGAACAGACGTTGAGGGAAGATAAGTGCTCAGTGAGCAGTGGACAGTGATCAGTGGAAGACTTGGGTTGTGACTCTTCTACTACAACGGCGGCGGTTAGCTGGACGCCGTTGGTGTCGAGGAAAGCACGGGAAAAGTTTACGATTTGCTTGCCGCGCCATGTGATGATGAGGCGGCCGGAATCGGTGACATCTGCGACGTGCACGCATTCGAGGTTTTCTTTGTCCGACTCCGCGATGAAATAATCGATTTCTGATGGGTCGATACAAACTGCCATACGTTCCTGAGACTCGGAGATCGCGAGTTCTGTGCCATCTAGTCCGTCATATTTCTTGGGGACAGCATCGAGATTAATGACGAGTGAGGGAGCGATTTCACCGATAGCAACGGAGACGCCGCCTGCACCAAAATCGTTACAGATTTTGATTTTTCGGGTGAGTTCCGCGTTCCGGAATAGGCGTTGGATCTTGCGCTCGGTGGGAGCGTCGCCCTTTTGGACTTCAGCAGAGTTTTCGAGGGCAGTATCGGTGTGTTCCTTGGACGAACCGGTGGCTCCGCCGACTCCATCACGACCTGTGCGACCGCCGATGAGCATGATGACATCACCGGGGGATGGGGATCCACGGAATACATTGGAGCGAGGTGCTGCCGCTACGACAGCACCGATTTCAAGGCGTTTGGCAACGTAGCCGGGATGATAGACCTCTGCGACTTGACCTGTGGCGAGGCCGATTTGGTTTCCGTATGAAGAGTATCCTTTGGCTGCGACCCTGCAGATTTTCTTCTGGGGCAGTTTGCCTGGGAGTGTTTCGGAAAAAGGCGTGAGTGGATCTGCCGCGCCGGTGACGCGCATTGCCTGATAGACGTAGGAGCGGCCGGAAAGGGGATCGCGAATGCAACCGCCGAGGCAGGTTGCGGCGCCACCGAAGGGTTCGATTTCGGTGGGGTGGTTGTGAGTCTCGTTCTTGAACTGGACGAGCCATTCTTCTTCGGGACGGTCGTCGATTTTGACGGGAACAACGATGGAGGCGGCGTTGATTTCTTCGGAGACTTCCAAGTTATCGAGTTCACCGGAGGCCTTGAGTTCGCGCATGCCGATGAGGGCAATGTCCATGAGCGTGACGGGTTTTTCATCACGCCCGAGCTTTTCTCTGACGCTACGGTAAATATCATAGGTTTCCTCGATGGTTTCTGTGCCGGGGGCGAATTTGACGTCGTCAATGGCGGTTAAGAAAGTCGTATGGCGGCAGTGATCCGACCAATAGGTGTCGAGCATGCGGATTTCCGTGATGGAAGGTGCACGGTTTTCCTCTGTTTTGAAATAGTCCTGAGTAAACGCAATGTCTTGCTCGGACATTGCGAGAGACATTTCTTTTCGGATAGATTTTGGAGAATCGGTGAGGAAGGAATCGAGAACCGCGACGTCGGCCGGAGATGCAGGATCGGCATGGCGGAAAAAATCAGCGGCTACAACCTCGTGTGAATCGACGGGGTTGATGATGTAGGATTTAATCGCTTCAAGATCGTTCTCCGAAAGTTCTCCGGTGAGGATAACGATACATGAGGAGGTTACCTCGGGCTTTTCTTTTCCGGTGAGAATCTGGATGCATTGAGCTGCGGAATCCGCGCGTTGATCGAATTGTCCCGGCAGATAGGAATAGGCAAATGCTGTTTCTTTATCGGAAATTTGAAGTGCGGTGGAAGTAGTGTCCGTTTGTGGCTCGGAGAGAATGCTTCCGGCTGCTGCTGTAAACTCAGAATCGCTGACACCGAAAATGTCATAGCGATTGAGTAGTCGGAGGGATGAGATTTGCGCGAGGTCGAGGGCTTCGCGTAGATCGTGGAGGAGGTGGTGTGCTTCGGAGGCGAACGGAGGGCGTTTCTCGACGAAGAGGGTATGCTGGTTCAAAACTTTAAACTCTTAATTTTAAATTCTAATGAGATAGGCAGGAATTTAGTCCGTTAGCCTTTGATTTCCAATAACATCTGAGGGTTGTTGGGGAACTTTTTGATGAAATAGAGCAGGCGCTCCATAGCTTCGTAAGGGCGGTGACCTGAGAGTCCACGGCGTATGAGGTGGATCTTGTGCAGGGTGTGCTCGGCGAGGAGGAGTTCTTCGCGGCGTGTGCCTGATCTAAAGATATCGACGGCGGGGTAGATGTAGCTTTCTGCGATCTTGCGGTCGAGGACGAGCTCCATGTTACCAGTTCCCTTGAACTCCATGAAAATGGCTTCGTCGGCGCGTGAGTTTGTCTGGATGAGGGCGGTAGCTAGGATGGTAAGCGAGCCAGCCTCACGAGTGTTACGGGCAGCAGCGAAGAGGCGGCGAGGAACTTCGAGGGCACCGATGGTGATACCACCGGAACCAGTTGCGCGGCCACGGCCACCTTTTCCGCCGCCCATGTTGCCGTTGTAAGCGCGGGCGAGACGGGTGATGGAATCCATGAGCAAGAAGACGTCCTGTCCGGCTTCGACCAGACGCTTAGCACGCTCGATGGCAAGTTCTGCAATGCGGCAGTGATTGCGGGTGGCTTCATCGTTGGAGGAGGCGTAGATTTCAGCGCCTGGGAGTGCACGTCTGAACTCGGTGACTTCTTCCGGGCGCTCATCGACGAGGAGCACCATCAGGTGAATCTGCTCGTCGTATTTCTCGCGAATAGCCTCAGCCATGTGGAGGAGAAGAGTGGTTTTACCAGAGCGTGGTGGTGAGACGATGAGTCCGCGCTGTCCACGACCGACGGGTGAGACGATATCTATGACGCGTGTGGTGTAACGCTCCGGAGTGGTCTCGAAGGCGATACGCTTGTCAGGATTGATCGCTTTGAGTTCGTCGAAGTGAGGGAGCTTTGCTGCGTCGGCAGGTGGCATGCCATTGACGGTCTCGATCTCGATAAGTTGCTGACCGCGGTTACTTCCTTGATGTTTGCCGTGGAGCCATTGGCCGTGGCGGAGGGAGTGGTTACGGATGAGCTCTGGGGAGATGAAAATATCGTCCTTGGCTTGCTCGAAGTTTCCATTAGCAAGGCGAAGGAAACCAAAGCCTTTTGGTGTCATCTCAATGATGCCATCGACTTCTAGGATATCGCCGGAGAGAACGGTAGGTGAGCGATCTTCCTGTTGGCGGTCGTTACGATCCCGGCGATTGTCATTTCGATCACGACGGTTGTCGTTCCGGTTATCATTACGATCGCGACGGTTGTCGTATCCACCTTGATCTCCCTGTCCGTCACGGCGGCGCTTACGCTTTTCTCTACGCTTTTTCGAACGGGAAATGGGTTGTTGGTCGCCGTTTTGATCGTGAGCGCGTGGTTCGGACTGTTGATTGACTGGGCCACCTCCAGGAACGCGTCCTATGCGTGGCTGTGGTTTGTCATTTTGTTCCTCACGGGGAGGAGCAGTTTGACGAGGTTTCGGTGTCTCTACGGGTTTTTCAGTGCGAGGCACTGGTGCTTTTTCCACGGGAGCAGGAGCTTTTTCCACGGGAACTGGGCTGGCCTCCTTTGCTTTGGCGACTTTTTTAACAGCAGCTTTCTTAGCGGCTGCTTTCTTGGCGGCCTTTTTTGCAGGAGTCTTTTTGGCTGCTGCCTTTTTCGCTGCTTTCTTGGCTGCGACTTTTCGTGCAGGTTTCGCCGGCTTTTCTGCTGGAGGCAAGTCGAAGAGTTCGTCGGAGGTATTTTTGCTCATTCGTGAGTAGTTCTGGAAAGTAATCTTGGTGTTCCTTTGTGCCTCATGCGGAAGCATGGTGCAGATTCGGTTTCAGCTCCCGTTTGGGTGAAATCTGTTTTCGGTCTGTCTGGCCTTGGGTCAAAGGAGAGAACCGCGTTCTGAGGGCGATTTGAGAAATAGTGTTGGGTGCGGGGGTTATGGAAACCCTGCGGAAACTGGGTGATTGGACGGGATGAGCGATTGTTTCCCAAGTAGTTTGTCCGACCGGAATGGACGGTTTTGACGAGGGATACGATTGCAAGAGTGGCGGCGTTGGAAAAACTCCCGTTCGCTGCCTACCGTCGTGTCAACACGGTTAAAATGGCGGGTATAGGATGCTTTGGCAACCTTAAAAATGCACGTGGAAAGCCTGCGTTGACCGAGCATGAGTGGGCTGCGAGTTTGTGGCAGATGAAGTTATTGGAAATTTCAGTGATGACGGTTGTGGCGTTTATCTTAGTAAGCTGCGACGAGAAGAAAACTACGCCAAAAGCTGTGCCTGTGAGTCTAGATGGCTCGATGGAATTGCGGTTGATGACATTCAATGTGCGCTATGAAAATGATAATGAGACAGGGCGTCGTGCATGGGGGGAGCGGATTCTGGGGATCGTGAAAATGCTACGAGTAGAGGCTCCAGATATTCTAGGCACGCAGGAGGGGCAACACGGCCAGATGGCTGATCTCTGGGCTTCTCTGCCAGAATACGACTTCCATGGTTATGGCCGTAAGGATGGTGAGAAGAGGGGAGAGTATGCAGGTATCTATTTCCGAAAGGATCGATTCGAGATTGATGAAGAAAAGTCTGGGATGCTATGGCTATCTGACACGCCAGAAAAAGTGGGCTCGAAGACTTGGGGGAATTCGTTTCCCAGAGTGGCTACGTGGGTAAATCTGACGGATCGCTCGAGTGGAAAGGAGCTGTGGGTAATCAATATGCACCTAGATCATCGCAACCAGCCCTCACGTGAGAAGGGAGTGAGGTTGATGGCAGAACGTCTGACAAAGATGAATTCACAGGGGGATCCTGTGGTGTGGCTCGGTGATTTCAATGCAACTGAGAATAATGCAGCTGTGGCTTTTCTACGAGGTGCACCTTCATCCGTATCACGTGTGGAGGGATTTGCTGGATTGAAGGAAACCTTCGATGTGCTGAACGCTAAAGAGCGGAAGCGAGGCACGCTTCATTTCTGGATGAGTGATCCAAATCGGCAATGGAAGGTAGATCACATACTTGTCTCAAAGGAGGCCGAAGTGTTGGGTAGTGGGATTGTAAAAAGCGGGGAACCTTATCTTTCTGATCATTTTCCGGTCACGACGAGGGTGAGGTGGGAATAATGAGTATTACGGCACCCAGATGAGCTGGCGAAGGGAGGCTTTTAAGGGCTCAGGCCAGGGGAGTTTCTCTATGGTTTCGGCCTCAGCCCATGCAGGATTGATGGCGATGAGTTGTTCGAGGTAGCCAAGAGCTGTTTCGTGATCGCCGAGCTGGGTGTGAGTGATTGCTAGGAGAGCGGTTGAGTTTTCTATTTCGTCTGCGGGGAGGCCAATGCGAGTGGCGTTTTTGAGATAGTTGCCAGCTTGTTCAGGGTGATTGGTTAGAAGGGCGAGCCAGCTTGCGCGAATGGAGAAGGCGACGTCATCGGGGAAACGGAAGACTCCTGTTTCGAGGATTTCGATAGCCTGATCCGCTGCAGATGTCTCGAAGGCAGTGTAGGCGGCTTCGGCGTAGTCCGAGGCGAGGTGTTGGTTCTCGGGTTGGTTGGTGATGAGGTCGAGCCATGTGGTGTGTGCGGATGCGAAATCGCCGAGGGTGGTGTGGGAGACGGCGCGGATGCGGAGGGCAGAACTACGGGATGCACCGTAGCGTTCCGCAAATGTAGTGAGAGCAATCGCGGTGGCGGCGTGAGATGTATCGGAGGCCAAGAGGTGAGCTGCTCTGATGGCACTGTCGGCAATGCCCGCTGCGCCTAGTCGGACGAGGGCTTCATTGCTCTGGAGGATGGCGATGAATTCGGTGATTTGTTCCGTGGAGGGATCGGCAGGGAGGGTGAGCTTTTCGAGGGTTTCGGATTTTTCTTCTGAGAGTATTTCGAAGAGAGGTGAAAAATCGGGAACCTCGAAGCCTATCCAATCCTGCTGCCTGCGGAGATCGTCAATATCGGGGATGGGTGTAGTGGCGTCTCCAAAGTGCAGGAGAGCCGGGGGGAGGTTCTCTGTCTTTGTGATGACGGCTTTGATCCATTGCTGATTTCCCGAGCGGTAGGCGAGGTAAAGGGCGGTGGAAGTGGCTAGGCCGGAAGGAGGAAGAGAGGCGATGAGGGAATCGATGATTTTTTCATCTCCGGTGGCGAAGGAGGATCGGACGATCTCTGCATTGGCTTGGGCAGGAGCTGAGATTTCAGGGAATTCTTCTGGGAAAGCGGCGGCGAGGCGGGTGAAGACGGCGGACTCGCAGGTTTGGATGGTGAAAGAAGGCGGGATCTCCAGGAAAGCAGACGAGAGGGCTGCGAGGCGCTCGTTGGTGGGAATTTCCGTGAGTTCCTGTGTGGTGGGATTGAGTCGGTAGCCGGAGATGCTGGGGAGGAGGGATGGAGAAGCTGAGACGCCAGGGGAAGGGATGGTGGTGTGTTGTATGATGCTGCTTTCGTCTGTTGTAAAGGACACCGGGGAGGGTTTGAGAAAGGCTGGTGCACCAAAGTCAGTTATCCGTCGTGAATCGCCAAGCAATGGGATCTCGATACCGGTGCGATTCTCTAGATTGATGAAGAGGGTTGTACCGTGGAATGTGGCGAGTACGGGCTTCGGGTAGAGTGGGAAGGCCTCAGAGCGGAGGGTTTCTCCGGTGGCGGCATCGCGGATGTGCCAGGTGACTGCATGGTCGTCTGCTGTGGGGTGCGCGAGGAGGAGGGAGTTTTCCGAGAAGGGCTGGAGGTAGGCGGGTTCTAAATCGAACGGGAAAGAGCCGAGGTTGGTGACGGGCTTGAGGGTTTCCGCGAGGCAAAGGAGGTTTTCGTCGCCCCGGTGGACGAGGAGGTGTTTTCTGGATGGGGAGAGGACGAGATGGGGGATAGTTTCCGCACCGGAGGGGAATAGTATGTCAGTTACCTGTGGGGTTTCACCAAGCTCCCAGCAGACGACGGTGGGATGCGGGCCAGCGATGGCGACGTAGAGGGAGGTATCCGAACTGACGAAGGTGGTGACCGGGTAGGGGGGTGTGAAGCGGGATACCGGGACGGAAAAGCTTGAGTTGGCGAGGGTCTCACTGAGGAGGTTTTCGGCTTCGCCAGTGGCACCATTTTCGATGGCGGCTTGAAGATAGGGGATGGCTTTCTGGTAAGCTTCGGCGACAAGGTGGGACTTCGCGAGGGCTAACTGGGAGGCGGCGAGGATGGGGTTTGTTTCAGGGGTAGGCTCCGTTGGTTCCTTTGCAATGGGCGCAGGTTCATCGCAGGACGCGAGGAAGGCGGCGAGGAAGATGGATACGTGAAACTTCAAACTATAAACCCGAAGGAAGGGGTGGCTGGGAACGTCGAACATTCAACTTCGAATGCTGAATGATGAAGAGAAGATGTGGTTGGGTAATGCTGGTGGGGTGAAAAGTTGCCTGTGCGGATTTCGGATGGGACGATGCAGCTACGCCAATGTGCCTTCGGTGACGCCGAGTTTTTCGGTGGCGTGGATGCGAGTTAGAAGATTCTCCGGGGTGATTCTTTCTTCTAAAAGTTCCTGATAGGCGCGTATGGTGGAGTAGGCATCGGCGTGCTCTTCATCGAGGAGTTCGATGCGGTAGTTTTGCAGGCCGCTGCCGAGAAGACTCTTGAAGAAACGGGCACCGGTCTGTGCGCGGCCATTGAAAAGGGTGTTGCGGCAGCCGACATCTGCTTGGAGTCGGTGGAGTTGGCCGACGCGGTCGCGGAGATGGACGACGTGTTTTTCACAAGGGCGCCCGCAGTCCTTGTAGGTGGTGCCGGACGAAAGGAAGGTGCAGAAAACGCAGTGCTCCATATGAAACATGGGCATATGCTGGTGGAGGGTGAGCTCCAGCCAGTGCGGGGGTGTTTTTTCGATGAGATTGATGACCTGTGAGATGTTCAGGTCGTAGGAAATGGTGAGGCGATCGAGTGCTGCGGATTCGATGAGTATTTTCGCTGTGAGGGGGTTGGCTACGTTGAGGGAGAAGTCTCCGATTTTTTCCAGGTGGGTGTGGTCTTTAAAATGCTGGAGGGCGTGGAGGTTTCGTAAGAGGAGACCCGCGGGTTCGGCGCGTTCGATGAGTTTGAGGTAGCCGGTTTCCCCGGGTTTGATGATGCGGGGGGTGGCGAGGATGATCTTGGACGGGGTGCCTTCGGCGAGGGCGACGGCTTCTTTGTAACGGCGAGGATCCTCGAAATCACAGTAGATGCGTGGGATACCAGATTCGAGGGCGGCGGTGACTTGATCTGTCGTGCGAGTGAGGACGGAGAGGGAAGGAGTGCCGAGTGCCGAGAATGGAGCGGAGCGACATGGACCGGAGCTATTCGCGACATGCCCCGCAGGGGGACCGCCGGGTGGCGGGATCAAATTGGTGATCAGTGGGAAGAGTGTGCTTGTGGATGTTGAGGTTGTGCTGCGGACTGAAGTCCGCGTTCCGTTTGCTACGAGCTTGGCTACGAGGTCGCGGCGGGCTTGGTTGAGGGCGGAGATGGGGAGGTGGCAGTTTCCCTGGAGTTGGTTGTCTAGGGAGGCGAGTTCGAATGGGGTGTCGCCGAGCTTGGAAAGCTGTTGGGTGAGGGTTTCCTTGGAGAGCGGGCGGTTGGATGCTTCGGAAATTGGTATCGAGGTGGAAACAGAAACGTTGCCCGAGGAAAGAGCGAGAGGCTCTCCAGGTTGTCCGGTGACGGTGAGATGGAGAGGGGATTTCTTGAGTTTGGGTTTGGCGGTTTGCCAGAACTTACGGATGGAAGATTCGAGTGCGGGGTCGGCGGTCTTGTAGAGGGTTACGCCTGGGCGTATGCGGTTGAAATTGATGCCCGAATAGTTGCGGTGGAAGACGATGCGGTCGTTTTCGATTTTCCAGATGGAGGCACCTTGTTCGAGGTCGCGGTTTTCACCGGCATCGAAAACGATTCCGTCACCTGCTTTGAGAGGAGGTGTTTGTTCTGATGGTGGTGTATCGAGACGGATCCAGCCGTTCTGCGCTTCGATGATGGTGCCTAGGAATGGGCCGCGCTTTTTGCCGAATTTGCCGTGGGTGAGGTAGGGGTGATTGGTGCCTGCTAGCCAGCCTGTGGTGAGGCCGCGGGAAAAGGTCATCTCCAAGGAGTATTTATCCTCAGCTGTGACTGGTGGGATTTCTTCAGAAGTGTTTGAGGCTGCATCTAGAGCCTTTCGATAGACGCGAGTGACAGCTGCGACATACTCAGGTGTTTTGAGTCGGCCTTCGATTTTGAAAGATTTCACGCCAGCAGCAACAAGTTCGGGTATGACATCGACTGCTGCCAGATCTTGAGGCGAAAGAAGGTAACGATGCTCACCAAGATCACGTGTTTCACCATCGACAACGATTTCATACGGCATCCGGCAGGCTTGGGCGCACTCGCCGCGGTTTGCGGATCGTTGTCCTAGAGACTCGGAGGTGAGGCATTGTCCTGAGTAGGCGACGCAGAGTGCACCATGAACAAAGACTTCGAGTGGTGTGACGGAGGTAGGCGATTTGAATCGTTCGATTTCTTTAAGTGAGAGTTCGCGTGCGAGGACGGCGCGCTCCATTGGAAAGATAGATTCGAGGAATGAGAGACCTTCGGGGGAAGTGATGGTCATCTGTGTGGATGCGTGTAATTCGACATCGGGTGCGATGGTTCGAGCCATTTTCGCAAGGCCAAGATCCTGAATGATCAGAGCATCGACACCAGCTTCTGCAATAATGCGAAGTTGTTTTTCAGCGGCCTCCAACTCGTCAGTAAAGATGAGAGTGTTCATGGCGACGAAGCCTTTGACACCGTGCTTATGCAGGTAGTCCATGAGCTCTGGGAGGTCATCTTCGCTGAAATTGTCTGCACGTAGGCGAGCGTTGAATGCAGGAAGTCCGAAGTAGATCGCATCTGCTCCTGCGGCTACTGCGGCGCGAGCACAGTCCCAGTTTCCGGCGGGTGATAGGAGTTCGGTCATGGGGTAGAGAGGAATGAGGTCATCAAAGGCTTTGCTTATGGAAGCTTTGTCGAATCGAGCAAGGGTAGAATGCTCCGTAAATTAGGAAAATTTGAAGATATGCGCAACTGTCGCTGAAAAACGGTGTTTTGTAACTAATAAGGAGGAATTCATGTTACCAAAAGCGACTGGAAAATGGACAAGGGATGAGGCGAGGCACTTATTGAATCGGGCGGGCTTTGGAGGCTCACCAGACGAGGTCGATGCGTTTCATAAACTGGGGAGGGAAAAGGCGGTCGATACGCTATTGGAACCGAAGGGGAAAAGCGATGCTAACCCGATGCCTGAGTGGGTTTCCCAAGAACAGGCAGTCGAGGATATGCAGGCGCGAATGGAACAGCGCCGCACCACATTAGAAAAGGGGGAGGGGCTTTCTGCTGAAGAAATGGATAAGCTTAGGCGTTCTTTGCTTCAGGATAGACAGCGCGAGAATCGCCGCCGGTCATTGGAAGGTCAGGGTTGGTGGTTTCATAGAATTTTGGCGACTGATGCTCCGCTAAGGGAAAAGATGACTCTCTTTTGGCATGACCATTTCGCGACCTCTATCCAGAAGGTGAAGCAGCCTGTGTTGATGCTAAGGCAGAATGAACTCTTCCGTGAGCAAGCTTTCGGAAATTTCCGCGATCTAACTCAGAGTATCGTGAGGGATCCCGCTATGATGCTCTACTTGGATACGCAGATGTCGAGCAAGGCCAACCCGAACGAGAACTTCGCAAGGGAGTTGATGGAATTATTTACTTTGGGAGAAGGGAATTACACGGAACAGGATGTGAGCGAAGCGGCACGTGCGTTTACGGGGTTTCGGCTCAATAGATTGAACGGAGAAGTGATGCAGAGCGCTTCTGCCTGGGATGATGGCGTGAAAACGATCTTTGGAAATTCGGACACCTATAACGGGAAAGATGTAGTGAATCTTATCTTTCAACAGGATGAGTGCGCGAAATTTATGGTGACAAAATTGTGGGAGTTTTTTGCATATGAGAACCCGTCAGATAGGGCGATGGAATCTCTCGCGAAAGCTTTTCGAGATGGTGGTTATGAGATGAGGCCATTGCTTAAGTGGATCTTTCTCTCGAAAGAATTTTATGGTGATAAAGCGATTGGTTCGCAAGTGAAGTGCCCTGTGCAATATTTAGTACAGTTACTCAAAGAGCTCGAAGTGGGCGAGCCAGCCTTAGGCCTACCGATCATGGCACAGACTCAACTGGGGCAAGTGCTATTCATGCCGCCGAATGTGGCTGGCTGGGACTGGGGAAAGGCATGGATTAACACCAACACACTTCTGACCCGCTACAATATAGCAGGGAGCCTGATTAAGGGGAGTGGTGTCGAGATGGGACAGGACGGCAAGCGGATAGAAGGGATGATGAATCGCTTAAACCGACGCAGAGATATGCTGGGAGCCAAAATAACACCGGATTTTAACGAAATCGCCACGGCAAATGAGCGAAATAACTCAGAGGTGCTTGTGGATATGCTCATTGAGAGGTTTTTCAATAGACCGATTCCAGCGAAGGCACGGGACTCTTTTATCGCTTATGCAGATTCCAAAAAGGGCGCGAAATTTACTGATACGGAACTTGGCGAACTCTGCCACCTGATGTTGAGCACGCCTTATTACCAACTTTGCTGATTAACAACTAACCCACGAAAAATATGAAAACACGTAGAGACTTCATGAGGTCAGCGGTACTAGGTGCTTCCGCATCTTGGACGTTACCTGGATTTATCAATAGGACTTTTGCGGAACTAGGGGAGGATGCTCGCGATAAATCGGTTCAGTTCGCAACAGGTAAGGATGATACTATCTTAGTTGTGCTACAAATGGCTGGTGGTAACGATGGCCTAAACACACTCGTGCCCTTTGGAGACGATGCCTATTACAAGGCTCGTCCAAAGCTAGCGAAGAAGGAAAAGGATCTGATTAAACTTCAAGACGGGCTTGGTCTGAATAGCTCAATGCCGTTTCTTGGTTCTTTGTATAAGGAGGGAAATTTGGGAGTGGTTCAGGGCGTAGGTTATCCAAATCCAAACCGTTCGCATTTCGTTTCTACTTCGATATGGGAGACTGCTGATACTTCTAACCGATCCAATACGGGTTGGCTCGGTCGCTATTTCGACAATGCCTGTGAAGGAATCGATCCTACGGTTGGCATCAGTTTTAATAAATCCACTCCCGAAAGCTTTGGGGCATTACGGAATCCTGGTGTGAGCTTGAGTTCGCCTGAATTGTATCGGTGGATCCATGCCGGTGGTGATAAGTCGCAGGCGCAGGAGTTTTTCTCGGAATTGAATCAGCCGACCGATGATGAGAATGGCCCGGTGGACGGCGGATCCATTGACATGCCTGCGGGTGGGAATGTCGGAGCGATTGCAGGTGAGTCGAATTTGGACTTCCTAGAACGGGTAGCACTGGATGCTCAGGTAAGCTCTAAGGAAATCCTTGAGGTGGCTGCTAAGCATAAAACCAATGTGACTTATGATGGCACTCCGATAGCGAGGAACCTGAATCTGGTTTCACGAATGATCGCCGGAGGTATGGCGACTCGAGTTTATTACGTGAGTCATGGCGGTTTCGATACGCATACCGGACAGCTCAATTCTCATGACCGGTTATTGAATCAGCTGGATTCCGCATTGAAATCATTTTTCACCGATCTGAAACAACAGGGGAATGATAAGCGAGTGGTGCTGATGACCTTCTCAGAGTTTGGTAGACGTGTTTCAGAAAATGCCAGTGCTGGAACAGATCACGGAAAAGCATCCTGCATGTTCGTAGCCGGTGGGAATGTGAAAGGCGGCTTGTATGGTAGTTACCCAAGCCTAACAGAACTTTCACAAGGTGACCTTAAGCACACGATAGATTTCCGCAGCGTGTATGCGGATGTCTTGGGAGGTTGGTTAAAAGCTCCAGGCGTGGAACGTATATTACAAGGTAAGTATGAAGGGCTCGGACTTGTCTAGGCAACGGCGTTAATACTTGCGCTCTTGTCTTGGTTTTCAGTGGTGAAGCCCAATAGCGAATCTTTGTCGTGAATGCGCGGCGGGGTTCGTAAGTGTGCGCGTTCGGTCAGATAACTGACGAGGTGATCGATATAGCGATAGAACATAGGATCGTTCATGATCTCCTTGCGGTCACGTGGACGTTCGAATCCGATTTCTAAAACCTCACCAAGAGTGGCTCGCGGGCCGTTAGTCATCATCGCTACACGATCGCAGAGGAATACTGCTTCATCGACATCGTGCGTTACGATCATGGTGGTGATGCGTTCTTTGTTGAGAATCTGAAGGATGGTATCTTGGAGATCCATGCGAGTGAGTGAGTCGAGACGTCCGAAGGGTTCGTCTAGCAGTAGGACTTTCGGCTTGAGCGCGATGGCGCGGGCAATACCGACACGCTGTTGCATTCCTCCCGACATTTCACGTGGGTGTTTC
Source organism: Luteolibacter sp. (assembly GCA_051252155.1). Classification (GTDB taxonomy): domain Bacteria; phylum Verrucomicrobiota; class Verrucomicrobiia; order Verrucomicrobiales; family Akkermansiaceae; genus Luteolibacter. The sequence goes on along the minus strand of JBPOGB010000001.1, from coordinate 635,428 downwards.
TTCATGCTGTCACCGAGTCCGCATACAGCTAATGCATATTCGGTGATTTCTTTGCGTTCTTTCTTCGTGGCGTGAGGATAGACGTTCTTGACTCCGATCATCACGTTTTGAAATGCGTTTAACCATGGCATGAGGCAGGGTGACTGGAAAACGACTGCACGATCGGGGCCCGAATCTGAGATCTCCTTATCATCTACAATGATACCTCCCCCAGATATATCGTTGAGTCCCGCTAGCATGGTCAGGACTGTCGACTTTCCGCAGCCAGAGTGGCCAATGAGGCCTACGAATTCACCTTGCTTGATGTTTAGGTTGAAATTTTCGACAGCAACAAAGTCGTCTCCGTATGCGTTGGGGTACGCCTTTAGGAGATTTGATATCTCGACGAATTTACTATTGATTCTTGGATCAGGTAGAGTGTGCATGGCGTTTTGTGGTTAGGTGGGAGAAGTGCGACTGAGTTTCCATCCGATTTGCGGACGGCCAGAGATGGCGCGGAAGTCTTTTGGAGAAATATTATCGGGGAAGCGCTGTGTCATGACTCCACGTGAGCTTTTGGCTTCTTCATTAAGACCGATCATATATGTGGAAATTTCAGTCTTTAGTTTTTGATATTGAGGTTGCTCGGTGAGAGTTTGACGAACACGGGGACGTTCCATGTCCACCACGAATTCTTTACCGAAGGTGGCTTCGGGGCCGATAGTGAGAGGGATGATGCGGTCTGCCATGAGGATGGCTTCGTCGACGTCGTTAGTAATAAGGACAACGGTGCGTTTGTCCTTTTGCCAAATATCGAGAATCTCATCTTGGAGAACTGCTCTCGTAAGTGCGTCGAGTGCGGAGAGCGGTTCGTCGAGGAGGAGCATCTTGGGTTGCATGCATAGGGTGCGTGCAAGGGATACACGCTGGCGCATGCCTCCAGATAGTTCGTGAGGCTTTTTGTCGCGAGCTGGCGTGAGATTTACCATGCCGATGTAGCGATCAACGTGTTCTTCGATCTCCTTGGTAGATTTTTCAGGAAAGACCTGTTTCGCCGCGAGTGCGATATTTCCAAAAACACTCAGCCAAGGCATCAGGGAGTAGCTCTGAAACATCACGCCGCGGTCGGGGCCGGCCGGAGCGTTAGTTTTACCATTGAAGACAACTTCCCCTCCTGTGGGTTTTTCAAGTCCCGCGAGGAGAGAGACAAGTGTACTTTTTCCGCTACCGGAAAATCCGATGATGGCAACGAACTCGTTCTCCTTAACCTCTAGATTGATGTCGGTAAGGGTATCGACTCTTCCTACTACGGGGCCGAAGCCGATAGAGGCCTTATTGAGCTGAATGGGTGATGACATGATGAATTTGTTTTACCGTTTGATCAGACTGTTGCGGATCCGTCATCGAAGGTGACGAGCTTCTGTAAAATGATCATGATGCGATCAAGGAAGAATCCGATGATCCCCACGATGAAGCAGGCGAGGATGATGTTGGCAAAGGACTGCGAGGAACCGTTCTGATACTCATCCCAAACGAATTTGCCGAGACCGTCAGATGATGAAAGGGCTTCTGCTGCGATGAGCACCATCCAGCCCACACCCAAGGAGATGCGTAGGCCTGCAAACATGAGAGGTAGTGAAGATGGAATGACGATTTTGAAAAGGCGTGTCCAGAACCCGAGGCGGAGGACTTTCGCTACATTCATATGATCCTTGTCTACTGAAGAGACACCGAGGGCAGTGTTAACAAGCGCAGGCCACATGGCGCACATCGCGACAGTGAATGCGGAGAAAACCATTGCTGGATTCACCTGGAGAAATTCAAGGGGGTTCCATGATGCATTGAAAAACATGAAGAGACCATGCTCATCCGGCTTCGGGAAAAAGGCACCGATGACGATCTGGAAAATGAGTAGCCAGACGACAGGGGAGACAGGACGGAAGATCGAGATGATGGGAGTCATGCAGGCCATGAAGACCCGGTTCAGCCCGCACATCATGCCAATAGGAATTGCGACGACGCAGGCCATGAGGAAGCCCAAGATCACGGTGAAGATAGAGCGCTTGGCCTGCCAGAAGATGGTTGCAGCTCGTGGATACTTTTGCACTTCGGTGCGCTCGATACTTTCTATCGCACGGAAGGTTGATTTTCCTGCGGATAGGGCTGCCGCTCCATCGGTTGCTGCGGAGATCTTTTCTTCCGAGTCCTTGGCTTTGGCCTCGGCCAGTTCGAGTTTTACGCTGCGGTTGCTGCGTGTTAGGTAGTCGACGCGCTTTTTGTAGTGCTGCACTTCATCCGCAACCTTGTTCGATGCGAGTCTTGCTTTCTGAATTTTCGCTGGAGGATTCGAGCGAATTTCTTCCATTTCTGTTTTAAGCTCAGAAATTTCGTCTTTTTCTAAATCGCTTGCGTCACTATCTGCTCTGATTGCTTCGACAAGAGCGGCAGGTGAGACTTCATTTAATGCTACTTTTTCTGCAAGTGCAGCGAGATCAGCTTTCCTGTTGGTTTGTGCTGCTTTGTACTTTGCAGTGAGGGCTTCGGTCTTTGTTTTGATGGGTGCGATTTGGGCATTAACTTCACCTTGGCCTTCGATTTCTGTTTTTTGGGCGAGTTCACTTAACTCGTCGGCTTCTTTTTGATACGCAATGAGTTGTTTCTCTACCTCTTTCAATTTTGCTGCGCGCTCGGCACCTTCGAGATTGAAATCACTTTGCTTTTCGTTTTCTCGCTCATCAAAACGGCTGTTGTCCGCATATGAATTTAATACCTTTGCTGGGCCGGGGACTTCGCCCGACTTCGTCTTATGGCGGGGTGCAGCGATTGACCAAACAAGCACGCAGAAGCCTATAAAAATGATTGGAACTACCATGTAGCGTCCAATGTCACGGAGCTGTTTTTGTGGTTCCTCGCCAAAGGCAAGTCGGACAACTGGATCGAGAACGGTAAAACCGCTCGCATCAATACCTTTGAGGAGTCCGTATTTAATCTTATCTTTGGTTGAGTCGGCCATAATTTGGTGAAGTTAGAGTGCTAGTGAGTTATGAAATGGAGGGAATTTCCCCATAAATCCGGGCACCTAAGTCAAGGTGCCCGGATAGAGATATTTATTTTCGAAATGATTTATTGAGCGGAAAGGGCTGGATCGTCCTTGTTACCAATTTTGTGTGAGTTAATGTATTCGATTGGCTTCTTGCCGTCGTATTCGATGCCATCAATGAAGTCGGTGGTTGGCAGTTTGTAGCCATCGGTTCCCATAGGAACTTCGTCTTCGGTAATGTGTCCTTCTTCGAGAAGGCTTTCTGCAGCCTTGATGTAGATGTCAGGGCGATAGACCTTTTCGGCCATTTCTTTATACCAGGAAGCAGGCTTGGACTCTGGGATTTGACCCCAGCGGCGCATTTGTGTGAGAAACCAGATGCCATCGGAATACCAAGGATAGGTGCAGTGGTATTTGAAGAAGACGTTGAAGTCCGGCATCTCACGTTTGTCGGTTTTCTGGAAGAAGAAGTAGCCGGTCATGGAGTTCTTGATGACGTCGAAGTCGGCACCGACATAGTTACTCTGAGAGAGGATACGGCATGCTTCCTCACGGTTTACGAGTGTGCCTGATTCATCGGTTTCATCGAGCCACTTGCCAGCACGGATGAGTGCCTTGGTGAGGGCAATCATGGTGTTTGGATTTTCGTCCGCCCATGCTTTGGTAACTCCGAAGACCTTCTCAGGATTGTTTTTCCAAATGTCGTAGTTAGTAACCACTGGGACACCGATCCCTTTTGCAACAGCTTGTTGATTCCATGGTTCACCGACGCAGTAGGCGACGTTTTCACCAGACTCAAGTGTAGCTGGCATTTGTGGAGGAGGAGTAGTGGAAAGCTCAATGTCTCCATCTGTCATGCCCTTGAGGTCAGTGGAAGTATACATCCCTGGATGGATGTCTGCAGAGGCGAGCCAGTAGCGGAACTCGTAGTTGTGAGTGGAGACGGGGAACACCATGCCCATTGGCAGCTTCTTACCTTCGTTTTTAGATTCTTCGACGATGGGCTTCAGTGAATCGGCTTTGATTGGATGCGGTGGAGTTTCTGAATCAAGTGATGGATCGTTTTCCTGCATCTGCTCCCAGATTGCGTTGGAAACCGTGATAGCGTTTCCGTTTAGATCCATGGTGAAGGCGGTAATAATATGAGCCTGCGTGCCGAATCCGATGGTAGCACCGATAGGTTGCCCGGAGAGCATGTGAGCTCCGTCGAGTTCGCCGGTAATAACGTTGTCGAGAAGTTGCTTCCAGTTTGGTTGCGAGATGACTTCGACCTGAAGACCTTCGTCTTCGAAGAAGCCCTGTTCCTTAGCGATGACAATAGGGGCACAGTCGGTGAGTTTGATGAAGCCGAGCTTGAGCTCGTCCTTTTCAACATCGAGTTGCTCGGCGTGAAGTGAACTGATCGTAATTGCTGTGGCTATGATTGCTTTATGAAGATGCATAGTAGTTGGTTGATGGTGGTCGTCTTTCAATTAGCTGTTGGCATGCCCGTTTTACAGATTGTTGATTTGAGTTATGCATCTGACTTCATTGCGATAGTGAGTCAGCTTCATTCGTTTTGTAGATGCCTGCAGATGAACGTGTTATGAGAACTTCTAGATGAACTTTTCCAAGTCTGTAGGTGTTAAGATGCAGCTAATGATGAGCGCCTTTCACGTAGGATCTTCATCAGTATGAATCGCACGAATTTACTGCAGGATTTCAGTCATTACTCATTCCAAGAATAAGAGATGACTACGCTCTAACAGAACTTAAGCAGTGACGAAATCGTCTAGCGGGTAAGTAGAGTGACGACCCAGATGACGAAAAAAAGCAATGTAGCGAGCTTCCAAAAAAGAAGGGGATTGCGTTCGGTAAGAGGTAGAGATGCGGGCGTTACTAGATCCGGATCGGGTTGAGCGATGTATCGGACGAATTCGGACATCGACTCATAACGGGAGTTGGGAAGAATCGAAAGTGCCTTGCGAAGAGTCGCGTCCATCCAAAGGGGAACCATTGGATTGTGAGATGTGGCACTTATATATGGAAGGGTAAGGAAGTCGCGTTGGGTGCGAGCATTCGCCCAGGCGTTTCCGTAAGGATGCTGGCCTCCGGTAAGAAGGTAATACGTGATCGTCGCAATTGAAAAAAGATCGGCACTAGTTGTCGGAGATGCACCAATTCGATATTCAGGCGCGGAAAAATCCAGTGTGCCAACCGCGCTTTGGCGGTGAAACGGCGAGCTGATCTCGGAAACCCCACCGATACGGCAACTGCCGTAGTCGATGATCTTCGCGCGACCGGAAGTATCGAGGATGATATTCGCAGGTTTTAAATCCTGATGGAGCGTATCCTTTCTGTGCAGAGCACGTGTTCCTGATACAATGTCCCTGACGATTTCTACAACACGTTCTACTGTTGGTGCGGGATTCTCAGTCGACCATTTTTCAAGAGTGGAGCCGTCTACAGGCTCTAGAAGATAGTAGAGAAAATTGCGGGGTGTCTCCCGTCGGATTGCTTTGACCAGGTTCTGGTTTTCAGTGCGCAGGCCTATCCATTCCTCAAGGGCAAAGCGCTCTAGATACGCAGGATCATCCTCGTGTATGATAGATGGAGCTTTAAGCACATAGGCTCGATTTTCATCCTTAGTGTCATGGACGAGGTAGAGTTGAGAATTGGGTGAAGCGACGATTAGTTTCTCGACTGATAATCCGTCGATAGATTGTCCAGGGAGAAGATCAGGAGGGAAGGGTAGGGAACTAAGCTGTCTGAATACATCATCCTTATTATCGTCGGGAAGGGATTCGATGCGAATTACAAGAGCTGAGCGGTTGTCTTCACTGCCTTCTGCGGCCGTCCCCAAGGCACTAGCGATTTCTTCTGCGGAACTATCCGAACCAAGGATAGAGGCAAAATCCTTGGTTGAGATAAATTCGTGAATTCCATCCGTGGTGAGCGCGAAGAGGTCACCAACTTCCAGAGAGAGCGTATGGTAGTCAATACGCGGTGTGAGGCTGATCCCCAGCGCGCGGGTAAGATAACAAGTCTGTGATGATACTTGGCTCGAGTGGTCGCGGGTGATTTGTTCCAGTTCCCCAGATCGCAGACGATAGAGTCTGGAGTCACCAATGTGAAATATGTGAGCCGTTTTGCTTTTGAGGATCAGTGAGGTGAACGTAGTGACGCAACCTTTCTCAGCAGATGAGTGCCCTTGCCCCTGCGCATATAACCAACGATTAGTGGCGGTGAGAACGCGTTGCCCGGCGGTTTTCACCTGCCATGATTCTGGAGTCTCGTAGTAGTCAGTTAGAAAGCTACGAACAGCAGTTTCGCTGGCCTCCTTGGCGGCACTTGCGGCAGATACTCCGTCCGCGATACAGGCGGTGATGCCTTTTGTGGCGAGAAGGGAATCCGGAGGGATCTGCATCCCGAGGAAATCCTCGTTCTGTGGCTTGGGGCCGGGATGTGTGAACTGACCGCTTGTTAGTCCGATATTTCCTCTCAGGTGCACGCGATCAGTATGACTGGGAATGGGTAATTGGAAACATCAGAGGTGAGGAAGAAAGTTGAACTTCTAAGGCTCTTCCCTAGCAGTTTAAAATCCACATCAGGCTACTTCGATGAGTTGGACGGAACCATCTTCAGCGACTTCGGTGATGTGTCCCTTCGGTTCGGTAAGGAACCAAGAAGCGAAGAAGCCGATGATCGAGGAGGCTGCGATGATCATGAAGAACGTGGAAGTATCTACGAAAGAGTAGACTGTGAGGAACGTGACTCCACCGACGTTACCGTAGGCACCAGCCATACCGGCAATCTGTCCAGTCATGCGGCGCTGGATGAGTGGCACCATGGCGAAGACTGCACCTTCGCCAGCTTGGACGAAGAAGGAGCAACACATAGTCGCAACGACGGCTAGGGCTACGGGCCAAGCGGGGCCAATCTGTGAGAGGGTGAGGTAGCCGAGTGCGAGACCGGCGAGCAGGATGAGCATGGTTTTGCGGCGTCCGAACTTATCGGAGATCCATCCGCCACCAGGTCGTGCGGCGAGATTCATAAAGGCAAACCCGGATGCCATCAGACCGGCAGTCACAGGGCTGAGGCCAAAAGTCTCAGCAAAGAATACCGGTAGCATCGAAACCACGGCTAGTTCGGATCCGAAGGTGATGAAGTAGTTGACATCAAGGATGGCGACCTGACGAAAGGAGTAGCGTTGGAATTCGGGGGCGCCTCCGGTTTTCAGCATTTCTGCGTTCACTCGATAGATCTGCCATGTCTGAAAAGCAAATAGGAGGACGAGAACGACATAGAGGACGTTTACAAAAACTTGTGGCAATAGATTAACTCCCGAGGGTGAGAGCTTCCATGCCAATACGGCAAGGGCGGCGAACATCGGAACATTCATCGCGAGAAGAAACCAGAAGTCGCGGGGAGTGGAGACTTCGAGACCACCGGATTTCTTAGGTTTGAAATAGGTGGAACCTTTCGGAGTGTTTCTGGCGAAACGATAGAAGAAAATCCCGTAGAGGATGGAGAAGGCAGAGATACTGAGCAGGGCGTAGCGCCACCCGTTTTCACCGCCGTAAGCTAGAGCTAGCATGGGCAGGGACATTGCTGCTGCAGCAGAACCGAAATTACCCCAGCCACCGTAGACGCCTTCCGCTAGGCCAACCTGACGGGCAGGGAACCACTCTCCAACGAGGCGGATGCCAATCACAAAGCCAGCACCAACAAATCCCATGAGGAAGCGAGCGAGAGCAAGTGTCTCAAAGCTCTGGGCAAGTGCAAAAAATGAGCAAAGAAAGCCTGCGGATACCAGCAGAAGTGAAAATGTGACACGTGGCCCGAACTTATCGACGAGGACTCCGATGACGATACGAGCAGGGATCGTCAGTGCGACGTTAAGAATCAATAGAGCCTTCCACTGTGCATCTGTAATGTCGATCGTCGCGGAAATGGCACCTTTGAGTGGGGCATGGCTAAACCACAGGACGAAGGTGATGAAGAAGGCAAACCACGATAGGTGGAGCGTCTTGACTGAAGGAGATTTAAAATTGAGTAGGCGGAGTTTTCCGTCGGGTGTAACTGACATGGTTGTGTTGGTTCGTATATCCTTAGCTATTGGCATGCCATGAAATCGAGGGAGTATGAATCAAGCAGGTGATTCGGACATGGTATGTATGAATGATACTTATGAAGTAAGGGCGATCTGCTCGGTGCTGGCGAAAAGCCGAAATCTACATTGATTAGTCATGTAAGTGAGCTGATTCCTATCCCATTGATACTGCAGCCATATATAGATCTTCACGATAGAGTCGGGATAGAGATCCGCAGGGCGTTTCGGGTAGGCTTCCAGCGCTACGAAGGCCTGCTAGCATCCACGACGCCTTGTCAGTAGAAGGGCGGTTCACGCTATCTCCGTGAAACATATGGAAGTTCTCACTGCTTGTACGAACGCTCCCGTTAAAGAAGCTGTCGCCAAGGCTATTCCTTAAAATTTCAGGATCCGCTCCAGTGTATTCTGGGCGAGCGAGTATCGAGATGAGATCTTCTCTGAATTCAACGTCCTGACAAACCTTACAGCTTTCGATAAGTGCCGCGACTAGGCTAATCGTGTCATTCTTACGTTTTTTTACAAATTCCCCGGAAACTAGAAGTACTTTTTCGGGGTGACTGTAGGAAATATCTGTGGATGTAACTGGAGACCATCCGTAGCCGCCAAGAATAGCTTCGGAGTTATAGGGCTCGCCGACACAGTAGCCATCGATATGTCCTGCCTTGAGGTGGCGTGGCATAAGGGGAGGGGGGAGGATGATGACTTCAACGTCCGAATCGGTAAGTCCGTGGCGTTTAATCCAAGTATCCAGTAATACGCCGTGTGATGAAAAACGATGAGTGGCGGCTAATGTAAATGGACGATCCTTTTTCCACTGGTAGGCGAGGTAATCGCGTAATCCGGAGCCGTTTTTGACGGTTTCCTTAGGGATATCGGTGGAAAGAGTGATGGCGTTTCCGTGTAGATTGAGGACAAGAGGCACAGACACGTCACATCTGAGGTCTGTGAGTCCGTAGGCGAGTGCGAAAGCAATTCCGGCGATTGAAGAGGCGCCATCCAGTTCTCCGTAGAACAGGCGATCACGAACTGATGCCCAACCAAGCTCTCTGTGGAGACTAACGTTAAGTCCGTAGCGATTAAAAATCCCAGTCTCTTGGGCGACCGCAAAAGGCGCACAGTCCGTAAGCGGTACATAACCGAGCCGAATGTTCTGCGAGTTCGTTTGCGTCGATTTGGTGATAAGCATCTGCGGATAAGTAAGCGCATGGAATGCCAATTTTTGATCTTTGGCACAAGTGGTGCTTATTTTCAGACTAGAGTGGCATGAGAGACATTAATTTATGGAGTGGGTACCTGATTTAAGACAACTAAGAGCACTCGTCGCCGTAGCGGAGGAGGGGAGCTTTACTTTGGCTGCTCGAAAGCTATTCGTCACTCAGTCTGCAGTGAGCCATTCGTTGCGCACGCTCGAAGAGCAGCTCGGATGTAAACTATTGGACCGATCCGGAAAAAAAGTCGTGGTGACTTCGGAAGGAGAAATCCTATTTAGGAGGTGCAAACGAGTTCTGCAGGAACTTGAGCAAGCGACCCGTGATTTGGATGGCCTCCGTAGGTGGGGGCAAACGCGAATCAGAGTGGGGGCACCACATAGTCTTTGCCATCATCTCATTCCAAGCGTGTTGCGTGAGTTTCGAGATTGCTTCCCACGTTGTGAGCCTAATATCGAGGCTGGGGATACATCACTTTTGATAGAAAAACTTGCTCAAGGCGAACTTGATCTCGTTGTCGGTCTAAAACCGAAAAGCCATCCAGAGGAAGGCTATCGCCACATGTTCAGCGATCGCCTCGCCTTTGTTATTTCTCCCTTTCACCCTTGGGCTGCAAAAAATGACGGGATGATAGAAACTCTGGCTGATCAACAGTTCATTATTTACGCGAAAGCTACCGAGACCCATCGGCTCATCGAGTCATGGATGGATAAGATGGCAGGAAGAATTAAGAAGCCTCTTGTACTAGGTGACATGCAGGCCATTAAGGAAATGGCTAAGCTTGGAACTGGAGTAGGAATTGTTGCTTCATGGGTTGCGGCAAAGGAGATAGCTGACGGCACGCTTAATGCGGTCAAAATTCCAGGTGAGCAGATCAACCGAGAGTGGGGTGTCTTCCATTCTACTCAGCGTGATCCTAGTCTCGTGGAAGAGGCGTTTATTGGCCTTTGTGAAATGGCCTTTGAGAACATGCCTCGATAAATCGATAAGGCATTTCTAGGATTCGTATTAGTCTAAAAGAAACGCCCTGCCGTCTTACGAACAGCAGGGCGTCAGCCTTGTAGGCCTCAATCCAACAACAATCAGAATTTGTAGTTAAGCTCCATGGAGAAGCGAGTGGTAGTTGGTAGGGCACTCTCTGTTTCAAAGTGTGCGAACTTTGCGATACCAGTGAAGTTGTCGTCGAACTTCTTCACTAGAACAGCGTTATATTCCCAGCCACGACCCGTGGAGACTTCATTGTCACCATAGGCGTGGAGAACGTTGACGAACTTTGTTCCGCCGAAGAACGGTGTTGTATAGCTGGCGTAGACGTCAGTAAGTCCACCCGTTGTGCCGGTTAGACGTTGTCCAAGGAATACGTCAGCAAATCCGTTGTATGCATGTACTGTAGCAAGTGGAGTACGGAAATTCTGGGATAGGTATTCCACTCCGACTTTGAGCGACTGCTTGCCGAAGCCCTTGGTAGCACTCACGTGAGCGTAGGTGCCTTCGAGGGTTTCGGTAGCTCCCGCATTGTCTTGGTAAGCAACTTCACCATAGAGATCGAGACCGAACTGTGTGGTTTTGGCATACGCGCCATAGGTGTCGTTGTTGAAGGCAGCAAGTCCTCCGAAGTCCATCAGGTAAATGTAGCCACCCACAGTGAAGTTTTCTATTCCGGTGTAAGCTGCATTAAGAAGGTGTATGTCCGTATTTACAAAATTGAAGAAGCCAGAAGCATCATTTCCGAAAATGCGATTCACCTGGTTAACATAGGCGTATTGCAGAGTGAGCCCATCGATCGACGTGTTGTTAATCGTGAAGGCGTCGTAAGTCTGCTCATTTTGTCTCCAACCGACATTTCCGATAAATGCCGCACCATCGTAAATGATACGCTGGCGACCCGCACGGAACGTTGTGTCAAAGCCCTTGTACTGGACATAACCTTGATTTAATTCGTTGGTCTCGGGATCTACGATGGGGGTGTTTCCTGTAACTGAAGGAGTCACAGTGGCATTTCCTCCATTGTAGTCCTGAACAACCGCTTGTGTGAATTCTCCTTCAATGAAGGCACTCAAGCCGTTCCAATCCTGAGTCTGGAGGCCTAGGCGCTCGCGGACTGTGAATGCGTGGGAGGCATCAAGTCCGTCCACCTCACCGAACTCATAACGAGCACGGATGTCTATGGTCGGTTTGATCCAATATTCAGATGCACCTACGGTGGCAATATCTGGGCTTGGTGGCCCGGCCATTGCGATGGTCGGCGAGAGTGTCAGTAGTAATAGTTTCTTCATGGATTCGTGTGTTGTGTTCCGTCTATGCGGTCAGATCCAAATAAGCTCCAACTCTGCCAATTGTATTTGGTAGAACATTTCTTCGGTGAAGAAGATTTCCGCCAGCGATGAGCAGAGGTCATGGAAGGAGGAATTACTCCGAGAGAAATTCCACGAGATCCACGCGCGATTTTACCAGGTCGGCAGGATTCATGTAGAACATATGACCGGCATCATATTCAGTGAAGACAATGCGTTCCATGAATGAATCTGGTAATCCTGTTTCCTGACGAAGGGAGTAGGGGATACTTTCAGGAGCTGTAGCAAGATCTGTATGAGCACCCATCACCAAGACCTTGAGACGGGGGTTATCACGCATCGCCGACACAAGTCTGCCGGTGACATTAACGATTCTGTTATCTGAGCCATAGTCCCAAGGGCTGACCTTACTTGTGAGGATTTCGTAGGGTTGATCTTCTTTCCATCCCAATTCATCACCTAGGTATGAGAGCATTGCAGTGGAAAATGTTCCGCGAGCGAGTGAGTAAGATGGATCGTATTCTGCGTATTGCGCTTCAGAATTTGTTGTCTCCCAAGATACACGAGCATCGAATCGACCGATAACTTTTCCCTCGTCGCGCAAAAGTTCTGCACGAAACTCTGTGGCATCCATTTTGAGGTGTTTCTTCAGCCAGATTTCCGCTGGAATTCCTGTTAGTTCGGAAAGTTTTACCGCAAAATTGTTCATTTCAACCTGAGGTAAATCGCGACCTTTTTGCAATGCGACTCCGTATTCACCGAATGCAAATTCACGTACTTCACTAAGTAGCTCATCACGGTCTCCTTCAATTTTCTTATGATGTAGTGCTGTTGTTGTGAAGGTTGGTAGAAACACCTGATAGGAAAGCTGACTCCCTTGAGCAGGGACTAAAGTCCGATAATCCAGAAGTGAAGAAAGGAGCACGACGCCATTTAGGCTCATTCCATATCGATTCTGAAGATGATCCGAAAGCCCAGCTGCACGAATTCCACCATAGGATTCGCCACAAAGATATTTCGGAGAGTTCCAGCGACCGTTCTCTGTGATCCAAATGCGGATAAAATCTCCAACTGAAGAAATGTCTGAGTTTACACCGTGGAAATCACCAGGCTTGCCGTCCTTCTCTGCACGACTGTATCCCGTGGATACTGGGTCAATGAATACAAGATCACAGACATCCAAAATACTACTCTCATTATTAATCAGTCGAGCAGGGGGAGTGACGGGTTCAGTCCCGTCTCCAGGAAAATCAATACGACGTGGGCCGAGAATACCGAGATGTAGCCAAACTGAAGAAGATCCTGGGCCACCATTAAATGCAAACATCACTGGGCGGTCTTTTTTATCTTTCACCGGATCTTTTTCGTAGCTGACGTAGAATATGGACGCCTGAGGCTTTCCTTCATCATCACGAATGATCATTTTTCCAGCAGTTGATTTGTAGGTTACGACTTCGCCGGCAATCGTCACTTTTCCGTCTTTTACGATTGGATCCGAAATCTTCGTTTCTTTGGATTCCTTCTTCTCCTCAGACTCCTTTGATGGTTGTTTTTCATCAGCCCAAGAAATTTGGGATGTTATCAATAGAAATAGGATTGGGAGGAACTTTATTGGACTCATTAACATCGCCGGAATCATCGACGTGCCATAGCGTTTTGCAACGCCAGAAGTAGTAGCCCTCCTAGCTTCGTGTCTAAACCCAAGATAACTTGTTACAATGCATGTAATGCAAAGTCGAATAGTGAGGAATGCCTGTTCTTGTAAGGATTGTTGAATCCGAGCACACTTCCCTGCACAATGCGTTGTATCTTGTTCCTACCGCTGATTTTACTCCAATCATGTGAGACGATCAGCTTCTACGCGCAAGGTGTCAGTGGGCAGATCGAGATACTCAGTAAATCCCGTGCGAACCGTCGAGTTATTGATGACAAGGAAACGCCGCAGGACATCCGGGAAAAACTTCTTCTTTGCAAGGAACTGACTGATTTTGCAAAAAACGAACTAAATCTGCCCGGAGACGCCAGTTATCACAAATATACGGATTTGGGGCGAAAACACGTCGTTTTTGTCCTGCACGCGGCTCCTGAATTCTCGTTAGAGCCAAAAACGTGGTTTTACCCGGTCATCGGTGAAATGGATTACCGTGGATACTTCAACGAAGCGGATGCGCAGGAATTCGCGGAAAAACTAGAGGCACAGGGCTATGAGGTTCATTTAGGAGGCACAGACGCCTACTCGACCTTAGGCTTCTTTCATGATCCTGTGCTTAACACATTCATCGACTATTCAGATATCGATTTTGCCGATATGATTTTCCATGAGCTCACGCACCGACGGATTTTCAGGAATGGAGAAACGACGTTTAATGAGTCATTGGCTAACGCTGTGGCCGAGGAAGGCATACGTCGATGGCTGAATTCCAAGGGAGATACGACAGCTCTGAGAGATTACGAAGAGCGCCTGATTCGGCGTCGGGAATTTTATGCTGAAATCAACCATACACGGGTGAAATTGGAGAAGCTCTACGCATCTGGTATTTCCGTAGACGAAATGAGAAAAACGAAGTCTGAGCTATTGAACGAGCTGAAATCCAGAGCAGATGTCCTACAAAAACGTTGGGGTGGAAAAGCGTTAGAAGAATGGATCTCACAGGATCTGACCAATGCACACCTGCTGGCTCTAGTGACCTATAACAGTGAGATTCCAAAGTTTCGTGAGTTAATCGAGCAATGCAATGGCGACTTCGAACTGTTTTTTAAAAAGGTCAAAGTGGTAGATTTAGAGACCGATTGATGCCCACTTCCTAAAATCCGATTGGGTTTGATTTCTCCTGTATTCGCCATAAACAGGTTTATGCGATTCCTGTTGATCCTGCCTTTTCTCGCGTTATTCCCCTCCTGCTCTCCTGTTGTTGGGACATCTTCTTCAGGTGGATTGGACTACTGGGGTAATCGAACTGGCCCCAAAGGATTTCGCACAGTGCTCATTGATGCAGGGCACGGCGGGAAAGATTCTGGCGCTGTGTCACGCTACACCGGTCAAAAGGAAAAAGATGCGAATCTTGACCTAGCAAAGCGTCTTCAGTCCGAATTGAAAGGTTCCTTCCGCACTGTATTGTTACGCTCCAATGACAAATTTATCGATTTGGACGATCGAGTCGATTTCGCAAACCGTTACCCCGGAGCTATTCTTGTGAGTGTCCATTTCAACGCAGGAGCATCATCCCGCAAGGGGCCAGAAACTTACTGGTGGCGTGTAGATTCACACGGCCTTGCAGTCCGTTGCCAGCGTGCGATGAAATCAGTTGCCCCCTACTCTTCCAACGCAGGCAATGTTAGGCGTCGCCTGCGGCTCACACGTAACCCATCAATCCCCTGTGTTCTGTTAGAAGGTGGCTATATGAGCAATGCTTCCGAAGCGGCTCTCATCAATTCTTCTTCCCATAGGCAGAAACTGGCCAAGGCAATTGCTGGTGCGATCCGAGATCAAGCCGCCAACGGCGATGCAGGAACTGGCGCAAGGCAAGCCTTCGTCAAGGCTCCACCGAGCCGGCCTACAGATCCTCCTGGTTCTTGAAGAAAAATTACTCAGCGCACGCTTTCTTCATCTTCTCCACATCCACGGCTTCATAGAAGTCGTCGTTGACGAGACAGACAGGAGCAGTACCGCAGGATGCGAGACACTCGGCGAACTCCACGGAGTATTTACCGCATGGAGATACGGAAATAGGATGATGATGTGGATCAGCTGATTCGCGATCGATGCCAAATTCCTTGCAGAGTTCATCCATCAGTTCCCCACTTCCTCCAAGAGCACAGGAAAGCGTGCGGCATACACGGATGTGATACTTGCCTGGTGCATACTGGCGGAAGCCCGGGTAGAACGTGACGACTTCGAGGATCTTGATCGGCTCGAGTTCGAGCTTCTGCGCCACCCACTCGATGGATTCTGGAGAAATGAATCCAAACTTATGCTGAACGATATGAAGCAGCGGCAGAACAGCTGAGCGCTTGCTTTCGGAATAGTGAGAAATGCGCTCATCCGCCTCAGCCTCAAGTTCGGGGCTAACGGTGAACGGTGGAAAATGTGGGCTAGCTGTCGCGGTATCAGACATGTTCAGTAGTGAAAATTTCAGAGGTTATCTGGTTACTTCAGAAGGTCGCCGAGATGATTCATTACAGGGTGAGGCCCCGTGTAGTTACCATCGACGTAACTGGTTTTGATGAGGTTGCCTTCCAGATCGGTGAGCACGAGATTAGGGATTCCTCCGCCTGGATGTTTGAATTTACTTTTGAAGCTCTTCACTTTGGAAAGCTTGAGGTGCGGCCATTCCATCTTCTTGTCTTTGGCATACCCTTCCATCGCGTCTTCGCTACTGTCAGAAGTAACGAGGACGATTTCAAACTCGTCGTTGTCAGGTTTGTTCTTGTCGTAAAACTTCACCAATTCGGGAGTGAATTTCTGACAAGGCGGGCACCATGAGGCGGTGTAGTAAAAGAGATAATACTTGGTGGGCTTCTGCTCTAGCTCATATCGCTTGAGTGATTTCCCATCGAGTTTCTCCAGATTTCCATCGAGGATATCGTCGAAAACACTCGGTGCTGCCACTACCGCACTTTCAGTAACCTCCGGCTTCCAAGAATTGATTAACTCAGTGTCTGAATCGACGAAACCATCTGCTGGCAGATCAATCGTCTTGCCGTTGCGCATTTTGAAACGACCTGTTTTTTCGCCATCTACCCCACTTGTCTCGGTGAGTTCGAGTTCTGCAGTTTTGCCATCGTCACGTGTCCATGTGCGAAATTCTGCATTCACGGTGCCGGAAATAAGCGCGGCAGTTAGTAGCAAGCTGGTCGTTTTCATAATGAGTTGGGTTTCTGTTTTCTAGCGGTCACATTCGCCCATGACGAAGTCCAGCGATCCGAGGATGGCTGGAATATCTGAGACCATGTGACCGGGCAGAAGCTTGGAGGTGATGGAGAGGTTACAATAGGAGGGGCTACGGATCTTCAAGCGGTTCGGTACTCCCCCACCCTTCGAGTGGATGTAGAAACCGAGCTCCCCTTTCGGGTTTTCCGCGGCGAAATAGACTTCGCCTTCCGGTGCATCGATGCCTTGTGTGGCGACGATGAAGTGGTGGATCAACTCCTCCATGGACATAAGCACGCGCTCCTTGTCAGGAAGCATACTCTTGGAGTCTGCGATGTTTACCGGGCCGTCTGGAATGGTGTCGAGCACCTGGCGGCAAATGCTAATCGACTGGCGCATTTCCTCCATGCGGATCTGGTAGCGTGCGTAGCAATCGCCTTCTTCAGCGATCGGCACATCGAAATCATATTTCTCATAGCCGAGGTATGGGCTGCACTTGCGGAGGTCACGATCGACGCCCGAGGCTCGAAGGTTGGGCCCGGTCATACCGTAGGAAATAGCGGACTCTCTAGAGATCACACCGATATCCATCATGCGGTCGCGGAAAATCTTGTTGTTGTCGAGAAGCTTGGCAATTTCAGCGATAGCTACTTCGCACTCAGCAAGGAAGGTTCTGACAGCCTCATCAAAGCCTGGAGGCATGTCGCGAAGCTGACCACCAACACGTGTGTAGGAAGTGGTAAAGCGTGCACCGGTGAGTTGCTCGCAGAGATTGTAGATCTTTTCGCGCTCAGTGAAGGTGTAGAGGAAGACAGTCATTGCGCCGACGTCCATTGCGCAGACACCCACGCCGAGCATGTGTGCGGAAATTCGAGCCAGCTCGCAGCAAAGAACGCGAAGAGCTTGGCCGCGTGGGGGGAGTTCCCAGCCCATGAGTTTTTCAACAGCACAGGCATACGCTACGTTGTTCGCAAGAGGAGCGAGGTAGTCGAGCCTATCTGTGTAAGGCACGAACTGGTTGTAGTGCATGTTCTCTGCGATCTTCTCGTCACCACGATGCAGGAAGCCTACATCTGGATCAGCAGAGTGTATCACTTCGCCGTCGAGCTCAAGAATCAGGCGTAAAACGCCGTGTGTTGCAGGATGGGATGGTCCCATGTTTAGCACCATGCGCTCGCCGACCAGATCGTCCGTTTCTTCCTGGTAGGATTCTACGGCTTTTGCGGCGCGCCCCAAGGTGTCCGGGGACTCATATTCTGTAGAAATACTCATGTCTTCGCTTGCAGAGAATAAGCACCCAATGTGCCTTTGTTCGCAAGGGCTTTATCGCTTTTTTATAACTCAGGATTTGCCGTAGCGCTCACGGAACTGTTTGAGAAGATTATCGACGCGGTCAGACTTTGATTCCTCCGGCTTTTCAGCGGGCGTAGGAGCTTGTTCCGCTGGCGGTGTGGGCTCAGCGGCTGGTGCAGGTGGTTGTTCAGGTGGAGTTGGTGGTAATACGGGTGCAGAAGGAGCGACTTGGAAGGTCTGTATGGGCGTTTCTTCGGGTTGAGCAGGTGTTTCCTGTTGAGGAGCCGCGGCTGGAGGCGCTGGCGGCACCTCAGGCTGTAGAGCTTCTTCTGCGGGAGCTGCCTGAAATGGATTTTGATTGGCAGGCGGTTCTGCTGGAGGTTGAGGAGCCTCCACTACAGGTGTGGAAAATGGTTGGCTCGGTGGCGCTTCAGTTTCTGGTGCTAATTGTTTTTCGGTGAAGGGTTCCGAAGGTGGCATGAAAGCAGCGAGATCATCTTCAGGTGGATCTTCCTTTCTGAGTTTGCTGAATGCAGCAATCGCAGCGTCTGGCGAAAAGCCAGTTTCGGCAGGCTCGGGCTCAGATTTAGCAGCTTCGAACGGCGTTGGCTCCGGTGTAACTGGCTCAGGTGTAACTGGCTCAGGTGTAACTGGCTCAGGTGTAACTGGCTCAGGTGCTTCTTCAATCGGCTCCGGTGTTGGGTCAGGTGCTTGGAATGGCTCCTCAGGAGATTCAAACGGTTGTTCTTTTGGCCATTGGTTAGGGTCTGGGAATTCCGTAGAAACACACCCAACCTGCTTAGCGTCTGTTGATAGTAAATCTTTGTTATGTTCCTTTACAGCGACTTCCTTCATGAGGCCACGCGCATGGGTAGGAATTGGATCTGCATCGAGTTCACCAAGGATTTCTTCCCCTTTTCCAGGTGCTCGCGACTCAATCAGGGCAATCATCCCGTCGCGATCTAGGGGCTCTAGGTCTACCGTCACTTCGGATAGTCGGTCGGCAAGACCTCCGCTAAGCCTCGGGAGAAACGCGCTCTCCCAGATATCCTGATTAACGGAGAGAATAATTTCCAAACGATCGACCGATTGCCTAAGTGCTCCCACAAACGAAGCGAAACTTAGAGCTGCGCCCTCATCCGCAGAAAAGCCCTCAAGTTCATCCGCGACCAGAACGATCCGTAACATCGTCCCCATAAGTCCGAGAAGTGAAACCAAGCGTTGGTGCGCAGCTTGCTCCGCGGCAGGATCCTCGAAGATCGTCGCAGAAAGCGTGCGAACACGGACTGGGTTATCGATCTGCGTCGAAGCAAAATGGAACATGGCATCTACCCAAAACGCCGTTTCACGATGAGGTAGGTTATTGGTCTGGGAGAGCTCAAGCGCGAGCCGTGGCCCCAGAAGCTCAAAGTTCTCTTTTGCCCAATGAGCGGTCACTGCACTTGGGTGATGGAAATCGAAAGTCTCCACAGGATGTGTGCGCAAAGCATTCAGCGCTGCCTCTCTATCTTGACAAGGTACTTCCCCTGAGCGGACGAGTGGTTGCAGAGCCGTTGAAAAAATGCGTCGAGCAATGAGATCGAACACAGTCAAACCTCCAGCAGCGGGAAGGCTCCGCACTAGTCGGCGTAGAGTATCGTCCAATACAGTAGTCGGCGTGATCCCACTTGCTCCAGATGCGTGGACGGGGATAAATTCGTGGCTACCGCCGAGTTCGTGCTGAAGATGCGTGAGAAGATGGGTTTTTCCGTGTCCTGCGCGCGGTGCTTTTAATAGAATACAGTGCCCGGGAGCTTCGACAGGTGCGGTCAAGACATCTTGTAACTCCCTCAAGGCAGCTCCGTTCACCGAAGGCGCATGGCAGTCCGGTAGTTTACCGAAGGTTTCAAAAAGCAGCTGGAAAGATCGTTCGCCGGACATGTTAGGAATGTTAAATTTCTCACTCGATCATGGGAAGATTTTCAAGCCGCCACAAGCGATTTTCCAGCAAAGAAATCTACCTTCCCGCTGGAAACATGTCGTCGACCCTCATTGGTCGGCGATACTCTTGCTTGAGGATGCTATTTTCAGGGTGCACTCCCAACTGCATTTCCAATAAACTGAGTGCCTTGGCGATGCCATGCATGGGAAAACGATCGCTTGTTCTAGTCCATTGGCGAGCAAGCAGTTCGTAGGCTGTTTCGCGGTTTGGGTATATCGAATCGATCAATTCTTCCACTCCTTGATCTTGATCTACAAAATATCGGAGGGTGTAGAGTAGATTGAGAACAGTGGCTGTGCGTCCGCCTGGGGTAGTGACGATTTCCTCGGCCAGCGCCAGAGCTTCCTTTTCTCTCCCAGGTATGCGAGCTATAGAGTATAATGCGAAGCGACGATTCATACCGCCTGAGGCTCCAGTTCCTGGAGCCGAAATAAACACTTCATAAGCCTTTCCGTAGGCTTCTTCCGGTTCACCGAACGCATTAATTTTGTTCGAATCAATGTAGAGCATACCGAGCGCTCGATGTAATTGAAAATTTTCGGGCATATTACGAAGGCCCCGCTTTAGAAACTCCTCACCACGTAGCACTGATGCGCGCCAGTTTAACTCACGGCGAAGCGGTGGTTGATCCGATTCATAGAGATAAAAGGAAGCGGCGTTGTAGGATTGATGCCATGCCCCAGTATCCCAATAGTATGGAGTCTGAGGCGCTAAATCCACGATAACGTTAAATGTCTCCTCCACATCCGCCCATTTCTGCTCGGTGAAGAAAGTAAAGGCTCGTAGATTCAAAATCGTTGCCACAAGTGTCCTCAATCCACCCAGGGTCACTGCGGAAAACGTCTGCCCAATGCGCTCACTCGTTTCTACCTCCAGCTTCGGCGGCATGAGTTTAGCTTCGGTGAGTTCCTCGCTCAGTCCACGCTCGAAGGGTAATCTAGCCGCTCCCACACCTAGGATCGATAATCCCAGTATAATATAGCGCTTTCCTTGGGTGAGATTCATCAAAACTCCTTTTTGGCGAATACAAACCAAGAGGCGATGACGTAAAACACCGCATAGAACAACCCGATCAAGGTCAATTTCCCGAGAATCATCAGAGGCAGCACTTGCCCCTCAATCACCGCATCGATCACATTGAAAAGTTGAAAATCTGGCAACACCAGTGAAACCAACAGACTCACTCCCCTCGCCCAGAATGAATCACTAACCCCCGCTTCGGCACTGAAAAATGCCGCCCTCGAATCCGCCTGGAAGTGCCCCATGAAGTAGATCAGGAAGCTGATAATCGTCGTGAAAAGCGTGCTGCTCGAGAAGGTTGAGATCAGTAGAGCCATCGAGGCGATAATCGTCGCACGGAGGAAAACGGAAAATACTGCGCCTTGTAGCGATGCCGTGGCTCCCTGCGCCATAGTCTCGCTTTTTATGATAGCGATCTGCTCTGCGGGATACCCCCGCGACTCCGCAAAAGCCACCTGATTCTCAATAACCATGTTCGTCCGGAGGTGCAGAATTCCCGTCATCAGCGCATCCATCAGCGCCAGTGAAACGAACACCAAAAGCAGCACTCCGAGCAACTTTCCGGCGAGATAATCCAGCCTCGGCACAGGTTTTGCTAAAATCGTATAAAGTGTCCTATCTTCCACATCCTTAGGTAGTAGCAAGGCTGTGGCTACAATCGATAAGACCACGGAGAATAGAGTCATTGCCCCCAGCGACCAGCTCTTGATCGAGTGCAAGACATTCACTCCTGCCGACTCCGGCCCCTCGTGCTGAGGAAGGTTGAAGAAGTTGCTCGCAATCAGGATAAGCGCGAAAAATGCGAGGAAGTAAAACACCTTCATCCTCACCAGTTGCGTGAAGGCGTGAAACGCGATCACCCGGATACGGGAGGCGTGTGCGATGATGTTGGAAATTGGATTCATCTCGGGAAATTATTTAGTGTCTTCGCGCCCCACCGTCTCGCGGAGGAAGAGTCGTTCTAGGGTTGTCCTCGGCTTGCCAGTGCGCACCAGCGAGGCGTTTCCGTCACTTTGAATGAGTGCCTCGATCTTCGCCACCAGCTCAGGACTGGCATCCTTCATCACCAGCTCCGTCTGATCTTCAATGGCGATCAGATCCTCCAGTGGCCCTTCCTTCACCATTCTTCCCCGGAAAATGATGCCAACATGGTCACAGACCTCTTGAACCTGCTCCAGCAAGTGCGAGCAGAGAAATACCGTGATCCCCTGCTCTTTCAGTTTGAAAATCAAATCTCGGATCTCCCGCGATCCCACCGGATCCACCCCCGCCGTCGGCTCATCCAAAATCACCAACCTCGGCTCCTGAATCAGCGCCTGCGCCAGCCCTATCCTCTGCAGCATGCCTTTCGAGTAACCACCGATGCGCCTCTGGCTCGCCTCCTTCAAATCTACCAGCTCCAAAAGCTCCCCCACCCGATTCTTGAGCTTCTTGCCCGTAATCCCGCAAAGCTTCCCATAAAACTCCAGCGTCTCTTGCCCGTTCAGGTGCTTGTAGAAATACGGATTCTCCGGTAGGAAACCCACCTCATTTCGAGAATCTACCTTCAAAGAGTCTTTGCCAAAAATCGCGCACTGTCCGGCAGTCGGAGCCACGAGTCCCAGCAAAGCTTTCATCGTCGTAGACTTCCCCGAGCCATTGGGCCCGATCAATCCATAGACCTCGCCCGGCATAATACGGATCGAAACATCATCCACCGCCCTTAGCGGCTGGCGCTTAAAGGAGGTCTTAAAATCCTTCACCAAGTGGCGGATCTCAACGGCAGGAGGGCTTTCAGTCATGAACAAGTGAAAGCTGCCGCCGCTCTGCGTTTCTTGCAATTCCTTTCCGCTACTTCCCCTACTCTTCCGTGCTTGCCACGCGCGTTCCAGTTTTAGAGAAATGGAGAACATGAAAAAACACATTTCACGCATTGTCAGGCTGACCTTGGGGTTAGCGGCAGCTTCTCTCTTTTCCTCCTGCCTCGAGAACGAAACGACGGTCACACTCAATAAAGATGGTAGCGGCACCATCGTCGAGGAGACCTACCTCGCCGCTCAGACGATCCAGATGATGTCCCAGTTTGCTGAGCCAGGCGCACCAGATCCTGCCAAGGAGATGTTTTCCGAAGAGAAAGCGAAAGGCAAAGTGGCCAAGATGGGCGAAGGCGTTGAGTATGTGAAAACCGAATACCTCAATGAAAACGGGAAGCAGGGAGCTCGCGTTCACTACAAGTTCGCAGATATTAATACCCTCAATCTGAATCCTATGGGCGCGGTAAGCGATCTCTCTGATATGCCCGGCGAGGAAGCAGAAGAAGATGAGGAGACCGTGACCTTCGCTTATGCGGACGGCATTCTGAAAATCATCGTCCCACCTGCTGATTTCTCTGACATGGGCAAGGATGAAGACGAAGGCGAGAACGCTGAAATGGAAGCCGCGATGAAAGAGATGATGGCTGGCATGCGCCTCAATATTAAACTCGTGATCGCCGATGGTATCGCCGAGACGAATGCCACCCACGTAGATGGCAATACGATCACCCTCTTCGATGTCCAGGTAGACAAGATGCTTGAGCAGGAAGATGAGCTCGATGAGATCAGCAAGCTTGCGAAAACGGACATGGATGCGGCCAAGGCCAAATTCGCTGGGCTGGAAGGCATGAAAGTCGAGATGAAGGAAGATATCTCGGTGAAGATCAAGTGAGGTAAGGAGCGCACTCTAGAGCGCCCGCCCTTTCATATGAGGAGTCGCTAAGCTAAGCACTTCTCTTGTCCTTTGACGGCGCTCTGCAAATAGAGCGCCGTTTCTTTTTTTGCTCTAACGGGTGCTCTTTTCGTGGCATCCCATTTGCATTGCGGTGCGTGACCGGGTTCGCCTAGTTTCTTGTCATGGGAAAAAGCCGAACTTTCATCGCGGGCGCCTGCATTGTCTGCATTGCTATCGGCTACTTAGTCGGAAAAGGAGGTAAAGCAGCCGCCAGTGAAGACGATTCGACTATACAAGCATCCTCCTTATCACGAACACGTAGCACTTCGCGAGAAAGTCGCTCCCGCTCCTCCGGGGATGATGGGCTGCTCGGTTCTCTGCTGGCCGGGCGCAGTGCTTCGGAGATCCCGGCATCAGAGCTGGCCGAGATCATCGCCCGCCTTTCGGAACACGACCCGAGTCTGGATGCGCTGGCTCGAGCAAGGCAGTCTTACCAGCTCCAGCTCCTCTTCGCAGGGCTTTCCGCAGACGATCTCGAGGAAATAGCTGGGCTAATACTATCCGATCCAGATGCAATGAAGAAAGGCGGCGTAACCGGGTTGATCTCTGCGCTTTCTGCGATTGATACGCCGCGCGCGCTCGCCTGGGCATCATCTCAGGAGGATGGTGGCGGACTCCTTTCCTATGTGATCTCCACCATGGCAAAGGACGATCCGCATGGAGCCGCCGATATGCTGCGCGAAGCGCTTTTGGAGGGAAACATCGAAATGAACAAGATGTGGAGTGCCGCGTATGGCATAGCTCACTCCATGGGGAAGCTCGGTGCCCTGCCGCTGCTGGAGTATGCAGACAGCCTGCCTAATCGCCAGTCTGTCAACATGATGTATTCCGCGATGCGATCGCTCTCCGATGAAGAGCAGATCAAATATCTCGATGCGCTATACCTCCGCGGCAAAGACAGTTCCTTCCCTCTGCAAACCGCATTCTCAACCGTGGCCACCTCGAATTCCGCACTACTACAAGAATGGGTCAGAGGGTTGCCAGACGGAGAGGAGAAGACGGACTTACAGATGACCGGCGCGACAAGGTTTCTGCAGAACGGCGACAAAGATGAGGCTGCGGAATGGTTCAAAAGTGCCATCGATTCCTCTCCCGGTCGTGAGAAGGAGTTATTGGTCAATTCTGGGCAAAACATGGCATACAACAATCCGGAAGGCTTCGCCTACTTCGCTTCCCTGCTTCCGGCGGAAGTTGAACTCACTGCTAAAGATCTGGAAAATGTCGCGAGAAGTTCCATGAGTTCGGGCAATGCAGGGTTCACCGCAATTGCGGATGCCCTCCCGAACCCGGAAGAGAAAGCGAAGCTCATCGTCTCGGCATTGGAGTCCGTGAGCAGGATGAATAATCCGAACCGATCCATGAACTCCACCGACTTCGAGATCCTTTCCCGCCGAATAGATGCCATGGGATTGAGAGGTGAGAATGCGGAGAAGGTCAACACGGCTCTGAACGAGGCGCGGCTTTCCGAATTAGGCAACGGAGAGTGACCGGAGGATAGGCCTGCTTTCACTCCTCCTCTTTACTCCTCCAGCGGGTGCTCTTTGAGGAGATCCTCCACCTGATAGAGACCTGTGAAATCCTTGGTTTTCTCGCGAACTTGCTTCACTTCGTCTGGTGAGATAGCGGAGGCTTCGTTGCCGAACTGGTTCCGAACATAGGTGAGCACTGCCGCGATTTCGTCATCCTTTAGCATGCCGCCGAAGGGTGTCATGGGTACTTGGCCGTCATATTTTTTTTCATTCAGCTCGAAGGGACCAATGAGGCCATGGAGGGTGAGCTTGATGAGTCTTTCAGAACTGCCGGTTACGAAGATGCTGTCTTCAAGCGGTGGGAAGGCTGGAGCGAGGCCTTTGCCATCGGCTTGGTGGCAAGTGCCGCAGTGGCCTTCGCGGAAGTAGATTTCGTGGCCGAGCTTGAACTGTTTCTTTTCGTCTCCGCTGAGATGCCTCGGATATTTCGGAAGCGGGTTCTCCTCTTCCTTTTCCTCGACCTCGCCGCCGATCCTGCTGGCAGCCGCATGGAGGGCGCCTTTGCTCCACTCATCCGTTCCTTTTTCTTGGGCGATGGCAACGACCTTGGCTGCGCCGGGTTTATCAAGCCAAGTGGCGGCCATACCTGCCTCTAGTCTCACACGACCATGTTCGTCCGCGGCGGCTTGTTGGAGGAGTTCTGCTGCATCTGGGAAGCTGTCGAAGTTGTAACGCAACACACGGACGGCGGCGGCACGGACGCGGTGATCCTCAGATTTCAAGAGTTCTTTGAGGAGGTCTGTATCCACTTCATTCATGCCCCAGCTGACCCATAATCCTTCGAGGCGGTGGTGTTCTGAGCGTGGATCTGCGGCGTCAATGGATTTCACCCATGCGGAGAGGGCTGGCATCACATCATCCACGGAGTGTCCACGAAGGGCGCGACGGCTGCGGTAGCGAGTGCGATATTCCGGGAGCTTGAGGTTTTCCAAAAGCGTAGTCACTGATGCACCTGCCACTTGAGCTGGCTCCACCAAGGGGCGGGATGGATAGGTAACGCGGTAGATGCGCCCGTGCACGTGGTCGCGGAATGGATCGCGCGCATTGTGCTGCATGTGGCCGATGAGGACATTGTGCCAATCCAAGACATAGAGAGAGCCATCCGGTGCAAACTCGAAGTCTGAAGGGCGGAAATTCGTGTCCGATGAACGTAGTAGATCTTGGCGAAAATCGGCCTTGTAGCCTGTGCCTTCATCGGCAACGGAGTGCTGTTTGAGGCCAAGGAAGCCGATGTTGTTTCCGATCAATGCATCTCCCTGCACTTCATCGGGGAAATGGCTGGAGTAGATAAACTCGTGGCCGGAGCTGGGGCGTACGTGATTTCCGCGAGGTGCGAGATCGACCGTGCTCGGTGCTTTTGCTCCGTAGGGTGCCTTCATGGAGACCGGGAGATTCCAATTCCAAGCGGTGCCGGATGTGTGGATGTAGAAGTCTTGCCCCCATTCATCAAAGGCATATCCCCAAGGGTTTGGGATGTTATTTTGGGTGGTTCGCTCCAATTTGGTTTTCTGAGGAGAGAAACGATAGAAGCCACCGTCCACTCCGCGCACTGGGCCGTATGGTGTCTCTACATTTGTGCGTAGGTAAACCCCCTCGCCCATCATGAATGCACCGGAAGGATCCGCACAGAAAGCACTGATTGCATGATGGGTATCGTGTGGGTCGAAGCCTGTGAGCACGACTTCTTTGCTGTCTGCCTTGTCATCTCCATCTGCATCCGGCAGCCACACGAGATGTGGCGGGAGCGAGACATACACACCACCCGGTGCGAACTCGAAGCCGATGGGAAGGTGTAGTCCATCAGCGAAGACGGTTTCCTTGTCAGCCTTGCCGTCGCCATTGGTATCCTCGTAAATGAGGAGCTTATCGTCTGGTAAAGCGTCGCCGGGACGGTAGTGCGGATAGGTCGGCATGGTCGCGACCCAGAGTCGTCCCTTGTCATCGAAGGAAATCTGCACCGGGTTAGCGAGGTTGGGGAAATCTTTTTCTGTGGCGAAGAGCTCTACCTTATAGCCTTCCGGGGTCTTGATGAGCTTTTCAGATTCCTCACCCGTCTTGTAATCCGGGTCACCGTTTTTCTTGCTCGGGCTGTAGTTTGTTTTGACTTTTGGAAGTTTGTGAGTCTGCGAATCAGCGAGTGTGAGGTCGAACCGCTTTCCGGAAGCGGCTGCCCAGATGGCTTTGTCGCGCACCTCGGTCATCTCGCGCATTTTCTTCTTCTCGTCGGGATAATTGTCGGGGCCGTAGGGCTTAAAGCGCCTGCCATCCACGTGCACGTCATTGAGCATGCGGTAGTCGTTTTGCCAGTACCAGTTCTTGTCCTTCACTGCCGCGATCACCTCATCTGGCTTCGCGGTGGAAGAAGGTTTGTTTCCGGAAAATACGGAGGTAGCGAGCTTGTTGCCGAGGATGCGGTAGCCCTCGTCTGTCGGGAGGAAGCCGTTTCTGGTGAAGGGCTCATCCAGTGTAGCGTAGAGCTCACGAGTCCCGGAAAAAAGATCGATGAACTCGACAGCATTCGCATCTGCAACTTCGGACATGACCTTGGTATATTTGGCGAGATTTTCGTTTTCCAGTTTGCCGTCCGGCAGGTCACGGGAGGCAGAGAGGTTTTCGAAGGCTATTGGAGAAACTAGTATGAGCCTCGGTGCGGTCTTGCCGTTGTATTTCTGGCCAAGCGTATGTTTCACCCATCCATCCAGCTCACCACGAAAGTTTTCTAGCCCGGCATCACCCTCGAAGGACTCATTGTAGCCGAAAAAGGCGAGCATGGTGTCCGGCTTGACGGTGTCTTCGAGCCATTCGTCAGGCATCGGGTGGAAGCCGTTACCTGAGGAGCCACGCCTCTTATCCGGATGGAATTTATCCGCTCCGGGAAATGCCCATGGCGATTGCCTCGAAGGGTGCGGGCGAAATCCCGGTGTTTCCGCTGACCGGCACATATTCCGCACGATGAGTTTCTTTCCAGGATTCGCCAGCTGGAGGCCGGCCTCGAAATATGGATGATCCAGCATGCGCTCACCCAAGCCATTTCCGATCAGGAGGATGCGCTCTCCGTCCTTTATTTCCTGTGAGGCGACGGGCTTCGCTATGAGCGGTAAGGATAAGAAGAGAAAGGCTGCGAGGAATCTAAAAGACATAGACGGGTGTTTTGATCGTTTTCATACGGCTCATTAATTCAGGATTGTTCAATAAATTTCCCAAACTGTTTACTTTCTGACTACCACCAGCCGATGTAGCCTTACCGTCATGTATTGGAAAACGTTGCCCCCTTTGCTGGCTGCCATCGCACTGGCTTCTTGCGCTTCGCCGCAGATGGAAGGCACCGCCATGAAGGGCGCGGTAAAAATCTACGTGAATTCCCACGGCAAGCAAGCTGCAGTGCCTACTCCGCACAAGCCCCGGCTACCTCTCGAAACGGTTTTCAAGGGCGAGTCAAAGTTCTACGCGATCATCGCCAAAGCAGAACGTGAAAACTGGCGAAAACTCCCAATCGGAGAGCGCACCATGCGCGTTGCCCGTGAGTTGATCGGCGTGCCATATACGAGCTATACGCTTGAGGTGGACGATCACATCGAGTCTCCCGTGGTGAACCTCGGAGGCATGGACTGCTGGACGTTCTACGAAAACTCCCTCGCGATCTCCCGCCTCCTCACATACAAGCCGGGTCCCTACAAACCCACGGACATGCTCCACATGATTGAGCTTGAGCGCTACCGGAAAGGCGTATGTAACGGTGGCTACCTCTCCCGTATGCATCACTTGGAAGAAGTCTTCTATGATAATCAGGGACGTGGCTATGCGGTAAATATCACTCCACGCATCCCTGGTGCCCAGCGCCTCAATCGCGTAATCAAGGAGATGACCGTGCAATGGGAGAGCTATCGGTATTTGAAAAACAACCCAGCCCTCATCGAGCCGATGGGTCGCATAGAAGCGTGGGTCTCCAAACTGCCCGTCTACCACGTGCCCAAGGACAAGGTGCGCGATGCCGAAAAATACCTTCAGAATGGTGATATTTGCGCCATCACCTCCACATGGAAGGGCGGCTACACTTCACACGTGGGTCTCATCATGCGAGTCAATGGCCGTGCCTATTTCACACACGCTACCTCGGATCGCAGTAAAGGTCGCCGAACCATTGTCGACCGCCCGATCACCGATTACCTCAACGGCTCCTCCAAGCATGCTGGAATGGTCATCTGTCGCCCCTACGATCTCCCGCCCTCACACCTATGGTATCAAAAAACCGTCGGACAATGAATGGAACCGAACCGCTTCTCGTCACATGCTAGATGGAAACGGCAGCACTTCGGAAAAAATCACGTATTTCTCCGCAACCAGAAGCCACCAACGGGGTTCAACCTCTCATGTTTCTTGCCGGAAACCCGCCCATCACTTACCATGAATGCCTAACACTACCGATGGAGGAAACCCACACCAGAAACTCCACCCACCCCGATCCGGAAACGGCGATCGACCACGCCCTCATGGCACGTATCGCCACTGGGGATGAAAGGGCATTCCGTGAACTCGTCGAGCGCCATCAGGATGCCATCGTCGGCACCTGTACCAAGATGCTTGGTAACACCACCGACTCCGAAGACATCGCCCAGCAAGTCTTTATCCGTGTCTGGAAGCACGCGAAAAAGTACAAACCCGACAACAAGTTCACTACCTACCTCTACACCATCACGCGGAATCTCGTTTACAACGAAACCCGCCGCCGCTCTCGCAAGAAAACGGTTTCCACAGATCAGCGCGAAGAAGATAGCCATCTTCAGCATCCCGGCGATCCCAGCGCTCAACCGGACGCCTCCCTTCTAACTGATGAGCTACAGGGCGCCATTGACGCGGCCATCCAGTCTCTTCCGGAAAACCAGCGCCTCGCCGTCGTCCTCCGCCGTTACGACAACCTCCCCTACGAGGAAATCGCCGATGTTCTAGGGACTTCAGTTTCCTCGGTGAAGAGCATTCTCTTCCGCGCCCGCACCACCCTCCGCGAGACCTTGGCGAACTATCTAGACGAGTGAGCTAGCATTCTTTTGAGTTCGACAAGTAAACGTCTTAATTAGAGTCTAAGGGTTTACCAATATGACCCTCAAAATTAGCAATAACGGTGTCCGAGACAGCATTGTCGGTATGGCGTTCTGCATTCTTTTCTCCACGATTGCCACCGCAGCTCCGATTTCTTGGCAGCCGGCGCAATATACCACCGGCGCCGCAGACCTTGTCACCGGCACTGCGGTCTTTGCTCGCAACGGCGGCTCCGCGACAGTGAGCGTGGGCGGTGCTACTTTTTCACCGGTTGATTTGGGTAATGGCTATCTCAATGACGTTTATCCGGCGCCTGGGATCACAAGCACCGGCAATACAGGCTTCGACACTCTGATCCAGTCGCTCACTTTCGGCGGAGGAACCAATACTACTATAACCATCACCGGCCTCACTATGGGGACGGAATATCAAGTGCAGGTATTTTACAATGACCAGCGCAATAGCGCCCTGTCGCGGGTGATGACTTACGGAGACGGACTCGGAAACGATATCGATGTCGCAGCCAGCTCGCCCGAGGGAGGTAATGGTGAGGACTACGGACAGTATGCGATTGGAACGTTCACTGCGGGAGCAGCCACCCAGACCCTCAGCTTAGCTACAAGCGGATTTTCCAATGCACACCTCAATGGCGTTCTAGTGGTCGAGCCCGGCCCGCCTGATGCACCTGTGGTTCCCACAAACCTCACGGCCTTTGGGGGCATTACTACGGTTAGCCTTTCATGGGACGGCAACTCCCAAGCAGGCTTTTCAAACTTCATCGTCAAACGCTCCTCCTCGTCAGGCGGTCCCTACACACCTATTCCCGGCGCAACTCCGAGCGTAAGCAGCTACACCGATACAGGGCTAGTGAACGAGACTTCCTACTACTATATCGTCACTGCAAAAAACGCCATTGAAGAGGAGTCTGCTCCTAGTAACGAGGTGGAGGGAACCCCGACCGCAACTCCTCCCCCCGCACCCCCGAATTTCATCTTCATCATCACCGATGATCAGGACACATATTCTGTCGGAGCATACCGGAACTCAGAACCTGCCGAGACCGAGATAAATGGCAGTGACTACGCCATACAAACTCCGAACATCGACCGTCTCGCGACCGAGGGAATGTTATTTCATCAGGCAAGGCTCATGGGCGGAAACACCGGAGCCGTTTGCACTGCATCACGCACCTGCATCATGAGTGGCAAGACCACTTGGGAGCGCACCAATGGAGTGACCGCCGCAGTGACACTTCCGGGAATTTTTAATCGCGGCGTCCGCTCAGGGAATAGCGCCCTGCCTTACGCAACCTACCGCACTTGTAAAAACGGCAACAGCTATGCAACGGCGAACAATGAATTTCAGGTTCTTAACCAATCCACCAAACGTGGAAACACCGATGGCAGTGGGAGCGAATGGCATGCTGACAGGGTGCTCGACTACATCGATGACTGGCAGACCAATTATCAGCCGGGTAACAAACCATTCCTGATCTACTTCGGGCTATCCCATCCGCACGACACACGAAATGCACGCGAGACTCCCGATTTAGCCGGACGCTATGGCAGTGTAAACACCACCACGCCCGGAAACCTCATTCTCAATACGAACGCACCTCCCCTTCCATACAGCCACCTACCTGTGGATCAAAGCCTCGGCATCCCCGCGAACTTCCCGTTTCATCCCTTCGATAACGGGCATATCAACGTCCGCGACGAGATCTCCGCCGTAGGCATGGATACATATCGCACTGAGGCAGTCGTGCGCAACGAGATCGGGCGGAATTTCGCCTGCGTGGATTGGATTGATCAACAAGTCGGGCGCATGCTAACGAAGCTGGAGGATCCCAATGGCGACGGTAACACCGCCGACAGCCTACTCGATAATACCTACATCATCTTCACCTCAGACCATGGCATCGCCATCGGTCGCCATGGATTACAAGGCAAGCAGAACCTCTACGAGCATACCTGGCGTGTGCCATATATCGTGCGCGGCCCAGGCATCGCCGCAGGTAGCGAGACGGACGCCCTCGTCTATCTCCACGATACTTTCCCGACACTCTGCGATCTAGCAGGGCTCGATATTCCCTCAACGATTGACACCAATGATGGCCAGAGCTTCCGAGACGTGCTCGAAGGTAACGGCGAAGGTCGCAATGCGCTCTATGGAACCTATGCAGGAGGTGATAAGCCCGGCATGCGTGCCATCACAGACGGACGTTTCAAGCTCATCAAATACGATGTGGATGGTGATGCTACACAAGTGACTCAGATGTTCGATCTGGAAACGAATTCCTTCGAACTCCTACCTGAACACGGAGTTCCTAACATCGCCACTCTTCCCGCCTACGCAGCAATCCGCCAGCGTCTCGAGGAAACGCTCACGCAACAACGTATCGTAAATGCCGATCCCTACGCCTTCCTAGGCGACCGCACACTTCTTCGTTTCGAAGACGATACCGCCGACCGCCTGCCTTTGGGCAACAGCGGCACTGCAGCCAGCGGCAATGGCGGAGCACTCCCAGTGTTTTCAGCCGACGTCCCAAGCCAGACTGACTACGTGGTCGGCGAGAGTAACACGGCTTCCCTCGACTTTGAGCAGGATAATCAAAACTACGTTCAGGTAGCCAGCAACAGTGGGCTCAATTTTGGCGCCGCCCCCTTCACCATCGAGGCATGGGTAAAACTCGAAACCCTACCCACTTCCGACAACGCGGCCAGCACCATGCCTGTGGTGATGAAAAAAGTAATCGGTAGCGGGGATACCACGCTAGACTACATGTTTCTCGCCGCCGCGGGTTCCTACGGAGACTCCATCACTTACAATCGCCTCGCTCTGCATATTGAAGGAAGTATCATCATTTCCAGCCTTTCGATTCCTGACACCGGATGGCACCACATCAGCGTGGCTCTCGATCCGGTATCCGATACTCTCCGCTTCACCCTCGACGACCAGGCCGATACCCTAGCGACAACCGCCTCCGGCACCGTAAACGCCGGCCCGCTGATCATCGGCGCTCATTTCAATAGTTCCGGAGTGATCGATAGATCCTTCGATGGTCTTATCGATGAGCTCAGTATTACCGATGGTTTTCTCGACTTGGCCGAACTACAACCTCTCGCGGCAGTGGCTTCGTCGGCACCGTTTGAAATTGTCGATTTCACTCTGACCGAAACCGGTAGCACCGTTGCTCTCACCTTCGAATCCAACGATACCCGGCTCTACACCGTCCAGAAATCCTTGTCGCTCGAACCCGAAAGCTGGCTCAATGTGCGCACCTTCATCCCCGGGGAGACAAGCGCAAGCGAGACCACCATCAGCGATCTGACTGTGGAGGCGGCTGAACCCAAGGCCTTCTTCCGAGTGATCACCGCGAATTAGGGCTCACGGAAGCACCGGAGCGATCTACGAAAAGGAGCCGAGATTTCCAAAACGCAAACTGTAAGGTGAACCCACTTTAGCGTTAATACTCGCCATCAACCACCTGCAACGATCATCAAAAAGATGCCCAGCCCTATCAGAAGGAATACTATGTGGATCCAGAGATACAGCTGACAGGCATAAATCATCCGCTTGTCACCCCTCTCCGTCGCGAGTTCCTTAGCCTCCTGCCAGTTCACCCACATTGTCACAGCCCAGTTTGCCCCAGTCGTATAGCCTTTCCCGTTTTTCAGGCAATAGGGGCGTATGGCGAACTGCCATACTAAGTAGGGCGAGCAAATGATCAATGTAGAGACTATGGCGAGAAACATCGATCGCAATTCTGCGGCTCAAACTGATTTCAGCAAGAGGGACTTTTCCAACAGCCTACTTGCCAATACTTTTCCTCGCAATTCTGTGGAAATGCGCCAGTTTCTGCGAACATTTCCTAAGTCGCCCGGTAACAGTCGAAAGTCTGGTGTCTAGAAGGCGGCACCCTCTCATAAACCCAATTTATGTACAAACTCATTCTAGCAGGCCTTGCCCTGCTCACTATGCCCGCGCGTAGTGAGTTGGTGATCTCGGAGTTTCTCGCATCCAATTCCGGCGTCAGCTTGTTGGATGAGGATAACGAAGCATCCGACTGGATAGAAATCCGCAATACCGGAGCCAGCACCGAGTCGCTCGCCGGATATCGCCTCACCGATAACGTCACGGATCTCGCGCAATGGACATTCCCCGCAGTAGACATTCCTGCGGGCGGCTATCTCGTCGTCTTCGCCTCGTCCAAAGATCGAGCAGTTTCAGGCAGCGAGCTTCACACCAACTTCAAGTTGTCAGCCGGCGGAGAATACCTTGGCCTGATCGATCCTTTGGGAAGTGTGTCCTACGAGTATTCCCCCACCTTTCCCATCCAAGAAGAAGATATCTCCTACGGCATAGGCTCGAATGGTGTGACCCTCGGCTATTTCGTGGCTCCCACACCCGGTTCGGCAAACTCCGTAAGCACGGGTGGTCGTGTGGGCGATACGTCGTTTTCCATAGATCGAGGGATTTTTGATGCGCCGTTCAGTCTGGAAATCACTAGCGCGACTGTAGGTGCAGTGATCCGCTACACTACAGATGGCTCCACCCCCACTGCCTCTCATGGAAGCATCTACTCGGCTCCTTTCACCATAAATCAGACCACCGTAGTAAGAGCGGCTGCATTTAAGTCCGGGCTCTTTCCCACCAACGTAGATACACAGACGTATTTATTCCCCTCCGATGTCCGTACACAATATGCCGATGGCAGTGCGCCTTCGGGATGGCCTAGCTCTTCGGTAAATGGCCAAGTCTATGACTACGGCATGGATCCGGATATTACTGGGCGCTACAGCGCTCAGGAAATGGAGGACGCACTCAAGGCGATCCCCTCCGTCATGCTCACCACCGACGTTGGCAACCTGACAGATGCCACGACCGGTATTTACTCGAATCCTAGCGGAGACGGCTCTGAATGGGAGCGTCTTGCGCACATAGAAATCTTTGGCGATGGCATGACAGTTCCAGTCAATTCTCCCTGTGGCTTGCGTATCAGAGGCGGAGCGAGCCGTACTGCCAACAATCCGAAACATTCGTTCCGCGTCTTTTTCCGTAGTGAATATGGCAATGGGAAATTGAACTACCCGATGTTCGGAACTGAAGGTGTAGACGTATTCGATAAGTTCGACTTCCGAACTGCACAAAACTACTCGTGGTCAAAGGACGGGAATAAATCCACAAACACCTTTCTACGTGATGTGCTCTCTAGGGATTTGCAGGGTGCCATGGGGCAGCCCTACACCCGCAGTCGCTACTATCACCTATACCTGAACGGTGTCTATTGGGGGCTATTTATGACCCAAGAACGCTCCGAGGCCAACTGGGGAGAAAGTTATCTTGGTGGAAATTCAGATGATTATGATGTCTTGAAATCCGGAGGAGCCGATAACTCGCCCCGCTATGATACCGTGGACACCGATGGTGATCTCAACGCCGCATGGTATGACCTTTGGGTTCTGTCCAAGGCTCAACTCGCAAACCCAACCACGACACGATATTACGAAATGCAGGGGCTTGATGCCAACGGCCAACGTGATCCATCACTCCCCGTCCTGCTGGATGTCGATAACCTCATCGACTACATGATCCTCATTGGTTTTACCGGAGCCTATGACAATAGCCTTTCGTCATTTGTCGGCGCAGCAAATAACTGGTATTCAGTAAGAGACAGCTTGGGAGATAATGGTTTCGTACACCTCATGCACGATGCGGAACACTCGCTCGGAGCCGGAGGAGGCAGATGGAACAATAATAACGACCGGATTAACACCACCAACGGTGCCTCCAGTCGCCCTCTCTTCAACAAGAGCAACCCGCAGTTCCTTCACATGGATCTCGCCGATAGCACACCGGAATACCGGCAACGCTTCGCTGACCGTGCCCATGCGAGACTGTTCAATAACGGCTGCCTCACTAAGGACAACGTCCTCGCGACACTGGAAGCCCGCCGCGCGGTTGT
This sequence comes from Luteolibacter sp., assembly GCA_051252155.1. Classification (GTDB taxonomy): domain Bacteria; phylum Verrucomicrobiota; class Verrucomicrobiia; order Verrucomicrobiales; family Akkermansiaceae; genus Luteolibacter. The sequence continues at coordinate 599,372 of JBPOGB010000001.1, read as the reverse complement.
GGAGGATGTCATCATCGCTGAGTCTGCTCGTTGGGGAGACGTAGATTCTTCAAATACCACTGATCCCGCTGATAAGGAAAATTGGGAAAGTGCGGTCAGTGGCCTGGTTTCCTTATTTGACACCCGCACAGACGTCTTCTTAGGTCATCTGAGACTAGGTAATCTTTACCCAGACACAGAGGCTCCCGCATTCTCCCCGTTTGCAGACCAGGTAATCGCAGGAAACATCATCCAGCTCACTGCCCCTGCCGGCACGATCTACTACACCACTGATGGGAGCGACCCGATGCTACCCAATGGTAATCCCAATTCTACGGCCACATCTTTGTCATCTGGAAATTCTACCACTGTATTTCCGACGAAATCCATCTGGACGTTTGACGATTCTGGAACTGACCATGGCTCTAGTACAATCGTTGTAGGTGATTCTGGTTACAGTTCATCAAACTGGAAGCACCCTAATTTTAATGCAAACAGTTGGAGCTCTGGCCCAGGTATCTTCGGATTCGGAGATTTGGGATCCGATGGCTCCTCTATTACGCCTGATACTCAAATGGGGTTTCAATCAACACCTGAAAATAGCAACCCTCGCACCTGCTACCTCCGCCGCAATTTCAACATCAGTGGTGCTGCTTCGCTATCAGCTATCAACGCATCAGTTTTAGCGGACGACGGTGTGATCATCTATCTGAATGGTGTCGAAGTTTACCGCTCCAATATTATAGGCGGTGACGTTTCTTCTTCTACCTTTGCTATCGATGCGGTCAACAATGAGCAAGAAGTCGCTTACACCTCCTTCACCATCGATCCTTTATTGTTAGTGGAAGGACAAAACGTGCTCGCCGCAGAAATTCATCAAATCAATGCCGGCTCCTCAGATATTGGCTTCGATATGGAGCTCTCTGTTCAGGACATGGCTTCATCTGGATACGTCGTCAATGCACCAACCTATCTCAATGCTCGCGCACTAAATAATGGCGAGTGGTCAGCTCTGACATCGAATTACTTCAGCACCGGCGAAACACCCCTACCCGGCGAACTCGTTATTTCAGAAGTCCATTACCACCCCGCAAATCCTACCACGACAGCAGAGCTCGCAGCATCCACGGATGATTCAGACTTCGAATTTATCGAGCTTACTAACATCTCTAGCAAAAATCTGGAACTGCGTGGCGTCCGTCTAGCAGAGCAAGTTATCAACGACCACCTCGAAGGTGTTCGCTTTGCTTTCACAGACGGTCTTGTACTCTCACCCGGCCAGCGCATCACGATCGTAGCAGATCGCACGGCCTTCCTCGCACGCTACCCCGCCACAGCTGATGCAGGTATCGCGGGAGAATACTCGGGGAATCTTGGAAATTCTGGGGAATGGCTCGAACTCCAGAATGGAGAAGGCACCGTGATCGCTTCATTCCGCTACAATGACATCGCTCCGTGGCCTACCGATGCGGATGGAAATGGCATGAGCCTACAGCTAACTACCCTTGATAAGTATGTGGATTATACGGATCCGAATTTTTGGATGGCTATCGTCAACAACGGCTCCCCTAGTGTCGCAGGCCCCACACCCTTCTCTGGCTCGGCATCTTCGGATGACGACCATGATGGAGTTTCTTCTCTAGTCGAATACTACAGTGGCACCTCCGATGATGATCAAAGCCCCCCTCTCCCACAGGAGCTAGCATTGAAATCCGAGACTGGGGATGATGGTTTGTATTTCACCTTCACCCGTGATCCAGAGGCTCTGGGTGTAGGCGCAGCAATCTTGCAGTCTGACGACCTAAGTTCGTGGGGAGCACCTCCTGCGGGTAGCACTCTAGTGAAGCGTGTCGTGCTACCAGGCAATCTCGTCCGTGAGACCTATCGCATTGCTAGCGGAGTACCAGGTTCGCCGAACCTATTCGTCCGCCTAAGCGTCAGCCTCACTGAATAAGGAAATACCGTTCAAGCAGTATTCAGCGGAGCAAAATCACCCGTCTACATCCTGATAGGACATCAATTGTTACCAGGCAACACCTGAGCGATCATGCCACACTGTGAGTAGGATAATCTCATTCCCTACATGGAAACGCCCGTTGGGAATGAGGTATGCAGCTTGTTAAATACGAGTGAATCAACCCGTATGATTGGTGTAATTACTTACACTCAGAACGAAGTGCGAACAGCAACGGTGTAGGTGAAGGCGTCGAGATCACCCTTTGGTGTATCAAGGTCTTCATAAAGTATACCGCCCATCACCTTCGCATTATCACCGCAAATGTAGTAGTTAAGTCCGAGATAAGCGGCATGGTAAAGGTCGCCACGTCCACGGTTCACATCCACAAGCGGGTCGTCGTGATTTCCCCGAAGGTAGCGACTGGCGAGTCTCAGGCCTTCCGATTCCTCGGAACTGGCGTACTCGTAGCGAAAGACCACCTGTAACTTCTTCTGCACTACCCAATACCACGGCATGACGGTGAAACCGTGAAAATCACCCTGACGATTGGCTCGGTTTCTTGCGCTGTCGGTGGGATCGCCGAATCCGTTGTCCCCGCACATTGCCGAGGCCATGAAACCCCAATCCTTCTTGTCATAGTGCGCGCCAAGTGCGAGCGCCGTGCGATAGCCCAAGGCATCGTCGGTGCCACTCTGATCATTGATGACATAGTCCAAGGTAAGCGTGAAGTCATCGTCAGGTTGCCAGGAGATACTGGCGAAGTATAAACGACCGTCGTTCCATCCGCCGAGAAAGTCTGCATCGTCCTCCCCGCTGAAAACTCCCAGTGTGCCGCTCCAATCCGCTTTTTCTACTTCTAGCGTGATACCCGTGGGACGGCTCTCGGCTCCAGCCAGTTTTTCGGAAAGCATCGAGCGCTCGACGGTATAAATTTCCCTGGAACTCTGCCGCTGCTCCTCAGTGATCGGCACACTCATTTTTCCATAAGTGAGATCCAGTTTATCGAAGGGTCCATCCTTGAAGAGCTTGTTCAGATCGAACTCAAGCGTGGCGGTATCAAAGTCATCGTAGCCCCAGTCAAGATCGTTACCGGGCGGGGTGCGGAATCGACGGTCGTCGACCAGATTGACGTCCAGAGACAATTTAAAATACTGGAGCAACTGAGTCCGCGTACTGAAACGGAAACGCCTGTATTCGTCATACGTGTCGTGGAAGTCACGTCCATTCACATCATTGCCGTCCTGATGGGTCGCCTGGTAATGGAGGCGCCCCTTCAACTCAAACGACTGAACCCAGGGATTTGACTTATCCTCATAGAACTCCCCCGGAGAACCGTCGAGCCACTCACACCAATCGCCATTTACAGACTTTTTGGGTTTTGCCTCTTCTGATTCAGCATGGGCGAACGGGCACGCTGCGATGGCAGCGATCAAGAAATGAAGCGGACTGGCTTTCATAGCTGAGGATACTAAGTGTTTTATAGTCCTAGTTTAGCTTTCGACGTCCTGTCCAACCGGTGTGAGCACCACCCGGTTGTTGCCACACGCAGAGTGGAGGGCTTCCATGAAATCGGGCAGGGAAACATCCATCTTTAGCAGTAGCCCGTAACGTAGTTCAGTCATCATACCCGCTTGAGCGGAGGAAATTCGAACCAAGTTTACGCGATCTGTGTATTGATCGAAAATGGGGCCGAGCAATTTGTCGAAATCCATATCGCACGTCATTCTGAGATTGAGCAAATGCGAGGCGCGCCGAGGTGCGAAGGCATTCATCTTGGTAAGCACAATAATGGCTCCGCAGACAATCACAGATATGAGTATAGCAGCTCCCCAGAGACGAGCACCGACCACCATGCCGATGGCCATTGCGAGGAACACGAACGCTAGATCTCGGGATTGGCCGAGGTTCCTGCGGAAACGTATCACAGAGAAGGCCGCGAACATACCGAAGGCGATCGCTCCGTTACCGGAAACAACCATAATCAAGATGGTGGTGACCACACCGATTACGATAAGCGTCTGTACATAATCCTGAGAGTAGCGCGTTCCTCGATAGGTCTTTCGATAAACCTGCGCGATCCCTAGGTTCAGCGCCAAGCTGAAGAACATCGCGAACACCACTTCCCAGAGATTCGGCGGGTTGTTCTGGAATTTTTCCATCTTCCCGGAGGGAAATGCCCATTCCATAAAGTCGAAGGCAGGCTCGGCTTTATCTGCAGCGTCTGCGATGAAGTTTCCGATGGGGAGTGAGGTGATTTGCTGAAGGATATCTATCATAAATTTGGGGCTTTTTTAGGCTGGGGTTTTAACTTTTTGGGATTCGTTGCCATGCTCGTAGAGTTCAATGGCGGTCGAATATTTACTGAATCCACGTGGCACCAGACCATACTTTCCGATGATCTTGCGGAACCATGTCGGTACATTGCCGATGGTCTTGACCTCCATAATCGAGGCTCCTGGCTCCAGTAACGGTAATTCAAAGTCGGTATCGCCAGCCTCCAGTGGAATGAGCCGGAAGCGGCAGCTGAGCTCGGTGTCGAAGGTGATCCGTATCATCCCCTCGGGGCCACTGTCGTAGGCGTAGCGGAGGTAGCGAATTTGCACCGCAGGGCTGGTATCTCCCCCGTGCACCAGCTCATGTATTTCCCTCAGCACCCTATCTTCTCCCGGGATCTCTGTCGTTTCAGGTAAAGTGCCTGAGGAGAATTCTTGCAGTTGCTTGCCATCCAGCGTCACACGTCGCTTCACCGTGGAGCCATCCAGCTTGTGCTTCACCTCGATGAAGCTGCTCGGCGGGATGCTTCCATCCGCTCTTCCGTAAACTCTGCCGCGCACCCGGCGGCGGTTGGGAACTCCAAAAATCTTTTGCCAGTAGGAATTCCGATCCACCGTATCAAAGTATTCGGAAATGACTGGGTATCCATCCGTTGCCCCGCGATCCGCTTCCAGATGCTCGCCTACACTCTCTCTCAAAGCTTCGAGAAGCCCCGGTTTTAGAACGAATTTAAACTCGATTCGATTTTGATCGGCATTCATGGGTGGGTTTTTAAAATGCGGTTTTTGAGACTTTGCATATCACCCGTTTTTGCAAGGAATTTCTTTGTAAATCTGTGAGGGTGACTCGATCGAATATATAGATTCAATACGATCATCAGGGACTTACTACTGAAACACGGAGGAAAAGAGCGTCAAGGCCTGCAGTGTCGATATCGGAAGACATCGCACCATCGGCAGTGCACGGAATGGTGGGAAGGAGCGGAGTCCATTCGTCTAGGTCTATGCTCGAGGAAATCTGATAGGTCTTTCCGTTCACACCAGTCCATCCAATGGTTAGTAGTTCGCCTACGGGTGAAGTGAGCGAAGTAATCTTAAATACTGATTCGTTGGACTGCGGATCAGTCCCGGCAAGGTATTCCGTAAGATTGGAGCTACCATCGCCATCGTCGTCGTCTGCCGAGTCATCTATGCCTACCGTGAGTCCGTTGGCAGTTTCCCAGCTATCTGGCATACCGTCCGAATCAGTATCCGGATCTTCCGAGGCCTCACCGGGTGTGCCGCCGACTGCGGCACTCGCGCGCCAAGATGTACTGGTGCTCCATGTGCTAACGTCAGCTGTCGGATCTACGATGGTCAACGAGTAGCCATCGCCATCCGTCAGCGGATACCATAAGTCATCATAGGTAAACTCCTGGATCGTGCGCCCGAGACTATCGGTAAGAGTAATGGTCTCGCCGCTGTTGCTGAGCTCAGCATCGGGAAGGTAGAACTGACCGTGGTATTCTCCGGCGATGTTCAGGCTGGCTGCACCCGGGTAGCGAGCGGTGAAGGCTTCGAGGTTATTGACGAGCACCACGTATTCACCCGGTGCGAGAGTCAGGACATCGCCCTCGGAGAATTCAAAATAGATACCACCAGTGAACTCTGTTCCGGACAGTCCGATGCTTTCGGTGCCGGTGTTGAGAAGTTCGATAAATTCGAATTCCTCATCGTCATAGTTCAGTTCATCTCCAGAAGTGCCTGCAGCGGGGTGATACATCATCTCAGTCACACGCAGCGGAGAAAGATCGCTCACTTCAAAAGTCGCAGAGGTCAGTGCACTCCATGTGCCACCACTCAAGGATCGCGCCTGAATTTCCGTCGTGCTGTTGAGCGAGATGGCCGAGCTGTAAGCCGCTCCTGAGACCGCTCCACCCACTGCACGTGGATCGGAACCATCCGTGGTGTAATAGACCGTACCGCTGCCAGACATCGTAACTGTGGAACCCGAGGCGATGCTTCCTCCATGTTGGCTAAACACAGGAGCCGCGACTGATGGATACCATCCCTTCGCGACGATCTGAGAGTAAACAATCGCGGAGCGCTGCGGCATGTAGGTATCGAGCAGGTAGTCTACCGAATCCAGCCACTCAACATCACGGGTGCGAGTAGTTGTCGTAGTGCCTCCGCCACCGCCGCCGGGGCCTCCACCTCCGGGGCCTCCACCGCCTGGGCCGCCCCCAGTAGAAGAACCACTATCACCCCAGCGAGCTGATTCAGCGACTACCGCCGAGAAGATCTCAGCTTTACGTAATTCCATCCGGTTCGCTGTTTTCGTGGCTGTGAGTTCCCCGTCATTGAAGAAATGTTTGTGAACATGATCCGCAAAACGCAGCTTATATTCAGTGTTATTCATCAGTTTCAAATGCATCCACCACGGTGTCATCCGGTCGATGCCATCAAACGAACTGGCAAGCGTCTGGCTGAAACGGTTGTAGTTCACCCCCTGATCGATTTCCAACGAGTGCTCGTTATCATGTGCTACATACTTGAATCCATCGGGATTCTCGCGATTATAGAGAGTTGTTAGGTTGCGCGGAGAATTCCCTGAATTGGGAGGCCCGATCGGAGAGTCGCGGTTGCCGGTGAAGTAGGTCAGTATCATATAGTCGATGACGTTATCGACATCGAGCAGCTTGGTGCCGCTACTGTTTTCCGTTCCATCAGAGTTCTTACCTTGGAGAGCGAAATAGTTCGCGTTTCCAGTCACTCCAGCAGTCATCCCCGTCCATAGATCCTCATACGCATCGCGCGTTCCATCCACAGCATACAAGTCGCCAGTGTCGGCATTGGCTTTGACGGCATCGAAGTCCTCCTTGTCACCCCCATAGTAGGATGCCGCATAACGCGAGTCACAGCGTTCCTCGGTTTGGTAAAGCCCCCAATACATACCATTCAGGTAGAGGTGGTAATACTCACCGCGAGTGTGCGGCTGGTTCATATCGCGATGGGTATCGCGGGAGAAAATATCGTAAAGCCAGGTGGCCTCATCCGGGTTTTGATTCGCCCAGGAAAAGTTTTGCCCGGTTCTCAGATCTAGGCGTTTAAAGCTATCCGCACCATCTTCACCAAACAGAGGATACTCCAGTTTAGAAGTTCCATATTCAGACTTAAACAAAAGACGGAACGAGTGCTTCGGGTTATTGCTGCTCGTGCTCGAAGCACCACGAATACGCATGCCACCGTTAATCTGGAAGCCTTTAGAACCATCTGGGTTAATGAGCTCCACTGACATTTCACGCTCCCATAGCGAGTCGCCGTTTGCATCCTCACCGTCTTCAGCCGCATTCACGTAAATACCCGTGGCAGCATCAAACAAGTTGTCCGGGTCGGTCACAATTGAGATGGATGGGATCGCCTTTAATGCGCCCTCAATTTCTCCAGAATAGGTAGCACTCTGGGTAACAGACGTATCCATTCCATAATCAAAGTCTTGAGTGTTTACCGCCGCCGCAGGAAATTCAGGATCAAGCCCGCTGACCGTTGTCCCCTGCGCGATAATATCCGAGAGGAAGAGATACGTCTGAGTATCAATATTACTCGGTTCATAGCCCGTTAGAAATGCCGCCGCGCGAAGCACCGTCGTTTTATTAATGGTAACTGCTCCCGTGTAGAGCGTCCCATTATTCGTTGCCGGATCGGTTCCGTCGGTCGTGTAGTAGATCTCTGCACCGGCCGTTAGACAGGTGATTTCCACATCGAATGAAGCGGTAAAAAAGCCACGATCTATCGAGAAAGAGGTATCATCGACATAACCAGTTATCCCACCCGTATTGACCGCACCGGGTGTCGGGGTTGTTAGATAGATTAGCGCGCCCGAGGATGAACCCAGTCCCACACCGTAAGAAACATCATCCGACTGCACGGGGTAATCCAGGGAAGAATCCTCAACCGTCGTGCCGTCAGATTGCACCAGCAAGACACTCTCACCATCTCCACTGAGCTTGAAGTTCGCATGCAGGTAACCGAGGGAGTCCGTGTAGCCCGCTGTATCTTGGCCGGAGGCAAACACCACCAGATACTCCCCTGCGGCAATGCTCTTTGTTGGGAAAACCCACTGCGTAAGGTCGGTGGCATCATCACTGAGATACCACCCTGTCAGATCCACCGGGCTGCTCCCCGAGTTGTAGAGCTCGATCCAGTCGGAATAGTCGCCATCGCCGTCAATTAGGCTGCTGTCATTCTTGGCCATGAACTCATTGACGAGCACCTGCGCCGAGGCCTGACCTACGAAAAGCACGGCCAGCAGACAGGCGTAAAACCCAGACACACTGCGAAGCCATGAAAATGTGGATCGGGAATCCCCCCGGAAATACTTGGAAACGGGGCGCTTATGTTGCCTATCAACAGGCAGGGAGAATGTCATAGTGGGTTTGCGGTTCTTGCGGATAAGGGCATCATTGAATGCCGTCGAAGTGAGGACAGTATGTGAGAAGTGTTAAGAAATGATTAAGAGACCTCAGTTTCCCGAAAAAATGTCCTAATTACCTTCAAAAACACAATTTCTAGCCAAACATCCCCGCGAGTTTCGCCGCAATCTCCCCCAGCCTCCTCTTCTCCTCTGCCGAGAATTCATACGGAGTCACCTTACCGATCCCTAGCGTGCCAATCACCTCGCCCGTTTCGGAAATTACCGGAACAGCGATGGATCCGGAAACACCCGTCTTGCGTGCATCCTCCTTCGCCACCCCGCCAAGATCCTGCTGCAGATTGCACAACTCCACCGGCTCACGCGTCTCCGCCGCCGCCCCCGCGATCCCTTTCCCAAAAGGAATCACCGAAACCTTCTCCAGCAGAAACTCTGGCACCCCAGCATGTGCCAGCAAATGCAGCATCCCCCCCTCCGCCCGATGGATCGTCCCCGTCTGGCAGGAAAACTCCCCCATCACCTCTTCTAAAGTCTTTTGGAAATCACTCATACCCAAGCATCCAACTTCCCACCTACGTATCAAGGCAAACCTCCGAAGACTCAACCGCGAATGAACGCGAATATACGCAAATGAAGAAAAGAAATTTGAAATGAGGCTTATACAATTTCTACTACTACACATTTTCACAAAACCCCAGATTAGCGTTCATTCGCGTTCATTCGCGGTTCATCACTCATTGACGCCCCCCTTGCGTTTCAACATTCTCACTCCATGCTCTCAAAACTCACCGCCGCGTTATTCATCGCCACCGGGCTCAGCACACTCGTTGCCGAGGAAAGCAAACGACCCAACATCGTCGTCATCCTCTGCGATGACCTCGGCTACGGCGATCTGGAATGCTACGGCCATCCCCACATCAAGACCCCTCACCTCAACCGCATGGCCGATGAGGGAATCCGCTTCACCGACTTCTACTCCGCCGCACCCGTCTGCTCGCCCTCACGTGTCGGTCTACTCACAGGCCGCAGCCCGAACCGCGCAGGCATCTACGATTTCATCCCCGGCGGGAGAAATATCTACATGCAGGCCTCCGAAGTCACCTTCCCCCAGCTCTTGCAGAAAGCCGGATACGCCACCTGCATGTCCGGAAAATGGCACTGCAACGGCAAGTTCAACTCCGCCTCCCAACCCCAGCCCGACGCCGCAGGTTTCGACCATTGGTTCGGCACTCAGAATAACGCCAGCCCCTCCCACGAAAACCCGAACAACTTCGTCCGCAATGGCGAAAAGGTCGGCGAACTCGAAGGCTACAGTTGCCAGCTGGTCGCCGATGAAGCCCTAGACTGGCTCACCCAACAGCAAGAGAGCGAGCCCGAGCAACCCTTCTTCATGTATGTCGCCTTTCACGAACCCCACGAGCCCGTGGCATCGCCCAAGAACCTCGTGGATCAATACAAAGACGCCTCCAAAAACGAAGACGAAGCCCAGTATTTTGCCAACGTCGCCAATATCGATGCCGCCGTCGGCAAGGTCTTGGCTGCACTGAAAGATAAAGGACTCGATGAAAACACCCTCGTCATCTTCACCTCCGACAATGGCCCCGAAACTCTCAATCGCTACAGCAGAGCCAAGCGTTCCTTCGGCGTCGCCGATCCCCTCCGCGGCATGAAGCTCTGGACAACCGAAGCCGGCTTCCGCGTCGCGGGCATCATGCGCTGGCCAAGCAAGATCGAAGCCGGCCAGACCGTGAAACATCCCGTCTCTTCCTTAGACTTCTTCCCCACCTTCTGCGACCTCGCCGGAGTCGAGCCTCCCGCCGATCTCCTACTCGATGGCACCAACTTCCTCCCCGCCCTCGGAAACCAAGCCCTCGAACGCGAGAAGCCCCTGCTCTGGGTATTCTACAACGCCCTCAACGAACGCCGCGTCGCCATGCGCGATGGCGAGTGGAAGATCATGGCGAAAATGAACCTCCCCAAATACATCACCGTCGACACGAAAAACGAGGACAAGGTCAAAGCCGCCACCCTCACAGACTTCCAACTCTTCCACGTCTCCGAAGACCACGATGAAAGCGAAGACCTCTCCAAATCCCACCCCGAGAAACTCGCCGAGCTCAAGGAACTACTGGAAGTCCAGTATCGTGAACTCGTCAATGGCTCCCACATCTGGGAAGCGAAGAAATAAACAAGGAGAGGCGGATGTCATCCGCCTGCTTGTCCGCCGTAGCCTTGGCGGAGGAGGAACACCTGCACGGAAAACAAGGAGCGTCCCCACACCCCAACATTTCGCCACAGTCTCGTCCGCCGAAGCTCTTGCGAAGGAGGAAGCCTACGGGCAACGCCCTAGTTCACACCCCCACCCAAACATCTAGCCCTGAAGGGGCGACCTAATCCTTTGAGATACAAGGAGCGGCGACTCTACAGAGCGCCGGCACCTGCACGGGAACCAGCAAGCCCAGCCACTCCCTATTTAGCAGCCCTTCCCAGTCTCTCTTCAGCCTTCTCATATTCCCCTAAATACGCCCGCATAAGACTCTTCCACAGCCGTCCATGATTCGGTACTGAATAGTGGAGCAATTCGTGGACTATCACGTAGTCACCCAGTTCGCGCGGCATACCGAGCAGTTCATCATTAAAGCTCAGAGTGCCAGCGGTTGAACACGACGCCCATTTACGAGTCATCGGGCGTATGTAGATCGAGTGGGCATCGACTTCAAGTTTCGCAGCCCATTCTAGAACGCGGGCTTTGAACTGCCTACGGCTTTTCAGACGCTCGTTTTCGTTACCAGATCTTACCATTGCTTTTTCTTAATCTCATACGATGTCAGATACCGACCATTATCCCTAAGTTCCTCGCCCGTAAGTGTCACAACTCCAGCTTTGGTTTTGACTGCCAGCTTCCCGCTCAGCCCTTTCAAAGAATCGCGAAAACTAGGCCGGCACATCAATCTGCGCGTACCGTTCTCATTATACCGGGGTTTATTACGCGGCACGTCACTCACCCAGAAAGCGCCCCCGTCTTCGTCGCGTAGAATCCCGTGGAACCAGAGCTGCACTAGGCCTCGACCATGCAAGGCGGCTAGCTCTTCCCATCGCTGCGGCACCGCATGCAAGCGCTTGTCCATGCAGGGATGTTGCTCCCACGGCCAGCCTAGCGAGTCCAACCAAACGCAGCCTCCGTTATGCCTTACGAAATGAACATCCTTTTTGCAGATGGGGCACGGCACCAGAAAGCATCGATTAATATTCTCGTTTCGAAAATATCTCCTTCCCTCACACTTACTCCCCCTAGGATGCAGCGGAATAGTTGCACCGCCAATCATGCGAAAGTTCAGATCTTCTCCACAAAACTCGCAATGATACCCGCTCATTCCTTCCCCCTTCCCAGCACGCGGAAGAGATCCTCCACCAGCTTCGTCACCTCATCCAGATCATCGCACTCCGCAAAGATCGCGAAGGTCACCTTGTTCCGCAGCTCCCGGAGCGCGCTTTCGCTTCGCTTCCAGTTCGGAAACTCCACGAACGCCTCTTTGATCTTCCGGCTCACCGCCTCCGCATCCTTGATCCCCGCTTCTTCCAGATTAGAGAAAACATAGAACGTCACTTCATCGAACCCACGCTTCGCCTGTTCCCGCTTCCTTTCTTCATTGCGCTTCACCTCCGCCAGCAATTCCTCCAGCGCCTCCGCTGTCCCGGTCTGGCGGCTCTCGAATGCTTCCTGCACTGCCTTTGCCCTCTCCGCCATCGCCACGAGGAAAGGGTCACCGCTTTCCTCTTCCGCCTTCTTCTCGATACTCTTGATCAGGTTGATCACCTTGGTCGCCTCCCCGCCCTTCTTGTTCACGATGTATTCCACCGTGTCCTCGTTGATCTTCATCACCTCCCCCGGCTCTTCGATCCCGTAGGTGCTGATGTGCTTCTGCACGAGCGCGTTTGTCTTCGCCTGGAACTCCCGATCCACATACACCGTCTTCGTGTAAGCCTTCCTCACCACCGTATAGATCGCAGATAGCGTTCCGTAGTCCTCGATGAACGGTCGCAGAAACGCATCCGGGGAGATGATCTCGTAGAGCATCTCGATCTCCTTGTATTCCTTGAAGAACTCCTTCCTGCGCTCCGGCTCGCGGAAATGCTCGATCAGCGTATCCACATCCTTGTCGTTGAAATTCTTTTCGATCAGCCCCAGATACTCCGGTGCCTTGCTCTCCATCTTGTTTTTGAAAAGCACTTTAAGCAGCTTGAGATCTTTCACGATCGCATTGATCTCCTCGCTATCGAAGGCCAGCGCCTTTTCCAACTTGTCGAAGATCCCCACGAAATCGAGCACGAAGCCATGCGGCTTCACCATCTCCTCCGCCTCGTTCTCGTATGGTCGGTTCACCCGTGCGATGGCTTGCAGCAGGGTGTGATCCCGCATCGGCTTGTCCAGATACATCGAGTAGAGCACCGGCGCATCGAATCCAGTTAGAAGCTTCTCGGTCACGATCAGGATCTTCGGCTTCTGATCCAGCTTGCCGAAGCTCTTGCGGATTTGCCGCTCCTTCTTCGCATCCATGTGAAATTCCTTGAGCAGCTTCGAGTCATTGTTGCTGCCCGTATAGACCACCTCCGAATACTCCGGCGGCAGGAATTCATCGAGAGCCTTCTTGTAGAGGGCGCAGGCCTCCCTATCCACCCCTACCAGGAAAGCCTTGTAGCCCAGCGGCTCCACGTTTTCCAGATAGTGCTTCGCCACATACTTCGCCACCTCCTTGATGCGCGTCTTCCCTTTCAGGAAATTCTTGAGGTTCACCGCCCGCTCCAGGATCTTGTTCAGCTCCGCGATATCCGCCACCCCTTCCGCTTCCGCCAGAGAGAGAAACTCCTTATCCAGCGTCTCGTGCGGCACCAGCATATCGTTCGGTGCCAGTTGGTAGTAGAGCGGCAGCGTCGTCTTGTCCAAGATGCTGTCGGCGATGGAATACTTGTGCAGGTAGCCCTCGTCATCCTCGCAGCCAAAAGTCTTGAACGTCCCCTTGCCATACACCGTCTTGTCCACCGGCGTCCCCGTGTAGCCGATGTAGGTCGCGTTCGGCAGACCCGCCATCAGGAAGTTCCCGAGATCCCCGCCCGTTGTCCGATGCGCCTCATCGATCAGGACATAGATGTTGGAGCGCGTATTGAGATTCGCTGGCATGTCTCGGAACTTGTGGATCATCGTCACGATGATCCCCCGGTAGTCGTCTTTCAGCAGCTCGTTGAGCCGGGCGATGCTGCCCGCGTGTTCCAGATTCCCCAGCCCCAGCGCCGCCAGGTTTTTGAGCATCTGATCCTCCAGCTCATTGCGGTCTATCATCAGCAGCACCGTCGGCTTGTCCGCCTCCGGTGCGCGGAAGAGACGCTCCGCCGCTTTGATCATCGTGAAAGTCTTGCCGCTTCCCTGCGTGTGCCAGATCAGGCCACGGCTCAGTTCCGGATCAAGCGCACGCGCCACCGTCGCCTCCACCGCCCCGGTCTGATGCTGGCGCAGGATGTATTTGTTCAGCTCCTCATCCTTCTCCGCGAAGACGATGTAGTCTTTCAGGAAAGCCAGCACCTGCGGGATCGCGCAGAATGCTTTCGTTTTTCCTTCAAGATCACCTGGAAGCCCCACGCCGGAGGCGGAACCGCTCATCGCCGCTGGCGATTTCCAGTTGAAAATATTCCGCCGCACCGTGTTCCAGGTCACCCCGTAGAAGAAGCCGATCGCATCCGTCGCCGTGAACAACTGCATCGATACGAATACCTCCGGAGTCTCCGCCTGGCAGCGCCTCACCTGATCGATCCCCAGGGCGATCCCCTCATCCTTGGTCGCATTCTTGCACTCGATCACCAGCACCGGCATCCCGTTGATCAGGAAAACCACATCCTGCCGCGTCCCGTAGTGTCCATTGTGGAACGCCCACTCCTCCGTCACCTCGAAAACATTGTTCGCCGGATTCTCGTAGTCGATTAGGATCAGATCCCTCTCACGCTTCTCCTCTTGGTCGAAGAACTTGCCCCGATTCCGCAGGTGATTCACAAACTCCCGATTCCCGTAGATGTCAGTATGCAGATGACGGAACAACCCCGTCAGTATCCCTTTCGCATCCGCATAGCGCGGATTGAACTCCCGCACCTTTTCATCCAGCAGATCATCGAAAAACAAGGTCCGCCCCTTCGCCCTCTCCTTGGGAGCTGCCTCAGGTTCAAACCCACGTCGCTCTTCGGCTTCCTTTTGGGAAACGACAGTCCAACCGATCTCTTGCGCGTAGGCAAGGATACGGGCTTGAACGGTTTTGTGTTCGGTGGGTTTGGGCATGATTAAGCGGTAGTTTCGCGAATTGCCGTAATCAAAGGCGACTCATTCTGGTCATATAACAGGTGTATCTCTGTCTTCGCACGAGTTACTCCGACATAGAACAAACGTGCAGCTTCTTCTATTTGATCAACATCTGTCTCAAATTGATTTGGGAAATCGCCGAGTTCTAGACCTATCATAATTACCGCTTGAAATTCTAGCCCTTTTGAGCTGTGCAAAGTGATCAAGTTGACCTGATCTTGGCTTCGTCCTTGGTTGGCGAATATTTCTACAGTGAAATGCTCCAGCGGCTTACCGTCGTTTGTAAGTCCATAGAGGTTCTTCAGAGTCTCGTGCTCGTCGGCAAGACCTGGCTCCTCTGAAAATGCTTCCTTCAATCCTGCTTTGTGAAGTAGAACAATCCATTTTCTCAGAGATATGGAACCGTCTCGGTTCTCAAATAAACATCTAATGAGAGGAACTCTAGCAGCAAGGGCAATCCCTTCGTCTTTCAGACTTGGGCGGAGCAGTCGCCACGATTTCAAAATCTGGCCGAGTGTGACACTTCCGGTTTCCCAACCGCCTGAGCACCACTTAGCAGCGTCCGTTAAAAAATCGATCAATCGAGTTCTTTTGATTAGAACTCCACTATCCATTCTAAAATAGCGGATGTCTCGCTCCTCGGCAGCTGCGGCAATACTACTCCCTAGGCGAAACGTCCGATAGAGAAAAGCTATGTCGCCAAGCTTCCAATCAGGATGGGTTTTCAGCATTTTTGAAACAAGATTGTCAAAAGCATAGCCCGCCTGCCCTTCCACATTTTCACCGACTTCATGAATTGTTATTGTTCCTTGTCGGTCATCATGTGACTCAGAATCAGGCGGGTCAGCAAGTAACGCCTTAGATGCATCAATAATTTGAGTTGCACAGCGGTAATTGAGTTTAAGCTGTACCCCTTCTATCTCAGACATTCCGTAAAGATCTCGCAGCAGACTGGGTTTAGCTCCCGTAAATCCATAAATCGATTGATCGGGGTCTCCGACAGCTACAATTCGAACACTTGCCTTTTTCATCAGCGTGCACATCATAGAATGAAGCGACAAACCAAGATCTTGATATTCATCAATCACGATTACAGGAAACTTAGATTTAAGGCACTTCCTCACCCATTCAGATTTCTCAACAGCTTGTAAAGCGGCTAAAACTAAACCATCAAAATCAATCAAGCCCTCATGGAGTAGTAGCCGCTCATACTCCTCAATGATCGCAGTTTGTTTGGAATTGGCTGCACTCCACTCGTCCGAGCTTTTGTCAGGAACCATTCTTCGTAGACGATCAAGTTCGATCCGATACCATTTACCAGCCGGAAACCCCTTAATTTTCCGATATGCTTGCTTGAAAAGCATTTCCGACTTAGCAGGCGCGGCAACAACTATCGGACTCGGAACTTCAATTCCAGCCATTGCAGCATAAGGAGTGACAATTTCGGTCAATGCGAATGAATGGATTGTCGAAACAAGAATTCGTGACCGGTCATCGACACCCAAAGCGCTCAACCGCCCCCGGAGTTCACGGATGCATTCATTGCTGTATGTTATACACGCGAGTTTCTGTGGGCGCTTAATTTCCGTTTCCAGAATGCGCGCGATTTTCACTGTGATAGTCTTCGTTTTTCCGCTGCCAGGGCCGGCAAGAATGGCGCAGTTTCCAGATGATTCATATGCCTTCCATTGACCTTCGTTCTGACGAAGATCTGCAGCAGCATCAATATAAGCGGCCTTACTCATACCATATTTTCTTTCAGATAGGTGAGCGCCTGAGCAATATACGGAGGACAAACGTTGAGATTTTTCTTTTGTAGCACTGCTGCAAGGCGTTGAGCGAAACGCCCTTTTCCTACAGAATTAATATCCTTCAACAGCTGTCTTGGCTCTAAGGTTGTAGGATCATCTGCAAGCTTATCAAACCTCTCGTGAATCTTTTTATTTGTCGTCAGCTCTTTGATCGATTCGGCAAACGCTTGATGGGCTCCATTTTTGAACAAGTCTATTTCGAATGTGAATTCATTCAGGAACACTCCATATTCTGGCGAACTTTCCAATATATCATCAAACGTAGCTCCTTCCCATTGATCATCGGGAAACAAATGCCACATAATTGAATTTACAACACGAGTGGCTCCGTAACTTTCCTGTTGAACCTCCTCGTCAGGATCAACGTCCTCCTGACTTACCTCCTCATCAACAGGGTCGAAATCTGTAAGAATTACAAATGGACATCTTAACCCCTTAGAGCCAAGCAGCTGAACATACGGTGCAAAATTAGTACCAGAAATTGAGCAGACAGTTATCCCATACTCATCAAAGTCAAACTCTGGCTCCTGAAGACGTGCTAAAGTAGGTAATAAAAATTTCTCTGAATCACCTTCGACGAGGATTACTCCATTCGAAAAAAATAATTCCCCGCGAGTCACATCGATATACCGCTCAAGATCCTCAATTTCGGCATCTCCAAGTTTAATACTGAATAGCGATCGACCAACTGTATGATTTTGTCTTGCGGCACGCCTAAGCACCACGACATTTTTTAGAGGTGCGACGCTCGCTATATTGGGTGAATGAGTAGTGAGAATAATGTTTCTAAGAGGCTGCTCGTCTTCGATACCTCCCTTCACTTTTAAATAATTTCGATAAATTCGTCGTTGGAGATGCGGATGCAAATGAGCTTCCGGTTCTTCGATTGCTAGAAATGTATGCTGCCTTACGCCCTCATTAATAAGATGCTGGTTTTCAAGCTGCTTGAGAGCCAGGTAGAGAACATTTGCAGAACCCAAACTTGCCTCGGAGACTCCACGCTTTCCTCCATCAATCATCAACTGGAGAGCGCGCAGCAATTTCCCTGGGTCGGTTGGAGCAAAACCTAGGGCAGTTACGATCGTGTGCTGATCACCGACCATGTCGGAAAGTTGAGAGTTTACATCGTTCACAATTTCAGCGAGCTCCGGTAACTTGGCTATCTTTTCGGTAGTCTCCTGAACTTCTCCCGCAATCTCCCTCAAATCGTCATCATCGATGGCTGAAGCCGCGCGGTCGAGAAGTGGTCGGAATGGCGAACGCGCCCATCGTGCCAAATCTCCCTCAGCATCACGAAGAGCTGGAAAGAGATCCATTGGCATCCAACGCCGTAATTCGTAGCCTATCGCGTTCTCAACACGTTCACCTCCAAAGACGATAAATTCGTAGTCAGCCTCGCTACGCGGTGCTTCCTCTAGACTTGCCACCGGTTGGAATCGATAAGTTATCCGAGCGATCATTGGGTTTGGCTTCACCAAACTATCAGCGAGGATCGCAAGAAGATTTTCGTTGTCCTCAAAATCTCTAAACTCTACCGAGATTTCAATAATATCCTCTTCTTTAAGCGGGCGTACTAGGCCATCCCAGAAATCGTCTAAGCGAAGATGCCGTGCGGAATCGGGCAACGAGGGATCAAGAAGAAGTCGCAACGCAAACAAGAGATTCGTCTTACCCACCTTGTTCTCTCCAAGAATTACGGCGTGTTCACCTAGCCTCACATTCAGACTTTTAAAGTTTCTGAAGTTCTTAATTTTAATCCGACTGAGTCTCATATGATTGTAATTGAGGGTGACTTAAACTGCTACCTTATCCGCTCTAAGCTTCGCGGTCATCAGTTCGTGGAGGAGGGTGCGGAAGAGGTGTTGGAGTTGATCACGCTTTTGTCCGGCGACTACAATCTTCCGATCTAATGATTTGAAGCACATTGCAATTTCGGACTGCTCTTCTTCATCTGGAATTACGAACTTAAGCTTTTTCATCGCGTTAGTGGATAGATTCGCCTGCTTCATTCCCTTGGCCGTCGGGTAGAGGAAATCCAGGAACTTGCGCGAGAGTAAGAAGTGATGAGCGAAGTCTTTCTGTAAACTATCGTCAGTGATATCGATCCGTGTAACCCGCTGGTTCAATAGTAGTGACTTCTCCGTCGCCGGGATTCGAACGGTAAAGCCGAAATCTTCCTTTCCACTCGTGCCAGTGAGCGACATCACAAGGTCTCCTTCTTTTAAGACGAAGCGGTGATTGTCTTCAGCGAATGAGTCCGGATAGAAAATAGGATTACGCCTCAGATCGAGTCTATTCTGGTAGAGGTTGCCCATTCTCAGAAGCTGCGTGTTAGAGTCTGGAATGCCTTCCTTTGATTTGAATGCATACCCCGCGAACAGATTGATGACGTCGCCGAGATCTACCACCTTCCAGCTTTTGGGGACTAGCCCGATATCACTTTGTTTTTGGGGTTCGTTGCGGAGGCCTTCGGTGAAGAGCTTGTGCATGAGAGCCTTTTTCAGCTCGGTGGTGGTCTGAATAATACTCTCCTGCGCTGCTATCGCCCGCTGCACCGTCGAAAGGATGTGCGCGATCTTCTTCTGCTCGGGGAGTGGCGGGAGCGCAACTAGCATGCGCTTCACAGCACCCACGTTGAAATGCTGCTGAGCGAGTCCTCCTTTTCCAGATTGGACTTGAAGCATCGCAACCTCTGAACCGAAGAACCGACTTAGAAATTCACTAACGATCTTTTTGTTATTAGGACGAATAATTATCAGATCTATGCAGTTTGCCCCGTCAAATTCAATTGGAACAACACACGAGGTACCGGGGTATCCTGTTCGCACCATTAGAACGTCCCCAGCGGATAGTTTAGATTTTGAAACCGGTCCGTCATTAGAGTATTTCGATATATAAACCATCGGTTCTAGCTGCAGGCGATCCTGTCGAACATTTTGTGACCGAAATGCAGGCACTCCGCACGAAACGTAATAGCTCGATGGTCTTACGACTATGCCAACGCTGATCTTCTCGCAGATTTCGCCACACGGCAGAACCTCCCAGCTCGTGGGAAGGCTGCCGATCTCAGTGATTCTCGTAGAACTGTTCATACCCCAATCTTCTCCAGAATCCCCTTCAATGCCTTGTCCGACTTTCGCGTCTCCACCTCCGCCCTGCTTTGTGGCATTGCGGCGGACAGGAATGTCCGCGCTCCATTTCGCACTCACGCCTTCCCTCCCTTTCGTTTGAGGTCTTTCTCCAAATCCTCTATCGCTTTGAGATCCTCGGCATCGGCTTCCCTTGCTTCCAGACTTCGGCGTTCGCCATCGAAACTTTCGTAACGCTCGGCAGCGATGGCTTTCATCGTTTCATGACTGACATTGCCTGAGCCGTCGAGAAGCGGCTGGTCGTTGGAGGCCAGCATGCGATCCACGCTGCTGCGCCAGTAATCGAGTGTAAGTTCTTTCTGCTGTTTCGCGCGGAGCTCCGCCTGTTCCAGGAAAATGACGACGAGGCGGTTGAGGGTATCGACCTCGTCCTCGGTGAGATAGTTTTTCGCGATGATGACATCCTGCTTGCGGACGCGAGAACCGCTCCAGGAGGTGAGTGCCATGTTGGGCTGACCCGGATCGGCGCGATCCACGATGAGTTCGGCGGCGGTGTGCCGGGTGGCGGCGTAGAGGAGCTTGTTCTGCACCTCGGCGAAGAAGAGCGAGGCTTCCTTTTCCCGGGTCTGGTAGTCGCTACTGAGGGCGAAGAGATCGCGGACTTTCTGATAAAACCGTTTCTCCGAGGCGCGTATATCGCGGATGCGGGCGAGGAGTTCATCGAAGTAATCCCAACCGCCGGGATTCTTGAGGCGCTCGTCGTCCATGACGAAGCCTTTGACCAGGTATTCACTCAGACGTGCGGTAGCCCACTGCCGGAACTGGGTGCCACGGGTGCTCCGAACCCGGTAGCCGACGGCCAGAATTGCTTCCAACCGGTAGTGACGGAGCGAGCGGGAAACCTCGCGTTTGCCTTCTTTTCGAACTTGTAAGTATTCCTTACAAGTTGCGTCCTCGGCGAGTTCACCTTCGGCAAAAATGGCTTTCAGGTGCAGGGTGACGTTCTGAGGCGTGGTTTGGAAAAGCTCGGCAATCTGCGCCTGCGTCAGCCAAAGGGTGTCATGATCGAATCGGCACTCGATCCGGGTGTCGCCCTCCTCAGTCTGGTAGAGAACGATGGAGGACTGGGGCTCGGATTCCTCGCTCATATTCCGAGTTGAGTGAGTATTTTCCGAAGCGCCTTGTCAGTTTCCTTCGCCTCAGCCTCCACCGCATCCAGCTCGGCGACGATCTCCGCAATCGGGCGGTAGGTTTCCGCGTCGCTGGTGTGGATGTAGCGGCTGGGAGAGATGTTGTAGTCGTTTTTCTTCAGCTCCTTGTGATCGACGATGCGGCTGAGTTTTTCCTCTTCCTTCCATGAGATCAGGGTATCGGCGATGCGTTGGATTCCTGCGTCCGGGATGAAGTTCTTGGGATCGCCCTTTTCGAAGATCTGGCTGGCGTTGACGAGGAAGATTTTCCCCTCCCGGTTCTTGGGCTTGTTCCGGTTCAGGAAAAGGACGATGCCGGGGGCGGTGGTGTTGTAGAAGAGGTTTTCAGGCAGGTAGAGCACGCTCTCGATGAGATCGTTATCCACGAACCACTGGCGGACAGTCTTTTCCTTGTTCGTCCCGGCATTTCCCGATCCACGGGAGGCGGCACCGGTATCCCAGACAATGGCTGCCCGGCCTTTCGCATTGAGACTGGAATAAATGTGCTGTGTCCAGCCCCAGTCCGCAGAGGATTTCCCCGGGAAACCGGCTCCGGAGGGGAAGCGGTCGAGCTCGTCATTGTCGTAATCCCCCTCAGTGAACCAGTCCTGATTCCACATGGGATTCGCGATGACGCGGTCAAAGGTGCGGAGCTTGCCCTTCGTCCGGAACTTGGGGTTTTTAAAGGTATCGCCGATCTCGATCTGTCCCTCCATGTCATGGATGATCATGTTCATATTCGCCATGGCCCAGGTCTCCGGCGTGTATTCCTGGCCGTAGAGTTTCAATGGGGCGACGGTGCGCTTCCTGCCCTTGGCGTTTTCCTCCATGGCGATCTCGCATTTCACGAGCAGACCGCCCGATCCGCAGGTGGGATCGTAGATTTCCATGCCGGGCTCCGGTTGCAGCACTTTGGACATGATGATGCCGACTTCCGGCGGGGTGTAGAACTCCCCCGCGCTCTGTCCCCCACCCTCCGCAAACTTGCGGATGAGGTATTCGTAGCTTTTCCCGATGATATCCGCCTCCACATCCTCCAGCCCCAACCGCTTGGTGCTGACCGCCTCGATGAGGTTCGAGAGCCTGTCGTCATCGATGTCCCGCTGGCCGTGGGTGGTGGCATTGAAGTCCACGCGGTCGATGATGCCCTGGAGCAGCGGATTCTCCTTCGCGATGGCCCGCATGTGGGTGGTGACCCCTTCGCCGATCTGATCTGCAAGCTTGCGGATGACAGACCAGACAGGTTGCTCGGTATCCTCTGGCACGAGGGGGATGAAGAAACGCACCATCGCCTGCTTCTTCCCGTCCTTGCCGGGCTTCGCCTTCTGCCAATCCATCCTGGCGAGCTGAAACGCCTTCTTCCGCGAGCCAACCTCGGCAGCGATGCGGTTCACCTCGTCGTCAAAGACATCGCAGAGACGCTTGGTGAAGATAAGCGGGAGAATGTAATCCTTGTATTTCGGCGCGTCCTTGGCTCCGCGTATGGAGCAGGCCGCATCCCAGATCCATGATTCGAGGGACTTGTCTTTCTCGGGCTTGGCAGCCTTCTTGGCGACTTTTTTCTTGGCTGGCATGGTCTAACTTATTTCTACCTTCATCACCGCTTTCTGGAAGGGGAAAGTTGCCCGATCATGCTGGGACTGCTCTAGGCTATTGAATGCCAGTGCCTCGGCTCCTCTGAAATTTAGGCAGCCCCTTCAGGGCTCTGATGTTTTTTTGGTGGGTGTGTGACCCAGGGCGATGCCCTAGGCTTCCTCCTTCACTGAAGTTTCCTTCTTCGCAAGAGCTTCGGCGGACGAGGCGACGGACGAGACGATGGACATCATGTTGGGGCGGTCAGATTTCTTTTCGCGATCCATTCGAGCCATGGAGAGCGCGGCTCCTTCCCCCTCTTCCTTGAGGGTTGAAGATTGAAAGTTGAGAGTTAAAACCCCGTCACTTCGTGAAGACGACTTTGCCATCGACGAGCTCGCCCTTGATGACGTCTCCATCGACGAATTTTCCGTCGAGGACATCGAGGCTGAGTGGATCGAGGAGGTGGGTCTGGATGGAGCGCTTGAGGGGTCTTGCACCGTAAACCGGATCGTAGCCTTGGTTGCCGATGTATTCCTTGAGCTCTTCGGAAAGCGCGATGCCGAGGCCTTGTTTTGCGAGGCGTTGGCGGACGCGGTCGAGCTGGAGATCGACGATGGTGGTGAGGTCTTCGCGGTTGAGGCGATCGAAAATGACGATTTCATCGATGCGGTTGAGGAACTCCGGGCGGAAGTGGCCGCGCAGTGCTTCCATGACAGCGGCTTCGCGCTGCTCGGCATTTTCCTCACCAAGGATGTGCTGGGAGCCGATGTTCGAGGTCATGATGAGCACGGTATTCCGGAAGTCGACGGTTCTGCCCTGCCCGTCGGTGATGCGGCCATCGTCGAGGACTTGGAGGAGGACGTTGAAGACATCCGGGTGGGCTTTTTCAATCTCATCGAAGAGGACGACGGAGTATGGCTTGCGCCGGACATGCTCGGAGAGTTGGCCGCCTTCGTCGTATCCAACGTAACCCGGAGGCGCGCCGATGAGGCGGGAGACGCTGTGTTTCTCCATGTATTCCGACATGTCGATGCGCACCATGGCGCCATCGTCATCGAACAGGAACTCGGCGAGTGCCTTGGAGAGTTCGGTCTTCCCGACACCGGTGGGGCCGAGGAAAAGGAAGGAGCCGATGGGACGGTTTTCATCCTGCAAGCCGGCACGGGCGCGGCGCACGGCATTCGATACCGCGGTGATGGCTTTCTTCTGGCCGACGACACGATCGCCGAGTCGATCTTCCATCTGGACGAGCTTCTGTTTCTCGCCTTCTTGCAGGCGGTTCACTGGGATACCTGTCCATGAGGAGACGACGCGGGCGATGTCTTCTTCGGTGACTTCCTCTTTGAGGATGGCTCCGTTTTTCTGGAGATGAACGAGACCGGCCTCGGCTTCTTCGAGGGCTTTCTGTGCATCGGGCAAATCGCCGTAGGTGATCTGCGAGGCGCGTGTGAGATCGCCGATGCGTTGGGCTTTCTCGACCTCGGTCTTGAGCGTATCGATTTTCTCCTGGGCGAGGCGCACCTCGTCGATGACGGTCTTCTCATTGCGCCACTGCGCCATGAGGCCGGAGGATTGCTCTTTGATATTTGCCTGCTCCTCCTTGACCTTTTCGAGGCGAGCTTCGGAGGCTTTGTCGGTTTCTTTTTCCAAGGCCTTTTTCTCCATCTCGAGCTGCATGATCTGGCGCTCTAACACATCGATCTCGGTGGGCATGGAGTCGAGTTCGATCTTGAGGCGGGACGAGGCTTCGTCCATGAGGTCGACGGCTTTATCGGGCAGGAAACGATCTGAGATATAACGGTCGGAAAGCACGGCAGCGGCGACGATGGCACCATCCTGGATACGCACGCCGTGATGAACTTCGTAGCGTTCCTTCAGCCCTCGCAGGATGGCGATGGAGTCTTCGACGGTGGGCTCACCGACCATGACTGGCTGGAAGCGACGCTCTAGGGCGGCGTCCTTTTCGATGTATTTGCGGTATTCATCGAGCGTGGTGGCACCGATGGTGTGCAGCTCGCCACGGGCAAGCTGAGGCTTGAGCATGTTCGAGGCATCGGCGGCTCCCTCCCCTGCCCCGGCGCCGACGATGGTGTGGAGCTCATCGATGAAGAGGATGATGCGGCCTTCGGATTCGGTGACTTCTTTGAGGAATGCTTTGAGCCTTTCCTCGAACTCGCCGCGGAACTTCGCGCCAGCGAGCATGGAGCCGATGTCGAGTGAGACGACCATCTTGTCCTTCATGGAATCCGGGACATCCCCGGAGACGATGCGGCGTGCGAGTCCTTCGACGATGGCGGTCTTACCGACGCCCGGTTCACCGATAAGGACGGGGTTGTTTTTTGTCCTGCGTGAAAGCACTTGGAGCACGCGACGAATCTCATGGTCGCGGCCGATGACGGGATCGATCTTCCCGGCGCGGGCGCGGGCGGTGAGGTCTGTGCCGTATTTCTCCAATGTCTGGTATTTTCCTTCGGGATCGGCATCGGTGACCTTCTGCGGGCCGCGAACTTGTTTGACCGCTTCCTCAGCTTTCTTGGTATCGAGTCCGGCTTCCTTGAGGAGTTTTCCTGCAGGAGAATCACCCGCCAATGAGCCGAGGATGAAATGCTCTACGGAGAGAAAGTCATCGCCCATTTTTTCGCGAACGCTATCTGAAGCGTCGAGCGTGGAGCGGAGCCCGGCGCTGATCTGGGGCTGGGTGGAGGCACCTTGCACACTAGATTCACTCGAAAGCGCAGCGGCGACGGCTGCTTTGAGAAGAGTGACATCGACGCCTGCCTTCTGAAGAATGGGCACGGTGATGCCGCCCTCTTGCTGGAGAAGAGCAAGGAGCACGTGTGAGCTCCGGAGCTCTGCATGAGAGGATTTTGAGGCGAGACCCTGTGCAGTCTGCAGGGCTTCCTGGAGTTTCTGAGTGAGTTTATCGAGTGCCATTTTTTCGCTTTGGGTTGGTGCGGGAACTAACGGTTAGTGCCCTATGAAATCATAATACGATTCGAGCAGTGTGCAAGGTGTGGAGTTGCGCATAGGGTCGCAAAAATGAGGCGTGGATATGCGTAGCTTTGGGACAGGAGGGCAATGTTTGGGAAAGAGAACCGCCGGAGGCTCTGGACTGCTGCGATGCTTCGCAGCTCTCTCAGTGGCTTTCGCTCAATCTGAAAAGCTGGTGATTACCCTGCCATAGCTAGGGCGGGCGGACTAAAGTCCGCGTTCCGTTTTGGATGCCGCGTCACTGGGAAAGCTGGGAATGATCCCAGCAGTCCAGAGCCTGCGGCGTCATTTATCCGATTATTTTCGTTTTATGAAATATTCCGTTGGGAGGGTCGTATTATCAGGCGACAGAAAAATGTGCCCTCACCCGGCAATAAAACCGCAACACTTCCACCCTTCAGGTGTTACTTACAAATATCCAATGAATCGCCAAGTCTCACTACTATCCGTCCTAGCTCTCGCTACGACACTCGGAGCGAACCCTCGCACGAGGGTGAACCCCACGAGAAATGTCTCAAGCGGCTCCGATCAGGAGACGAGGAACTTGCGTTGCTCTTCGGCTTCTGGATTCTTCGCTGATGGATTACTTTCCTCAACGGTATCGGAGAGTAATTCCTCGCGGAACTTGGCGATGATCGCCTCGACAGGCCAAGAGGATGCCTCGCCGAATGCGCAAATCGTGCGTCCGTCGATCTGATACGCAACGCTTTCAAGCGTCTCGATATCTTGTGGCGTGGCTTTGCCTTCCACGAGTCGGTCGGAAATCTTTTTCATCCATGTAGATCCCTCGCGGCATGGTGTGCACTGGCCGCAGGATTCGTGGGCGTAGAAGGCGTTGATGTTGTTCAGCACCCACGACATCTTCCGCGTATCGTCTAGCACGATGACACCACCGGAGCCGGCCATGGAGCCGCAGGCGGCGAGTGAATCGAAATCCATGGGAATGTCCCAGAAAGCGAGGTCGCGTTCCGTTCCATCTGGATTCTTCAGTTTGAAAACTTCGTCTGCCTTGAGAATTTTCGAGGAAGATCCGCCGGGAATGACGGCTTTGATTTCTCTACCATCCTTGGGGCCGCCACACATGTCGTAGAGCAATTCACGCATGGTGACTTTGCCGACTTCCACTTCAAAGTAGCCAGGATTTTTTACATCGCCTGAGACACAGAGGATACGTGTGCCTGTGTTACGAGCGACGCCGAGTTTAGCGTATTCATCACCGCCCATGCGGACGATGTGTTTCACGTGGCAGAGAGACTCGACGTTATTCACGATGGTCGGGCACATATAGAGGCCGAGTGCTGCGGGGAAATAGGGTGGCTTAATGCGTGGGTATGGACGCTTGCCTTCGAGGGACTCGATGAGGCCGGTTTCCTCTCCGCAGATGTAGGCGCCGGCACCACGGTGCACGTAGATTTCTAGATCGAAACCGGAGCCGAGGACGTTGTCGCCGACGAAGTTTTTCGCACGTGCTTCTTCGATAGCTTTTTCAACGATGAGTGCTGCCTGTGGAAATTCCTCGCGGAGATAGATGTAGGCCTTGTGTGCTCCGGTGGCGAAGCAAGAGATGATCATCCCCTCGATGAGTTGGTGAGGATCTTGGTGAACGATGTAGCGATCCTTGAAAGTGCCGGGCTCAGATTCGTCACCGTTGCAGATGAGGTAAACTGGCTTGGTGTTGTTTGGCGGGATGAATGTCCATTTCATGCCGGTCGGAAAACCCGCGCCTCCCCTGCCCCGTAGGCCGGATTTCTTCACCTCGTCGGTGATGGCCTTAGGCTCCATCTTGAAGGCTTTCTTGAGATCATCATATCCGCCATCGGACATGTAGGTCTCGATGGAAGGATCCCAGCCCTCACGGTCGATGTTTTTGAATATCAACCGGTATTCGCGTTCGTGGGGTGCTTTGGTGTAGGAGATCATGATAGCCGGGCGGAATATGGAGTCTCTGGAGCCAATGGCCAATGCGATTTTCCCCTGTTTGTGAATTTTTTCACAAAGCCGGTCGTGGAGTGGTTGATCATCGGTAATTCGGGCTTTCTTTTGGAAGAGAGGGACGGAGGAAGATGGGAGGAGAAGGAGAAGATTTGGGAAATTGCTTTTTGAGAGGGCTCCAGTGGCATGGTCTTCCTCCCCTCCTCCATTCTTCCTCCTTCTCTCCCTGTAGAAAAAAGCCTGATCCAAGGATGATATTGCTCTTAGTTGATGGCCGCGGCGATATCGGGATGAAGGAACGGGATATTTTCCTCCCCTGCTGCTAGGGCGCGGCGAATCTCGGTGGACGAGGCGGGATGCTCGCCATGGACAAGTTGCAGACGGTAGCCCGGCCTTTCCTCAATGACTGATCCATCTCGTGCGAGGACGATGAATGAGGCGAGTTCAGCGAGGATTTCGGGCTTACTCCACGTATGTAGAGCTGTCCATTGGTCTCCGCCCATGATCCAGAACCATTCGTTTTCTGGGTGTTCCTCAGCCAGCATTTGGATGGTGCGCCACGAATACGAGGGTGATTCGTCACGCAGTTCGAGGGTTTCGATCTTCGCCCAAGGGGTTTCTTTGAGAGCGAGCTTAAGCCATTTTACACGGATCTCGCTAGGAGTAGGTGGACGGCCTTTTTTGTGAGGGGAAATATAGCATGGAAGGAACCAGACCTCGTCTAGCCCAGCGGCTTCTCGAGCAAGGTTCGCAAGGTGGATGTGTCCCTCGTGAATGGGATCGAACGAACCGCCGAAGATACCAATTTTGCTCATGCCCGGAAGTTACTCTGGCTTCCGAGGTATCGTCATCAGGAATTTTGTTTCCCGTCCGGGAACGGAAGTGACGTTGATCGTGCCGCCGTGAGCTTCAATCGCGCGTTTGACGATAGAAAGTCCCAGACCGGTTCCCTTGATTTCGAGTTGGGAATGATGTTTCTCTACTCGGTAAAATCTGCGGAAAATATGGGTTAGATCTCCACTTGGAATGCCGATGCCATTGTCGCTGACCCAAATCCGGATCAGATCCGGAGTCTCCTCAGAGCCGATGAGAACCTTCAAATCCTTGTAGGGGTTCTGTTTGAGCGCGTTTTCCACTAGGTTGAACAACACCTGAGTCCAATAAAAGCGGTCACCATTTATCAATGCTCCATCATCATGGAGGCGAACTGAAACGTCCGCTTCTTGGTTCCGAATGACAGATTCGAGTCGCTCGAGAACGTCATTTATGCAGGAACGCAGCTTGAAAGGTTCAATATTGATAGCCGAGGCTTCTCCTGATTCGAGACGGGAGATGACCAGCATGTCCTCGACAATTCGCGAGATGCGCTCGCTATGCTTCTGCATGATTCCGAGGAAGCGGCGTGCCATTTCCGGTTCTTCGACCATGCCGTCTTCTAAGAGGTTCTCTAGGTAGCCATTGATAATTGCAAGTGGTGTGCGCAATTCGTGTGAGGCATTTGCGACAAAGTCTTGGCGGATCTGATCGAGTTGGTGTTCTGAAGTAACGTCGCGAATGACGACACGGGTATTTCGGTTTCCATCAGGTGTATCGGATAGCTGGGCGGCATCGATAACCCATGCGTTTTGTCCTCGGGTTTCCATGGAGCCCAATGGCGAAGTTTGTTGAGGTAGAACGACGCGTGATTGAACTGGCTCACCGGTATCTAGGCATTTCAACAAGGCATCCGCCAAACGAGGGTCGAGAAAGGCCTCACGAACCGGTCTTCCGATGAGTTCCCTGCCCCGGAAAAGTTCTCGTGCAGCGGAATTTGCGAAACGAATGTTTTCCTTGGAATCGACAATGATGAAGGCATCGCCGAGAGCATCGAGGAGGCGATTTCGCTCTTCCTTCGCTTGGGTGAGATCCGTTTGCAGACGGAGTTTCCACGCATTGACCTCCGTCTCATAATTGATCCGGGAGCGTTTCTGCCTCAGGAGCTGAATGATGAGGGCAAAGACTGCGGCAAGCGTTGCGACTATTGCTATATTTTCGGTCATGCTGCTGGTGGAGCCACGCGGTAGCCTATACCACGCACGGTCTCGACCCAAGCGCCATGCGAGCCGAGTTTCTGACGAAGTCGCTTCATGTGTGTGTCAAGTGTGCGAGTGTGCACTTCATCACGATACCCCCATACCGTCCGCAGGAGGTCATTCCTATCCTGTGTTTTCTCCGCCCGCTCACAGAGGTATAGTAGGAGCTTAAACTCCGTAGAGGTGAGATCTTCGGGTTCGTTTTCGAGGTAGAAACGGACGGAATTTTTATCGAAGCGAAAAGGGCCATACTCAAATTCCACTGATCCCGGAGCGGCTTCCGAGCGCTTGAGAATCGCATTTACGCGGAGCACGAGTTCCTTAGGGCTGAATGGTTTGGTGAGGTAGTCATCCGCACCGGCCTCAAGACCCTGAATTCGGTCTTCGGTCTGAGCACGAGCAGTCAGCATGATGACCGGAATGTGAGCCGTGCGAGCATCACGCCTGACTTCACGGAATACCGAATAGCCGTCTCTGCCAGGTAACATCAGATCAAGAACGATAAGATCCGGCCTCTCAGTGAGCGCCAGTTCGGTGCCGCGTATGCCATCATGTGCCTTTATTACCTCATATCCTGCTCGTTGCAGGTTGAACATTACGAGATCCGCAATGTCCACCTCATCTTCGACAATCAATACGCGCTGCATTACTTATACCTGTAGAGGATGAATCGCGCCCTGGCACAAGAGTGGATTGTGACAATTTGGTCACAAAAGGTCTTCAAAGACGACACTTCCTGCAGGAATGGCTCGTCCAAGGCCGATCTTCACTCCCGAATTAATCGAACAATTCAGGCCTGTGCGCACTCCGTCTCCGATGAACGCGCCGAGTTTCTCACGGAAAGTATCGGTGTCTTTCCCTCTTACCTTGGAGGTGATGTTTCCTTTTGAAGTCCCTGAACCATAGACCTCGATCCGAGTGCCCGAACCCAGATATGCGTCCGAGCCGATGATCGAATCTTCCACGTGACAATGACTGGAGATCTCCGTGTTGGGATAGATGGCTGAATTTATAATCCCTGATCCATTCCCAATACGGCAATTCGATCCGATACTGGTCGCTCCATGAATGTAGGCGTTCGGCCCAATCACACAGTCACGCCCAATCACCACGGGGCCTTCGATGACCGTGCCCGGAAGTATACGCGATCCTGCTCCTAGACGTACATGTCCGGAAACATTTGCCATCTGACTGACTTGGCCTGCTATCGAACTTTCATCCATTAGCGCGACGACTTCCTCGTTCATCCTCAAGAGATCCCATGGATATACTACCGGGAAACAATCGGCATCCGTATGAATCTCTTCCTCGCAGTTCTCCGGTTCATCCGAACCTTTCCATGCGAGAATATCCCCGTCAGAATTCTTCAACCTCGCAGATCTCGTATTTCTCCCAAGCATCAGCAATGCGCCGAGTTCAAGCCATCTCTCGATGGGGATCCGGATGGTACGTTCGCAAGCCTGGATATGCGGCACCATTTGAAATCCCGCGCGGGTAAGCTCAGCGGAAATGAGATCCACTATCGTAACATTCGCGATAAGGCATGAGCCGAGATCACGCCCTGCAGTGATGGGCGCGCACAGCACTGTATTGCGCGGAGGAAGAAGAGTTGCTTGCATGACTAGCCATCATTAAACAGGTATTTGCCATGTAAACACGAATAAATTGCAAAATAATTCACGCAAAACCAAAGATGAAGTGATCACCCGAGATGACCATTTCGAATCCGCAGGTTGAGGCTGTCACAGTGCGGACAATGGGTCAGCTTGCCCGAATGTTCAGCGAGAAATACATGTCCACATAGACGGCAGACCGATCGGGATCGAATCATACGCAATTCAGTAGCCCGATGACGTAGCCGCGACAGCACAGTCATACCGGCAACAGCGAAAAGACTGCCACAAACGACAACTGTTACGGCTTCATTGAGTCCCAGATCCATCTTGCCTCCGGTTAATGAGTTCTACGCGCAATCCCAACCAGCGTTCATCTTCACCGTCTCCAAATTTCACTCTACGCAACCAACCACGAATTTCCTCAAGCCCAGCCTCCCCGCCACCTAGAGCGATACAATCGGAAATCGTGCCATCACTACGTAGGCCTATAGCAAAACGCCATGGTGAGCCACTGGTATCAGTTCCTTCAACAAGACTGAATACAGGAAGACTTTTAGGCATCCATTCAAGTGCCGCGTTATCGTAAGGAGTGATAACCGGCTGCATTGGCCCCGTTTCCGCTATGCTCCCATCTACAGGCGCGGCTCCATCATTTCCTCTGATCTCAGTCTCCGGAAATACCCTCGATCCCTTTGTCGCCAGTTCTATGCCACTGACGCCAGAGTTAGCTAAAAGTGGTCGTAAAGAAACCTCATATCCAACATCAGCAAACGGATCACCAGACATAGATTCCAGTGATGCATCGGCACCTGGAACACTACTGACAATCTCAAGTCTTCCAGGAGATGGCCCGCCTTCTTCTGCAATCAACAGCCACTTATCAGCTAGCTCTTCGGACTCAAAACGAATGATTGAAGCAGTCTCCGTAGACCTCTCGAAAGCCGATCCAACACGAATATCAATAAGTCCGAAGAATAACGTAAAAAAGGTCAGAACTAACACAATAGCAACTATTTTGTCCACTAAGCGTGTTTCTGTATTACTCCAATCAAACACAAGTTCATCACGAGTCACGGTTCACCTCCTTCGCTACTACTAGGCGGTGTGGGAGCTTTGCCCACCAATGCCATACTGAAGCCTGATTTGAGTATAATTTCGGATACTTTGCGCTCCATGCCGACGGAAGTCCCAACATCTGATTTTAACAATATGATGGTTCTAGACTTCGCCTCTCCTTCTCCAAGTTTTTCCAACAACCCCGGCAGATCCTTTTGCTCGATGGCGTTTCGTCCTAGATACAATCTACCGTGTTCGTCACCCGCACCCAGCGTAATGACAATGGAATCATCGTAGCGCTCCATCTCAAACTCGGAGACTGGCACGTCCACCATTACACCGCTGCTGCCGAGAAACATAGGACTCATTATTAGCAAAATCGAGACCAGAGAGAATAGGTCAAAAAGGGGTACTGCATGCAGAAATCCCGGCCTCTCGCCGAGTGTGGTATCCAGCTTCATTTTCCCTTAGGCGCTGTGGATTTCCTCTTACGCTGCATGCGCTTCTTACCGAAATTTGTCTCACCTCGGAACGGAGAGAATTCTTCTTCTTCCCGTGCATCGGCAATCATGTGAACCACCTCAATGCCCGCGCGCTCGATTCTACCAATCAGTCGCTTAGAACGCCCCACGAAATACAAGTAAAAGACATACATTGGCACCGCAACAGTCAGTCCGATTACTGAGGTAACCAGAGCCGTCATTACACCCGAAGAAAGCTCCGCTGGACCCGGCAGCCCACCTTGTTCATTGACCCTTTGAAAGGCATCTACCATACCCAGCATCGTGCCAAGCATACCTATGAGCGGGCACAATAACGCTACGGCAAGGATCGCGCGGATGTTCTTTTCAATACGCGGCACCTCTAATTGACCTGCTTCACGGACAACATCCGTCAAATCACGTCTCTCCAAGTAATATCGAAGAAGCCCTGCATGAGCAACCCTACCCACTGGCCCCGGAGCACGTGCGGCCTCATGCACGGCCTCAGCAAAGGCTCGCCGCTTCACATGAAGGCCTAGCCCTACAAGCATGGAACTCACGTTGATTCTTGCCCTATGAAAGTAAAAGAAACGTTCAACAATACAAACCGATCCGACAAATCCCAGGCCCAGCAAAACCCACACGAGCGTTCCCCCCTGTTCGATCAGTCCCGATACCTCCCACAACGCCAGAATCATTCTGAGAGAAATCTAGCCACTACCGGGCTTGCCTAGCAATGCAGAAAATACGACCAATTTATCATCAGAAGAGAGGATAGACGCTCAGAGCCTTCCGGCTACGATTAGAATACGTCCAAAAATGATTTTTACTACGCTTTCTAGGCTCCACTATGACTGCCGAAACTCACCTGCTCTCAACCTTCCTAATTAGGTCAATGCATGTTACGGAATAACCCTTCAATGAAAGCTGTCACCGTCTTCCTAGTCCTACTCCTCAGCTGGCTTCCTACGGTACGAGCAGCCTCACCCGGCGAACTTGCAGAGATGCCACTCTCCGACCTTGAGCTTCACCTCAAGTCGATCGACCTAGAACTAGCCCAGCTATCACGCTACGGGCTTCGCAGCGGCGTAGGCTCCATCGGTTTTCGCTCTGGCACCCACAAAGATGAAAAAAATGCGGAATGGATCAAAATCGATTTAGGAGAGGAAAGTAAGATCGATGAGATTTGTCTCGTTCCTACTGTCTGGCGGGACTCGGAGAGCGCCATGGTTAACGACGCTTTTCCCGCTGAATTTCATATAGTTGCAGGTAAATCAGGTGATGAAGAAGGAGAAATCATCGCGAGATTCACGGCGAAGCCATCAGATCCAGTGCGGATCGCACCCATGGCCATAGACTGCAAAGGAACAAATGCATCATGGGTGAAAATAGTAGCTACAAAATTAACTACTCGCGCTATCGACGGAAAGTATGCCCTACAGTTTTCTGAAATTTTGGTATTCAACGGAGAGAAGAATCTTGCTCTTAGGAAAAACGTAACCAGTTCATGGGAACCGTTCGGTCCATCACAAGCGTGGAACAAGCAATTCCTAGTAGATGGCTTCATGCCCTACCAGATGAACGTGCCGCGAGGCAAACAGAGTCTTCCATTGGTTTCAAATATCGATGATGGCATCATCCCAACCATAATCTTGGATCTCGGCAGTTCGCTGCCTATCGATGAAATACGCATTCATACCATTACTCTAAGTGATACCGTTCCGCAATCCATACTCGGCGACTTTGCTCTGCCCAAACGTATACTCATCGAAGCGTCCGACGACCCAGACTTCAATAATTCCAGCACCCTCTGGGATTACCGTTGGAAAAACATCTACGAGACGGGTCCGACGATTATTCTGCCAACTGCCGTTACCAACTGCCGATACATCAGACTTACAGGGTTCGACCTCTACATATTGGATTACGGTGAAATCCAATATAATCGGATGGGATTCGCTGAAATAGAGGTGATTTCTAAGGGCAATAATGTAGCGCTCAATAAGCCTTTGTTCGCCAACTTTAAGCCGAAACACACGTTAAGTATTCTATCTGCACTGAATGATGGCAGTAATCTTTACGGCACGGTTCTACCGATCCGAGCGTGGCTCGGAGAGTTGTCCCGCAGGCATGAGCTATCGGTTTCAAGGCCGCTAGTTACCGAAGAACTCCAAAAGCGTTACGCGAAGCAAAAAAGCAGTCTCAATCTCATGTCATGGCTCGCTGCTATTTTCGCCGGAGGCATCGCCATTACCATCCTCGTGAACCGTATCATTCGAATGCGACATATTGGAAGAATCCGCATGCGTTTTGCAGCAGACCTGCATGACGAGCTTGGAGCCAATCTTCATGCAATCGGCTTACTTGGAGATATCGCATTAACTTCTATGGAATCTCCCGACCGATTAAAAAACGCATTGAGACGCAGCCGTGATCTGACTGAGAGAACCAGTAAAGCAGTCCGGCATTGCACTGAACTGCAAGATGCCAGTGGACTCTTCGGAAATCTCAAAGGGGATATGACGCGCACTACCCGTCGCATTCTCGCAGATCTCGATTATGAAATCGTAATCAAAGACGAAGATATTCTCGACAATCTCAAGCCAAGGACACGCTCGGATCTTTTCCTCTTCTACAAAGAAAGCCTTGTAAACATTAGCCGTCACTCAGGTGCCACTAAACTTAATGTTAGCCTGTCTGCACCTGCAAATACAGTGCTCCTCACCATCACAGATAATGGTCAGGGCTTTGAAGAAAGTGAAAATGTTCCCCCTTCTCTCGTACGTCGCGCACGTTTGCTCGACGCCACGGTCTCAATAATTCCACCCCCGTCCGGAGGCACTTGCGTCTCGCTTAAAATGCGTAGGCAGCGATTCGGAATTAAAAAATAGAACTACTCATGAATGAAATAATCACAGTAATGATGGTCGAGGATCATCCCGACTACCGAGAAAGCATAGAACTTGCATTGGAAACCGAATCAGGGATCAACCTACTAGGGAAATACGGAACTGCAGAGCGCGCTATTCGTAACATTATCGATACACCTGCCGCTGAAATGGCTGATGTCATCCTACTGGATCTCAATCTCCCTGGAATTTCCGGCCTCGAAGCACTGCCGCATATTCTTAAAATTGCCCCGCAATCAAAAGTCATTGTTCTCACCCAATCCGG
Organism: Luteolibacter sp.; assembly: GCA_051252155.1. Classification (GTDB taxonomy): domain Bacteria; phylum Verrucomicrobiota; class Verrucomicrobiia; order Verrucomicrobiales; family Akkermansiaceae; genus Luteolibacter. Next base: position 563,421 of record JBPOGB010000001.1, on the reverse strand, counting down.
AGCAGAGGTCGATGTTCTTGCCGCAATCTCGGCAGGAGCTTCTGGCTACCTTTTGAAAAAATCCACACTCACCCAAATCACCGAGGGTATTCGCACAGTGATGAGCGGCGGAGCTGCACTAGACGCCAGTGTCGCGAGCTACATGCTGAAAACACTCAGAAATCACATACCCAAGGATAGCGCTGAAGTTAGCCTCACTGAGCGTGAATTGGAGATCCTTGTGCTCCTCGCCGAGGGATTCCTAAAAAAAGAAATCGGTGATAAACTCGATATCAGCGTCACCACCGTAGCCACGCACATTCGCCACATATACGAAAAACTCGGTGTGCAGAATGCCCCAGCTGCCATCAACAAAGCCTATAACCACGGGATCTTCCCGGTTGGAGGATAACGAGTTCTAAAATCTGGCGAACAGCTTAGTATTAAGCTCCGAATTCAAGCCCTTCGAAGTAGGCGCAAAGCAGACTCATCATTTCGCCGACTGATTTTGCATCCAACAGTGTCTGCCTAAGATCTGGCTCATGGACAAATTGTTGAGCTACCAAATCAGCCATGAGAGCAGGCTCATCTGCTTGCGCTAATAGAGTGGAAACTCCGGATTTGATGTCTTCAGGAAGCTTCTCAGTCGCATCTTCCACCGCACCTCGGAGAGTTTTCATCGCTGGCTCAACCTGCTCGTCAGGCAACGGCGTGGTGATTACAGGCTCTATCAACGCATACGGATAGGACTTTTCCTCCAGCCACTCCACGAATTTTACGCGAATGACCCCATGTAGTAATAACTGCGATGTTCCGTCTTTCCCTTCATGCGAAGCTCTTACCAGCCCTGCAGTTCCTATTTCGGAAATCTCATCCTCCCCTCCGTGTTCTGCCTGTTTAAGACGCCCCACAGCAAATACACATTCCCCGGCCAAAGCCTCCTCCAGCATGATGCGGTAACGTTCTTCAAAGATATGTAGTGGCAGCCCACCATGCGGAAACAAAGTGCAATCTGGCAATAGCATCACTCCGCATTTTTTCGGTAAATTCAGACCCGTCATCGCCGTCACTCTTGCACCAACCCATTCCTCCCGCAACAGCCAACCACTTAGCTAGCACTTGCCCCTAGATCAATTCACGGATTCACTTCTTCTATGTTTCGGAGATCCATCATCATGCCATCTTTGGCAATAGCCACCATGGTCTCTTGCGCTCCTGTGCCGGATCCTCCAAAGCGACACCTTACAAATGAGATACAAGTCGTGGCTCCAGAGGAACTATCTTCTGTTTCGATACCATCACAACCAGAAGCACCTTCACTCCCCGCCTCAGTTCCCCGTATTTCGCGAAAAACCATCAATGGTATCTATTTCGAAGGAGTAAGTTTTGATTCAAGAACACACCGACTCACGGTGGTCGATCAACCAGGCGGCCCCGGCTCCACTTACTCAACATCGTCATCCGTCGCTAAATCAAAAAATTCACTTCTCGCCATCAACGCCGGTTTTTTTACTCCGGAGGGCAATCCGCTGGGACTCGTCGTCTCAGGCGGTAAAACCTCTGGCGGTTGGAATTCCGCGTCATCACTTGGGAATGGCATTTTCCGAGAAAACAACAGTGGAGCGCTCTCAATCACACGACGTAATTCTCGCTCTGCTGTGGCTTCATCTCGTGAGTTAATCCAATCCGGCCCGCTATTGCTCGAAAATGGAAAGTCCATTTCTGGATTGAGCAGCACAAAATCTGCAGTTCGCTCGATAATACTATCCGATGGCAACTCCAGATGGTGGATAGGCAAAACTTCTTCCTGTACACTGGCTTCATTGGGGAAAGCCCTAGCAACTAGCTCTCCTACATCTTGGAAAATCGATGTTGCCCTCAACCTCGATGGTGGCCGATCTACCGATCTCTACATCTCATCCCGTATTCCCGGCGGCCCCATCAATCGCCGTAGCTTTCTCAATCGCCCCGTTCGGAATTTCCTGATACTAAAACCTCGTTAATTTCAGAAATGTGACAATTTTGGCACAAAAACCGCGTCTGGACACGCTCACTCCATTGTTACAGAATACCACCGGAAGAATTTCCATCCCCCTCAATTTTACCCATCGTCATGCTCAAACCAATTTGCATATGCATCGCCGCGCCGATACTTTTCGCATCCTGTGGTGCTGTTGATACAGTAAAATCAGCTACGGCAAACGCGACGAAAAGAGTTTCTCAGTTTTCTATCAACGACCTCCGTCCATCTAGTGTGGATGTCGTCGAAGTCCGCGAAAAAGACCTCAAGGAAATGCCTCTCGGCAAAGAACGTGCCCTTGCTTACGAGCGCAAACGCTCCTTCTGGTCTTATGTATTGCCTGGTGACTTCAAGGAACCAACCCTCCCCGATATCGAGGAAGGTAACATGGATGGCTCTCTTCTACCTCCGAAGAGCTGAGGTTAATGGACGAATATCCTGATTTCGTTCCTGACTGTATCGCTAGCGAATCTCATCGCTCGGCAAAGCCTTCACCGGAACTCGCGGCTACCTTCATTTCAGAATTGTTGAAATCCGGGTGGCTGATTCAAGGTGACCAAATTCACTCGGCTTTTAGTCTTCTTCATTTTCCATATCCTGACGGTTGGGACACCAGTCTCTCAGATCTCAGTGAGATCATGGAAAGACGGTTACTTCGTTTCCAAGACCCTGTGGAATCCTCATACTTAGAGGAAAAACAAAAGAATTCGCTCATTCTGGCTCACCAACAGGCAATATCTGCCATCAAAATTGCCATGTCAGAAAAGCCGAAACTGTAACTCTACTGTTACCTGCCAGACTTCAGATCCTGGAACGAACCCAAAAGACTGTTAACATCTCACTGAGAATCCTTGCCCATCGCGCGCTTTTCTCCGAAAACATCCGGAGATGAAAATTCTCGTAGTAGGAAAAGGCGGCCGTGAGCACGCACTTATCCATACCCTATCCCTCTCTCCGCAGTCTCCAGAACTCTTCTCCTTCCCTGGTAGTGATGCTATTTTCAGCCTCGCAAAGCCAACAACGGCCACAGATCTACCTTCGTTGGTCTCGTGGATGAAGGAAAACGCTATCGATCTCTGCATCGCCGGTGAAGAGTCATATCTCGTTACAGGTGAAGGACTTGCCAATCTCTGTGAAGCCAACGGAATCCCATGTTGGGGGCCACCTAAGGAATCCGCACAACTCGAAGCGTCCAAAGAATTCGCCAAAGACTTCCTCCTTCGCAACGACATCCCCACCGGAGCCGCCGCAGCCTGCGATTCATTAGAGTCTGCTGTGGAAGCCATCGCTGGAACTTATCCAACTGTCCTCAAATTCGATGGACTTGCTGCCGGCAAAGGTGTTGCCGTGTGCCCCGATGAGGCCTCCGCTCTCGCCTTCCTCGATGAAGTCTTCACCCAACGACGCTTCGGCCCCGGCCGCCTACTTGTCGAAGAGTGCCTCGTTGGCCCTGAAGTCTCCATTTTTGCCGCTATTTCAGACGATAATTACCTCATCCTCACTCCCGCCCGAGATTACAAGCGCCTCGAGAACGGTGATCTAGGCCCCAACACCGGAGGTATGGGCGCGGTGGCCTCTCGAAAACTCATCTCCAAGGAACTCCTCGAAATTATCGATGAAACCATCGTCGCACCTACTGTCTCCGCACTACGTTCGGAAAAACTACCCTATCGCGGTTTCCTTTACTTCGGGCTCATGCTCACGCCGGATGGCCCCAAGGTCATTGAATACAACTGCCGCTTCGGCGATCCCGAATGCCAAGCGGTCATGCCGCTACTTTCTGGAGATCTTGCCTCATTCTGCCTCGAAGGCGCTAAGGGCAATCTCGACAAATCACTTATCTCCTTCTCTGAAGATTGGTCTGTCTGCGTAATAGGTGCTTCACACGGCTACCCCGAAAGCTCTCGCTCTGGTGATCCCATTACAGGAATCAATGATACAGGCGGAGCTGTTTTCCACTCTGGAACAAAACTCGTCGAAAACGAATGGCAGACCAATGGTGGTCGAGTCCTCGCCTGCGTAGCCCAAGGATCAGATCGCCTCACCGCAGTCACCGCCGCTCACGCCGCACTCGATAAAATCAGTTTCCCCGGCCTTCAACGTCGCACAGACATCGGCATCCTCAATTTCCCTGAAGCAAAAAACCACCCACCGGAAAGCATCAAGCTAACACTCAGTCCCGATGAAATTGCAGCTGGAGTCACCACTCTCGCCGCAGCGGTTCGTGCAGCAAACCCCACAGCACCCATCGCTCTTGTCGGTATTCGCTCGCGTGGAGACGAAGTTGCTGAGCGCCTACTCAATCACCTCTCAGAAGAAGACCGTGATCTGAACTTTGGAGTGCTCGACATTTCCCTATACCGGGACGATTTCGAACACCTTCGCGAAAATCCTAAGCTTCAGGAAAGCGACATTCCATTCCCAGTCGATGATGCACACATCATCTTAGTCGATGACGTTCTTTTCACCGGACGTACGATCCGAGCTGCTCTTGATGCACTTTCCGATTACGGTCGTCCGGCCAAGGTAGAGCTCGCAGTCCTCATCGACCGCGGTCACCGCGAGTTACCTATCCACGCGACCTATGTAGGAATCACTCTTGAAACAGATCGACACGACCACGTTCATGTCTCCCTTGAAGGCACGGATGGAGAAGACCTCGTTCGTGTCGTTAGCCCACCTAAACCATGATCCCGGAACGTAAAAAAACTCCCGAAGAAATTGCCGCATTACGCGAAGGCTTAGGCATCCCGGATAGCCCTCCGGCACCTCCCGAACAAGCGGCACCTCCCCATGCCGCACCGGAAATAGAATCCCAGACTCCGCACCGTAGACCACCTGTGCATCTTGAACCGGAGATCACTAATACGGCTCCCGAGCCAGTGGCGCAGCCCGTGCACCTCGATATTCCTGCAGCACCTGCTCCACTTGCAGATACTGCAAAAAAAAGCACCCACACCCTCCGTAAGAAAGAACTCCCCCTCGCCCCCGCGCCCCCGGTCACACACAAAACGGCCATCCCCACTCACCGCCACGACCCTCGCGATATCGCCGAGATACGCAAACGCGAGGCTCTCGCAAAATTCAATCAACCCGAGATAGATCCCGCTACCCACCTACGCAAGCAGACAGCCCATCCCTTGCTCTATATCCCCGGCTATCTTCTTCCATTCGGAGCAGCTTTCACCATCTACAAGCACTTCCACTACTTTATTCCCCTCGCTCTCCTGCTTGCTTCCCTTCTTTTAGTCATCTTTATAGCCTTGAAGAAACCTCGCTCCCGACACCACGCGGCTCTCATCTTTATAGTCATTTTCCTAACTGCCGCCTTCGGAGGCCTCCACTACGCACCTGATTTCCAAAATGCCCCGTAAAGACCTCCTCGACATCGCATCGCTCGATCGTGAAGAAATTGATCTTCTTCTCGATCAAGCCATCCCCTTCAAAGAACTCTTCACCCGCTCGGTAAAAAAAGTTCCAGCTCTCAAGGGTAAATCCGTGCTCACCCTCTTCTACGAGCCATCCACGCGAACCCACTCATCCTTCGAAGTCGCCGCCAAGCGCCTCTCCGCAGACGTCACCAATTTCGACGTTCGCCACTCTTCTATTACTAAAGGAGAGTCTGTCCGCGAAACCGTCGAGACCCTACAGGCCATGCGCACGGACTACATAATCGTCCGTCACTCTCACTCAGGCCTTCCCGCCGCCATTGCGGCTCAGACCAAAGCTTCCGTCGTCAACGCAGGTGACGGCGCTCACGCCCATCCCACTCAAGCCTTACTCGATGCATTCACTATCAAGGAAAAGTTCCCAGATCCCGTTGGTAAAAAAATTCTCATCGTCGGCGACATACTCCACTCACGTGTAGCGCGCTCCACTTCCTGCATCTTGAAAAAGATCGGAATGGATGTTGCCTTTCTCGGCCCCGGTTCCCTCATCCCACGCAACGGCCCTGAAGGCATTCATCGCTTCACGAATTACAACGAGGCGATGAAATGGCAGCCCGATATTGTCTATCTCCTTCGTGTCCAAATGGAACGTCAAGATGCCCCCTTCTTCCCTTCCCTCCGTGAGTATCACAAGCTCTACGGTATCAGCGATGCTCGTCTTGAAGAAATCCGTTCACGTGGCCTCTACTTAATGCACCCCGGCCCCGTAAACCGCGGAGTAGAACTCTGCGATGCGGTCATGGACTACGAGCGCTCACTCATCAACGACCAGGTAGAAAACGGTATCGCTGCCCGCATGGCAGCCCTCTACTACCTCAAGCCTGCTGGTGAGGAGAGCTGACCGAAAAGCCTCAAATTCATACTTTTGCATCAAGCCATTTCCCACGGAAATGTAGCCGGATAAAAATCACCGCCTGCGTAAGTAGGTCGAAGCCGAAGATGATCCACACTCCTGTTAGATTGATCCAGCCAAAGTAGGCAATTATCCCCAACAGGGCGACACGATTGAATAACATGCTGCCAAAAGACCAACGCATCACCATCTTCGTAGCTCCTGCACCCCGCATGGTTGTTTTTAAAATCATACATGTTGCAAATAGAGGCTGAGTAAACGCACAAACAACTAGTAATGGCGCAGCGAGATCCATGTGTACTAGGCTCCCAGGTGCCATCAGACCGATAAGCCATTCCCTGGCCACTACAAAAAAGACGCCCATCACCACCATCAGCACCACTGCAAATTTCCAACAGAAACGCACAACCTTCACTGCCATTTCTTTCGACCCAGCGCCCAAGTATTGACCTGTTAGGGCAGAGGCAGCAGCAGCGATGGCAAACCCCGGTAAGAAGCTCATCGACTCCAGCCGGATGGCAATGAAATGTGCCCCGAGTGCCCCCTCTTGGGCTAAACTCGAGATCACACGGATACCAAATGAATGGATTGTCCACATTCCCGCTATCTCAATCGCCTGCGGAACACCCACACGCCAGATACGCATGACCGTCTCGCTATGAAACACTAGTCCGCGCCGCGTCCACTTCAGCCCCTCGCGCTTTTTCAAAGCCAACATCACCACAACTGTCACGAGTCCCGCCGCCCAACCAATCACGGTTCCTAAGGCGATACCTTTTACACCCATTCCACCGAATGGCTCGGGGCCGAACACCAGCAACACGCTGCAAACCATGTTCACCACATTTACCACCACCATCGCCATGAAAGGTGTCTTCGTATCCCCGGATCCCCGGAGTGCGGCATTCACTGCAAACATTCCTCCAGCCACTGGCCCCGTCCACGCTAGGTAGTGAATATAAGTTTTCGCTTCAATCGCTGCCGCTGAAGTTAGCCCCATCCAGCGGATCAGATATATACCACCGAATTGCAGAGTAAAGAATGCCACTAACCCGGCTGCTGTCCCTAGCCAGAGCCCTTGACCCAGTCCTCGGTTAGCCAGTTTCTTGTCGCGTGCTCCGGTAGCGCGAGAAACCAATGCCATAACTCCAGTTGCCACAGCACCTTGAAAAATATTGATGAACCAGCCCACATATCCGCCTAGTCCCATCGCATCCAGCACGGCGACCCTTTCCGCACCCTCAGCCATCCGCCCTGCGATGAGTATGTCCGTCATACCAACAAAGAATGCGAGCACCTGCTCCATTAGAGGCCACATCGCAAGTGTCAGCACTTGCTTGCGCAACGACATCTCGCCGAGTTTACCACCAAGACGTATCTCTTCTCCGCGCCCGCTAGCCTCCACTGTGATACCCGGCTTATCCATCCGCGCGAACATTCACCCCCTGAACCGGCCGTTTCAATAAATCATTCAAAATGCTTTCACATGCGTCGCATATAATCCGGCACCTGATCCCGCTGACGAGCCGGTGGCACTGCGCTGCTAGAAAAGGAAATCACCGCCCCGATCCCTGCTGCATGGTTACCACCAAGTCGTTGTTCAACCTCAAACTCAGGGAAGCGGAAACGTAACCGGCTCATCCACCACATCACAAAACTCCAAATTACCATCAGACCACCGCAAGTGGCAACTGCGACTGCACCGGCCATTTTCATCCATGCCGGAATTTCGATCTCAGCCTCAGAAGCATCCTCATTGATACCTGAGGGCAAATTACTCACTTCCTCCGGTATAGCCTCCATCGTCTCGTCGGCAGTCCCCTCAATCATCCGCTCCATCCAGTAAATCCGGATCGACATTTGCACGAGAAATGACTCCAGCTGATCAAAGACTTTCGAAGTCACGAAGGCCTTCATCACAGAACTATCGAGCGCACGTCTCTGCTCCGCAGCAGAAACTGCATCGGTTAGAATTGGGCTAAGATACAATGCCGCCCTCTGTGGTGCACCGAGGTAGTAATAGATGATCACCGCAGGTTTCCCTACGGAATACAATCGCTCCACAACTTCCTCTTCACGTACCTCGGAGGGGATTCGCTGATTCGCACCGAAGACATATACATACATATCGATCGAAGAGTCATTCCCATGGTAATCAATGAAGGCTTCGAGATCTTTTTGCTGACGTGTGTCCATCAGGTTCTGTGGATCCACCACATGCGTAGACGGTTTATCCGCGAAATATTGAGTGAGGTATTCCTCAGGCACTTCGTCGTCATCTTTTTCCTCCTCAGCGATTTCTGCTTCGGTCGGTTCCTCTACATTCAATGGCGCTTCCTCTACATTTTCCTCCTCAGCCAAGGGGCCAAAAAGCAAAAGTGTATCACCAGCACTCCAGCCTTCTTCCTCCATTTCTTCACGAACACCTTCCTCCCAGAGTGGAAGAGGTGGCTCGGTCACTCCAAAGGCGATCACCGGCAGGCTCAACAGCACCACAAAACGCCTTCTCACCACTCGACCTCCTCTTCGGGAATACCTGAAGTGCTCTCGGCTTTTCTTCCACCACTGCGAATTTTTTTCACTAAATCTTCCACCGCTACCGGAGTCGCAACCTTACGCTCAAATCGCTCCGGATCCTTCTTCGCCTGACGACTGCGCTTTCGTAAAATAGTTTTCAGGTGCTTGATGCTTTTCAATAAACCCTCTGCGTAATTCCCCTCCAGCCAGTAGGAATGCGCCCGTGACAGACAATCGAAGCTATCTTGCTCCTCAAAAAAAGGATCGAGAAGATAACCGAAAGTAATGCCGGCCGACTTTAAATCCGGATCGATCACGAAGAGCACCCCTGCCTCGTTTGGCTTCTCCACATCGACATCCTCAAATACCCCACGATTCATCAACCAAAAACCAAACTGTCTTAGATTACCCTTCTCCCCGAGTGTTCCGCTATACACAGCAATGAACATCTGCGGAAAACACTCACCAAATGCATTCATCGCATCCTCCAGCTTGTCGCGCTCGTTTCTGCGGAAAATGCCCGCAGCATCTGTGAGGCTCCGCAACTTCACCTCGCCGTCACCAAACATGTGGTCGGCGTCCGCCATGGAGAAGCCGCAGTGGGGACAACCCGCCGCAGCACGGTGGATCCTCTGCACGCATCTGGGACATTTCATGGCTTCCGAATATTTCTACTGATTTCCCAGTATTCCGTCAAAGCTAAACACCTCGGGAATCCAACTAGAAATCTCCCGCCCCGTTCCTTGTAGTTTTCTCAGCAATCGCTAGATTTCTATTTCATGCCACGCCTGCCCATCACTAAGACGCCAAAATGCTACGTCGGCGGAGCCTTTATCCGCTCCGAGAGCAATCGAACTTACGAGATCACCGATAATTCCGGAGAGTTTTTCGCAAACGTCCCGCTCTGCACACGCAAGGACGTCCGTAATGCAGTAGAAGCAGCTGCTAAAACAGGTTCTGGTTGGGTGAAGCGCTCTGGATACAACCGCGGTCAAATTCTCTACCGCATGGCCGAAATGCTAGAGGCACGTTCTGCTGAACTCGTCGATGCTCACTTCCCGGGCAACGCCGCCGAGAAGAAACAAGCCGCAGCTGAAGTCTCCACAGCCATCGACCGCATCGTCCACTACGCGGGATGGACGGATAAATACGAAGCACTACTCGGCAGTGTGAACCCGGTAGCCACAGCGCATTTCAACTTCTCAGTCACTGAGCCTATGGGAGTCATTGCTGTCTCTGCTCCCAATGAGTCCCCACTACTAGGCCTGATCTCCATGATCCTCCCGATCATCACAAGTGGTAACGCCGTCATAGCACTTGCCTCAGAGACCAAGCCATATCCCGCCATCATCCTCGGTGAAATGCTCGCCACTAGCGATCTACCCGGCGGCGTCATCAATCTCCTAACTGGAAAAAACGCGGATATTCTCCCCACCTTCGCTACCCACGAACACATTCGTGCCATCTCTGCCTTCGCCTCCCCGGATGAACGAAAGACACTCCAAAGCGGTGCCGCAGAATCCGTAAAACGCACGAAATTCATTCCCGCCGAAATGGCCTACGACTGGTTCTCAGAGCAAGCTCAAGGCCTCTATCACATCCGCGATTTCGTGGAACTTAAGACCACCTGGCACCCGGTAGGTTGATTCGATTAATCAGCTTGCCATTCCCCACTCCCCTGTCCCATCTTCCCGCCCCCGCGAAAGCGCGCTTAGCTCAGTGGTAGAGCACATCCTTCACACGGATGGGGTCGCAGGTTCGAACCCTGCAGCGCGCACCATTATATTCCATAAGGGATTCCGGTGATTCTGGAGATTTCATGCCCCCTAAATATTCCCCTAGTCGGAAATCTTCACTCTGCGGCCATTTCCACGGCCTGCAATCCCTCGGCAGATAGAAGCCCTTCCTTGTTCCAACGTCTTGCAAGTAAGACCTCGCGCTCTGTGATGGTGGCCGACTTTGCGCCGTTCACCTCGGAGGGAAGAATTTCAAGATTGTAGAATCTTGCATCCAGTTCCGGCACAATCGCTCTAGGGATTACGTGGTCGAGTTCTACGCTGTCCCCCTTATGCTCGCCCTCGGTGATCTCCGGACTTCCTCCGCGCCTGAGCTTGTCCATGCCGTCCTCTGTGAAGCATCCGAACGCTTCCAGCTTCCTACGGCTCCACAATAGCGCGGAACGGTCTGCGCGTCCTCCTGGGCTATCCTTGTAGCCAACCTCTGCCTGCGCCGCCTCCAGCATAGCCGAAACGTCTCCTCCAGCTCGATGTCCAATCTCTAGCCAATGGTGAATTTTATAGGCGCGTGGATTAGCTGCGCGATCTGATTTGAGCGAGGCAACTTTCGCCGGATCTAGGAGTGGCGCGATGATCTCGACGGCGATTTCCTGCGGTGTCGTCGGCTTTGCATGAAGCTGAGGAGCTAGGAGCAGGAAGGCGGCAAAGAAACGAATCACGTCATAATATTACGTATCGTTAGCCATCTGCCAACTCGCGAAGTTAACACCTACTACAAAACAAACGACCGATTTATACAAAAGATTGGATATTATTCTTTCTCCCCTTCAATTCCCCACCCGGGGCTTCATGTTCAAAAATGGCGTCGTATGAAAAATAACCAAGAAACCGAAATCAAAGACCTGAAAGTCCAAATTATCAAGTTGGCAATGGTGCTAGCTGAAGCTCTAAAAACCATAGTGAAACTGAAATTGGAACTCTCAAAGCATGAGAGATAACCTCTCCCGTTGGCTTGTCCTAGACTGGATTGCCTCATATTTTGCTCCATGCGCTTTGTAGTCCAAAAAGAGAGCGGGGATTTTATCCGCATTGATAGCCTCGGTGGTCGCGGTGGCGCGGATACCTACGCTTTCTCAACTCCCGATGCTCAGGATGCCCATGATTTTAAATCCCGAGAAAATGCCTCTCGGTGGCTATCGGGACGCGGCATTTCCAAGGCTGATATCCGTGTCCTAAATGATGACGGGAGCTGGCCATTGGATGAGTAGGCAGGAAGGCGGCTAGAGCACGGAGCATACTAGTCCTTTTCTAACCTTACCTTTCCTTTCAGCCTATACTCATTGCCGACATAGGTTTCTCCTCCCGATCTTAAAGTTAAGGTTCCGCCTTCTTTTCTGCTCAAAATTGTAATTTTAGCATCTGCCGGAATGACCGTTTCTTTTCCAGCTGGATTCAGAAGTTGAACCTCAGACAATACCAGCAAGTCGGCAGGGAGTTCTACTCCCTCCAAGGTCAAAAGTATTTCGTCGGTCTGGTCAGGAATATCCTCAGCCATGCTCTCGATTGGCGTTTCCTCGGCAATGGGTTCAGCGGTTATAGGTTGCTCGTCTGGAATGCTGACTGGCTCCTCTGTAGGTTTGGCGTCGGCAGCCCGTATTAGCTCTGGTTTTTCTTCGGGTTGCTGATTCAAAGGCTCGGCGGTTTCGGATTCGATGGCACACTTTCCAGCGAAGAAGCAAACGACGACAAGAAGGACGAAAGCCCACAGACAACTGCAACCTTGCTTTTTTGATTTGCCACTGCCTTTGCTCAAATCCCTGTCGATCTCGCGATTTTCATCACGTTCGTCGATTATTTCGTCGAGAAGCTCGCTGGCCTGCCATTTGCCAAGGTGCTCTATATCCTTACTTTTACAGCCCGTAAGATGAATGATATAATCAATCTGCTTATCCGTGATTGATTCCTCGCCTTCCTCTTTCTCAGAGATGTATCTGAGGTCAAGTGGGATTTTTTGATCGGACATGTTGCATAATGCCTACCGACTAAAACTGAACCTAACAAATCAAATATTGGTTCGCTGGAGCCTGAGCGGTAGGACGGACGGGGCGGGTTGGCATGATGCTTGCCTGAGTCTTCGATCCTTGCTCTAAATTTGTTATGAGAAGTAAGCGAACGGAAAAGTATGCTGCCTACCACGCATATCTGGGGATTAAGGATGCTGATTCCCTTACTGACGAGGAACTGGAAAGGATTGATGACTACGGAACCATATCATGGGCAAGGGAGAATAGTGGCCTCAGCGAGGCTGAGTTCGCGAGGCGTGATTCTGCATGGTGGGACGGGGAGCGGTTTATACTCCATCCCAGGCTATACGAGCTTGATATTAGGAGTTTTATGGATAGTGAGCTTCCCGAAAAACTAGCAAACTACGTAAGGAGACGTTTTAAGGGATCTACTGGGAAAATTACGAAAGTAAAAATCAAAGAGGCTATCGAAACGCTTAATCAAGAAAGTCCGCATTGGTGGCACACTAAAGGCCGAAACGAGGTCTTTCTGGGGCGGTTCTCCCAACTATTTCCCGACTGTGTAGATGGTGAATCTCGTATTGAAGAGAAAGAGAGACCATCGGCGATGCAACAACCGCCCCCGATTCAAAGGACGAATGTTGCGCCTCTGGTTGCACGACGACAAAAAGATGCGACCGACAAAAAGGTCATTGAGATCAACCTCCTTTACGTTCTCCTCGGTGTGATAGGACTGTTCATCCTGTGGAAGATCCTGTTCTAGCGATTTCTTCACCCTCGCCCGCATACTTGGCCATTACTTGCTGCCACAAGCCGGATTCAAGGTCTGAGAGTTCATCCTGTAACTTTCTGTCCTCCTTCTCCATCCAAGCGAAAATTCCGGCTTCATCCATCCCGGCTAATTGCTGGGGGGCGGTCGCCTTCCTCTCTGCTAATGCTAACTGCAACGCGCTCGCCCATGCATCTTGCACTCTTTCCCCGTCAATTTTATCGAATACCTCGCCCGCTGCTCTAGCGTTCGCAAGCCTGAGCCTTTCAACCTCTTCCTTGGTTTTCTCGCGCTTCCAATGTTCGTGCGATTCTCCATCACTCGATTGATAGATACGATTCTTGGCCTGCTTCCACGATTTGACGGTGTTCTGACTGAGAAGCACACGCTCGGCTATCGCCCGTGAATCGGAAACGTCTAAGCCATCCTCCCGCTGCCATCTTCCTAACAAGGAATAATCGACGTGATGGATTTCGGCTAGTTTTCGGAGACTGAGTTTATCGGTAGGCATATCTGTATTAGTGGATGGGAATCACGAACGCTCTCGAAAAAATACATCGCAAGCAGCCAAACCCCGACGACAAGGAACTAAAGTTGAAGGCTGTCCCATGGGGGGTGGTGGCTAGCTCCCGTGAAACAATTCGGAAGCTAGCCTTCCCGCTGCTGGGAATTGAAGAGACCAGCGGTGGAAAATTTATTAGGCAGCGCATTGTTCGGGAGCTTCCTCCAAGGATCGCTTCAAGCCTAGGCGTTGAACAATACTCTCGCATGTGAGACTGCTGGCACTCTCCGGTGCATTGATTGCCGCCACCGATTCGATAACTGAGATTTTTCCCATAAGCTCACGTGTATTTCTACTGTTGTAATTTTCAAGCTGATGTTCCCGACGAAATGCAGCGTCTTTGGCCTGCTCTTTTACAAGGGCGGCGTTCAACTCCTCCAGCTCTCTTGTGAGGTATGGCTCTATGGTTGCGAGCAACTTGCCTAGGTGATGCCTACGGAAATAGTCCCCTTGCTGGTTATTCCGATAGATGGTTGCTAGAGCCTCACTTCTTGAATAGAGCGAGGACATTTCATCAAGCAACTCCGCGCTCGGCTCGTAAACCGATTGATGCATGAGCTTTTCAATTTTGCCACCAATGGTTTCACTCTCACGTAACCAGCCGGTATAAAGGCTTTCAGTGGCGAGAATGGCTTTGATGGTTTCGGTTGTCTCGGTTGATAGTTTCATGGTCGTTTCGTTTATCGTTTAGAGTCGATGTCTGCCTTGTGTGCTGCGATGGCGCGGGAAATGCCTGTGAGTTGCACGGGTTCGGGCGAGCCGCCCTTGGTGGGGGCGGTGGGGGGCTTTGCAACCGAATGAGGGCGGCTCGCCAGAGTGATTTTCTGAGCTGCAATCGCCTTATCCAGTCCCGACAAGCCGGATAAGTCCGCTTTAGCTGAGGGAGCCAATAGCGAGGTTTTTGCAGGCGTGATCGGTTTGGCGATATTCTGATGCTTTCCCTTCAATCGCTTAACCTCCTCATCGGGAATGCCTGCCGCGATGATTGGATTCTTCATAAGCGTTTCAACCTCTCCGATTGCTGCGATGATTTCTGATCGCGTGGGGGTTCTATCACGATTAAGAGATGAACGCTTACCAGTAGTTCGCTCTAGTCTGTCGAGAATGACAAGGCACTCTTTGCGGCTTTTCTGAAATGTTCTGGATGGGGGGCGAGTGAGAGCTGCTTCCCTAGCGGAAGTGATAGCGAGGCTCTTTTTAAGGTCTGCCTGCTTGTCTCTGATGTCGTTTAAGATGCTCATTCTTTTAGTAGTGTTTGTATTTGTGACTCGATCTCGGAAAGCGATTTCTCATCTGTTAGCCTAAAAATGGTTTCGCCTGGGTGTCTTTGGGTGGCGAGGATGCGGGCTAGTTCTCGTGGTTCAGTGATAGGAAGTCCGCGATTATTCCACCTGTGAATCTGACTACGGCTTGTCCCGTAGATAGAAGCAAGCCGGGGAAATGGAATGTCGAGTTGCACTAAAGAGATATTGCAACAATTCCGATTCTCTTGCAAGCACTAATGCAAGTATGTTGCGTTAGTGAAATCATGAATGAAGCGGATGTTTCGAGAAGTCGTCTAGCTGTATCCCGCGGACGCGATATCGCCTCATTTTTAGGGCGATTCTATAGGGTTCCCACTGGGGCATCCCTGACATGCCTCCCTGCCCTGAGGATGGTTTGTGCGGAGCTTCATGATGCTGATGGTTGTGGAATGAAGCGGAGCATTGCCCCGTCGAGGATGATCGGCAGAAGCCTTCCGTCTTGGCCGTTGTGCCTGTCCTTCATCACGGCAATTCCTAGATGGTTTTTCTGTGAGTCCTGCATGATTTGAAGGTGAAGGTCTGCGTCCTCGTTAATGGCCTCGGCGTGTTTGGCTGCTCCTTCCTTGTTGAGTTGTGACGGAAGCAGAAGGCAAAAGCCTAGTTCCTTCGATAGATCGGCGAGGTTGTTGCTTGCGTGTGATAGCTGTTGCTCTCGTGTGTCGCGTATCTTTTCCGGTGCTGGTTTGATGCGCTGTGCAAAGTCCACGGCCACGACGTCCAAGGGATTCTTGCGGTGCGCTCGACGGATGCACGCGGCGATCTGATAGACGTTCGCGCCGTTCATGTCCTCGATATGAAACGGAAGGCTTTTAAGGGTGCGGTGTGCGTTTCCAATCCGCTCCATCATTTGCTTCGTGAGGCTCTGTTTTCCTAGCACCTCGTTTGCATAGCCTAGAGGGTCTGTGACGGCCTGTGCTGAAATGCCTGCGACATAGGCAACCATCCTTTGCATGAGGCTCTCGGCTGGCATCTCCAGCGAACAGAAAAGCGTGTTGCGTTCCTGCTTTGCTGCGTCCATGAGGAATTGACCAGCGAGCGTGGTTTTTCCACCTCCAGGATATGCCGATATGACGATTGTCTGCTTCGGGTGAATTCCACGGAAACGCTGATTGATTTCCGGTAAGCTAGTTTCGATTCCCATTGGTGATTCCTCTCCAAGGCAACGCCTCTGAAAGCTGTCCCAACTTGCCTTTAGAATATCGGCTGTGCTGCGTGTCTTTTCGTTGCCGGTGATGAGGTCGTGAAGTTCCGTTATTGGTTGGGAAGTGACTTCCAGAAGCTCGGCCATCTCAGGAGCTTGAAACGCCATCTCTTTCCCTTTATCGCAGAAAGAAATGAACATGCGGCAAGCGAGCTTTTGCTTGAGGATTTCAAGATGGGATTGGAATTTTCCGGTATAAGGCTGATAGGTGTAGATTTCGTTCATGTATCCAGCACCGCCTATCGCCTCCAACTTTCCCTTGTCGAGCAGGCTCTGGGTGAGGGATACAAACTCGACGTCCTTACCTGCACGGATGCGTTCTGCGATTATCTCGAAAAGGATTTTATGTTTTGAGATATAGAAATGATCGGCGGTGAGGCTGGGAGCTTCGTTTATCTTGTCCGGGTATTGGAGGATGACGGAAAGGACGGCTTTCTCTGGAGGGACTGCATGAGGCAATGCGATGGGTTCCGAGTTCATGGTCTGAATTCCCTCCCGTTAGAAAAAACGTTATTCTTTGTATTCTTTGTAGTTAGTTGCCCCTTGTTTGCCCCTCTTTTGCCCTCTTGCTTGCCTTTTAGGTTGCCCCCCTCGCTTTCCGAAAGGCTAAAAATGCTATTAGGTAAAAGGGTTGCAACGGTTCCACGGCTTGTCCCTCTGAATGCCGCTATGCCTGCCCTAAAAAGGGTGTTTTTCGCATTTCTGTATGCCTTCATGGAAGGGATTCCGGCTTTCTTATAATCACCGATGAAAGCCTGTCCCTTTGTTAGACTATGAATCGGGCATGGCTCCCATCTAGCTCGTCTTGCTATCTGGCAAAGCAGGAGAAATGCGTTCGGGTGATCTGCTTGGAGTTTATCCGCATCCTCTGAGCGGTGCATGGGTATCCAGCTTTTCAACCTTCCCCCCTTTCAGTTTCGAGGCTGTCGAGCATTTCGAGAACGGCCTTAATCTTACCATGTCCACGGACTGCCGGTGCGTGGTCGACGGCAGGATCGGCCGCTAGCTCGTCAATCTCGTCGTAATCGTGAGGATGTGTCGGCAAGTGGTCGCGTCGAGATTCGGGCAAGGTGTCCGGGTCATACTGAAAGTTACTGTCATCATCACCCCAGAGTGCTTCTATGTGTGAACGTGGTTCGCTCATCCTTGCCCCCTTACCGCTTGAAGCTCGCGCTCCTCTTGCCGGGCGAGGTAATCATTCACGCTACCAACGTGATACAACCGCTTGCCGTATTTCTTCCCTTCGGTGGCAGTCGAGAGGCTTCTAATTTCTCCAGCCTTTCGAAGATTGAAAAGCGGGGTATGGGTTAGTCCTTTGTGATGGGTGATGTATTTCTCATCCGCCCATTCCGGTTCCGTTTTTGATAATGCGTTGGCACTCATAAGTGCTAAGCATTTTTACCATTCGGAGCCGTATTTCAGGACTGCAGAGAGTAAAGTTGTCTGTTTGTTACATGATCGGCCTTGATTTCGTAACAGAGAGTTTTAACCGACTGCAAATCTGTCGAAAGGCTCCTTCCGTGTCAGGGTATCCTGCGCCTTTCATTGCTTCCCATCGGCGCGCTAGCGGCCACTTATCCCCACTCCGATGCTTGGCTTGCCATAAGCTCCAGCCCCAAGCGGTGAGAAAATGCCACTCGTTCCATCCCGCTGCATCTTTGCAGAGTTCGAAATTCTTTCCAGGCGAAACAGAGGTATCCATGCCATGACTCATATCTAAAAGAGCCTCAGCCGCATCGGGATAAATTCCCCGCCACATTGGGCTATTAATTTTCCATTTATCAGTCGCAATTAGTTGGCAAGGCCTCGGGTAAATTTTCCCCTCGTCAGAGTTCATTTCCCCCGCCCGCAGATTCCTTATGTCGATTGCCTTCAAGAAAACGGTAGCTACCTCTCCTTCCTTAATCTTCAACTTTGAACGTCCATGATATTTTCGGGATTTAGCGACGGAGTGAAAATCTACGAGATAACAGTTCGCTTCGTTTCCAGTTGGATGAATAAGCTTCGGATTCATGCTTTCCCTTTCTTCTTGGTTTTTAGGCTCGGCAGTTTGTCGATTGCATCGCGCCCGGCTTTCTCGTCGGCGTGTGAATAGATGGAATGGCTTTCGCGTGTGCTGTGTCCGGTAAGATACATACGATCTTCCTCGCTCACTCCTGCATTGCGTAGCCAGCTTGTGAAGGTGTGGCGGAATGAGTGGAAACCTTTCTCCCATGTGATACGCCCCGCCCCCTTATCCTGACCTTCCTCAATTACGCGGGAAGGCTTACCTCGATCCACGCCAGCGGCGGCCATGATGCCCGTAAAAGTTTCAGAAAGTCCGCATCCTCCGGCTACCTTCATTTTTGCAAGTGTCGGAAAAACGGGCGCGGCGGGCGAGTCATCCCGAACAGGCGCGTCGATTAGATAGGCGAGCAAGTCGGATTGAATGGGAATCTGAATCTCGCGCTTTTTCTTTTTCGTCTTCGATGGAATGAGAGTGATTTTCTTCTTGGCTAGGTCAACCGATTTCCACGATAGGCGGGCAGCATCGCCAAGCCGTAGTCCCGTAAATGCGGCCATGAGGATAAGCCCGTGCCATTCAAGAGAGGGGGCGGCTCCCAGTATTTTTTTAAACTCCGCGTCCTTAAACTGCTTCCTTGGGTGGCTGTCGGAAGTGTCCACGTCAGCAATCGCGGTTCCGCATGGGTTGAATGCAACGATTCCCTCACGCATGGCTGCGCGGTAGATAGCTCCCAAGTCTTTGACGTAGGAAAGAACCGTTTTTCCTGCCCTGCCCTCATCCTGTAGTTTCTCGCGCCATTCCCGAACGTGCTGGGGTGTCACACTTTCCAAGGGCTTCTTGCGTCTCTCGTCACCAAGGAAGGCAAGGAAGGCGTTCGCGTGGCTCTTGTATCGCGCCATCGTTGCCTTGCTTGAATCTCTCCCTTTCCTGCGTAGCCATTCCTCAGACCAGCTTTCGAGGGTGTAAGCAGGCATGTCTTCGCCTGTGGCAAGGGCAAGTAGTCGGGCAAGGTGCTTTCTTGCTGATAGCGCGGTGAATGTCTCGCGTTCGATCTCCGCGCCCATTTCGGCAAGGATGGCTTTAGCTTGCTGAGCCTTGTCGGTTCCTGACTTAATAATCCCCTGCTCCGCTCGCTCCATTTCAGCGGCTACAATTCGGGCTTCCGATTTCTTAGTCTTGCCAGTAGATTTTCGCACCTGCCGCAATCCACCTTTCACAAGATCAGGGACATAAAATTGCGCCTGATAGATTTTAGATCCTTTCCGTTTTTTGAGTGATGCCATTGTTTAGGTTTCCCCTAAACTGTCCCCTATTTTTACACAGACTACAAGTTTTTACTGTTTCCGAAACCAATAGAACAAAGGGATTCATTGCCATTTAAGGACTCTGAATGCTTTCGCAGGTTCGAACCCTGCAGCGCGCACCATCTCTGATGATATATCAGGAATCAGATAAAGTTTGCGAGAGCTACCTCACTTCTCACCTACCAGTGTGACAGATTGATAAAAACGGCTACTGATCGCTCTCCGTAATTTTGTAGGTAATATTCCAATCCCACCTTCTATTACTTTGTTTATTTCTGCGACAAATTTAGAGGATTGATACTTCCCTCCGCGAAACACGCGAACCTTGCTAAATCCAGCAGATTTCAGCTGCGCTTCCAATGATCGGAACGTCCATTCTTGGAAATGGAAGCACACTAGCTCGTCGCCAAAGAAACGAGAAATATCATGCGGCCCGGAAAACCGATGCGGAGTATCTAACACATATCTCCCACCAGGCTTAAGCAAGCGGTGCACGAGATTCAAATGAGGTTCCACATCGTCGGGATGCAGGTGTTCTAGAAACTGGTAGCTAAAGGCCACATCAGCAACCGCATCAGGTAGATCGACATGGTAGCCATCGTAAACTGTAAGTCTAAAATTTTCCGGAACTTCGACGTCCGTGCCCTGCTGATCAGAAATATCCACGCCAATAACTTCTTTGCACAAGCGGCTAACCGCGTGCCCAAGTCGACAATCTCCCGGGGCTATTTCAAGTAACGTGGAATCCGGCTTGAGAAAAGGGCGGAGCAACCGGAGCTGGCCTTCGACCTTTCGTCTACTGTCCTCGGGAGTCACACGACGCACCAGCCGCGGGTGATCCGGCACTCGATCAAATAACTCGGTATAGAGCGTCTTGAAGAGCTCGGTGCGTTCTTCAGGGTTCGAAGCGCGCAGCTTAGCTCCAAGTTCCCGCTCAACTTCGTAATGGTGACGGATTCTATCTGGTGTTCTCGGATCCATGATTGTCTTATTGATTTTTTTCCTTGGTGCAGAGTCGTAGGAACTCGTCGATGACTGTATCCCATCCGTTTTCCCTGACAAGGCGAGCATGTGCAGCATCGGCCAGTGCGCGCCTTCGTTCTGTATCTGAAAGAAGTGTGGTCGTAACATCGGCGAAGCCATCGGCATCGTCCGCGATTTCTAGATCTACTCCCCCTACCAGCTCCAAGCCCTCTGCTCCTATCGTTGTGGAAACTACAGGTACGCCCATGGCCATGGCTTCGAGGATCTTGATGCGCGTTCCTCCGCCGGTGAGCAGAGGCACTACCATGAGATCACATTCCTTCAGATACGGACGGACGTCTTCAACCGAACCGGTGACGGTAATTGAGCTATCGTTCTTCGCAAGATTCTTGATCGAACCCGGAGGATTGCGACCGATCACCACAAAGCGAGCGTCTGGATTGGCCTGCCTGATTCGAGGATAGATTTTTTCGACAAAATAACCGACGGCCTGAATATTTGCCATCCAGTCCATGGAACCGAGAAACCCGATGACATTTCCGTCAGTGAGGATTTCCTTTCTCGGTGCGAAATGACCTGCGTCCACTCCCGTCGGGACATGCCCTCGGACGTTGTCGAGTTTGTATTGACTGCGGGCGTAGCGGGTATCGTCATCGGAAACAGTGATAACGCCATCAAGAATCTGAGAGAGCTTGGCCTCCCATTTATCGAACCTGCGGAACTGGACGTTCAAATAGAAGCGCTTGATCGGATTGGAGGAGCTTTCCGCAAGGCGTTTCCAAATCATCGCCTCCATATTGTGCTGAAAAAGGATGACCGGGGTCTTGCTCTTGATATTTCGAAAATTGGTAGCAGGGAAAAGGAAATCGCAGATCACAAGATCGAATCGATCTGTGGTGAGTTGCGCTTCAATCCACTTTGCCATCGGCTTGGAAATGTATTTTTCCAAAGCATATGGATACGTGGAAAAAAGGAAGTTTCGCAATAGATCGAGCGGAAAACGCCATGACCGCTTGCAAGTCTCACTCCAAGGAAGCCACACCTTTTCGGCGGAGTAAGTCGCCTCGGTCTCGTCGGGATGAAGCGTCTGCCCTTCCGCCAGCAGTGCGAGATAGGTAACGTGGTGCTGCTTGCTAATCTCTTCAAGCATCGCGTGCGTGCGCTTTTTTCCGCCGCTATCCAGCGGAAACAAGGGCCCTGTTTTTACCCATAGAATATTCATTGGTTTTGCATGTATGCCCTAGTGTGAGAACTCCGCGATTTTCAGTATGCTTTGGTTGGCACGCCGTCGCGCGGGCACCTCTGTGATAGATGGAAAACTGCCGGGTTGGTTACGAATACCCACAGCGATAGCAGTCTGGTGCGGCCAGACTGCAGAGTCCGGCACTCCCTCGTCAATGATGACATGAGTGATCTCGGCATCGCCTAACAGTGTAAGCATTTCGTCATCGGTGGAAAAATTAGTTACGTAGCCGCGCCCGAGCCAGTCGCTGGTCGAAAGCAGTTTGGAGCCACGATGAACCACGATGCGATCAGGTGCCATGAGTGCTGCCGCCGCGACTAGAGCACCTTCGCCATTAGTATCGGAACATACGAGCAAACCGAGAGGCTTATCTGTTGACCGAAGAAGGTTAGAGACTACCCGGGTGGATCCCTGAAAAACCTTTTCCGCAGGAGCGCAAGTTTCCCAGAAAACAAGCAAGGCAACGGCGGGAACCAATACCACCGACGGAATCACTGGATATTTCGTGCGCACGACCGTTGCGATCCGATCCAGTGTCAGGAAAACTAGAATCAGTACTGGAGGAATGACTGGCAGAAGGTAGCGCTCGTCCAACCCTGAGGGAACCAAGCAGTAAAAAACAAGAACAGCAACAATTAGAGACCATAGCACAACTTCGGTGGCCTCGAATGGGTTGCTCTGCCTAACACGCATCACAGTCCATCCCATGGCTACCATCACGAGCACAGCCAGCACCGTCCCTAAGACGCTGAACCAGTTCACAAAATAATATGGTATAGCTTCCGAAAAATATTCACTGATCGGTGCCGCAGACATTCCTTCCGAGGTAATTCCTGCAGTCATCAACAGCCAAGGGACGGCGAAAAAGAGAACGGGTAGCGGAGCCAGCCACAACTTTGGAGCCAGCAAAATCCGCCAACGTGCGGTAAGAATGATGGACGCCGGTGGAACTAGTGCCAGCAGCAGTCCCGACCCCTTCGTCAGGATCGCCACAGCAGCCAGTAGCCCGAATGCCAACGACCATTTCGCCGACCCTGTGGTCAAAAAACGTGAAAAGGCAAGAGTCGCCAGCAAACACCAAATTACCAGTAACATGTCGGACATGACGATAGCAGTGTAGGTCTGCACAAGATGTATGAGCGGGAAAAGAACCGCAGTCGCTAGAGCTGCAGGAAAACCCATCAGTCGCCAACCTGCCATGAATATGATCCACGCCGTAAGGGTCGTGAGAAATGCAGGGAGCAGTAGTGCTGCGGTGGCCGTACGTGACGGCAGTAACCATAGTCCTTCGATCAGATAATATCCCGGAGGATAATGGCCGATCGCCACCTTCGGAAAGCGTTCGTAATACTCTTCGGCGTAGCGCATCGGGTGCGTTCCGCTCCAGACCGGACCTGCCAAATAATCGCGCACCATCAGGCCAGTGACCACATGTGCCGCCTCATCGGAATGACCTCCAAAATCCGACTCATAGGCACCGCTACGAACTTGGAATAGCAGCGTCAGCCCTAGCAGCAAACAGAATACAAGCAGTGAAACCAAATGGGATCTTGCGCCCGAGAGAAATGTTCCCTTAGCTCCGCCGGGTACAACAGATTCTGATGAAAAGTTCCGATACAATGCGTTCACCTGATAATGAGGATTTTGATGCGAGTGCCGCCAATTATGACGAGCAACTCCAGCGGGGGTTGTCCATCAGTGGAGAGGATAAGGACTTTTTCGCCCTTGAGAGAATGAAATGGCTTCGCCGCCGGTTAGATGGACTGAATTTCAAGGTTGGTGATTGTCTGGACTTCGGCTGCGGCATCGGAACGGCGACACCGTATTTCTTCGATGAACTGAATACAAACTCTCTGATGGGTACCGATCCTTCCGAGTCATCTCTGGAAATAGCACGTGCCGATTGGAAAGCGCGGAACGCCACATTCGTCCAGGCGGAGGCTATACCAGCCGAAACAATCGACCTAGCTTTCTGCAACGGAGTTTTCCACCACATCGACCCGGCAAACCGCGCGGAAGCCGTCTCTACAGTGTATCGAAGCATGCGACCCGGTGGCCTTTTCGCGCTTTGGGAAAACAATCCTTGGAATCCGCTGACCCGGTTATCGATGAGTCGGGTTCCCTTCGATGCGGATGCGATCATGCTCTGGCCGGGTGAAACGCGCCGCTTGCTGCAGAACAATGGATTCGAGGTGATGTTCACGGATTATAAATTCTTTTTCCCTCGCCCACTGGCAAAATTGCGGTTTCTGGAACCAAGCTTGCGGCGTTGCGTGATGGGAGCTCAGTTTCTCGTACTGGGGCGCAAGCCCGGCTAGATCCCATCAGACCTCTCCCTTTTTGAACACGTGAATGGCCAACAGGCCTATCGCCCACAGTCCAGGGACGCTGAGAAAATGAACTACCGGTAGTAGGACGCCTGCTAGATCCAAGCCGCCGAAGTGAAGCATCCCCCATCTGATGGCAACCGTGCCAACGCAAAGAACCTCAAGCACCAGCACACCGAGCAGGATGAAAAACAGACTGTCCTCTTCCATACTCAGCACCTTGCGAGTGATGCCGGTTGACCGCTCATTACCCCGTAGAAATAGCACGCAACTGAATATGTAGAGTTGTACACCGGTGAGTCCCCCGAGAAGAAGCAGTGCTTGGGAGTGCACGTCGAACATATTTAAAACCCCTATCTTAATAGGGCCGAGAATCAGTGTGCCCAATTGGAGTAAGGTGCTCATTACAAGTAGTATCAGACCGATTTTCTCGAAAAACTGTGGACGCTCGGAGAGAATGAACAAGAGGTGGCGCATTCCGTCCCGCCAAGTCTTGAGATGAGCAACACGGTCACCCCAATCGGGACGAAGTCCGGATGGAATTTCCACCATTTTCGCATCCGCCTTGAGCGCCTTAATTAGAAGCTCCGAGGCGAATTCCATCCCGGAAGCGCGGATACGCCATTTCTGATACGCCTCTTTGCGCACGCATCGGAATCCAGAGTTGCAATCGCTCAACTTGCCTTTGAAAAACAGATTAATTAGTCCTGTTAGCACGGGCGTTCCTAGGTAGCGGTGCAGAAACGGCATCGCTCCGGGCTCTACAGTTCCTTTCAGACGCGAGGCTATCGCCATATCGGCATCCTCCCTGATCGCAGCTTCGTAAAGTTCCATGCTGTTATCTAGCATGTAGGTCGCGTCTGCATCGGCGAACATCACGTAGCGTCCCTCTGCAGCTTCGAATCCTCCACGAAGAGCCGCGCCGTATCCTTTGTCCTTCACATCGACAACCCGTGCCCCGTTTGCCCGGGCGATGTCTCGAGAGTCATCCGTGCTGCCGTTGTCGGCAACCAAGATTTCGTATTCAAAGGAACCGCCGTCCAGCGATTTCTTCACCTCATCTATACAGAATGCGAGGGTCTTTGACTCGTTCAGGCAGGGAAATAAAAAGGTAAGATCCATGGATAATATACGTTGGTAGCGGAGAGGCAGCGGTTATAGGAGGCAACTCGCCGATGTCGATTATCTTTTGGTCTAACGAGAAAATTTGAAATCCTGTGGGTAAATATTCCACGATTGCTTATTGCCCTTGAAGCCACTAGTCTGATAATACTTCCTTGTAATACTATCAGACAAGAAATCATGACTACTTCCGCACACATCAGCCGCCTGACGAAATACATTGCATTAGCCACTGCCTCGGTCGCCTGCCTTGGTATTAGTAGTTGTGGCCCACTAGGCCAAAGCGAAAAGGATTTCGTAGCCCAGCACGGATACCAGCGCTCGGACTACTACGGCTCATCTTACCAAAACCGTAAATTTGTACCTGGCGAGGTTAAGGCACCTGAATACTATAACCGCGAGAAGCCTGAACGTCTTGACGGCCGTCCGCTAGACGGACGCCCTAGATTGTTAGCGCATCCGTAGGTTCTCGGGTCTACCAAATAAATAATCCCTCCAGTCGTTGGGGTTACCCGTCTTCCCATCCTCAGCTGCGTGAATCAGATTTGCCACCTCCCTGGCAGACACGTAGTGAAGCCGAACTCCGTCAGGGAGTTCCCTTGCCAATGCCTCGTGAAAACGGTGGGCTGGTTCTCCCAGTAGCGAGGGCATGTTGCGTTCTAGAGCCGCGTGAGTGTGGAGTTTGATAAACGCCCAGTTGGGGTTGCCGCGCACACTAATCCCCTGCCGCATCCACAGGCGAAACCTTTCCATGTCAGGTGGATTGACCCCGCTTAGCTCCGCGTTTTCCAAACGGGGAAGGACGCCCCACTTGCGGCGTCCGAAGTTTGGCGCCAGCGGTCCTTGAACACAAAGCAGTTGGTCTAATTGATCTCGGAATACGGTCGTGCTACCTACCTCCGAGTGAATCCCGGTGTCGTGGGATTTCGGCTGATCGGTTTCCTTGGCGTAGTAAATAGAGTTGATCGTCCTAGTCTGGGTAGGATGCGGAGCGGACGGCATGGTAAAATCAGCATAACAACCGGCGGCACGCAGTATTTCTAACTCCCGATCCACCCCACAGTTCGCACCGCTCGGGTCTGAATTGTCCAAAGCCCAGTTTCCGTGGACGAACCCGAAACGTGCTCGCCCGCTAGGATCTCGTGATAGGCAACCATGGCTCAGATAACGTTCCACACCCTCCTTCAAAATCGCCGCGACATTCTCCGCAGTATCGTCATGATGATGAAAATGGAGTTCTACCTCGCTTCCTGTCTCCCGACACAATGATGAAAGTCGATCCAAGACCTCAGGGTCATACTGCTCGATCGGATAAAAAAACGTCTGCTTGGGAGGCAAGCCATCCGCATCGCGGAAACGGCTGGTGAGTTTTACGAACTTCTCATGCCAATCATCCATTCTGCGCAGTGCACCGTCTCGATCGGTTCGGTGGAATGGTTCGAAGTGATCCGAAACACAAAGCATGATGTCCGTAGGCAACGCCGGATCCGGAGTTTCGGGACGACGGAAAATCCAGGGAAGCAACCATTTTTCAGCAGCACGCATAGCAGTGTTTTCACCAGCCAGGCGCTATATTTGCAACTCGCGAATGAAAAAAACGCCTGAAAAAAGGACATCAGCGCGGCGTGCGCTTCCATGTGCCGGACATGCCGCCGCCACAGAACCGCAACCACCCTGCGAAAAGAGCCACATGCATCGTGACGAAGTGATCGCAGGCACCGCACAAGCTACCGACAAACCCTTCGTATCCCCATTTTCTCATAAGCCGGCCCGCCTGTCCCGCTACCACGAGGGAGACCAGAAACACAGCCACTGCAAATGCGGGAAGCATTTCGACAAGCCCTCCGCCGCATATTAGAAAATAGACACAGAGCGGAAAGCCAACACATGTCATCGCAATAATGAGGTGCGGAGTAAACCACCGGAGCACCTTGTGAGACCAGAAAGCCCATGCGAAAAATCCGAAACGGAGACCTAGGCAGGATTTGAGAAATCCAAGCGACTGGTAGTTGCCAGCTCCGATCCTGACGCGACGCACCCATTCGTCCGCCACCTCCGGGAGTTCTTCAGTCGCGACCGCCGTCGGCACGTAAAGCATTCGGCAGCCTTGCTCACGAACTTTCATACCTATCACGAAATCATCCACTATCGTATTCGGAGGCATCGTGTCCCAGAAAAGAGCAGGCCGGATTGCGTAGATCGCCCCGTTGGCACCGAGGCAGGAATCGAGAGCGGACTCCCATGTCTTGAGTTTCGTTTCCAAACGCCAGTAAAGCCCCTCCTCCGCAGGATTTTCAGAGACTTTACCGTCTGCAGTGGATACCCGGGTGAAGACGAGCTTTCCACAGACGCCGCCTACAGCGGAATCGCGAAATGGCTCCGCTAGGTTACGCATCGCATCAGGTGCAAACATCGTATTCGCATCGCTGAATACGAGAAGCGCACCAAGATTCTCAATATCTTCCGCCTCGCGGATATGGGAAACCATTTCCCGTAACAAGGTCGTCTTTCCTCGGTTTTCGGTAAACTCTAAGATCCTGATACGATCGTCACCCGCCGCGGCCTCCCTTGCTTTAACTGCGGTCTCGTCCGTGCAGCCGTCTGTCCCAATGTAAGCGCTCATCTTATCGCAGGGATAGTCCAGTGCTCGAAGATTACGGATACGATGGGTGATGATTTCGGCCTCGTTGTGTGCGGCGATGATTATGTGAACATGTGGTAGCACGGTATCCGTCGCCGTATCCTCTGGCAATGATGGAGAAGAGTTTTTCGCCAGAAACGCCAACAGCACTGGATACCCAAACCATGTGTAGAGGAAGACGAGTACCAATGCGATTAGGATGAGGTTGAGCGCTACGATCACGCGGCGAAGCTAGATACAACAGACACGAAAGGTCAATTTTAGTCGCAGGTGTTTTATCGGGCGGAGTTTCCCCTGACCAATCTAGCTTCAAGCAGTCGGAACTTTCTCCTAGGCTGCCCTTCCCCGGTAAAGAGCACCACCCGCGCCAGTTCGCCGTCTACAGGTTTCGAAGTCCAGTCCACACGCAGTACTGCTCCGCCTTTTGGAACCATACAGCTTCCGTATCTCCTTTCCCCTCCATCAGTATCCATGCGGACACCCAATTCAAAAGCTTCGCCGGGATTCTCTGTGTCAATCAACATGCCGGAATAACCTATTGTATCCACACCCTTCGGAACTGCATACCGCAAACCTTCGTAGTTTCCGGCAGGCATCCGCACCTCCAGCCCCTTGCCCTCCACCGCTTCCAGTAGGGTCGCTCCCTGGCTATTCCAGAGCCCACCATGATAACTGGTATCCAACAGTTCCGGAAATGCTTCCCGTTTGGCACGGTTCGCGTTCACTTCCGCCACCAGCGGTTCTACCGCAAATACTAGGAAAAAGCCTCCTCCTAGTAACAGAGCAAGACGGAGACGAAAACCACGCACAATCACGGCGCACGCAAGGAGGATACCGCTGAGATCAGCCCCAAAATCTCCCACAGACAGAGTGCGCCCAGTCATCCCTTGTGCTATCTCCGAAAGTATGGCGACAAGCACGGCAGCGAGGGAGCATACGAGTAGCGACCGCCCGTATCGCGGTGACGTCAATTGCACAAAACGAAGTAGAAAAGTTAGAATCGCAAAAAGCGGTATATGTAACAGGTTCCGCACATTTTCACTAAAAATAGCCCCCTCGCTAGGCGGAGGAAAAGGAACCAGAAGCAGTGACATCAGCGCTGCCATGAAAAGATACACGAACCCTCGACGGGTGGTTGGCGAGCACATGGATCTCATTCTGTTCACTGGCGACTTGATTTACTAAATGCGCCAACCGCAATAGCACGACCTTGAAGTTGACATTTTCAGGAGCTTTCCTCAAGTTCCGCCGCCTTGCAATCTGAAGTCACAACCAACGGACAACTTTCAATCAGCGTCTTCGGCCTCGGCTATGTGGGCAGTGTCGTCGCTGCCCTACTCGCAAGCCGTGGACATTCCGTGATCGGAGTCGATGTAATCCAGTCGAAAGTCGATGCGATGAACGCCGGCCAAGCGACCTTCCACGAGCCTGAACTCACCGATCTAACCTCCGAAGCCCGGCGTCTCGATCGGCTGCGCGCCACCACCGACACCGCCGAGGCAATCGCCGCAACAGATATTTCCTTGATCTGTGTCGGCACCCCATCGACAGCCAGTGGGTCCCTAGATCTCACTTATGTTGAAGAGGCAACTTCCAACATCGCGAAAGCGCTGCGTGAAAAATCCAGCGCCCACCACCTAGTCTACCGAAGCACCATGCTACCGGGCTCCACGCGCGGCTTAGTGGAAAACCACCTCAGAGATCTGGTCGATCAACACGGCCTCCAGGTTTTCTTTTTTCCCGAATTCCTGCGCCAAGGCTCCGCAGTGAAAGACATGGTGGAGCCAAGCCTGTCGGTAATCGGCTCTTACGTTCCGGGCGCCGACCTCGCACCTATTCAGGAATTACTCGATCCCTCCACGGAACAGACCGAACTCGAATCTGCGGAGCTGATCAAATACGCCTGCAACGCCTTCCACGCCTCCAAGGTCGCGTTCGCCAACGAAATCGGCCGCATCAGCAAAAGCATGGGAGTTGACGGAGTCGATGTCATGCGGGTGCTCTGCCAGGACACGCGGTTGAACATTTCCCCATACTACCTCCGCCCCGGCACACCTTTCGGCGGTTCGTGTCTGCCAAAGGATGTCAGCGCCCTAGCTCAAATCGCCCGCAGCAAGGCACTTTCCACCCCCATGCTCGAAAGCCTGCTTACCAGCAACGTGGACCACATGGATCACCTCACGGAAATGGTCGAGAGCGGCGGAAAGTCACGCGTCCTCCTCCTTGGACTCGCGTTTAAAGACCAGACCGACGACTTGCGCGGCAGCGCCGCATTCGAACTTGCAACCCGTCTGCTGCTTAAGAATTACGAGACCGGAATCTACGATCCGGTACTCGATCCCGCGAAATTTACGGGTGCCATCGAGCGCATCGCCAGCCTGCGCCTCCCGAACATCGCATCACTCATGAAAGACGATTTGGAGTCAGCCGTCCGCGAACACGACACCATCATCGTATTCAACCGCTGCGCCGAACTAGGCGAACTCGAAAAACATCTCGAACCCCGCCACCGTATCATTGATGTCACCCGTTGGCCGGAACTCGCCGCCCTCCCCGGGAATTACACTGGCATTTGCTGGTAGCTACCATCCTGAACAAATAAGACCTTTCACACCATGAAGAATACTCCCCAGGCAAAATCGTTTGCCAAGGCATACACGATCATTGAGAGCCTTGTGGTGCTCGCCATTCTGGCAGTCCTGACCATGGTCTTGATCGCATTATACATTCACGAGATAGCGCCATCCCAAGACAAAGATAGAGCCTCCACGAGCCTTTCAGATTCCGAAGATAACGGAACAACGTAACAATCACCTCCCGCGGAAGATGAGACAGAGTAACCGCATCGTCACGCGATTTTAGCGATCCGGCCGTCGCAACAGATTCCTCCAACCATGCTTGATTCCCTTCTCGAAAAACTCGGAAACGCGTTGCGGAACGCCGAGTCGAGGAGACAGTTCGTGCTACGCATAGTAAGTATTGTCAGGAAAATTTTTCGGTTCACAACCCTCTGCTACATAGCCTTGCTGCTGATACTACCGATTGTCGCAGCTTGGATTGGGGAAAAAAGCATCACCCTTGCATTCTTGCTCTACATGCCGCGGGTGATCGTGCTACTCCCCCTATTAATCCTACTCCCAGCTGCCCTGTTCTACAGCCGCAAACTTGTCTTCGTGCAGCTTGTCGCGGGTCTTATTTTCCTAACTTTTGGCATGGGATTCGAGTGGAGCGGACGCCCGGATGGGGAATTTACCGAGACTAGCGGGAAGTCCGAGCTGATCGCCCTTACCTGCAACCGCGGTCAACACGGAAACCATAGCCTCCAGCCCTTTAAAAATCTCACAAACCCGGATATCATAGCGCTGCAGGAAGCCCCCCGCCGAGCCAAGAACTACCTAGCGGACGCAAACTACTCCGAATTCAAGCACGGGACGAATATTGGTGAGCACACGTTTCTCAGTCGCTACCCCATCCTGTCCGGGGATCTTATCCAATTGGATGCCGATATACATGATAACACCCCGGCAGCCCGTTTCGTGATCGATTTTCACGGCCAGCAGGTTGTCATTTACAGCGTCCACCTCGTCACAGTCCGCGATACACTGCTCGATTATCGTCGTGGCGCATTCCTCTACGAAATTCTCGGAATCATTCCGGGAACGTCTTTCAACAGTAAAAAGAAAGTTCACCAAAAGTTTTGGCGCGAGCGTATCCGCACCGCCAGAGCGTTAAAAATGCATTTCGAAAATGAAACCCTCCCCACCTTGATTCTGGGTGATTTCAATGCTCCGGCGGGCGGCTACATCGAGAGGATGCTGACACGCGGGCTTCAGGACTCCCACCAAGTCGCCGGAAGCGGTTGTGGCTACAGCTTTCCTGGAAAAACCCGGAATCCTCTAAGTCTTGGCGGGCCGTGGTTACGGATCGATTACATACTCGCAAACGAGAAATGGAAGGTGGACGCTTGCCTGACCGAGGAGAAACGTCCTTCCCAACACCGCGCCATCGCGACAAGATTGACCTTAAAATAAGTTCCGCCTCTTCCCATATATTTATATTTTGAGCAAATGACGGAACCAATCACCAACAAGGAGTTCGCCCGCTTGGTGCGTGAAGATCTGTATCGCTACGATGGAAGGCTAGGAGTCGGCGCGTTCTGCTGGGCATGGCGATTTGAATCCGGTTTCCGTCTCACGTTCCTGATGCGTTTGTGCAGAATGCTCCGCAGCCGACATACCACCCGTTACGGCATCTACCATCTCTGCGCATTCCTCCACCGCCGAGCCGCGGTGCGCCACGGTGTATTCGTGGACCCGATGACAGAAGTGGGCGGAGGATTCTATCTCGCACACGCCCTCAACATTGTGGTGAACCGCCGCTGTCGTATCGGAAAAAACCTGAACCTTTCACAGGGCGTGACTCTCGGTATCGCGAACCGTGGAACTAAACCGGGAACTCCAGAGATCGGCGACAATGTGTATATTGGCCCCGGTGCTGTGATCTTTGGAGCGATCCGAATTGGCGACAATGCCGCGGTCGGAGCCAATGCCGTGGTGACGAAGGACGTGCCGCCGGGAGCTGTCGTCGTAGGCATCCCGGCGAAAGTTATTTCCCAGGAAGGCTCCACAGGATATGTGAACAATATTTTAGCCAAATCCGAACCCTCAGACAGTAATCCATGAATTCGCCCTTACAAACAAACCAAAGCAAACCAAAGGTTCCAAAACCCGGCGAAACAAAAATCGCAGTAATCGGCCTAGGCTATGTCGGACTACCTCTGGCTGTAGAGTTCGGCAAGCACTACGACGTTTGCGGGTTCGATATTGATCCCGTCCGAATTGAGGCACTCGGGGAGGGAAAAGATTCCACCCTAGAATGTTCACCCGAGGAACTCGCCTCCGCCAACCGGTTGACCTTCACGAGCGATATTGAAACTCTGCGTAGTTGCAATGTTTACGTAGTTACCGTTCCAACCCCCATCGACGCCTCCAACCGTCCAGATCTCACACCACTGCTACGAGCTAGCGAGACCGTTGGCAGTGTCATCAGCAGCGGCGATTTTGTCATTTATGAATCCACGGTCTATCCGGGGGCAACCGAAGAGGATTGTGTTCCTGTGGTTGAAGAACTTAGCGGACTCAGGCTCAATACGGATTTTTTCGCCGGCTACAGTCCGGAGCGCATCAACCCGGGCGACAAGGTGCACCGCCTCACCATGATCAAGAAAGTCACCTCCGGTTCGACAGCAGAAGCCGCGAATTTCGTAGATGCCCTCTACTCCAGCATCATCACTGCCGGAACCCACAAGGCCGGCTCGATACGGACGGCGGAGGCCGCCAAGGTGATCGAAAACACGCAGCGAGATGTAAACATCGCATTGGTAAACGAGCTGGCTCTCATATTTAACCGGATGGGTCTCGATACGCTGGACATCCTTGAGGCGGCCGGCAGCAAGTGGAATTTCCTGCCCTTCCGTCCGGGTCTCGTCGGTGGCCACTGTATCGGAGTCGACCCCTACTACCTCACGCATAAGGCGCAGCAATCTGGCTACCATCCAGAAATGATCCTAGCCGGCCGGCGCATTAACGACAACATGAGCAACTACATTGTCTCCGAGGTGGTCAAACTGCTTCTGCTTCGCAAGCTGCCAGTTAACGGTGCCCGGGTACTGGTGATGGGGCTTTCATTTAAGGAAAATTGCCCCGATATCCGCAACACCAAGGTCATCGACGTCATCTCTCAGCTTAAAACATACGGCTGCCATGTAGACGTCCATGATCCTTGGGCTGATCCACAAGAGGTAAAAAGGGTTCATAACCTAGATCTAATTGCCTCCGCCGCAGAGCTCAAGCGTGGTACGTATGACGCCGTAGTCTTGGCAGTCAGCCATGAGCAGTTCCGCGAAGCTGGCCACCAGTGGATACGGGGATTAGCCAATACCAATGGCATCGTTTACGACGTAAAATACCTCCTTCCGCGTGACACTGTGGATGGACGCCTGTAACCGCAATCCAGCAGGGATATATTATGCAAAAAACAATTATCAACTCACGAGTCCTCGTCACCGGCGGAGCGGGCTTCATCGGCTCCAATCTGATCGACACACTCCTCGAACAGGACAACGAAGTCGTCTGCCTGGATAACTTTTTCTCGGGAAAGCGGGAGAACATCGCCCAACATGGATCGAATCCTAGATTCAATCTTATCGAAGGCGATATCCGTGATCTGGCAACATGCCGCCGTGCTTGTGATGGAGCAGACTACGTTCTTCATCAGGCGGCGGTGGGATCGGTGCCGCGATCCATCGAAGACCCAATTCTCTCCACAGAGGTCAATGTGATGGGATTTCTCAACATGCTCGTCGCCAGCCGTGATGCGAAGGTGAAACGCTTTATCTATGCTGCCAGCAGTTCCACTTACGGCGACAGCACCGCCCTACCCAAGGTGGAAGAATCTATCGGTAAGCCGCTCTCCCCCTACGCCATCACCAAATACGTAGACGAATTGTATGCCGGAAACTTTTCCGAACTCTACGGCATGGAGACTGTGGGATTACGATATTTCAACGTATTCGGTGCGCGCCAGGATCCCTTCGGTGCATATGCCGCGGTAATTCCAAAATTTGTGATCGCACTATTGCGGCACGAAAGCCCAGTCATCAATGGCGACGGAAGCTACTCGCGCGATTTCACCTACGTGGACAATATCGTCCAGATCAATCAACTCGCGGCATTGGCCGAAGATCCGGTGGCGGTAAACACAGTCTACAACGCCGCGTGCGGAGGGCGAACCAACCTGAAGGAACTCGTTGGAGCATTGCAAGAACACTTGGCTGAGTTTGACCCAGAGGTCAGAAACATTGACCCCACCTTCGGCTCCTCGCGTGCCGGTGACATCCCCCATTCCCAGGCATCTGTTGAAAAAGCTGTCACCTTGCTCGGTTACGCGCCTCGCTTTGATTTTTCCCAGGGCATCGCCGCTGCCTCGAAATGGTATTACGAGAACCTCCGGGGAATCTGAGGAAGCCACCTAGTGTAGGTCGGATGCTAATACGCTACTGACTACTCGGTAAATCCCGCCTCAATGCATCCAGAATTGCCCGGGTAAAAATCGCCGACCCGGCTTCATCAAGATGATATCCGTCTGGAAACTGACTGGGTGTGATTCCCGGTAGCGTGGAAAGATCGTGAAACGGCGTATCCGTCTCAGCAAGCAGCCGCAGAACCTCATCCGGGATCTGATAGGGCTCCGGTAAGGGAACGCTGATGACGTGGAGTTTCGAATTCATTTTCCTAGCGGTGGCGATTAAGCGTTCTAGAGATTCCGTCCCGGCCTCCTGCGGCTGCTCCTCTTTTACGTCATCTCCGTTGCCGGCACCTACCGTGAGTGTTGGCCAGGCGGTTAAGAATCCAGGAAGATACGAGTAGCCAATACGCGGCCGTATCCGGTCACGGTTCGCCAGAAGGTGCGAGCCGGCTCCTAGCAACACTCGCAGGGACTCCTCGCTGTCACGCATCGAATTGTATGCTTCGCCGAGATCCCGGGTGCCAACGTAATAGGCTCCCAGTGTTTCCGGCATCGTCCGAACATCCAGAAGATGTGTTCTCCCCGTAAAAAGGAGGATTGTATCGGGATATGATCCGGTGTTTTGAAAATATCGTTTCAGCCCCCAGCTCCACTGGATTACCGAACTGGAATCTGGTGCGAACAGTTCCGCCCGGACATGCGCCCCCTCACTATTCGGTAGCCAGTCTGAATTCTGACCGAGCAGCTTCAAGTCAACCCCGCATCGAGCCAGTGAATTACCCACCACCAGCACCTTACAATCCGCGTCGTCGGCACGAGCGATCCGTGATGCAGATTCTGGAGTAATCAGAGTGTTACGCAGATCGACTGAAAGTGATCCGGCGAAGTTACGAACCAACACCTCCATAACCAGCAACGACAACGCGAGAACGATCAGAACCTTCCATTCGTTCCGTTTCGTTTCCGTAGCTTTCGTATCGGCTTCGTTTGCGGTCATATTGAATTAGAACCTGAAATAGATAAACTCTTGTTGCACCGGTGAACCGAAAAACAACATCATCCACAGGATGTATAGATATATTGCTGCCCGCCACCCCCAATGCGAACGAGTCAATGCGAGCAGGTCGTTCTTTTGCTCGCACCACCATTCATAGGCCAGCATTGGAACAAGATAAAGTGCCATCAGTACGACGATCCCGGTTTCCAGTTCTCCCCATTGCCATCCACCGCCGAACAACCGGCCTAGCATCGTAAATGCCTGGTCAGCAGATTCCGCACGGAAAAACAGCCAGCAAAGGCAGACTAGGTGGAACGTTACCACGATCTTGAAAAAAGCAGTAATCTTCCCTCCGTCCGCGCGCACTCTGGTTTTATTTCCGAGCAAGCGGTGGATCGCAAGCCAGGCACCGTGAATGCCACCCCAGATGACGAAAGTCCATGCCGCCCCATGCCACAGTCCGCCGAGCAACATAGTGAGAATAAGATTTCTATAGGTCGCAAGTGATCCACCACGGTTACCACCCAGAGGGATGTATAGATAGTCTCGCAACCAGCTTGAGAGACTGATGTGCCAGCGTTGCCAGAATTCCTGAGGAGATTTGGCGAAATAGGGGTGGCGGAAGTTGTCCATCAGGTCGAATCCCAACCACTTCGCGACACCCTGGGCAATCATCGTATAGCCTGAGAAATCACCGTAGATTTGGAACGCGAAGGCGTAAACCCCAAGCAATACCTGCCATCCGCTAAGCTGTTCCGAAGGTTGTGCGAATACATGGTTGGCGATCAGTGCCATATTATCAGCGATCACCACCTTGCGGAAAAGCCCGTTGAGCACGTAGTAAAGCCCCAACCGAAAACGCTCTTCATCAAGTGGCTTTCGTGGATTCTCAACTTGGGGCAACAGGTGCGAGGAGCGCTCGATGGGTCCCGCCACCAGTTGAGGAAAAAAGGAAACATACAGTGCGAAATCCAGAAAATCGCGAGCGGGACGCGTGTGTCCCCGATAAACGTCGATGGTGTAGCTAAGCGTTTGGAACGTGTAGAAGGAAATACCGACCGGCAGGATCAGTTCGATTCCCGGAAGTGAACCACTCAGACCTACATCCGCGAGAAGCGAATTGAATTCTGCCACGAAAAAACCGAGATATTTAAAAATTCCCAGTAGCCCCAGATTGACTGACACGGACACCAACAGCCAGTTCTTGCGCCGCCGCTCACCCCCTGCTGTATCCGCGATCCGCTGGGCGGCGAAGAAATCCACCAGAGTGGAGAATGCGATTAGCGCTAGAAAACGCCAATCCCAGTATCCATAGAAAACATAACTGGCGATGACTAGGAAACGGTTCCGCCACCGATGGTTTAAGAACCGGTAACCCAACGCCACCAGACCGAAGAAGATCCAAAAGGTATAACTGTTAAAAAGCATTGAGGTTGCGTACGGGGTCGAGAGCTGTCATTGCCTCCGCGCAGATGATGGCAACACGAATTTCCGACTGATGGCAACCAAACTCTGTTTTTCCCAAAACATGTGGTCACTACGATGAATCACGGCACCATGAGAAAGCTACTCTTCGTATCCAACCTTTTCCCGGATTCAGAACAGCCGATCCGTGGACTCGACAACGCGACGTTGTTGCACTCCATGCGCGATGAGTGGGAAGTTCGCGTCCTAAGTCCTCGCCCGGTGCTGTCGCCATGGCAGAGAGTCGAATTGCAGGCTAGGGTCGAAGATCAGGCACTTTCACCGCAATATGTATCCTGTCCATATATACCCAAGGTCGGAAGCAGAGCTAACGACAAGTTGATGGCTAGGGCGTTAAGACCGGCGTTTGACAAACTAGTCAGCGAGTTCAAGCCTGAGGCCGTGCTCTGCTCTTGGCTTTATCCCGACGGATGTGCCGTAGCACGCCTCGCCATGCGTCACCACCTGCCCCTGATACTCATCACACAAGGTAGCGATACCCATGGTTACTTAAAAATTCCGGTGAGACGAAAAAAAATCATTTCCGCAATCCGGGAGAGCTCGGCCGTAATCTGCAGAAGCGGGAACCTCGCCGACAGGTTGCAGGGAGCGGGAGCGGATCAAGACAAGCTCAAGGTGATCTACAATGGAGTGGATACCGAAATCTTTCAGCACCGCAACCGCGATTCCGTCCGCCGGGAACTTCAGTTAGCAGCAGAACAGCCAATACTTCTATTTGTGGGCAACTACCTGCCGGTGAAAAACCCGCTATTCCTGATCCAGGCACATGCTGAACTTAATCGACGGCGCAGTAACATTGGCTCCCCCCCTACCAAGCTAATCCTAGTTGGAGACGGCCCGATGCGACCCGCCATGGAGAGTGCCATTGCCGGCACGGATTGCGCGGGCAGTTTCGATCTCCGTTCCCGTGAAACACCGGACTCTGTTGCACGTCTGATGAATGCATCTGATCTACTCTGCCTCAGCAGTCACAACGAAGGATTCCCAAACGTCATCCTCGAAGCTATGGCCTGTAACTTGAAAGTTGTTAGTACTGACGTGGGCGGAATTGCCGAGTTGGTGAATCATCCTGGGCGCGGACTGCTGGTGCCAACCGCTGACCTCTCGGGATATGTAGACGCCTTGGAAACAGCCCTCAAAGGCACGAATGGATCCCAAACCGTGGAGGAAGTTGCCGGGGATACCGATTGGAGCTGGAAAGGCGCGGCGCGGCGCTACGGTAATGTTATCGAATCCGCCATTACTGCCGGCTGAACACCCGAACACGTTTTGCTTTCCAAAATCTCGCTGCCCGCCTAGAAATCTCACCCGACGTCCTGATGGAATTCTTCTTCGCCGTATTCTTTCTGCTCTTTTACTACCTGCGTCCTCAGGACTGGGTTACAGGGCTTATTGGGCTAAATCTCATCAAGCCCCTTATCGTAGGCTGGCTTGCGGTTCTATTTATTGCTCGCTCGCGGAATTCTCCGCTTCCCGGAATACTGAAGACTCCGCATGATTGGCTCATCCTTACCTACATGTGCTACGTAGTATGGACCGCCACGGATTCGAAGGCTGCACTGACCGGATTCCTTCCCTTAGTTGCCTTTTACGCCCTCACCTTGCAATCGGTCAACACTTGGCCACGGCTGCTTTCCTATCTAAAATGGTGGACCTTTGCCCTCGCCGCCATCGCTCTTCTGGGAGTTCTAGTTCCACTCGGGATTGATCCAACCGGAGGCAAGGAGTATCTGAAGGAATTCGGGCGTCTTGCTCTCGGTACCTGGCTGCACGACAACCCCAATTCTCTAGGGCACTCAGTTGTTATTGTAATACCCGCCAGTTACCTTCTGTTTTTCTGGCGGGGGACTGCGGTGGGGAAATACATACTGTTCCCGGTTTTCGCTGGCATCGCCTATTGGTGTGCTTTTCAGACAGGCTCCAAAGGATCCTTCCTGGTTGGAGGAATTTTGACAGCAAGCATTTTTGTCGTGGGTCGTAAAAAAATCGTCCAGGTGGGCGTGATCGTAACGGCAGTGACGATTGGAGTGAGCGCGCTCAATTACCTGCCCCGGATGTCTCAAATGAGTGATCTAAGGGCGGATGAGGGCGTGCAGGGGCGCCTACTTGCTTGGGAGATGGCGCGGGGTGTGAGTAAAACACATCCTACTGGCGTGGGTTGGAAGGAGTTTGTCGCACTCATCGACTGGAGGGAAAACTACGGCTACATGGTCTACGATCTCCCGAAAGCCACTCATTCCAGCTATGTGCAGGTCGGCGCGGATCTAGGACAGTATGGGTTATTTCTCTATCTCGCAGGTTTATGGTGCGTGCTTCACACATTGCTAAAATTCCGACCCCAAAACGACATGGAGGACAGATGCAGACGGATACTATGGATCCTACTGCTAGCTACTATCATCTCGGGATGGATGATCAACCGACAGTATCACACCGAGTATTTCCTACTATTGGCGGCTGCTGCGGCGCTCCACCGTATGGCCAAGGCTCGGGAACTGGAAATCATTCCTCCCTCACCCCCCTTGTTCCCGGAAGACGAGTCGCTCGATTCTCGGGCAATTGAAGGCAGCTCCGAACCCGAATTGCAAAGAGAAGATACGGAGTCCGCACCAGCGTTCACCACTAGTGATGACGACGAGGAAAAGCCTCCGAAACCCCTCTGGAACAAGTTCGGACTTCTCGATCTGGGTGCGTGTATCGGCCTTACTTGGCTGACTTTCTGGCTTTGGGATTACATCATCGTGAATCTCTAGATCCGTTCCGGATTCAAGAGTCAGCGCACATTTCTCTATAGAGTTCGCCGTAACCTGCAACCATGGCAGCTAGCGAGAATCGCTGTTTAGCGGTCTGACGGGCACCCGTTGCAAGAGCGTCTAATCGCGAAACATCGAACGCGATCCCGCCAATCGCAGTGAATAACGCGTCCGGCGTAGACATTTCCCGCAGCATACCGTTCTCCCCGTCAACAATTACCTCATTGGCACCACAGGCGGGATGCGCCAGACAGGGAACTCCGCAAGCCATCGCCTCCAGCATGACATTGGAAAGCCCTTCGCTTTCAGAGGGGACAACCAGTAGATCCATCATCCGATAGAAATTCACGGGATCCTGCTGATATCCGCTCCAA
The DNA here is from genome assembly GCA_051252155.1 of Luteolibacter sp. GTDB lineage: Bacteria > Verrucomicrobiota > Verrucomicrobiia > Verrucomicrobiales > Akkermansiaceae > Luteolibacter. The sequence continues at coordinate 522,746 of JBPOGB010000001.1, read as the reverse complement.
ACGATCTTGTTGGAAACGGGGCTCTCCTCGATCTGCCGGAGGATACTCTCCCTCTCGGATCCATGATCCCCGACGATAAGTAGACGCAGATGCGGATGTTCAGATGCGAGTCGCTCAAATGCCTCGATCAGTCTCGCGTGTCCTTTGAGCGCCACAAAACGACCGACAATACCTATAACAGCTGAATCCTCGCCAAGCTTCCAAGACTCCCGGAGACTAGCTCTCTGCTTGTCCGTAGCAGGGGTAAAACGCCCACAGTCCACCCCGTTCAAGATAACTTTCATCTTGTCTCCTGAAAACCCCTGCCCGACCAAGTCAGACTTGAGACCCGCAGAAACCGTGTGAATCGCGCGACATACGCGGTATCCGGCATGGCGCAACAACCTCCGCTTGGACGTCATTTCCTCACTGCGCAATTGCCCGTGCTCACCCTGTAGAATCGCAGTCCTACATCCTGTTAGAACATTTGCTAAACATCCATAAATGAGAGGACTAAAATTGTGGGTATGAACAATATCCGCCTGTTCGCGACGAATAATTTCAGCCAGCTTACGGACTGCAGGAAAACGAAAACCTTGCGGCTTTTCCAAGCAGATCACCCGTATCCCATCCCGCAGTCTTTCGGCGAAATCACCCACCCGCTCCAGACACACGATAGTCGTGTCGAAGCAATCCGGATCTAAGCCGTTGGTCAGATTGACCACTCCGTTTTCCAGTCCCCCAGGTTCCAGTGAAGTTACTAACTGCAGGATACGAATTTTACGAGTTTTTCCATTCTTTATGGATGTGGTGCGGGAAATCGGAGGCGTCATCGTTCGATATTACGCTGGCAGGTGAAACGGGAGGGAAACATGTTATCTTAAAATCGTGTTATCTTAAAATCGGATTCCAATGTTGGCGGACTTGAACCTTGACAGCACATGCGTCACCGACAACATCTTCTTCGACGTTATTCAAGCATGAGAGCAGTTGTCATCAATTTTTTCCGCTTAGAAATCCTGAACCTGCATCCCATGATTTACTGGGGTCTGGGAGCAGTTTGGCTTTTACTTCTTATCTCGGCGTTTATGAGCGTGCGTAACCAGTCCATGCATACTGTGGCGAAATTTGCATGGGTTCTCGTAATCCTCGCGTTACCCATTCTCGGACTAGCGGCCTACGCCATTCTCTGTTTATTCACAGCCAACTGGCAGATACTGGCTCCACTGTTCCAATCGCGTCGTATAGATCGACACATGACCCCAGTCACTCCCTCCGGCAAACCTAAGACGAAAGCCTGATTCACTACCCGCATGAACAATCCTTCCGATAAGCCGAAGTTTGATCCACTCAAACTCCTCTCCCAAGCAATATCCTATGTAAAGCACATCAAGCTCATGCTGCTAATGATGGCTTTCGGAATACTTGCCGGAATTGTAGTCTATTTATTTTCGACCCCGACCTACCAGTCGACGGCATTGGTAAGCGTACAGGGATTCGGTGCGCCAATGGTTGATCGGGACATTCCGGAAACCTATCAGACATCTTCTTTCCACCGAGCATTCCTTGATAGCTTCCGCTCAACCCGCGTCCAACTCGCAGCAGCGAAGCGCATGGGGCTGGTAGGTAAGGACGGCACTAGCGACGACCTTCGTGACGTACTCCCGGGTATAACTGTCGTGCCAACCGACAGCCGGAACGTGGAACTGACGGTTCTTGCATACGATCCCAACGTCGTACGAACTTTCGCAAAAGAAATGGTCTCCGCCTATGAGGACATTCAACAGGAAAATTATGAGAGTTACCGCGACGAGGCTCTTATCAGGTATGCTGAGCAGGTCGAGCGACTGGAGGAAGAAATCTCGCAGACCATGGCGTCGCTCTCCGCCGTGGAGCGGGATCAGAACCTTACCGAGGTGACACTTGAGCAACAAAGTTTGCTGGAAATCCCAAAGCAACTGATTCAGACGCGCGAACGCCTGGCTCGGATGAAGGATGTCCGGGTGCTGCTCACCAAGCTGGAAAGCGAGTCCCTTACTCCCGGAGCGCCTACTGCGAACTCCGATCCCGGAGGGAATATCGGCAATATGATCTCAATACTGTCCCTGCTCGGTTCATTTGAAGAAGATACAGACGTAAACGTCGGCGACGTAGTTGCAAATACGGGAGCTGGTTCACCGGTAAGATCCACAAAGAAAGTTGCCCAGATCGTCAGTCCCTCCGACGTGGATTCTATCGAACCGTGGCGCGTGTTGGAAAAGGAACGCCGAATCCTGCTTAATCAGATCGAGCAGAACTCCGGTGTCTATTTACCCGAACACAGGGTCATGAAGGATCTTGAATCCAAGCTAGAAGCCGCCGAGCGCGCTTTGGTAACCGAATTCAAGCTGCTGCGGCAGAAGTTCGACCTCAACTACGCAAGTCTTGAGGAAAAGGAGAAAAACCTAGAGGCCAGACTACCCGAATACCATGCAATCACCGAGGAGGTAGGAAGAACCAGCCATGCCTATTCCACCATCGCCGCCAAACAGGCAATGTGGGACAAGGCAAGGGAGCGATTGGCAGCAAAGCTGTCTACAATCACTTTTGCCGAGGATTTCGATTGGGTCGAACTCCGATACATGGGGCTCATCCAGGTGCGCGACGAAGTTCCGGTTTCCCCTAACAAATTCAAAATCGCACTCATCGGAATCGTGCTTGGCCTAGCGGGCGCACTGGGAGCACCCACCGCGATCAACATGCTCGACACTTCCGCCAGCACTGTTCCCCAGTTGGAGCAGGTCACCGGTCTCAACGGGATCGGCATCGTGCCATTGTCTCCGAAGACCATGCTTGAAGATGTCTCACGCTCTCCGGCACAAGGTGCGTCGGTTCCTAATTACCTTCTGGAATGTTTTCGAGTAATTCGCGCGAACATCATCATGCATCCCAACCGCCGCAACAAGTCACAGGTCGTGCTGGTTACCAGCGCCCGCCCCCAGGAAGGCAAGACTACCCAGGCAACCAACCTCGCTTGGGCGTTCCACGCCATGGGCGAAAAAACCCTTCTGCTTGATTGCGACTTACGCCGCGGTCGGATTCACGGAGTGGTGGGCATTGATAGAAATCCCGGCATGACCCGTCTGCTTCTGGGAGAATGCACGGTAGGAGAGGCGACTCAGAGCTCCGGACCAGACGGCTTCGATGTTATCCCACGTGGATCAGTGATTCCTGGAACCACCGATTTGCTCTCTCAGAAGGTATTCCATGATTTGCTCGAACATTTCCGGAAAACCTATGACAGAATCGTGGTCGATGCCCCGCCCGCTCTGGGACTCAGTGAAACAAGTTCTCTTCAAGAGATCGTTGATGGTACGGTGCTTGTAGTACGTGCAGAAACAACAGGACGCAAGGATGTGCTGGATTCAGTTAATCTCTTGAGAAAAACCGGCGCACACTTCTTCGGATTCGTCCTCAATGCCGTCGACCTTTCGAAGCTCGGCAACTACTATAACTATTATTATTATTCCGACCCCTATTACAGTGAGGTCGAGCCCGAGGAAGAACCAATCCGTCCGGCAAAAACAATGGCTCTGACACCATAGACCTCAAGCCCACCAGCCATGAGACTATCCACACACCAAGGTTACGACCGATTCTCCGTCCTATGGCGGATTGGCATCGATATGTCAATTTGGATCGTGGCCTTCCTTACCGGAACTGTTATCCGATTCTTCGGAAATACAGTAAGGTTTAACGAGGCGCTATCCAACTACGCTCCGGGACTTCTTATCAGTTCCCTTGGATTAGTAGCTGCTGCTTACATCTGCGGACTCTATTCCGCAGGTGGACTGAAGTTACGTTTGCGCCGAAGAATCATCCTAATAACCTGTTGCCTGATTGCAGCCGGTGTCGTTCTGCTCGCTCTTGGCTCTATCAATTTCTCGCTGAAAGTCGGACGCGGCGTCCTGTTGCTGAGTGTTGTTCCAGCCTCCATTATGGTCTGGATCCACCACATGCTGATCCACAAATCCAACTTCAGTTTTAAGGAGCGAGCCGTCGTGTTGGTATCGAGCGAGGAAGATGAGACGGAGGCCTTACTGCTCCGCTCGATGGAGCTAAGAAATTGCCTATTGCTCGGCTGTTACGTCAGTAGAAAATATCAGCTAAAGACGGACATCGAAAGGTTGGGACATCTGGACGAAATCCAGAACAGTGTGGATGAAGGAGAAATCGACCGGGTCTATTGTACAATGGATAGCCTCAGGCAACCCGAAGTCACCCAATTGCTTAGACGGCTTCGCTATTCCGGAGTGGCGATTTCCGCCACATCCCAGGCTTGTGAAGAAACCTACCAAGCTATTCCGCTGGATATGATTGATGACGAATGGCTTCTGCATGCCTGCGGTCAGCCCGGACACATTTATATCGCGAAAGTAAAACGCCTGATCGATATCACTGCATCTATCGCCATCGGGTTACCGTTGCTTCCCTTTTTACTTCTTGGTGTAGTACTCGTCAAAATGTGGGGTGGAGCAGGGCCGATTCTGTTCCGCCAAGAGCGTTTAGGGCGGTTCGGCAAAAAATTTGAAGTACTCAAGCTTAGAAGCATGGGCTTGAACGCTGAAGCCAGCGGAGCGCAATGGTCTACTGCGAACGATCCGCGTGTGACCACTGTCGGGCGCTTCCTGCGCAAGTTCAGGATCGATGAAATCCCACAACTTTGGAATATTCTACGTGGCGATATGTCATTTGTCGGCCCGAGGCCAGAGCGCCAGGAATTCATAAAACAACTCTCAGACGAGATTCCGTATTTTTCCGAACGATTGCTGATCCTTCCGGGGCTTACAGGGTGGGCGCAGGTCTGTTACCCCTATGGAGCAACCGTAGAGGATGCCAGGCGCAAGTTGGAATTCGATCTCTATTACCTCAAGAACATGGGGTTGATCACGGATCTTTTTGTGATTCTAGACACCGTCAAAATCGTTCTTACAGGTGGTGCCTCGCTCCTTCGTGGTAACAAGTTGGCAGAATTTGAGGATAAACTAAAAGATGCTCGGCAGCAGGTCACAGCTACTTGCTCAAAAAAGGTCTCATGAAGCAGTTCCCTCCGAAGCAGGGGGGACGATTTAAAAGACACTCTCCCGGGAATAGATCATCACGAAAGAAATGAGCGAAGGTTTTACGAGGTTCTCAGATGTAAGTATTGTTTTACGTAGTGCTGGAGAGCGAACCGCACCGTTATGCAAGGAACTGCTTTCGTCACTTGTAGTTGATTCTGGAACCCAATTTCATGAGACACAACAGGCTCCCTTCGGCAAAGCCCTACACGAGTCTTTTAACTGGGCACGTTCGACACCACATAAGTGGACTCTCACGATCGACGGTGACATTCTCCCTCACACTGCAGGACTCCGTTCGCTGATTGAATTCGCGGAAACTTTGCCTAGCGATATTTTCCACTGCCAGGGTCTCGTAATTGACAAGCTTTTCGGAAATATACGACCCGCCGGAGTCCGAATTTACCGTACTTCGGCGATCGAACGGATGATGGAGGAAATCACAGATAATATCACCGACTCCATACGCCCCGAGAGCAATCTAGTTCAACTGATGAAAAAGTTAGGCTATGGTTCCGCTGAGTTCAGCCGGGAAGTCGGAGGTCTGCATGACCACGAACAGTATTTTCGCGATATTTACCGAAAGTCGTTTATCCACGCCCGGAAGAATGCCGAATACATTCGGCTTCTCCTTCCGCACTGGGAAGCACTGGCAGAAAGCGACCCCGATTTCAAAATTGCCATGATAGGGTACCGAGCAGGTATGGCCTTTCCACATGACCTACCAATTGACATTCGTCTGCTTCCTACAGAAATCTCACCCATACTTAAGTGCCTCGGGTTGGTCGAGAAAAAGGAAATTCCGGTATCCGGGCTGGATGAGTCATACATTTCTCGCGAGATAGCAACCTTTCGTCCGTTACCGGCGACAGGTCTACTACGTCGGCGGTTGGGCTATTCGGAAGACGACTCGCCACTTACAAAGCTCGGGGAAATTCGAGAGGCATTAGGCTGGAGACGCGTGATTCCTTGGCTTATCGGTGTCAAGCTACGCAACTTTGGAAGGCGCCTTGTGATCTGGGCGGAGGATCACACGAGCCTCCCAAAACATTAATGAAATTGTTGTTCATTCAGTTCTCACTTGTCACCCAACGCTGATACCACCATTCGAACAGGCACAACGCCCAGAGGCGGCTGTACGATTCTTGCGACACTAGATTTCGAAGTGCCCCAGATTGTAGAATGCCGTCACTAAGCAATCGTCCGTGTGTCAGACAACGCTCGAGACTGCTCAATGGAATGGAATGTGTCCTCGGCACGCTGAATCCCTGCTTCGGATGATGTAGAACAGTTGAAGGAACCCGATTTTCGAGGTTTTTGTAAAGGATTTGCTTTTTGCAATCTCGGTTGAAGTAAACGGATTCGTCCAGACTCATCATAAATTCCACCAGATGGTGATCGAGAAATGGAACACGAACTTCAAGTGAATGAGCCATGCTTGCCCGGTCGATTTTTGTTAGAAAAACCTCTGGCAACAATGTCCGGTAGTCGAGAGTCTGAAACGTCTTGATTGGTGAACACCCCCTATCAGGCAGCGACTTCCGGTAAATCCATTCATCTTCACGCTCGGAAACGGAAGCCATCAGACCGGGATCTAGTACTTTTGATAGATCACGTCGGGTCCAGCCGGTCCACGATGTTAATTCATGATAGTCACGCGCAAGATCGGCACCGGGATTGCGCTTTCCAAAGCCTTTCAGATGCTGTTTCCAGGAACTGGGATGCATTCGGTCGTAAAGATCGCCATGCCACGTGTATCCAGCAAAGGCTTCATCGCCTCCATCCCCCGCCAATACAACCTTGAGCGATTTGCTGGCGAACTCGGATATGAGGAAGGTGGGCAAAAGGGACGAACCTCCCAAGGGCTCATCAAAAGAATACGACAGCCGAGATCCAAGCTCATTCAATTCATCATGAATCAACATTTCGTGATGTTCCGCTCCAAACGACCGTGCGACCTCACGTGCAAGATGATGTTCCGAGCGATTCGAGCCAGAAAAGCCGAGAGTAAAACTGCGGAGCGGCTCGTTCAATTCCGCCATCATCATCATCAACGAGGTTGAATCCAATCCACCACTCAGAAGGACACCCATAGAGACATCGCCTTGAAGCTGATTACGGACGGATGCAAAGAGAAGGTCACGACTGCGCTCGGTTGCTTCCTCCGTCGAGCAAATGTCATTTGAAAGCTCAGGCTTCCAATAACAATGGCACTCGATATTTCCGCTCTCACGCTGATATTCAATAAAGTGTGCCGGTGCGAGTTTCTGGATGTCTTTCCAAATGGAACGTGGCGAGGGGATGAACCGGCAGACAAAAAAATCGGAAGCGGACTCCCAGTCGATCTCTCTGGGAATATCGGTGTTCGTCACGATTCCTTTCAGTTCGGAAGAAAAGACCAATTTCTCCCGATCAACATAATAGTGAAGTGGCTTGATTCCAAAACGATCACGTGCGAGCAGCAGTGTATCCCTGCGTTCATCCCAGATCGCAAACGCGAACATTCCCTCGAGACGTTCGAGAACGCCCCTGCCCCAGGCTTCATAACCATGGACAATTACCTCGGAATCCGAATCAGAACGAAACCTGTGCCCTAGATTCTCCAACTCCGTCCGCAATTCCTTAAAATTATAGATCTCCCCATTAAAGACCAGCCACACAGTTCCGTCTTCGTTCGCCATAGGTTGCTTCGCCCGATCAGACAGATCTACGATTGCCAGTCTTCTATGCCCGAGAGCAACACGATCACCGAGCCTGAACTCGGAGTCCGCACCATCGGGGCCGCGGTGTGCCATGGAGTCACGCATGCGGAAAAATGTTTCTCGATCAATAGGTAAGCGGGAGCTAAGATATCCGACGATGGCGCACATGAGAATTTGGATGGCATTCTTTGAAGTAAGCCGGGATAACACAAGGGAAACTAACACAAGGGAAACGATTCCTTACAGCAGATCCATTACACCTACTCAACACGCTGTCACAAGATGAAGCCAATGATCTCTGAGTTCCTACCCGAATGGACCGATGGTAGGATTTCCTTCACTGTGGGTACCGGTCGCTGCGGAACAACCTTTCTTTACCGCCTGCTCGACAGAGAAAAAAAGGTAGCGGCATCCCACGAGAGAAATCCCCTGCTTGAAACCTTCCACCGCTTTGCGAAATGGCACGGCCTACCTATAGATGACGAAGGGTTTCATGAGAGCAAAGCAAGAGAGATCGCGATCGACTTGCAGTCCAATCAATTTTCTGCCGAGGCAAGTGCATATCTATCCTTCTCTATCCGGGAACTCCACGAACGATTCGGCGCACGCTTCGTTCTTCTTGTGCGAAATCCTGAAGACGTGATCCGTTCCTACCTTGCCAAGGGATGGTATGATCGACCCGTTTCATATCGGGATCGATCTCTGGTTCCGGGATATCAGGAATGCGAACACTTCCACCATTTTCTCGGTCGGCCGATTCCGCAGGGTGAGGAGTTCGAAGAATGGAACCAACTCACCCGTGCTGGGAAGCTCGCCTGGTTCTGGGCGACCGTAAATCGTTCAGTGGTCGAGAAATTTGATCAGCTTCCCCCGGATACAACAAGAGTTCAAAAACTAGAATACCTAGATTTTGAAACCTATTTGGATCTGGGACGATTTCTCGGTTTCGAAAGCGAAATATCCAGAAGAACTTTTGAGAGAATGGTTCGAGGTAAGCCCAACAAGTCCCGGATTCCGATAGCACGCCGAGACTGGACACCATTGGAACGGAGTGAAATTTCAAAACAGGCCTGCGACACAGCGACTTCCTTCGGATACAGTTTATTTGGTGATAAAACCCAATTACCTTAGCTAAGTCCCATAAATATATTGGAGACTTGCGCAGAACGCCTTACAAATTGACTGCGTGGACGCCATGAAGTTATCTGAAAAAATTAATGCCGACGAACGAAATTCTAGGAATTCCATCCACTTCCGGCCAATTGATTTTCCACTTTCGGAAAACTAATTTTCAAATGCGAACGGACGCAATAGCCGTATGATGATCCGAAAGTATACTTCCCTACCAGCACTGGGAAGACCCGTGCGGTTGATGCACGACATGATAAAGGATCTTTGGTTAAGTCGCGGCTTGGGATGGCGGCTCGCCCGACGAAACATCGAAGCTCTCTACCGGAGCTCTTTTCTCGGCTACCTCTGGATGATCATCCCTCCTCTTTTCAGCGCTGGGGTATTCATCGCGTTGCGCTCCGAAGGAGTCTTCTCTGCACCATCGTCCGGCAAGGATTACGCCGCTTTTGCGCTCTGCGGTCTGTTGTTATGGCAATGTTTCGCTGACGGGTTGCTGGCACCGTTGCGCTGCCTACGCCAGTGCCTCTCATTACTTCCCAAACTTCGAGTTGCAGGAGAGGCCTTGTTGCTCGCTGCGCTCTTTGACAGCCTAATTCAGGCTGCTATCCGAATCCTGATTATTACTGTTGTGCTGTGCATCTTCCGTATCCCCCCCGGAGTGGAAATCGCGCTCCTTCCAATCGCAGTGGGCGCACTGGTTCTCGTGGGGTTCAGCTTCGGTATCCTGCTAGCGCCGTTTGCCGCCATAGTCGCAGACTTAGAAAGGGGACTCACCCTATTACTGCCTCTCTGGATGTTAGTTTCCGGGGTAGTCGTGGCAGAGCCCACGACCGGTTGGATGGGCGGGATCCTCGCATGGAACCCAGTGAGTCCGGTTTTGGAATGGGCAAGATCCTGCGTCCTGAATACAGCATCCGCAGATTTCTGGCAGGTGCTTGCCGCAACTTCTGCATGTGGTGCATTAACCGTTATTTCGTGGATCCTCTACAGGCTTACCTTGCCTCATATGGTCGCTAGGATCCCTGCCTGAGCCTGTTTCTCCTTTACCCTATGAGCAGCGAACACCCTATCCTCGAAGTGAAGCATGCGACCAAACGGTACTGCCGAGGAGTCCGGAGGGGGATGACATACGCAATGTTCGACCTAGCAAACGAGTTTGCATTTTGGAGAAATACAGCCACACCATCCCTTCGCTCCGGCGAATTCTGGGCTTTACAGGATATTTCGTTCAGCCTCCAGAAAGGCGAGTCTCTGGGTATTATCGGTCACAACGGCGCTGGAAAAACCACTTTACTGAAACTGATCGCAGGAATCATCAAACCAGACCATGGATCTATTACAGTCAGGGGTCGACTCGGTGCGTTATTCGTTCATGGCCCCGGATTCCATCCCCTGTTGACTGGGCGCCAGAACGTTTTTGTTGCAGGCTCCATTCTTGGATACACTGGTCGTGAGATCAGTTCTAAGGAGGCAAGAATACTCGAATTCGCTGATATCGGCGATGCCATTGACGCCCCCTCCTTTACCTACAGTTCTGGAATGATCGCCAGACTCGGTTTCGCAATCGCCTCGCACCTTGAGCCGGATTTACTCCTAATCGACGAAGTTCTAGCAGTTGGTGATGCAGCTTTCCAGTCACGCTGCCTTGAGCGTATTCATGAGCTTCGTGATCGCGGCACCGCATTCATCGTCGTTTCCCATAACCCTTACCAGATCGACCGACTGTGTGACAGGGCTCTGGTTTTGAAGCAGGGTAAACTCGTTAGAGAGATCCGCGCATCGGAGGCTGTAGGTGAGCACTATCGCCTCACCATCGACCGCCCCCATCCTCTGCGGCCAATGAAAGAAGAGGATTCATCGGACAAACAAACGCGAAGAGCATCCATCATGCGGGTGGAAGTACTTACCATTGACGGACTCCGAATTAACGAAATCCAGCCGGGCAATACGTTCCGGGTGCGAATCCATTATTACTTCGCAAAGCCAGTTAAAACTCCGCTCTTCACCGTGAAATTCGAAAACGAAGCCGGAATCATGATAACTCAGACATCTTCGCGAGGTGCGCTCGAAACTGGGTATTTCGGAGGGCAAGGATCGATCGATCTCATCGTTGCCGATTTCAATGCCATGCCTGGGCACTATAGCATAGGGGCAATGCTCAACTCTGGAATCGGGCGTTTGGACGAGAAACGCCACGCCTCGGAGCTCACGGTTTCCACCGGTGATTCCGATCTGCTCGCGCGTACTGCCAACCGCGGAATTTTCGTTCTAAACGGGCGCTGGGAACTATCGCCCTGAGAACCTATCGCCTGATACCATGATGAACAGGAGTGATCTCGCGGAATCTGTCTGGAAGGACTTTTCTAGATTATCCGCCTACCAATATAATTTCAACGAATCCGGTGATCATATCTGGGACGGCTGGATTCCAAACTTTTTGAATCTACAGCCAGCGGAATGCCCACGTGTTATGGTTACTGTATTGAGGTAATCGGCGGCTCTACGTGGAGCCAATATGCGTTTCCTTCTAATACGACTTCCTCTGCTTATCCACTAAGTTATGGATACTAAACGCGTCATCGCCGTATGGCTCATCGAATAAGATCCCTAATTCGATAAGTTTTCACAGCGAGGAATCTCTATCTAAAGCGGAGGACCCGCGGCCGGCTGACCGATTTCAGGCTGCGGCGGATTTTCAGCGGCGGTTGGCGCGCCCTCCACTGAGGGCTATTTTATCACAACGTAGAATTCGTTGACTTCCTACGCACCGATTTCACAAAATTCCACATCTGACTGCGCTCGAACCTAGTGAATACAAGGAACCATAACACTATTAAAATGATAGCGACATACCCAGATCCGAGTAAGAACAGGCGGTCGTAGGCAGGCAGGATGAGCGCCCGCACCGCCATCCAGTATGCAGCTGATGCCAAAGTAATTTTCAGCCCAGGGACGAAAATCTGTCGAAAATACCGTCCTAGGGGAATCGCACATACGCGGGTCACCAGCAAAGGCGTGCCCAGCCCGAAGGCGAGAGCCATTTCTATACAAGTAGCCCACACCACCCCTATCCAACCGATACGTGAAGCCAGATACAAACTTAGGGTTAGATTAAAAATTCCGGCAATCATGGTAAAAATTGCCAGCCAGTGCTGTTTGTTCTGGCTGTAGAAAAGGCTCCATACCGGATATTGACAAAGTGAAAGGGTAGTCACGGGGGTCAGTATCCAGAGAACTTTCCCGGAAACGATAAAATCGGGACCAACCCAACGAGCGATAAATGCCGGACCAAACATCATGAGTCCGCATCCACCCATCGTTGCCACCACAGTGCTGAATCGGATTGTCTGAAGAAACCGTTCTTTCAATGCTACCGTATCCCCGCGCCCGTGAATTTGACTGAACGCCGCAATGAAATTGCCACCAAAAATGGCGTTAATCACATCAGTGAACACATTGAGGAATCGAACTCCCACACTATAGGGAGGAAGAGCCGCTACACCAGAAACATGCGTGATGATGAGCGGATCTATCCCCTGCCGAAGACTGTGCCCAGCGCTCGTTACCATCGCAGTGGCGCTGAAACGAAGCAGTTCCCCGGTTCTCTCCTCACCGTCACGCGGCCCTTTGAGACGAAGATTGGTCTCAACGCGCCTTGCAAAAAACACCAGCAGTAATTGGTCGAAAACGTCGATTAGAATATGCGCAATCAACAACGTGATTAGGCCGTGCCCTGAAACTAGCAACCCGATCACCAGTCCACCCTGAAGAATCGTCTTCAGGATGGAAGATACCCCAATCAGGTCATAACGGACGTGACTTTTGAGAATCACTTCGAATATCCGCGTAAAAAACCGGAGCGCTGTCGCCAAACCAAAACCCGCCACCAGAATCCTGACGGTGGCAGCCATCTCGTGATCCTTGATGAATAGTGGCAACGCCCAAACCGCCAAAATGGTCAATACCAACGTAGCCAGCCCAACCCTTGTGAATAGACGAAAGAGTCCGCAAACAAGTGATCTATACTCATCCCGGTTATCGGAGCCAATTGCGTTTCCCAGAAAACGTGATCCAGCAAAGGATAGGCCAAGGTCAAGCAAGCGGAAGTAGGCAATGATGGCAATCGCCAGAAGCCACGTACCATAATCCTCCTTACCCAGGAAGCGGATCATCAGGGGTGTGGTGACGAACATCACCAACACCTTCAGACCATGCTCTAGGACATTTACTGATGCGCCGCGAAACAGTTTGGCAAAAAGTGACAAAAGGTAGGATTCAGAAAAACTGTAAACGGCTTGAGTGTCACACGTGGGGAAGAGTGACGGAAAGTAACGAACTAGAAGCCGAAGACCTTCTCTGGCACTACAATCACATCACCTTGCCCAACTGCAGGATCGGGGGCACTTCCCTGGCGGATCAGCTTGAGATTGACAGGAATCCGATGACGCACACGATTGCTGTCCATGCGGAGAACATGAGTTTTCTGTTCGTCAGCAAACTGTCCGAGACCACCCGATATCAGAATTGCCTCATAAACGCCAAGAGACCTACCTTCAGGTACGGTCAACATGTGTTGACCCGTTCTACGGACAGCACCAGTCATATATACCAGCATACGGCTCGCGCCTGCAACCTTAGGCCCGGCACCCTGATCTCTTATTCTGTCAAGAATCACCGTCGCGTCCTTGATCTGTCCTTTCTCAAGGTAGCCTTCTATCCTGCGTTCCGCCGCTTCGACACTCAGCCCTTTCAACTGGATGCGTCCAATATCTGGGATGATGATATCTCCGCGTTCGCGGACTTGGTAGGTATCGTTGAAGACTGGGTCTTCCTTCACAAACAGTTCCAATTTGTCGCCCACAGAGATGGAACCATTGTCAATCCTGTTGACTGCAGCGGGCATGGATGCAGGCGGAGCATCCCCCGAATCCGAAGTCGCGGGCGCACAACCGATTCCGATTAGAACAACTGCAGCGGACAATGCCAAGCTGGATAGAGAAAAGACCTTTTCTAACACGTGATGATGTAAGCGTATTGAGAGAAATAAGGCGCGGAAAAAATTCCGCGCCAATAGAAGAATTCTATTTAGATTTCCGGATCACGGTGCAATCCAAGTGCCATCTGAGTTGTTGTTGATGAAGTCTTTCTTCATCGGGCTCGGTGTGACAGTGAACAAAATGTGGTCGAAGGTGGTACGAAATTGTTTGATCGCTTTCTTCCTGCTTTCCGGATAACTCTCGGCTGTGGTTCCTTCCTCACGGTAGGAAACCGTTGTCAGCAATCTGACGTCACCAGCGTATGCACCGGAGCTGCTAACTCCCTCCACATAAAGAGTACGTGGAACTGTGCCAGGAAGGTTTGCAGGGTATTTACTAGCATCCATGATGAATTCGTGAGTCATTTTATTTGAATTACCCGAATCAAGAAGAAGTTTGCTTTTTTTGGCATCTTGCCAAACGCGGATGCGTCCAACAGAAGCCAGTTCCTCTTCAAACGATTCAAAACGTCCTGATGCAACGGAACGGTTGATGCCGGCGACCTCAATCGTTACTACCACATTTCCCTGATAGTCGATGCGGTATGGACTGAGACGAACAACAAGCTTGGAAAGCTCACCAACACCAACTACGAGGCCTGGAGGAGTTGCTTCAAAAGAGCCATTATCACCGGGATCTTCATTGGAAACAACACCATCGTAGTTCAGATCTGCATCCACGTCGATTTTGGCAACCTTTCTCTCTTCAGTTAAATAGTAATTTACGTTCTGACCATAATATCTATGGTATGTGGAAGGTAAATCCATCTGAGTTTCCACGCCGCGCGACGTGAGATCTTGGTCTACTCCGACCTCTTCACCAGCGAGGAGGACGTTTCCCGGGCCGGCCAGGGTGAATAGGGCGCACAATGAAAATGTGGCTCGCGAGACTGGAACTGTAATATTTGTTTTCATGATATTATCTTACGGTTTATTTATTTCTGCGGGAAATATTGATTAAGTTATTGAATAGATGGGAGGTGCTGACAATTAAAAATACTGACGGAGAGTGAGTCCGAACACTTGCTCGTTGAATTTAGGAGGAGCGGTATTCTCTTCATACTGGTAAAATATTTCACCAGTAGTGCGGGAGAAGAAAGCTTGGGTGTAGCTAATGCGACCCAGCCAGCGATCCCCATTGATCGTGCCGTTACGGTGCTCATATGCTCCACGAAGAAGTATCGAGCTTCTATCTCCATTGAATAGGTTATAGCGAAGGCTGCTTGCCACGGTGGTACGTTGACCTACAAAAGACGTGCCAGTTTTTTGATCGGCATACTGTATAGAAGCCGCACCGTAGAGTGTCCTGTTGAACTGATGGTTGATACCGTAGCGGACAAACTCGGCTACTGTGGATTGTCCGGTGAAGTCGTTGTTGAAATAGTCACGACCAGCGATGATATATTGCGTAGTGTTACGTGTGAGTTCATGGAAGAGGCTCACGGAATAGAGTGACCCATTATCGTATACAGTTTGGCCATCCTGCCAGAGATATCCGCCACGCGCTTCGATCCTCAGATTTTCAGTAATGCGGCCTTTGAGAGTGACATACACACGGTTTTTGAGAATCGTGTTTTCATTGTCGTCCTCAGTATGATCTAGATAGTATTCAAAGCCAGGCTGAAAGTACCAGTCGCTGCCGTTGTTCCCCAAACGGGCGAACACTGAGTTGCGTTGAAAATGGTCGTCGAAGTCGAAAGACCGCCAAGTATCCTTATGTTCCGCGGAGAACCAGAACCTCCAATCTTCGCCGAGCGGTGTGCTCGCATCAAAGCCTATGGCATTAGTTAGGTAAGAGTTGTCACCATTGTAGTAACCACTACCACCGCGATGCCTGTCGTTGAATCCAAAACTATAGCGGCCAGCCTGATCGAGTGCTCCATGCTCTAATCCAACAAAAAGATCGTCACCTATGCTACCGTATACCGTGTCGTAAACCAGAAAGTCCCAAGTTCCTCGCTCGAAGCGATAATTGAAATCCGCGATTACCGTCGGTATACCACCTGATCCCAGACGAAGTCCAATATCATTTTCAAGCGGCAAATAAACGACAGTTGCAGCAAGGCTGAGGTAGAACTGATCAGTAAACTGCACCATACCACGCAATCCAAACTCAATACCCATCAGCCAGCCGTCTTCGCCTTCATTTACGAATTGACGACGCCCCTGATAATCAGAGTGAAGCACCGTCATCCCCACGAACATGAGGTCGAAATAAGTTGGCCCAGCCTTCAACATCGCCCTCTCTGGTGAAAAGTCCCTTACGAGAAGCGGAAACGAACTATCTAGATCAAGAGAAGCACCAAGCGGCCAACCGTCATCACGAACTGACACACCCTGTCTTGGGGCAAAAAATCCAAGGTACGGATTGAGAGGGGAAAGTGACTCCGCCCAAGGAGCACGAGAACCCTGTCCGGGATAAGGATAGGGGTAAGGTCCCTGAGCTGTCTGCATCAGAACATCCGAGGGATTATTCTGTGGACCGAAGCCTCCTCCAATAGGACTACGGGGATAATCACCACCCAGAAGCATGGTTTCATCAATCGTAGGGTAATACCCACCGTTCTCAGAAGGAAGAATATCCGGCAATTCGGCGTATGCTTCGCCGTCGACATTTTCAAATAGAACATCATCAGGCAGATCCAAAACCTCCCCATCGAGGGATAAATCTTCAGACGGCTCTGATTGAGCTATGCAAGCCCCAGCTCCAAACACAATGGCCGATGCGGCAGCAACACCAATATTCATCATATGCAGCGGGGAAACGTATCTTCGACGAAACTTGTGTATCATTGAAATCTTAATTTAAATTTTACTTTTTGGAAAGGTATTGCTGTGAGCAAGAGACCATGCACTCAAGCGCACGGCACTTAAACCAACAATATGCTAAAAACGCAAGCTGAAAATCGGAGTATCTGAAACTCAGCATCGTTCACAACATTTTCGTTAGATTTCGATAGAAATCTACAGGATTTGGACCAGCACATCGTGTACCTACATATGTTTTTTCGTTCTTCCGTGGTGAGTTGACTCATAACTGCGGACAAGCTGGAGCCCTGCCAATATTACGAAAAAAGTGGCTAGGAGAGCTTCTTCAGAAAAAGGCATCTCCAAGAAGTTTTGCAGAGAGCAGGAACAGGGTAAAAAAGTGGTTTCGTGTCTTGCCGCCCGCGACCAGCCTCCTAATCTCCCGCCAGATGGCAATCAATCGCGACGCATATGAACTTCTCCGCTGGGCAGGAACCCAAGATACTGTCAACTGGGACAAGGTTCTGACCCTCGGCAGACAATCCATCCTCCTTCCAACATGGGAGCTGAAGGAATGGGAAAACCTGGCACCGGAGGGCGTTTCCTTTGGCGATTTTATCGCAAGGGTCGACGACGCATCGGTAGGTGAGGAACTCATCGGAAGATTAGGTGCGAAAACCGTCGATTCAATGGATAACTCCCCCTACGAAGGAGCTAATGTGATCCACAATCTCAACGAACCGATTCCGGAACATCTGAAGTTATCATACGACGTAGTTTTTGACGGAGGAACCCTAGAGCACATCTTTGATTATCCTGCTGCTCTCGCAAACGCGATGCAGATGGTTAAGGAAGGAGGATGGTTTCTCTCCATCGCTCCCTCGAACATGTGGTGCGGTCACGGATTCTACCAGCTCAGCCCCGAAGTTTACCGAACCGCTTTAAGCGAGCGCCATGGATTTGAATTGAAGCTCATGGCCTTCGCGCTGAGCAAGTTCCAAAAGGAATACTGGGTATGCGATCAGCAAGCCCTAAAAAGCTCCGAACGTCTCGGCATTTCCTCAAAGTATCCAGCCTGCCTGTTAGTAGCAGCAAGACGGGTCTCGTCAAAGACTCCAGCCGCCCTCGCGGTTCAGCAGTCCGACTATGAAGTTCGCTGGCAAGGAAACGAGAGTGCGCAGCCCGAGAAAACGGACGAAAGTTTGCCCACAGACCGCCCGAGTGGACTCTGGAAGATTGCCTTGATGGGCAAAATATTCGTCCCACAGCCCATTCGCAGCCGCTTGCTGTGGTTTCTACATCTCCAGAAGCTCAAGAATCTCCTTCAGAAAGGATTGCATCGGCGACGCACGCTCCTGCCGTAGGAAATCGCCCAATAATCGACCTTTCAGACTTAAGAGATCGCCTCTGACAAAGGAGGCTTTCCGCAACACGCAGAACACGAATATCCCCCCTCTAGAAAACTCTTTCCGTTTCGGGAGATACTCTGAAACCCGGCGATTCGAAGCGCGTCGACGCCCCCCAAAAACGGTGAATTTGTCCCCGACAAATGACTTGATAGAGATCCTCGCCTTGTGCTGCAACCGTATTGGATTTTCTTGACCTTGGAGGGACGTTGTTGCGCTGGTTGGAGGTGGTTAGCGCTCACTTCATGACGATCGCCCCTTGATTATCGATTACAGCTCGCCCGGCAAAATGGCCAAAACAACAGCAACAATAAAAATCTTGGCAAAGTGGTTCGGGAAATTACGGTTGCGACAAATGAATGAAGCACCGAAACCTTCTTACTCCGCCCTATCCCTGCGTTCTTCGGAGCATTTCCATTTCAGCTTCAACCCTAACTCCCCTGCCCGCCCTCTGGTTCGCCTTGGAAGGGCGTAGCTCAGGTCAAGACCTACCCCAAATCTGCTATTCTAGCAGCCTTCAGATAAACGCAATTTCCTAGCAGTGGACAGTCATATACAAAGACTCTAGAACTTCTGTTCGGTTAGTGGGTCTGAAGAATCGCTAAAGATGCGGAATGGGCATCTCTCCTTTCGTTTCGATGACACGCCGGCAAGAGTTCAACGCGCCACCGGAAATCCATTCACCCAATGCACTCCCAATCGCTTGAATATTCCTAGATTTTATCTACAGGCTGCCGCACGGAGTCTGAATGAACTGTTACATCCCCCAAAGCAAACCATCGGGTCACTTGATTTGCTGAGGACTATCGCGATTTCGTTAGTGTTGTGCGGTCATGTCAACTCAGAATATTTACGTCACTATACAGCCGCTTGGTTCAATAAAATCCCAGTCTTCACCTACGGATGGACGGGAGTGGATTTGTTTTTTGTCTTGAGTGGTTTTCTCATTGGGAAACAACTCTGGAAAGAGCTGGAGCGGACAGGGAACGTTCATTTTCTGCGTTTTTTTGCACGCCGAGGGTTTCGTATCTGGCCACTCTACTACTGCTTTTTGCTGCTGCTGATCTTTGTCGTTAGGCCCGAGAAGGCGGTGGACTACAAACTATGGCCGGATTTTCTGTTCCTGAGCAATTACAACGACGGATTGGTGAGTGGCGGTTGGTCTCTTTCGACGGAAGAACAATTCTACATTCTCGTGCCGTTGCTTTTCATTCTACTGCTCAAGCGTATCGACCTTCGCTTCCACGGTTGGGTCATCTTGGGTATCTTCGCGACTCTCCCATGTATTCGATGGCTGGTGATCGGGAATACCACCGGCGTCGCGGCTGATTTGATTTATTTACCGATCCACACACACTGCGACGGATTGGTAGCCGGCCTTGCACTGGCTTGGGCAGCTGTCGCCAAACCACATTGGTTTCAAAAACGCAGAGCTTGGGTAAACTTGTCAATCTTTGCGGCGGCTTTGATAGGAGGAATGGCATGCCGAAGTGTCAACGAGGATCTGTTTTCGTTCTCTAGCCTCGGAATCATATTCGGTGCCTGTGTTCTCTGCTCACTCACCGACGATTCCCTCTATTCCAAGTTTCTGGCTCGATGGAGGGGATTTCATATTGGCTCCAGATTGTCATTTGGCGTCTATCTTATACACTTCGAGGTTTTGCCTCACGTGACTGGATGGGTTTCAGCCCATTGCTCCCCGGGCTTGGGTTCCTTTTTCCTGATGATGATTGGATGTTTTGTCTTGTCGTTCGGTCTAGCATTGGTGGGCTACGCATTAATCGAGTTCCCATTCCTCGCTCTGCGATCCCGTTGGCTCAATAGATGATGGATTGGATGAACCGGCCAGAGACCTGCTTCATTCAGACGCACGGGGTAGGAAGAAAATTCACTGGCCTTACTTCTCAATACCCCATCTCTGCTCCGTGGTGGCAACTCAACGCTCACCTAATGTAACTTTTCGAGCTATGCTGGGCACAAATTTATCAGCGACGTTCTCGAATCGAAAAGTCACTTCAATAGTTGCTAACGCACATTGGAGAATGTTCTAACCGACATTACCAAGAGCCTCATCCGGCAAGATTTCATGAAGCGTGCTTAGACAAAAATGCAGTCCCACCAGTTCTTGCACAAGCTCAACGACAACAACAAAAATGTCTTGGCTGTAAATTTTCTTCCAAGATATTCTCAAGATAAAATGTAGCCCTTGAACTTCAGGGCATAAGCAGTCAAACACAGCGAAATGAAACTAAACCGACTACGAAGAACGCTCGCCTCATGGCCATCAATAAAGGGCAAGGGATGTTTACTGAGGTTTTTGGATCGTCTTTTGGGGCCAGCCATTGCAACCACGCCTCTGGCCGTAAAACTGCCGGTTTTTTTCTCTTCTACCCAAGACTTATCTTTTATGGATTGGAACAAGGAAAAGAATCCAAGACTTGTTGAGTCGATAAATGACCTCCCACATGGAGGAGTTTATGTCGATGTGGGGGCGAATATTGGCTACTATTCCGCCTACGCCGCGAAAGTTGTAGGCAAAACGGGAACCATCCTATCTTTTGAACCATCAACGCGCGAATTCGTGCGCTTAAACCAAACAAGACAGATCAATCCTCATGAATGCCATTGGGAGATCCTGAACAGCCCAGTTGGAGAGAAATCACCTGAATATGTCTACTTAGACTGTTTTGTAGGGCATACCGGAATGAATAGGATATCGTCAAATAAGGAACAACCAGCAAGATCAAGGAAATACAAAACAGTCGCGCTTGACGATATAGTTCAAGTTTACGGAATAGAATCCATTGATCTTTTGAAAGTTGATGTTGAAGGATACGAAATGTCCGCTCTGCAGGGAGCTAAAACCCTTCTCAGTGAAAAACGAGTTAGGAAAATTGTGGTTGAAGTCACGGAATCTTTTCTCATTGAGATGGGATCGTCCAAGAAGGAGTTGTATGACTTTTTGGCCACATACGGATACCGCCCATTGTTTGAATGTGACGATCCGCAATATGATGATGTCTTTATTCAAGCCACATCCTAATCCTAGCAGCATTTCTGAAACTCCTAATTCATAATAATTGGAATTTGGTGTTCAGGAATTCCCAATGAACGCTTCGGGAATTCCTAACTCATCCTTTTTTCTGAAAGACATCAGCAAAGCCATCGGCAATTTTTGACCGCTCGAATAGGTTCAAAACGTTACGCCTCGCGTTCTTACCAATCCTCGATCTTTCGTCAGGGGAAACGGCTAGTTGAGAAATGGCATCTGCGAGAGATTCCGAGGAAAAATCAGAAAAAATGAACTCCTCACCATGGGTACCGAATTCGTGATCCGGAAAACCATCAAACTTTGTGAGGACACACGGCAATTCACAAGCCATTGCTTCTGGGATGACACCACCCATGCCCTCCAAATGCGAGGGAAGCACAAAGATGTCGGCCGAGCGTAAATAGTCTTGGGGATTATCCACCGTGCCAGTTAATACCACGGAATCGCGATTACTCAATTTACCCAACAATAATTGAAACCTGTCGAGGAAAGTCGAGTGCTCGGTTCTTGTAGAATTCGCAACCATTGTTTCCCTTTCGCCATAAGGCCCAACAAAAACCAACTTTGCAGTAGGAAAGCGCTTTTCCAATAGCAGCCAAGCTTCCAGCAGTAGATCAGCTCCCTTCCGCTCGATGACACTGCCCATAAACACGACGACAATCCCCTCTTCCGCCAGCCCTAGCACCTCCTCTTTGAGTAAGGTTTTTTTCTCTGAATGTATTGGAGTAAAAACCTCGCAATCCACCGGGAACGGCAACACATGCAACTTGTTCTTCAAGACTCCTGCCGATCGATACAATTTCACAAATGTAGATGAGTATACGATGATGCCATCGATCCTATTGAGAATCATAAATGTTCCGATGCGCCACCTCAACCACACATACCATCCAGGATCACAGTCAAATTCCGGGAAAATTGAGCAGGCCAATAGGATCTGTACGCCACGCTTTCTTAACTCAATGAGCTTTGGAAGCATTGCGCGAGTTACCTGAAATACAATCAATGAATCGGGGTATTCCTGCTCTTCGCTCCAGCAATGAGAGGCCATGCCGAGCAGCTTAAAATCCAGATCGATCGTTCCCATCGTTTCAGAAGAGCCTGTCACACGGTATCTCTTGATGGATATTTCATTTACTGAATCCCTCAGATCCGGGGCTTGAGGAGATACCGAGGTATGAACCGTCAGAGGGCAGCCCCGTTGCTTCAGCAATGCGCCCAGTTGTCGATACTGGGTAACCACTCCTGTCATATGGGGGTGAAAGAAGCGAACGATCATACTCACGTTTCGCGTGCCATTTTCTCCAGAATTCGAGAGATTTGAAGTTTCCATTGTAAATCTATTTTTAATGCTTCTTCGCTACGAGAAGCGCCCACAACACCGGTCACTGGAGGCTGGATTATGCAGCTTCGGTGGCGGGTTGCAGTTGATGGATAGGAGATCGCTGATTGTCGATCAAGGATGGAGTGAGAAGCAGGAGAGAAAGGTAGAGCCTCACAAATTTGAAGCTCTCTCCACTCTGATGGTTATACGACGGTCAGCTTGTAAACACTTGCGACTCCTCCCCTTTTCAAGATTCAATTAGCGGTTCTCTCTGTCGAACCCGCAGAAGGCGTCAACGCCCAAGTCGGTCACCCTACTGGGCACAATAAAAAAACTCCAGAGAGGCGGTGCCTCGCTGGAGTTTTTGAAATTCCGGATTCCCGGCTGGATGAAAGCCTACCGGTTCTGTGAATCAATGCTCAGAAAGCAGCTTTTCAAGACGCTCCATCTTCGCTTCAAGCGCAGCCTGCTTTTTCTTCAGGCCATCGATTTCCTGTACTTTCTGCTCGAGCTTCTGGTTGAGTCCTTGGATGGCAGCGATTTGCACGCCGTCAGCCACCAAGGTGTTGATGGTCTTGTCGCCCTCACCGAGTTCGAAAGCATCGTAGAGATCCTGCGCCATAACACCCATGTAGCGGGTATCTGAATCGTGCTTGTATTTCCATGATGTCATTGGCATCGCTGCGACTTTCTCTAGCACTGCGACTGTATCGACTGTCTTAAAGTCGGTCTTGGATTCGCGATCCGAAAGCACCTGCCATGCAGTTCCATTAGGAGCAAGGGTAACGCCGACGGGAGTCTCACCAGGACTGTTGTGTGTGTAGAGAACGTAACCTCCCTTAAAAATCCCCGTAAATCTGTTAGTTGCAGAGACGTTTACCGGAAAAAGGTTGCGGCGGTTTCCGGTATCTTGGTCAGCAAGTGTGACTGAGCCGGTTCCTGACGTGGTGATATTCTTACCCCAAACGAAGGAGTTAATCCCGCTTGCTATGGCATTTTGTCCGCCCGCAGTAGAATGTGTTCCGGATGCGGTGTTTTCCTTACCGCCGAGAATCGTCGACAGCCAGCCACTGGCAGTATTGTCGATCCCGCCCACAACCGTCGATTGATTGCCCGATGCTGTGTTGCCCTGACCACCTGAAACGGTTGAACCAGCGGCGGAAGCTGTGTTGCCTCGTCCCCCACCCACAGTACTGGCATTGCCACCTGCGGTATTCATGAAACCACCGGAAACAGTGGAATAGCCGTTAGATGCCACGGAATTGAACCCGCCGCCAATGAATGCCCAAGAAGCCGAAGCCGTATTGTTTTGCCCGGCTCCTGTGGCCGCATAAGTGCCAGTTGAAGAATTGCCCGAACCTCCGCCGACAAATGCGGAGTTTGCCGATGCAAGGTTCGAGGTACCCGCGACAATGGAGCAGTAGGTGGCAGAAACCTGGTTGCCACTGCCTCCGCCAATGAAGCTGCCTGTCGAATTTCCAGCAGGGGCGATCAAGTTATTCTGGCCACCCGCGATACTACTGTTGGTGCCTTGCGCGCCAATGGTGTTGCTAACTCCGTTGATGATGACACCGCGAGAAGCAGAGGATGAGTTATCTGAACCAGCGAAAACTGCGGAACCTGTTCCAGAGGCGGTATTGCTAGTTCCAGACAAAATCACAGAGTCAAGACCAGTGACGCTGTTATCAATGCCGCCAACCACGATCGAACCTGTTCCAGAAGAGACGTTTCGTTGTCCGGTCATGACCGTGCCAAAGTTTGCAGAGACAGAGTTTAATTTACCACCGAAAACACTACCCAGAGTGGAGGTCGCCTGCACTTTATTGAAGGAACCTCCAAGAACGAAGCTGGTGGGACCTTGGGCTTCGTTGTGATCGCCGCCGACAACATAAGCATTACTGCCGGTAGCACTGTTACCTATCGCAGGGATCAGGACAGTGCCTGCCATGGAAGGCGTGATCGCTAGCGGCACCAATGCCATCGCGGAGATGATCGGAGATGGAAGGAGTCTCTTACGAGAAGCGGAATTTAACTGGATTGGAGGAGTCTTCATGATGATTACTTACACTGTTACAATAGAGCAGTAAAACATACTCCCCACACGTCAAGGTTTATTGGGCTTTTTTTGCCAATCGAAGCTCAAGTTTATCCAGTAATTTGTCGTCGGAAAATGTAGGCACTAATTGCCAATCAAGCCTCCTTAGTGTCAATACTGGGTTTAAACGAAGTGCAAAGGTGCCGTGCACATCTCTTCGTCTGGGATTTTCCCGTTAGGGAACCATGTGTTCCTGGTGGATCGCAAATATTTCCTCCCTCTCGGCCTGGGTCAAAATTGAGCTTCGCTGGAGTTCGTCTCGCGCAATCTCGGGAGAGACTGAAAGCCAGCTCAATGCGGCTAATTTGGTGAGGCGGGTTCGCTGTTGCGGGCTGGAGATGCTCTCTGCCCACTGGAAAGCTCTTTGGGGATCACGGTTCCGACTGATCAGCACCAGTGCGCCGATCCCGTCATCCCGGGTCTGACCGGGTTCAAGTTCACGTAACCAGCTGGATGCTGCCTCGGGATCTTCGGATAACCAGGAATTCATCAAGCTGGATACGGCGGTTGATTTGGCCGCGCCGTCAGGCAAAGAATTTGTCCATTTCGCTGCTGCGGTAGGATCGGTTAGCGCGTAGGAATTCGCGATGGTTCCAAACGCGTCGGTAAGTCCGCTCAAGTCGGAGCCGGATTTGATTTTGTTATCTAGGATCGAAGCGGCGGAGATCGGATCAGATTCGCCCCAACCCGCAAGAATACCTGCTTCAATCTCACCGAACTGCTTCGGATCAGCAATTGTAGCGGCGGCCTCCATGGCGGCCTCCGGGTCATCCATCGCCCACTGACTGAAAAGCCGATGGGTAGCGTAGTTCGCAAGGTCGGGGTTGCCGGATTCCAGCGCACGTATGGATTCAAGGACGCCAGCGGGATCCTTACGTCCCCAGTCTCGCATCGCGACGCTCGCCACAACCCGGTCGCTTCCCTTTTGCAGGTTGAATGCCCAGGCCAAGGCACCGGCAGGATCCTTTGATACCCAAAGTTCCGTGATCTCCATGACTTTGCCAGCCCACTGCTCTTCGTTGGCGAGTTTTAGATCTTCAAGAAGTCCGGCCACCTCTGCAGGAACCGGGCGGGGCTCAACGGGCGATGGAGCTATTTCCTCAGCTGGTTTGGACTGAGTTTTGTTGCTGGCCTGTCCTGATGAGAGTGGCGCTGGAGTATCAGAAGGTGGTTGCGGATCGACGTTCTCAGCTGGCTGCACTTTTTGTGTGGAGGGCAGAATTGGAGTCTCCTTAGGAGGTGTAACCAAGCGAGTGACCACCACTGCGCAAAGAACGCCGGCAGAGAACAATATGATCGCTTTTTTCATCATACAAAGATGGCAAAATACCATCTCAGGGTCAAGTGAATTGAGGCCGATCCAGCATCCGCGCTCCCCCCCATCCCTGATTCATTTTCGTGATGCCGTTTCCCACTATCTGTCGGCTTAAATACTTGAAATGGGGTGATTTTCGTAGGCGTCACCCTGAGCGCAGCAGGCATGGCAGATGGGAATCTGATGCCCGAGCTTTCTGGGGCAGCTTTGGTTGTCGTAGTCCTTCGTCTTGGTGCAAAAGATCAAAGCAAAAATATTAACTTGCTGTATGGGTTATGTGCGCTCGATGAAAGTGCAGAAACTTATACAGCAGTAGCGTCGCGAGCCAATATCTGGAATCAGAGACAAACTATTAACAATGAAGTTTTCGTTGCCGAAAAGGAGGTCTGTGCCTTATCTGGCGCCCGTGAAAATCTTAGTCACCGGTGGAGCCGGATTTATCGGTTCCCATCTCGTCGAACGCTTGCTCCGAGAAGGGCATCATGTATCGGTGATTGATGACTTCAATGATTTCTACAGTCCGGAGATCAAACGCGCCAATCTTGCTCATTTGCAAAATAATTTACGGGTGATCGAAGATGACCTGCGTGATGCCGACGCTGTGAACCGAGCTCTTGCTGAGATAAAACCGGAGACGGTGATTCACCTGGCGGCGCGGACAGGAGTACGCCCTTCAATCAAAGAGCCTGAGCTCTATATCAACTGCAACGTGAACGGAACCTTCCACGTCCTAGATGCGGCTAAAAAACATGGGGTGGAGCGCTTTATCTTCGCCTCCAGTTCATCGGTTTATGGGGTAAACAATAAAGTTCCCTTCGCGGAAAACGACCTCATTTCAAGGACGATCAGCCCGTATGCAGCGACAAAACTTGCCGGCGAACAACTTTGTTCGAATTACGCATATCTCTACGGGATTCAAACAGTGTGTCTCCGTTTTTTTACGGTTTACGGACCAAGACAACGGCCGGATTTGGCGATCTCTAAGTTCACACGCCTGATCGATGAAGGCAATCCGATCGACCAGTATGGAGAAGGTCTTACAAGCCGAGACTACACCTACGTGGACGATATCATCCAGGGAGTGATGGGCGCGCTTCGTTATGACGGAAGGGAGTTTGAAATTTTCAACCTCGGAGGGACGGAAACGGTAAAACTGAATGAACTGATCAGCGTGGTGGAGACGGCGATAGGTAAAAAGGCGATAATCAACGTGATGCCCGAGCAGCCCGGCGATGTCCCGCGGACGAATGCGGATATCACTAAGGCGCGCGAGATGTTGGGCTATGAGCCGACCACGGCTGTCCGAGACGGGGTCGCAAAGTATGTCGAATGGTACCGTAAGATGTATAGAACAACTTAGGTGCCGCTCTATAATTCAAAAAGTAATCTTGTTAGAACTTCGGTTTATTTACGGTGTCAGTTTTCATCTACTCCTATGCTTGTGGTAGCTGAACCAAGAAAACCCGCAACGATCTCAAAGGAGTGACAAGTAAACCGAAGACTAGTCCCCCCGTTGCCAAGGAGCGGGTTGATTTCATCGATGCTCTCAGGGGATACGCCATCCTGATGATGATCCAGGGACATACGGTTGATGTCGTATTGCGAAATAATTTCCGCACGCATGAGCATCTCGCCTACGCACTCTGGGATCGTATGCGGGGATTGACTGCACCCACTTTCTTTTTCGCTGCGGGTCTGATCTTTGCCTACCTGCTTCTGCGGGAGGAGAAACGTGATCCAGGTTCAAATACGCGCCTCTTAAAGGGACTACAACGCGCCGGTTGGCTCATCGTATTAGGATTCCTCGCACAATTCCACTACTACGACTTGCAGCGTCTTCTCCACTGGGCACCGGATCGATGGGAATTCCTTTCATACACACATGTGCTTCACACCATAGCGATCACCCTTGTCTTTATACTCTTGGTTTTCCGGCTGGTTAGAAATTTACCTCCAGTGGCCATTCCAGTCGCTTGGCTTTTCGCAACCATGGGCACTTTCTTCCTATCAGGGAAAATGCTCTCATGGCAGCCCGAGTCTCTAGCACTCAGTTGGATCAGCCTATTCACTCATGCCGATAAATCATACTTTGCTATTTTTCCGTGGGCAGCTTTTGGATTGGCCGGCGCCTGCTTTGGCTGGCTTATATGGAAAACTCGCTGGCATCAAAACCTGTGGTTCTTTTCCGTCATGGCCTTATGTGGATCAATACTACTAGTGATCCAGTATCCATTTGCGGGTGATCACGGGTGGCTGCAGTTCCGTCTATCGGCGGCGCCCGCTTTGGTAGGCATCATCGGTCTTTTATCCCTTCGTGGATGGATTCCGGAATTCGTGCTCCGATCAGGCCGTGAAACCCTCACACTCTTTCTACTTCACCTCGTAATACTTTACGGAGCAATCAGCGGATTCGGTCTTCATAAGCTCTGGCCTAGTGAACTGAATCCCATTCAAACTATCCTACTAGCGCTAATCATGGAGGCTGCTTTCATCACGCTAGCATGGCATTTGCCTATGCTTCGAAAACGACTTCCTCTACTAAGGTGGATTAGCTAGATAGCATCAGCCAAATTCACAAACCACATTTTTCATGGTTGGCGTCTTGCAATATGTAGCGCCTTCCTTATCCGTGATAAACACATCAATATCCGAGGGAGCCACGAAATAATTATCAGTCACCCTTCCAAGCTTGGTGTGATCTATCATGGCGCATTTCCAAGTTGCCAGAGACATAATCAAAGATTTTGTGCGCGCTTCCTCGGGATTCGGTTCTCCCATTCCCCTCTCTGCTAGAAATCCAGCTCCGGAAAAGAAAAAGCGATCGATCCTGAGTGAACGGATTCCCATTTCCGTGATTAAACCCGTGAAACGTCTTCCCTTTGGTTCATAAATTCCACCCAAGAGTATAAGCTCGATATCACTGCGCATCGATAGTCTATCGACGATATCATGACAATAAGTCGCGACTTTTAACGAACGCCCTGCTGGCAGATGTCTCGCAAATTCAAGCGCTGTCGAGCTAGCATCGAGCATGATTGTTTCGTTTTCTCCAACGTGCTTCATCGCCAATTTTGAAATGGCAGCTTTCTCATTCGCTTGCCTCGTTTCACGCTCTCCAGCTGGCAATTCATCAAGAATCACCGAAACATCGGCGGCTCCACCGTGCGTTCGTTTCAGTTGGCCACGGCGTGACAGAGCATCCAAATCTCTGCGCACGGTCTCTTCAGTGACTTCTAGCATTGAAGCCAGTTCCTGCGTTCTTACCGTCCCGTTTTTCTTCGCTCTCGCGAGAATTCTGCGTTGTCTTTCGATTGCTAGCATTGGATTTGTTGGGTTTTCTGCTTTATTCTTGCTTTGGTTGGGTTTTAGTTACAAGTCTTTTCTTACCAACCACAACTACATACGACCCAATGCCAGAATACAAACACGTAACTTATTCCTGGGACGACGCGCATGTCGCGACTCTCGATGCCGTAGACCAACTTGTCTACCGTTCAAATATTCTTGGTGCAGATCAGCGCATTACCAACACTGGCGGCGGTAACACTTCTTCCAAAATCATGGAGACTGACCCACTCACCGGTCAACAAACCGAAGTCCTCTGGGTCAAAGGCTCCGGCGGCGACCTCCGCACCTCCAAGCGTGAGAACTTCTCCTCCCTTTACCAGGACAAGCTCATCTCCCTCCAGTCCGTCTACGCAGGCAAGACCAACAACGGACTCAAAACACCTGCCGAAGATGAAATGGTCGGCATGTATTCCCACACCACTTTCAATCTCAACCCACGCCCGTCCTCGATCGACACCCCGCTCCACAGCTTCCTCACTGGCAAGCACGTCGATCACATGCACCCGAACGCGATCATCTCCATCGCCGCTTCCAAAAACTGTGAAGCTCTCACTAAAGAGATTTTCGAAGGTGAAATGGAATACGTGCCATGGATGCGCCCCGGCTTCGAACTCGGCCTCGCCATGGAAGCCATCGAAAAAGAAAAGCCATCCACCCAAGCAATCATGATGGGTCAGCACGGCTTCATCTCATGGGACAATGATCCTAAGGGCTGCTACGATCTCACGCTGCGCCTCATCGATAAGGCCGCACAATTCATCGAAGACAAATACGAAGCCAAAGGCGGCGACGCATCTGCCTTCGGCGGCCAGAAATACACCACGCTTCCAGAAGAAGAACGCCGCGCCACACTCGCAGGTATCCTGCCATGGCTCCGTGGCCAAGTCTCCCAGCAAAAGCGTTTCATCGGCACCATCCAAGACGACGAGAAGATCCTTCGCTTCGTCAACTCCGCCGATGCCCCACGCCTCGCCGAGCTTGGAACCTCCTGCCCAGACCATTTCCTCCGCACCAAGATCAAGCCGCTCTACGTCGCTTGGGATCCACAGAGCGAAGACGCAGCAGCCCTCAAGGAAAAGCTCGCCGCAGCCCTCGTCACCTACCGCGAAGACTACGCGAAATACTACAACGCCTGCAAACACGACAACTCCCCCGCCATGCGCGATCCGAACCCGACCGTGGTTCTCATCCCAGGCCTTGGAATGATCTCTTGGGGCAAGGACAAGTCCGAATCCCGCGTCACCGCTGAATTCTACAACTGCGCTGTCGAAGTCATGCGCGGTGCAGAAGCCATCGACGAATACATCTCCCTCCCACAGCAAGAAGCCTTCGACATCGAATACTGGCTCCTTGAGGAAGCGAAACTCCAACGCATGCCCGCTGAGAAAGAACTCGCCCGCCAGACGGTCATCGTCATCGGTGCAGGCTCCGGCATCGGCAAGGAAACCGCTCATCGCCTCGTTAAAGAAGGCGCAAACATCGTCTGCGTCGACCTCAACAAGGATGCAGCCGAAGCCACCGCCAAGGAAATCACCGACAAATACGGAGCCGGAATCGGAGTCGCAGGCAGCGGCATATCCGGCTGCGGTCCAGCTATCGGCCTAGCCGCGAACATCACCGACCGCAAAGGTATTCGTGAAATGCTCGACCAAGTCGCACTCGCCTACGGTGGATTCGATCACATCTGCATCACCGCAGGTATTTTCGTCCCATCCGACACCACAGGCCATATCCCCGACGACAAATGGGCGCTCACCTTCAACATCAACGTCACCGGCTCCTACCTCGTAGCAGACGAAGCCTACAAGAGCTGGAAAGAGCAAGGCCTCAAAGGCAACCTCGTCCTCACTACTTCTGCCAACGCAGCAGTGGCGAAGAAAGGCTCCCTCGCTTACGACACCTCGAAAGCAGCCGCCAACCACCTCACCCGCGAACTCGCCATCGAGCTTGCCCCTCTGGTGCGCGTCAACGCAGTCGCCCCGGCCACCGTCGTCAAAGGCTCCGCCATGTTCCCACGTGAGCGCGTCATCGGCTCCCTTGCCAAGTATGACATCCCCTACACCGACGACGAAGAAACCGAATCCTTGGTCAACAAGCTCGCGCAATTCTACGCCGACCGCACCCTGACCAAGTCCCCGATCACTCCGGGAGACCAAGCTGAAGCCTACTTTATCTTCGTGACGAACCGCCTCAGCAAGTCCACCGGCCAAGTCATCACCGTCGATGGCGGCCTCCACGAGGCTTTTCTTAGGTAAACACCTGAACTAAATCCTTAAAAACAAAGCACCCGGCTTCCGAAAGGAGTCCGGGTGTTTTCGTATCTACTGGATCCTATTAGCAGAAAAGGCGAAGGCCGCTCTGTTTCCAGAGCGGCCTTCATTGGTTGCGGGAGCAGGATTTGAACCTACGATCTTCAGGTTATGAGCCTGACGATTCGACTGATTCTTTAGTTACAAGTGTACTATTTAGGGGATTTCAGACTTAAGTCAAGCTTTACTATGAGCGCAATTGTTCACGGAATTTGTTCACGGAGTGGATATCCAGAGCCTCCTCAGTTTGTGACCCACAATCGACAGCAGTAGAACAGACGATTCGACCGACGTTGCATTGTCAGCCAAATTTCTTATCGTGTGGGAAAATACCAGCTCTAGGCATCCCCTGATTCCCTAAAAAGTATAAGACTCTGCCGTGAAAGTCCAGTGACCTCGGGAGTGAGGATGCTAGAATGCCAAGATTATAGGGGATTTGCACAATCAAAATCTGGGTATATGACTACCTAGTGATCTTACCGTTGAGCCCCAATTGACCGGTATAAATCCAATGAAAATACGAAAAATCGCCGCTCTCGCATGCGGACTACTCGCAGCCTCGACGCAGGGCCTATTGGCGCAGGAATCCGATAAACCCAATATCATCCTCTTTGTTTCCGATGACCACGGCACGGATGCGCTCGGAAGCTACGGAAATCCGGTGATCAAGACGCCGAATCTTGATCGGCTAGCCTCCGACGGAGTGCGTTTCACACGCGCCTACTGCACGAGCGCGAGTTGCGCGGCAAGCCGCTCGGTGATCCTTTCCGGACTCTATGGACACGCTACGGCATCCTACGGACATGTGCATGATTACCATCACTTCAGCACGTATGAGACAGTGAAGTCGCTGCCGGTGCTGCTTGAGAAAGATGGCTACGAGACGGCTCGGATCGGGAAATACCATGTCGCGCCTGAATCCGTTTACCATTTCAAAACGGTGCTGGAGGCGGATCCGCGAAACACCGTGGAGATGGCGGATGCTTGTGGCGATGTTCTCAAATCTGAGAAGCCGTTTTTCCTCTATTTCTGCACGGATGACCCGCATCGCGGCGATCCGTTCGAGCCGGATCCATGGAACGCGCCCAACTCGTTCGGGAACAAACGGGACGGATATCCCGGTGTGGATGCAGTCACGTACGACCCGGACGAAGTGCTGGTTTCTCGTTTCCTGCCGGACTCCCGCGAGTGCCGGGAAGAACTCGCAGAGTATTACCAATCCGTATCACGCATTGATCAGGGATTTGGGCGTCTGATGGCGATGTTAAAAAAAACGGGGAAAACGGACAACACGATCGTGATCTATATTTCCGACAACGGAATCGCGTTTCCAGGAGCCAAGACAACGATGTATGAACCGGGGATCAAGCTGCCTTGCATCGTGAAAGACCCGCGCTCTGAATTTCACGGAACCGTCAATCGGGCAATGGTCAGCTGGGTGGATCTCGCACCCACGATTCTCGACTTCGCTGGTGTGAAATATGACGCTGGCGACTTCCACGGTCGCACCTTCGTCCCCATACTCGGGCAGACGGATGCGGATGGATGGGACAGCGTGTTCGCATCGCACACGTTTCACGAAATCACGATGTATTACCCCATGCGTGTTGTGCGGGAAGGCAACTATAAGCTGATCTGGAATATCGCTTGGCGCTCGGAGTATCCTTTCGCATCTGATCTGTGGGCAGCCTCCACTTGGCAGGAGGTGCATCGCTCCGAGGGTGAATTTTTCGGAAAGCGCAAGGTGAAGGACTACCTCTTCCGAGCGGAGTTTGAACTTTACGATCTATCTGCGGATCCGGATGAGATCCACAACCTTGCCACGGAAAAGAAGAGCGCGGAAAAGCTCAAACACCTCAAAGAAAAGCTCAAAGCATTTCAGCTCAAGACCAAGGATCCATGGCAGATCATGTGGAGCCATGAAAGTAGTGTGATGGGAACAGGCGTAGATCTATAGACCATGGCTAAATCCGAACGGCAAAGCACAACATCCCGGGAAAAAATCCCCCAGGTTGCCGTGCTCGTTAGCACCCAAAAGGAATGGGGTCGGCGCCTGATCCAAGGCATTCTTACCTACGCGAACGAAATCGGCCCCTGGCATGTGTGGGTGAATTGCGATAACTCTAGTAGTTACTCCAATCTACCCAAGGGCTGGCATGGCGATGGCGTGATCGCACGCGTCGTATCTTCGGAACTGGGCGACGAACTCACGCGGACCGGTCTGCCAGTGGTGAACGTCGGCGACAATCCTGTCGAAGGCTTTTCCGCACCATGCATCAGGACGGATGATAGAGCCGGAGCTCGTATGGCGGTCGAACATTTTGCAGTTCGCGCCCTGCGGAACGTCGCCTTCGCAGGGCCGATGCGCAAAGCTAATGCAGCCTGGTATGCGAAGGCCTTTGAGGAAGAGGCAAAGGCAAAGGACATGCAATGCCACACATTTTCCATAGATGAGTTCGAGCCAGACTATCCGGTCGCGCTTGTAAAATGGTTAGAATCCCTCCCAAAGCCCGTAGGCTTACTGGTCTGGGGACACGAATACGCGCTTCAGGTAGTGAACTGTTGTATGGAAGCAGGGATCTGCGTGCCACACGATGTGGCAGTTCTCAGCGGCGGACACGACAGTCTGCTATGCCGCGCGTGCTTTCCCGCCTTGTCTGGAATCCTATCACCCACCGAGCAGATCGGCTATCAGGCGGCCCGGCTCATGGACGACATGATGAAGGGCAAAAGTGTTCCCGCAAAAACCACCTACCTACCTCCCACTAGGATCGTAAAAGAACGCTCCACCGAGATGCTCGCAGTAGAAGATCCGCAACTCGAACAGGTTGTCCGGTTTCTGCGTGAGCACGCATTCGAGCCAATCACCATGGGAGATATTCTCAAGGCGGTGCCTATGGCTAGGCGTTCCCTTGAAAGGCGTTTCCTACAGGCATTCGGACGTTCACCGACGGATGAAATCAAACGCCTGCGTATCGCAAAAGCACGGAAACTACTCGCGGAAACCGACCTCCAGATGCAGGACATCGCTGAGTCTTGCGGCTACGCGACTTACAATTATCTGACCCACGTGTTCAAGGCTTCCACCGGTGATACGCCGCGGGATTACCGCAAGCGATCGCGCAGCTGACTTGAATTCACCAAAACCTGTGAAAAAACTCGGCATTGAGGACAACACCCTGGCGACTTTCCTTGTCTGTAGTTGCCGATTGGACACAGACTGCTGCGAACATCCGTTCTCGCATTATGTCCTCCCATCTCCATCACAAGACCGCGGCGGCAGATCGGGTTTTGCACAAAGCAAAGCTGGGCTACGGGACAGGCATGCTGGCCTACGCACTGATGATGAACGGATACAGCCAGATGGTGAATCCAATTTTCAATATCAGCCTCGGGATTAGCCCAGTGGTGATTGGCTGGATCTTTGCCATCGGTTCATTCTGGGAGGCACTGGTTAGCCCTATTCTCGGTTCGGTTTCTGACAATACGCGCAGTCAGCTCGGGCGGAGACGACCGTGGATCGCATTAGGATCTGTGCTCAGTGCACTTTCCTTTGCGGCAATCTGGTGGGTGCCTGAAGAAAAAAGCGACCTCTATTATTCTGCACACCTGGCGGTCACAACGCTGGTATTCTATCTCTCGTTTGCGATTTTTTCCGTCTCCTACATGGCCTTGGGAATGGAGCTGAGTCCGGACTACCATGAGCGGACTGCCGTGGTGGCTTACCGGACGTTTCTGGCAAAAATCGGCCTGATGCTGGCCGGGACAATGTTCTGGTGGACCCAGCGGGATTTTTTCTCAGGAACCATCGACGGGATGCGCTGGACCGGCCTGGGCGCGGCGGCAGTGATTCTGCTCACCGGGTTTATCCCGAGCGTGACGAGCCGGGCACATCCGTATGCAGCACTCAAGCCCGGTGCGAAACGTGTCCCATTCCTACGCAGCGCGGCGGCGACAGTGCGGATTACAAGCTTCCGCAGGCTTTGTCTGGCGAGCTTCGTGCTGCTGCTTTCCTTTACGATGGTGCAGCACCTCGGATTCTACATGAACCTGTATGTTGTTTACGGCGGCGATCAAAAAGCTTCCGCGAATCTAACAGCTCTCGCGCCGATCGCTCACGCGATTCCCGCGATGGCTTCGATCCCTGTCATTTCCTGGATCTCCATGCGGCTTGGGAAACGCAACACTTTGCTCGGTTGCCTTGCGATTGCTTGTATCGGAACGCTGAGCAAATGGGTTTGTTACAGGCCGGACATGCCATACTTGCAGCTGGTTCCGAATCTTCTGGAAGGCATCGGCATGGGGGCTGCGTGGCTGCTGATAAGTGCGATGATACCGGAGGCGGTAGACGAAGACGAACTAGTCTCGGGTGAGCGCCGCGAGGGAATGTTCAGCGCGGTGTATTCCTCGTCATTCAAATTAGGAGTCGGTGTCGCACTGATTTTCTCGGGCTACACGCTGGCATGGAGCGGATACGACGCGGATCTGGGGAGACATCAGAGTGAATCGGTAGAGCTAAACCTGCGCTTGTTTTTCACTACGATTCCGGCCGTGGGAATCCTTATAGGGTTCTGGCTGATGCTGCGTTACTCGATCTCAGAAGAGCGAGCTTATGAAATTCGCCAAGAGCTTGAGGCTCGGCATCATACCAATGAGCAGGAAAATCTGGTAGAAGACCCGGCTTCAATTTCCCGCGAACGCGCAAAATAAAAAGCATTCGATTCTGGATTCTACCAGATCATCTTGGGAGTTAGTAATAGGCGCAGTGAGAATACGCGCGTCTTGATGCGGCTATCGTTTCGTCAACCCATCCGGAGCTGACTGTCTCCGAAATTCTCCCGGAGTGATTCCCATCTTCTTTTTGAACAATCGGCTCATGTATTCCGGGTATTCGAAGCCTGCACGGTCGGCAATCTCAGCGAGTGACAGATCGGATTCCGAAAGCAGTTGGCGCACCCGGTTCAGACGGGTCCGCAGAATTTCCGTTTTCGGGGACGTGCCCAACAGTTGAGAAAAACGACGTTCCAGCACACTACGGGAAAGTGGGATTTCCTCCAGTAGAGTCTGCACATCCATGCCTTCACATGCGTGCTCGCGTATATATTGCAGGGCTTTTGAAATATGCGGGTCGTCTATGGCAAGAACATCTGTGGAATGCCGCATCGCCACGCCTACCGGCTTGACCGTCGTGGTTTGTGGAGGATCGCCCAGCCCCATCATCATTTTATTTAGAAGCACCGCGCTTTCGTAGCCGATTTGTTGTGCGTTTAGGATTACACTGGACAACGGAATCCCTGACAATTCAGAGAAAATGTCGTCCTTATCCACACCGATGATCGCTACGTCGTCGGGCACTGCAATTTTCGATTCCTTGCAACAGTTGATGATCTGACGCCCACGCGAATCGTTGCACGCCATCAGGCCGATTGGCTTCGGCAGGGATGCGATCCATTTTTTCAAGGCTTCCACATGACCCTCGCCGTGTTGTTCGTAATCGACCGTGGAGGTCTTCTGCGACGGATCCTTGCCGGCGTATGAATGACAAGTGAAACCCAAGTCTTTCACCGCGGTTTCGAATCCGACCTGGCGCAGGTCTGACCACATAGTCCCCTCGAATCCGCAGAATGCGAAATTCTTGAAGCCACGTTCCACAAGATGCTCCGCCGCGATACGTGCCACCGCCCCCTCGTCCGAGCAGATAACCGGAAATTTACAACCCGGAACGCACCCGCTGAGATCCACCACTGGCACTCCTTTCCTAGTGATCGCATCGGCCATTTTCTTGGACTTCACTCTCGCAATAATTCCGTCCCATTCCATGCGGTCGAACCATTTGGGAAGTCGCGCGTTCGGATCTCCCTCTTCGAACTCGCAGGACCAGTGTGCGTGGACGCGCACGTATTTCGCGATCCCCATAAGAAGTTCCCGACCGTAGCCGAACGAAGATTCGACGAGGAGTGCCACCCGAGGGTGGGTTGGATAGACGGGCTTTCTTTTCACTTTCTTTTCATTCTGGGCACAAGGTTTTACGCAAGGATCACCGGAGCAGAAAGCGAAATCAGCCACACAGCAGTGGCAAATGTGCAGTTTTAATCAGCAAACCTTCAATGATCTCGACAGCAAACGTGATACATTTAAGTCGATTTTACGAACTCTCTTCGTCGCTGAGAAAACCCCGTTCCACTGGTTCAACCCAAGAAAACCCCATGACATTTGCCCAAATCCTTTCCCCTATCGTAGTAGCCGCCGGAATTATCGGTGCACCCGGCCTAATGGCTGAAGATTTGAAACTAGCCCTCCCCAGCGAGGGTTCGGATGCGATCACCGTCCTGCGCGATGCATTGGAAAAATGCCGTGACGGAAAAATTCAACGTCTGGTTCTAGAGCCCGGCATTTGGAATTTCTACCCGGACAAGGCTGATGGAGTATTCCGCCATATTTCCAATCATGATCCCGGCTACAAGCGCATCGCCATCCATCTCGACGGATTCTCCGACTTTGAAATCGATGGCTCCGACTCCACCTTGCTTTGTCACGGAGTCATCATGCCTCTGGTGATTGATTTTTCCAAAAACGTGACCGTCAAAAACCTCACCATTGATTGGTCTAGTCCTTTCCATTTGGAAGGCACCGTTACCAATGTGGGCGAGGATTTCTTTGATGTGGCGATGCTGCCCGAGTGTGGAGCAGTACTGAGTGGCGGTATGCTTTATGGAGGGATGGCGGAAGGCATGTTCGGAGGGAAGCTCCCCGGAGATAAACAGCAGGATCTCACTTGGAACTATTGGATTGACCCCGTAACTCGCGCAGCAGCCTCAAAACAGGTCGGAATTACCCTTTGGAACAAAGAAACCAAAGATTTCCCCGAAATCAGCAAACTCAGCCCCAATCTATTCCGCATCAGGAACGCCCACAACAGAGAACTCCCGGACAAAGGCTCAGTCATGGTCTGCAAGGGAACCAATCGGCTAAACCGCCCCTCCCCCGCTATCCACGCCAATGGCACAGACGGACTCAATTTGGAAAACATCACCATCCACCATGCTGGCGGCATGGGATTAATCGTTGAAGATTGCACAGACCCGGTGGTGAAAGATTTCAAAGTAACCCTGAAACCGGAATCCAAGAGTCTCGTTACCACCACCGCGGATGCCACCCATTTCGTCGGCTGCCGGGGAACCGTGATAGTGGAAAATTGCCTGTTTGAGAACATGCTCGATGACGCCTGCAACGTGCACGGCATCTACGCCATCAGCGAGGGAATGGTAGCACCCGACAAGCTGGCTGTTAGCTTCAGTCACTTCCAGCAACTTGGCACGATTTTCGCACGAGCTGGCGACCGAATCCGGTTCATCAAACGCGACACCCTTCTGCATTACGGAGACACCTATACTGTTGGATCGATCAATCGGGAAAACGAAGACTATTACATCCTCACCTTGGATCGCCCGGTTACCGGCTATCAGGAGAACAGCAGTATCGAGAATATCAGCACCCGTCCCGGATTGGTTTTTAAGGGGAACACCGTCCGTAACAACCGCGCCAGAGGTATTCTGGTCACCGCCGGTGGAAAGGTCGTCATCGAAGACAACCGCTTCGAGCGGCCTTCGATGTCTGCAATCCTGATCGAAGGCGACAACCATGTGTGGTATGAAGCAGGCGCGGTGGAGGATGTCACGATTCAGAACAATACGTTCATCGGCCATTCGTTAGATGCAGCCTTATTCAAGTTAGCTCCCATGCAACCCGGACAAACCGATCTTCAAGCACCCTATCACCATCAGATCAGAATCACTGGCAACGAGATCCAAGCCGCCAATCCGGTTCTAGTAGAGGCGAATCGAATCAGCGGCTTTGGATTCTCGGGAAATTCGGTTAAGTTTCCAAATAATACCGACACAGCCGGAGTAGCTGCCTTTCAAATGAATGCCTGCGAAAATATTTCCCTTGTAGGAAACAAGTTTTCCCAACCGGTCACGATTCAGACGCACCCGAAAACCACGGAAGTCAAAATTGAAGACTGCGACGGACTCTCAAAAAACTAACATACATCAACCCATTCACAGAAATCAAACCAACAGCGATTCAGATACAATGAAAACCCAAATCCCAGTAGTATTAAAATCGATGAGAGCCAACAAACCAGCATTCACCCTCGTTGAACTCCTTGTCGTGATCGCCATCATCGCGACACTCGCCAGTATCGTGTTTGTGGTGGCTGGCAAGATGCGGACAACCGCTCACAGAGCCACCTCGGTCAGTAACCTCAGGAACATAGGAATCGGATTCGCCTCGATAATGAGTGACGGGCCGCCAGGTTTGGGAGGTGGCCCAGGCGTATTTCCCAGCCAGAAGGGAACCACTGACGACGGTGTAAGCTACTATTGGCCTGATCTCGTGGGTGAGGCATTGGGACTCGTAGTGATCAAAAACAACAAATTCACTTGGACGTCAGATCCTGCCAAATCGATCTTCCAAAACCCCGGACGACAGCTCCAGGAAGGCGTGGATCCTAAATTCAAATCCCTTGATCCCGAGAATTTTGAAAACACTTCATCCTATGCATACAATTACAGACTGGCATCTTTCAATACATGGAAAACTAGCAATACGGTAGGCGCACATCAAACGTGGTTTGCCAAGCGGGGGATGAATCCGGGCACTCGCCCCAGGCTGATCCACGTTGAGGATCTTGGAAAACTCGTTCTTGTCTGTGAAAACAATGGTGACGGCGTGTCGGAACAGATCGTACACCCCCTTCAGAAGCCATCACTCCCTGGAGACTTTTACAAAGGGGGATGCAATGCCGTGTTTGCAGACGGTCATGTGGAATGGAAAACGGTGAGTCAGTTTGCAGAGTGGCAGAAAGCCGGAGGCGGTCGCGGAGCACATTCAAAGTATTTCGACGGCACTCAAGGCAGGAGTTTCGGCGATGCTCCCTAACCGGCTCACGAAAATTTTCAACCCAACTAAATCATGCTAAAAAAAATACTCTTCGGTGCGGCTTTACTATCTACCGTTTCCCATGCTGCGGAGAAACCGATGAACGTCCTGATGATCGCTGTGGACGATCTCAATGACTGGGTTGGCTTCCTAGGTGGTCACCCGCAGGCCAAGACACCGAATCTCGACCGCCTCGCCGCACAAGGAATGGTTTTCGAGAACGCCGAGTGCGCAGCTCCGGTGTGCAATTCGTCACGAGCTGCGTTGATGAGCGGAATCGCTCCGTATGTTTCCGGGGTTTATGGAAACACCGGGGAAATGCGAAAAAGCCCTGCGCTTAAAGATGCGGTTATGCTCCCTCGCTACTTCAGCAATCACGGATATACCTCTATGGTTCGTGGAAAAATTTTCCA
Source organism: Luteolibacter sp. (assembly GCA_051252155.1). GTDB lineage: Bacteria > Verrucomicrobiota > Verrucomicrobiia > Verrucomicrobiales > Akkermansiaceae > Luteolibacter. Next base: position 481,847 of record JBPOGB010000001.1, on the reverse strand, counting down.
TAATGCCGGAGATGATCGACAGTCTTGGGATATCCTCAGCAACCACAAAAAGGACAAGCTCTCGGTTCCAAAAGATCAATTGACCGACATGACTCCTTTTAAGGACCTGAAAATCGACAACGGGTTGGCATTCAGACAAAAACCGCAAATCGCATGGAAGGGAACCATGCAGCCCAAAGAACTGACTCAGGACTATCAGAATGCGATGTGGGCAGCCCAATGGCTAACTGATTCCGCAAAACAAAAAACTCCCATACCATTTTTCCTCGCCTGCGGCATCTTCCGGCCTCACCTCCCATGGACTGTTCCAGCCGAGTATTACGCGCGATTCGATCTCGATTCCATCGAGCTTCCACCCATCAATGACGATGATTTTTCAGATCTTGGAAAAGGCGGTTCAACACCTGAATATGCGGATGCCATTAAGCGCAATCTCCGCAAGGAAGTTGTCTGGGCATATCTCGCCAATATCGCCTACGCAGATGATTGCATCGGAGTCATTCTGGATGCTCTCGAAAAAAGCCACTACAAAGATAACACCGTCGTCGTCCTATGGGGCGACCACGGCTGGCACGTTGGCGAAAAGCTTCGCTACAAGAAAAACACTTTGTGGGAAGAAGCTGCGCGCATGCCTTTCATCGTAAAAGCCCCGGGCATGGCTCCCGGGCGCAGCACACGCCCAGTCAGCCTCATCGACATCTATCCTACTCTCATCGAGCTTGCAGGCATACCTAAGAAACAAGGCCTGAACGGTCGAAGTTTTGTTCCACTCATCAAAGATCCCACAACCGAATGGAACTATCCGGCCATAACCTCCGCCGGTGCAGGGAATCACAGCCTTAGAACGGAACGCTGGCGCTACATTGTCCGCAGCGAAGGATCTGAGGAATTGTATGACCATGACAAGGATCCCAACGAATGGGTCAATCTCGCCTCAAACCCGGAATACAACGAGGTAAAAGAACAACTCCGCAAATCAGTTCCGCCAGTGAGTGCTCCGGACATAAAGGGTTCTGGAAAAAATAAAGAAGATGATGAGTGAGGAGTTAACAATGACAAATACCCTCTCACTAATCCTCGCGGCATGTTGTTTTTCAACGATAACTGCACGCGCAGCAGACGACACCGCGCCATCGAAACCGAACATCCTGTTTTGCATCGCTGATGATGCATCCATGAGGAGCTTTGGCGCATACGGAGGAAAAACTGTTCCGACACCTGTGTTCGACCGCTTGGCTAGTGAGGGAGCCTTGTTTAAAAACGCCTACGTCAATAATCCGAAGTGCTCCCCTGCCCGGGCATGTTTGCTCACCGGCCGCTTTACCTGGCAACTGAAGGAAGCCGCCGACCATTACGCCCATTTCCCCTCGGAGTTCAAAGTCTATCCGGAACTGCTGAAACAAACCGGCTACCATGTCGGCTGTACCGGAAAAGGCTGGGGGCCGGGGACCTATGATTCGGCGGACAACCCAGCCGGACACGAATACAACGCGATCAAATTGAAGCAACCATTCAAGGGAATCCACAACATCGATTACGCGGCCAACTTTGATGCCTTTCTCGAAGAGAAAAACTCTACCCAGCCATTCTGTTTCTGGCTTGGCGTCTATGAGCCGCATCGCCCCTATGAAAAAGGTTCCGGGTTGAAGTCGGGGCTGAAACTGGAGGATGCCGAGCTGCCCCCCTTCTATCCGGACAATGAAATCGTGCGCAGCGATCTCCTGGACTACGCTGTGGAAATCAAATGGTTCGACACACAGATCGGTCGAGCAATCACCGCCCTGGAAAATCGGGGATTTCTAGAAAACACGCTCATCATCATCACGTCCGATCACGGAATGCCGTTTCCACGCATCAAAGGACAACTGTATGACGAAGGTTGCCATGTCCCCATGGTTGCCGTGTGGAAAGGAGTCATTCAACCGGGTCGGGTGATCGATGACTTCGTCAATTTCCCAGATGTGGCTCCCACTTTCATGGAAGTTGCAGGGCTAGCTGCACATCCGCAAATGACAGGGAAAAGCTTCCTCGATGTGCTGCGCTCTGAAAAATCAGGCCAGATCGATCCATCGCGCAGCTACGTGTTGCTCGGCAAGGAAAGGCACGATACGGGGCGTGCCAGTGAAGGAGGAACCAACCTCGCATATCCAGTGCGGGCGATTCGAACGAAAGATTTCCTATACGTCCACAATATCAAACCCGAACTCTGGCCGACAGGAAATCCGGAGTTCGGCCTGCGCAACTGCGACGCCTCGCCCACCAAAGAATATCTGACCAGCCTGGCGCCTTCAGACAAAGATTTCAAATTCTATGAGATCAGCTTCGGAAAACGTCCGGAGGAGGAACTATATCAAATTCAAAAAGACCCCGACTGCATAAACAACCTGGCGAGCAATCCGGAGTATGACTCGCTAAAACAGCAACTTCGCAAACAGATGGAAGCCGATCTCACAGATCAGCGGGACCCCCGCACATTGGGGCAGGGAGATGTCTTCGATCACTATCCCTACGTTGGCCCAGCATTTGATTACGAGACAGGCCAGCCCACCAAACCTAAGGACGGCCAAAAAGGCGACTGAATGCATGAAAAGTCGGCATTCCACAATTAATGACACAATGAAAATACGACAAACATTCGCATTATTGATTTCGCTCAGCATCAGCGTTTTTGCCGAACCCTCTACACAAGCGCCAGCCGTCGTACCAGCCAAACCCAACATCGTGCTTTTTTTCGTGGATGACTACGGATGGGCCGATATGGGAAGCCGACAGCCAGATGTGTTCGAATCGCCGAACATCGATGCATTGCAAAAGGCGGGCATCGATTTCCAACAGACCTACATCCCCTGCCCCACATGCAGCCCAAGCCGAGCCACCCTGCTAACCGGCAAACATCCCACCAGGCTCAAGTTCTTCCGGCACATCTACGACGGTGCGGAAAACGGCTTTGATGAGTTCGCCCGCACTGACCGTGAGTTCGGAATTCTTGAAACCGATCCAGCCCAAGTCCCCAGTCGCAACTGGCTCCCACTTCAGGAAACCACCTATGCGGAAGCACTCAAAGAGCTCGGGTACTACAATATGTTCGTCGGAAAATGGCATCTCGGTAGCGAAGAATACCACCCGACCCAGCAAGGATTCGACCGGCAATTTGGAACATCAAATGCCGGTCATCCGAAATCCTACTACCCACCCTATTTCAAAAACTCCACCGTCTTAGCGGAAGAAAAAGAGCGCTATCTCACCGATAAACTGACTGATGGCGCAGTGGAATTCATCGAACAGTATGATGAGAAGAATCCATTCATGCTCTCCTTCTGGTATTACTCCGTCCACGGCCCTCACGTCCCTCGCAAAGATCTGTTCGAGCACTTCAAAGGGAAAGGCCTCAGTGTCCCACTCGCAAAATACGCCGCGATGGTCGCCGCCGTGGATGAGTCAATTGGCCGCGTCCAAGAAGCCCTTGAGAAAAAGGGTGTCGCAGAAAACACCGTGGTCATTCTCCTATCCGATCAAGGCGGTCAGTTCGATAACCCTCCATTCCGCGGAGGAAAGAAGACAGATACTCTCTACGAAGGCGGTGCGCGCGTTCCCTTTTTCGTCTATTGGCCGGGAGTAACCAAGCCGGACGAAAGCAATGACAGCATTGTTCAGTCCAACGATCTTTTCCCCACGCTGGTGGAAATGGCAGGCGGCGACCCCAAGGAATTCAAGGACCTCGATGGAGTCTCCCTACTCTCGACCATCAAGGACAACAGCACCCTGCACCGAGGCGAACCCATATTTGGCTACCGCGCCTACGAAGACCTCTACATCTCCGTTCGCTCCGGTGATTGGAAGCTGTTAGGCCACCGCAGCGGCAAGGCGAAACTCTACAACCTCGCCAATGACATCGCCGAAGAGCACGACATCGCCCTAGCTAATCCAGAGAAGGTCAGTGAGCTCAAAGCCATGATTACCGGGTGGGAAAAGAAAATGGGGGTCGAAAAATATTCGGGGTTCAAGCAACAAAAATAGAACATCTATTTCAGCCCCGAGAGTTTGCGGGTTGCTTTGAGGGTTTCGTCCAGCGGGGCGTTATACTTCTTGTTCTTCTTCGGTGCCTTTCTCGCTTTCACTTCCTCCGCACGAGAGTTCGGCACATACTCTGCAAGCTTGGTGATGATGGGTGCATACTCAGGTGAATCGATAAGGTTCGTCCACTCCATCGGATCCTTTCTCAGGTCGTAGAACTCACGAACTCCGGAAAGATTTTCGAGGTAATGGTGGTCTTCTGTAAGGACTGAAGTCCCCTGCATCCCAACCGTGATTCCAGGCCTTTCCCATTTCATTCCTGGATTCTTCAGCAACGGGGAAAAGTCATGCCCGTCGAGTTCCTTTTTGGGAAGGCCGCACAATTCGATCAAAGTCGGATACAGATCGATCAAGCTCACCGGACGCTGGCATTCCACGGGCACGTCCATCCCCGGCAAGCGAACGATCAGCGGCATCCTTACGGCTTCTCGCCACAGTGTGCTCTTCTGATAGCGTAGCTTTTCGCCAAGGTGGTATCCGTGGTCTCCCCAGATTACGATGATCGTGTTGTCCTTGTATTGGCTCTTTTCCAAGCCATCGAGCAGAACACCGAGGCAGGCATCGGCATAGCTGACGGATGCAAGATACGCCCGCGTAGCTTCTTTTTCGATTCCGTTCGCCTTCACCCAAAGATAGTCAGCAGCCGGCTTCGCTCCTGGTTGACCGTTGGGTTTTTTGATGTCGTACAGATCGTCTTCTTTGATTTCAGGTGTGGTCAGCGTGTCCAGATCATAGAGATCGAAAAACTCCTGCGGAACATACCATGGCAGGTGCGGATGACTGATCCCTATGGCCATGAAGAATGGCTTCTCCCAATTCTTCTCAAGTTGTTCTTTCCCCCAAGCGACCGAAACATAGTCCACTGTTTCTTCAAAAGGTTCGACAGTCGGCCCCCAACTCAGTGCGCCCCAGCTATTGGTTGGCGGTGGCCCAACCGCCTTCTCACCGTTCACGATCCCGAGCTTCTGGTGGGTGAGTTGCTTCTTGATCGGAGTAAGTCCACCTTCAGCACGTTGAAAAGTATCAAACGCCCACTGCCCCCAGTCGGCACCTTCCTCTGTCGCATGCTTATGGAAAATTTTCCCCGTGGAGATCGTCTGATAGCCATTTTTCGAGAAATACTCGGGCATCGTCATATGATTTTTCACATAGTCGGAATCAAGCATGTTGATCTCATTTCCATAAACCCCGGTGCTGCTGGGCATCGCTCCTGAGAGCAAAGCCGAGCGGGAAGGACAGCAGACAGGTGCGGCACAAACCGCATTCTGAAATACGACAGCACCTTGCTTATAGAGCTTATCGAGGTTCGGGGTCTTCGCCTGCGGATGACCGCCCATGGGACGGATCCAATCGTTCAGGTCATCAATCGAGACAAACAGAACGTTAGGACGCTCCGCAGCATGCACCGGGCACAGCAGCGTAGCGAGACAAAGTCCAAGAAATGAATGGAGTTTCATAAAGTGATCAGACGGTGTGAGTTTTTGTGGAGCGCCATATTTCACGGATTTCCGGCTAATTCTCTAGCGATGAATTCGGTGGGAGGGGGACTGCGTTTTTTGTGCGCCACACTACCAGTTCTTTAAGCATTTCCTGTGTGAGTTCCGGCTTTTCGGTGACGAGGTTGTGCTCCTCTTTCTGATCCGTTTTCAGGTCGTAAAGTTCCAGTTTTCCATCGGCGAGAAACTGGATGAGCTTGAGGTCGTTCTTACGTATCACGGAGCAGGTGCCGTGCTTCCATTGGCTGGACAGTTGCCAGAATAGCGGGCGCTCGCTTAGGGTTGCGTCCTCGCCGGTGAACAGTGGTTTAAGGGAATTGCCATCTAGTTCACCTGTGTAATCAATTCCAGCGAGATCCATAAAGGTGGGGAAATAATCGAGTCCCGAGACGGCTGTCGAAGTGCGGCGTGGGGTGACTTTTCCCGGCCAATTGATCAGGCATGGGACGCGAGTTCCGCCCTCGTAGATATATCCCTTGGAGCCACGCAGATTTTTGTTCGCGCTTTGTCCACCATTGTAACCGTTGTCAGAAGTGACGATGATAACCGTGTTTTCCCGCAGTTCGGCTGAATCCAAATAATCAACGATTCGCCCAACGTTGACGTCCAGTGATTCGATCATACTCGCGTATTTCGCGTAGTGATCCTTTCGCTTGCCCATGCCCTGTCCGGATTCGGGATCGCCGGGTTTATCCATATATTTTTTGTGCAAGCCCTCGCTACGTTTTCTCAGCGGTGCGTGAACCGTGTAATAATCTAGGTTGATCATAAAAGGCTCCCCGTTGTGCTCGGCCATGAAATTGATGGCTTCTTCAGTCAATCGGTCGGTCAGCCACTCATCACTGGTTTTGGTCTCGATGAATGGATTGCTGAAAGGTGCGATATAGTCGCCTATCTCGCTCTTGTAGCCACCTTCCTGGAGGGCGGGATCACCCCGATAGGTGCCACCGACGTTTTTCAGGAACCCTCTCCCCGCCGGGTAGTACCTTTGCACGTCAGCACTCTTATGATTTGGCACCCAACTGAAGTCGCCTGGATCGGGTTGAGTTAGTTTCTCGTTAAGCGGAAAAGACATTTTTAGTTCTTCCTGCGGATAGGGACCGACGACATGCCATTTTCCAAGGTGAATGGATTTGTATCCAGCCTCTGCTAAGGGTTCGGAGAAAAACTTGTGTTTCAACTCTACTGTCCAACGGGAGAAGATATTTTCCTCATTTGATCCGGTTTCAAGAACCGGCACGGTGTAGCATCCGGTGCGGAACGACTGCTTTCCGGTAAAAATTGCAGCGCGCGAGGGCGAGCAGGTCGGATACATATAGGCGTTGTCCACTACCAGACTTTCCTTCGCAAGGGCATCCAGATTCGGTGTTTCATACCACTTGGAACCATTGAATCCGACATCTCCGTAGCCGAGATCGTCCACCAGGATGAAAATGATATTGGGTTTCGCAGGTGCCTCCGCGAAGAGTCGGCTGCCAAATAGAGCGGCGGTCAAGCAGGCTTGGATGATTCTGTTCTGGGTTCTCATTGGTTTGAATTATTTGGTGTTCGAAGTCGGTTCGCCTGAATCGCGCAGCATTTTGTAGGTTGCCATCATCTTTTCTATCCTTGAAGAGTATTCCGGATTTTTGAGGAGATTCTTTGATTCGTGTTCCTCAAGGTTGTCCTTCAGGTTGTAGAGTGCCAGGGGAGAAATTTCAGGGAGAGTCCCGTCATAAGTCTTCTTAAAGTTGTTAGATTTAGATTTTTTGGAGCCGTAATTACCAACCATGATCAGCTTGTAGTCACCGTCGCGAATTGCGTAGCTCGGTCCATTCTCGCTGCGATGCGTTATATACTTGTGGACAGCATCCCGGGAAGTTCCGAGAAAGATTGGCAACAGGTTTGACGAATCCATCACCACCTTGCGGTCGATGGCTTGACCTGCCAGTGCCGCTATGGTGGCGACTGTATCTTGCCCTACGATGGGGATGTCCGAGGTGGAACTGGCCTTAATTTCCCCCGTCCAAACAGCGACGAAGGGAACTCGGTGCCCGCCTTCATCAATCGATCCCTTCTTGCTTTTCAGGATTCCCGAGGACTTGTGACCAGCCTTCTTCAGCTCCGGGCTGTAGTCGAGTCCGCCATTGTCGGATGTGAAGATGAGAAGCGTGTTGTCATACACACCGGCTTTTTTCAGTGCATCGACAATCATTCCGACCTGGGTATCCAGCTCGACGATCATGTCGCCATGAACACCTAGCGTCGCACCCCGGATCTTTCGGCCATTGAGTTCGGCGGGGGGCTCGTGCGGAACGTGTACGGCCTGACTGCAGTAATACAGATAGAAGGGTTCTTCCGGGTGGGATGAAGTCTGATTGGCAATATACGCGACTGCCTTGTTTGCTAGGATGGGACCGACGATGGACGGATCCCAGTTCGAGTCGCCCATCCCACTTCGGTCGCGATCTTGCTTGGATTCCGGATCGTTTCCGTCGTAACCGGTTTGCTCTACCGGGATATGCTTGAGTTCCGAGTCCGGTTTCAGCTTCATCCATTGCTGGTTTTCGTAGAAAATATACGGAGGATCCTGGATCCCCTGAGGAAGTGTCAGGCTGTAATCAAAGCCATAGTAATTCGCACCCTGCTCTTCGGTGGAGTAGTCGCGATTCTTCGTTTTCTTCGTCCAAACTCCTCCGAGTCCCCACTTTCCGAAGAACGAAGTATGATAGCCCCCCGCTTTGGCGATGCGCGCTACCGTAGTGAACTTGGGTTCAATCAGGGCATCGGAATCAGCACTCCAGACACCCCATGGACGCATGTTCCGATACGAATAGTTCCCTGTCATCATGGAGAATCTTGATGGAGCGCAGAGCGAGGCGGGAGAGTGCGCATCGCTAAAACGCATTCCTTCGGAAATCAACTTGTCGATGTTCGGGGTCGGAACCAGAGGAGCCTCACCGGTGTGCTGCCGGTGGTAGAAGCCAATGTCTCCGAGACCGATATCGTCAGCCATGATGACGACGACATTGGGTTTCGGGTCGGGTGTTTCCGCGCCGTTAAGGAGATGGTTCGCGCCGACCAAAGCTAGGATAAAGAAGAGAGATGTATGTTTGGTCATGGTTTGAGTTAGCGTGCGATTATTTCCTCCAAGTACGCGGTGATTTTCTTGTTTTGAACTCCGAATTTTTCAGCAAAACCTTTCACCTCTGGCGCTAGGCGTTTAGCTACGTCCGCGTATTTCGGATCATTGATAAAATTCACCAACTCATCGGGATCTGCCTCGATATCCAGCAGCCACGGAGTGTCCCACGGGGAAACGACCAGCTTGTAGCGCGAATCGATTGCCGCGATGAAGCCGAGATAAGAAAAGGTGACGTCGTTCCAATCCGCGGGTGGTTCTTCCGCGAGCAGTGGCGTCAGATCGCGACCCGGCAATTCAGGAGCTGCGACATTTAACAGGCTCAGGAAAGTGGGCATCCAGTCGGTCGTGTTGGCGGCGTGCGTGACGACTTTGCCTCTTGGTATCAAAGGCGACTCGGTGTTTTTTCCATGTGCGATCAGAAACGGAACTCGAGCGGAGGTCTCGTGGGGAGTGCCTTTGTTCATTCGCGCATGCTCGCCCATGAGGTCTCCATGATCCGAGGTAAACACGATAATCGTGTTTTCAAGCACGCCCTCTTTTTCGAGTTTTTCAAGGATGCGACCGATGTTGTCGTCGATATTTTTCACCATCCCGAAATACTGGGAAAGATGCTCAGCCAGCTTCGTTGCTTTGCCATCGGGCATCTGCCATTTCGGAGTTCCCTCAGGACGAGGTGCATCAAAGGTGCGTGGCAGTTCGAATTTCATGTCCGTATACATCGTATCGTATGGCGCACGAACTTCGTCTGGAGTGTGCGGATCCGGAATGCTAACCACGTAATAAAATGGCTCATTTTTGTGCTCCTCGATAAAATCCATGGTGCGGTCTGCGAGCCAATCGGTGGTGGATTTCACGTTCTTGGATCGCTTATCCTCGTACACCGGTTGTCCGGATTCATCATTGCCAATCAACTTGGGATTCTTCGCAGCGCGGTAAGGATTTCCCTCCGCATCGATCCCCTTCCATTTGTCGTGCCCACCGGCGAACATGAATTTGTTGTCCTGAAATCCGTAGTTGTAGCCGGGTTTCCCAACAGGAAATGGTGCCCATTCCTCAGCTTTCTCGGCGTTTTCTGACAAATGCCATTTCCCAGAATAGCCCGTGGCGTAACCGGCAGCGCCTAACACCTGAGCAATGGTGGTGACATCAGACTTTAGATATTTTCCGTCTCCGGTTTTAGTGGAATTGCTAGGCATTCCGACCTGATGTCCGTACATCCCGGTGAACATCGTCGCTCTGGCTGGAGTGCAGACCGGAGAGCTTGCATACATGCGATCAAACAGCGTTCCGCGCTCTGCAATCGCGTCCAAGTTCGGAGTCTCGACAACATTCCCGGCGCCCCACATTTCCGCTTGCTCCTTTGGAAGCAAGGCTCGGTAACAGCCGAGGGTTCGAAAGCTCTGTTCGTCGGTGACAATGAACAGGAGGTTGGGTCGCTTTGCTTCGACTGCAGTGCTCATGCTGCCTATGGAAGCGAAACCTAGTAAGGTAAAACTAAAGAAGTAACTCATTCTAGTAGCTCTAAAGGATTTCGTTAAATTTGCGATTTTCATTTCTACCCAATGGTAATGGAAATTCCCTCAAGCGAAACCTCACATCACGTAAAGAATATGCGCAATTTCGCCATCTGAACTGATCTGAAGCTACTTCGAGCTTCTTTTCATTTTTCCAGTCCACGACTGGGTTTCCATCAATTCACCATCGGTCAGGCGCTGCCACAGTTTGGGTTCGTTCTTTTTTACCCAACTGCGAACGCGCTCCGCACTAAGAGCTTTTTCCGGATAGCGGTTGCTCAAATCAGCCAGGCCATGGTCGTTGTGGGTGGAACTCCATTCCATTTCCATGGCGCGCAGCTTCTCAAGTTGCGGCGCGTATTCGGGATCGTTCGCAAGATTGTGCATCTGATCCGGATCTTTTTTAAGATCATAGAGTTCCTCAACTGGTTTCCTGTCAGCGAAATATGTCATCTCTGCAGCAGTCAACTTACCTTCAGCTTTCAACTTACGCATGACCCAGAGGGCAGGCCGATTGAGATCGAGATACGCCTGATGTGCATCCATCGGCACCTCCGGCATGTGGTTTTTGATGTAGGAAAAATCCTTGGTTGTGATGCTGCGTGAACATTCGTCGATCTCGTCCCAAATGTCGCGGGATGAGCGGATGTAGGAGCGGTATTCCGGATTCTCGACGGCGAACACCGGCTTGCCATCGAGGTAATCCGGCATCTCTGCGCCTGCCAGTTTCAGAATAGTGGCAGATATATCCGTCATCCCTATAATTTCCTCTACGACGGTGCCTGCCTGCACACGGCCCGGTGCCCAGACGATCATCGGTACATGAATGCCTGTATCCTGAAGGTAGCCCTTGCCACGCAGGTTGCAGCGTCCGTTATCCCCGATAAAGATGACTATGGTGTTTTTTTCAAGGCCTTCGGCCTTGATTTTTCGCATGATCTGTCCGACCTCGTCGTCCATGTATTCCACAGTATCGAGGTAGGCAGCCCAATCGTAGCGAGTCTCTGCTGTATCGGCAATCCAAGGTGGTAGCACCACATCATGAAGTGCTACCGGATGTTTTGAATTTTTCCGGACATCGATCCACCAGTCGCCACGATGCGTCACTACGCACTGGATCTGATTGAAGAACGGCTGATCCGCTGCGGTGAAATTATCTACTTTGTCGAACAGTCCGAAGTTTTTGACCCCGTCGTATGATCCTGTCTCTTCGTATTTGAAATTGCAGTCGATCTTTCTGCCCTTTTTCATGACCAGATCGCTGCCGATTATAGCGGTGTATCCGGCGTCGCGCAGGTGGCTGGTGATTGGTTTGAAGGGAGCGGCCAGCGGGACATCGCGATTGCTTCTATGATGCTGGGCGTTGATCACGGTTTGATCCACACCGGTCATCATCGAGGAGCGGCTAGGCGAGCAGATCGGATTGGAGCAATACGCGCGAGTGAAGCGGGCGCCTTCCGCTGCAAGACGATTTAGGTTGGGAGTCTTCACACCGGCCATGCCGTAACATTCCAGATCGATCCCCATATCCTCGGCCATAATCCAGACGATGTTTGGTTTCTCACCTGCCCGTGCGCAGACAACGAGGAGGCTGTAGGTGATCGTTAGAAGGATACTGGGGGTCATGTGATTTTTTTCGGAAATACGGGATGATGGAACCGCACGTTTGGTGAAAGAGTTCGAGCATGCTTTACAGTTCGCCTGCCCTTTCTCATTACCATGGCAGTCCACATAAAAGCCGCCACGGATGACCCGATGGCGGCTGATGAATGAAATATTTTTGCGAGCGATTAGCGTCGACGGCGGAAAAACGCAAGGAGTCCAAGCGAGCCGAGAAGGGCTGCGGAGGGTTCAGGAACCGAAGTAATTTCAAAGTGGCCGATTTGTAGTCCGCTTGCGCCACCCACGCTATTGCCAACGTGGTATAAACCGACAGCAGTTATAGCGTTGAAATCAATGGTATCACCTGTGACTCCGCCGACATTGGACGTTGCAGCAAAGCTTGCACCTACAGTCTCACTATTCATCGCGGTGAAATCATACCAAGTTGCAAGTGTCGCATCTGCTATCGTTAAATCATTTATTCCATCCCAATTTTCTACTTCAGATGAGTACCACGTGCCGGCAGATTGGATGATAAAACTGCGCTGATTCTCACCAGAACCACCTGACTTGAAACCGTCCATTGTGAGGCCAAGAAGATTGTCGCCACCAATACCGTTCAACCAGTTCGCAGCTTCCCACACGATCATCGTTTCCGTGAATCCAGCAGCAGCACCGCTGTCAACGACTCGGATGCGGTCATAGTTTGCATTGTTTTGAACTTGAAAGGCGGTAGTCGCCGTCGAGGCCACACTAAAAATCGCCGACTTATTAGCTGAATCGAAACCACCATAGTACGCAGCGGTGTTTGAATTCGTACCATTATAGGTGGCACCGTTGTTGGTGAAGTTTGAGTTCCCAGAGAGGATGCTGTCATCAAAGCCGGTAGGTTTGACTGAAGTATCTGTCTCGGCCAGTCCCCAGCTCACCAGTATGGCCGCTTGGGAGGTTGCGACAGTCATTGCTGCCACGGGTAATAAATTTAGGATTTTTATTTTCATGGTTTTTGGATTTGGAGAACTGAATCTCCGTGAGCGTAGCATATTTTGGGACGAACGACACCTACGATCGCGTAAAAAATGTATGGGATATTGCCAAAGCCAGCCCGTATTTTCCAAGATTAGACTCTGGGACGGGAATGGCGGGCTGATCCGGTGGATTGGAAGTGACGTTCTCATTTTTTCGCATTCTTCCTTTTCGTGGGTTTGACCGTGAATGGAATGTTTGGACGCTTCATTTTATCCTCGGGGCCGCGCATGACGTATGGCTCCCAGATATCGCGAGCTTTCTCCCACTCTGCAAGCGTGCGTGTCGGATACCAGCCCGGAAGGCCGTATTTTCCGAAGTCGATCTGGCAGTGCATTTGCTCGACCCGTTCTCCGACGGTGGTGGTGGGGCATTTACCGGGAAACACACCGGTAGCCCGGAACTCTTCGGTGATCGCCTGATCCTTGATGACATTTTTCCGCCAGTCTTCCAATGCGGCGAGCAGCCCAGCCTTCACATCGGCATAGCCGGGATCGTCCGCGAGGTTGTTGATCTCAAATAGATCCGCTTTGAGGTCGAACAATTCTATGGCGGGCTTTTTCGGAGCCATGAAAAGCACCTGTGCGGGAGTGAGTTCGCCTTTCAGATAGAGCACGCTCATCTCGGCAAGATCCGGGTAGGCACCTTCTTTGTAGTGGCTGAACTGGCAATAGGGGCGATCCGGCATCAGATTGCGAATAAGCTTATGATCCTTCGAACGGATTGAGCGCATCGCATCGTGGGTGTCGTCCATCTTGTCGCGGGTGGCGAAGACGTACTTTCGGTCTTTCACACCCTTACCGAACAGGCTTTTCCCGTGGAGGGGAACTGGCGCAGTGATTCCAGCAGCTTCCAATGCGGTAGCGCAGATATCGATGGAGTAAACCAGATCGGAGTTCACCTGACCGGCTTCCACTTTTCCAGGCCAGCGCACAATCATGGGAATACGGAGCCCCTCATCGTAGAGGAATTGTTTGCCACGGAAGTGGCAGCGACCGTGATCGCTGATAAAGAAAACCAAGGTATTTTCGGAAAGGCCTTCGTCGTCGAGACGCTTGAGAAGCTCGCCGACCTCGCGATCGACAAGTTGCATCTGCTCAAGTCCATTCGCCCAATCCCTGCGCATGAATTCTGTATCGGCGTAGTATGGTGGGATTTCTACGTCCTTGCTATCGATTGGGCGCACGGGGTCGCGGTGCCATGGACGATGTGTCCCGCCGAAGGTGATGCGTGCGAAAAACGGCTGACCCTCCGTGCGCTCCTTCCAATCAACACCCTGAAAGAGTTCCTGCTTTTTATCCGGCAGGAAATTGCAGTCGGTCTTCCAGCTCATCAGGCAGGTAAAATAGCCGGCATCTGCGAAGAGATGCGGGATGGGGCGGATGCCGTAAGGCAGTGGCTTCTTGTCATCGGTGCGGTGCTGGTGCGCACCGATGTAGTTCTGGTGAAAGCCAGTCATCATCGCCGAGCGCGAGGTGGAACATACCGGGGAGGTTGTGAAAGCCGTTTCGTATCTGATCCCTTCGGAGGCGAGTTTATCGACATAGGGTGTCTGAATGCCTTTGGTGCCGTAACATGAAAGATCCGGGCTCCAGTCCTCGATGGTGATCCAGAGAATATTCGGTCTTTCACTTTCTGAGTAGGCAGAGAATGGAAGCAAGCACAGCACGGGGAAAATTAACCGTAAGAGTCTTTTAGTTTTCCGGATCATGGCTGATAGATTGCTTGATTTTAAAAAATGATTTAACACTGAATCCCCCCCACCCTCTCTGATCTATTTGAGTTCCTCGGAAAGTTCGACGTCAAGGAAACGAAAGAGTCCGAGAGGAATTTCGACATCGAGGACTCCGCCTTTCACTTGGCCGATTTCCTTTCCTGTTAGGACGTCGGTGACTTTGACGGGCGTGACGGAATGGAAATGGACGGTCGCGGTGGAGCCGGTGGGATTGATGTAGCCGCTGTCGATGAGGGTGAGGCGGATATGCTTCGGCGCGCTCTGGGCAGCTACCCATGCGGAGCCGCCTGTGACGTTCATCGGGAGTTTTTCGGCACCCTTTTTGATGTCCTCTTCTACGATTTTGTAGTGTTTGTCTGCGGCGAAAGTCTCAGAGCCATCGGAGCTGTAGTAGTTTTTTCCGTCGGTTATGTGTTCCTTAGAAATATTTTTGTAAAGCGGGTGCATGTGATCGGTCATGTGACCGCGAGGGACATTGTCCGCGGCGAACTTTCCGTGTTGTGGCGGGGCGATGAGCACGGTGCCGTTTTCGGTCGGAGGAAGGAAGTGCAGACGGCGGTCTTTCACGCCGGAGGCGAAGCGTGAGTAGTCCCATTCAGTAACTGGTGCGCCCTTCCAGGAGCCGTTCATGCGGCCGAAGACCATGGGGCGATCCGCCTCCTTCTTTTCATCATAAAACACGGTCCAATGAGCACTGGCACCTTCTTCGATGAAGTCGTGATCCGGCTCTTTCATGCCTAGATGGACTGGTGACCAACTGACGATTTCCTCGCGCTTTGGGACGTAGAGAGCGCCATCGGCAATGAGTTCCCAGAGGAAACTCATGTAGTCCTGATCAACGGCGAAGTTATCGATGTAGGTGGCTCCGCTGGAGATATTATAGACCATCTGGCGGAGGAAATGATTGGGAAGCATCTGGTGTGAGTGCTCGCGGGTGCGGTCGAAGCTGGTGTTGTCGCGTGCGCAGCGTGCGCCCCACGCATCCACGGCACCACTCGCCCAAAGGCCTTGGCGTGCTCCGGGACTTTGATCCATTGCCTTTCCAGAAGTTTCCTCAAGTGCGGGGACGAAAACCTCCTTGAACTCTCCGGAGGTCAGCAGTGACCATGCAGGAAGATAGATATCACCGTGCCAGAAATTGTATTTCGAGCGTATATAGAGATTTCCGTTTCGTGGCTGGCAGTAATCGGCGAGAGGGCGGATTAGGAAATCGATCAGCCATGCGAAATTTTCCGAGGGATCCTGCACCTCGGGAAAAATGAGGACGGTCTTCTTTCCGTTGGCAGCGTCGAGCACCTTCTTGGTTGTGCTAACTTGATAGAAATTCGGGTCGTTTCCATGGCCGCCCCAGTAAGCGATGCCCGGCTGCCCTTCGTATTCCGGGATGATCTTGTCGAGAACCTGCTGCTGGGTGAGTTCGTATTTCTGCCGTTTGTCGCGGCGCTTTTCGTATTTTTCGTTCCCAAAGGACGAGCGGTCGAACTTTTCAATGAGGGAGTTATTGGTGCCACCGAGGAAGATCGGGCTTTTGTGGTTTACCTGGATGTCAGTGATGACTTTCTTGGAAAGCTCGGAACCGGATTTCTCGCTCAGGAAGTAAACTGGAAGCGGTTCGCGTTCGTAGGCGGGTCGTGAGAAGTTCTCCAGCTGTTTGCGGGCAGCGGCCGTGTTATCGAGAATGGTCTGGATTTTGCCGGGAGGGTTCAGATTTTCGTAGGATTTTTTCCAAGCGTTATTCCCTGTATCGATGATGTGGACACAACTGCCGCCGCTCTGGGAACTGGCAAGGATGATGCGTCCGGACAAGGGATCCTTGCACATGTCGTTGTAGGAATATTTCCCGGTGAGGAGTTCGGCTTTAGCAAAATTCAGCGATGGATCGGCAATCAGGATACGTGATCCGAAGAGCACGAAGTATTGGTAGGAATCGCCGTCGGCAATGATTTCCGGCTGCACCACGCGGTAGCCGAATTTGTCGATTCCCTTGCGGTGGTCTTGGATCATCGCCACCTGAGTATCAGAGGCATCCGGAGAAATTCTGAACACATAGCTGTCACGTAACATGCCGGTAGAGCCGAGGAAAATCTCCTCGTCGCCGTCACCATCGATATCGGAAACACGGAAGTCGCCAATGGTGCGTTTGCTGTCGAGTTTGGTGATGCGGAAAGGTTTCTCCGCGAGTGGCTCGAATTCATAGAGGGAACCGGCGGTGGTCTGCGCAATCTGGCCGATGACTGCGAGTTTCTCTGTGCCGTCTTTCCTTTTGACCGGGCGAAGAAAGTTGATGGAATGGTCGTTTCCACTGGGAGGGATGTTCTCGCCCCAGTTCCATGGTTTTTCCTTCGAGTAGGTTTTCGAGGCGATGGATTTCACCAGCTTCCCGCCAGCGTCAACGTAATGGATATTGCAGTCGAATCCGCCTGAAACGACGTAGGGAGTGCCATCCTTGTGTATGACCGAAACGGAATAGACGGGCGCTTCGTTGGCTTTGTATTTCCAAAGATTTCCCCCGTCAGAGCCGATACAGTAAACCGTGCCATCGGCATTGGCAGCGAGGGTTTCATCGACACCGTCGCCGGTGATATCGGCGCACCATACATCGTGGTTCATGAAACCGGATAGTGGATTGACCCAGCGGACGGTGCCATCGAAGTCGAGGCCGATAAGGGTGCCTTCAAAACTACCGGCGACGATGTATTCCCCATCCTTGGCAGTTGCGGTGCGGACGGTTTTGATCGTGTATTTTCCGAGATCTATGGACGTGATACCGGGGGCTTCGGTGGTTTTACTTTCGAAGAGGAGGAAAGTTTCGACGGACTCTTCTTGGGATTTCGAGCAAGATGTCAGAAGGGTGCTGATTCCCAGGGCGACAAATGTGCAGATGGTGATGATACGTGGAGTCATGGTGGAGATTGGTATGTGGATCAGCGGCTCTGGATGGAGACGGATTGGGTGGGGAGGTCTATTGAATTTGCGGTGAGTTCGATGGTGCCTGCTTCACCTGCCTTGGAGCGGATGATGACGAGGGCGAGGCCGTTGAAGACGTCACGCTCGTGGGAGCTGAAGGTGGTGAGGTCTGTGGGATCGCCGTTTCCGATGGCGAGGATTTCGCCGGGGCCAGTGAGGGAGTATTTTACGGGGTTATGAGTGCGGGGGACGGTGGTGCCGGTCTCGTCTGCGATGCGTACGGTGACGAAGGAGAGGTCGGAGCCGTCGGCGGCGATTTCTGAACGGTCGGGTTCGAGGGAAATGGTGGCGGGATCCGAGGTGGTTGAGATGGTTTGTTCCGCCCATTGTTTGCCGTCTTTGTAGGCGATGACTTTGAGTTCGCCGGCTTCATAGACGACATCATCCCAGCGGAGACGGTATTGGTATTGGGCTTTTTTTTTGCTACCTTGGGATTTTCCGTTGAGGAAGAGTTCGGCTTCATCACCGGAGGTGTAGACGTGGACGGGGGTGATTTCTCCAGCGCGCTCTGGCCAATTCCAGTGGGGGAGGATATGTGCCATGGGGAGCTCGGGACGCCAGCGAGATTGGTAGAGGTAGAAGCGGTCTTTCGGGAAACCGCAGAGATCGACGATGCCGAAGTAGGAGCTACGGGGTGGGATGCTGTTGCCGAGGGCTTTCATTTCCTTCTTCACGCGTTCGCGCTCGGCTGGGTCGGCGTAGTTGAGGAGGTTGGTTTTGTCTTTGTTGTAGGGGGTGGGTTCGCCTATGTAATCGAAGCCGGTCCAGACGAACTCGCCGATGACGAATGGGTGTTTGTCCTGCGCTTCGAATTCGGTGTCTGCGGGGTATCCGTTGGGGGATGCGTAGAGGCCGTAGTCGCTGACTTGGAAGCTGCCGCCATTGCCTTCGTTTTGGTTTTCGGAGACAGGGAAGAAGTATTCGCCGCGTGAGCTGATGCTGGATGTGGTCTCGCTGGCGTAGAGGGGGACATCTGGGAATTTTTCGCGGATCTCGCCGTAGAGGTGAGGTTTGTAGTTGATGCCCATGACCTCGGAGAGTGCGGCGAAGCCATTGACTGCGGCCTCGGGTTTGCTGGCTCCGAAGGTGACTGGGCGGGTGGGATCAATGTCGCGGACGATTTGCTCCAGCATGCGAACCATGGAGGCGTGGCGCATGTCGTCTTGCTCAAGGATTTCGTTTCCGGTGCTCCACATGATGACGGAGGGGTGGTTGCGATCGCGGCGAACCATGGCTTCGAGGTCGCGACGGTGCCATGCGCCGAAGATACTGGAGTAGTCGTTTTCAAGTTTCCCGATGCGCCAGACATCAAAGGCTTCGACCTGAACGAGGACGCCCATGCGATCGCAGAAATCGAGGTAGGCGGGGTCGGGAGGATTGTGAGCGGAGCGGATGGCGTTGACGCCGAAGGATTTCAGGATCTCGATTTGGCGCTCCATGGCGCGGAGGTTGACGGCTGCGCCGAGTGGGCCGAGGTCGTGGTGCATGCAGACACCGTGGAGGAGAGTTTTTTTGCCGTTGAGGAAAAAGCCTTCGGTATTGAAGAGGATGGTACGGATGCCGAAGGTGGTGGTTTTCTCGTCGAGGGCTTCGCCATCGCGGGAGATGGTGGTTTTGACTTTGTAGATGTGGGGAGATTCGAGATCCCAGATTTTCGGGTTGGGGAGTTCGATGGAAGAGAGGGTTCCAGTGCCTGTGGCGAGGATTTCCTCGGAGGATTCCTCGGAGATTTCGTGGGTGACTTTTACGTTCGATTCGGCGGCGACGAGTTCGGTGCGGATTTCGACGGTGGCGGATTTTTCGGAGACTTCGGGGGTGCTGGCGAAGACACCCCAGTGGGCGATGTGGGTGGGGTTTACTTTTACCAAACGGACATGGCGGTAGATGCCGCCGCCGGGATACCAGCGTGAGGAGTCGGGCTTGTTGTCGACGCGGACGGAGATAGTGTTTTCGGTGCCGATTTTGAGGTGATTGGTGATTTCAAGACGGAAGGAGGAGTAGCCGAAGGGCCATTCGCCGACGTAGCCGCCATTGACCCAGATGGTGTTGCCGGACATGGAGCCATCGAACTCGATGAAGATACGTTTGCCTTCATCTGAGGCGGGGGAATCGAAGGTTTTGCGGTACCAGCCGATGCCGGCCCACGGGAGTTTCCCTGTGCGGTTTTCTAGGTCTTTGCGGAAAGGGCCTTCGATGCCCCAGTCGTGGGGAAGGTTGAGGGTGCGCCATGTGGAGTCATCGAAGGAGGATTTTTCCATGCCTTCGGGTTCAGGTTTTTCGCCGCCTTCTGGCATGAGGCCGAAGCGTGCGAATTTCCATTCGACATTGAATGGGATGGTTTCGCGGGCGGATGCGAGGATGGAGGAGAGGGCGAGGAGGAGAGGAAGTAGGTGTTTCACGGAGTTTTAGTGAGGATGGGTTTGAGAAATTTTACGGTTTCGCGGGCGATGAGGTTGTAGCCTTCGCTATTGGGATGACGGTCGTGATACCATCCTTCGATGTGGCCGAAGACGGGGTCGAGGGAAGTGTCGTTGAGCATTACCACATCGCCATCGGGTTTGTTTCCCCAGTCTTTGCGGAAGTGGGTGTAAGGTTTGAGGAGTTCGTGGTAGGATTCGGGGATGGAGGAGAGGTAGGGCTGGCGGACGTTCAGGGCGTTCTGGCCGTTTTCAGTGAGGTAGTCGTTGTAAGGGCTGAAAATGTCGATTACTTCGAGGTTTTCGTCGGAGGCGATGGAGCGGATTTGATCGTTCACTTCGATACATTCTTCGGCGGGCATGAAGCGGCAGATGGTGGAGAGGTAGATAGTGGCCTTGGGGTGGTCTGTGCGGAGCTGGGAGAGGAGTGCCTTCATTTGGGCGGGGAATTCTTTTTCGAAGTCTTTGCAGCGGTGCCAATCGTTAATGCCCATGCGAAGGATGATGTAGTCGACGGCTTCGACGGTCTTGATGGCGTCGTCATACCATGCGCTGCCGAAGAGGCGCTTAGCGGTTTCGCCGCCTTTTCCGGCGTTGATGACTTCGAGTTCTGGGAGGCCTTCGGCGCGGGCGAGGATCTCGATCATGTGCTCAAAGTGAGGGAGATCGGGATCAATCTCGCGGGGGGTGTTTCCGATGGTGGTGCTATCGCCGACTAGAAGGATTTTCACTGGGGAAGATCCATCAGCGAAAACGGAAGAACCGGCCAATACGAGTATGGCGGAGCCGAGTAGGGATAGGCCTTTCATAATCTTCTTCAGTTGGTGAAGCGGACAATGAAACCATCACCGTCCAAGCTCTTGATCTGCGCGTGGAGAGCGGAGACTCCGACCACGAAGACGGATGACATTAAGATAGTTTTCATGGTTTTATTCCGAAGTGCAGACATTCCGTCTCGCTGTGGGATATATCGCTCTCCTCCGGTGGATCTGAATATCCTGAACTCACGATGTGCACAGCGTCATTGATGCTTTGCGGAAATCGATTGAACATTTCAGCTCAAGCAATCCCCCACCCTACCCAAACAAGGTGTCCCCACATCACGCCCCGGAAGTTTTCCCGGGAACATGCTGTGAGGCGCTAGTTCTCCCTTGCCTAGTTTTGGAGCAAGTTAGCCGGTGAGATCAAATGTTTTTACCAGAACATCGCGTAGAGGAAGATGGTCGCTAAGATCACACCAATGCCGCAGTATTTCGCTCCAGAGGAAGTCTCTAGGGAGATTTCCTTGTTCTCTGGCATGGTCACTGGTTTCGGCATCGGCTTCAAAATCGTGAGGATGATACCTGCGATGATGACGATGAAGAAACAGATGGCCATGCGGTCGAGGAAGGCGATCTGATCAGCATACCACCAACCGTTCTCGATGATGATGCCGCCGATTACCCACTTGATAAATCCATAAAAGAACACGTTCAAGCCGATGCCCACGGCACCGAAGTAGCGCGGAGTGCGCGGCGAGAAGAAACCGAAGATGAACACCGCGAGGATACCTGGAGAGATGAAGCCTTGGAACTCTTGGATATAAGAGAAGATGCTTGCGAAATTATTCAACGCCGGGGCGACGAGTGCCGCCATCAGGACGAAGAGAACGACAAACCCTTTGCCGACTTTCACGAGTTTTACCGGATCCTTTTCACCGCTAAACTTCGAGTAGATATCCATCGTGGCTATGGTGGACGCGGAGTTCAGCATGGACGCCAGCGAGCTGATTACCGCACCGCATAGCGCAGCAAGGATGAACCATGAGACATAAGGAAACGGCTTGATGAGATTGCGCACGAGGATGGGAAACGCGCGGTCGTAGTCGTAGCCACCGGTTGTTGAATTAAACAGGTCGTCTTGAAACAAGTTATAAGCGAGAATACCGGGGATCACTACCAGAAACGGGATGATCAGCTTCAGTGCGGCGGCGAAAACGATACCTTTCTGCCCTTCCGCTAGGGATTTCGATCCGAGTGTGCGCTGCACGATGTATTGGTTGAGTCCCCAGTAGAAAAGGTTCGGAATCCAGAGACCTACGAGAAGTGCTGTCCACGGGATTTCTTTATCATTCTTCGGGCGAACCATGTGCAGTTTCCCTCCGGATCCGTTCGCACCGTCCTTCACAACTGCCTCACCATTCTTCCCGTCATTGAGGAGAAAGAAGCGCTCCCAGGCACCTGCCTTTTCAAGATCGGCCACGGTAGCGGTGGAGTTCTCGACTTTGGTCAGGATGAGATCGTCAGCGCTCTTTTTAGACAGCGCGGAAAACGCAAGACCCATGATGATCATGCCTCCCAGAATGAGAGCGGATCCCCAGATCAGATCAGTCCATGCACAGGCTTTAAGCCCACCAACGAACACGTAGGCTGCGGCGAAGAGTGCGATCAGCCAGCAGACTACTGTGAGATTGTTGAGAATTGGAACCTCATGGTAGTATTCTGAAATGAATTTTCCTCCCGAAAAGATCACCGAGGAAGTGGTGACAAAGACGAGCGTGACAATGGCGGGAATGGCCATAGCTAGGCGCGCGATTCCGTCGAAGCGATACTCCAGGAACTCGGGGATAGTATATAGCCCGGCCTTGAGGAAACGCGGCAGGAACCAGAACGCTACAATGATCAGCACGACCGCCGCCATCCATTCGTAAGAGGCGATTGCCATGCCCAGCCAGTTCGCGGCTGAGCCGGACATGCCGACAAATTGTTCGGTGGAAATGTTCGCCGCAATGAGGGAGAAACCAACCAACCACCAGGTCAGTCCGCGCCCGGCTAGGAAGTAATCGGATGCGCTATTCTTTCCCTCCTTGTCCTCGTCACTGCTTTTCCAGATTCCTATGGCGATTACGCCGACAACGGCGACAACAAAGAGGATTACTTCAATTAGATTCATGATTGTGGGTTTTGATTACAGGTTGGATTTTTCAGAAAAAAGGCAGAGGAAATGTTACGATCCCATCGACCATGCGGCAGGAATGGATCGCGTATTCGCCTGCGAAATCAGGATGCGCCTCTGGGTAGGCTAAGGACACTGCCTCGGTAAGTGGCTCAAGCGCTTCCGGGCGGATGATTGCACCGCTCGCGCCTTTGTCGCCGCCGCCGAGCATACGCTCGCCGAGCACGCCTTCCACTGTCCGCGCGATATCGCACATGGTTTCGAGTTCGCGGCCGCTAATGCGGTAGTCGTCACGCAGGCCGATGCCGTCGGCGCGGAAGTTTTCGCCGACTTTTACGATATCGCCTGCCCGCCATGCATTGAGGGTTCCTTGGAATCTTGCTTGGGCTTCGTAGAGATATTTTAGACGGGAAATGCTCTCTGAACCTGTGGACTCCAGATAGGCGACGGTTTTGGCATAGGTTTCAGCATCTAAAATTTTCGCGAGGGAAGCGATACCGAGGCCGCTGGAGAGCTGCTCTTTCATCGCATCACATTCGGTGCGGCGGATCCTATAAGTGGATTTTTCCAGACCAGGACGCTTGGTGCCGGTATCGAGGCTGACGATGCGGAACGAATCCGCGATTCCGCCGAAAGGGATGTGCTCGATTTTCCCGGTGGCAGGATCGAAGTGGGTACCCATGCCTTCCTTGGCGTGGTAAATCATGATTTGGTCCAGCTTTCCGCAGGGAGATCCGATGAAATCGTTCTCCACCATCTGAGCGAGATCCACGACCTGCATCCCTCCTTCATCCGGGATGCCATTCACCTCGAAAAACGTAAGTATGAGGTTGAGCGCGAGGGAGGCGGAACGAGACATGCCTCCGCCCGGGATATTACCGTAGAGCACGGCATCGAATCCGGTTGTCAGATCGTAGCCTTCGCGGCGCAGGATGGCATCGACTCCTCGCGGGAAACGCTCCCAACTGTCGTTCACAGAGCCGGGATCGCAATCGTTCCCGATGGCGAAATCAACCGCGGGATCGTCCGGAAAATTCAAGCTGTGGATACGGAGGCGTCCGCTGGTGTTGGCCTTGAAAGCGAGCCAGATGAAGCGGTCGGTACCGATTCCGAATAGTTCCATGTCATTGTAGTCGCCGTGCTCGATACCAAGACAGAATCGCGACGATGTGCGGCGCACCGTGCCACCAGCTATGTCCAGACCTAGACGTTGAGCTTCCGCGTGAAGGTTTTGAATAATTTCCTGTTCCATAATTTTGTGGTGCTAGTCTTGGTATCCTTCGGGGTTTGCCTGATGCCATCCCCACGCGCTTGCAACGATGTCCTTGAGTTCGGGGAAACGCGGTTTCCACCCGAGCTCGTCCGTAATTTTCCCGCTGGCGGCGATCAGGGTGGCGGGGTCACCTGCACGGCGCGCTTTCACATCCGCAGGGATGGCGTGACCGGTGATTTCCCGCGCGGTCTCGATGACCTGTTTCACGGAATAGCCCTGGCCGTTGCCGAGGTTGTAGATTTTATTTTCATTCCCAATCGCACCGAGCGCGAGGATGTGCGCTTGGGCGAGATCGATCACGTGGATGTAGTCGCGGACACATGTGCCATCCGGGGTATCGTAGTCATCGCCGAACATGAAGATTCTCTCGCGTTTCCCTAGGGCTACCTGAAGTACAATGGGGATGAGGTGAAGCTCCGGTGTGTGATCCTCTCCACGTTCTTCGCTCGCGCCCGCCGCGTTGAAATAGCGGAGGGCGGCGTAGTGGAAAAAAGGATACACTTTCGACATCCAGTGCAGGTAGCGCTCGATGACGAACTTCGATTCACCATACGGGCTGCCTGGCACGATGCGCTCGTCCTCGGCGATAGGGATGGACTCCGGGTCGTCGAAGAGGTTCGCGGTGGACGAGAGGATGAAACGCGGCACCTCGAATTCGACCACACATTTGAGGAGGTTGAGAGCGTTGGTGACGTTGTCGCCGAGATAGAGGAAAGGGTCTTCCATGGACTCGCCGACAAGGGATTTTGCGGCGAAGTGCATGATCGCCTCCGGCCTGTATTCGGTGAATGCGGCGCGGATGGCTTCGATGTCTGACAGATCGCCGATGACGAGTTTCGCCGAGGAATGCACGGCTGCCTTATGCCCAAGCGAAAGGTTGTCGAAGACCATGACCTCGTGGCCTGCGAGCACAAGTTGCTCTACTGCGACGCTGCCGATATAGCCGGCTCCTCCTGTTACGAATACTTTCATTGATTTAGTTTGTAGTGGGCTTCAGATAATTCGGAAAGACGTGTGGCGGCCTGCTCAGCAGTGAGATCTCGCTGGGAATTCGCCAACATTTCGTAGCCAACCATGAATTTTTTCACCGTGGCGGAACGCAGCAGCGGTGGGTAAAAATGCGCGTGAAGTTGCCAATGGGAAGTCGCATCAGGTTCACCACCATAGGGTGCACCATGCCAACCCATGGAGTATGGGAAAGAGGTATCGAAGAGATTGTCGTAGCGTGTCAGTCCGCGTTTCAGGATGTCGGCGAGTGCGTCCCTTTCCTCGTTTGTTAGATCTTCAAGGCGGGTAACGTGACGACGTGGGAGCAACAGTGTCTCGAACGGCCAGACCGCCCAGTAGGGAACCAGGAACACCCAGTGCTCGTTCGTAGCCACGATGCGCTCGTTCTTTTCGATCTCCGATGCGACATAGTCCACGAGAAGGTTCGTGCCATTCTCATCACGGTAGGATTTCTGCGTGAAATCCTCGCGGTGCGGTTCATTCGGAAGGAAATCGCTGGCCCAGATCTGGCCGTGGGGATGGGGGTTGGAGCAGCCCATCGCTTCGCCTTTGTTCTCGAAAATCTGCACCCACTTGTATCGTTCGCCGAGTTCCGAGGACTGTTCCGCCCACAAATCGACCACCGCCCGGATACCAGGGGTTTCCATTTCCGGGAGGCTCAGATCGTGGCGTGGGGAAAAGCAGATGACGCGGCATTCGCCTTTCACATTCTCCGAGCGGAACAGTCCGCCGCCTTCGGAGTTGGTCCCCCCTTCCGACAAGATCGCCGGGAAATCATTTCCGAAAACATACGGCCCGGCATAGGCTGGGTTCTTTTCGCCGCCGATGCGCGGATTCCCCGGACAGAGGTAGCAGGAAGGATCGTGTTCAGGTTTTTTCCCATGGGAATCGGCTTCCTTCGCTCCCTGCCACGGACGCAAGGCACGGTGCGGGGAAACAAGAACCCATTCTCCGGTTAGAGGATTGAGACGACGGTGTGGTGCTAGTGGATCGGACATAGTTGGGTTTTGATTCGTGATTTTTACCCAATTTCACGAACTTTGAACAAGACATGATCCGCTCAATACTTTACAAGATCGGGTCACATGAAACGCATTGCCATCGTCGTGGAAACCTCACTAGCCTCCGGCAGGGCGATTGTTTCCGGCATTTCCCGCTACCTCGACGAGCATACGGATATTGCTGCCTTTCAGCTTTCCGGAGTCCTCGGAGCTATGGCTCCCAATGCGCTCAAAAACTGGGAAGGCGACGGGATCATCGCCCGAATCGCGGATCGAAAAATGCTCGATCTGGTGCTTTCAAAAGAACTACCAACCATAGATGTGCTCGGAAACGTGGCTCCCAGGGAGCTTCCGTTGGTAAAATGCGATGACCGTGCGATAGGCGCATCTGTTGCAGATCACCTCATGGAAAGCGGACACCGGAACTTCGCTTTCGTCGGTAACTCACGAGTGCGCTGGGTGAAGGAAAGGCAGGCGGGATTTTTCGAAAAGATAGACTCTCCGGATAAGCCATCTGTGTTTTTCATAGACCAGCCACGCCCCCGAAAAACAACGGCACATGATGAAATCGCCTCGCTGCGGCTATGGCTTTCCACCCTCCCCACGCCGATTGGGATCATGGTTGCCAGCGACCAGATAGCCCCGCTCCTGTTTGAGGCATGCCACCAGCTTTCCCTGAGTATTCCGGAAAATGTCAGTGTAGTGGGTGTGGATAATGACAAGCCGTTTTGTAATCTCTGCCAGCCACGCCTGAGCAGTATCGAACCGGATCATTCGCTCGTCGGATACCTCGCGGCCTCTTCGCTCGTGGCTCTGATGGATGGGAAAAAGCCGCTCCGTCCCGTGGTGGAAATTAGCTCGCACATCCTCCACCGCAGGCGCTCCAGCGACCACATCGCCATAGCAGATCCCGCCGTCAGGCTAGCTCTCGGTTACATCCGAGAGCAGGCGGCGAACTCCCCTTCCCTGGATGAAGTCGGACGTTTTTCCGGCCTTTCCCGCAGCGTGCTCCAGCGGCGCTTCCGCCTGCATGTGAACCGGACCGTCGGCGAAATCTTGCTCGCGGAAAAGCTCCGGCTCGCCCGCGAAATGCTCACCCACACGGAGCTGTCACTAACCATGGTCGCCGAACGAAGCGGCTTCGGAAGACAGGAATATATGAACCTTATTTTCAAAAAACACCTAAAAACCACCCCGGCAAAATACCGGGGGCCGAAGCTCGCATAGTTTATCCCGGACGGAATGCAGACCACCATGCTCCCGCGCTACAAAGCGCATCATTTGTTCGCTTAAAAACCATGTCGTTTAGAGGGATGGCAGAGGAAAAGTGATAATCCCATCGACCATGCGGCAGGAATGGATCGAGAAGGCGTTGGCGAAATCTGGATGCGCCAGTGGGTAGGCAAGAGAGACGGCTTTGGAGAGCGGCTCCAGGGCTTCGGGACGGATGATCGCGCCGCTCGCGCCTTTGTCGCCACCACCCAGCATACGCTCACCCAATACACCATCCACCGTCCGGGCGATGTTGCACATGGTCTCCAGCTCGGATCCGCTGATGTCGTAGTCGTCCCGCAAGCCTATCCCGTCGGCACGGAAGTTTGCTCCGACCTTTGCGATGTCGCCTTGCCGCCAGGCATCAAGGGTGCTTTGGAAGCGTGACTGGGCTTCGTATAGATATTTTAGCATGGGAATGCTGGGAGAAGCGATGGACTCCAAGTAAGATACGACTTCCGCGTAGCTCCATCCGTCCGCGATCTCCGCAATGGTGCTGATTCCCAGCTCGGAATAGATCTGCTTCTTCATCAGATCGCATCCGGATCGGCGGAACTTGTAGGTGGATTTTTCCAACCCGTGCCTGACCGTCCCCGTATCGAGGCTGACGATGCGGAAGGAATCAGGGCTTCCGCCAAAGGGTATGTGTTCACGCCCCCCGGTACTGGGATAGAAGGAGGTTCCCATGCCCTCGCGGGCGAAATAAATCATGATCTGATCCAGTTTCCCACAGGGCGATCCGATGTAGTCGGTCTCCACCATCTGCGCGAGATCCACCACCCGCATCCCGTCGTCCTCCGTAATCCCGTTCACCTCGAAGGCGGTAAGAACAAGGTTCAGGGAGAGCGAAGCGGAGCGGGCCATTCCTCCGCCGGGAATGTTTCCGAAAAGCACGGCATCGAAGCCAGTGGTCAGCGAATAACCTTCGCGGCGCAGGATGGCTTCCACTCCTCGTGGAAAGCGTGACCAACTGTTTTTCACCAGCCCGGGATCGCAATCGTCGCCGAGGGCGAAATCCACCACGCCCTCTGCGGGGAAGTTTACACTGTGGATGCGGATGCGTCCTGAATCATTGGGCTTGAACGCGAGCCAGATGAACCGGTCGGTGCCGATTCCGAAAAGCTCCATGTCATTGTAATCGCCATGCTCGATACCGAAACAGAAACGCGAGGAGGTACGGCGCACCGTGCCACCCTCAATATTGAGGCCTAAGCTTGCGGCGGCGGAATGTAGCTTTTCAGTGATTTTTTGTTCCATATTCTTCGTCGGATCTATCAGTAAATATGACAGCTCCACCGCTTCCCAACAGGGTAAATACGAAAAGAAACATTGCGCAAATCACACTACTTCAAGATTTGAAACTTCACTCCCCCGGCGCTCGCTTGCCCACTTGGATCATCAGGGACCAGCCGAGCGGGCCATGTCCGTTCTCCACCCGCATCAGGACTCGGTTCAGGCCCTTTTTAAAAAACACTTTCCGGTAGCCCTCGTCTGCTTTCCAGATTTTGAGTTCCCTGCCACTCACCCACACGGGCAGATCATTGATTTTCAGTTTGGAGTTATCGTCGCTCCCTACCGCGATCCACGTCTCTTTCTCGTCCTCAAACCAGAGTTCCGTGTAGGCATAGTAGATGGAATATTCCTGATTCACCCCCGGCTGGATGGGAGTCACTGCCCGGAGGGTAGGCTGCGGAGCCACATACCCTTTCTTGCCGCCGCCACCTTTCGGAAATGGCTTTGGTAGTGGTTGCCAGAGCATCCTCTCCCAGCGGATTAGTCCGCCGCCTTTTCCCGGATATGTTGCATCCAGATCCACCACTGAATCGGGCGGAAATTTTCGATCTATATTTTCGCGGTTCGGATTCGGAAACGGCCCGATCACCCACCAGCTATCTACGAACATCCATTCAGCCGATCCCACACCAGTCATTGCAGTGGAAACCCTCCGCCCCGGCACCACTAGGGTCACATCCACATGCGGTGCCTCAGACTCTTCCACCCTCCCTCCGGCTCTATGCTCAGAGCCAGCCTTCGCATCAGCTCCGTAGTCCGCATCATGAGCACCTAAAGCCGCCCTCATTTCCGCCGTCAGATCCTTAGCCACGGCATCACCATTCTCGGCCGCCAAATTTTCCAGCTCCTCATTGCCCTCGATGGCACTCGCCACATCGGCATTCAAGCCTGCTGAGGTTCCATCCGCTGATTTTTGCGCAGCACGCTCCGACATACTTTTCGCAAGGCTCAGCATGGATTCCATTTCCCTCCTCACCTCGGCTATCTTTTCCTTGTAAGCCTCCAGTTTCTCCACCGTCCTTGGGTTTTCGGAAACCGCCTGCGTCAAAGCGCCGTCACGCATAGGCACCGCCAGTTCCGTTGCAGCCAAGGCTCTCTCGAAATCCATACGTGTCAGCACCGCAAGCTCATACGCCCGGTGCTCGCGGAACGCCCCTGCCAATTCTTGCTCCATCCTTCTGGCAGCTTCCAAGCCTTCCGCCAAATCACTTATCCCGGAATCAGACTCACTTTCCGCTTCCGCAGGTTCTTGAAAATTCCCTGAAGCCATTTTTTCGAGAAGTTGCTCCTGCGCGGAAAGGGCATCCTCGCGCACCTGCATCGCGGTTCTTTGTGCGGCGATCGCCTCCTCCAACCGCTCTGCCATTTGCTCGGCGTTGCCCGCAATTTCACCTTCCAGCCGCGCCGCTTCCGCCTTTGCGCGGTTTGACTTAAGCATCTGCTCCTGACCCTGCAATTTTTTCTCCACCATTCGGATTTGGTTTTCCCTTTGCCTTAGTTGGATCTGGCTGTGTTTCTGCCCTTCCGTCCCTGCCTCCGCCTGCTGCTCTCTCAGATTCTCAACCTCAACACCCACCTCCTCGATCCGCTTTTTGAAAATTTCCACCTCGCTCTCTATCCTTGCCACAGCCTGTTCAGCGGATTCCGCCCGTGCGCGGGCTTGCGCAGACTGCGCCATACTCCCGCCTTGTTCGGAATCCGCCAGCCCGGCGTTGGCGACCGCCCTTTCCTGAGCAGCCCGCGCTTCAGCCGTCGCGTCGCGGATATTCCGCTGCTCATCAGTGATCCCATCCTCTTTGCTTCCCAGTGCCGCCAATTCGCCGGCAGCCTCTATCTGTGCCTCCAACGCCTCTTTCAAAGCCCTATCAGCAGCCTCTACCACCTGCTGCTGATTCTGAGTCTCCGTCGTCCCAGTCTCTTTCAGCTCAACAAGCGCGTTTTCAAGCGTTTCCAAATATTCTTTCTGCGGCTCGGCGGCGCGTTCCAGTGCCTCAACTGCTTTCTTCGCCTCTGCCATCGCAGCCTCCATGCTGCCCTCGGATTCCGCGGGAGCCGTCTCCTCATAACGCTCTTCGCTTGCATCCGAGGCAGCTTCCATCCGCTCCCTGATCTCCTCCAGCTTCGCCAGGTCGCGTTGCAACTCCCTCATCTGCTGTGCCTCTATCAATTCCGCAATCTTCTCGATACGGCTCGGATGCACCCGCTTTTCACCCGCCTCTTCCGCAGAGCCAGCGGCACCGCGCTTCGGGATGGCAAATAACACCCAAGCCAAGATCGCCAAATGCAGCACGACAGATCCCCAGAACCACCACGGCCTCTCCTCCCGCGAAGCGGCAGACTTAAGCACACCATCTGACTTCTCCTTACTCACGTGTGTGGAAACCGACATTTGTCAAACCCTCGAACTGGCACAGCTCCAGGAGCAGAACCACATCCTCATAACGTGCGTTGCGATCCGCATCGATCCGCACCCGCGTGTCTCCACCCCTCGCCACCGCATCGCGGATATGTTTTAGCAAAATTTCGTTCGAGGAAGGCTCGCTCCCCACGTAATACTTCCCCTCTGAATCAACGCTCAGGATCAGCAAATCCTCGCCCTGCACCGCATCGATAGCCGCCGCAGACTTCGGCAACTCCATAGGCAGTTCCTTACGGGTCTTCTTGAGAGTTGTCGCCACCAAAAAGAAAATCAGCAACAGGAACACGATGTCGATGAGTGGCGCCATCTGCACCTCCACCGCCTCATCCTGCTTCCTGGGAATCCTCATACGCGGCCTCCTTTGGTGGCCTTGCCCGTCACGAACCAGTGGCGAAGGAGATTGCTCAGATCTTCTTCCAGCAGGGTCGTAAAGTAGTCCGCCTTCATTCGGAAATGGTGGTACATCCCGAGAAACGGGATTGAAATGATCAGACCCACAGCCGTCGTCACCAGAGCCTTGGAAATCCCTCCCGCCAATAGCGAGGCATCACCCAGTGAACCTGCCAACGCCACCGTATCAAAACTCTCGATCATCCCGATCACCGTGCCGAGCAGTCCCAGCAACGGCTCCAGAGTCGCCACGATCGCCAGAGGATAAGCACCCTGCGAAGCTCGCGCCAGTTCACGTGCCGCCATGTCTCCAGAAGTCGTCGTCAGATCCTCCAGCGTGCCCTCCCGCTCTGCAGCGATGAATGAAACGATCCGCCCCAGCGTGCTACCATCTTTTCCTCCGAGTTTCTCCAACTCCTCAAATTTCCCTGCCTTCCACAGGGCATCCGCGCGCTCAACTAGGCCGGACGGAGCAATCTTCGACTTCCGGAATCGCAGCACGCTGCCAATCATATAACCGCCACCCAACACCGAAAGGCCGATCTGAACCACCGTCACCCAACCGCCAGCCCGCAGTTTCTCCAACCACATCGGCTCGGCATCCGCCTCGTCAGCATCTTTCACTACAGCCACCGGACGCGGATTTTCAGCCTCCTCCTGCGCTTGTAGCATGGAAAAACTCACAATAAGGAAAACAACAGCGGCACTCGCCAACACAAGCTTAGGTAAAGATCTGGACATGTATTCAGTAGGTTTGGATATTTCGGGCAATCGCTCCCCAAGGTATCCTTGGCACCAGCGAGTCGCGTCTTTATGAGATTAATCGGCAGGTTGAGTGATGATAACGAATATTCGAAGGAATCGATCGACTTGCAGACACAAAAAAACCGATCCGAAATCTTCTGGATCGGCTTTTGGTGATGGGAGGAAAGATCTATCCTATGCGCGGCGGCGGCGGAGAAGTCCGAGAACACCTAGACCGCTGAGAAGAGCGGCGGAAGGCTCAGGGACAACAGACAGACTCACAACGTCAAGGCGTGGAAAAACGTTATTGTCGGTATCGATCATGGAGATCCCCATATAGACTGTCTTGCCCACATCAGCCCCGGTTGTGGTGTAGAAACTATCACCGTTTACCATGCCGAAGAATCCTGCTGCTGGATTGAAGGGATTAAATGTGACGCTGCCGAGGTCGCTGGTTTCGCCGATGGTCGTCGTCCCTGTCACTCCCGTCGTGGAGGTGAAGAGGTGGACGGTGACGGAGGTGTCCAGGCCATAGTTTGCGGCTGCGCCGAACTGCCCCAAATAGAATAAGGTGCTGAATACTTCTCCTTCGGCCATGATGGTGTAGCCGGTATCATTGGCAACAAAGGTGGTTCCGCTCAGTTGTGCTCCCTGCGATCCTGACTGGGGGCTACCAACCGTTCCATTGGTGATCTGAAAGTTTACAGTCTCGGCACCCGCAAGATTGTGCCAATTCGTAACGTTTGCATAGGTAAGAGCTCCAGCATTCGCTTGGAAGTCGCCGTTTCCGACCGCCGAATCAGGCCCGACAAAATCCGGCCCTTTGGTTGTTGTGAAATCGCCAATGATGTTTGTTGCAGCACTTGCTGCTCCCGCCGAAATAAACAGGGCAGCGGTGATAATTTTTGCTTTGCTTAATTTCATGATTTTTTTCTGTTGTTTTGGTTTTGGTTTTGGTGGGCTCCATCCAGATACCTGGCTGCATTTTTCCGTCCCAGCTAGGCTAAAACATGACAGGCTCACTGATTTCCGATAGAGCAGATCCTAAAAGAAGCATGGCGAATATTGCACGGCTCTCATAATCCCCTATAATCGGCAGGAGGAAGACAATGGGCAGGAAGCTCCCCCCCCCTGATGTCCCATGCGGATTAGGGGGACATCCAGGGGCGCCACATAGGACTCACATTTGCTAGCAATGAGCATATCTCCCCGGTCGCCTTCTTGCGCGAGAATCTCCTCGAAATGCTCTTCGGGAAAATATCCGGGAGAGCCTTTGCTCTCGTCCGCAATGCTGAGAACGATGAATATTCTGGCAGGATCAAGCCGATAACTTAGTCGTAAAAGCAAAGCCTCGGCGTTCATGAGGATAGTCCGCATAAACTTCCGTTTTCCAATGAATCAAGGTAACGGAACTCAGTCCGGAGTCACCCTGAGCCGGACGAACACTTTTCCAGGAGGTGCTGGCAAAGTGTATTCGATGGCGTCGACTGAAGGGACGGATGGGACATCCGTCCACGTGGCAAGATCCGGTGAAGTTTGCACGCTGTATTCACCAACATAGTCCGGGCTCCTGGGCCATGTGATCACGTTAGCTATGATGGAGGGATTCGGCGTGAAGGTTGATCCGGTTTCACCCTTGAAATACTCCACCCCGTTCCTGACCCCGTCATTGTCGAAATCCAGATCGGCAGCCTGCCCTCCAGCATTCGCAGCAGCCCATTCTGCGTAGCCGGTGGAGGTGGCGAGGACAGAGCCGTTTACTGCAACGTTATCCACCCATGTTGGCGGGGCATTGGAGAATGCGGCGCTGAATGTCACCATGTCGGCGAGATTGCTCCCGTCGCTAGGGATGCCCGTTCGCCAGAGGCTGAACGGGGCGGATGTCGCGATAGTCGCGCCGCCACTGTCTTGGATTTCCAGTATATGAAAAGGATTGGATGTGCCCCAGCCGCTGCCGGTCAGCTTGATCTTGTAAACCACCTTGATATCGCCTTCGCCCGCGTCATCGAGACTGCCGTCGAGGTTGCCGTCCGTGGAATCCATCAGTCCTCCGCCGAGAGCGCCCGAGTCGATGATGACCACCCAATCACCACCAAGATCCCGCGCCCAGAATCTATTGTCCTGATAGCGGATGTTGACGTTCTGCCCACCCGATAGCTCCGAGGTGACAATCATGCTCAGTTTCCTGTCATTTGCCCCGCCCGCAGAGTTCACCGCGAAGTCCGCCGTGATCACGTAGTTGCTGAGGCGCGTGGAAAACAAGCCGCGAATTTCCGCGCCGAAGAACGGATTCGTTTCCGCATCGAAGGGCTGTTGGTCATCGAGCAAGAAGCGATCCAGATAGGCGGCGGTGGTTCCCGTCAGCAACGCCGGAGAAGTCTTCACCCTGTCCGGTTTGGAAAAGGGGCCGTCCTCCGCCACCCACGATGCGAAGGTGTCGCCCTCCGCGCCGGGAAGTTCAAAATCCCCGTTCGGCAGGACGGAGGTAAACGGGGTCGCGATGCCTGCATCAATGCTGACATTCACCACGGGACTTACCGTGTCAGTACTGTTGATTTCCAGATTCGCTTTCTGGAAAGTAGCTGGCGAGGCGACCCCGCTATCCCATTGAACCGTGACAACTTGTGTCGCACCGGACGCAATGGCGAACCCTCCCGTTGGAGAAATAATACTGAAGCCCGTACCAGCAATTCCCGTAATGGAATTCACCGTTACCGAGGCAGAGGAGTCATTGCGGATGGTGAATTCACTCGTCCCTGTAGTTACGGGATTTTCCAGTGAAATTACTGGAGGCGAATTCACTAAAGAGATGGCCGGAGACGGCACGAACTGGTCAACGGAAAGGCTTACCACATCCATGCGGGGGAAGGCATTGTTGCCATCATCAACCATTTGAATCCCCATGTAAACAGTCTTCCCGATGTCATCAGTCACGGTGGTGTAAACCTCGCCGCCCTGCATCAGAAAGGTTGCATTGGAAGGATCGAACGGATTCAGAACCAAAGTCCCGAGCACTTCGAGATCACTCGCTACTGTCGTGTCTGTAACTCCGGTGGACGATGTAAAAAGACTGACGGTGACTGTGGTATCCAGCCCGTAATTGGCTGCATTTCCAAATTGTCCAAGATACATGTTCACTGAAAAAACTTGGTTTGCCGAAGTAATCTCATAGGCCGTGTCATTCGCCGGAAAGGTGGTGCCACTTAACTGCGCGCCCAATGATCCCGACTGCGGACTGCCATTGGTTCCGTTGCTTTGACCGAAGTTCACCGTCTCATCACCGGCGAGATTGAACCAATTTACGATCGACGAAAACGGCTGTGCGCCGGTCGCGGCCTGTGCCTGAAAGTCGCCGTTCCCCAGCGCCGAGTTTGTGCCAACGAAGTCGGGCCCTTTCGATGTGGTGCGGTCGCCGATGATGTCTGTTTGTGCGGAGCATTCAGCTCCTGGCACGAGGGCGCAGGCAATTACAGCAAGCAGGGTTCTCGGTGCGATATCTTTCATTTGAGTTTGGAGTTTGGGGTTTTTCCGTCTACTCGGAATCAAAAACGAGAGACGACGCTATCGAAAACTAGGGTGTATACCCGAAATTCAACAGCGACAATCCTCCAAAATCCCACGCCAATCCTATCTTCATCACCAGCCTGTAACCTCCGTAGCGCTTGCCTTCCATGGCAAATAACACCTTGAAAATTCTACACTGAAGACAATATCAGCATTGTTAAATGAAGATACAGCACTGTTTTTTGAAGTCATCTGTGTAAGATGACATCCCAACAAGACCCATTACCCATGTCATTGCTGAAATCCAGAGAACTCTTCGCTGAGAACTCACTTCCCATCATCGTCGATACCGTCGTGAACAGGACACTACTGCAGAAAGACCCCCACCGGCACGAGTATTTTGAGATGCTCTACGTGGAAACAGGCGAACTGATCAACAGCTTCAAGAGTGACGAAGTCCAGATGTCTGATGGCGACGTATTGATCATGAAACCCTATGTGCTACACGTCCTGAAGGATACAGGGAAGGAAGTGCAGGGAAAAACTTTCTGTTGCAGCTTCCTCCCCCAGGTGGTGGATTCCCAGATCCTGTCGCTGGAGGGAGTCAAGGCCTCCCGTTCGCCCAGTCGATATTTTTTCAAGTCCTTCATGTCCCTGGCGGACGACGGAATCTCGGCTGTCCATTTTAAAGTAAACGAGGCTCAGCGAGCCAAGCTGAGCAAACTCTTCACACTTCTGAAGGAAACCTCACATGACCCTAACACGCAGGCGATCGCGATGACCCGCTACCATTTCCTCGGGGTTCTCACATTGCTAGCGCAACAACATGAGGAGAACAAGGGTCTGAACCAGGTCGTCTCGATCGACCAATCGGTCACTGTTTCCCGTTACAAGGGAGGCCTTAGGAAAACGCTCAACCATATCCACAACAATTTGAGCGAGCCTCTGACACTGGAGGACATGGCGGCAATGTGCGGAGCCTCCAGCACCTATTTCTGCCGCCTATTCAAGCACGAAACCGGCATGACGTTTCTGAACTATATGAACAGCCTGCGCATCGAGCAGGCCTGCGTGTCGCTGATGAACTCGAGCGACAGTGCCCAGGACATCTGCTACCAGGTGGGCTTCAACGACTACACCCACTTCGGCCGCCAGTTCAAGAAACACACGGGAATGTCCCCTGCTTCTTTCCGGAAACAGAAACAGCCTGTCCGTAAGATCCGGGAATCCTGACCGAGGCCATCTCCGGATTGTCTATGGAAGTCCACGAGGATAACAAAAAGGGCACGGTTTATTGCAAGATCCGCAATGTTCGTTTCCGCCTGACTTTGCGATACATGGCAAGTGGCTTTCTTGAGAGTCCCATATCCTCGCCCTTCACCCCAATCGCAACTGCTTACACGGGGTCTTATGCCAACTCTATCACACTGAAAACATCCATACCATGATTTCCTCGATCAAGACCTACCGCCTGCAACACAAACTCGAGGAATCCTTCGGATTCTCTCAGTGGCACTACGATACCCGAAATCAACTGCTGGTCGAAATCGTGGACGACAGCGGGGTCAGCGGCTGGGGCGAGTGCTACGGGCCAGCTACTGTCACCCAGAACGCGATCGATACTTTTTACGCCCCCCTGCTCCTCGGATGGGATGCTCTCAGGAACGAAGCGGCATGGCAGCATTGCTGGCGCGCTTCGCTCGATTTCGCAATGAAGGGGCCGATGATGGGAGCCATTTCCGGACTGGACATGGCGATGCTGGATCTCAAGGGAAAACTCCTGAATGTCTCCGTTTCTGAGCTGATGGGAGGAAGAGTGCGCGACACTATCCAGTGCTACGCCACCGGCATGTACTTCCGCAACGAACCCGAAGATGACTTGCTTAACACCATCCTTACAGAGGCCAGCGGTTACGTGGATCAGGGATACGGAGCGCTGAAAATCAAGGTAGGAAAGAACATAGCCTTCGACAAAGCGCAAGTGAAGGCGATGCGTAAGGCGTTTCCCGACACCCGGCTCATGGCGGATTCCAACCACGCTTACGATCTACCCGAGGCGATCAAAATGGGACGCCTGCTGGAGGAACAGGATTACTGCTGGTTCGAGGAACCGCTTTCGCCCCAGCACAAAGGACTTTTCCGCCAGCTCTCCGACAAGATCGACGTGCCCATCGCCACCGGGGAATGCGAGCAGACCCGCTGGGGGTTCCAAAGCCTTCTCGAAACCGGCGGGGTTCAGATCGCCCAACCGGATCTCGCCTACTGCGGCGGGCCGACCGAAGCCCTTAAGATCCGCGCCATCGCCTCCTCCCACGGAATCAACGTCGTCCCACACTGCTGGGGCACGCAGTTGAACCTCGCCAGCGCCGTGCATTTCCTCGCCTCAACCTACGTCGAGCCGGGTCGCGCCGAAGTCGCCGAACCACTGCTCGAAGCCGACCGCACGCCGAACCCGATGCGCGATGAGATGTATGCCACCGAGATCGAGTTCCATAACGGCTCCGTCCGCGTGCCAACCGGCCCCGGCCTCGGAGTCGAACCCGACCGCAAGGCAATGGAGCAATTCTGTGTCCAACAAACCGAAAAAAGTCTATGTCTGAAAAAGCCTATTCCATGCTGATCAACGGCGAGAAGCGATCCACCCGAAAATCCTTCGACGTCATCAATCCCTCCACCGGCAATGTCCTTGCCACCGCTCCCGAAGTGGATCTGGAAAACATCCAGCTCGCGCTCAAATCTGCGAAGTCAGGCTTCGAAACCTGGTCAGGGAAAACCGCCGCCGAACGCAAGACCATCATCCTGCGTTACGCGGATTTATTGGAGGAAAACAGCGACCGCATCATCAACCTCCTGATCGCGGAAACCGGAAAACCCCGCGACAACGCGGAATATGATTTCGGGATGCTCACCACCTGCCTGCGCTTCTTCGTCGAGGAGGTCGAGAGGCTAGACCAGCCCGTACTGCACGATCCCGACGGGCGATTCCTGCACTACGTTTTGCGCCAACCGCTTGGCGTGGCCGTCGGGATGCTGGCGTGGAATTTCCCCCTCCTCAATGTTGGCTACAAGCTCGGCCCCGTGCTCGCATCGGGCTGTTCGTGCATTCTCAAGCCCTCCAACATGACACCGCTCGCCTCGCTGGAAGTCGCCTATCTGGCCAAGGAAGCAGGCGTCCCGGACGGCGTGATCAACGTCATCACCGGCACGGATCACGACATGGTCAAACCACTTCTCCAGAGCGACATCCCCGCCATGGTCACCATGATAGGCTCCACTCGTGGTGGCCTCGAGGTGATGAACTCTTCCTGCACCAGCGTGAAACATTTCTCCGTGGAACTGGGTGGAAATGCCCCTGTCCTAGTCTATCCGGATGCCAATATCAAGGACGCTGCGACCAAGATCGTGGGGCTCAAGTTCGCAAACTGCGGACAGGTATGCGTCTCGCCGAACCGCTGCTTCGTGCACGAATCCGTTTACGATGAATTCGTCCAGCACGCGAAGGAATGCGCCGAGTCCGTCACCATGGGACCGCTTGTAAATGACAAGGCACGCCAGTATGCGCTGGGACTCGTGGAATCCGCCATCGCGGATGGTGCGGAGATCGTCAGCGGCGGGAAAGCCGTTCCCGGCGATGGATATTTCATGGAACCGACCATCCTCGCAAACGTCGTCCCGAGGATGAAAGTCGCTTACGAAGAAATCTTCGGCCCGGTGCTACCAATCATCAAATTCACCGATTCCGATGATGAGATCAAAATGGCGAATGACACTCCTTTCGGCCTCGCCGCCTATGTATTTACCACGGATTTATCGAAAGCCCTGCGTGCCGCGCGCGACATCAAGGCCGGCAGTGTTTGTGTGAACGAACCGCACTACTCCATACAGCTTCCGCACGGCGGTCTGAAGCAAAGCGGCATCGGCAAGGACTGCTCCCGCTACAGCCTAGAAGAATACCTGACAGTCAAACGCGTCTCCGTCCTCATTGATAAATGAACACACCCGCTCAAATGAATTTCCCCACAGAAATCCTCGAACGCCTCGGAAAATCGGGCGTCGTCGCAGGCTTCTCCGTCGATAAAGTGGAACACGCCGTCCCCTTGGCAAAAGCTCTCATCGCGGGAGGAATCGACGTGATCGAGCTGACCCTACGCACACCAGCAGGCATGGAGGGAGTTAAGGCCATCTGCGCCGAAGTCCCGGAAATGCTCGTCGGGGTCGGCACAATCCTTACACCGGACACGGTGCGTGAAGTTAAAGCAGCCGGTGCGGATTTCGGAGTGGCTCCGGGTATGAATCCCAAGGTTGTCCAGGCGGCGATCGATGCCGGATTTCCATTCGCCCCAGGCATCGCCACCCCATCCGATATTGAGGCGGCGGTCGAGCTTGGTTGCCGTTTTCTGAAAATCTTCCCCGCAGAAGGACTTGGAGGCCTTCCCTACATCCGCAACATGTCCACCCCATATAATCACCTCGGCATTCAATATTTCCCCCTCGGCGGACTGAACGCGCTGAACATGCTCGAATACCTCAAAGAGCCCAACATCCTCACCATCGGCGGATCTTGGATCGTGCAAAAAGAGTTGGTGGAAAAAGGAGACTGGGCCGGCATCACCGCCCGCGCCCGTTCCGTATCCGAATTGTTAGAACATAGAATTTAAGTATGAGTAATATAGTAGTAACTTTTGGTGAAATCATGGGACGCATCGCCGCCCCCGAATTCCTCCGCCTGCGCCAGACGCGCCAGTTCGACATGACCTACGCCGGTGCGGAAGCCAGCGTGGCAGCATCCATCTGCAACTTCGGCGGAGGCGCCCGCTACGTGACGGCGCTCCCGAAACACGCGCTCGCCGAAGCGACCATCGACTCCGTCCGCGCCGTCGGCATCGATACCCGCTATGTCCTGCGCACCCCCAAGGGTCGTCTCGGCCTCTACTTTCTAGAAACCGGAGCCAACCAGCGCCCCAGCAACGTGATCTACGACCGCGCCGATTCCGCCATCGCGATCACCCCAGCGGATCAATACGATTGGAAATCCATTTTCGAAGGAGCCGCATGGTTGCACCTCAGCGGCATCACTCCCGCCCTTTCGAAAAACGCAGCCGAGGCCACACGCATCGCCGCGCAGAAAGCCCAGGAAGCCGGAGCCAAAGTCTCAATCGACCTCAATTTCCGAGGAAAGCTCTGGGACTGGGATTCCTCGAAAAACGCCCGCGAACTCGCCCGCGAAACAATGCAGACCATCCTACCCTTCGTCGATGTCATCATCGCCAACGAAGAGGACTGTCACGACGTGCTCGGTATCAGCGCCGGTGAAACTGATGTCCACTCCGGCAGCCTCGATACCTCACGCTACCCGGACGTTGCACGTCAGGTCGTGAAACAGTTTCCCAACGTCAGCAAAGTCGCCATCACCCTCCGTGAAAGCCTCTCGGCCACCCACAACAACTGGGGAGCCATGCTTTACACATCGGAAAGTGACCAGGCGAATTTCGCTCCGCTGGATCAGGATGGAAACTACCAGTCCTACGAAATAAAAAACATCGTCGATAGAGTCGGCGGCGGGGATTCCTTCGCCGGTGGCCTCATCTTCGCACTCACCACACCGGAACTCAGCGAACCGGCGACCGCCGTGAAATACGCCGTCGCCGCCTCCTGTCTAAAACACTCTATCAAAGGCGATTTCAATTTCTCCACCCGCTCCGAAGTGGAAGCCCTCATGGGCGGCTCCGCATCCGGTCGCGTCGTCCGCTAATCCAATTATTTAGCACACCAACAACTTAAAATGAAAAAACTCATCACACATATCCTGCCACTGGCAGCTTGCATCCTCCAAACCTCCTTCGCAGCGGAGACCCGTCCGAACATCCTCCTCGTCATGGTCGATGACATGGGCTACGGCGACACCGGCTTCAATGAAGGCAAAGACATCCGCACCCCGGAACTCGACAAACTCGCCAAAGAGGGAACCATTTTCACATCCGCCTACGTCGCCCACCCGTTCTGCGGGCCGAGCCGTGTTGCACTACTGACCGGTCGCTACCCGCACATGATAGGAGAGCCTTTCAATCTCCCGAACAGCGGTGAC
Source organism: Luteolibacter sp. (assembly GCA_051252155.1). Classification (GTDB taxonomy): domain Bacteria; phylum Verrucomicrobiota; class Verrucomicrobiia; order Verrucomicrobiales; family Akkermansiaceae; genus Luteolibacter. Next base: position 439,969 of record JBPOGB010000001.1, on the reverse strand, counting down.
GGAATCGAAGATTACAACAAGCTAGGAGTCGATGTGAACGAACAATTGATGAGCACCACTCTGAAAAGCGCTGGTTACCGCACCGGCATTATCGGAAAATGGCATCTGGGAATCACCGAACCATACCACCCGAATAACCGCGGATTCGACGAGTTCTACGGTTTCCTCGGTGGTGGCCACGAGTTTTATCCAGAGCAATACAAAGCGAAATATGAACGCCAAGTGCAGGCCGGGAATAAAAACATCAATGAGTATCTGCTCCCCCTTGAGCACAATGGTAAACCAACCACGGAGAGCGAATATCTCACCGACGCCCTCACCAGCGAAGCCGTCACGTTCGTAGAAGATTCCGCGAAAACCAAAGAACCATTCTTCCTCTATCTTGCCTACAACGCACCCCACGCACCCATCCAGCCAAAAGCAGAAGACCTCGAATTACTGTCCGACATCAAGGATCCTAAACGCCGAGCCTATGCAGCGATGGTCTATTCCGTTGATCGCGGTGTCGGCAGACTCGTTAAAACGCTGAAAGATACCGGTAATTTCGAGAACACCCTCATCGTCTTTCTCAGCGACAACGGTGCGGAACCGAATTTCGCTGGTTCCAATGCCCCCCTGCGCGGATTCAAGGGCGATACCCTCGAAGCCGGCTTCCGAGTCCCTATGTTCTTCGTCTGGCCCGGGCAGGTTCCCGCCGACAAAAAGTTCGACCACCCCGTCACCTCCTTGGATTTCTATCCGACCTTCTCCCGCCTCGCCGGAGCGAAGATCCCATCCGATAAAAAACTCGACGGCAAAGACATCTGGGATGCCGTGAAAAGCGGCGAAAATCCTCGCAAGGGCGAGATGATCTACGCTGTCCGCCATCGTGGCCCCAACTCCGAAGTCGGTATTCGTCGGGATCAATGGAAAATTGAAACCAAGGGCAACAGCGTTTGGAGGCTCTACGATCTGAACGCGGACATAGGGGAGAAAAACGACCTGAGCGCTAAGTATCCGGAGATTCTCAAGGACATGCTCACCACCGCGAAGAAGTGGAGCCAGGGACACACCCAGCCTCAGTGGTTCGACAACAAAAAGGCAGAAGGAGTCTGGAAAGATAACAACATGCCCAACTACGACCGCACCTTCGATACAAACTAACAGACCGGGGACTTCAGAAACGATGGAAATGAAATTCAGATATATTCCTCTCATTGCCACCTGCCTGCTGGCCGGTGTCGCGAGTGCTCAGTCGGAAAAACGTCCCAACATTCTTTTCATCGCCATTGATGACCTCCGCCCCACCCTCGGGGCTTATGGAAACCCCGACGTAATCAGTCCGCACATGGACAAACTCGCCGCAGAGGGTCGCCTTTTCGACCGCGCTTACTGCCAATACGCGATCTGCGGCCCTTCACGTGCCAGCATCATGACGGGCCTCCGGCCTTCCACCTTGAAGATTGAGGAAATCAGCACCTACTTCCGCAACACCGTTCCGGACGCGGTGACCCTGCCCCAGCATTTCAAACAAAACGGCTACAGAACGGAATACATCGGAAAAATTTTCCACCCCGGCCAAGACGATGAGGAAAATTCCTGGGACAGGCGCATCCCGCTCCCGGGCAAAGGCGCTTACAACGCCGGAGCCTACATTCTCCCGGAGAGCAATGAGATCGTGAACCGACGCCGCGAGGAAGCGGTGGCGGAATTCGGCAAGGCGGCACAGCTCGAAGGCATGGGCGGTGGCCCAGCATGGGAAGCGGCGGATGCACCTGACAATGAATATCTCGATGGCCGTGTCGCCGATGGCGCGATCAAAACCCTCAGCGAGATGAAAGGCGACAAGCCCTTTTTCCTCGGAGTCGGATTTCACAAACCCCACCTCCCTTTCGTAGCCCCGAAGAAATACTTCGATCTCTATGACCCGGCGAAGCTGAAAATGACGGATACGCCAAACCCACCTAAGGACGGCCCGACAATCGGCATCCACAGTTCCTTCGAATTGCGCACCCGCACACTCGTCCCCACCGATGGCCCTATCGACGAGCTGACCTCCCGCGAGCTTCTCCGCGCCTACTACGCTTGCACCAGTTTCATCGACGCACAGATCGGTCGCATCATCGACGAACTCGAAACCCAAGGCCTACGCGACAACACCATCATCGTCGTCTGGGGCGATCACGGCTGGCACCTCGGCGAATACGGCATCTGGGGAAAAGCTACCAACTACGAAGTTTCCGCCCGCGTCCCGCTCATCGTTTGGACTCCGGAAATGGCGAAAGGCGGAATCAAATCGGACGCACTCGTTGAATTCGTCGATGTCTATCCCACCCTCTGTGAACTCGCCGGTCTCCCTGTCCCGAAGAGCCTCGAAGGAAAAAGTTTCGCCCCCCAGCTCGCAGATCCCGAAGCGCCAGGTAAACCCGCAGCTTACAGTCAGTTCCCCTCCCCCGCTCTTCGCGAGTGGGCAGCTCGACCGCTTTCCGAAGCAATGCGCAAAACCTTCTTCGGTCCCATCATCACCAGGGTGGAGGCGAAGCTCAAAGAAGAACACGGCGAGCGCTACGACGCGGAACTGTTTTCCAACCACGTCATGGGCTACAGCATGCGCACCGACAAATATCGCCTCACCGCTTGGCTGGACAATCGCGATATTTCCGCCGAACCACTCGCCATCGAGCTTTACGATCACACCACCGATCCCAACGAAACCACCAACATCGCCAGCCAACAACCGGAGATCGTGGAGCAGTTGATGAAGCAACTCTTCGCCTCGCCGGAAGGAGTCCTGCCAGCCGTTGCTTTCGAATCTTCCCTCGATCATCCATATTCCGATCAGAAAAATTCCGGTGAGTGGGTTCTCAACAAAACGGTCAGCGACGAATTCAACGCCCCAGAACTGGATGAGGAAAAATGGCTGATCCAAGGCAAGAATGGAGAGTTTAAATCCAACTGGATCGGACGCGCTCCCTCACAATTCTCCGTGGACAACGTCCGGGTCGAAGACGGAAAGCTGATCCTGCAATCACGCTGGGAGCCCGACTTCAAATTCTCCAACCGAATCGACAAAACATTTCTAGGAAAAGACGGCAAGGGACTCGCCCACGAGAACATCACTACCGCAGCAGTGATCTGTAAAAACAACTTCAAGCACGGCTACATGGAAATCCGCTGCAAAGCTGCCAATGCTTCAGTGACCAGCTCATTCTGGGGAACCGGCGCAGGCTCGGAATTGGACGTCTTCGAAATCGTCGGCGCACCAACCCGCAAAAATGCGGGAAAACTCGACCAACAATTCCAGACCAACATCATCGACTGGGGAAAAGGCGTGACCGGCGAGCGCAGAAGATGGCGCGGCAAACACATCCTCGATTGGCGCCCCGCAGACGACTTCCACATCTACGGCTGCGAGTGGAATGAGGACGGCATCAAACTCTTCGCTGGTGGAAAAGAGATCCAATCCGTCACCCGCGAAGAACTTGGAGCAGGCTGGGTGCTAACCAACCCAATCTGGATCTGGGTGGACTCCGAGACCTTCCCATGGGTCGGACTCCCCACCGAGGAAAGCCTGCCCGCCGACTTCGAGATCGACTACATCCGCGTCTGGCAGAAAGCCCCCAAGCCATGATTCGCAATTTGAATTTCCCTCAACACTAACCACAACAACAAACTGAATATGAAAACCACGTTTCAAAGCAAAATGACAGCCACCGCCATCGCAGCCATGGTAGGAACTCTCGCACTCACAACTTCCTACGCCGAGGAGGCCCCCGTAAAACCTGCGGTTGAAGAAGAAGCCGAGCCAAAATTCCCTGATTGGATTCAGAAGGAAATCGACAAGATTTCTGCCGCTGTCCCCGGTCTCACCGGCGAACAGAAAACCCAGATCGCCGATGCCTTCAAAACCCGCACCGAAGCAATCGCCAAGGCAAACGAAGAAGACGCAGACGCAGACGCAATCAAGGAAATCTGGTCTGTCTATGTCAGGAAAGTAAACACCATCATGACACCAGAGCAGTTCGTGAAATTCCAAGAGCTCATGAAGCCAAAAGCAAAACCCGCTCCTGCGGAATAGCAACAGCTCTCCTGTCTCATTTTCCATCCAAGGGGGGCAATATCCCTCCTTGGATTTCTAGTTTAAGAACTACGGTATTTCCAAATCCATTCTCGACTAACCACCCGCCATGCAACCACTCAGACTCCTAGCTATTCTTCCCATTCTGCATTTCGTCGCAACCGGATGCATGGCAGCTCCCCGTCCTAACGTCCTCTTTATCGGCATTGATGATCTCCGCCCAGAGCTTGGCTGCTACGATTCCCCAGTCGCCATCACTCCGAATTTCGACAAGCTCGCATCCACCGGACTCCTGTTCAACAGAGCCTACTGCCAACAAGCCATCTGCGGGCCATCTCGGGCGAGCATCATGACCGGCATGCGCCCGGACACCAGTGGTATCACCCACAACTACGTGAAAATCCGGGAATCAAATCCCGACGTCATCACACTCCCTCAGCAGTTCGGAGCGAATGGATACCAAACCGTTTATCTCGGAAAGATTTTTCACCACGGCGATCTCGACGAAGCATCTTGGAATCAGCAACCGACACCCCGCCATCCCGGAAAAAACCTTGCGAAGGGCGGCTTCGCCCTGCCGGAAAATCAAAAAATCAAACAGGAAACCGCGCAAGAGATGGCCGCGAGATATGGAGACGTATCGAAGCTCGGCCTCGCCATGGGCCCTGCTTACGAATCTGTGGATGTTCCCGACAATACCTATGGCGACGGAGACAATACAGACCGCGCAATCACCACTCTCAACAAACTTGTCGCAGGAGCTGACCAACCATTCTTTCTTGCCGTCGGCTACAACAAACCGCATCTCAACTGGGTCGCGCCCAAACGCTACTGGGATCTCTACGATCCTGAAGAAATTCCCATGGCAACAGAAACCAGCGGCCCCGAAGGCGGGGCACAAGTGGGATTACACCCATCCTTCGAACTCCGCGTCCGCTCCGGCATTCCCAAGACCGGCGATCTATCCCCCGAACTCGCACGCACTCTCAAACACGGCTACCTCGCCTGCGTCAGCTACGTCGATGCGCAGGTAGGCCGCTTGTTAGACGCACTGGACGAGTCCGGCGTCCGCGACAATACCATCATCATTATCTGGAGCGATCACGGCTACCACCTCGGCGAAATGGGAGTTTGGGGAAAAGCCACCAACTACGAAATCGCAGCCCGCGTCCCGATGATGATCTGGACACCCGACATGCCCGCCGGAAGCCGTGGAAAAAAGGTAAATTCCATGGTCGAGCTCATCGACATGTATCCCACCCTATGCGACCTCGCAGGAATACCCCAACCAGCGCACGTCGAGGGCACGAGTTTCAAACCCGTCATTGAGGATACCTCCCTAACATGGAAGACCGCTGCCTTCACTCAGTTTCCCAGCCCCGCACTGCGTGAGTGGGGAGCCTTTCCCATCCGCCCCGCCATGCGCGAAACCTATTTCGGCTCACTCCTCAGCGAAATCGAGGGCCGCATCCAAAAACAGATGGGGGAAAAGTGGGATAGAGAACTCTTCGAAAATCACCTCATGGGCTACTCCATGCGCACAGCTCGCTACCGCCTGATCGTCTGGAAAGACACGAGAGTCCCGGAAGCCATCCCGCTTTTTACAGAGCTGTATGATCACGAAACCGATCCTTCGGAAACGAAAAATGTAGCCGACCAGAATCCCGAAGTCGTCGCGAAACTTTCCGAACAATTGAACTCCGGATGGCAAGAAAGCCGCCCTCCTTCGGAAAAATGACAACCACTTTCAAGATCCCATGAAATCCAACCATTTCACCCATCTCCTTTTATCCGCCGCCTTTACCTGCTGCACCACCAACGCAGCAACCCGCCCCAACGTCATCGTCATTATTTCGGACGATGCCGGGTATGCCGACTTCGGTTTCATGAGTGGACTGAGCGGAAAAACCTCTGAAGTCCCCACCCCCAATCTCGATGCCCTGGCAAAACGCGGCGTCACTTTTTCCAGAGCCTACGTCGCCGCAAACTGCCAACCCACCCGCGCCGCCATCGTCACCGGCGCATACCAGCAGCGCATAGGCAACGAAAGCGTCGGAAACGATCACATCCTCGCCGAGCAGGTTTTTGAGGGCGTCCCGGTCGAAACGGACACCGTCTGGGATCGCATGAAATCTCTCGGCTACACCACCGGCGCTATCGGAAAATGGCATCTCGGCCAAACGGAAGACACCCCCGAAAAACTGGGAAACCGCCCCCAGAACCAGGGCGTGGACGAGTTCTACGGCATGTGGCACGGCTCGCGGGATTTCCTCGTCGGGACATACAACAAGAACGGAGCGAAAAATCCCGAACACGCCTTGCAACCGCGCTTCATCCGCGAGGCCATCATCCATCCCGATGGCAGCAAGACCGACACCATCGTCGAGTTCACCAAGTTTGCCGACGTGCCGGACGCGCCGAAATACATCACCAACATCTTCGGCGACTACGCCGAGCAGTTCGTCGCGGATCATTACGATGATCCCGAACCATTTTTCCTCTACGTCGCCCACCCCGCTCCGCACAAGCCATGGACTGACGAATCCCCGCACTACGACGACCCGCGTGTCTCAAGTATCACACCCGAGAACCGCAGGCAGGTAGCGTCAATGATGCTCACCATGGACACGGAAATCGGAGAACTGATGGCAAAACTCGACGACCCCAACGGCGACGGAAACAAGGCCGACAGCATCACCGACAATACGCTGGTCATTTTCCTCAACGACAACGGAGGCGTCGCCGGAAAAGACAAGGACAGCGGTATCAACGGCACCGACAACGGCAAGTTGAAAGGATTCAAAGGCTCCTCCTACGATGGCGGCATCCGCGTTCCCATGATTCTCGCCGGAGCCGGACTCGATCCCTCCAAGCGCGGCACGGTCTATCACCATCCCGTCCACGGCATCGATATTCTCCCCACCTCGGTCGCTCTAGCCGGAGGCAATCTCGACCCTCTCGCCGACAAGATCGATGGAGTGGATCTCCTACCCTTCCTGAACGAAAAAACCGACGCACATCCCCATGAAATTCTTGTACACAAATGGCGCGGCTCTTTCGCCGTCATCAAGGGCGATTGGAAACTCCAGAACAGCCGCAACATCTCGGCCGATCCGAAGCATTACGAACTCTACCGGATGACGGACGGTGGCAAGGATATCGATCCAGGTGAAGAAAACGACCTGATGGCAGATCCGAAAAACGCCCCACTCGTCGCCGAACTCAAACGCGCCCTCACCGACCACGAAGCCTTCTTCGACAAGCCTCGTTATGCGATCCGCTCCAACACCCTTGAGACCGAACCGATCAACATTTTCGATCACCACGTCTTCCGCCCCGGAGTGAACGAAAACTGGTCGGGCGATGTCGTTATCAAAACGAAATCCGTCACTGGAACCAAAAACTGGTATGAGGCGGGAACGGAAAATGAGAAATTCTTGCTAAACACGGACTGCTTCCCCGGAGCCATTCTCGAATTTCCCGTCTCCGATTCCAACTACACCGCTAACAACGATTACCGCCGCAAGACCGGCATGGAGTTCATGCTCAACAAGATCATCCTCAGCGGAAATCATTCCGGCACGGTCGACCACACCGCAACCATTGGAGGTCTTGAACTTCTCTTCACCAAAGACCTCAAAGGAAATCCTCCGGAAATCGCGATTGATGGAACCAACAGTGGAGCGAACGGATTCACTTTCGACCTGACACTCGATCTCATCCTCTACGACACCCTCACCTTCTCAGGAGATGGAAACGCCACCGTAATGATCAGCTCCCCAATTCGCGAACACTCCCAACCACGAGGTCTCATCAAGCAGGGAACCAGCAAAGTTTCCCTGACCGGAAAAAACACCTTCTCCGGCGACACAACCGTCACTGCCGGCACCCTTTCTCTCGGCCAACCGAACGATCACAACGATGAATCCACCATCTCCCTCGCACCAAAAGATGCGACTCTCGATCTCGCATTCTCAGGAACCGACACCATCGCAAAACTCTACATCGGAGAGATCCAGCAACCCGCAGGAATCTACAAAGCGATAGACGCCAGTGGAGCTGGCACCGAAATCCCCCAGATCACGGGCGCTGGCAAACTGGAAGTCACCACTGGCAGATGAACGTAGTTACCGCATCATTGCTAATGATGGAATATTTCTCCTGAAGGGCTTCTGGGGTGATTTCATTTGGGTATGAGCTGAATTTTTTCGATTACTCCGCACGCTTTGGCTCAGACCAACAGACCGGAAGAACTTAGAAAAATAGAATACCGTATCCTCAGCCATGCAGTATCCGCATGGATTTATGGAAAAATCACGGTATCGCATCTACGGCCGGGATGGCATCCTGACAACGATTGGAAGCCGTAGGACAATGCGGCGCACACGCTTCAATATTTATTCACAATGTACTCCTCCAGTAAATCCATCTCCATCAGTTGCCTCAGCAGCCTCTTCGTTCTCGCTACAGCGCTAAGCGCTGCGCCAGATACCGTATCTCAAATAAAGCCAATGTTCACTGAGGCAGGCAAAGACATCATCCCCCTCGAAGACAACTCCCGCAGAAAGTGGGACAACGCGATGATCGCGGATCTTGATCAGAACGGCCATCAAGATCTCCTACTCACCGAGCACGGAATGCACGCGAACGTTTATTGGAACGAGGGTGGCAAATTTTCCGAGCCTCAGAAGGTAGTCGGCGGTGATACCCATGGGGTAGCTGCTGGCGATTTCGATCAGGACGGGCACATGGAAATGATCATTTACCCTGGCGGCGGCGGTGGTAAAAATCCGTCAAACCCAGTCGAATTTCATTTAGATGGTCGGAAAATCGACGGTGGTGGAGTTTTCGAAAACTTCGAACGTTGCCGCGGACGCGCAGCCAAGTTCGTCGATTGTGGAAACCACGGCGTGCTGGATTTGGTCACCACCGCATTTCCTCTCGAAACACAAAAAGCCGAAGGCGCAAATCACCTCTTCCGCAATGACGGGACTGGCAAACTTGAATTCGTATCCAAACTGCCACAGGCAAAATGGATGGGGTTCCGCACTCTCCTCACGGACTTCAACAGCGATGGAAAGACCGACCTGATTTTCTATGGCGGAGGAAACATGGTCGCCGCTCAGGCGGATGAAGGATTGGCCTTCTCCAATGTCAGCGGCAGTGTTTTTGGCAAGCTAGCCAAAACAGATTTTGTCACCAGCATTTCTGAAATCGACTACGACAATGATGGGGACTTCGACCTCTTACTGACGAGAGCAAATTTCCCCTTCTCTGAGGAAACGAGTTACAGCGCCGAAAACTCCACCTTCGCCTACTACGTCTTTGCTTCTTTCACGGAAGACGTGCCTTACCAATACGACCTCAAAATCGAAGGCGATTTCAAAATGGAAAACATCCAGACAGCTTACCCAGACTTCGATATCTTCATCGGCAGCAAGGCGGAAAAGGTGGAATTAGGTAAAGACGTCCACCGTGGAAAGGATCTCACCCTCTCCGAAGAAGAGGCGGCGGGTTACCCTGCTGAATTGACCAAAAACGGTCTCCATATCGGCTACCTTGGTGAGGGTATGTGGCGTGTTGGCGGAAAAACCAAATCCGCAACCTCCGGCGTAGTTCTCAACGTAAAGAAAGCTCCTCCGGCCACTCCTTCGATCGAGCTACCAGTCATGCTTTTTGAGAATCGCAAAGGCACCTTTGCAGATGTCACGAAACAACTCGGAATCTCCGTGATGGAAGAAACAGCAGGAGCCGCTGCCGGTGATTTCAATAACGATGGCTGGACTGACCTCTTCATCGTCCGCGAGGGAGATCCCGCCACGAAAAACGAGCAAATCCTTCTCCTGAATCAGGGAGGGAAATCTTTCGCCCCAGCTGAAAACGCTGGAATCCTCACTCGCGAATTAGGTGCTACCGGATGCGGTGCCGAGGCTTTCGACTACGATGAGGACGGCGATCTGGATCTGATATTCTGCAACGAACGCGGACGTTGGCACCTTTATACCAACAATGAAACCACCGATGGCAGCAATAACTTCGTGACTGTAAAAGTAGGCAACTCACCCACCGGAAAGGCAACCGCCCAAGGAGCGATTCTTTCGATCAATGCCGGTGAAAACGTTTTCAAGCGTGTCGTCGGAGCAAGCTCCGCAGCGTTTTCCCACCCGATGAATACCCATCTGCACGTCGGCCTCGGAAAGATCGATAAAATCACCAGCGCATCGGTCAAGTGGAGCAATGGGGAAACCCAGGAACTTGTGATCGATAGCCTGAACCAGTCTGTAACTGCCGGAAAACTCAGATAGACCATCCGGATGTTCAGAACCATCACCTGCTCGATCAGCACTTTGCTCCTGCTCCCGGCATCAGTCACGGCAGCCGAAACAAAACCTTCCGGGGCGATGTTCTCCGAGGCCACGAAAGAAGTAATTCCCTTCGAGGAAAAATCCCGCCGCAAGTGGGACAGCCCTGTCATCGCGGATTTCGATCAGGACGGACACATGGACATCCTCATCACGGAACACACAAACAAGGCACGCCTGTTCTGGAACAACGGCGGCACGTTTTCCGAAGCACTCGACATCGTCCACGGAGACACCCACGGCGTGGCTGTAGGCGACTATGATCAAGACGGCCTCACGGAAATGATCATCTACCACGGTGGTGGTGGCGGGAAAAATCCCCGCAATCCGATGGCTTTTAACCTCGATGGGCGAACGGTTGACAAAGGAACGGAGTTTGTCGATTTCGAACGCAGCCGCGGACGCGCCTCCAAATTTCTCGATTTCGATGGCGACGGGCGGCTGGACTTGCTGATTTCTTCCCTTCCGCTGAAAACTCAACCCGATGGCTGCAACCAGCTCTTCCGCAACGCCAGTGATGGAAGATTCGAGCTGGTTGCCAAGCTTCCGCAAGCGATGTGGATGGGCTTCCGAACCCTCGTCACCGACTTCAATAACGACAACATACCCGATGTGATTTTCTACGGCGGCGACAACATGGTCGCCATCCAGGGCGCGAAGGACGGCAAATTCACCGACGTTTCCACCAAGGTGCTCGGCGAGCTGGCGAAGACGAGCTACGCGACAAGTCTCGCGGAAATCGACTATGACAACGACGGCGATTTCGATCTTGTCATCACCCGGGCGGATCATCCCTTCGGCGAAAAAACCGACTGCTGCCCGGAACATTCGCGCTTCGCCTTCTTCGGGCGCGGCGAGAAGAATTCCTTTCAGTATGATTTGAAAATCAATGGCGATTTGAAAATCAAAAACCTCCAGATGGCCTTTCCCGACTTTGATGTCTTCGCCGGAGCGGAAAAACGCCAGTTGGATCTGAAAGGCCAGAAAGGCGCAGAAAGGGAATTCACTCTAAAACCCGAGGAGGCACAAGGCTATCCCGAGCAACTGACCGCCAACGGCCTCTACAGCGGCTACATTGGGGAGGGCATGTGGCGTGTCGGTGGAAGAACCGCATCGCCCACCACCGGGGTCATCCACAACGTGCAGGAACACCCCGAAGTCACTGACCCCAAATCCTTTCCCGCTCTGCTACTGGAAAATCGCGACGGCGTGTTTACTGACGTCACCGCGAAACTGGGATTCTCAATCCAGGAACAAACGGCTGGTTCCGCTGTCGGCGATTTCGACAACGACGGCTGGACTGACATCTTCATCGTCCGCGAGGGAAATCCTGCCGACAGCAATGAGCAGATTCTCTACCTCAATGAAAACGGAACCTCATTCGCTCGTGCAGACAACCATGGAATCATTTCTAAGGAACTGGGCGCGACCGGTTGTGGAGCCGAGGTGATCGACTTCAATGAGGATGGAAAGCTCGACCTGATTTTCTCCAACGAACGCGGACTCTGGCACCTGTTCCAGAACGAGGCGAAATTCCCGGAGTCCGGCAATTTTGTCGTCGTAAAAGTAGGCATGTCGCCCTCCGGAAAAGCGACCTCCCATGGAGCAGTTTTGACAATCAATGCAGGTGGGCAGATCTACAAACGCGTCGTCGGTATGACCTCCTCGCCCTTCTCTCAATCACAAAACACCCACCTGCATGTCGGCCTGGGTGAGGTTAAAATAATCGACAAGGCAAACGTGCGCTGGACGAACGGAGAAACCGAGGAACTTACCATTTCCGAGATCAACCGGAGCTTTTCCGCCGGAAAGTATCCGTAATGAGCTAGGAACGCGGACATCGTATAAAAACCGCATGGTATTTCGCAATAACCGCCATGTCCCACGAAAGTCTGCCGTGATAGCTTTTTTTTACATCGCTCGATTGAAAACCCAGTCGCTCGGGATTCCCGAAGAGAAGAGACAACCCACTACCATGACAATATCAACGTTTTTACACCTCTTCGCGGCTTCATTACTATTTCAGGGAACCACTGGAATCGCGCTCTCCCAGGAGGCCAATCCCCACCCATTTTCCGACCAAGAGAACGCGGGTGGTTGGGTTCTCAACAAGGATATCAGCGACGAGTTCGCAGGAACTGAACTCGATACCGAAAAGTGGTGGGCGCAGGGCGATGGCGGCTACTACAAATGGAAAGGTCGCGCCCCTTCGCAATTCGTGAAGGAAAACGTCGTCGTCGAGGATGGCAAGCTGAAGATCCGGTCAAAATGGGAGCCGGACTACGATTTCTCGAAAGATAAGTTCGATGGTCGAAACTATGAAAATATTACTACGGCAGGCGTAGTAGGTCACAAACGTTTCCTCTACGGCTACATGGAGGCCAAAACCAAAGCCGCCGATTCCGGGATGACCAGTGCTTTCTGGACTCTCGGCTATCAGTCCGAACTGGACATGTATGAGCAATTGGGACGCCCTGTGCTGCCACATAAAAAGGGCTTCGAATCCAGCTACATGTTCTCCATCCACGATTGGAGGCCGGGAATCGTGCCGGGGCAGAACAAGTCTTTCACACACACCCACAAACTCCCCTACCGCGTAGCTGACGATTTTCACGTCTATGGCTGCGAATGGGGCGAGGACTACGTGAAATTCTATGCCGATGGGAAGCTTGTGCATTCTGCCACACAGAAGGAAATGGGCGACTCATGGATTTTGGATAATCCCTTGGAAATTTGGTTCGATTCCGAAGTTTTCTATTGGTTCGGCATCCCCGCCAAAGAGGACTTTCCTTGTGATTACGAGATCGAGTATTTCCGCCTCTGGCAAAAGCCCCATCCCAACCTCCTGGATCGCGCATTTTTCGGCTTCGAAGGGCCATTGCTAAAGGGAGGAAAACACCTACCGGCAAACCCGGAGAAAGACGCAGGCGAGTGGTATTTCCCCAAGGAAAAAGGTGATCATTTTTCGATCAACAAGGATCACTCGGCAATCGGAAGAAAATCCCTAAAATTCGCCAGCGAGGGCAAGATCGCGGGCGACTCCGTTGCATTCGCGCCCTACGGATCGGTGAATCTCCCTGCCGGTGAATACACCCTATCGATGAAGGTATGGGTTTCGCAGACCACCACTGTGAAAAAAATTCATCCCATCCTGGAGGAGCCGTGGGTGGAGCTCGCACCCATCGATCTCACCGCTTTCACCACCCGCGGGCAATGGGTCACCGTGAAACAGACATTCTCCCGCAAGGAACCTTCCACCGAAAAAGACCGCCTCCGCCTGGTTATCAAAACCATCGACGTAGCTGATGGCAGCAGCAAAATTTACATCGACGACATCAACATCAGCAAAAACTGAAATTTCCAGAGAAACCCTCAACATGACAAAAACCGACAAATCCGCCTTCATCTACGCCACCATCGTCGCGGTGGGAGGCTTCCTCTTCGGACTGGACGCCGTCCTGATTTCCGGAACCCTCGACTTCCTGAAAACTGAATTCGGGCTAAGCTCCATCGAGGTCGGAACCGCCGCCAGCGCACCTGCACTTGGAGTTCTCATCGCACTGCCCTTCGCAGGCTGGGCAAGTGACAAGTTCGGACGGAAAAAGGCGATGATCATCGTCGCGATTTTCTACCTAATTTCCGCAATCGGCTCCGCGTTTGCACCGAACTTCACCTTCCTAGTGATTGCCCGTTTCCTCGGCGGACTCGCCTTCAGTTCCATCACCCTTGCCTCAATGTATATCGGTGAAATCTCCCCACCGAAACTGCGCGGAAAAATGGTTTCGATGACCCAGATCAACATCGTTATCGGCCTCTTCGGAGCGTATTTCGTCAACTACTACATCTTTCAACTCACCGATTCCGGCGCGGCTTGGGTCAGCAATCTCGGCATCGATACTAATACTTGGCGCTGGATGCTTGGCTCGGAAATTCCGTTCGCTTTGATCTGGTTACTTCTTCTTTTCGCCATTCCTGAAAGCCCTTACTGGCTGGTTCTCCAAGGCCGTGCAGAAGAGGCGAAAAAGATCCTCGGGAAAATCCTTTCCCCGGAAAAAATCGACCACCATGTAGCCGACATGCAGGACAGCATGAAGCAAGGTTCCGCCGACCATTCCATGATTTCACAAATCAAAGAAATGTGCGGCAGACCCATGCGACTGATCATGGTCATCGGTTTCACCATCGCACTCGCCCAGCAAGCCACAGGCATCAACGCCATCCTCGTCTATGCACCCACCGTTTTCCAACAGCTCGGGGCCGGTGAAGATGCAGCTTTCACCCAGGCCATCTACGTAGGCCTCACCAGCCTGGTGTTCACCATTTTCGGACTCCTGCTGGTGGACAAACTGGGGCGCCGTCCACTGATTATTTTCGGGCTTCTCTGGGTCGTCGTCAGCCTCGGGGTCAGCTCGTATGCATTCAAGCAAGCGCGCTACACCATCCCCGCCGATGCCGTTGAAAACCTCACCGACCTCACCGAACCCAGCCGACTGAATGCGATGGTCGATGTCGAATACAAGAGCGACGTCGAGTTCAAGAGCGCCCTGCGCGATACCTTGGGGAGGCCAGATGCGGAGAAATTCGAAACTGCCATCCTCGGCCAGTCGCTGAAAATGAACGCGACCCTCGTCCTCTTCTGCATCCTTAGTGTGGTCGCCGCATTCCACATTTCCATCGGGCCGCTCATGTGGGTGCTGCTTTCGGAAATTTTCCCCATCACCGTCCGTGGGCTTGCGATCCCGTTCTTCGCGATCGCCAGCAGCCTCATGAACTACGTGGTTCAGCAGTTCTTCCCATGGCAGGTCGAGAACATGGGAATGAGTGCTATCTTCCTTTCCTACGGAGTGGTTGTCGCCCTCGGCCTCGTGATCCTCTTCTTCACGCTCCGGGAAACGAAGAACATGACCATCGAGGAGATCCAAGCCGCCTTCGCTCCGAAGGCGAAGTGACCTCCCCTTCCAACTAAACTTTTCAAGAAACCTCACAGCCCATGGCCACACTCCCGCAAGAAAACCGCTCCCGCGCCGAAACAGACACCTCGAAAAGCCCGCACGTAAAACTCAAAGCCATCAACATCGGCGACTGCCGGTGGACGGAGGGATTCTGGGCGGAGAAAACCAAACAGTGCGAGGAAGTCATGGTTCCCTACATGGGCACGCTCATGAAGGGCGATATCGGCCACGGCCTGAATAACTTCAAAATCGCAGCCGGATTGAAGGAAGGCGAACACCAGGGCGAGTTCTGGCACGACGCGGATTTCTTCAAATGGATGGAAGCCGCCTGCTACGTTTACGGACTGAATGGTGACGAGAAAATCCTAGCCGAACTCGACGAGATCATCGCCGTCATCGCCCAGGCACAAGAGGCCGATGGCTACCTCCACGCCTACATCCAGATCAAAGGCATAGGCCATTTTTCCAACCGCAAATACCACGAGATGTACAACTGCGGCCACCTCTACACCGCAGGCTGTATCCACTACCGCATGACCGGGAAGACCAACTTCCTCGACATCGCAGTGAAGAACGCGGAACTCCTCTGCAAGACCTTCAACCCCTGCCCCAAGGAACTCATGCGTTTCGGCTTCAACCAAACCCAGATCATGGGCTTGGTGGAACTCTACCGCACAATTGGCGACAACCGCTACTTGGAGCTGGCGGAAATCTTCATCAACAACCGCGGTAAATCCGAGATGGTGCACGACGACACCACCATAGGCTATCCGATCGGCGACATGGTGCAGGAGCGCGTCCCGCTGCGCGAGGAAACGGAAGCCGCCGGCCATGCAGTGCTGGCTCTCTACTACTATTCCGGAGCCGCCGACGTATATGCAGAGACTGGTGAAAAAGCCCTGCTCGACGCGCTTGATCGACTTTGGGAAAACGTCACCCAGAAAAAAATGTATGTCACCGGAGCGGTCGGCCAGACCCACTACGGCGCATCACCTCGCCGCGACATGATCGAGGAAGGCTTCATCGACGAATACATGATGCCGAACATGACGGCCTACAACGAAACCTGCGCGAACATCTGCAACGCCATGTTCAGCCACCGCATGTTGGGACTCAAAGGCGAGTCCAAATACGCCGACATCATGGAGCTCGTCCTGCATAATAGCAGCCTCTCCGGCATCAGCCTCTGCGGGAAAAAATACTATTACGCAAACCCTCTCCGCAAGATCGCCGGTGCGCGGGATTACTCCACCATGAACACGGAATTCTCCGAACGTGAGCCATACCTCTACTGCTTCTGCTGCCCGCCCAATCTCGTTCGTACCATCGCCAAAGTCTCCGGCTGGGCATACAGCCTTTCGGAAAGAGGCGTGAGCGTGAACCTCTACGGCGGCAACAAGCTCGACACCACCCTAGAAGACGGCAGCCAACTCAAACTCACACAGGTCACCAACTACCCATGGGACGGAGCCGTCTGCCTCGCTATAGCCGAGTGCAAAAGCGAAGCATTCGACATCTCCCTGCGCATTCCCGAATGGGCGGTCGGCAGCACGCTGAAACTAAATGGCGAAGACGCGGGAGTCGATGTCACTCCTGGAAAATTCGCGACCATTGATCGCCAATGGAAAGCCGGAGACACGCTCTCGCTGGACATGCCAATGCCCATCAACCTCATCGAAGGGCACCCGCGCATCGAGGAAGTCCGCAACCAGTGCGCCGTGAAACGAGGCCCCGTAGTCTATTGCGTCGAGTCACCGGATCTCCCGGAAAACGCCAGTATCCTCGATGTCTATCTCGATGGTGACAGCGCGCTTTCCATCGAAAGAGGCGGTGAAGACATCGGTAATATCCCGGTCATCAGCGCTGATCTGAAACTTCGCGAAAACAACGGCGAAGGAATGTATCGCCCGCTCAACAAACCCACTTGGAAATCTTACAAATCCCGTTTCGTCCCCTATTACGCATGGAGCAATCGCGGAGACAGCGAGATGACCGTATTCGTCCCAGTAGTCTGGAGCGGACGGGAGAAAACAACCTCCCCGTATGACAGCATCAACCAGACATACGGCTGATGGTATAGCCCCCGTAATTGTACGCGAAATGAATCCAAGAGGAACAAATAGAAAAAAATGAGCCTTCACGCAGAACTCAGCCAGGAAGCCAGACAGGGACTTGCCCGTCAGAAACGCAATTCCACCATCGCCTCCGTTGTGATTTCCACCTTGGTGATCATGCTAATTTTCCTAACACTCGGAATCTTTCTCCTTCCGGATATAGTGGTCGAGAACCCCACCATCGTTACCTATTCCGCGAACTCCGTTGAAGAAAAGCCGGAGGAGCGGAAGAAAGTAAGCACCACCATCCAACGCAAGCCCAGCGCACCGTCCTCGTCACAGGCTCCAGTCATCGCATCTACCTCAGCTTCACCCCTTTCCATACCCGTAGTGGATATGAATATTGAACCCGAAACCCTCGAATTTGGCGATGGAGAGGGATTCGGCGGAGGCTGGGGGGAAAGCCAAGGCTTCAGCGGCGGAGGCGAGGCTACGTTCTTCAACCAAAGCGTGAAAGCCGCGCGCATCGCTTACGTCATTGACTACTCCGGCTCCATGAGTGGTGAAAAGGACAAGCTCATGCGTGACGAACTAACCAAGTCCGTCAGCAGCCTGAAACCGGGATCAAAATACCAGATGGTCTTTTTCTCCGGACCTGCCTGGGTCGCTGGCAGTGAGGTAAAGGTCACTGCCGGTGCAAACATACCGGGAATCGGAACCATCAAGGGTAAAGGCGGTAAGACGTATAATTGGACGGGCATCGGATATGGCGACTGGACACCCAAGGGAGACAGACAACCCGTCGAGTGGCTGGACGTTACCTCCTCGCAGATAGAGAAATCCCTCAAAGTAATCAAAGAGGACAGGCTTAGTGGAGGTACAGATTGGGAGAACCCCCTACAAATGGTCTTCGCCATGGATCCTCCACCTCAGATCGTCTTCTTCATGACAGATGGCGCGGTTGACGGACGCGACATGATGAAGCTCGCCAGGGATCTCGCCTCCGAAGCTAAGAAAAAAGACATCGTGGTCAACACCGTCGCAATGATGGAACCAAATGCAGAGGAAGCGATGCTCGATCTTGCGAAACGCACCGACGGCGTTTTTACGGTTGTGGACAAAGACGGAAAAGCCCGCGAGGTGAAACGCGTCAATAGGAATAAGAAATAAATCAGTTATGAAAAATCACACAACGTTCAACCAAAGCTGCATCTTGCGGCTTTTTAGAATACCGGCACTTCTTATTTTCGTAAGCCTCAGCGCAAGCGCGAATCCAGAGGAAGAAGCCCTGTCAAAAATTAGCACTCTCGAAGAACTGATGGACAAAGCCCGCGCCAAATCTCTCGACGTTACCCGTGAGGAAACCATCATTTGGTTCTCAAAGGAATTTCTAAAGTTTGCCGATTGGGACGAGAAAAACGAGAAGAGCAACGAGTATCTGTTCAGCGTCTACCACGAACCCTTCAAGAGCCAGAGCAAGAAGCTGGCCAAAGAACTCCCGGACTTCGAGCGGGAAAAGGTTATTGAGATCCTCGACAAAGGGATCACCTCCCTGGAAGGCGTTTTGAGCGGAGAAATCGTCAGACGTCCCGTCAACAAGGTTGATTGGCAAAACATTGTGGTTAGCGACGACGTGTTGTTGAGCAACGGGAAACCGATTTTCCTCTACGATTATTTCTCGAAGTCGGTCGGTCGCCCGCTCACCGATACTCAGGTTTACAACGATCATCTGGGCGCGATATTTCACGGCGGCGAAAACCTCTATCCCGTCAATCATGACCGCGCGATCAACTCGTATCTTCTCAAAGAGGATGGCACTTTCGACGAGGAGCTACTGAGCGAGATTACCAGTATTCCCGATACCAATGTGGGATTCCTTCTGTTTTGGAACGGCGGCATCCCCGATTGGATCTTGAAGAAGGATCCGGAAGCCGACAAGGGACGCGGCCTTTTCACCGGCTTCGACATCGACAATCCCTTGGTGCGTGATGTGTGGGGAAAAATCGCCCGCAAGTCAGGCGAACTCACACGCGGAAAGAAGGTCACCCAACTCGGTTACATTCTCTCGAATGAACCCCACTGGTTCGGCGAAAAGGGCTTCTGGACCCAGAACTATAAGGAGATGAACTCACTCTCCTCTCACACTGACGCCAAATTCAAGGCGTGGCTGAAGAAGAACTACGGCGGAGAAATCGGCAAGCTGAACAAGAATTGGAACACATCGTTTTCCGACTTTGAATCGGTTACTTACCCGTTTCCGATTCCACCCGCCCTGCGCGGAAAACCGATGTGGTATGACTTCTGCCGCTACAACATGGATCGCGGAATCGACTGGTTCACCTACATTCAGGGAGAGTTGAGAAAGGGCAACCCTGAGGCGGATACGAGTATCAAGATTATGCCCGATCTCTTTGCGGAAAACCCCCGCTCTCATGGCATTGATGTGGAGGCGCTGACCGAGCTGACATCGATGATCGGTGATGACGCGAAGACCAAGTGGGTCCGGAATCTGAATGCCGGCGGCCCCGAGCCGTGGGAAGCGCACTACTCCTACTTCTGGGAAGAGATGAGCATGAGCTACGACTTCATGGAATCGGTGGCCCCCGACAAGATCCACTTCAATTCGGAGAACCATTTCCTGTCCGCCTCATGGGTGCGTGAACTGGACCAGCCTGCGGACTATGTGCGCAGCGTCTATTGGCTGGCGACTATCCAGGGGATGGATGCCAACCTCGCCTGGTGGTGGGCACGGGATCCCGATGGTTCGCCCGAGGATCGCATGGAAGGCGAACTGGACTTCTTCGATCCGGCGCTGGCTGGATCCTATGCAGCCTCGACGAATCAGCAGCCGCATATCGCGAACGAGGTGACCCAGGTGATGTACGACCTGAATAGTTTTTCCGAGGAAGTGATGGCGATCCGAAAGCAGCGCCGTCCCATCCGCTTGTTTTATTCGGAGACCTCGGCGATCAACAAGCATCGCCACATGACGGAGCAGTTCGAGGTCTACGAACAATTGTTCTTCGAAGGCTTCCCTCTCGGATACGCGACGGAGAAAATCATCAAGAAGCAGGACGCGAGCAACTGGGATGCCATCCTTGTTCACAAAACCGAATTCGTCACGGACGCGGAATTTGATGCGCTGCAAGGCTACCTCGACAATGGCGGCACCTTGCTTTTAGACGGCAATAGCCTTACGAAGAACCAGTACGGCGAACCTCGCAACAAGACTCTGGTCGAGAGTAAAGGCAAGCTGGTGAAGTTGAAAAATAAAATTACCCCGTCCGAAGTCAAAGCGGCGGCACTCGAGTTGATCAAGGGATCCGGAATCGTGCTCACCGAAGACAACGGCACCACGCACAAGGGCTGCACCTGGAGGGTGGTCGAAAAACCGGATGGAGGCATTCTGATCAACATCCTCAACCTCGGCAAAAATACAGCGAAAGTGAAGCTTTCGAAGAGGGACGGCAAACCGCTGGCAGCGACAGACATGATGACCGGCAATGAAATCGGCTCCGAGTTCGAGCTAAAAACAAACGGGGTTCTTTTACTTGAGGCCAAATGAGACACCCCCACCCTCATGATCACGCCATCATCTAGAAACCTCGGCTTTTGTTCTCCAGCGTCACAGCTGAGGAAGCCAGCGCATGAACCAAGGAACTCCAGAAAGTGGACGCGACTACAACGGGTATGTGGCCACAGTCACGATCAACATTTGGTTGGATACCGAAATTTTCTCATGGCACGGCGTGCCCTCCAGCAATGAAGAGCTGGAGCTAAACAGCCCCCGAAGGCGAAAAGGAAGACGGCGTCGTTGATTTTGAAATCGATCACGTCCGCGTCTGGCAAAAGAAGCCCTGAACTATCCTCACTAGAATAAAACCAACTCATTCACCTGCCGCAAACTTGCGCACGCCTTGCGAGGCTTTCGCCTTCTTCAGTCGTTCCGCCATCTGTGCAGCCCTTTCGGGATACTCGGAAATCACATTCTTTTGCTCCCCCGGATCATCGGCAAGATTGAAGAGGCTATCCACCTTCGGCGCGAATCCAGGTGCCCATTTTTCAGTCTTCACCGGGATGTATTTCCAATCCCCCTCGCGAAGCGCCACACCGCGTGACTCCTCGAGCATGAACTCTAGCCCCTTCCTGTCTTCCCCCAGAAAAGCAGGCAGCATATTACGGCTGTCCCTCGCCTCATCCGGTGCCAATTCCACCCCCAGCAACTCCGCGAATGACGCTAGGAAATCAATTTGATTAACCAATGCTGCCGAAGTCCCTGGCTCGACTTTCTCCGGCCAGCGGATTATCAGCGGCACCCGCGTCCCGCCCTCGTAGATCTCATATTTCCCGCCACGCCATTTTCCCGAAGCGTCATGCCCGTTCCTCGTATTCGGCGAATACATACTCACCTCTTTCGTCGATTCATACTCGTCGTCATGATGCGTCGGGCCGTTGTCGCTTGAGAAAATCACCAGCGTGTTTTCCGTAAGCCCATGTTCTTCCAGCGCCGCAAGGATCTCTCCCACCGCCCAGTCAAACTGCACCATCGCATCGCCCCGTGCCCAAAGCTTCGTCTTACCCTTGAACCTCTCGTTGGGAGCATTCGGGATGTGTATGTCCTGGGACGAAAAAAAGAGGAAAAATGGCTCATCCTTGTTTTCAGCAACAAACTTCTTCGCCTGCCCCACGAACACATCCGCCATCGTGTAGTCATCCCACAACGCGGCCTTTCCTCCTGACATATAGCCGTGCCTGCCGATCCCGTTCACGATGCTCTCGTAGAAAAGCGCTTTCGGATTCGCCCGCGCATCCGGATACTGCGTGCTGCCCTGCTTCTGCACTTCCGCCAGTTTGTCGCCCACATAAATGGGATCTGCCGGATCAAGGCCGATCACCGAATGGCCGTCCACATACACACAGGGAACCCGGTCATTCGTCGTCGGCAGCAGGAAGGCTGAATCAAAGCCCAGCTCCAGTGGCCCGGGCTTCAGCTCACCGTTCCAATCCGGCCCATCCTCCTTCGTCCCCAGCCCCAAATGCCATTTCCCGATGATCCCGGTTTTATAACCTTCCTTTTTGAAAAGATCCGCCAAAGTCAGCGAATCAGGATCAATCAATAGCGGCTCATTAGGCGCCGCAATATTCACATTCTTCCGATAGGCATGCACACCCGTCAGCAGCGAAAACCTGGAAGGCGTGCACGTCGAAGCCGAAGAGTGGCCGTCGGTGAAATTGAGCCCTGCCTTTGCCAGAGCATCGATGTTCGGGGTTGGGATCGCCTCCCCTCCGTTCACCCCCACATCTGCAAAGCCCACATCATCAGCATAGATGATCACCACGTTCGGCTTTGCCGCAGCGATGCCCGTGACGCATGACAACGCCGCGACTAACACCCACCTCCCCAGCGGGCGGATTTTCCGATAGCCAGTTTCTTGGAATCCGTAGTTGTGCATATGCAGTGTCATTTGTTGATGAACCCTGTGGCTGGACGCCCATTTGGGAGATACATGTCTTCACGGTAGAGAATGTCTTCCGGCCTTAGCAGGTTCTTGCCGATGATATTTGCTTCGCTGTAATCGATGGCAAAATAGCCTTCCCTTTCAGAGGTGTCGCCGATTTCAGACTCGGACATCTGGGACATGGCAAGAATCGGCGAGGTCGGCTGGATCAGATACCACCGGTGGCCAGAGAGGTTTCGCGGAAGATCGGCCGAACTGATCTTGCCGTCGCCGTTGGCGTCCTTGATTTTCTCACGCTCGGATGGAGCGATGAAAAACGTGGTCAGGTATCCCACCTCTGCGTCTTTCCCGGTTCTTTCAAGGGTGATGTCGCCGGTCACCCGAGTGTTCTCAAAACGCCCTTGGATAAAATCACGGGTATCCTTCCCGAAGGTTCCCTTGTCCACGAGGATCGCCGATCCGCTGTCGATGGCGGTGACGTTGTGAACGAGGATGTTCTTGTTAATTTTGCCGTGCGCCTTCAGCCAAATGCCTGTGAAGCCCTCCCTGATGGTCACATCAGAAATCTCAATGTTGTTCATCGAGGCATGATGGGGGCCGGAACGGTTCACGTTGTCGCTTTCGGTTCCGTTGCCCGCCTCGAGACGGACGCCGACCCCATTGATGGACTCGATGTTGTGGATCTTAATCCAATCCCCGCCATAGACCTGCACCGCGCCGTAGCCGGTGTGCGAGTTGATCGCCAGAATGTTTTCGACGGTTCCCTTGCGGGCAGTGCGTCCCCAGGCCGGATTACGCTGGATCGCATCACGGTTGGGAATGACGTTTCCGTCGGCATCAATGAACTGTCCTTCGTCATTCGTTGGCAGTGGCTTTCCTCCTGGCCCGTCCAGAAATACGTCACCGCTACGGTCTTTTTCCTCTGCACGGATCGCGTATGCACCGTCCTGATAATTCGTGTCCGGATACATCTGGATCGCAACGGATTCCGTATGGTTGTCCTGCACCTTGATATTTGAGACGGAAAAGTTCTCCACGAAGAATAGTGCCACCGGAATCGCCCGGGTTCTGCTGGAGCCATTCTCTTTGGTTCCGCCACCGGTGTAGTCGAGTGGCTTGTTGGTCTTGGCATCGATTGTGAATCGTTCGGTGTCATGCGTTGAGGTGATCTCGACATTTCGAACAGGCTCAGGAATCAGCTCTTTGACTGATGGGCTGCGACCTGCGGAGAAAAGAAACGGTTCCGTTTTGCTCTCCATTTCCAGCACGACATCGGGATCAACTTCGACCCGGATATTTGAAGGAAGGTCAATGCGACCCAGTCGGTAACGGCTATTCTTTCCGTCCTCGGAACCACGCAGGATCACCACACCACCATCCGCGTCTTCGCTAGCGGCGCGCTTGATCGCCTCGACCACACGTTCGGTATCGTTGGTGCTCTTTTGAAAATCGCTTTCAGCGAAAATTACTTCCGGTTCATCGTCGAAGACTTTGTTTTCGAAGTAATCGCTGCTCTCGGCAGCTTTCGTGATACTTTCATCTTCGTCTTCCGTCGGCTTTTGATCCGATTTGCAGGAGACCAAACCCAGGAATAGGGAAGCGAGCAATATGTTTCCGCCTGTGATCAGGTGCGGGCTTTTCTTTGGGTTTAGGGTAACTGGTTTCATAATTTTGATTTTGTTGTAAATGGTTTCTGATGAGGCGTCCTGCCTCAGT
The DNA here is from genome assembly GCA_051252155.1 of Luteolibacter sp. GTDB lineage: Bacteria > Verrucomicrobiota > Verrucomicrobiia > Verrucomicrobiales > Akkermansiaceae > Luteolibacter. The sequence goes on along the minus strand of JBPOGB010000001.1, from coordinate 415,369 downwards.
TTCCGTAGCAGCGGACTTCGTATAGTTTGATGTGTTCCGACCCGTAGGTTTCTTTCAAGTTGAGGCGGAGGGCGGTTGCTTCGACCGTGTCGAAGTGAAATTGAATGAGGCGAACCCTGTTGTTTTTCAGTTCCCCGACTTTCTGCCACTCGCCGTTGACGCGGGCTTCCACATCCATCTCTTTGAGCAGCTCCGCAGGCACCGATGGCGCATAGGATTTGTCGTCACGATGGGATTTCAGCATCATGATGTTGCGGTTCACATTGGTATCGCATTTCACGATGACGCTGGAGATGGAAACCGGAGCATCCCATTCGAGGGTGAGTTGCGCGCCGTTACCATCGGAAGCCCAGTGGTGGGTCGTGCCGTGTTCATCCCGTGGCACTCCGTCCAGCAACATGGCAACGTCTCCGGATGAGGTGGATGAGGCGGTAATCTTGGCCAGCTTCACGAAATTCCATTCGTCCGTGGCTGGACGATTGGGAATGTAGGCATCGTCTAGGAGCAACTGTTCCTGAAGATCTTCGATATGTTTTTCACAAAGTTGACGGGGTGAAATTTCTTTTTTCACGCAGAGCGCGGCGGCAGTGCCGACGGCTTGCCCCATCGTGGCGCAGGTGGCCATAACGCGTGTGGAGGAAAGGGCGACGTGGGTCACGGAGACGTTGCGACCCGCGAATTGGAGATTGGAAATATTCTTCGAGTAGAGACTGCGGTAGGGAATCTCATAAACCTTGTCGAAGTGGGCGTGCCAGAAGCTCGGTGGGTCAGCGAGGTTCTCGATGCCGCCGGGGTTATGCTCGTCGAGCGGCCAACCACCGAAGGCAACGGCGTCGTCGAAGTGCTTGTGTTCGAGGAGATCCGACTCGCTGAGAATGTGGTCGCCGATGAAACGGCGGGACTCGCGCCTACCGGGGACAGAGCCGACCCAGTCGAGCGCGAAGTTATCGGCCTGAGGATACTTTCCGGAGTTTTTCACATAGTCCCAGATGCCGTAGCCGTAGCCCATGAGCTTGTGGCGGATTTCATCGAAGTCTCCGACGATGTCGTAGTCACTGCCGACCTCACACCACCAGAAGCCTTCATGGAAAGGCATAATGCTGCGGTCGTCGTGACCTTCCTTCGAATGCTGCTCGTCACCGTGATACGGGATGGCAAAGGAAGGCGCGGTGAAGGGCATCGGTTTCCCTTTGTCCACGGAAGACAGGAGAATGGTGGCACCCAATGTCCAGCCATCGGCCTTCTCGGGGGCGAACTTTTCGTTGAACTCGGAACGGGCTTCGCGGCCGGTGCGGTATTCCGCGCCAGCGGTGGCGGCGAGCATGCCGTCGCCGGAGCAATCGATAAACTGTGTTGCGGAAATGGTGATGGTCGTTTCCGTCGGCCCCTGCCAGCAAAGCGCGGACACAATCCGGTCGCCATCCATGTTGGCGCGGAGTGCCTGGGTATCGAGTAAGAGGGTGATATTCGGCTCCCGCATGACAAACTCATAGAGCATGTGATCCCAGATCGTCATGGAGTCCTGTGGATTGTGGAAACGATTGTGGAGGAGGATTTCCTCAATGATTCCAGTCTCTCGGTCGGCGAGTCCATTATTGAGTTTGGTCACGCCGTGGACGATGACGCGGATTTCGCTGGAAGCATTCCCGCCGAGCACGGAGCGATCCTGGACGAGAACGACCTTGGAGCCACCCCGAGCGGCGGCGACCGCAGCACAAATGCCAGCCATTCCGCCACCGAGCACCGCTACATCGGCATCGATGGTTTTCCTTCGTTGGGGGATCTGCTTCTCCCCCGTGCCCATCTGGAGCCAGTTGTCGTTGTCGCGTTTTCCTAAATCGATGGTCGTATCAGATTGATTCATTTTCTGTTAGATAAAAAGTTCAGTCGGTTTTCCCTGCCGGCACGCTCTTGTTCACAGCGTCAATCGAGACGGTCTGTGTTTCACCGTTCGACCAGCGGACGGTCGCCTCATCGACTTTATCGATGGCTCCGAGTCCGACATGGAGATGGGTGTTCATGCTCAGGGAAAAATTTGCCGAGGTCGCTCCTACGACGCGCCTGTAGATATTGTCACCCGCTTTCAAGGTCAGGACGGCTCCTTGAGCGGTCGCCTTCCCTTCCGGTGATGATCCGACCTTAACGATAACGAAGTTGTTCTCAGCCGGAGCGGCGTTATTCTCCATGAGGTGCCAGAGGCCACGCTCGTTGGAATAGATGAGATCGAGATCGCCGTCTTCATCAAAGTCGAAAATTTCGGCATGGCCGCCGGTCGCACCAAGTTCCTCGGAAATGATCCCGGCGTTCTCCGCGAGCTTGAAGGATGTTCCACCGTCGTTGAGATAGACGAGTTGTTCGGTAGCAGAGGAGGTGTCACCGATTTTGATAACGATCAGATCCGACCAGCCGTCGTTGTTCAGATCACCGGCGGCTGCACTGGTGGTCTGCACGTTGATCGCGATTCCCATTTCAGCGGAAACATCAACGAACTTCCCGTCGCGATTTTCAAATAGGCGAGCCGGAAGTTCCTTCTGGGCGGTCGGTTCCGGCGCATCGGTCACGTTGAGCACGACTCCGGAGGTCGAGGATTTCGTCTTGCCGCCGACTCGCCAGAGGTCGTCGCCGAGGTAACCGACGTAAAGGCCGGTCTCGGTGATTTTATCCGGGTAGCCCTCAGCCTCATCCCGTGTGAGGGTAAAGCTCTGGCTACCGTGGCGGTCTTCGTTGAAAGCAATCGGTTTCATTTCCTTTCCGATGAATCCATCGTAGGTCGGGAAAGCCATCTGAAGGTTTTCCATCTGGAAGTCCCCTTCAATTTTCAAATCATACTGGTAATCGACGTCTTTCACGAACGCGGCGAATACGTAGTATCCGAAACAATCGCTCTCAGGATCGTAACAACATTCTTCACTGAAATGATGGTCGGCGCGGGTTACGAAGAGATCGAAGTCGCCGTCGTTGTCGTAATCGATTTCAGTAAGGCTGGTGACAAACGTGGTCTTCGCAAGACCTCCGAAAATTTCCTCGCTGACATCGGTGAAGGCGTGACCCTCGGCGCCTTTGAGAGCAACCATGTTTGCGCCGCCATAGAAGATAAGATCCGCATCGCCATCGTTGTTAAAGTCCGTGGTGAGCATTTTGAAGCCCATCCATTGCGCTTGCGGCAGCTTGGACTCGAGTTGGAAATCGCCATCGCCGGAGTGGGTGTAGAGCTGGTTCGCCCCGATCTCTTTCTGGGTATCGAGAGGAAATACTGTAAGTACGAGGTCGAGCACGCCCTCATTGTTGGTGTCGATCAGTTTTGCGGCACGCCCACGGCTGCGGTCGAAGTAGTCGAAGTCCTTGGGCTCGCCAACTTTACGGTCTTTACCGATCTGTATCGCGACCGGGTTGCGCGGTTTTTTCCCGCCACCTCCACCATGGTAGATGATGACGTCCATGAGTCCGTCCTGATCGTAATCCCCCGCTGCGACGCCATGGGTGTCACCATCAATAATATTCACGGGTTCGGAAAATTTACCACCGTCATTCCAATAGATGTTCGCCTGCTTCCCGTGCTCGGTGAGGAGCAAATCCATTTTGCCATCCTGATCGAGATCGGCGACGAGGGCGTTGTCCCATTTCCTGCGGAGCGTGTCTTCCAACGGTATGACATCCTTGGCCTCATTGAAGAGCGTTTCCGCCGGTGCCGATTCTTGGCCGTATGAGACAGATGTCGCAACGAGGCAGGAAATAACCGCAAGACGCGAGATGCGCTGCGCTGGAAAAGCAGGTGGGTTCATATTCTGGAAAATTGATTTGGGTCGAAGTGCGTCCGGGTTATTCGTCTTCTTCGGGGCCTACCATGACGGTGAATCGTTGCGAGTTGGTCGCGGAGCCGACCTTAACCATGCATTCGATGTCGAATCTACCGGCCTGTGGAAATGTCACGGTGGTCTTGGCGGCGGTCTTGTCTGAAAACTTGAGAGCTCCCGGTCCCCAGACCTTCGACCAGAGGATTTGAGCTTCCACATCTGGGTTGTCGGAATTGATTTTGGCTTCGAGCTCAAGGTTTCCTTCCGGGTCTTCCAGTTTGGCAGGTGATGCGGAGGGTTTCACGATCTCCACGGTAGCGTAGTCTTTCTGGAAAAACCGGACGTAGTCGTAAGCGGCTTCCGCAGGGAGCTTGGTTTCATCCACTTTCTCCGTTTTCTTACCGAGTTTCCCGGCGAGGCATGTCAGCCAGATATTGACGGAGTTGTGGGGGAAGGCGGAGGCGTCGGTTTCGCTGACGACTTTTCCGTCCATGAAATAGGTAAGCTTTTCAGGAGTGAATTCCAAGCCGTAAACGTGAAATTCAGCGAGCGATGATTCGGTGATAATCTGTTTTGTGCCGAACTTCTTGTGATCGTCGGGGCGCCAGCGGTGGGCATCGGTCTGATAGTGGAAAAGATCGGACGAATCGTTCTCAATGACATCGAGCTCGATGTGAGTGCCATCGAGTGGAATATCGCGGAGCTCCATGTCACGCATCATCCAGAAGGAGGTGTGCCAGCCTTCGCCTTCCGGCACCTTCATACGGGTTTCATAGTAGCCGTATTTGAATTCCTTTTTGGTGATCATGCCACCTCCGGTGTAGTCCTTGCCCTGGGCTTTCTGCTTTTTCCCGGCGATACGGTAGTAGCCGTCCGAGACGGTGTTGTTCTCGGGGAGCTGGGCGCTCCAGAGCTTTGCGTCGGTGCGGTAATACCATTTGTTCCCGATAATCTCGGTGCCGTTGAATTCATCAGACCAGACGAGTTTGTAGCCTTCTACGGGCGTGCTCTCGAAAGGCTGGGCATCGGGGTCGCTGGCGGGATCTATGTCGTGGATGACATCGAGTTGGGCGAAGGCGGAACCGGTGAGGAAAGCCCCGACGCAGGCAGTGAAGAGAGCCCGGCGGCAGGGAAATATTTCAAGAAATACTGGAGACATGGAGACTAGATTATACGGATTTTGGATTGGGTCGTTTTTCTCTGACCGCAAGGTAAACGGCTCCCGAGATGAGAATGAGAATGAGCGCGAAGAGAAGGAGGACGTTGCGCTCCTCAGGGTCGATGATGGCGAGGACTCCCATGACGGCGGCGATAGCTACAAGCGTGTACATCACCATCTTCGCAGGCATGGTGGATGAAATAATTTCCTCGGAATCGTGGAAAGTCGCCTTGGACGCCTGAACACGACCCCAGCCGGGGTGCTCGCCCTTGGTGAATATTTCCAGAATGACGAGGGCAATGAACGGCACCATGATCCCGGAGGTAAGATCGACCAGGCGCTTGTGCTCGAGAACCAGATCCGCCATCGGCCGGACGAAATCGAAGCCTGTTAGGAACCCGGTGCCAGAGAGGCCGAATTTCACCAATACTGCTGCGACGAAGCCCACGATGGTGGTGCTCCATACGGCTTTCACATCAATTTTCTTCGAGAAGAGTCCCCAGATGGTGGGTAGCACAAGGGGGCCTGTGAGCAGGGCTGTCAGATCGAGGACAAAGTTCGTGTATCCGTAACGCGGGATGAGGAGTGCTCCGGCGATGACGATGAGGCCGAGGAGAACGGTGAAAACGCGCCCCCAAAAGACGAGTTGCTTTTCCGTAGCATCGGGATTGAAAAGGCGCTGGTAGGCCTCGACCGTGAAAGCCCCTGCGAAAACGTTAAGTTGGGAGGTAGCGGCGGAAGCGGTTGCCGAGGCCATGGCGGCGACCATCAGCCCCATCATACCGGCGGGCAGAACAAGCTGGCAGGACAGGATGTATGCCTGTTCCTGATCGACATCTGGATTAATGACTCGGAAGACGAGGGGTGGAAGCATCCAAACGATCGGGCTAATGAGATACATGATCCCGAAAATGAATGCAGATTTTTTCGCATCCTTCGCTGTCGGGACGCAGGTATAGCGTTGGACGAACCCCCATTCCCCACCGATTTTGAAAAAGTGGATGATGACCCATCCAGCAAGGAACCACCATGTGAAGTCTGCGGCGATAGGTGCGGTGAAACCTTCGGGCGCCTGTTCCAGAAATGAACCCCACCCGCCCACCTGCATGAGGATGAGAGGGACAGCAAAAACCACGGAAACGACGAGGATGACAAACTGGAGAACGTCGGTCATCAGAACCGCCCAAAGGCCACCGGAAAAGGCGATGAGGGTGACCATCACGCAGAGGGTGACGGAGGCGAACGGTACTGAAAGCATACCTGTCGCGGGATCAGCAAGGAGATGTCCCTCGGGAAGCGGCATGAGGGCGCAGACGATTTTCGAAAGTGCGTAGATGCCGCCGCCGACGGCGAAGATCCCTACGGTTCCTTGGAACCAGGTGTAGAACTGAACGATGGAAGTGCCAAAGCGGAGCTGCAGGAATTCGGAGGCGGAAGCAACGCCGTATCTGCGCCATACTCCGGCGAGGAACCAGCCGACGAACATGGCGGCGACGCCGTAACACATGTTAATCACCACCGCGACGAATCCAAATTTATAAGCGATACCGCCCCAGACCACGAACGTTCCGGCGGAGAACATCGTCATAAAACCGGAAAGTCCGGACACCCACCATGGCGACTGGCCTCCGGCGGAGAACATGTCCTTGGAGTTCTTCATCTTGCCGGCAAAAACCATTCCTGCGGCGACGATGCCGAGGACGTATAGCAGGATGACGATGTAATCTACGGTTTGCATAGTAGGTGAGAGGTCAGTTGCCTGAAGTTTCTGGCGGCAGACTGCCTTTCCATCCGGCTTTCAACTGGGAAAGAAGTTTGGCAACCACTTCAGGGTTCTCATCCGCGATGTTCTTGGTTTCGGAGGGATCGGTCTTGTGATCGTAGAGTTCCAGCTGAATCGGCTCTGCGTCGGGGTTCTCGGTGTCCTGCCAAGCAATGATGCGATAACTGTCGGTGCGCATGGCCTGACCCATGAGATTGTTCTCGAACAAGTCGCGATCCCACTTTCCCCCCACTTGATCAATGATTTTGTCTTCAACCTCTTTGAGCAATGGCCCGAAGTAGGTCTCGCGCATGGCCGGACGGATCGGGAAGGCTCCCCACTCACGTAGAGCCGGACTAGGAAACTGGCTGAAGGCAGCGGTCTTCCAAGGCTGCTCAGGGTTCTCCAAAAGTGGCACGAGGCTTGTCCCTTCGAGTCCGTCGGGCATTTCGATACCTGCAAGTTCGCACAGAGTGGGATACATATCGACAAGTTCCACCAGCGCGTCCGTCGTTTTCCCCCGTGAACCGGCGGGCATGTCTGGAGTCCAAATCATCATTGGCACGCGGGTGGCGATTTCGTAGTTCGTCGCCTTGCCCCAGATCCCCATGTCGCCTAGATGGAAACCGTGGTCGCTCCATAGAATAATGATCGTATTGTCGCGGACACCGGCTTCTTCAAGTGCGGCGATCATGCGACCGACCTGTGCATCGACGTAGCTGATGCAGGCGAGATAGGAATGCATCAGGGTTCTCTCCAGCTCCGGATCAAATTCGCCGATCTTTGGAATCTCGGCACGAACGCGAAGCTCGAATGAAGGGTGTAGACCCACCTTCGCGCCACCTTCCGGGCCGGTCTCATTCTGTGCCGTCGGGATTTCGTCACGCTTGTAGAGATCCCAATATTTCTTGGTCGCAATCCAGTTCAGGTGCGGCTTATCGAAACCGAGACCGAGGAAGAAAGGCCTGTCCCCTTCCGCGACCATACGCTTCAGCGTGGCAATCGCGACGTCGGTGTTGTGACCGTCGGAATAGGTATTGTCCGGGACATCGGCGCTTTCGTAGGCAGGCCCCATCGCCAGACCGAATCTTGCCACGTCACCGTATTTTTCGAACATCTCTTTGCTCGTTTCGGCTCTCTTTTCCTGATTTTCCTCAAGAGCGAAACCGTTCGATGCTTTGACTTCCCGTTCCGGCACCATGTCCTCGGCCGGTTCGGTGTTCCACGATACAGGATCGAGATCGCCGTGATGGAAAATTTTTCCGGTATAGACAGTCTTGTAACCTTGCGAACCGAAGTATTGCGGGAGTGTGACGATGTCCGGATTGAGCTCCCGGATCTTCACATAGTTGTGGTAAATGCCATTGCTTTCGGGTCGGGTGCCGGTGAGCAGACTCGCGCGAGACGGGCCGCAGATCGCCTGCTGGCAGTGTGCCTGATTGAACATCAACCCCTTTTCGGCAAGTTCATCAATATGCGGAGAAATGGCGATCTCAGAACCATAACATCCAAGCTCTGGGCGAAGGTCGTCGATCCCGATGAAGAGGATGTCCGGCTTCTTTTTTTCCTCAGCAAACGAATTACTAATCAGTGTGAAAAACGTGATGGTTAGCAGTGATCTTATCATGAAAATGCAAATTTTTATTTGGTCCGGTTGCAGGAATATATGAGTCCAATGAGTTCACTTTTTCCGTTTTTTTGACTTTAAGCTAATTCTCGTGAATGGCTGGTTTCCGGTAAGCGATGCACCAGACCGGCAAGGTTCTGGGTTCTGAGTTCGAGTTGAAGCCAATGCGCGCCCTACTACTCGAAGGAAAATAAGGATACGGGTATCGGCCATCGCCATGGACGCGAAACGGCGCACATTATGATTCGGGTGTCGTGAAGCGACGCTGCCATCCGTCATTTGTCGTCCGTCACTGCCCGTGGTTTCCTGGCCTTCACTGACGGGATGTCGAAAAACTTAGCTACCCTGATCTGTTGCTCGTCCTCTGGTTCAGCGGAGACAAATATAAAACTCCGACGTTCCGGGCGATGTCCCCAGACCGAAGAGTATTGCGGCTTCACAGAACCGTCGGAATCCAGGCTAAATGTTACTTGGATCGATTGTATTTCCTTACCCCACTCAGCGGTCTTGACTGTCATCTGCTCCCCGGCCGGAACTTCAATTGAGTCTTCTTCTTTCAGCACAGCATGGACGGGCTTCTCCGAGAAATTGAATAACCTGTAGTCACTTTCACCGAATTCGGCATTCTTGATTCCGAATGCTTTCAGTTCAGGCACCTCTTTATCTGCCGTGAAATCAAACACAAGCAAGGTTCGGTCGCAGCCTGCTGGAAGCGTCACAGAGGCAATTGGCTTAGCTGAAGAGTCATCCTCCTTGGAGGATTCAAGAGCATTGAGGTCTTTGTAGAAATTGAGAACCGCTGAACCGGTATAAATTGCGGGTGCAGTGATTCCCCGGCTATGAGCCGTCATTCTGATCTTGTCATCTCCTTTTAGATAAAAATAACCGGGGACTACTCCGCCCAGAGTGATTGCCATTAAATCAGTATTAATAGTTTCCGGTTCAGCCTGCACGGGAGAGATCGAGGACAAGATCAGGCCAAATGCGGAGAGGATAGCTGTTATTGAACAATGCATGGTATTGGTAGTGGTTTGGTAGTGGTGATGATTCTTGAATACGGTGAGGCGCTTTAAGGAACGGTTTCAGGATCACCTTCCTCAACCACCCTCGGTTTAGCCTTGAATGACGGGATATCGTAAAACTTCCTGATGGTCAGCGGACGGTATTTATCCGAGCCCTGAAACACAAAGATGAAGCTTCGGCGCTCCGGACGGTGACCCCATACAGATGAGTAAACCGGTTTGATCTCCTCTCCTATTTTCAATCCGAAATTGACATTTAGATCCAGAATGCGATCCCCCCACCCTGCCGCCTTGACGACCCCTTCTTTTGCAGGAGGCACAGCTACTTTTTTATCATTAAAAATCGCGTAAACCACAGCAGTCGAAGCATTGAAGATACGATAGTCTCCTCCTTTCAGAGTGTCGTCGTCGATCGAATAGGACTTTAAGCTGGGCCGCTTTTTTTCCTTATTAGCGAAAGCAAAAACCATAAGTGTACGGTCACTTCCCTTAGCGATTGCGACATTAAATGCGGGCTTTGGAGGTTCCTCACCTTCCGGCGGTGGGCCAAGGTCTGCCTCATTTTCGTACAGAAGAAGCTGTCTTGGCCCGACATAGTAAACAGGAGGGCTAATGCCGTCGGTGGACGCGGTGAGTTTCACCACCTGCTTACCATTCCGGTAAAAATAACCTGGAACTACCCCGTTCAGACTGAGCGTGAGAAGCTCCGTCTTGATGGTTTCCGGAGCAGACTGCCCGTGGGAGTCCAGAGAGATGATCATACTCAAGAGGAATATGGCGGACTTAATGTGAAAATTCATGATATTGATTTGGAGATGGGTTGCGTATCAGGCCTCATTTCAGATCTCCAGTGGACTCAACCAACGGAATGAAACGATACTGAACCTGCGCCCGAATTGTTTATTTGCCTCGGACTGAACCGGATTCGCATCGGTTGGATCAGCAGATAGGTGCGCTTCATCGCTCGGGTCCACGTATTCTGCCGTACGCTGCACATCCGCAACGCAGACTGCAGTGGCGAGGACATTTCCTTTGTCATCTGTGGCCTGTCCCATGGCGTGGATACGGAAGCTGTCCGACCTCACCTCAAGTACGGGTGCCAGTGATTGGAGGAGATCCCCCTGCATCATGTAACCGGCATACCCACCTGAGGTTGATTCAGTCCCATCCATGACATCGGAAAACAGACTTCCCTGCGGTTGCTCAGCGGCGTCACCCACCGTCCCTGCCAACGGCGCGTTAATGGAATTGTCCAATGCGGCTTGAAGCGCCCCCTTGCGCTGGACATCCGCAGTGGAAGACTTTGGATCGCGGTTCACAAAATCCGCAAACGACCGGAAGGGTCCCCGATTTCTGACCTCGCTGACGATGTTCTCCGCCAGATCGTCAAGCTCATCCGAGCTAATTTCCCTAAAACCATTCCAGAAGGCAGGGTCAGTTGCACCGTCTGAAGATTTCCAGCCCTCAGCCTGCATCACGTGTCCAAAGCGCGGCAGACGAATCCCACCGGATTCCTCCCACGACACACTGGAACCGTCCTTGCTGATGACAGGAAATTCAAAATCAGCCATGCTTGAAAGCACCGCTTTCCAAGCTTCCTTGGATGTGGAGTTCACATTGAAGGCTCCCTCCACCGCAATATGTGCTGCGAGTGCCTTTGGCCCCGCAAGATCGCTCCTACTGACTATTTCCGATATCTTCTGCGCACCCGTCGAGATGAACCGATTCCTCGGATTCGGAAGTTTTAAAGCTCCACTGGCCAGCTCGTCGGCGGGGAAATGACTGTCGATCGTTCCGCCGGGATTCTTTCCTTTGTAATCGATTCCAATAGTAGAGAAGAAATATTCATCCCAAACCGATTCGTTAACCGCATGGGATATGTCGAACATTTTAAAGTCCTGGATGCCCGCGAAATTATTAACCACCGTCTGATCCAGCGGGATGCGGATATTCGCATGGGAGTTTCCAAATGGGAATGCCGGTTCGTATCCGTAGCGGGACAACTGCGCATGCTGAAACTGGCCGAGCGAGACCAGCGGAGATCTGGGAACATCGAAAAGCATCACATGCGTCTGGCCGCTGGATGAGGTGGTAAGCCCTCCGAAACCGCGATAGCGCCCATTGACCAGTTCCGCCTCGGGAGATGCTGCAGCCTCGTCTTGCCCTTCGGCCACCTTACCGCGACCGCCCGGGCCGCCGTCATAGGTCTGGCCGTAGGAACCACCCACGAAGGGTGAAACGAAGTGGAAGCCCTCTTCTGATCTGTCAACGATACGTGATCCGTCCCACGCCGGGTTCATCGCTCCGAAACGCGGATTGGAATCGATCCAAGAACGGATTTTCTGGCTCCCCGCACCCTTGTCGGCAGAGAGAGCTTCCGATGCGTTTCTGGAGAAAAACCTCCATGTCCCGATGTGATAGGGACTGGCCTCGACCAACTCAACCGGGAGCGGTGTGGTAGTCCCCGTTCTAACCCATTCCGATTCTATCGTCTCCGGAATATCGTAATCCAGAGGAGTTCTTCCACCGCCGGCCATTGCCATGGGTTGCCAGATATCGGCGATACGTTGCACGATGTGATCAACGCTACCTCCTCCCACAGTGATGGATGACGAAGTCCTTTCTCCGGTGCCAAGCTCCGGATAGTATTCAATTGTTTTGGGCAACACGGTATCTTCCAAATAGGCACTGCCGAACCAGACCTCACTGCCACCGGGAACGATGATAGGCTCGCCAGGTGCGCCATTGGTATTGGAACCCGCAGAATTGTCCACCCGGCTGTATTTCAGGTCGAAGTTGAATCCACCGGTTTCATTCCATCCCGGAGTCAGGGGATTGGTCTGCGCCAGGTCACCCTTGCCCTCGACCGAGTAGTAACGAATCTCACCGGGTTCGAAATCCGTATCATTCCCTGTCTCCAGTTTGAACCTGGACTCGGAACCCGAGCCTTGAGTCCATATGTCCCGCATCCAGATATTAGCTCTGATATATTTCTTTTTCACCCACGGCGTCTGGGTCTTGAGCAAGGGTGTGTTGGCTGCGATGCGAACCTGCGGGTAGATATACCACTGCACATCCAGCTTTCTACTACTGATCTTAACGTTATATGGATTCCAAAAGCCGAGCAGGGGCTTCATCTGAAGCTGCAACTGATAGCCCGGTTGCGGAGGATCGGTCTCCGGCACCACCACTCCGGATCTGGCAGTCAGGCGTAGTCCCATCTGCATAACGCAGAGAACCGGACTCAAGGTGGAGTTTGTATGCTGTTCGTCTTTCTTAAATGAACCTGTATTGTTGTTTCGATAGGGTGCCCATTTTTTCGTGAGCAAGTCGGAAACCAATGGCGGATTCATGCCGAACGGATCGGCAGAGCCGTCAGTCACATTTGTCCAGAGGCGCCCGTAGTTGTAGAGAATCCCCCAGTTCGGTCCCACAGGCAAATTTCCGGTAAGTTCAGGAGCAAGATAGAATTTTTCGGTATCCGTGACTTTTGCGAAAGTATCGATCACCGATTTATTAGAGGAAGAACCAGTGCCGGGCGCAACTTTCAGGCTCGACGGAGCCGCGCCGAAATAGGTTTCAAGCATATCCTTGTTATCATGCTGGCTGGTATCAAATAGAGTGGACAGATCAGCTTTCATCCCCCCTTTCACTACATTCACCGGGAGCCCGTAGCCGCCGATAGTTAGGTCATGGGCAAACCTCTTAGAAACTGTCTCGTCTTCGAGTGCCAGATTAATTGTAGCATAGGAAACGAGAGCCTCCTTGTTGATAGTTGAGTCAGTTCCACCAAGCGATTTCAGGGCGACATCGAATTCCGCGAAATTTGATTCCTTCGCCGCAAGCGACCGAGAAAGACGCTCGGTATCGCCGGATTCCGATCCATCAGGAGCCTCAATATCAACCCTCGCCTTAACACCCTCATCCGATACCCACCATGCATACCGTCCCGACGATTTTGCACCTTCATTAACATCTACCATGCTGACCTTGACCGTGGATCCCGGATCATCGCCTTTGAAAATATCGAATGTGTCTCCCGTCGGATCTTGATCCGGTGTCTGGTATCCGGCCGGGTAGCTCGAAAGATTGTCCAGATCGCCCAAAGCAGAGGAAACATTCCCACTCACCAGCCAGGCAGGTTTGCTTCCGTCATTTTTGGTACTCCACACTCCGGTGAGATGGGGGCGTTTCACATTCTCTCCGAGGATCCCACCGGAGGCAGTCACCCGCTGATCGGGACCGGCACTCATCTGCAATTCGCCGATGGCGATCATCAGTGCCAAACGGGCGTTTGCCCGAGCCTCGCGGTCTGCACTCGCTACTCCTGACGTCCGGATAACAACGGTGGAAAGCGTTAACAAACCTAAGGCAATGATTGTCAGTAGAACCATCAACGTTAGAGTCACCACTAAGGCGAACCCGTTTGATCCGCTGAATTTGTGATACCGCCTGGGCGTTTGATTTGAAAAATTAGGTATCATGGGAAAGGTTTTTGGGTTCGGCGGCAGCGATTCAAATAGAACCTTTCGAAAATCCGCCATAAGGGTTTTAAAAAATCTGGAATCGAATTCCGACTTCTGAAAGTTTACGCTCTAACATAGCCATACGACAGAGGCATTCCTCAAAAATTCCATGCTTATGCTGCACGCGTTCGGACAAGGGGATTTCAGGTAAAAGTCCGAAAACGGTATTAGTGCTCGGGGTTTTCTCCTATTCCTCACAATAGGCTGACAGAGGCTACGATGGTTGTCCGACATAGCACACGTTGACTTGGCGCTATCGACGTCAGTCACCAACCACCTTGCCTAAACTACCGGATCAGCCTGACGAACATCCCCGGAAATGCTAACCACACTTCGGGCAATGTCTGAGCAATTGGGAGGCAGTCATTCAATCCGGTTCTTGTTGAAACGGAATCCAAAGGCGACAACGAATCATTTCCCACTCCAGAAGCTATTTTTCATCCCACCGTTCTTGTCGATTTCCTTCATTCTAGCGATGGAAATTTTTTCGACATGCCCATCGAAATAGACAGCAAGAGCTTCTCCGTCGTAGCGGTAGGCGACTCCCGTCGCTGATCCTCCATCTGACGGATTGGACTCCCACTTGAGTCTATCCCGATAAGTGTTCATAAACGATTGAGCTGTAATAAAACTCATTGTCTTAGCCGGATCAACGATGTTGTTAACCCGGAACCCTTTGGTGTATCCCGGCTGCCCATAACCAACTCCTCCTGACACAGATGAATCGTTGATCGCGAAACTCTTTCCCAGATTCCAACGATACGTATGATTCTTATCGCCTTTAAACTTCCGACGTACGATTGGATCTACCACCGAGTCGGGCAAAATGGTTTTTTCCTCGATCGTATCGTCAGGGCCGGTCAATCCCATGAGATAACTCTTAAACTCAGGATCCTGCCGCCACTCGGACTGAGTGCCTGCATCGTCAAACGCGATTGCGGAAACGTACTTGCCGCTGTGTTCCGTTGCATAGAGCGCATTAGCAAACTGAATATTTCGTATCGTGGCGATTCCAGTCACTACGTCCGCTTTTTTTTGCGCCCGCAAATACATGCTGGTTCCAAGCGCGGCCAAGACAGCGATAATCACGATGACGACTAATAGTTCCACCAGCGTAAAACCCCGCTGAGAGCATGTGTGGATTTGCCGTTTCCATGCGACAGGCGACGAAACGCTATTCGGGAGTGGTGATGCCTGACAATCGTCGGTTTTTGTAAATACGTGATTCATTGGATTTTGTGGTATTGGATTTTCAGACCGTTGAGCGGAGCCCAGCGCCTTCTCCATGATTAAACCATGGCGATTTGTATCCGGCTCAGACAGAGCCATTTTTTCAAAATTCAACGCTAATTTTTCACAGATAAAAAACGAGAAGGATCGGTGAATTGAGGAAAGTGCAATCACAACACAGCTTTCAAGAAAACAAGACTAGAAAAGTGCAATATCCACCCGCTTTTACAAAGAATACCCCCTTCATTTCCGATGAGATTCCAACTATTCTGATAATGTTTCACATAAAGAGCATACATGAAACCCATCCGCCCACTCCTCTACCTAGCCATCGCTCTTCCCCTTCATGCTGCCATCGATTTCGAAAAGGACATCCATCCCATCCTCGAGGACAACTGCATCGACTGCCACGGCCCCGAAAAGCAGAAGGCCAAGCTCCGCCTCGACCAGCGCGGTATCTTGCTCAAAGGCGGCGATTCCGGCCTCCCCACCATCGTCCCCGGCGATCCCAAGGCCAGCTACATGGTCGAGGTCATCAAAGGTCTCGACCCCGACTCCGCCATGCCCCCCAAGGGCGACCCTCTCACCACCGACCAAATCTCCCTCATCGAAACCTGGATCTCCGAAGGCGCCGTCATCGAAGGCCAGATGGATCAGGTCGCGAAAGTCACCACCGACCACTGGTCTTTCCAACCCGTCGTCCGTCCGGAAATCCCCTCGGAAACCACCAACCCCATCGACGCCTTCCTCAACCGCGATCTGGAAAAATCCGGCCTCACCCCCAACGGCACCGCCGAACCATCCGAGCTCATCCGCCGCGCCTCCATCGTCCTCACCGGCATCCCTGCCACACCCAAGGAGGTCACCTCTTTCGAAACCGCCTACGCCGCCAATTCCGAAACCGCCTACGCCACGCTCGTTGACGACCTCATCGCCTCCCCGCACTTCGGCGAGCGCTGGGCGCAGCATTGGCTCGATGTCATCCGCTGGGCGGAAACCAACGGCTCCGAGGCCAACCTCTACCGCAAAGGCGCATGGACATACCGTGACTACGTCGTCCGCGCTTTCAATGAAGACATCCCCTACGACCGTTTCGTCACCGAGCAACTCGCCGGAGACCAGTTGGGCGTCGGCGAAGCTACAGGATTCCTAGTATCTGGCCCCCACGCCCCCGCCGCCACCGTCGGCCGCGAACCCACCGCCATCCGCCAGGCACGCGCCGACCGCGTCGATGAAATCATGCAAACCGTCGGTGCCTCCATGCTCGGCGTAACCGTCAGCTGCGCCCGTTGCCACAACCACAAATTTGATCCCGTCTCCATTCAGGATTACTACTCCATGAGCGCCATCTTCCAGGGCGTCGAGTTCGGTGGACGTTTCCCGGAAACCACCGAAGACCACCCTCGCAAACTCCGCGCCAAGGAAATCTGGGGCCAGCTCAAAAAAGAGCGCAAAGCCCTTAGCCGTGCCATCGACGCATGGGAGGAAAACTGGGGCGGCTACACGGAAATGCATTTCCCTGAAACCACCACTCAGACCCTCCGCATCGAGTTCGACAAGCCCCGCGTCATCATCGACGAACTCGAAGTCTTCGGCAGCGCCGATGCGTGGAAAAACCTCGCCGCAGCCTCCTTCGGAACCGTCCTCACCGACGACGAAACCATGCGCGACCAAGGCAGCCTCGTCCTCAAAGCCAATGACGGAAAATTTGGTACCATGGTCTGGAAGGGATTCGCCCCCAAACGCAGTAAAGCAAAACCATGGGTCAAAATCCGCTTCAAGGAACCCCAAGCAGTCAACCAGTTCCGATTCTCCCGCAATCGCGAATACTTCTTCGAAACCGACTACCTCGAAGGTAACGATAAAGAGTCCTTCCCCGGTTACCGCATCCTAGCACAACAGGACGATGGCACCTGGAAAGAGCTCGCCTCCACCAAACAAGCCCGCGCCGATCTCAAGGCCAACCCCGACCTGAACTCCACCTCCACCCGCCTTCACGTCGCTATCGACTCCCTCAACGAAGAAGGCCCCCGCTACAGCTTCATCGGCAGCTTCGATGAAAACCCGCCCGCCTCCCACGTCTTCCATCGCGGCAGCCCGGAAAATCCCCGCGACGAAGTCCCTCCCGCCGGCCTCGAAGTCATCGCCGGAGACCTCGGCCTCTCCTCCGACACGCCCGATCCGCAGCGCCGCGTGGCTTTTGCGAAATGGCTCACCGACACCAACCACCCCCTCACCGCCCGCGTCATGGCCAACCGCATTTGGCACCACACTTTCGGCACCGGCATCGTCCCCACCGGCGCGGATTTCGGACTCGCAGGCGCACCTCCCGTCCATCCCGAACTGCTCGATTGGCTCGCCGCCGAGTTCATGAAACCCACCCGCGATGGCGTCGCCCCATGGTCGATGAAATCCATGATACGCCTCGTCGTCACCTCGGATGCCTTCCGCCGCTCCAGCCTTCCCACCAAGGAAAGCCTCGAAATCGATGCCAATTCCCAGTTCCTCTGGCGCTACCCGCCGCAACGCGTCGAGGCCGAGGTCATCCGCGACGCCATCCTCCAGGCCTCCGGCAAACTCGACGATTCCATCGGCGGCCGCTCCTTCCGC
This sequence comes from Luteolibacter sp., assembly GCA_051252155.1. Lineage (GTDB taxonomy): Bacteria > Verrucomicrobiota > Verrucomicrobiia > Verrucomicrobiales > Akkermansiaceae > Luteolibacter. The sequence goes on along the minus strand of JBPOGB010000001.1, from coordinate 397,639 downwards.
ATCCACAACGTCAAAAAAACCTACTCCCAGTGGGAAGTCGTCGACAATCACGGCGACGAAACATGGCGCCGTATGCTCTATCAAGAGCGCATGCGCCGCGTCGACGACCTCATCTTCACCGCCTTCGACTTCCCCGATTGCGGCCAGGTCCGCGCCAAACGCCCCGTCTCCACCACCCCGCTCCAAGCACTCAACCTCATGAACAGCCCCTTCGTGGTCGAGCAATCCGAGTTCATCGCACAGCGCGCCAAAAGCGAAACCGACGGCTCCACCCCCTCCGCCGCGAAACGCGTCTTCCAACTCATCCTCGCCCGCGATCCCTCCCCGGACGAACTCGCCGCCTGCATCGAAATCGCCGAAGCCAGCGGCCTGCCGATCGTCTGCCGCAGCCTCATCAACTCCAACGAATTCGCCTTCATGCCCTAACCCCGGCAAACCCAACTCACCACTCATCATGAACCCCGAAAACCTCTCTCCCTTCGGTCGCCAACTCCTCGATCGCCGCAGCTTCATGCGCAACACCGCCTTCACCATGGGCGGCCTCGGCCTCGCACAGCTCCTCTCCGGCGCGACCAACGAAACCTCAAACTTCAGCGGAAAATCCCCCATACGCCCGGACATCAATCCCGACCAGCCCTACCTCCCTCGCCCCAGCCACTTCAGTTCACAGGCGAAAAAAGTCCTCGTCATCTTCTGCCCCGGAGCCGTCAGCCACGTCGATACCTTCGACTACAAACCCGACCTCTACAAATACCACGGCCAGAAACCACCGGGCATCCCCGAAGTCACTTTCGAGGGACCCACCGGAAACATCGCAAAACCCTTCTGGGACTTCAAACCGCGCGGCCAGTCCGGGAAAATGATCTCAGACCTCGTCCCCCACCTCGCCAAACAGGCCGACGATTTCTGCTTCCTCCACTCCCTCCACACCCAGACCAGCGCCCACCCGCAGGGCGAAAATTTCCTCAACACCGGCTTCACCATGGAGGGCTTCCCCTCCTTCGGCGCATGGGTCACCTACGCCCTCGGCTCGGAAAACCAGGATCTCCCCGCCTTTGTCGCCATCAACGACCCCCGCGGCATGGCCCGCTCCGGGAAAAACAATTTCGGCAACGGCTTCCTCCCCGCCTCCTTCCAGGGCACCGATTTCAACGCCAAAAATCCCCCCGCCAACCTCAGCCGCCCGGACCGCTACTCCTCCACCGACGACAAAAATACCATCAACCTCCTCAAACGCCTCAACGGCAAACACCTCAACAAATACCCCGGCGATTCCGATCTCGCCGCCCGCATCGCCAGCTACGAACTCGCCGGCCAGATGCAGCTCTCCGTCCCGGACATGATGGACCTCACCAACGAACCAGAATCCATCCACAAGGAATACGGCACCGACACCGGCTCCCAGCTCAAACGCGAATACGCAAAAAACTGCATCCTCGCCCGTAAGCTCATCGAGAGAGGCGTGCGCTGCGTCCACCTCTTCAACGGCTCCGACCCTTCAGGAGGAAACGGAATCACCAACTGGGACTCCCACTCGAACATCAAAGACACCCACGCCATGCAGGCCGAGATCATGGATCAACCAACCGCCGCCCTCATCCACGATCTTAAACGCCGCGGGCTGCTCGAAGACACTCTCGTCGTATGGGCCACGGAATTCGGCCGCATGCCCTTCCTCCAGGGAAACGGCACCGGCCGCGATCACAATCCCGACGCCTTCACCTGCTTCATGACAGGTGCTGGAGTCAAAAAAGGATTCTCACACGGCACCAGCGACAACTTCGGTGCCAAAGCCGAGGAAAACCCCGCCTCCGTTTACGATTTTAATGCCACCATCCTCCACCTCCTCGGCCTCGATCACGAACGCCTCACCTACTACCACAACGGCATCGAACGCCGCCTCACCAACGTCCACGGCCACGTCATCAAAGACGTGCTGGCGTAGCTTTTTCATCATCCATTGCCGTCCGACACAACTGCTGTGGCAACGCAAGCCGAGGATAAATGTAATATCCACCCACCTTTTTGGAGGAACACCCACTTCAGTCCGCAACATCTTCGGCTACCTTGGACTGCAATAGAATTTTGCGACCTAGAATTTTGCGACCAAAACCATTTTAGTGGTAGTGGTTATTTTCCCCCGTCTCTAATACGATGTTCCAAAAACTGAAACCCACCACACTGCTCCCGCTCGCATTCCTCCTGATGGTATCCGCGTTCACAGCATCCGCACAGAATGTGACCATCCAATGGGGCACGCTAGCCGCCGGAGATCTTGAGGCCCCCAATGCGACCGACATCGTCTCCAACTCCCAGTCCCTTTCGGTGAACTCGACCACCTTCGACATCAACACCGATGCGAACCCGTCCGTGGGCGCGAGCTATTATCCCAATGCTGGCGCAAGCTTTTCTCCAATGTTCAGCGCGGCTTCGGCTGCAACCGAGGGTGGCGTGCCCAACATTACTGCCAACACCGCGCAGATTCAGAACAACTCGAATTCCGACAGGATCCGTTTTGCTTCCACCGGAGCCACGGTTTTTTCATCGATGGTGATGTGGGACAATACGATCCCCGCTGGAGCAAACCTGACCGGTCTTGCCCACGGAGGCTTCAGAACCAACAACGGAACTACTAGTTTCCGTTTCCTGATCCGCAAAGGAGGCCAGTTCTATGCAAGTTCAAGCTTCAACTGGACTGGCGGCTCAAACTCCACCGGAGACTTTAGCCTTCTTAACCCGGCAGGCGCGTCCTGGTTTGCGTTCACGCCCTTGGTGAATGGTGTCGCATCAATAGCAGACACATCCTCCGCCATCACCATGGACGGGGTCACCGCCGTCGGGTTCTACGCGAGAACCTCGAATGCTACGGATACCCCCATGTCGCACAACTCGGCCTATTTCAAAGCAACCCTCAGCACACCTGTGGGAAATACGGCACCTGCGGTCAGCATCACGGCTCCGGCAGACAGCAGCACGGTTATCACTGGATCGAATGTTAACTTCACCGGAACCGCATTCGACACCGAGGACGATGATCTCACTGACCAGATCACATGGAACTCGGACATCGACGGAGCCATCACCGGCACCGGAGGCAGCATCAATACCTCCACCCTTTCAGCAGGTACACACACCATCACCGCGAGCGTGACGGACAGCGGTTCCTTGGTCGGCACCGATGCTATCGTCCTTACCGTCTCGTCCAACCTGCCTCCGACCACGACAATCACCACACCTGCAAACAACACGACGGTGAACCCCGGAACCAACGTCAGTTTCACGGCGACTGCGGATGACGCAGAAGACGGAAATATCAGTGAAAACATCTCCTGGAGTTCCAATCTCAACGGCGCCCTCGGAACCGGTGCCAGCATCAGCACCTCCGCCCTCGCGAACGGCACCCACACCATCACCGCAAGCGTGACCGACAGCGGATCGCTCAGTGGCAGCAGCGCTATCACGCTGACGGTTTTCGATCCCAGCGCCACACCTCCCATGGTAACCATCACCGCACCTGCCAATGATACTTCGACCACCACGGGAACCAACATCAGCTTCACCGCCACCGCCGATGACACACAGGACGGGGATGTCAGTTCCAGCATCTCATGGGCATCGAATGTGAATGGCCCGATCGGAAACGGCGCGAGCATCAGCTATTCAAATCTCGCCCTGGGAACCCATACCATCACGGCGACTGCCACCGACAGCGGAATGCTCAAAGGCAGTGCCTCCATTCAGGTGAAAATCACATCCATCCGAGCAACCAGCGGAACCCGCCCCAACGTCATCGTGATCATCTCGGATGACGCAGGTTACGCGGATTTCAGTTTCATGGACGGCCTGAGCGGAACCGCTCCGTCTGTGGTGAAGACGCCTCATCTCGACGCCCTCGCCGCTCGCGGCATCATTTTGACTAGGGCGCACGTCGCAGCGAATTGCCAGCCAACGCGGACAGCGCTAGTCACAGGTGGCTACCAGCAACGCGTTGGCGCGGAAAGTGTCGGCAACGATCTCTATCTGGACTCGGAAGTCCATGAGGGCATCCCAGTGGAATCGGAAACGATGTGGGATCGATTTAAAGGGCTGGGCTACAATACCGGAGCGATTGGAAAATGGCATCTCGGCCAGACTGAAGACATTCCCGGACGGCTGGGAAACCGCCCACAAAACCAGGGCATTGACGAATTTTTCGGAATGTGGGATGGCTCGCGAGATTACACCGTCGGCACCTACGCCGGTCAGAACTGGGACGGTTCGCGCCAGGTCACTCTGCTCCGCGAGGCATTCATTTTGCCCAACGGTAACAAGACCGACACGGTTGTGGAAAATGATTACAACGGGCAATACATCACCACCATTTTCGGTAACAAATCCGTGGATTTCGTAAAAAAACACTACAACGATTCCGACCCGTTCTGCCTCTACGTAGCCCACCCGGCTCCACACAAACCGTGGACCAATGAGTCACCGGATTTCAACGATCCGGCCATCGCGGGACTGCCAAGCTACCGCAAACAGGTCGCTTCCATGATGATCACTATGGACAGGGAAATCGGACGCCTGATGGATACCTTGGAAGATCCCAACGGAGACGGAAACACCAGCGACAGCATCACCGACAACACCCTGGTCGTCTTCCTCAATGACAACGGAGGAGTCGCCGGAAGACCCAGTGGAGCACCCCTTTCGGAAAACGGCACCAACAACGGCAAACTGAGCCAATTCAAAGGCTCGCCCCTTGAGGGCGGTATCCGGGTGCCAATGATCATCGCCGGTGCCGGAATCGATCCGGCCAAGCGCGGCACCATCTACCACAAGGCCGTGCACTGCGTGGACATTCTGCCCACCGCATTCGCCCTCGCCGGCGGTACCTACGGAGCGAATGACGACAAGATAGACGGAGTAAATCTCATACCCTATCTCAACGGCATCAACACAGCCTCCCCGCATGAGGCTCTGGTTCACAAATGGCGCGGCACTTTCTCGGTGATCAAGGGGGACTACAAACTAGTCAATAAGCGCAACCTCAACGCGAGCCCGAGCTTCTATGAACTCTACAAAGTCGCTGCCGGAGATGCCGACGACGATATCGCAGAGAATACCAATGTGGTGGGCAACCCTGCCAATGCCACCCGTATCGAAGAGATGAAACGCGATCTCACAGATCACGAGGCAGTCTTCGACAAACCACGTTATGCGATTCTCGGCAGATCCCTGGATGAAGAGCCCATCAATATTTTCAACCACCATATTTTCCGCCCCGGAGTCTTTAATGACTGGTCGGGAAATATCGTGATCAACAACAATCCAAATTCGATCACCGGCACCAGGAACTGGTATGAAGCCGGGACCACCAATGAGAAATTCTTATTGGATTCCGATGGCTTTGTCGGAGCAAAGCTGGAATTCCCCGTCTTCAGCAGCAGCTACACGGCAAACAACGACCTGCGCAGAAAAACGGGCATGGAGTTCATGCTCAACAAGCTCATCCTGAGCGGCACTTTCAACGGGAGTAGCGATCAAGCGGCCACCATCCCGGGGCTGGATCTGATCTTCACCAAAGACCTCCAAGGAAAAATGCCGGAAATCGCTATCGATGCGGGAAAAACAGGCAGCGGAATTTTCAGCTTCGAAATCGATCTAGATCTGATCATGTATCATGACCTCACCCTCACGGGAAATGGCGATGCCCCGGTCACCATCAACGGAAAAATCAGCCAATACTTCGCGCCCGCAGGACTAATCAAAAACGGCACCAGCACCGCCTTCCTCACTGCTGCGAACGACTATTCTGGCGACACCATCGTCAACGGCGGCCTCCTTTCCCAAGCTATCCCGAACACGAACAACCAGTCGTCCAGTGTCCGCATCGCCGCTTCCGGCGCCACCCTCGACCTCTCATTCTCCGGAACCGACACCGTCGAAAAACTCTTCATCGGAGGCATCCAGCAACCAGCCGGAGTGTACAAAGCAGCCGGCAGCGCGGCCAGCGGAACATCCATTCCCCAGCTCACCGGCACAGGCACGCTCACCGTCACCGCCACTCCCCCGTCAGGATTCTCTGCATGGGTAGCCACCAATGCCCCAGGCCAGACCCTCGATCAGGATCACGATGGTGACGGCGTGGAAAACGGCATTGAATACTTCATGGGAGCGTCCGGAAATTCCTTCACCACGCTTCCAACCCCCGACGCCACCGGCCAAATTACTTGGCCTATCGGAGCCAACTACACAGGCGTTTACGAAACCAACTATACCATTGAAACCTCACCCGATCTGGACAAGTGGACTGGAGTTGACTCCGGCGATGTAATCATCAATCCCGGCAGCTCCGTCAGCTACACCCTCCCCTCCGGAGCAGAAAAACTGTTCATGCGCCTGAGCGTTAAACTGGACTGACCTGGTTCTTTGGTGCGTCCTTCCGATTGAAGAGCATCGAACAACTGACGAAAGAGCATTTACCCGGCAAAAGTCTTCTCTTCTCCAAAAGCTGCCTTTATGGGTTGCAGGAGCTGGTCTTGCTGGCGAAGCACATAGGGAAGTCAGCCGCGTCGGCTTGGGGCTATATCTTCGCGGCATCACGTAATACAACATCGATTGCTCTACTCTGCCACTTACGGGCGTATCTTCATGGCAAAGCCATTAAAGTGTGAGTTTTGCGCAAATTCATTGGCTCGGGATTTGGTGTAAACAACTCCACGAAGAAATGACGCGAAAAGACCAACTCCTTAAAAAGCTTACCAACACAGAAGCCTCAAACGACACTGACCCGCCCCTGGCCGTTGACGATGCCTTACAACAAGATGATAACCTCCCCGAAATTTTCCACCAACTGATCCCGGCGCACTCTATTGTGGGTGAAGAATACACGAAACTCTCGTCCAGCTACCTCCGCTCTAGGTATGACTCCGCTGCAGCCATGAGGACGGGAAATCCCACGCCAACAAAAGAAGAACTGAAACGTTTCCAAGAAAACTGCGGAATTATTGGAGCTGTCAAGATAGGTATCGAACTTCGGAACTATCTTCTATGGGAGGTTTATTCGACAGAACAGTTTCGCGAAAGTGATCAGGATTTTGAATCGTTCGGGCAACGACTCACAGGACTGTCAGCGGCACAACTAAGGAAGGCGGTTCACTCAGGAAGGATCATGATCACGATGATCAAGGCGAATCTCGATGAGGTCGCTCCGACTGGAAGACAGGTTGAAGAACTGTCCAAAATAGAATCCGAACATACATTGAAAGCATGGTTGCATGCCCTAGAATACATGCGCATCCACGGGAAGAGCGGATCAATGTTGAAAGAGGCGTTGCTGGACTACTGCCGAAAGGAAGGAATAAAGTTCGGAAGACGGATGCCCAACGGGAGTCGCCTGCTCGGCTTGCCGAAAATCGCCAGCAACCGCAAAGCTAACAAGAAAGATGTCGCATCCTCGAATGAACCGAATCCGCTCGAAGACTCCTGGCACCTTTCCCAAAGTGAAGAACAGATATTTCACGAACTCATCCCTTCCTCCGGAAAAACCGATGATTCCACCAGCCAGAAGGAACACGTGTTCCACTGCATTACAGCATTGAGAACAGTAGCATCACGAACTGCCTCGAACGAATACACCTCATCACAAATGCAGGCGCTTCTTTCACTTGTAGCAAGGAAGGAGGGGGAAACTGCGAGAGCCTTGATGAATACGCTCTATTTAGATCTGCGAAAACTGATCATGCACGAAATTCCGCCTCGGGAAGTTTTGGATACCCAGCCCATGCAAAAGAAAGCTTCCAAGCAGAACCCAGCGGTGGACTAGCCGTTTCGGCAGCTACAGGTCGAATCATGGACCGGGGAGAGAAAGACGGTTGTCCGTCGCAGAGTTCCTTCCCCGATCCCGGTCACTACGGTTCGAACCTTTCCATCAGCTCCGGGAGGATTTTGCGAACCCTCCTCATCTGCTGATAGATCGCGCTTTGACTTACTTTCATCGATTCCGCGATTTCCTCGACGCTCTTTCCATCCACCACGACCATGCCGAGAATCCCGGCATTTACGGCACTGAGTTTTCCTGAGTGAACGGCTTCATCTACTGCCCGCAGCATCACTTCCACACGGACTGCCGATGGCCAATCCTCTGTCTGCCAATCGCTGGGATGCACACAATGACCTCCGTTGATTTCGTCGATCAGAATATTTCGCCCGTTCTGGATGTTCAGCTTCTTTTGCATTCTCGCTTTGCAATGACGCATCGCGATAGAAACGCATCTCGTCATTTCAAGCTCGATGGACTGAGAATCCTTCGATGCCCTTGCCACCCTGTAACGAGAACTACCTTCAAGATATCCTGAGAGGCACATAATCAGAGCCTCCTGTCGAATCTCAGACTCCCTCCCCTCAAGCACTCCACTTCGGATCAATCCATCGGGAAGCCTGCGTCGGCAGATCGCGTCTAGTTCTTCGGCAGGCCCGGCCAAATTAGCCAGTCTCTGCGCTTCGGTTTGTCGTTTGCTATTATTTTTCTGTTGTTCGTTGTATTTCTTCATACACCCGAGTCCTCCTCACGAAGACCGCGTGTGGTGACAGCCACACCGGGATGGTGCTCCTCCATCGAGAGCTTATGCGAACTGACTTGGGTCAATCGATTTTCAGCATTCCCTGCAGCGCGGGTTTTCCTGTTTGTGCACCCGCCACTTTTATTTCGAGATTTTTGGACATCCTCACACTGTGCGGCGAATGACTGTGTCCCGCGTGAACCGTGATTTTTCGGAGCGGAAAATCCCTGGCAATTCCAATGACCGCATTGCCAGCCGAGCAGTTCGCGAAAAACGGTTGATAATCCCATCCACAGTGACCGCCGCTATACCTCAGGGACTGGTAAAACAATGGCACGTGTGTTCCCAGAATCACTTTCGGATATTTTTTAAGTGCTTTGGGCAAGACGTTTCGGAAATAGTTGGCTGACTCTTCTCCCATCATTTTCATTTTCGTAAAGAATTCGGATACGGTGAGATCTTTAAAGTCATCTATCCGCCAGTGATCAGAACTCTTGACCTTCGTCTCCAATCCCGCTCCAGCACTTCCGTCGCACCAACCACGATGTCCCACCAGCGCAGTATTCGCACTGAGTTCAATAATCTCTCCTTGCCCTAGCTGAACGAGATTAAGCAGGCGGCGACTGAGTTCGTTCACCGCGTTCTCAACTTCGCTAATCGACCCGCCAAAATAGTCGTGATTGCCGAGCGTGTAGAAAACAGATCTATGGGAACAGGCGTGGGAAATCTCCGTGAGATGCTGGATGATGTGTTGTGATGTGGAGATATCTCCAGTCAGTAGCACCGCATCGTAACGGGCAGTGTGGAGTTTCTCTAGGAAGCGGTTCTTCACGTCGCTGGTCGCCCGGTCGAGATGAATATCTGAGAGCCACAATAGCTCGGAGGTTTTGTTTGGTAAGATGAATTTTTTCATGTTGTCTAGGAGAGTCACCCTCCATCTCCTACACGCTCCCAACCCAGAGGTTGTGAAGGTTACATTGAAAAAAAATTGAATAAAAGTCATCGACCCACCTTCAGTACCGACACTTTTTGAGCGTATGGGGTTGATGAACGCTTTCTTCGAATTCAACGGTCGCGGTGCCAACGGAATTGCCCACGATAAAATTCTACAACTCGATCCCAACGACGGTGCCGTCTTCCTGATCACCACCCGGATCGGCAAGGTTGAATTCGTCATGGCATATTGCCGCGCCGCGATCATCGAAAAATGGGGCTGTTATACTATGAATGCGTTTGTGCGAGCCTCAAGCTCCGACCTTTGCCGGACTTGGGCTGTTCCGGTCGCATCAGACCTGATGATCTACCACGCGGTTTCTATCTATCTCGTTCCCGACGAACCGTGGATGACCGTAACAGTGTAGGAGAAAGCCACCAGTAACACCCTGACCGAAAAAACGCTGAAGACAAAATAGCGCTTATGCATCGCATTTAGATGGTGAAACACGCCCGCCGCAGCAGCTTCCAGTATCTACAAGGAAAATACTGTAGCTGGCTCGGTGTCGCGGATCCCCGTATGCTCGCCGCCATAACACGCTTCATGGAAACCCTGACCCTCCCTAGCATAGCTGAAAAAACCGAACATTTCTAACCCACGAGTTCCTATGCACAGTGCGAACTCCGGGGCGTGGAGCTAGGCAAGCACTACTCGCAGCTATCGAAAGCATCCTTCGGGAGTCTTCCTGAAACCTCAACACTGTCCCAAGCAAAAGAGCGAGACCGTTACCGGTCTCGCTCTTTTGTTTTCAATCATCCCTTTAAGTTGAACTCTGGATCTCTTCCACCAGTTCAATAGGCATGATTTTTGCGAGTAGTTTCCACTCCTCCTCCGGATCAGGTATATGAATTAACTGTTCCAAAGGTTGCAGGAAATCCAGTTCGTCGTCATTCATCCTTCCAAGCCAATCCTGTATCGGAGATGGCGAACGCCCCATGCGGAGCGTGTAGGATGGATATCGAGTTCCTTTCGGCTGAATTCTATCCACAACGAGATGTGGGCAACCTTCGGGATCTTCAGGGTCGGCGATCAACTTCCCGGCCTCGTCCTTCTGCTGGAACTCTCGCCAGACAAGGTGTCCCAAACCTGCAACGCCTCCGCGGCTGCCGTCGTAGCCTGAAGCTACGACCAGTCTGGCAACGGATACCGGCTCTCTTGTGCTTTCATCGGGCAGATTTACGACAATCCAGAAAACGCTCATTGGATCGGCAAGTAACTTATATCCTCCGAAATTATGTTTCGAGTAAATCACCTCCGGACGATGCTTGATACACCAGCGGTACGCATAGTCGAAAACACTCGGTTGGCCTCCTGTCAGTGATCGTGGATGCAGGTGACGTCCTCCGGGATATTTGATTACATGAGCGCCAAGCATGAAACTTTTCGTGCTTCCAGCCAAAGCCGGTAGCACACGGAGGGTGGTCTGCCCAACTGGAAAGCGATACTCCAGCTCTCTATAACTGGGCTTTAGTATCATATCCGCAAAGGAGCTCTTGGGCGGGCACGCCCACGGGCTATCAGTTGCTGCAATGAGGTCATTCGGGTTGGCAAATTTAATGGTTCTTGAGTTCATGATTTCTAATTTCTATTCGTTGTTTTGTTTCGCCGTGGCCCAGAAAAATCTTCCCGGTATCATCCATCAGCATCATCAATATCTCTCCTCTGTCACACGGGTTCCGCGAAAGCGTGTTCCCGTTTCGGCCATCTTCCCGGTGTCAAAGCACCGGATATTCAGAACTCTATGAGTTCATTTTCATCTCTACGCGGCGTGGCGTATGAACTCGCTTTTCGCCGCGCCTCAATGAGCGATTCAAGCACTCTACGAGATGGATCGCGCGTTTTTTCAGGTCCGTTGAAATCGGTGGCAGAGCACTGCAGGTGATGGTCGTAGCAAGCTATAGCCAGCATGCGCTTCGCGGAATTATGACCTATGATATCTCGATCCGGGTGCGCCACAGTTTCTTCTGGTGAAGAAACTAATGGCGAACTTGCACCCTGCTGGAAAGTGATGTTTGTTCCCAGCAAAGTGCTCAAGATCAAGACTACTGTGTTTCGGGTTGCCTTAAAATCATTCATTTTCCCAGATATTTGGATCACCGACAGCCGCCCCGAAACGGGACGACTGGCGCTATCTCTTTCAGCGCGGCTGTGGGATTGTGCCAGACTTTGCTAACCTTGCGGGTCTGGCGTCAGGTCGCGGTTACTGGCAGCTAGTGATTTGGACTGTCGTCACGTTCCATTCGCTTGCTACGCTGTTTCCCGCGGGGCTTAGCAGGCTGGTAAACTCCATCTCTGCCGGAGACCATCTCGGCAGGGATGGGTGTGGTGACTGTAACTATAGCGTCTTCGTCGTGAGAATCCTCGACTCGCCTCTTGTTTGCAGGAACCAACTCACCTAGCATTTCAGTTTTCTCGACAGGACAACTCTCTGCAATGGATTTTTCACACGGCCTTCTTTCGAGGATCTCTGGTTTCATTCCCGATTTGTGTGCGTCATTCACGCGAATCAAGTGCTTGAGATCAAGTAGAGGGAGCGTATGGAGCAGACGTCTTTCTGCCTTCATTTTTTCGCCGACCAGTCTGACCAAATGTTTCTTCGCACGGCCCTTTGCTACCTTGAGTTGTTCCTGGCGACCGAACAAACGCCCGACAAGTTGCCATGCACGAAATTCGTGGTGTCTTGCGATTTGAGCTCTTGCTGCTGCAATTCTCTTCACAACATCTTCAGGATCTTTCGGATCGAACTTTACAGCAGGCTTGATGCCGAAATCAGGTCGATAATAGGTGGATCCAGTCAGTCGCAATGAATTGCCTCTGGGTCCCACCACGACGGGTTGTTCGAGAGAGCCTCCAGCATGTTTTTCGCAGCGGAGATCGTAACCCGCTCCGCTCAAGAGAAGCTGCAGATCGTCTCGCGTTTGCATCATGCCATGATTCACCCATCGTTCCACCGATTGCCAGATCTCACGCAGGAATTCAACATCTTCCTTTTTCAGCCTCATGTGAGTGAAGTCGGGTTCGGTACGACGACGATCGTTCGGAATTACCAGATCATTCTCCAGGCAGTAATATTCGAGCCAGGCGCGAAACCCGCGTCGGTCGATACGATCCACGTAAGGATAAACGATCTTGTCAAAAACCGGGTCAAAATTCGGAATTACGATGTGCTTCTCCACGAGTCCTTTGCCGGTGTGTTCAACCACACACCATGGCATAGACTCACGGCCACGCCCCATCAGGAACTGTCCCTCTAGGCGGTCAATTAGGATCTGCTCTTTTTCCGGTGGCATTTGCGGCGGGCAACCATTCAGCACACATGCCGTGAACCGTTGAACCATACGTGGAGGACTTGCATCAATGGCAGCTTGCGTGATTTCCGGGTTACCACGGATCACGCGAGCCGTTGGATCACGCATCAGATAATCGAGTCCACCTGGTTCTGCATTTATTTCTTTGCGGTGGAAAAATTTGAGGACCATGTGCGTATAAGATGTTCGAAGTTCACATCGAGAAGTTTCAACGTTTCCAAGAAAGGAGCGCCCGTTTGCTTCGCCCTGGCGTAACGGCCAAGATGAGCGATTTCCACTTGGCATGCGTAAAGCGCGCGCACCATTGGCATTACAGATCCAGCATTCGGCGCCTCTGCTGCCTTCGATTCGAAGCCTAACAAGTGGTCGCGGGCAATTGCCGCAGCAACTCTGCCATATTTACAACGAATGATGTCGTATTCCTCATCGGAGAGCTTGATCTGGATCGATTTGGTTCTGCGATGACCGTTCCGGCTACGCACCTTTGGCCGCGACTTGGGCTTATTCTTTTTTACTTGGGGCTTCATTCGTTTTGACCCTCCGGTTTAAGGTTTGCTACGGCACTTCCCGGTGTCTTACGTCTCCGGCGCGACTTGCTCGCCCGTCCTGCGTCAGTCAGTGCGGCGATCACCAAGTCAGTAGTGATACACTTCTCCAGATGCTTATGTAGCGCTTCCGCACACTCTTCCGCGATTGGGCTGACCCTTAGGTCAACCCCGATTATTTTGAACGCCGCTTGGGCGTCGATTTGTATTGGGTATGTTTTCATACACCATACCAAACGACGTCGAATTTGCGCAAAAACGGACTTTGCAAAGATCATACTCCATTCAGTGGATGTGTTCCCACGAATCACATTGTCGGAAGAAACTTTCAGCTAATCAGATCCTGGTAATTATCAGAGACTGAATATCAGAGGAGGCTCAACGGTCATCAATCATGAAGAGGGGATACTGCTCCTTCTTACTACATCCTGTTCGAGTCTCACACGTGAGACTTTCCAAATCACTCCATACGCACCATAATATCAACATGCCGAAACCAAACCTTGATAAGGAAAGAGACACTGGCCGGAAAGTTTCAACACGAAGCTGGTTGGAGTTGCTCGAATACGAATACGGCTCCGAGACACTGAAAATAGAGCTGGATACCTTTAACACAATTCCATGGATCGAATTTCTCACAGCAGGCGTGACTTTCGTTTCAAACCAAAAGTCAGGATGGATTGTGCTAGTTACGTCGCGTCCAGAACTCGTGAAACTTGGATTGGCGAATAGCAATCGCCCAACAGGCAGAGATCGGTTTACCAAATCCTCGGAGCGAGCAGTGGCATTCGACGATGCTCTGAGCAAACTGGCTGAAATTTTTGATTCCGCCGACTGTGATTCAATTCAAACTCCCAACCATTATGAATTGATCCAGGTGCTCGAAAATTATTGGAAATCGGTATCCTGCCGATCTCCGGGGGGAATCGACATTCCGGGAATGGTGATGATCACTTGGGGGGCACCAATCGATCATCCGGAGTTCCGAGAGACTCTTGCAGTCTGCTCCCATGATCAGCATTTCGAAACCCTCAACGATTTTGCAACATCCGCTTCCATCTCTCTCCGTCTTCAATTCGGTGCGGGATGGTTCGAAGATTCAAAGTCGTTTCTTCAAGATATCAAGTCTGCCATCGCCGACCACTCTGCGAAGAAAAACAGTGTAAGTGCTACATGCCTTGAGAATGGGCTTCCTCCACCAGCTATGGCTGCGGCTGCTACAGCTAAAATGGTTGCTTTCGGATGGCTTCCTTACAACTGGAACAGCCTCGCCTTGATGCTAGGTTCCTCTGCGCAAAACCCATTGTCCAAAAAGGCAAGATACATCCGAAGGCTCTACGACGGGGGTGTCCGGATCTTCGAGATCCCTAGGGTAAAGCTGGAGTCGGCCGAACTATTGGATATATCCGATTCGGAACGGCTGCAAAATGAAGCTAGGCTGCAGTTCGATTCCAGCCATCTGGCGGATCAGGCGCTACTGGCCATCGAATTCACAGGTTATGGCAAAAGAAGCCGGAATTCACTTTCTAGCAAGAATGGGAAGTATTTTCTGTATCGGCTTCCATTGAGCTCCATCGGGGTTCTCCAACGTTTTTTTCCTTGGGTGAAGGCTACCGCAATTTCCTACTCCCAAGCGAGTTCTGCCACTTGTAAGGCTGGTATTTTGGATCGCTTGGTCAGACTTCACATGGTAGCGCCACAGATAGCTGAACTGAATGAACGGCTTATCGACGAGATCCAGTCGATCTGCTACCCAAGCCTTCCCCGACCGAAAATCAACAAGATTGGCGTCAATGAACTGCCGGACGACACGTTTCTAAACTTATCCAGATGGCTCGATAATCTGATTTCGGATCAGCATACTGATAGCAGCTCCTACGCCTGTTCTGCAGGTGACAGGGAGTCTAAGAGATTTAGCCCTCTCAGCAAATTGATCTCGAAGGCAGAGTCATTAGAGATATCAACCACCAATCCGCAGCTCGCTACTCTGGATTTAATAAAAAATATTTTTCCAGTGAGTCCTGCATTGGTGGAGACGGCCATTGATCGTAGAAGAAAATCACCCACTGAGAGATCTCTCCGCCAAGCAGCCAAAAAGCTCGAACGGGAGATAAAGTCAGAGAAAAATTCAGCGGAGATTGAAGATCTTCCTCTCACTCGGAAGTCCCATTTTCGGACACCAACACTTTTCAGAAACTTACTCCGAGTGCTCCTTGGCTCCGTTGGCGGAAAACTGGAGATCCCCAAGTTCATTCAAAAATGGGTTTCTTCCCTTTTCCGGTTCGTGTGGGTCGTTCCGCAAGAATCTCTGCCTGCAACGGACGCTTGGTTGGAAGACAAAGCCATTGGGAGCAATAAGAATTCCAACGGAAATGATTCCGTCGTTGAACGAGGAACACGGTACATTCGATCAACCTATATCGGAAGTCCTTTGTCTTCCTACGTTTATCCCCACCTGTTTCTAAACGAGCCTAGCACGGACGCGATCGAGGTCAGTATTTCTAATCTTCTAAATCTAGCGAACCGTGGTACGGCAGCTGGGATAGATCAGACAGGCTGGGATTGGGTGCTGAATCGTATTGTCCAACTAGGGAAACTGAACCAGGAACTGAGAAAAAAAATGCATTATACCTCCGATCTTGATGCGAGCAAGTTGGCGGAGATTCTCGAAAGACCTTGTGATGACAGATTCATCCTCACTCATTTATCATCGGAAACCATCATACGATGCATTCTGGTTCAGAACAACGGATATCGTCAGCTCCAAGATTGGTCTCGGGAGATCATGACACGAGTGAATGCTCTCTCAAAGGCCGAGATCTTCACAGCGGAAGACAGAAGTATGGAAGAAAATTTGACGAGTCGCCTTGAGGTATTAGAGGATGCCTGTGGAATTGCAGTGGCCGCCTTAAATTATTGTCGCGATCACCTCACACCCAAGATACCAGAGGATGGATGCCGTGGGAACGACGCATTGATCGTTTACTTTTCAGCCAGCCGTTTGATGCAACACTTTCGGCCACAGATCAGTTACACTTCGAAAGGTACATTGGAAGCCAAAGAGAATTGGGGTTCTAATGATGGGTCGGCACACAACGCTTCCGTGAATTTTCTTCCAGAGGAGATTGTAGAACATCTTGCACAATCTTTCCAGTCGCGCCCGTTTGATTTGGAGATGGCTCTTCGACTTTTGAGGATTTGGTATGAGGAGGAAGGTCGTTGTGGAGATACTCCCGAAGACTTGATGGAAGAAATCAAAGAAGAGTTACTCGGTGGAGAGATTTCCGAAGACTTTGAGTTAGATAGGAAGATACTTCTGAATGCATTCCACTCAAATTCAGAATAACTGACCACATCCGAGCAGTAAATCCCCTGCCTTGGAACAAAAGATTTGCTGTGGGAAGGTATCAAACTTGGCGGACTGACTGCGCTGTTGCTGAGGCCAGTGCGGCCATGACAGGAGGCTCGATGTAACCTGCATAGTGATCCATAAGCATCATTATACTCGTCCCCATCTCATCGGCGAGGGTTTTGAGATTCCATCCTTCGCCGATGCGGTTGGTAGCATAAGTGTGTCGATAGTCCTGCGAAGTCCAAGCAATATTGGATCCGCGATTCAACAGCCTCAGACGCTCTCCAAATGCGTCGCTCGTCATCTGAAGTCCCTTCGTTGATGGGAAACAGCATGCGCGATCGTCTTCTCCGCACGAAGTCAGGAAACGTTCGATCACCGGTCGCAGTTCAGCTCTCACGGTCACGGTGCGCTCCCCGGTTTTCAGCCGTGTTCCTCCTGAATCGTTTTTCACCGGAATGATCAGACGAATTTTTCCGGACTGTCGTAAATCTGCGTGGCGAAGGGCAAGGATTTCATGAAGCCGCAATCCACCTTCGACCATAAGGTGGCAGCCAAATTCGACCAAGGGGTCTGATGAGACTACACGGTATTGCTCCTCGATTTCGGCTGTATTTAGCACATTGATCGGTTCGTCACGCCCGCTGAAGCTAGGCAGGTCGGCTGCCGGATTTGCACAATACGGGTTATCTGGACGATACATCCCGCTTTTCAGCGCCCCTCTGAACATTTCATGGAACAGCTCCTTGAAGTGGCGCTTGCTGGACTTGCGATAATTCCTCTTGGTAAAGAACTCGAGAATCTTCAAAGAGGTAATTTCCTTGAGATCCTTGCCTTTGAAAAACGGTTCGACTTTTTTCTTCTTCCAAGTGCCTTTCAAGCTTTCAGGAGGTCGAGGATCCAAAGCATTTATGCGCGTAGTGCCAAAGAACTGACGCAGCCGGGAAATCTTGTCTGCTGTCGCGTGTTCTGCGTTGCTTACCATGCTGCGTATGAGAAGAGCATGGATGACATCGTCAATAGGACATTCAACTTTGATCTTGGGTGAGGATTGGGAAACACCCGCCAACTTCGATTCGTCAGAAACACAGGCACTCCCAATCGGGGTTAGTGCCTTCAGACATTCAAATGCTGTAAGAATTTTTCCCGGCACTTCTACGTCCGCGAGCTTTTCGAGCTCGATCAGGATATCCACCTTTCTCGCAACCTTTTTGGCCAATACGGGATCTTCCGTGCCCAGACTGGCACGAAAGAGCTTCGCCCCAGGGCGAGGGTAGCAGGAGAGACAAAAGTTCTGGGAATCGGGACGACGGTAGATACTGGCCATTGTTAGGTTTCGGTAGTTCGTAACTACCAAAATCCGTCGAATGTGCGCAAAACTCACACTTTTGAGAGTGTGGTGGCGAAAACCGGGAGCCAATGACACCACCTCAGTTTCAAGAGGGGGGCAATGTTCACGGTATCCGGCCTGTTTTGTTCACGCTGGCAGAATCAAACCCAAACTTCTAACAAGGAGAAAGCCGCTAAGTAATTGTAACTTAGCGGCCTTCATTGGTTGCGGGAGCAGGATTTGAACCTACGATCTTCAGGTTATGAGCCTGACGAGATACCTGACTTCTCCATCCCGCGATTATGTGTTCCGCGCCTTTCGGCGGGACGGGGAAAATATGCTACAGAATCGGATTTGGGCAAGGGTAAAATTTGTCTTTCGATGAAGTTTCTGATGACATCAGTGCAGAAGAGATGAAGGCAATGGCGGAAAGACAGCAAGTCCTCGAATGGGAGGACTGGACACAAGTGGCAAATGCTCATCTATCCGATGCTCAAAACTATACTACTGGCCCACGTCATCGCCGTGATCGTGGCGAAAAACATCCAGTTGAGGATTTCCTTTTCGACTACTACCCCTACCCCATCGCACTCATAGAACTGTGGCATCCCGGCTGCGGTATCTCGCTTCGCTTTCCCGATTTCGAAACACTACCAGATCGCTTCAAAGCAAAACGCTACCGCATAGAAGGCGATATCTGCTTTGTAGATCCTGACTCCATGAAATCAAGCGAGCGCCAACGCCTTGGTTGGATCGCAAGTCTGCTCGAAGCAACGCAACGCCACCTCCCAAACTTTGCATGCCACGGCCTCCATGAATGGGCGATGGTTTACCGCGCAGAGGAAATCCGACACGCATCACTCGCTCCGTTACGTCTCCCTCAGTCTGAGATCGATACTCTCATCGAATCCCGCCCTATCACCTGTACTCATCACGATGCGTTCCGCTTTTTCGCCAAGGGCGCGCGTCCACTAAACCGACTTCAGCCAACTATCGAAACCCGCCACATCAACGAGCAGCCAGGCTGTGTCCATGCAAACATGGATCTCTACAAATGGGCGGCAAAAAGCATGCCATGGATCGGATCCGAGCTACTACTTGAAACCTTCCGTCTCGCGAACGAACTCCGTGATCTCGACATGCGTGCGAGTCCTTACGACTTAACGGAGTGGGATGTCATGCCTGTGAAAATCGAAACCCCAGAAGGTCGGCAACTATACGAAAAGGAACAGCGTAGGTTAGCCGGTAAGTCAAAGGTTTTGCGGGATCAGCTCATCAGTAAACTTCGGGAACTTACCCCAGACTAGACGTCTCAGACTCCTTGCCAACCTAGCTTCTTACGCAAGGCTCCGTAGAATGAAGTCCCCTCCAGCCGCAATAACTGGAACGACCTATCTGCCTTTTTCACGATCACTTTTTCACCGTGATCCAGTCGTGTCGTATCGCGGCCGTCGACTGTGAAAATCATCGGCCCGTCGTCCGCTCGTTCCGGAGAAATTTCAATGACCACTTCATCGGATACCACCAATGCCCTCTGACTAAGGCTGTGTGGACAAATTGGAGTTATAGCCATCACCGAAGATTGCGGTGCGATAAGTGGGCCACCCGCAGAAAGCGAATATGCGGTAGAACCCGTTGGAGTCGCGATGATGAGTCCATCAGCTCGGTAACGGTTCAGCCATTCTCCATCCAATCTAGCGTTCAGTGTCACCAGCCTTCCTGTTTCACCACGAGCAATTGTCACCTCGTTGAGTCCAAAGTAGGTTACCTGTTTGCCTTTTTTTCGGATCACCGTGGCCTCTAAAAGCATGCGGCTACTCGTTTTGAAGTTTCCTGAAGAGATCGCATCCGCAAGCTGATCAATCTCAACCTCTGTGCAGGTTGTTAGAAACCCAAGCGTCCCGATATTTACTCCAGCTACGGGCTTACCAAAATGTTCAAAACGCGAGACTGCCTGCATCATTGTACCATCACCACCGAGCACCGCTGCGATGTCTACTTTATCGACGAATTTCTTGGCGGGAATACCTCCCTTTTCACCAGCTTGCTTTGCAGTATTGGACTCTAGGAAGCATTCGCATCCGCGCTTTTCCAATGCAGCACGTAATGCAGCTAACGTTTTCAATCCCCCGGCTTTTTGCGGGTTGAGCAGAATCCCTACTTTCAATTATTTAAGAATGATCACAAACGATTACGCTTACAAGAAACTATGCAAAATCTACGTGCAAATCAGCAGTCGATCATTTTTTTTATAGTTGGTACTATCTCCTCAAGTTCATTCACCACTACAAATTCTTCATCATAGCACCATTGCTCAAGCAGCTTGATGAGTGGCGTCCAGAAGCGCTTACCTGAAGAGTCCATCCGATCGAATACAATCACCGGCTTCTTCAACATACCTTTATTCCCCTGATGCTTGAAGATCATCAGCGCCAACATTTCCTGAACCGTACCTGCCCCTCCTGGGAAAATGACGAACGCTTCTGATTTCTCAATCATGATCTCCATGCGCGTGTAGATATCCGGCTTCAACCAGAAGCTAGAAAGCCCTTCCGGAAGCCCCTCAAGCTCAATGATGTGCGGAACATTTGACCCACCCGTCCATCCACCTGCCTCAACAGAGCCTCGGACAACCTCGCCCATGATCCCCGAATTTCCAGCTCCGGAGATACAACCAAGGTTATTGTCCGCAAGAATTTTCCCAAGTTGATAACCATCGTTCAGATAATCTTCTTTCTTAATTGATGCAGAACAGAAGACACAAACATTTGCTAAATGACCCTCGGGTAAATCTGTTTCAAACGATGGTCCCGCCACCTCACCTGTCCTCTCGCGCCCCGCATCAGGTAGTCCGTTGTGACGCGCCTTTTCTAACAAATCGATAACGTTATCAACTTGTTCAGCCTCTAAAAGGTAATCGCGAGCATTCTGATGTACCGTCCCCATTTCATTGAGGTGCTTCAGCAGATCATAAAGACCATCCCAAGATTTATCGGAATTCAGTAGTACCGTCGGCTTATTCTCCAAGTTCTTGTCCAGAGTCTGGTAGCCGACAAATACTGACACCGCCTTAAATAGATCCTCTAGTGTAGCGCCCGGAGTGAAGACAAATGCCTCCGACTCAACAATTTTCTGCTCAATATTTCCTAGTGATATACGCTCATCACCGTTGGAATTGTAGATATCCCAGCCTTTGCTAAATAATTTATACAGCAACTTTGCCCTGCTCTGCCTATTTGGATCTCTCTCTCCTTTTACCGTCCCCGCTAATCTTACCTTTGGCATCTGTTCCTCGTGTTCTTATGAATGTATTTTATGGATCTACGCCCGTTTCGCTGGACGCGCCCCGTTTGGGGAAGCACATTCTCGGCCATGGATAGATTTCTGCAAGCCGCAGTTGAGGAAGCCCTCAAAGGATTAGACGAAGGCGGTATTCCCATCGGTAGTGTTATTGTCCGAAACGGCGAAATTATCGGCCGCGGCCACAATAAACGAATCCAGCAGGGCAGTACGGTTCTCCACGGGGAAATGGATGCGCTCGAAAACGCAGGACGCCTCTCACCTTCGGTTTACCGTGAGTGCACGCTATACACCACACTCTCCCCCTGCCCCATGTGCAGTGGAGCTATTCTTCTCTACAAAATCCCGCGCGTCATCATCGGCGAAAACAAAACCTTCTTAGGCGCCGAAGACCACCTCAGAGCCAACGGAGTAGAACTCGAAGTCGTCAACGCCCCCTCTTGTATCTCAATGATGGAAGATTTCATCAAAACTAGGCCAGAACTCTGGAACGAAGACATCGGCGAGGTATAAAATAACAATTATGATCACAAACGTTCTAGGCACAGAGCTAAAATGCTGCTGTAACGATCCTCTCACCGGTTATTTCAGAGATGGATACTGCCGCACCGGCCATGGAGATCACGGCCTGCACACAGTCTGCGTCAAGACCACCGATGAATTCCTAGAATTTTCAAAATCAGCCGGAAACGACCTCTCCACCCCTCGACCGGAATTTGGTTTCCCAGGTCTGAAAGACGGCGACAAATGGTGCCTTTGTGTCACTCGATGGACGGACGCCCTTGCTGCAGGCAAAGCACCGCTCGTTGTCCTCGAGGCCAGCCACCTATCCGTCCTTGAATACGTCGATCTCGCCGTCCTCAAGGCTCACGAGGCTTGAGAAAAGGCAGGGACGGTCTTTGCCTTCGGCCATGTCCGTTTCACTACCATTCCGCGCCGTCCGTCTGTGCGCCCAATCCCATCTCAGGGATACATCCCACCCTTACTACGTCAGTATCGAGCCATATTGGCGGGAGATTCTACTTTCACCCTGCATCGTGCCTCATCCTTTCTCGGACGGCTTGGAAAACCATCCCTGCCTCACCAAAAAAGGAAAGGCCGCCGAGGAGTCCCTTCCCCGGCGGCCTATAAAAGCTATCTTCTTCACCCACACCCATGGGATTCGAGAGACAACTGCTGTTACACCCTTACATGAAAGCCGGCAGAACCGGTCTTCAGGGGGAATAGACCTTCAAGCTCTCGTTATGTTCAAAAGTTTCTAAATATTCTTCAGAATACTTTCAGAACCACTCATTTGGGAAAAGGAAAGGCCGCCGAGGAGTCCCTTCCTCGGCGGCCTATAAAAGTTATCTTCTTCACCCACACCCATGGGATTCGAGAGACAACTGCTGTTACACCCTTACATGAAAGCCGGCAGTGCCGGTCTTCAGGGGGAATAGACCTTCAAGGTCTCATTATGTTCAAAAGTTTCGTATCTTTTTTCGAAAAAACGTTCAGATCATTTCCACAGCAGTCCTACCCGCTCTACCTGAACATCCGTCCTAGTTGGCTTCAGTATCTCTTTCTCAAGTTCTAGCTTCGATGGGTCATGGCTTTCTTTGATTTCATCGATCTCCTTCTCAAGTTCTTTACGGATAGCCTCTATGTCTTCCTCCAAGCCTTCTACCTTATCTTCGGCTGCCGCCACATCGCGATGCTGCTTGTAGGCTGTTGTTGCCTTAGTCACTGAACCGCTGCTCGTTCCACGCCCGAAGCCACTCGCACCAGTTTTACGACCGAAAACCGCTTTCAAAATACTGCCGAGAATTGAAATACCCGCCTGCATCTTAGCTGAGCCTGCTTCTGCCTTCTCTTTTGATACTCGCGCCTCAGCTGTCCGTAACCTGCCTTCTAGTGTCTTCAGTTTTTTCTCCGCCGCATCACGAATCTTATCCATTGCTTCATCCCTCTCCTCGCGAGCCTCATGTGAGACACGCACGCGAAAGTCAGCCTCGCTCTCACCGATTTTCCCGTAGGCTTTCAACATAGGGCATGAAAAGATCGATTCTCTCTCCTCACGGTAGAGCTCGTCCTCGAAGTCATCTTCTACCTCTTTGTAGTTCTTCGCATTCATCGCGAATCCCGGCAACTCAGAGAAACTCATACCCTCCTCTGGCTTTTCGCGCAGTGCAATTGCCGCCACTGAGCCCGTCTCATCCCAGTCGATGCCCTTTTCCATGATCGCATTCACCTTCACGACCTTGCGACTTCCCTCAACATCCGCCTTTTTTAGGGAAAAGTGAACCGTCGCCTCACGCAGTAGGTATGGCTGGTAGCAATCACTCTCCGCCTCCGCGAAAACCTCCTCTACACCTGAGCCGAGAACCGGCCTTCCCCCAGACGACTGACCACCCTTCGGCCTCGCCATCGGATTATCTGATACCGCCTCCTCTTCTTTCTTCGTTTCAAAGGCACCTCGCTTCGGCTCCATCAAACCCTTGATCTGCCCACGCGCCAACGGCCCGGTCAGATAGCTCATCACCCAGCGCACATGGAAAATGACCGGCCCGTCTTCGTGGACGTTGTTCATCAGGAAAACCCGACTCCCCAGCCCTGAAAGCAAAACCTCCATCTCTTTCCGGTTAAATTGTGCATCCTGTGATCCCGCAGCACCTTCCAGACCGTCCAATACACGCATCTTGTCACGCTCTGTCTGGAGGCGACCCAAGAACCACGTCCCGATGTTAGATAGTGCCTTGTAATCCAAATCCACCGGGTTCTGCGTTGCTAGCAAACAGCCCAAACCAAACGCACGACCCTGCTTCAGCATCGTCATCATCGGCCGTTTCGATGGCGGATTCGCCGTCGGTGGAAGAAATCCATAGATCTCATCCATATATAGCATTGCCCGTAACGAAGTCGTCCCGCGCTGTGTCCGCATCCAACCAAGCATCTGATTGAGCAGCAGGCTCACAAAAAACATCCGCTCCTTGTCACCAAGGTGAGCGATGGAAAACACCGAGATACGTGGCTTCCCATCCTCCCGATGTAGCATGCGTGCAATATCCAGCGGTGCACCCTCCAGCCATGTCGAAAAGCCCGGAGATGCCAGCAGACTGTTGAATTTCAGCGCGAGCTCTTGACGTTTCTTCTCCGGATAGAAGCTCTCCAAATCAATCACACCGATCTTTCCAAAGCCAGGTCGTTGGATCTTGCCGATCAATTTTTCCAAATCTAGCCCCCTACCCTGCATCCACTCATGTTGGAAAATAGCTCCCAGCAAAACGGCCTCAACACCTTGCGTTCCATCCGCATCAATCCCCACTAGAGAAAGCAAACTCTCCACCGTGCTGCTCACACGATCTCCAAAAATTTCCCCATCCTCCATCACCTCTTCAGGTGGTGCATCCAGCGAACTCAGTATCGAAACCGGAACTCCCGCATTACTTCCGGGCGTGAAGACATTGATATCCACCTTGTCTTGAAACTGCTGAATGCGCTCCGGACCCTGCCCCCAGCTCTCCAAGCCCTTCTTCCACATCCCTGCGGTCTTCTCCGCGTGTTCCTTTACGGAAATCCCCTTCTTCGCCGCGTCATCAGGATTCACCCATGGCTCGAAGCTCTCCGCATCCAGATCAGGAAAAGTCAGCATCAGATTGGAAATATCACCCTTGGGATCGATCACGATCGCCGGAATATTGTCCATCGCAGCCTCCTCTAGCAGCGCAATACACAGACCCGTTTTACCCGACCCCGTCATCCCAAGAACCACCCCGTGAGTCACAAGATCCTTGGAGTCATACATCACCAGATCATCTGTGACCTCCTTCTTCTCAAGATCGTATTCCTTCCCCAGATAAAACTGACCCAACTTCTCGTAATCCTCTACCTTGATACTCATCACGGGAAATCCTGCACCCCCTTCAGGAAACCTCCAGACGGAAAATACTCGGAGCGTCTCCTATTATACCGTGAGAAAAACCGAGCAGACGTGTGATCTACTCGGCGAGTCTTCACAGTAAAAGCGCTACCCGATCCCTCATTCGTTGTGCGGAGATCTCAATTTCCCCCAACGCATCAGGATTTATATCTCTTGCTGAAGGGTCTTTACGGATTGCTTCCATATATGAGTCGATGCGGCCAAGGAGCTCCAAGGCCAACTCAGGCTTGGGTTTATAGCTGACCTGCCGAGCCCACGTGCGCATCCGCCCCAGTTGACGGCTCCGCGAAGGAATGCCACCGGCGGCCAGTATCGCCTCAATGGCGAAGAGCATCTCGTATCCCCATGGCATCATCGACCACTCAGATTGATCCATGTCCAACAATTCAAAGGCGACCCACAAGCCTTCCGCAAAAAGGTCTTCTTCAAGATCGACGCCGTGGCCGGTGGTGTCGTCGACCAAAGTATCATCTACAAGTTCGTCCTCCGGGATAGAATCATCGTAATCGATCTCGTCCGGTGAAAATGTGGGGAAGTCGACAAGCTCTTCTCGGATCTTCGGAGCCATGGAGGAAATGGGATCCGGGAAGCTCGGGACAGTTCCACCAATCATCGTTTTTCCTTCCCGCTTCCTCTGCTTTGCACGTGAAGACCAGTCAGAGAAGACCTCCGACTCATGGTCATCCCGATCTGCCTCCGGCTTGGAGTCGTCAGGCGTCTCATCCTCTGTCATCAGCAATCCAGTCACGAGAAGAAGAGCAAGTAAGACAACAATGCCGACGCCAATCGTGATGAGTTTGTGCTCCGAATTTATCGCAAGGACGGTGATACCAACGATCCCACCCCACAAGATCAGGTTCGAGACCACACGTAATGCGGTGGAGTGTGTTTCTTGAGAGTCAGACATTGTATGTGCCGATGTTGGAAGAGCTTCAGGCGCGTAAGATTACGCACAAGTGGTATTTCCTTTCGAGTGAGAATCTCAATAACAGTGTCAAGGCACAACAAAATGGCCAGAATAGCCCTGAGTAATTCATTGAACGGATATCCCATATTCGATGATGTCTGTTGAAGATGACGAGGAACTCAACTGCAAATAAAGCCACCACCCTGCCCGCGTAACTCCACAGTCTGAATAAAGATACCCTCGATCACATCTAGCGGAAGGTCTTCTAAGCGCTTGAACCGTATGCAGCACTTTCCACAGTTGAGTTTACCCAATTGAATCGCACCACTCACATTCTTAACTTTTACCGTAAGAATAATTCGCTGCCCATCGTGTTTGGAGGCCTTCACATCGACGATCTCCCATGATGCCCCACAGGAAACTTGATCTGTAAATAGAAGTAGAAAGGCGAAGTAGTATATTTTCATCGTCAATCTAAAACGGCAGACCAATTTCTTAGCGAACGATATTGGAATCGAAACGATTCATCGAAACGATTCATCGAAATTCATTCTTATGTTTGGAGAGTCCTCTCAAGATGAAGATACCTAGGAGCGTGCCTATAGGAAAGGCTATCAAATATAAGGCCGCAACAAACGTCATAATCCCCCTTCCCCACCAACGTTTGAGGAAAATACCAATACACCCTGCTCCAGAAATCCCAGCAATCGCTAGCAAGAGTAGGATCAATTCCCAGCCATGGCTTCCTGTCTTTTCATACTGTGCGAGTGCACTGATCGCTAGACTGATAAAGCTGATCGATACGATACCACTGAGTCCTGCAGCGAACTTCAGCAACGGCCAATAGCTTTTCTGGCGATACATGAGTGGAAAATTCTTTGTCGAACGGGATAGCAATAGCAGCCCTGTCTTGCACGACTAAAGATATTCAGTCGGCTTCCACAATTTCACCATCAATGCCTAATTCGATTTATTAGGTCACTATCGGAGAAATAGCCTCTTCCACCATGGACAGGCCTCCACCTTCCCTTCCATAGCAACTTTTTGAATCACAGGGACATCAACTTCGAAGGAGATGTCTTGATTCCATCGTTCTGCCACGGCATTCCAGTCTTTAATTGGCTCTGTATCCCAATTGAATAGATCACCATCGGCTCCAACACCATCAAGTGGACAACCCTCAACACCTTCCATGAGAGCTGCAACCTCGGTTTCGGTTTCGGGCTGCTTGTAGACGTAAGAAATACCCATTCTATCGTCACGCCTTACGTTGTTTGGCGCACATTCACGGCAAAGGTCACAATCCGTGCATTGGTCATCGATGTAGAATTTACCTGGCACGTTCAGTGGGTAGCGATTTACGAACTCAGCCATATTTTTCAGATAACAGTAAAACTACTTTCGCATCGAGTTCCCTTCGAGATGAAGGCCATTATAATTTTTCTCTCCTTCCCTAATTGAGGTCACAAAAAAAACGGCCAGGATTGCTCCCGGCCGTTTCATTGAATGGATATTCCTTATCCGATGACCTCTGGCCAATCGGTGTGGAAGAACTCGCCGCGTGGCTTGTCGGTACGCTCGTAGGTGTGAGCACCAAAGAAGTCGCGCTGAGCCTGGAGGAGATTCGCAGGGAGCACGGCGTTGCGGTAACTATCGTAGTAACCGAGCGAGGCGGTAAAGGCCGGGATCGGGATACCTGCGAGGGATGCGATGGAAACGGTCTCACGCCAGTTTTGCTGGAACTCGTTGAGGAGCTTGGTGAAGAACGGAGCAAGCATCAGGTTGCTGAGGCTTGGGTCGCTGCGGTAAGCATCGGTGATGTCGTTGAGGAAACGAGCACGGATGATACAACCACCGCGCCAGATAGCAGCGATCTTACCGAGATCCAGTCCCCAGTCTTTCTCAGCACCCATGGTGGCGATGAGGTCGAGGCCTTGAGCGTAGGAAATAATCTTCGAGGCGAAGAGTGCGTCGTGCACTTTTTTGACCAGCTCTGCTTTGTCACCAGTGATTTCTGCTTTCGGCCCTTCGAGGAACTTGCTGGCTTCAACACGCTTCTCTTTCATGGAGGAAAGGATGCGGGCTTCCACAGCAGCGTTGATCGTAGAGATCACAACTGCGTTTTCAACCGCGTTGATCAGAGTCCAGCGTCCGGTGCCTTTCTGGCCAGCGGTATCGAGAACCTTGTCTACGAGTGCAGCGCCAGTTTCAGGATCGTTCTGTTCGAAGATTTTCGCAGTGATCTGAATGAGGTAGCTTTCGAGGTCGCCGTTATTCCAATCGGTAAAGACGGTAGCAAGCTCGGCTGGAGTGAAGCCAGCTGCCTTGAAGATATTGTAGGCTTCGCAGATGAGCTGCATGTCGCCGTATTCGATGCCGTTGTGGATCATTTTCACGTAGTGACCTGCACCGCCGGTGCCGATGTGCGTAACGCAAGGCTCGCCGTCAACTTTGGCGGAGATGCTTTCGAAAATTGGCTTCATGACATCCCATGTGGAAGTCGGGCCGCCTGGCATGATGGATGGGCCTTTACGTGCACCTTCTTCACCGCCGGAGACACCTGCACCGATGAAACGGAAGCCGAGATCGCCGAGCCACTTGTCGCGGCGTTCGGTGTCGGTGTAGAGGGAGTTTCCTCCGTCGATGATGATGTCGCCCTCGTCGAGGAGCGGGATAAGGGATTCGATGACCGCGTCTACTGGGCCACCGGCTTTCACCATGATCATGACCTTGCGCGGCGATGCCAGCGAGTTCACGAAGCCTTCCAGCGTTTCCTCTCCGACAAGTTTCTTGTCAGGGTGTTTGGCGACGAATTCCTCCATCGCGCTGGTTGTGCGGTTGTATACCGATACCTGAAATCCGCGGGATTCCACGTTCAGCACGAGATTCTGACCCATGACGGCCAGTCCAATTAATCCGAAGTCACTGTTGCTCATATTATTTTTCTTGGGAAGTTCTGCGCCATCGGTCTAGGCAAACGGGGGATTGTGTGCAACCCCTTGTTGCAATTTGGCTATCAATTTCCCACATTGCCCGCGTGAACCTTCCGAATACGATCACCCTGTCCCGGCTATTCCTAACCGCAGGGTTCATCGGCTTCATCGCCTCAGACAGCACTTGGGGGCATTTAACCGCCCTAATCCTCTTCGTTGTCGCCGCTGCTAGCGATTTCCTCGACGGGTACCTCGCGAGAAAGCTGAATCTCGTGACTCCACTGGGAAAACTGCTCGATCCCCTAGCTGATAAGATTCTCGTCTGCTCGGCCTTCGTCCTGATGTCAGCCAAAGGCATCTGTCCAGTATGGATCACCACTCTCATCATCGGGCGGGAGTTTCTTGTTACAGGTCTGCGCCAGATCGCCATCGAGGCCGGACAGGTGCTCGCTGCTGACAATTTGGGGAAATGGAAGACAGCCTTCCAACTCTCCTACCTCATTGCAGGGCTTATCTGGCTCACGCTCGGGACGATGGAAAACCTCAACCCCTTCCTCTCATTTTTCCAAAACCTCACACGCCCGTGGGGTGAAGGCGCATGGCTGCTACCGATTTCCCTCGGCCTCGCCGTGGCACTCACCGTTATCTCAGGCTGGAATTACCTCTGGTCATCACGCTACCTGCTTAAAGGCTGATCACTTCGCGAGAAGGTAGGCGAAGAGATCACGCAACTCGTCCGGATTCAGGCGGTTAATCATGCCCGGCGGCATCGGTGAAACATCGGATGGCTTTTCCGAAGCGATATCTCCCCGGCTAAGTTCAATTTGCTGGGTGAAATCAAATGGGTTCGCGCTGATTACCAAGATTTCGTCCTGCTCATTAAGCATGCGGCCTGTAATCTTCTTTCCTTCATTAGTGGTGAACTCAGTGAACTCATATTGATCAGAAATCACTTCGCTAGGATGTATGATAGAGCGCGCTAGATCGTTTTCAGTAAAACGTCCGGCGAGATTCGTAAGATCCGGCCCCTGCGCCCCACCCTCACCACCAAACCTGTGGCAGGTGCTGCACATCGAGGCTTGAAACATCCGTTTGCCATTCTTCTTGTCACGCCCATCGAGACCAAGGGCTACCGTTTCCAAAACATCATCTAACTCCCAAACACGACCCGGACCCTTGACTGGAGGTAGAGTCACCGGCTTCTTGGTAGCAGGTTTCGCCTCACTGGCGAATTCCTTCTTCTCCTCTTCCGTGCCGTTTTCGTAAATCTGGCTCCTGATTATTGCCATCGCTGCGCTGTAACTCAACCCGCCGCTGCGACCTTCGATATCCTTGAAGAAATCAAACGCGCGTTGCCTCTGACCAGCTTCCCACGGCCCTTTCACTGCTCGTAAACAATACAGATAGTGTATGATCGCCGTCGGCGGATGGTTCGCCATCACCATGCCTATGTCTTTTCCGTAGCGAGAGTTTCTTCCAACAAGTTCCAACCACTCCTCAGGTTCCTCGGGAGGGGCGTTGTCCATGACATCCAGCACCCTGCCGACGATACCGGGTGCTTCCAGATAACAGAGCATCCGTGCGAGTTCGAAATCCAACTCACGGTCACCGGATGGGAACGAGGAGTTTATCGTATCAAGAATTACATCCTTCGTATAAACCTCCGAACCTTCCTCTCTAATTAAAATCAACCCCATTGCCCGCAGCCAGTTGAGTTTTTGAGGTTTACTGAGATTCTCCCAGCCGCGTGCAGTGTCCCGCAGCATACCGAAAGCATCTCCGGTTTTTTCCCGTGAATAAATCCGAGCCAGAGCCATGGCTCCGTGGATATCTGTCCACGCACTACTATCTACTATCCTTTTGATTTTTGAGATCTTTTCAGTCCAGTCCAGATTCGGTTGCCTCTCCAGCCCCACCCTAGCCAGGTAGCGAAGCATCCTGTCATCTGAGCTTAACATTTCTATGAGGAAGCTCGTATTTGCTTTATCCGGATTCCTCACAGCATCAGCCAATTGATCCCTCAGAAAATTAGGTTTACCCACCCATGGTTCCGGCTCCGTGCTCTCATCCCCCACATAAACCACCCGCCACAGATTCGATTCCCCACGCCTCCCGCCGGTGGCGAAATACATCGCCCCATCCCGTCCGATCAGACCATCTGTCAGCGGCAGACCCGCACCCGCAAGGAACTCCTCTTTCTTTCCTTCAAAAGAAGCGCCATCCGCCCCAAGACTCACCTTGTAGATTGTCGCGAACGTCCAGTCGAACGCATACAACGCCTGCTGATATTTCGCCGGAGCTTTGAACCCCCGCCCCGCCAGCATTCCCGTCGGCGAACCGGGGCCAATGTCCAGCACGGAGGGAATACTATCTTCGTAGTAGGATGGAAATTTCCCCGTCCCAGTCCTCCAGCCCTGCTCCGCACCCGGCACGATATGCATGATACGCGTTGGCCGATACCACGGCATCCCGAAGTCATACTCCATATCTGCATCATAGGAAAAAAGCTCACCGCTATCATGGAAAGCGATATCGAAGGTATTCCGATGCCCTATCGCAACCAGCTCCCAGCGCGATCCATCCGGCCTGAACCTCGCGATCCATCCTGCAGGTGCTCTAACGTTCGCCGCATGCCCTTTCCCATCGGGATTACTCTTTAGAAGCTGATCTTCCCCCCAGATCTTCGCCGGGAAATAATCATCCATCTCCGGTACCTGCGCGAAGTTCCCCGTTACCAGATATATCCACTCCCCATCCGGCGATGCCACCAGCGAATGGATGCCGTGCTCACTCCCCGTCTTAATCCCTTTGAGCAAAACCGGTTCACCCCAGCCATCACCTTCCTCCTTTACCATCCACACACCCTTTTCCACGGGATTTTTATCCGCACTTTCATTCACAGAGACATACAGCACCCCCTCGTGCCACAATAAGCCATGCGCACCTCCGAGCGGCACGCCTAGCGGTTTCACCTTAGTATCACCACCTTCCAATGAAGGCACTGTCACCCGGAATAACCCACCATATTGATCCGCCACGATCAGCCGTCCCTCGCCATCCTCCGTCATCGCCACCCACGAGCCCTCCTCCTTTTTCGGCTTATAGAGATGCTCCATCCGGAAACCCTCCGCCACTTGGTATTTCGAAGTCACATCCGTTACTTCAGCAGAACAAGGCGAGACCGCAGCAATAGCAGCAAGAACAAGAAAAGGGATTTGGGTTTTCCGCATAGAGGGAATACTGTTTCCACAAGTTAATCTTTTCAACCCCCATGAACCTACCATCCCCGGAAAAAACCAACGCTCTCGAAAAGCGCATGGCTTCCCTTGGTATTTATCCGGCAGATCTCATCGAAAAATTTGTCCGTGGCTCCGGCGCTGGTGGCCAAAAGATCAACAAAACCTCGAACTGCGTCTTCCTCAAGCACGAGCCCTCAGGCATCGCCATCAAATGTCAGGTCGAGCGCTCCCGCGAAATGAACCGTTTCCTCGCCCGCCGCGAGCTCTGCGACCAATTCGACGCCATCGCCAATGGCAAAGCTTCCGCAAAAACTCAGGCCATCGAGAAAATGCGCCGCCAAAAACGCCGACGCTCCCGCAGATCCAAGCAACGCTCCGTCGCCGACAAACGCGCCCTATCGAAAAAGAAGAGCCTACGCGGCCGCGTGGATGAATAAAACACCTGCCTCCTTTTCCGAAAAACCTCTCTAGACACCCAGAACCCCTACCTTTAGAACCAAATCCATGACACAACCCGTAATTCTCTTTTCAGGACAAGGCGCACAAAAAATCGGCATGGCACGCGATTGGGTCGAATCCTCCGCCACCGCCCGCGATCTCGCTTCACAGGCCGACGAAGCCCTCGGTTATTCCCTCACCGACATCATGTTCAACGGCCCGGAGGAAAGCCTCACTGCCACCTCGAAGTGCCAGCCCGCCCTCTACCTCCACGGCCTCATCGGTCTCGCCCTACTCAAGGAGCGCCTGCCAAACTTCCAGCCAGCAGCAGCCGCCGGGCTCTCTCTTGGAGAATTCACCGCCCACTCAGCAGCAGGCACGTTCTCCTTCATCGACGGCCTCAAGCTCGTCTCCCAACGCGGCACCTTCATGGAAGAAGCCTGCAACGCCACCGACGGTTCCATGGCAGCACTCATCGGTGGAGATGAGGAAAAAGTCCGCGAACTCGCCGCCGCTGCAGATGTCGATGTCGCAAACCTCAACGCCCCTGGCCAAATCGTCCTTTCTGGTTCGTCCGCAAACATCGACGATGCCGTAGCCAAGGCCAAAGAATTCGGCATCCGCCGTGCCATCAAGCTCAACGTTGCAGGAGCCTACCACTCCCGCCTCATGGCCTCTGCCCAAGAAAAACTCGCGGCAGAACTCGCCGGAACCTCCATCTCCTCCCCACCTATCCCGGTCGTCGCAAACTTCACCGCTGCCCCTGTGGCCTCGGAAGACGAAATCCGCTCGACCCTCACCTCCCAGGTCACCGGCTCCGTGCGTTGGATCGAATCCATGCAACATCTTGTCTCCCAAGGTCACACCAACTTCATCGAGATTGGTCCAGGAAAAGTCATCGCTGGCCTCGTTGCGAAAATCGCCCGCGATGCTACAGTCATTTCTGTTGAAGACGCAGCCTCCCTCGACTCCGCAGTAGAGGCGCTCTCCTAGTTTCCGGCAAACATCGGGAGCATCCATTTCTTCCACTGATCACTGCTCACTCGGCACTTTTCACTACTTACATATGCTCTCTACATCCCTACGCGACGACTTCCCCATCCTCGGGGAAACCGTCAACGGCAAGCCACTCGTCTATCTCGACAACGCCGCCACCTCACAAACACCCCGCCAAGTGGTCGAGGCCTCTCGCCATTATTACGAGAAGCTTAACTCAAACATCCACCGCGGCACCCATTTCCTAGCCCGTGCCGCAACCGAAGCCCACGAGGCCGCCCGCATCACCGTGGCGAAGCATCTAAATGCCTCCTCGCCCGACGAAGTTATCTTCACCTCCGGCACCACGGATGGCATCAACCTCGTTGCGAATATCCTCCCGCTGTCTGCAGGCGATGAAATCCTTATCTCTACTCTCGAGCACCACTCAAACATCGTCCCATGGCAGATGCTCGCCCAACGCTCCGGTGCATCGGTGAAAGTCATCCCCTGCGATGAAGACGGCGTCCTCGACCAAACCGCTTTCCAAAATCTCCTCTCCGAGAAAACCAAAATCCTTGCCCTCACATGGGTCTCGAACGCCTTCGGCACAGTCAACCCCGTGCACGAAATGACCGCCGCTGCGAAGCAATACGGCACTACCGTTGTCATTGATGCAGCCCAAGCCATTCCACACATGGCCATCGACGTGCAAGCCCTCGGAGCCGACTTCCTCGCCTTCTCCGGCCACAAAGCCTACGCCCCCACCGGCATCGGCGTCCTCTGGGGCAGACTTGATCTCCTCAAATCTCTCCCCCCATGGCGCGGTGGCGGAGAAATGATCAAAGAAGTCACCTTCGAAGGCACCACCTACAACGATCCTCCATTCAAATACGAAGCCGGCACTCCAGACATCGAAGGTGCCATCGCTCTAGCAGCAGCCCTCAATTATATGAACTCTATCGGCGTCGGCGAAATCCAAGCGCACGAGCAACACCTCATCTCCACCGCTGCCACTGCCCTTTCGGAAATCCCCGGTATCCGTCTTTACGGCCCGGCTGATCGCGCCTGCTCCCTTTCCTTCGCTATCGAGGGCGTGCACCACTACGATCTTGGCACTCTCATCGACCAAATGGGCGTCGCCGTCCGCACAGGCCACCACTGCTGCCAGCCACTCATGGCACGTTTTGGCATTACCGGTACTACCCGCGCTTCTTTCGCTCTCTACAACACAGAACAGGACATAGAATCCCTCGCCTCAGCCCTTAAAAAAGCATCCTCCATGCTCCGCTGAACTTTCAACCTTCAACTCTCAACTTTCAAAACCACACCAGCCTCTATCCTGATCACCTCTCCCTGCTTGGCGTTCTTGGCGGTAAAACACCCATCTCAACCCCAGCACCCAACCCAAGTCTCCCTTGAAAGTTGAAGTTTGAGAGTTGAATTTAAACTTATGAAAATCGTCCTCGGCATTACCGGATCCATCGCCGCTTACAAAGCGGCAGACCTCGCCTCCCAGCTCGTCAAAGCCGGGCACGACGTCCACGCCGTCATGACGCGCTCCGCCTGCGAGTTCATCACTCCCCTCACTCTCCAGACACTCACGCGCCAACCCGTTCTGGTTTCCCTTGAGGATGAGAAAAACTCATGGAAGCCCGGCCACATCGAACTTGCCGACACTGCTGATCTCTTTCTCATCGCCCCAGCCTCCGCGAACACCCTCGGACTCCTCGCCAACGGACTCGCACCCGATCCACTCACTTCGATTTATCTCGCACTTCCTCGTGAGACCAAAGTCCTCATCGCACCAGCAATGAATGGCAAGATGTGGCTCCACCCCGCCACTCAGCGAAACATTGCAACCCTCAAAGAAGATGGCTGCCATTTCATCGAACCCGCCACCGGTGACCTCGCCTGCGGCTACCAAGGCATAGGACGTCTTGCGGAAGTTTCCGACATCCTTACCGCCATCTAAAGTCCATGTTCCCACCCACTCACACAGCTATGCTCGGCTCCCTTGGAAGTATGGAAATGTTCATCATCGTTTCCTTTATCTTCGCCCTTTTCATCATCGTCCCGCTGATCCTCATCACCATTGCCTTCCGGAAATCCAAGAAAAACGAGGTAAAGGACATCACCCCTTACCACCTCATGGAGCCAGAAGAACGACTCCTCATGCTCCAAGGATTGCGCGCCAAAGAACTCATTTCCGAGGAGGAATTCGACAAGAAACGCAAAAACATCCTCCGCGAACTCGATGGTGAGCAGGACGAAGAAGAGAAAGAATCCTCCCCGCCGCCCCTTCCCGAGGACAACCCTCTGCAGCCTTAGGAAAAAGAACCCACGGTCTAATATCGCGACCTGCAGGGCGAATTTTCCCCGCACTTCCACCGCGCATGATAATTTCTACCCCTTCCCGGGGTTGACCTGAGCCGTTTCCTGCATACAAGTTCCGCGCATGCAGCAAGACGACCCGAAACCACAGGAAGAAACCCCTGAAAACGCCGAAGCCACCGAAGCACAGGATGCTCCGGCCGCACAGGACGAGGCTACGGAAACCCCTGCCGAAGAAAAGGAACTCGATCCTTGGGAGGAACTCGAAGCCGAGGCCACCAAATGGAAGGAAGTTTCCCTCCGCACCGCCGCCGAAATGGACAACCTTCGCAAACGCACCGCTCGTGAACGCGAAGAAGCCATCCGTTACGCGAACCAACGCCTTCTCGAAGAACTTCTCCCCGTCATCGACAACTTCGAAATGGGTATGCAAGCCGCCTCCCAAGACACCTCCTCGATGATCTACATCGGCATGGACATGGTCAGGAAACAGCTCAACGAATTCCTCACAAACCAAGGCGTAGAAGAAATCTCCACCGAAGGTAAGTTCGATCCAAATCTCCACGACGCAGTCTCACAAGAGCCATCTGATCAGGAAGAAGGCGAAATCATCCGCACCACCCGCCGTGGCTTCAAAATCCGCGACCGCCTGCTCCGCCCAGCAAGCGTTGTCGTCGCAGCTCCTGAAACAGCTGAATCCGAAAAATCCGAAGCATAATTTACGCTTCCATTTAGAATTTAAATTTTTACGAACGTGCCACGCGACTATTACGAAATCCTAGGCGTCTCCAAATCTGCCGATGCAGCCGAGATTAAGAAAGCTTACCGCAAACTCGCGGTAAAATTTCACCCTGACAAAAACCCCGGCGACCCTACAGCTGAAGACAAGTTCAAAGAACTCGGCCAAGCCTATGAGGCGCTCTCTGATGCTGACAAACGTGCTGCATACGATCGCTACGGTCACGATGCCTTCTCCGGTGGTATGGGTGGCGGCGGACGTGGTGGATTCCACGACCCAGCTGACATTTTCTCCCAAGTCTTCGGTGGTGCCTTTGGTGGCGGATTCGAGGAGTTCTTCGGCGGTGGTGGTGGCGGTGGGCGCAAAAAGTCCGGCAAGCAACGCGGCTCTGATCTACGCTACGACCTAGAGATCACTCTAGAAGAAGCAGCAAAAGGCGTCGAAAAAGAACTCGAAATCGAGCGCAATGTCCCATGTGGGAAATGCAATTCCACAGGTTCCAAAGGATCTGGCGGAGTCAGAACATGCTCCACCTGCGGAGGACGCGGAGTCGTCGGTAGACAATCAGGTATCTTCATCCAACAATCCACCTGCCCGGAATGCCGTGGCGCTGGTGAAATTGTAGCTGACCCATGTGGCGACTGCCATGGTGATGGCCGCATCGAGCGCGAGACACGCATCAAGCTCCGCATCCCTGCGGGCGTTGATACCGGAGTTCGCCTCCGATCCACTGGCAACGGCGATGCAGGAGTTCGTGGCGGTGCATCCGGCGATCTATACGCCTTCCTCCATGTCGAGGAACACGATGTCTTCGAGCGTGAAGGCACCATGCTATTCTGCGATGTCCCCCTTCCCTTCAGCACAGCAGCCCTCGGCGGCGAGTTAAAGGTTCCGACTCTCGACGGTCAGTCCTCGATCAAGATCCCAACCGGCACGCAAGGTGGCACCACCTTCCGAGTACGCGATAAAGGCTTACCCTCCCTCTCCGGCGGTTCAAAAGGTGACCTCAATGTCACAGTTCAAGTGGAAGTCCCCACCAAGCTCAACAAAGAGCAACAGGAGAAGCTCCGCGATTTCTCGGAATCCATTGGAGACCATAACTCTCCCGTTAGCCAAGGATTCCTCGATAAAACGAAGCGCTTCTTCGATCTCTGATCCATCACCCAAGGCGAGGTTGTCTCTATAGACCGCCTGCACAAGCACGGCAAATAGCTAAGCCAAGCAGTACCATATTTTCCGTCGCGCTCTAGAGAGATGCCGATCCTTGTCCGCCGGAGCGGAAAATGCGAAGCGAAGCGAGATGGAGGGACTGTTGTTGCCGTAAAAATCCCTCAATCGCCGCTCATTGTGGCCGGCTGCCGACACCTCGCTATTTCTCCAATCGCGCGCCGGAGGCGGCGCGTTCTTTCTTCGCCAGTTTCAGGGTGTATTGAAGGTTGAGCGCTTTCGGATTGGGCTTGAAGTCGGGATTGGGCGTCGGCAGCTCCGCTTTCATCCCGGTGAGAGAGGCGGTCAGCTGCGCCGCAAGCTCGGCGAGCTTCTCGGGCATGGTGGTGGCGAGGTCGTCTTGCTCGCAGGGATCTTCGGCAAGGTTATACAACAGGTATTCGCCTTCCTGGTCGTTGTAGAAGCGAATGAGCTTCCAGCCATCCATGACGATCGCGGAGAACGGCCCGGTGGCATGCGTGTAGTGGGGGTAGTGAAAAATGATAGCGCGCTGCCCCAATACCGCACCCTCCGTGAGCAAGGGCATGAGATCCACACCATCCTGGTGCTGCTGCGGGCGCAGCGGCAGACCGGCGGCGGAGAGCATGGTGGGGTAGAAATCCGTGCCGACGACGCGTTGCACCGAGGTGCCGGGCGTGATCCTACCCGGCCATTTCACGATGAGAGGCACCCGCATCCCGGCCTCGAAGGGAAAGCTCTTGCCGCCCATCAAGGGGTAGTTCGAGGTATTGGGGATCAGCCCGCCATTGTCCGAGGTGAAGATGACGAGCGTGTTGTCGCCGAGGTCGAGCTTCTCCAGGGTATCGAGCACGCGGCCTACATTTTCATCCACGGATCCGACCATGGCGGCATAGCTAGGGTTGGCCTGATCGGAGCTTTCCTTCGTCCGGTAGTGCGCCACTTTTTCCGGCTTCCCCTGGATGGGGCTGTGCACGAGATACTGCGAGAGCACGGCGAACCATGGCTTGTCCTTGCTCTCCGTGATGAAGCCGATGCATTCATCGGTGAGCACATCGGCCAAGTAGGTATCCGGATCCGCATCATCGAGATTGGCACCATATTTCCGGAAGGTCTTCATCCAGTGGCCGGACTTAGATGTCGGTGCCTTGATCTTGCGGTAGCCCTTCGCGACATCGAAACCGCGCTGATCGGGGAAGTAGCCGTCGCATTCCCCGGCATGCCATTTTCCGAAGAGGGCGGTCGTATAGCCACCATCGCGCAAAGCCTCGGCAATGATCACCTCGGACTTCGGCAGGGCATGGCGGTGCAGGGCTTCGAAGTTCTGATCATTCTCACCGCGATACTTGCTCGTCTCCTGGAGGCGGTCGTCGGGCCCGGCGCTGCCATTGTAAACCGCTGTGAACTGGGTGCGTGCCGGAGCCTTCCCGGTGAGGATGGCACCCCTTGACGGGCTGCACGTAGGAGCGGCGGAGTAGGCGTTGGAGAAATACATGCCTTCGCCCGCAAGTCGGTCGATGTTCGGGGTTTCGTAGTAGGTGCTGCCCGCGATGCCGATGTCCTTCCAGGACATATCATCGATGATGATGAAAAGAATGTTGGGCTTCCCGGGCTCCGCCGCTACCACGATTCCCGCAGCGGCCCATGTCACCCATACGGCAGAAACAAGAGCACTAATTCCGTATTTCATGGTCGGCATACCTTGTCAGCTTCACTCAGCCAGATGATCGGCGAGGAAGTCGATGCTGCGCTCGACGATGACTTCGGTTCCCGGATCGATTTCCGTTTTACCGTCAGCTTTGCGCCAGTTGTGGCCAGCGTGTTTGATGATCAGGGTTTCCACGGGTGCGCCGAGTTCTTTGGCGAGCTTCTCCATGTGGTAGGCGTGCTTAACGGGGATGGTGGTATCCCCATCTCCCTGGATCATGAAGAGCGGTGGGCTGTCCTTTTTCAGATAAGTGACGGGGCTCATCTCCTTGTAGAGAGTGTCCTTGTCTTTTGGGTCGCTATCGGGAGGGAGGATCCTGCCGCCGAAGCGATCCTTGAAGTTCGGGCTGTCGTCGTGATTGAAAAGTTGCATATCTTGGAAGTCGGAGGGGCCATACCATGAGACGCCTGCGACGGTGGTGTAGGTCTCGTCCGCGAGTTCCTCATCGCCAGGAAAGAGATCCGGCGGGCAGAGCAGGAGCATCATGGCGAGCTGGCCGCCAGCGGAATCACCGAAGGTAAAAACACGATCCGTATCAACGTGGAGTTCCTCGCTGTTTTTCGCAAGGTAGCGGATGGCGTCCATGGAGTCGGTGACGCAGTCCTTGATGGTGACAATGCCGTTCTTCGAGTAGAGGCGGTATTGCACAGCAGCAACAGCGAAGCCCTTTTGTGTGAGACCGAGCACGGCTTTTCCCCGCAGTCCAGATTTCGCGGCATCCTTACTGCCGGCCGCCCAGCCACCGCCGTGGGTATAGACGACAACAGAATATTTCCCGGTGGGAGTTTCCTCAGGATAGTATAGATCCAGGTGGAGTTCCTTTTTGCCGATTTTCTTATAAATGATATCCGCCTTCACTTCGCCCGGACGCTCCGGTGCCTCGCGAGGCGCGGCGAGGGCTGGCAGAGAAACGAAGATCCCCGCGAAGATGGCGAGGCAGGTGGATGGCTTGAGGGTGAGTTTCATAGATTTTGGGAAAGATGGTTCGGTGTGTGAAAAGTAGGAGCTAAACCTCTGCGGATGAAGAAAAAAGATCTTCGCGTGCGCGTATGGAGCGGCGACACTCTTGTCGCCTCCATCGCGGATGATGGGGACAGGAGTGTCCCCGCTCCCTATGTGCATCAAGGCTTCACCGCGATAGGGCCTCCGGTGGCGTTCTTCTTCCCCTTGCCGCTCGCGACCTCGGGGTAGCTGACGAGGAAGTGATTTTCATCGATGAGGTTCAGGTAATAATGGGTGGTGCCTTCCGGGAGATCTACGGTGACGCTAGTATCTGAGAATCCGGAGACGGGAGCGCGGAACCATTCCTCGGCTCTCTCACCGTAGTTCCGGGTGTAAATGAGATTCACGTGGGTGATCTTCGCGCCATGCTCCTGGTAGGTGAAGCTGACGGCATTTCCCTTCTGCTCATGGGAGAGCACGGTGGGAACGGATTCCTTGTGAGCGAGTTCGCCTTTGTAATGAGGATTGAAGGATGGGTAACTGGCTTTCATTTCCTCAAGTATCTCGGTGAGCTTCGCGTCCATGGCCTTCGCCTTCTCGGGAAACTCGCTGACGAGGTTCTTGGATTCCTCGATGTCGACCCGGGTTTGCTTGCCGTCTTTCGTCTCATAGAGACGGAAGAGTTCGAGCGGCGGATTACGGGCTTCATCGTAGTTGCGGATGAGCTTGTAATCGCCGATGCGGAGGGTGCTCTCGTTCGCTGAGCCGTGGGGGAAATGCCACATCATGGTATCGCGCGCGCCGCCGTCTTCGCCGATGACGAGTGCGGGATCGGTGGGGTCTTTCGCGAGGAGCGTGGAGATATCAGACCCATCGAGGTGCTTGGAGTCGGGTTTCTCAACGCCTGTCCAGCTGAGGATGGTCGGGTAGAAATCGAGACCATTGGCGAGGACATCCGTCTGCACACCGGCGGGAATGCCGGGGCCGGTGACGATGAGTGGGACGCGCGTGCCGCCTTCCTTCGCGGAGATCTTGCCGCGATCGAGGGGGATATTGTCGGTGTAGCGCTCGGAACTGCCCTCCATACCGCCGTTGTCCGAGGTGAAGATGAGGTAGGTGTTCTCGCTGAGCTTGTGGCCGGGCCAGCGCGGGTCTTCCGTTTCCTCAAGGTATTTAAAAACGACGCCGAGGTAGTAATCCAGCTCCTCGACCATGGCGGCGTAGAAGGGGTTGATCTGCCCGGTGGTGGTTTCCTTTGTCCCGACCTTCGTAGGGTCGGTGCCGATCTTCTCGACGTATTTCTTCAGACGCTCCTCGGAGCGGGTGTGGATGGGCGAGTGGACGAGCCAGGTGGCGTAGTAGAGGAAAAAGGGCTGATCGGCGTTTTCCTTCATGAAGGTGAGCGCGTCTTCATTGGTCTCATCGTAGGGGTAGCCGTTTTCATCGAGGCGGAAAGGATCTTTTGGGTCGGTGGTGGCGAAACCCGTGAGCCTGTCGTCCATGCTGCGGCGCGAGCCACGGCTGGCGCGTGTGTAATCGAAGCCGACATCTTTCGGCTGCGGGAAGGCGTGGTGGTCGATGGCGATATGCCATTTCCCCGAGTGCCCGGTGACGTAGCCGTTCTGGCCGAGGAGCTTGGCGAGGGTAAGTTCATCCTCTGGCATGCGGCCGCTATACCACGGATCCATCATACGGGAGTTGACGCTTCTGGCTGCAGGGGCGGCACCGCCGACGACGTGAGTCTTCTGCGCACGGGCTGGATGATTGCCGCTGATAATTGCGCAGCGTGATGGGGCGCAGGTCGGTGCCGGTGAGTAGGCCTGCCAGAACATGACTCCTTTCTTCGCGAGGGCGTCGAGGTTGGGGGTTTCCATCGGAGATGGCTCGTCGATGTCGTAGCACTTCACATCCTGCCAGCCGAGGTCGTCGGTGAGGATGAGGACGACGTTGGGCTTCTCCGGGCGGCCATCGTCGATGGCGGCGATGCCAGTGAGCGGAAGCAGCGCGAGGAGGCTGATAGCGGTGGTGATAGAATGTTTCATGGGGTTTGCTTGAGGCTGATCTTGAGAGTCTGTCCGGGGATGGACGGGAGGTTGTAAGTGCGGCTCCATGTCTTCGTGACAGGATCAAAATCGGTCTGCCAGAAGTCATTGCCGTGGACGGATTGGTCGAGGGGCTTGCCATCGACGAGAAGCTCGTATCCGGTGCTGGCCGGGAGCCCCGTGAAAGTGACGGGCAGGTAGGCGAGGCCGCCCTTGATCGTGAGTTCGGCACCGGCGGCGGTGGCAGCGACGCGCACATCTGGGTGGGTGCGCTCC
The DNA here is from genome assembly GCA_051252155.1 of Luteolibacter sp. Classification (GTDB taxonomy): domain Bacteria; phylum Verrucomicrobiota; class Verrucomicrobiia; order Verrucomicrobiales; family Akkermansiaceae; genus Luteolibacter. The sequence continues at coordinate 354,630 of JBPOGB010000001.1, read as the reverse complement.
AAGGTGCCTAGGGAAACGTTTACCTCCAAGTGCTTGCCGACGGCCTCACGCTGTATCATGCGCCAGGTATTGCCATCCTTCGCGAGAGCGGCGCGGAGGGCTTCGTTCGGGCCGTAGTATTCCTCCGCTGCTTGCGGCATGACAATGTGCTCGAAAGTCGCCTCGATGTAGTCACCCGCCTCAAGGCGGGTGACGCCCGGAGGCGGGACGAAGTCCGCCGTGGAGGTATCGTTGGAGCCGCGTTTCACGCCATGCTCCGCCATCCATGCGGAAGCATCCTTGCCGCCGATCCTCGCCTTCCATGAGCGGACGACGATGCCGCGGTTCGCCCATGCACCCATGAGCTTGTGGTTGCCGAAGTGTGATCCTTCGTGCAGGGAAACCCATGGCGCGGTGCCGCCGAGTTCGATGGGCTCGGTGCGGTAGGTATTTCCGCCCCAAGTGGTGTTCCATTCCTTTTTCAAGCCCTCAGCATTGCCGACAGCCATCTTCTTTTCCTGGGTGAAATTGTAAGTGTCGGAACCGACCTGGAAGATAACGAAGCGGGAGAAGTCCATCGCCTTGTCGACATCCATGCGTAGGCGATAAACGCCTCTAACAATATCATCGGTGCGCGCGAGGCTGACGGTGGAAGTATGGCGAGCGCCCTCCCCCAGCCTGCCGGAGAAGACGACTTCGGAGAGGCAGGGGCCGTGCTTCAGATACGCGGTCTGCATGGCGGAATGCGCGGTGCGTTTTCCCGAAGGGTCAAAGAAGCGGAAGAAATCCGCGCCGCCGACGTTGCTCGTCCAGTTCCATTTCTTGTCGTCCTTCCCGCCATTGACCATAACCGGGCGGACATCGGTGACGGTAGTATTCGCCTGCCCCTGCTCCGGCTCGTAGCAGATGCTCTCACCCCATGAGCCGAGCGCACTCTCGCTCCAGTGCTGATTGCTCCCCCAGCCGATGAGGCAAAGCTGCGCATGCGACGCCGCCGCGACGCCGCCCCAATGTGCATACGATATAACAAGCTCCAGCTCGGTGGTGCTGCCCGGCGGAAGGCGCAGGTGTGTGAGCTGATGCAACCAACTCCCCCGGTAAACGCCCGACTCTTCGTCGTTGTGCCAGTTCTTGCTAATCTGCACGGGGATACCGGTCGGATTGCCCGCAGCATCGCGCAGCATCGCAGAGACGCCGGTGACGGAGTATCCTCCGGCGTTCTTGATGAACTTCAGATTCGCGACTTCCACGGCCTCGGTGGGATTGGAAAGTACAAGCTTGTAACGCTCGATGGCATCGTTTTTGTCACCGTTTGCGGGAGGCTGCGCCCGCACGCCATTCAGATCGATGAGGTGGCAGCCCTGCGCGGCATCGAAGGTGATGCGACGCTCGCCCTTGGATTTCTCGCTGACTTTTACTGAGACAGGGCTGGTCTCCGGTGCCTCCTCGAAGGTGGCGGGATACATCGCGAGTCCGACTTGTTTCCACTCGCCGCCGGCAGTTTGCAGCTCCTTCGTCTTCGACAAACTCAGCGCCCCACCTTCGGCAGAGACCCGGACTTCCATCGAAGCGTTCTTCCAGTCGACCTTCGGGATTGTCTCGGAGGCGACGCCATCGGCCTTGAAGCTCCATGCGTGAGCGGGCTGCGCTCCCGGCAGTTTCACCCCTGCCCTCGTGCCCATGCGCGTGATCAGTTTCGGATCGAGGGCGCTGTTGAAGTATTGGATTTCATCCATCACGCCACGGAAGAAATAGATGCCGTTATCGGAATCGGCGCGACGCCCGAAGACGAGAGGATCAGCACCCGGCTTGCGCACCTTGCCGATCTGTTGCTCGCCGACGCTTCGGCCATTGAGAAAAAGCCGGAGCACTTTGCCATCGTAGCTCATCGCGAGGTGGTTCCACGCGTCACGCTTCACCCCCTTGTCGGACTTCACGACGAACTGTCCTTCGCGCCCGCCGCCGATGTTCAGGCGAGCTTCGGGCTTCCCTTGGCGGAGGATCATTCCGTAGTTGCCTTCGCGGCTTTCGTTGCGGTTCTTGCAAACCAGCCACGGCGATCCGCCGTCCTGATGAGTGTAGTTGCTCGGGATGTATGACCAGAAGCCGAGGGTGAATTGTTCCGTATCGAGCGAGGCCTCGTGGGGAAATTGCAAATCCGCTTTGCCATCGAAGCCGAAGCCTCCACCGATTTTCCCGAACGATGCCTCACCACCCGCCAAGGACATTTCTCCCGGCTTTGCCGCAAGGATAAGGCCGAGCCGCTCTGGCCATGCGCAGGTCTCGAAGCGTGTCTCGGCATTGAGCACCGTTCCGTCATCTGCAGTGAAGGTGAGGTCGGTGACATCGCCTTTCTGGAAAAAACGCCCGGACTCGACGAGGCGCGGGCCGTCGTATCGAGTCCATTTCCCCCCGGAGGTGCAGCGGTAGCTTTTCCCGTTCACCGTGATGCCGAGGTGGAGATCCACCGGGGTCGTACTCTCTAGCTGCTTCGGTGCGGATTTCACGAAGCTTTCGTAATCCGTGCCTTTCGCGACGGGGCCAAGGTGGGTGATTTTCAAAGCCTCGGTATCGAGGGTCATCGAGTAATGCCCCGTCTGGATACGGCGCAGCCACGGTGCACCATCCACCACCTGCGGGAAACCCTCCGCCCACCACATCGAGGTGTAATCCTCGGGCTGTGGCATTAGCTCGGAAACATCCGCAGCGGCAAGGGGCGAAGCAGTAGCGAGGAGCGAGATGAGAAGCGCCGATCCGAGGAACGGAAGTTTCGAGGTAGATTCTGGAAAGCAGACAGGGAACATGGAGTAGGAGTCGTCGGGAGCGATAATATATGCTCACATACTACAGGCAGCCAAAAGGCATTCTATCTCCCCAATTTATAGGATGCCGTAGTTTCACTTGGTAAGTGCTTCAATCTCAGCCAGCAGCTCCGACGCCTTGGCTTGAGCCTGATCCATCGGCAGGCCTTTAGCAACGCCGGGGCGGAGATGTTTCGTGGAGGTAAGCCAAGCGTCGCGCAAGGTCGTCATCCTCTGGGTGATGAGCTGCATGAGGCGTTTGCCATCGGGATACTTTTGCGTGAGCACTTCGAGACTGTCGGCATCATCGAGATCCTTGGCTCCCAATCCTTCAAGAACGGCCTTCGCCATGATCCAGTGACCGAGCGCACCCGGATGCACGCGATCTTTCTGGAGCTTGAAGCCTTTGTCATTTTTCCGCCGCTCCTGAAGGAAACGTTTCATCGGAAAATGGAGATCTATCACCTCCCATCCCGCAGCTTGACGCTGTGAGATCAGCCACTCCGAATAGCGATCGAGGGTTTCGGTATAAGGAAGGCCTTCGCCTCGAGAGTCATACTCCGCAGGGGTCAGGTGGATGATCTTTGCGCCGCTCGCCTCCACCTTGTCGTGAAGGAGCATCAAGCCCTCCTTGAATTTCGCGAAGCACCCTTCGTTGAAGGCCTGATAGATCCCGCAGTTCATCCCGTAGCAGGCGAAAACCACATCAGGCTTCGCCCCAGCGAGCACGCGGTCGAGCCGCTCGTGCAGATAGGGACGAGGAAATCTCCCACCGGCATGGCCTTTCTCGGAAAGCCCGGAAACCGTTTCACTGCCCAAGCCGGCATTGATAAAATCGAACTTCGCCTCCGGAGCACGCGTCCTGAGGTAATACTCCACGTCGGCAACGTATCCTCCGGCGTAAGTGATGCTATCGCCCAACCAAAGGACGCGCTTGCCCTGCAAGTCAGCAAGCCCCTCCGCCGAAAGTGGCAAGGAGCAAAGGAAAGCACACGCAAATACTAAGCGACCGATCATTCGTCTTTCGCTTTCTTTTCCTTCTTCGGCTTTTTGTCACCACCTTCGCTCGCCCTAGTGCTGATATTTCCGAACTTTTTCTTATCATCAAGCGACACGCTCCGGTCGAAAATCGTGCCGAATTTCTGATAGTCGTTGTAGTCCACAGCCTGGTCCTTCCACTTCGCTAACTCCTGATCATACTTTTGACGCATATCCTTCAGCAATGGTGCGTTCTCAGGATTCGGGGCTAAGTTTTTGAATTCGTGAGGGTCTTTACTAAGGTCGAATACGTCTTCAGTAGGCTCCATCTTGTCGTCACCATACCACCAGTAAGTATATTTGTGATCACGTGTCACGACACTCAATGCCGTAGTTGCACCAGCCCCCCAGACATTCATCAGTGCGAGCTGTTCGTGTCCGCCTTTCGAAGGATCTTCCAGAATACTGAGAAGGCTGATTCCATCCATGTTTTCGGGAACCGGCAGCCCCGCCAACTCTAGGATAGTTGGTGCAAAATCAATATTTCCAGTCAGCCTACCGCTGCGGAGTTTTTTACCAGAATTCTCGCTTCGTGGATCGTAGATCATCAACGGAACGCGGGATGACTCCTCAATTGGTAACACTTTCGATCCGTATCCATGCGAACCGCAGAGAAAGCCGTTATCACTAGTGTAGATGACCACTGTATTATCCGCGATACCTTGCTTTTCCAACTCTTCGCGAATCATTCCTAGCGCAACGTCGATGCCGTGAATCTGACGGTGATAGACCGCCATCACTTCGTCATATTTATCTGAGTAGTTCCACTCGTTGAAACGCGTCCACTGGCGGCCTTGTTTACTTTGTTCGGACATGTGTTCACCATGCTCCCGACCATAATTTGCAGGCTTAGTGAACTCAACACCTTTGTAGAGGTCGTCAAAACGTGGATCAGGTGTGGCCGGCTTGTGAGGTGCCTTAAAACTGATCGACATGCAGAATGGCTTCCCTTCTTTTACCGAATCTCGGATTACATCCTGACCCCATGCACCATAAGCGAGAGTCGAGTGAGGAAATTCTTCTGCATACTTAGCCAAGGCCTTGTTCTTCGCAGTTTTATAGTCCGTTTGACCTGGGCCACCCGCGTAGAAATCAAATTCCTCTTCGCAGATACCTTTGCCATCGACTACCAGTCCGAACTTTCCGGCGAAGGCCGTGAGATACCCAGCCTCGCGCAACAACACCGGATAGGATTTCGCCCAAACATCCGGCCTCATGTCACCGTGATCAAAATTGGTACCGGTCTTGTATTCATACATCCCCGTCAGAATATTCGCCCGGCTAGCCATGCAAATCGCCGTCGTGTCGTAATGTCTATCGAAGATGAGGCCATCCGCACCGAGACGATCCATTTGCGGCGTAATCACATCTTTATTCCCATAGCAACCCACCGAGTAAGTCGTCTGGTCGTCCGAAAGGAGAAAAATGATATTCGGTTTCTCTGCAGCACTCAGACTGAAATTAGCGAGCAACGCGAATGCGATAGTGAGTCCTTGGGTTTTCATGTCGTATCTTCTGAATTTAAATTTTTGATTATTGGAGCGGCTCTGGCTCCCATTCTGGAATGCCTTTTTCAGCAAGTTGCTTTTCGTAGCGAGTATGTAAGGGATGCACCTTCAGCTTAGGGAGACCCTCATTAACCATCAGAGGTTTAGCTGACTCCCACCACTTATCATACGCCTTCCTTAGCTCCAATACTACTTCGGGATGCTCTGCTGCGACCTCATTTTTTTGCTCAGGATCTACGGAAATATCGTAAAGAAGCTCGTTGTTCACCAATCGCCACTTCTCGGTGCGTACCGCACATTTCACATATTTCGCATCCTCCCTTTTACCGGGATTCCACCTACCGCAATGAATGAACAACTCCCTGTCTGCCCACTCGGCCTCAGGATCTTCCAGAAGCGGAAGCAACGACCTTCCGTCTAACTCTTGCATGTCCTCTGGCAGTTTCGCGCCAGCCAGTGCTACGAATGTAGGGTAAATGTCGAGATGTGCGGTCAGACGATCGATATCCACACCTTCTCCGGTAACTCCCTTCCAGCTCCAAAACGCAGGAACATGTGTTCCTCCCTCATCTGGCGAATTTTTTCCTCCTTTGAGGTTAGCGTTAAACAACTTGAGCTTCTTTCCGTTGAGCTTCGCACTGAGATGCGTTGCCCCGTTGTCTGTCATGAAAATAACCAGGGTGTTTTCTAACTGGCCCCATTCATCCAGTTGAGCCATCAGCTTGCCGAAATTGTAATCGATATTCTCGATCATCCCATAGCGGCATGCAGTTCCCTTGTCGTAGCCCATTTCGGTGAAACGCTTTGAATACGATTCAGGAACGATCATCGGAGCATGCGGTGCATTCGTAGCGATATAGGCGAAATATGGTTCCTCCTTTTCCCGCTCTTTGTTGATCCATGCTAGTGCCCCTGCGAAAAACACGTCGGTGCAGTAGCCCTTCGATTTTACGATTGTGTCGTTATGTAGCAACACGCTGTCGTAGTAGGTTTTCTCGTTATTCGTAGGAAAATCTCCGAGGTTCACCTGTCCAATACCACCTGATCCATGGATCAGCGCTTCGTCGAAGCCTCGATTACCTGGCAAGCGATCATCCTCATCGCCGAGATGCCACTTTCCGAAAATTCCAGTCGCATACCCACCCAGTTTTAGTGCCTGTGGCATGGTAACAATATCCAGTGCCATTCTTTCACGCTGAAGAATCGTATGCGTAACCCCTACCTTAAATGGGGGTCTTCCACTCATCAGTGCAGCTCGTGTCGGAGCACATGTCGGGCTCACTTGAAAGTCAGTGAAGCGTGTTGAGCCCTCATAGAACTTATCGATATTCGGTGTTTTCACCACCTCATTGCCCATACAGGAGAGGTCGCCCATTCCCTGATCATCGGTAATGACGAGAACAATATTCGGCTTACTGCCAGCAAGTTCAGCAGAAAAAGCATTCGCTGCAGGAACAAGTAGAAAGCCCATGCATAGGGCTGAGATTCGGTAATTTAACATATATTTAAAAGCTTTCGGGAGTAACTCACATTCAACGTTCTTCAAGAATAGAAACTTTCTCAGCTGTTGGGAAATTTTTAGGAACAGGGAAATCCGCATCCCTTTTTGCCAACCACTGCAATGCCCGTATTGCCACCGTGCGCATGCCTACGCAGCGCATCCTCTCTGGACTCTCCTCACCCTGCCAGCTATGCCCGAAGCTCGACGAATAAACCCGACCTTTTCCATAAGCAACCACCCACTCAAGCGGCCAGTTCATCTTCGTCTTCGGATCGTATCCAAACGATAGGATCTCGATATTTTCCGCTGGCCCACGTGGATAGAAATACACCTCCGTATCCTCCGTCATCCACTCTCTCGGGAAACCTTCATGAATCGGGTGATCACCAGGCCGCCTAACCAAGGTATCGACACGCTTTCCATGAGCCGTATTCAAACCCTCCCCGGGAGGTATCTTCACTAAGCTACCATCATCCTCTACGCGTATGGCCCAGCCCGCCTCTTTCTTCCGGTAGCCTATCCCGAGCATTTTGCTGTATTCATCCCAGTCTGCGAAAGAATTGTTCGCCGAATGCCACATCAATACACCACCTCCGTCAGCCACGAATTTCTCAAAGTCAGCCTTCACCTCTTCCGGCCAAGTCGTCTTGCATTTGATGTTATTGCAATTCTGGATCACCACATCGCACTTCGAAAAATCAGGACGCCACTCATCCCAACCCTCCGCTTTAGCCGTTTCTGGAGCTGTGGAGACGCTCACTTCAAATAGACCCGTCGGCTCGACAAATGAGCGGATCTGCTTAGTTGTAAGCCTCCAGTCGTGGTTATTAAAACCGTCGAGGATCAGTACGCGGATAGGCTCCGCTTTCACCGCACCTGCAAAGGCGACAGAGAAAACCAGCAAAAGAAGCTTTTTCATAGGTGGTTTATTTCAACTGAACAGGTCTCAATTCGACAAGATCAATCGCCTGAAGGCAACGCAGCAGTGATCACATCGGCCACTTGTTTCGCCATCTGATCATTACCTTCCTTCTTGAAATGCACATTCTTCGGCAACTGGAGCTTATCCAAATCTGGTTCAACCAAAGCGAACAGGTCATTCACTTGGATATCATGTTCCTCCATGATTTTGAGCGCCGCCTTGTTGTATTTCGCAGGGCTCTCTGGCTCACGCAGTGGGTTGGTCGTTCCTGGCGTAACGGGAGTAGTCGTAGCAAAAATCAGCTTCGCATCCGTCTTTTCCAGTTTCCCCACAATCTCTTCGAGGTTCCTCGCGTATTGCTTCACGTCTGCCTGATACGGATCGGATGCCTTGGAGGAATTCTTTCCAGTTTTAGGATCCCAGTGTTTCAGATCATGAAGCCCCATATTAAAATGGATCACATCCCACTTGCGACCTTTCAGCCACGCATCGATACGCTTTACCGAATTCGTGGTACCTTGTGAGTTCTCCGGTTTACTACCGTTCTTCGACATCGGGCGGAAAACATTCGCCTTACCCTCGAGATCCTTCCTAACCGCCACCGTGTAGCCAATTGAAATAGAATCCCCAATAATCAGGACATTCGGCAGCGATTCATCCACCTCGAATGCCCATACACCCGATCCCACTTTTTCCGCATCAGAACCTTCTTCAGGCTGATAGGGTTTATCAGGCGCCGCCGAAACAAGGCTAGCAGCTAATAGTGATAAGATAGCGAGGGATTTGATCATCATGGGCTTAATACCCATGCTAAACTGCATCCCTTTCGCGGCAATGCAATTTTCAAATCAAGAATCCACTGGCTGCACATCCGGCACAGATGGGCCAGTCGCCTGCATAAATTTCGTCTTCGAACGTAGTATTAGCGTACCCAAAATCATATCTGCAAGTGGCAGCACTACGTTGAAATTCTTGTGCATGTAGCGGTGATGCAAGAGGTGATGGCCATTCAGCCTACGGAACCACTCCGGCTTCTCTACGCGCCTCGCCTTTGGCAAATGCATGCACCAGTGAATGTATTCGTAAAAGCAGTAGTAGGAAGCAAACGCAAGCACTCCACCAGCCACGAAGCCCCATTGACCAACCACCCACGAAATAAGCGCGAAAGGAATGCCACCAATAGCCACCAATACAGCACCGTTCCACCACGCCATGGGGATCGTATCCTTATCCTTCTCTTCGATGAGGTGATAAGTCTTATCAGCCTTGAATACCTGATGATGCACTATCGCATGCGCTTCAAACGGATAGCGGAATTTCCCCAGCGGGCGATGCATGATGTACTTGTGAAGCGTCCATTCGAAAAAAGAGGCAAACACGATGCCGACAGCAAGCCCCGCAAGGCTCCAGAGAAGAAAAAAGGTCATAAATTTAGTGTCGCCCGGGAAAAGAGCGAACGGGGCGATACAACCGCCTAAACAGGATAACAAGAACTGCTTTACCTGTTTGTGAAATAAAACATGGCCAATTTCCCCTTCCAAAATCCCCACCCACGCGCATATTGAAGGTCAAATCATGAAGAAAACTCTTACCCTCCTTGCCATTTTCGCAGGACTGTCATTTTCCGCCCAAGCAGAAGCCCACAAGATCCTGTTCTTCTCCAAATCCAGCGGATACGAACATTCCGTTATTTCATGGAAAAAAGGACAACCTAGCTTCGCAGAAAAAGTCCTCCTAGAGATCGGCGAAGAAGAAGATTGGGAATTCGAATTCTCAAAAGACGGCTCCAAGTTCTCACCAGAATATCTCGAACAGTTCGATACCGTCATTTTTTACACCTCCGGTGACCTCACCACACGCGGTAAGGACAAACAACCAGCCATGACTCCAGAAGGCAAACAAGCACTCTTCGATTACGTCAAAGCGGGTAACGGCTTTATTGGCCTTCACTGCGCTAGCGACACCTTCCACACTGTCGGCGACAACGGAAAGGAACTCTCTCGCTACAAGAACCACGGCAAAGACTCCGATGAGTTCATCTGCTTCATCGGTGGTGAATTCCTCACCCACGGCAAGCAACAAGAAGCTACCAACCGTGTCATCAACCCAGAATTTCCCGGCTACGAAAACATCGGCGTATCCTTCACCGTCAACGAGGAATGGTATTGTCTCAAGGATTTCAACCCAGACATCCACTGCCTCACCGTCATGGAGTCCAATAAGCTCAACGGCCCCATGTATGAGCGCCCTGATTTCCCCACCTCATGGGCACGTGGCGAAGGCAAAGGCCGCATCTATTACAATGCTATGGGACACCGTGAGGACGTTTGGACAAGTGACCTCTTCAAAAACATGGTCATCGGTGCCGTCAGATGGACGACCGGCGAACTCGATGCAGAAATACCACCGAACCTCGATGAAGTTGCACCTGGTGCCATGAAGCTCACTGAGGATCCTAAGAAAAAGAAGTAGGCGTCTCCCCGCTTCTGTGGAAAATCCTCGCGTGATCTCAATCGAACACGCTCGGGAAATCATTTCCTCACACATCTCGCCGCTGCTACCGCAGTCGGTAGATCTCACCGCATCCCACGGTCACGTCCTCGCACAGGACGTCCGCGCCGATGCCAACTACCCTTCGGCAGACCGATCCATGATGGACGGCTATGTCGTCCGTGCAGATTCAGCTCCCGGCACCTTCCGTGTTACCGGGGAAATACCAGCCAGCGCCGTTCCCACCACACCCCTCGGTGAAGGCGAAGCCATGCGCATCTTCACTGGAGCAATTCTTCCACCCCAAGGCGGTCGTGTCGTGATGCAGGAGGATTGCACCCGCTCTGGAAATACGGTCACCATCCCATCCTTTTCCGAAAACCCATTCATCCGCCCACAGGGAGCGGAAGCCACTTCAGGAGCCATCGTCATCCCCGCAGGCACCCTCATCGGTGCCACGGAAATGGCCATCCTCGCCCAGGTCGGCTGCACCGCGCCACAAGTCAACCCACACCCATCCATCCGCCACCTCGCCACCGGCGACGAACTCGTCCCGCCTTCCCAAACACCACCTCCCGGACATATCCGCGATACAAACTCCAGCCTACTCGCCGGACTCATCCCCGGACTCACTTCCGCACACGCCCCAGACGATCCTGCCACCATGAAATCCCTCTCCGAGGGCAATCAGGATCTCCTCCTCATCTCCGGCGGTGCCAGTGTCGGCGATCACGATCACGGAGCATCCACCCTCCGCGCACTCGGCTACACCATCCATTTCGACAAAGTAAACCTCCGCCCGGGCAAGCCTCTCACCTTCGCCACCCGTGGCAACCAAGCCGCCTTCGTCATCCCCGGAAACCCAGTCTCTCACTTCGTATGCTACCATGTGGCCATACGCCTCGCCATCGAACTCTTCAGCGGAATCACTCCCACATGGCAATTCCTCGATCTCGAATTTTCCGAGAAAGAAACCCTCCGCCCAAACCCCCGCGAAACCTTCTGGCCAGCCGAAGTATCCATCCAAAACGCCAAACTCATCGCCACCCCAAAACCCTGGTCATCCTCCGGCGACACCTTCGCCCTCACCCGCACCAACGCCCTCATACGTGTAGGCGAAGCCAACACACAAACCCTCCTCCTAGATCTCCCCCTAGCCCAGTCTTCCACTGATCACTGATCACTCGGCACTAGCCACTCCTCCAAACCAGCAACCTCATGCAAAAGTTCTCCCACTTAGACTCCGAAGGCACCGCCCGCATGGTCGATGTCGGTGCCAAGCCCATCCAACGCCGTACCGCCTCAGCAGCCGGTCACGTCAACTGCCTCCCGGAAACAATCACTGCCCTACGCGACAAAGCCCTCCCCAAAGGCGACGTACTCACCGTCGCCCGCATCGCCGCCATCCAGTCTGCAAAGATCACCGATAAACTCATCCCCCTTTGCCACTCCCTCCCCCTCGATGCCGTCGACGTCGATTTCGAAATTCAAGACACCTCCGTCCACATCCGCGCCACCGCCTCCACATCCGCCAAAACCGGCGTCGAAATGGAAGCACTCACCGCCGTCTCCGTCGCAGCCCTCACCATCTACGACATGTGCAAAGCCGTCGACAAAACCATGTCCATCGGCGGCATCTCCGTAACCGGAAAAACCAAGCAATGAAAATCGCCCGCCTCACCCTCAGCGATCGCGCCAGCGCCGGAGTCTACGAAGACCTCAGCGGCCCCGAAATTGAACGCATCCTCACAGAAGCCGGTTTCACCGAAATCGAGTGGCACCGCCACGTCATGCCCGACGACCGAGCCGAAATAGAATCCCTCCTCCGCAACCTCTGCGATCAGGAAAAGTGCCAACTCATCCTCACCACCGGTGGCACCGGTCCTTCTGCCCGCGATAACACACCTGAAGCCACCCGCGCCGTTCTCGAACGCGAGCTCCCCGGATTCGGCGAAGCCATGCGCATGCGCAGTTTCGAGAAAGTCCCCACCGCCATCCTCTCCCGCTCCACCGCCGGCACCCGCGGCCAATCACTCATCCTAAACCTCCCAGGCAACCCCAAAGCCATCGGAGAATGCCTACCCATGCTCATCCCTGCGATCAAAGAAGCGATGAGGCATCTAGCGGGAGAGTAACTGGCTGAATAAAACATCTACTGGCAGTTCAACATATTCTCATACCCCAACGGGGTTCCGCATTTCAGCCTAGGGTTGACGCAGTAAAACGGAGGCTACCCTAGGTAACCCACCAGCAAAAATCACCAACCCCAATCGGGGTTGCGTCCATGCCCGCAAAGCCCTCAAACTTCACCATGCCCCAATCGCTGTCCCGCGTCCTGCTCTACACAGTTTTCTCAACCAAAAATCGCGCCCCACTCTTACGCGATCCCAATTTCCGATCCCAACTCCACTCATACCTAGGAGCTTGCGCCAAAACCCTTGACTGCCTCCCCATCCGCATCAACGGAACCGAAGACCATGTGCATCTTCTCACCACCCTTTCCCGCACGGTGGCCATCGCCGAATTCATCAAAGAGATCAAACGCAACACCACCATTTGGGCGAAATCAAAAAGCGGGCAATCAGATTTCACATGGCAGGCTGGCTACGGGTGTTTCTCCGTCTCTGAATCCCAACTCTCCGTTGTTTCAAATTACATCAATAATCAGGAAGAGCATCACCGCAAAATCACTTTTCAGGATGAATATCGCGAACTACTACGCCTGCATGGAGAGAAATGGGATGAGCAATATGTTTGGGACTAATTACCGGGCAATACGGCTCGGACACAACTCCGATTGGAGTTGATGACACGATTACATCGCGTCCCAGGGTAGTCCTTCGCGATGCTACCGGCCAACCCCGGGCTTAAATGCGCAAGCCCGTTGGGCTAGGAAGAGTTTAGATGTTGTAGAGCCCCGTCCTCTATCCACCTTCACTCCTCATCCCACTTGTATCTGGGCTTCACTCGACTCTCGCCTTCGCGCACTTCCTTCACAAGCACCCGCACTGCTTCTTCTAACTGCGGGTCTTCCCCCTTCGCCTGATCCTCTGGCAACAAAGGCACCACTATATCCGGCACAGCCCCATTCAGTTCTAAGTCATCCCCAGTCTCCGCGTGGAACCAACCCCTGAAAGGTATCTGCAACTCACCCACCTCAGGAATAGTGATACCCACTGCAGAAATCACACCGCCATTCGTCGGTGTGCCGATGAGTTTTCCACGCCCAAGACGCTTGATTGCATGACAAAAAATCTCAGCGTTCGAAAAAGTATTACCATTACACAACACCACCATCGGCTTGTCCCACGATGGACTGACACGCCGATCCGTTGGATAACCACGTGGCCCATCCCTCGGCACGGTAAATGTGTGCTCAGGCTGACAGAAAATCCCTAACAACTCGTCCGCCACGCGCCCACCTAGATTGTCTCGCAAATCAAGAATCAGCCCATCGGTATCTATCGAGGCTCGATAAACCTCCACCGCTAGATCACGCAGGTCATCCGTCTTCATTTTTCGGAAAGGCAGGTAAGTTAAACCATTTTCCTCAGCCAGCTTCACATCAGCCGCCTTCTTCGACTCTCGGTCAATCAGCCGCATCTCATCATAATCCACAGGCACCAACTCCATCGTGCGCTTTTTACCGTCCATCCCTACCACAACCATCGGTAGCGAAGTTCCTTCAGCTCCATTGAAAAGTTTCGTGAGATCCGTAGCTGCATCCACATCCTTCCCGCCGATGCGCAGCACGCTATCTCCCGCCTGTGGCGCACCTTTTAGCAATGAAACTGGAGCCCCCACGATCACACGCTCCACCACCAACGCACCGTCCCAGCTAGCATTAAAAACCATACCAGGATGTGCCGTCGGCTTTTTCACCTTCACATCGTTATCTTTCAGTCCCCACTCACGTGATTTGAAAGTCAGATGAGACGCATTCAGTTCACCTAATAGCTGTGCCACCACCCGATCAAATTGCCGCGACTCTCGCGACTCCGCCGCCGCATCTTCGTATTTCGCCAATACCGCATCCCAGTCAGTGTCATTCATCGTCCTATCATAAAAACGCTCGCCCAACGTCCTCCAGATCCTACGGAATCCCAGCCGTATCCTCGCACTCCGATCTTGCTCCACAGAAAACGAAAATTTGAACTCTATCAGCTCACCTCTCTGAGAGATCACCGGCATACGATCCACCCGCCAATACGATCGCCACACTTCATCCATACCCACCGGAATCCCACGGAATTTGGAGTATTCCTGAACCAACCCACTTTCTAACACGAGTAAATAGACCGCCTTATCTTTCGTGTCTCGGCTCTGATATAACAGCGACTTGGAATCCGCCCCCCATGCCACACGAATCGGCTCACTGACATCCGTATCCACTGGCCTTATTGAATCCGCGATCTCCCCAAAATCTGAATCTTCCTTCAGTCCTCCCACATCAATCGTCCACAACCTCGCCAATTCATCCGCCTCCCTACGCGCCAGAAATACAATCGTCTTCCCGTCCGGAGACCACTTCGGCGAACCCTCGAAAGCTGGGTGTCGCGTCAGGTTCTTCGCCTTCATCGAGCCATCCGCTTTCACCACCCAGATATCACGATTCGCGTGGAGATCCTTCTTACCTACCACCAGCCAATTCCCATCTGGCGACCAATCATAAGTCGGCGTATCCCAACCATGCATCACCACCTTTGCCTCACCATCACCCGTTGCAGCTACCGTTACTAGATCCCCAGTAGACTCGATCCATGAAAGCCACTTCCCGTCGGGACTCACCTTCAGCGAACGCTTCGACCTTTTACCAGCAGGCAGCACAGCTATTTCACCCATTTTTCCAGGCGAATACCTAGCCCTACACACCTCCATCTCCAGCCCGTCATCCCTTAGGAAATACAATAACTTACCATCCGGAGAAAACTGCGGTTCACGCTCATCCAAAGCATCGCTCTCCGTCAGCCGCACCGGCTCACCGCCGGCCTCCATCGCCCACAGCTCGCCTGCCGCCGAAAACACAATCCTCTCCCCCTGCCCGAACGCTACTTCCGATGTCCCACTTACCTTCTCACGCCTCACCAATTTCTTTGAAAATTTCTCCCCTGTCACATGAAAACTCACCTCCTCCGGCTCCACACCTTTCCCCAATTCGAACCGATATACCTTCTGCCCAGCTCGGAACAACATCACCTTTCCATCCCTAGAAATGGTTGATCCCACCACCGATGCGCCATTGAAAAAAGTCTCCTGCTTATCTAACCCCGTCTCCAGATCACGCCTCCATACATTGAACGTCCCATCCACGTTAGAGAGGAAATAAAAGCCCTTACCATCAGCTTGCCAGAGCGGCGACCGCGCCTCCCATTCTTCCGTAATCAACGGCGTAAACTCACCCGTCTCCGCATCCCACAGATGCACACTCGACGCCCGAGATCCCTTATACCCACTTCGATAAAGCTGCTCACCACCCTGACAAAACAGATACCGCTTCCCATCGGGCGAAACCGAAATCGAATGCGCCGTAGCATCGAACAACTCCAACTCCCGCCTATCCTCCTCTAAGCTCACCAACAGCGGCCTATACGGCTTATAGCCCGAGCTCCCTCGCTGACCCTTCGCCACC
The DNA here is from genome assembly GCA_051252155.1 of Luteolibacter sp. Classification (GTDB taxonomy): domain Bacteria; phylum Verrucomicrobiota; class Verrucomicrobiia; order Verrucomicrobiales; family Akkermansiaceae; genus Luteolibacter. Next base: position 338,762 of record JBPOGB010000001.1, on the reverse strand, counting down.
GCCACTTTGCCATTCGGAGAAATAGCCTCCAGCACATAGCCCTCAGAGTGATCGCTATGCCTCTGCAAATCACTTCCGTTAGACTGATCCACCTTCACCGAATAGATCTGCTGCGAGCCCCTACGATCCGAGCAAAACACCAACCGCTCTCCATCTGGCGTAAACTTCACATAAGCTTCCCTCGCGCTGTCATAAACCACTCGCTTCGCCTCTCCACCCCGACTTGGAGCCATCCAGATGTCATTCAGCCACTCAAAGGCCACCTCCTCACCATCAGGCGAAAGCGCTGCCCAAGCCATCGCACGTATCTCAGCCTTCTCCTCAGCCCCCATCGCAACACCCGCAAGAATTAAGACGAGCAACTGAACAATCCGCATTCACTATGCAACCCACGCAACCTCACACCCGCAAGCTCGAAAGGAGCCCTCATCCTTTGGGAATTGAAAGTTGAAGTTTGAAATTTAAAGTTTCCCCCTACTCTTCCACCCGTGACCCTCGACGAAACCCCAGCCTCACCACCCCGCTCATGGGTGGAAATCAATACCGCCGCCCTCGCGCATAACCTCCGAGTCTCACGCGAGGTCTCCGGTTGCGCCATCATGGCCGTCGTCAAAGCAGGAGCCTACGGACACGGCCTCGAAACCATTGCCCGCTTCCTCGAAGCAGAGGGAGTAGAGTTCCTCGGAGTCGCAAATATCGGCGAGGCACGCCGCATCCGCAACGCCGGAGTCAAATGCCCCATTTATCTCCTCGGAGCCACATGGGAGCTAGAGCGCGAAGAAATCGTCGCCCGAAACGTCACTCCCTGCATCTCAACCATCGCCGAGGCACAAGCCTTCTCCGACATCGCAACCCGCCGTGGCGTCACCCTCCCCGTCCACATCGCCGTCGATACCGGGATGGCGCGCGGAGGATTTCTACCCGCCGAAGTCGCCGCCAGCCTCACAGAAATAGAGAAATTCCCCGCCCTCTCCATCGAAGGCATCGCCTCCCACCTCTCCTCATCAGACGAAGACGAGGTCTTCACCAACATCCAGATCGACCTCTTCACCAAGACCGTCGCCGAACTCGGAGGTGCCTCTCGTTTTCGCTGGATCCACCTCTCCAATAGCGGCGGCATCCTCGCCTACCCCGCAGGCCCCTGCAATCTCGCCCGCCCCGGCCTCATGCTCTACGGCATCTCGCCCATCCCGCAGTTTCAGGAAAAATTGCAAAACGTCATGACACTCAAGTCTCGCGTTTCCCTCACCCGCACCGTCCCAGCAGGCCACAGCGTCTCCTACGGCCGCACTTATGTCACCACCCGCCCCACCCGCCTCGCCACCATCGGCGTCGGCTACGGCGATGGCTACCCACGCTCCCTTTCAGGGAAAAACGCAGAGGTTTTCATCCGAGGCCAACGCCACCCCATCGTCGGACGCGTCACCATGGATCAGATCGTCGTCGCCCTCCCCGATGACAGCCCCGTCACCTCTGGCGACGAAGTCGAGCTCTTCGGCGCCAACATCCCCGCCGACGAAGTCGCCCACCTAGCCGGCACCATCACCTGGGAGCTCTTCACCGGCATCACCCCTCGCGTAGAACGGATATATTCGTAAAAAGTCGCGTCAGCCGCCAAAAATCGACTAACCAAAGTCTTCACTTCAAACTGAAAACTGAACACTAGCAAACTGTATACATTCAAGTTTGCCAAAACTCCCCCCGCCGTATTGAGTCCCCCCGTCCATGGCCAACGACTTCGCTTTTGAATCCCTCAACCACGCTCAACGTGATGCCGTAGCTGCCCAGGACGGCCCGGTCATGATCCTCGCCGGTGCAGGCACGGGGAAAACACGCACCGTCACCTGCCGCATCGCTCACATGCTAGAGCGCAAAGTCCCAGCCTCCGAGATCCTCGCCGTAACCTTCACCAACAAGGCGGCCTCTGAGATGAAAGAGCGCATCGGCGGCATGGTTTCCAAAAAAGCAGCAAACGAAATGACCGTTTGCACCTTCCACTCTCTCTGCGTCCGCATCCTCCGCGGCGGCATTCACAAGCTCGGCTACAAGAAGAACTTCTCCATCACCGCCTACTCCGATCAGGTCGGCATCATGAAGCAACTCATCGTCCGTAAAGGCGGCACCGATGAAAAAATCAAAGCCGAAACCGTCCTCACCGAGATCTCCAAGGCAAAAAACAAAGGCGTCGATGTCGCCGAGCTCGATGACGAATTCTTCGCCCAGCTCGCCGTCGCCTACCAAAACGAACTCCGTGCCCAGAACGCCGTCGATTTCGACGACCTCCTCCTCCTTGCCGAGCTAGTCCTCCGCGAGCACGAAGACGTCCGCAACCAGTTCCGCCAGATCTACACCCGCGTCACGGTCGATGAGTTTCAAGACACGAACTCCCTCCAGATGCGTCTCCTGCAGCAGCTTGTGGGGGCGCCTTACCATGTCTGCGTCGTCGGCGATGACGACCAATCCATCTACGGCTGGCGCGGCGCCGAAGTCGCAAACATCCTCGAATTCGAACGCTTTTTCCCCAATCCAAAAGTCATCCGTCTCGAGGAAAACTACCGCTCTAGCGAAGCCGTCCTCCACACCGCAAACTCCCTCATCAAACACAACCTCGGCCGCCGCGAGAAAGTCCTCCGCTCCACACGTGGCGCGGGTGAAAACATCCGCATCGTCGCCATGCCCGGCGATAACGAAGAGGCAGACTTCATCGCCGATGAGATCCTCGGAGAAAAAACCGCCCATGGCCGCCAGTGGGAAGACTTTGCCATCCTTTTCCGCACCAATGGCCAGTCGCGCAAGCTCGAGCTAGCCCTGCGCGACCGGAAAATCCCCTACCGTATGGTGGGAGCACAATCCTTCTACGACCGCCGGGAAATCCGCGACGTCCTCGCCTACACCGCCCTCCTCGTCTCACCCGACAACGACGTCCCCCTCCTCCGCATCCTCAATGCGCCAAACCGTGGCATCGGCCAAGCCACCGCCGTCCTCGCCACCGACGACTCCCGCGAAAAAGGCCGCTCCGTCTGGCAGTCCCTCTGCGATCCCTTCTTCACCTCCACCCTCGGCGGAAAAGCACGCGGAGCCATCGAAGACTTCGTCGCCCTCATCTCCTCTGCGAAAAACCGAATCGACGTCGCCAAGGAAAACCCCGCCGACGTTCTTTCCGAGCTACTAGCAGAAATCGAATACCTCCCTTGGATCGAACGTGGCTGCAAAAACGATGCCGAACGCCAGCAACGCGGCGAGGCCATACACTCCATCAAGGAATCCCTCCGCGATCACATCGCCAAAGGCAAGAAACTCCAATCCTTCCTCGACGATAGCGCCCTCGCCTCCGAGCGCGAAGACGACGATCTCGAAAAGAAAAAGGGAGCCACCCTCATCACCCTCCACGCCTCCAAAGGCCTCGAGTTCCCCATCGTCTACCTCGTCGGCCTAGAAGAAGGCTACCTACCCCACTTCCGCAGCGTCACCGAAGGCACCAAAGACGAAGAACGCCGCCTCCTCTACGTCGGCATCACCCGCGCCCAAGAGCTACTCACCCTCACCTACTGCAGCATCCGCATGAAATGGGGGCAAAAAACCAGCTGCGAACCCTCCTCCTTCATCGGCGAGCTCGATGACAAGTTCGTCGAGCACACCAGCTTCGACGACATCCAGAACGTCGAAATGTCCTCCGACGACCTCGACGACTTCTTCTCCTCCATGAACAACATCTTCGCCGAAGAAGAGGATTGAACAGAGAAGCCTAGAGAGCCGACTGCGACCGGCTCCTATCGCACCAAAGGTGCAGCCTACCGTAGCCTAGGGCATCGCCCTAGGATTCGGTCACCTCAAACAAATCCAGCCCTGAAGGGGCGATATAATACCTACCGATAGGTCGCCCCTACAGGGCTTGGTCTTATTCGTGGGATACGACCCTAGGGCGCGGCCCTAGGCTGCGATAGGTCAGGCCGTTGGCCTTGAAGAGCTACAAAACTCTCACAACCCCATCGTCACATAAATCGCCTGATCCTTCACTTCGAAGTCCTTCAGCAACAACTTCGCCGCCGTGGTCTTTGCATCCGTCGCCTTGAGTCGATAGATCGGACATTTCTCAATATATTCCTTCGCTGCCTTTGCCGAAAACGCCGTGACCGCCTCAAGATAGGATTCGGGAACACCTTGGATCTCCAGCCTGCTGAATACCGCATCATCCAAAAAGAACTCCTGGGTTTCCGCATCATACCGGAGCCCTGAAGTAATCGTGCATCCTCCTCCCAGCTCCTTGAGTTCCTTGTCGACACGGATGTTCAGCGTCGCATCCAGACCCACTTCTATCCGGTCTTCATCCTCAAGAAGTGTCACCACGGGGTTTGAATAAATAATCTCAAAAATCAGCAGATATTTCTTCGATACAGGAAATTTCTCAACAAGCTTCGCATCAATCTGCTCCTGAGTAATCACCACCTCATACCGCCTACCCTTGAAATAGAAAAACACCCCTCCTAGCAGCAAAGCAACAGCAGCAAGGACGATCGTGGTCTTCTTGTTCATCTGTGAACGCTACCCACAAAGCCACCTAGGAGAAGACCCGAATTCCTCACCCCCGCACACAACCCTAGGAAACAGTAACCCAAGTCTTCAAACAATGGAGCGCAGCGACATGGACGGCCAAGCCTTCACTCATCTGCCGTCAAATCACTCAGCACTTCCCACTCTTAGTCAAGATTCATGAAGCATCTTTTGATTTCCCGTTTTCCTCTGTTACGTTCCCGCGTGCTTCAACAGACACACATCGCGGTAGCGCTTCTCGCCCTCATCCTTTCCACTGCTCATTCCGCACCTCTACGCCTTCTCGCCATCGGTGATTCACAGACAGAGGAATACCGATTCGAGACTCCTTTCTCCGCGCCAGATTCCGATCCTTTTGTAGCAAACACCAATAACTGGGTGGAACTCCTCCACGAACATCGCGCGGCAGACTTCACCATGGGCAACTATGAAGCCTCTCTGGGAAACTACCTGGACTATCGGAATGCTGGCTACGAATACAATTATGGCGTCCCCGGTTTCAAGGCCGAACGCTGGGAGGAAATTCTTTACCGTGAATACACATTATCAGAATCATTTGATCCCGAGAATGCCCTAGCCATCAACACCCGCGTAGAACTCACAAGAGACCTTTCCGCTGTCGATGCAGTCCTCATCTTCATCGGCGGCAACGACCTCTCCCTCGACAACGACGATGCCAAGAATGACGAGATCCGCGTCTTCATCGGCCGCATTCACGATTACGTGCGCAACAACGCCCCTGCCAATCTCCCCATCATCGTCGCCACCGTCCCTGACATCGGTGCCACACCTATTGAGAAAATCGACGATCCCACCGAGGCCGCCGCCGCCCGCGCCCGTGTCGCCACCCTGAATGCAAACATCATCGCCGACCTCGGCAGCCGGGCAAACACCACCATCGCACGCATCGACCTCATCACTGACCGTATTTTCGACCAAGTCCCCGTCCAGATCAACGGAACCGAATTCATCTACACACCCGATGTAGAAAACCCTCCCCACCACTTCTTCTGCAAACTGGGCTTCCACCCCGCCACCGCCGGCCAAGCACTCATTGCCAATGAAATCCTCGCTGCCATCAATACCTTCGCCACCACCCCAATAGCCCCTTTCGCCAACCGCGAAATACTCACCATCCTCCCCGGCATCGATCCCGACCAACCCCTCATCGACTACATCGCAGCCACCCCAGACGATAGTGATGGCCTCCCCGACCTCCTCGAATTCCTATTAGGAAAAGACCCCGCCACTCCAGAACCAGTCTTCGATTTCGCCACCGATGGCTCCGCCTCCTACACGCCGAACACCGCCGCCCTCGACTACGCCACCCTCACCCCCATGGAGTCCAATACTCTCGATGGCACCTGGAATCCAGTACCCGTAAATCGCCTCACCTCTACGTCCGGTAGCATCACCATCCTCCCAGATCCCACCGAGCCAAAACTCTTTTATTCCCTAGAAGGCACTCCAAACCCCTAGCAAGGAGGGGCACCTCTATAGAGTGCCCAGCAACCCAAGCACTCAAGCCTAGCTCCATTGATCTCGCCCCCCGGCGATCCCCTGCGGGCACGTCGCGAATAGCTCGTGTCCATGTCGCTCCGCTCCATTCCGTATCCTCTGTCGGCACTCTATAGAGGTGCCGCTCCCTGGGCAAGGAGAGGCGTCTCTATAGAGCGCCTGCACATGCATCGGAAATGGCTGGGAAAGCAGATTCCTCAGTTCTTCTCCGGCACTCTATAGAGTGCCGCTCCTTGTTACTTGAGGACGCGCTTCACAAGATCGGATTCCCATAGGGTGTAGGCATTATCAGGGAGGTTGGCTTTGGCCGGATTCTTGCGGATGTAATTTGCGACTCGGGAGAAGTGCGTCCAATCGCGGATGATGCGATCGAAGTAGTCTTTCTGCCAGAGCTTCCCCTTACGTTCTGAACTTTTATTAATGGTGCGTGCCGTGAATTTCTTCCACGATCCAACGAGACTCTCAAGACTCTGATCCGATGCGATGGTGACTAGCAAGTGCACGTGATTGGGCATGACGACCCATGAATGTATGACATACCTCTCGCCTTCGAACTTTGTATACGATGCCGCAAGAATCGCCCGGATCTCAGTGCTGCGGAGAACACATGAACCGTGCCCCAGATCCATTAGACGATCGATCTCGCTTGAGAAGACGCGATGGTATTCGGCTTCGGTCGCTTCATCCCAGGGGTAAGGATGGTCTAGCATCCAAGACTCCCGTTCTTTGTTCCACTTATCGGTGAACTCGCGCGGGATAGAATCAGCGAGACGATAGGTGACGAAATACGTGGAACCTTCCTGCTCCCAATGAGGAAGCCGATTCCTACCGACAGAGATATCGGCGAGATCGTTGAAAAACTTCACGCTGAGATCGTTGCGATGTGATGGATTTAGATCAAGCAAACAAGGAGGGGCAGCTCTATAGAGTGCCCAGCATGCATGGATATTGCTGGGTAAGCAGGTTCCTCAGTCCTTATCCGGCGCTCTATAGAGACGCCGCTCCTTGTGCCTGTATAATCATATAAAGATGCTTGCCGATGTCATCACCATGAGCTTGGTCATATTCCAGATGACGGCAGATGCATTCTTCCTGCCCAATCACTTCTAGTATCTTGGGAATACCGAGGGCGGCATGGTAAAGCGGCTGCTCCAAAAATGGATTCGAGCCATCTCCCGGTTCATCGACCCCACCGGTGGTGTAGATCAAGACTCCCTGCTCCGCTAAGGCATTGCAGAGCTTCCGTAACACGGCTTCCTGATTCTCCAGCGGAACATGCCACACGCTATCCCATGCGGAGATGAATGCGTATTTCTGTGGGAACTTCCAGCTCACGATATCAGCGTAATGAAATGTAACATCAGGATGCCTTGTCCGTGCGTGCTTCAGCATGCCCTCAGAGATATCCAGTCCCTCGGGGGTGAAACCCTTCGTTTGCAAAAGCTCGATAATTCGCCCGCTACTGCCACATCCAACATCGATGGCATACCCCGACTTTTTCGAGAAACGTATCGCCCTCTCATGCTGCGCGATGCCGTTTTCTCGATGAAAGCTTTCGCTATTCCAATGTTCGGCAAGAGCATCATAGCTAGCGGCGGTTTCTTGAGGTTTCATGTTTGAAGAGAAAATTCAGCTTATATCAGTTCCAATCTGTATAGAGAAGAACACCCACGTCGCTCGATGACAAATCCCATGTCCTTACAGTCAGAAAATCTCCAGTCGGAGATTCGCAATCGAAAGCAAAATCCGGAGTGGTAAACGTCCAAGCTGCTGTAACTGCATACTGGGAATTCCCAGGAACAATAGTATCTCCCACACCTCGAGAGCTCTTATGGATGGTTAGTGTTTTCAGGAAGGCAGGTAAATCCGATGCAGGCATCTCAAACGTGCAAATCGCACCGCAGTCGATGAATGATCTCTTCCATGCATCGCCTCTGCATTCGATTTCAGAAATGCTGGCGGGAAGTGTAATTCCATGTTCTTGAGCGACTCGCCGCAATGGATCTGCTCGAAATACAATCGCAATTAAAATGACGACGAGGAGTAGAAATCCTACTGCCGCCATCCATTTTCTTAAAGATCGAATCATACTATTCCTACAGGTACATGATCCTGACCCATTTCGGAAGAACTGATCTGAGCGACGTTATCCCACCTAGATCGCATTTTCATCACTATCTCATAGAATTTAAGTTTAAGACTTAAGATTTAGAACTAAGCTTCCCCCCATGCACCCGCAGCTCAGCGAACTCCTACAGCGACGTCTCGATGTCATAGCAGACCACGCCTTCCGTGACCGAGATTCGGCCGCGCACCTTGAGGCGTTGAAAAGTGTTTCGGAAGAAATCGCCGCCTACCATGAGAAGCATACCGCTTCCTTCGATGCGAAGCTACGCCACTACCTCAGCAACTCCTCCTACCAGAAAGCCCTCGAACACCTATCCGCATAGCGTGCTCACCAATCTCCGCCTCCAAAATTTCCGTTGCTTCGCCGCGCTCTCGCTGGATGTGCCAGCGGAGGGTGCAGTCTTCACGGGTGACAACGCCCAAGGAAAGACCTCTTTGTTAGAGGCAGTTTGCATGCTCATCCGCCTGCACTCACCACGCACAAACCGTTTCAATACTCTCACAAAATTTTCCACTCCCGGCTTCGGCGTGGCCGGAGAGGCATGGGGGCAAGAGCGAAAAGTCCGCCAAGGTCAGCGCGGCTTGCTACTCACCGTAGATGAAGAAACGCGCTCCTCACGCACTGAGTATCTTTCAGATGGCGGGCTCGTTGTCTGGATGGGAAATGAAGACCTCTCTCTTATCCGTGGGCCAGGTGAAGGTCGCCGCCATTTCCTCGATTTCCTAGGCGCACAGCTCGATCCAAAATACCGCACCGCCTACACCCGTTACCGCCGCGCGCTGAAGGCAAAGAACCTCCTTCTCAAAGAACCCACACTCCGTATGCCAGAGCTTCTTGCCTGGGAGGAAATACTCATCGAACACGGCACCTACCTCACCAATAGCCGTGCAGAATTGGTGGAGGCGCTCACCCCCCTCGTCGCTGCAGCACAGCTAGAAATTTCCGGAAAAAACGAAGCCCTCACCCTCAGCTACCTACCTGCCAGCGGCCCGTCTCTAAAAGACTCCATCCTGCAGGCTCGACAGCGCGAGACCGCCACACGGCAATCAGTGATTGGCCCACACCGCGATGACGTATCCATCCGCCTCCACGGCATGCCCGCCCAAGACTTCGCTAGTGAAGGCCAGCAACGCACCATCGCTCTCGCCTTAAAACTCGCCCAGGGCGATCTCCTCCACCGCCGCTGTGGAAAAGCACCGATCTACCTCCTAGACGACATCTTCGGCGAGCTCGACCCTTCCCGCCGAAACGCCCTCCTCCATCACCTTCCGCCTCACGCCCAGACTTTCATCACCACCACCCACCTCGGCTGGATGGAGAATACGGACGCCATGCCGCGAATCCCGGTGATGGAAGTGGTGAGTGGAGCAGTGAAATAAGAAATGAATATATCCCAGCAAATCATCGTCTAAGCGCCAGAACGATCATCACCGGACTATTTCACTCTCGCCCTTTCCCCTTTCCATTCCCGTAAAAGCCCATACATTGTAATTTATGAAAGTGCTATCCATGCTGCTTCTCTGTGCTGGGATCCTCATGCCTGTATCGGCCGAAATCGGTGGGAATCAGCGTTCACTCCTCGACTCTGATCCTGACGTCATCTACCTCACAGATGTCGTGAAAGAGCCAATCAAGCTCAAGGTAATCAAGGAAGCGCCAGTTTACTCAGATAAAGATGGCAATCATCGGCTTGGATTTCTGAAAGCAAATCAGATCGTAGAATTGGAGGGCATGACCGGAAGAGTTTACCGAGTTCGCGGGAAAGGTACGCGCAATGGTATCGCTGGCTGGGTGGCACCGTGGGCATTCTCCCATCCAGAAGAAGATTTTGTCGCAAAACTCAAACAAGTCTACGACCGCCAAATCGCGGTGAACGAAATCATAGCTGCCAACGGTGTAGCACTTGGCATGACGATGGATGAAATCGCCAAATCACGCGGCAAGCCTACCAAAACCTCAATGCGCAGGACGAAGGACGGACAAACTGGCAGCTGGGAATACGTCGATTACGATGAGGTAAAGCACTACATTACCCGCGTTGATCCAGTGAGCGGCCAAGCCTATCGCCAGCTTTCACACGTCACGACAGAGGAAAAGGGCAAGACGGTCGTCGAGTTCGAAAACAATATTGTATCAGCACTAGAAGAGAGCGAAAACAACGGCAACGGCAATGTACGAATCATTGTGCCTCCATTAGTTTTTCGCTGGTAGATTAGCGAATCTAGCGCCCTCCTAGCTCATAGATCAGGTCAGACTGCTGTTGGGTCAACTCATGGAGAAAGCCCTTCACAGGGACGTCCAAAAAGATCTTTCCGTTTACTGCAGGGAATTTCTTCTCAAGTTCCGGGGCACGGACGAAGACATCACCGGGAAGGACAAGGACGAAATCGCCATCATAGCGATAGGAACGGGAGAGCTTTTCGGTTGCACGCTCTTCTAGACGTCTATTTTCTAGGTTAAGGCCAAGCCTATCGAAAAGTGAGTCCGCCTCATCATTATTAAAGCCAGTGCTTCCTCTTGTCGTCTTCGCCGCACCTTTGAGCGTGATACGTGTGCTTTCATCAAGCTCATCATCACTAAGAATACCATCGCCGTAGTTTCCACCTCCGATATTGATCTGCCCCATTGCCATCGCTTCCTCTGGAGTTGGATATCGAATCGAGAGCTCCCCTTTAAGCGAGACACCCGATTCAGAGCCAATGATCACATCGCTGATATTGAATTTTCCACCGTGTGTGCGCACCCCAAACGAACCGCTCAGGAAATCTACGCGACGGTAATTATTAAATGCATCCACCACACTTAGCGCTTTAAGAATCGGAACCCTGTCACGCAGTATCACGACATCCTCACCATCCAGTTCCACCTTACCTTCAAAACCGACCCCGTCTGAAGAATTCGTCGATCCGAAAACTCGGAACTCACCGGATATTGTTCCTTCCACATAATCGCGCAATACCGATGGTATAAGTGCTGCCAACTCTACCTTTCGCAGCTTCAGCAAGCCACTGACCTCCGGTCTTTGCCCAGCAGCGACCTTACCATCCACTAGGGTTAGATAGCCCTCTCCTTTCCTCAGAATCACTTCCTCGAAGATAATTCCTTTTTCTCCGAAAATCAGCGACATTTGTTCAATCTCAAGCCTCTTGAGCCAGTTTTGGGTAAACGTGCCCCCTCGGAATTTCAGGCGCCAGCCCGTGTCTAATCTCTGGGCAATCATCTTGCTACCAATGATAGCACCACGCGTCCGCTCGGAATAACCCCAACGCAGGGACATATCCGCGACTTCGATCGAGTTAAGAGCTAACCTTCCGGTATCTTGAAAAAGCACCTTCGAAATCGCCTTGGAGGATTCCTCGGAATCCGCACCCGCACGCAAGCCGAGATCCATGCGAGAAATGGTCACCTGACCAGGATCCCAAACTTTACTGTAACTATCCAAAAGCCCCATACGGCACCTTAGATTCCTCAACTCCAACCCGGTAAAAAAGGTGTTATCTCCACCGCTCATGGCCATGCGGTTGATGTTCAGCTTACCTTGTTCCCTCGCAAACCCTCTCACCTGGATCTCTTCCGCTCCAAGCTTCTCCTTCAGCGAAGCCCTCAACTTCGCTTGATAATTCTCCATGCCCGTCTGCTTGAAAAGAAAGAAACAGAGAGCCAAACCGGCAATAATTACAAAAACTGAAATTCGCATGAACAGTCTGAGTAAATGGAAGGCAACACTACCCTGCCCGCCAGTGCCTGACATCGAGTAACGGAGCTGAAACCAGAAACCCTGGCTCGACACCCATTGGCTCAACCTCTCGTGGAAGTTTTGCAATTGCTCTGATTCGGCCTGTCCATTCATGCTTCAACCGATTAGAAGCCACTGCGCAGCTTGCTGACGAGAACAAATTATAACGTTACGGAGACTTAACACATTGGAAACAAGCGACTACAAAGTACAGTTAGAAATTTTCGAGGGTCCCCTCGATCTGCTCCTTTATCTCATCAAGAAGGATGAATTGGATATCCATGCCATCTCCATCGAGCGTATCACCAAGCAATATCTCGATTACATCAACACCTTTAAGCTACTCAACATTGACCTCGCATCAGAGTTCATCGTTATGGCCGCAAATTTGATGTATCTGAAGTCACGCACATTACTTCCCCGCACCGAGCAACCTCCGGAAGACGATGCAGAAGACGACGACCCACGCTGGGAACTCATCCGCCAGCTTATTGAATATAAAAAATTCAAGGATGCTGCTGGATTCCTCTCTGTTCGGGAACTGGAGCAACAAGGGCGCTTCGCCCACCAACCCGACCCGGGCGTAAAACCTGCAGAAGAACCACCAGTACTTGCAGAAGTATCCATCTTCGATCTCATCCGCGCATTTCAGAACGTTCTCAAGCGCTTTGAGGAATCCCACGACCTAGGTGACATCGTTGATGACCGTTTCACCGTATCCGACAAGATCGAGTTCCTGATTGGTCGTTTCAAACCCGGTGAATCCATCACATTCGATACCCTTTTCCAGACGGCCACCACGAAATCCGAGGTCATCGTCACCTTCCTCGCGGTCTTAGAGCTGATGAAACTCAACCAATTTGTAGTCAGGCAAGATCACCTGCTCTCCGCCATTACCGTCCAGCGACGCACTGCTGTCGAAATGGAACATGAAGACGCTCCGGATGAAGATTGAATGATTTCCCTTGATAAACCACTTTTCCGAATAACCCTGTGCTCGTGATTAAATTACTCTCCTTCGGACTGTTCGCCCTTGCCTTATCAGCCTGCAAGAACACAGAACCAACGCAGCAAAACAACAACTCCGCAAATATGCTTGAAACACCTAATGACGTAGCTGCAGCTCCTGCAGACGCCACCATCACAAATTCCGGACTCGCCTCCAAGATTCTCGAAAAAGGAACTGGTGCCGCCCATCCAAAAGCCACTGATACCGTAACCGTTCACTATTCTGGATGGACGACCGACGGAAAACTCTTCGACTCCTCCGTAAAGCGCGGCCAACCTACCTCGTTCCCTCTTAACGGCGTAATCGCTGGATGGACTGAAGGTGTTCAACTCATGGTGGAGGGCGAAAAACGTCGTTTCTGGATCCCTGCAAAAATGGCCTACGGTGAAAACCCACCTGCAGGCTACCCCGCTGGATTGCTCGTTTTCGACATCGAACTCATCAAAATCGGAAGGTGATTTCGTCCCGACTACAGCCGCAGATTACCGATTCCATGCGACCATTGCGTCTCGTGGGGCTTATTGCCATTACCACATTTATCGTTTCCTGCTCAGAGCCGCAGAAACCTGTCCCCAGCCTCAATCCTGAGGCGTCCGCACAGGATGAAGCGGAGCCAACAGCAACCGTCGATGCGACTCAAAAGCAGGGTCTGCTCACACGAATGCGCATTGGCGACCTTTACCAACTCACGCAGAGTAACGCCGTCCTCGTATATGATGTACGCCCGAAACTCATCTACAGTCTAGGCCACATCCCACGTGCTATTAGTTGGCCAAAAGCCGATTTCAAAAAGGATCTCGATAAACACGAGGGAAATATTTCGGCTGCCTCAAAATCAAATAAACCCGTTGTCATTTATTGCACGGATCTTGCTTGTCCTGATGCAGCTATTGTAGCCAAAGCATTGTCAGATCGAGGGCATAACGTATCTATCCTTCAAGGTGGATACGATGGCTGGAAAAAAGCAGTAGAATGAACACTCAACCCCTTACTAACTGTAAAATCATGAACTCCTTTTCAAACGTCTCGGTAGATGCCGTCGCCAACGTCTACTTCGATGGTAAAGTCGTCTCACACTCCGTCACTTTCCCTGACGGTTCACGCAAAACGCTCGGAATCATTTTTCCCGGCACTTATAAATTCGATACCGTGGCTCCTGAACTCATGGAAATCACAGACGGTTCCTGCGAAGTCACCGTGAACAATTCCGGTAGCACACGCTTTATCCCTACCGAGGAGTCCTTCGAAGTTCCGGCAAACAGCGGCTTCACGATCACGGTTAATGCCGGAATCTGCCAGTATGTCTGTTCCTTCCTCTGAACCAGGGCGTTCATAAATCCCAACCCGATGCGCCTCCTACGGAATCTCATTCTCACACTGAGCTTGGTTTTCAGCGCATCGTGTAATTTCGTCACGCTCCCACCTCCTCCTGAGCCATCTCAAGAGCTTATTCGGAAAAACACGGTCGCCTCCTACACACCGGAGCGCCCCCCAGAAGTCCAAGTCTGGCTCATTGCTGACAAGCTACATTCCGGTATGGTCTTCGAGTACGATTGGCTCATCGAGTCGGGCTTCATCCCGCCGAAGGACTTCCCCGACTGCAAATACGTCACATTCTCGTGGGGTGACCGCATGGCATATATCAACAAGCGCTGGCTCACCGCACCCGAAATCGTAAAAGCGATCTTCCTGCCCTCTCGCTCAGTCATGGAGTGCATTCCCATCCAATGGAACGTCACAGAAGTCTCTCCAAATCAACACATTTGGATGAAATCCATCCCACGTGAGCAAGGCCCTTATGTTGCTTCTTTCCTAAACCACTGCACCACACCCAACCCAGAAGGCTACCCTACTGACGCAGGCGAAGCCAGCTGGGGCGGAGGCGTCCTGCTCGAATCTCCACACAGTTACTACTTCCCACGTATTTGCAACGTCTGGACAGGACAAGCACTTGAGGCCTGTGGCGCAGACATCAACCCAATCATGTCCATCCACCGTGACCTACTTGCTATAGAAGCACAGAGAAACGGCTACTCTCATATCTGGGACGGTTCTGGAAATAAGTTTGTAGAAACTAGGCACTAAAGAAAGTTCTTAGCTCGTCTTTACTGAGACCTTTTCACCCTTCAGCCACATCCGGATCACATCGGATTCAAGAGTCAAGCCGCCGAGCAACCTCCAGTTTGAGTTACGCAGAGCACCAGCCTGATCGCGATTTTCATTCACCACTCCCACCTTTCCAGCAGCGGAGGAATGGAAAAAATGCATGCCGTCTACCCGATTCACGATAAAGCCCACATGCGTATCTAGCCCTACCAAGTAGATGCCCGGCTCCCTCTTCTCTACCCTATCCGCATACTTATCATACTCCTCGCCCATACTCAGTTCGCAGGAGTCCGAAGGCAAAAAGGTGCGTAAGATATTCTGTGAAGGTTGCTGAGCCAACTTGAAGCGATTCACTCGAAATCCCGCATCTCGTAAAACGGTAGAAACAAAATATCCACAGGCAAGTTTCCCTCCTCCTGGTTTCTCCGCCGTTCCATTGAAATCATAAGGAGTCCCAAGCCAACAGCGCATCATCTCTGGAAGCATCAATTCTAGAATCAATCTAGCATCCCTCTCCACCGCAGCCTTCTCTTCTGCGCTCCGTGCTTGTCGGTGATCCTCCGCCAGATCCGAACGCCACCTCTGAATCTCCTTAATCAAGGTCTCATACCTTTCCGGATCCGGAGTGGGCTTATTTTCTACCTTCGATAGCATCGCGATGCTTTCCAGTTTCCAAAGCCACAAGCCTCCGGCACACAGCCCAACCATCAGGACAATTCCCAGAATCCACTTGCGCACACCTTTCACACCCGCAGCATCGACTCCGCAGCCAGATTCATCAACCCCGGAAACCACCCCCAGCCCATGCTGAAAAAACAACGCGCCGAACACCTCCTCCGCCGCCTTGAGGAACTATACCCGGAAACACCCATCCCCCTCGACCACACCAGTCCCTACACTCTTCTCATCGCCGTCCTCCTATCCGCACAATGCACAGACGTCCGTGTCAACCTCGTCACCCCAGCTCTTTTCGCCCTCGCCGATACACCTGAGAAAATGATGCACGTCCCCGTGGAGGATATTCGCGCAATCATACGCCCCTGCGGTCTGTCACCTAGGAAATCAGCCGCGATCTCCGAACTCAGCCGCATGCTTGTCGAGCAACACGATAGTCAAGTGCCACAGGACTTCGATGCTCTCGAAGAACTCCCCGGCGTAGGCCACAAAACAGCTTCAGTTGTCATGGCTCAGTCCTTCGGCGTCCCCGCATTCCCAGTAGATACACACATTCATCGCCTTGCAAAACGTTGGAAACTCACCCCCGGGAAAAATGTCATCCAGACCGAACGCGACCTTAAAAAACTCTTCCCTCGCGAGTCTTGGAACAAACTACACCTACAAATCATCTTTTACGGGCGCGAATATTGCACCGCCCGTGGCTGCGACGGGAAATCCTGCCTTCTCTGCAAGGAACTCTTTGCAAAATGACATCTGCCCCGCCAAACTCCCGCCCCTAGGGAAATCACGCGTGACATCCCACACTTATTGATGCACTCTTTTAGTCAGCTTAACAATCATCTTCATCATGGATCATTCACCCGAACAGATCGGCAGCAGCCCAACTACAAACACTTCTATGGGCAAAATCACTCGCCGCGGCTTCATCGCAACCTCTGCGGCAACTATGGCTAGCTGTAAAGCAGCCAGTTCAACCGCTGCTACTGACCCTAATGCACCCATCAAATCCACGGCCAACAAAGATTACCGCACTCCTTCCGTAGACGGCCCCACGCTACGCAACAACGCCGGGAATCCTTCTTCAAATTTCTCTAAAGACGCCGGAGTCACCTTCTCCCGCGTCCTCGTTTCCGGGAACTACTGCGCCATCACCTTTGACGATGGCCCACACCCGCAAAACACACCGCGCCTGCTCGACATGCTCGCCCAGCGCAACATCAAGGCCACTTTCTACGTCATCGGCCGCAGCGTTAATCTCCACCCCGGTGTGCTGCGCCGCACGGTTGCTGAAGGACACGAAATCGGCAACCACTCACATACACACCGTTTGCTCTCCAAGCTCGGAGACAGCGAAGTACGCAAGGAAATGCAGCTATGCCAAGACGCCATAGCCAAAGCTGCTGGGGTTCGCCCACGCACCATGCGCCCACCTTATGGAGGTCTCCTCCAGCGCCAGCGTGAACTCATCCTCAAAGAATTTGGATACCCTACCATCCTCTGGTCTGTCGATCCTCTCGATTGGAAGCGCCCCGGCCCTTCTGTCGTCGCATCCCGCATCCTCTCCAATACCACTGCAGGTGGCATCGTCCTCGCCCACGATCTTCATTCCCAGACAGTCGACGCCATGCCAGCGACTCTAGACGGACTCCTCAAGAAAGGCTTCAAGTTCGTCACTGTCTCCCAACTCATCGCCATGAAAGTCGATGCAGGAGATGCACAGGCATCGGTAACACCCACCTCCTGAGCAACCCGCTTCCCCCCCTAGGAAAAAGTGAGCCAGCCCATATTCGGCGAGCGCTACTTCTCCATCCGCAGACGCATTGCGGATGTGGTGAAGGGTATTCTGGAACTCGCACGAGACACCAATACAGATCTCGGCAATGCCCTCTCACACAACGCATTTGAAAAGGATCTCGGCACCCCCTTCCTCTTCGTAGTCTGCGGCGAAGTAAACGCCGGAAAATCCTCCCTCATCAACGGACTCTTCGGTCGAGAGCTTTGCAAAGTTAACGTCCTCCCAGAGACAGACCGCGTCATCTGGTATCGCTATGGTGCCCCACCTCGCGATGAGGAAAGCACCGACTTCCTCGAAGAGCGCTATCGACCTGTCGAATTCCTCCAAGACTTCAACCTCATCGATACTCCTGGCACAAACTCCGTCGTTAAAGGTCACCAGCAGATCACTGAGCGATTTCTTCCAGTAGCCGATCTTATCTTATTCGTTTTCCCAGTCACCAACCCATGGGGAGCCGCTACCTGGAATCTCATCTCCAGCCTCCCACCCGAATTCCTTAATCACGTAGCATTTATCGTTCAGCAAGCAGATCAGCGCGACCCTGCCGATATCAAGGTCATCCTAAACCACATGTCTGATCTTTCAGTGAAGCGTATCGGAGTCAGCCCCCGAATCTTCGCAGTATCTGGAAAAAAGGCATACGAAGCAAAACGGGCAGGCGCTTTTGGCGAAAAGGATTACAAACTTAGCGGATTTCCCGCCCTCGAGGAATTTATTGGACAACGCGTCTGCGACTCACCAGAACGCCGTGCAGCACTACAAACATGGCGCAATAAGGCTTCCTCAGCCCTAAGGCAAATCGAAGACCGAATCGAAGATCAGACCCGTATCCTCAGCGATCAAAATTATTTCCTCGCTTCTCTCGAAGAAGAAATCGACAAAATGCGTGAGAGTCTTGTCCTCCGCCTTCCCAAGCATCTCGCCGCTGTCGCCGAAGTATTCGAAACCGAAGCCGTTTGGGTCACAGGCTCTCTCAGAAAATGGCTCGGCCTTATACGCTCTATATTCCGCGTATTTGTCGGAGACAAAACCGGCAGCGAGACAGAAAGGCTCTTCATTGAGCGCCTCCGTACCGCCGTCGAGGAAGTCGCTGAAACTGATGGAAAAGACGTTGTTACCGCCTGTAAAGCCCACTGGGACGAGTTAGGGAAACGTGTTGAAGAAGCCATCGGAACTGTCATCGACGAACAAGAACCCGTGGATACGAAACTTGAACAGGCGAGACAGCGTTTTGTCCATCGAATCGGACGTGCTGCCCATCAAGGCATCGGCAACCTCCACGTTAGAAAAGAACTTGAGCGTGAATTGCGTCGTCGGAATCTCGCCCTAAAATCATTTACCGCCACCACACTCCTGCTACTCATCGCAGGCGCCACTTGCGGGATTTTTGGCTTCACATGGCTTCCATGGCTCTTCTTCAGCATCGCACTCATCTTCGCAGTAACTGGAGGAGTCATAGCCGTCATCACACGCATTCGCATCACGCGAGATTTCCAAAATTCTCTCCTAGATACTTGTGGAACTTTCGCCGAAGCCCTGCGCGCCGATTACGAAAACGCTCTACGCATTTTCTTCCAAGATTACACCACCTGCCTGAATTCCATACGTAGCCACCTCGCCACGGAAAAACTCGCCATCGAACCAAAACTCTCGCGCTGGCACGACCTCTTCCTGAGTCTAAAGAGTATCGAGCAGGATATCTGAGTATTTCTCAACATATACGGAACTTACCAACTCAACTGAACTGCAGAATACTGGCAGCTTAGGTGTATTACGGTGACAATCCAGCTATTCACTGAAAAGGAATCGATTACCTATTCGTGGATACATTCCTTCGGCTCTCTAGAAGAACCACATGATCGCCTTGATGATGGCTGCAATCACGCCAATGAAGCTCAGCACCACTGCCAAGATACTGATACCCCCACCCCGAGTCTTCGGAGAAAATGCCAACAAGATACCCAGCGCGCCAAAAATAAACGCCAGCGCTGCCAGAAGTAGGCCTATTATGGCTCCTACATTAAATGATAAGATCGCCGACAAGATCGCCAGCAATGATGGGATACTAAAAGATGCTCTTTTCTCGCTCATAATAAATCCATTCCACCGTTCATCGAAAAATCAACCCTTCTTCTCGGCTTCCTCCATTGCCATCAACATAATCTTCAACGCACCTCCAGATATGGAGACCTCGCGTATCAAGCAGGCCAAAGACAGACCCATTAGTAGCAAAGCGACTCCGAAGAACACCAGCGCAAGTAAACTGCAGCCAGCAATCACGCCCAGCATCGAAAGAACACATAGAAAAAGACTCACTGCCCCAAAAAACTGCATCGCGCGTATCAGCTTCAAACGGCTTTTTAGGTTCTCGATCTGCCTTCTAGCAGAGCAGTCACCCTTTTGCAGCCAATCATCGTGGAGCTTCCGGATCAGTGCCGAAAGGTGCAGGAAACGGTTCGTATAGGAAAGAAACAGCAGGCTGATCGCCGGGAAAAGCAGCGCCGGAGTCGAAATTTCCAAATTCATGGCCGTCCTATCGCCTTTTGCACTCCTTTTTGCAACTGGCATTCTCAACCTTGCAAAATCCTGCCGTCACGCGATTCTCAACCCATGCGCAACGCTACTCCTCTAGTCCTCGTCCTCATCCTCGCGATAACGGCCATCATTCTTTCCCTCACAGGAAAGGATTCTCCAGACACAGCGACACAGGTGTCTTCTGAGAAGGTCGAGCCTACACCATGGCCTTCCGAGACTTCAGATATCCCTGCAGATCCTAAAGCCGTTTTTGGAAACCTCCCCAATGGCTTCCGCTACATGATCCTCCCGAACGAGGAGCCACCGAATCGCCTCTCTGTCCGTCTCCACATCAATGCCGGCTCGCTCATGGAGGAGGATGACCAACGAGGCCTCGCCCACTTCCTTGAACACATGGTCTTCAACGGCACCTCAAACTTCAAAGACGCAAACGCACTCATCAAGGAAATGCGCGCACGCGGCATCGGCTTCGGTGCACACGTCAATGCCTACACCTCCTTTGATGAAACGGTCTACATGCTCGATCTCCCAGACATCAAGGAAACCACCCTCGAACTTTGCTTCGGTGTCATGCGCGACTTCGGCGATGGCGCACTCCTTTCCACTGAGGAAATCGATGCCGAACGCGGCGTCATCCTTTCGGAAAAAAACTCACGTGATTCCGTTGATTTCCGCATCATGGAGGAACAGTTCAATACGCTCCTCCCCGGCTCTCTTGTTCCAGCTCGTTTCCCAATCGGCACCGAGGAAGTCATCGAATCCGCACCACGCGAGCGCTTCGTAGACTTTTACGATAGCTACTACATACCGAGTAGAATGACCTTCGTCGTCGTTGGTAACGTCGATATCGCAGACATGGAAAAAAGAATCGCCGAGACCTTCGGCAGCATGACCAATCCTGCCGAACCAGGCACCGATCCAGATCTAGGAGAGGTAAAACTCCCTGAAGGACTCGAGCCGAAAGTATTCACAGATGCAGAGCTCAGCTCTACCGAAATATCCCTGAACCTCGTTCGCCCCTATGAACCAAAGACGGACACACGCGAAAATCGTGCCGCCAAGTTCCCTATCAGTATAGCTCACTCCATCATTGGTCGCCGCTTCGATCGTCTCGCGAAACAAGAAGGCTCCGCTATCCGCGACGGCAGCGCCTCAAAATTCCAATTTGTTAACGCTTTGGAATTCGGCTCCGTCTCCGTCACTGCAGCAGAAGATCGCTGGCAAGAAGCCATCCCCATGCTTGAGCAGGAATTCCGCCGCGCTCTGGAGCATGGCTTCACCGAAGCCGAACTATCCGAAGCAAAAGCTAACCTCATCAATGCATACGAAGAAGCTGTGAAGCGCCAAGACACACGAAAGTCCGACGCTCTCGCCACAGCCATCGCACGCTCAGTGAATGACAACTCCGTTTTTTCAACTCCCGAGACTAGCCTAGAAATCGCCTCCGCTGCACTTGATGGAATCACCCCTGAAATGGTACACACTGCCTTCACTGAATTCTGGCAAGCACCCGGCTACCACCTTGTCCTCAGCACTAAGGAAGCACCGGATGATGCAGCAACAGTCCTCTCCTCTCTCTATGAGAAATCCTCCACCGTTGCTGTCGATCCACCCGCTGCCCGCGAAATTGAGCCATTCGGCTACACGAATTTTGGCACGCCCGGGAATATCTTAATCGAAGAAATCATCACCGACCTCGGAGTCACCCAGTTCACTCTCTCAAACAACATTCGCGTCAACCTCAAGCCCACCGATTTCGAGAAGAACCGTATCGGCGTCGTCGCCCGTATTGGTGATGGAAAGCTCACCCAACCACAGGGCAAGCCACTCCTCGATGCCTTCGCCAAAACGATCTTCGATGGAGGCGGACTCGGAAAACACTCCAATGACGAGCTTTCCGAAATTCTCGCGGGTCGCAATGTCTCCGCCAGCCTCTCCATCGGTGATGACGCCTTCATGCTCTCCGGCTCCACCACTCCAGACGACCAACTCCTCCAACTCCAGCTCATGGTCGCCTCAATAACCGACCCCGGCTACCTACCAGAAGCCCTATGGCAATTCCAGAAATCCATCCCCGATCTCTACCAAAGTCTCAAGCACACCGCTTCCGGCCCCATGAAGGAAATGGAAGCATGGCTCCACGGAGGCGACTTCCGCTATACTATTCCATCCCAGTCAGAACTCTCTGCATACACCATCGCAGACGTAGAGCAATGGCTTACCCCAGAACTCGAGAACGGCTATCTCGAACTCACAGTCGTCGGCGATTTCGATCAAGATAAACTCCTTGGCGACATCCTTGCCACCTTCGGCACACTCCCAGAGCGCGCACTCGCTCCATCCACCGAAACGCTAAACTCCCGCTTTGTCGCCGTCCCAGAAGCCCCTGCTGAAAAGTCCTACCCATACGAGTCCAAGATCGAGACCGCCATCGCCACCGCAATCTGGCCGACCGATGGTATCCGTGGAAATATCCAACAGTTCCGCCGCCTCAATGTCCTAGCAGACATCTACGGCGACCGCCTCCGCGTCGAGATCCGTGAGAAGCTCGGTGCTTCCTACTCACCCAACGCAGGTGCCTCTGGCAATGACGCCCTCGAAGACTTCGGCTACCTCGTTGGACAAGCCATCGGCAAACCTAAAGACATCCCTCTCCTGCTAGACACCATGCAAGACATAGCTGCAGGCCTTGCCGAAGAAGGAGCGACTCAAGATGAACTCGATGGCGCACTCGCACCCATCCTCTCCTCCCTTGAGAAAACCCTCCGTGAAAACTCTTACTGGCTCGGCACTGTCCTCTCAAGATCACAGGCAGAACCCTACCGCCTCGACCTCGCACGCCAGCGCGATGAAGACTACCAATCCATCGGACTAGAGGAAATCAACGCACTCGCGAAAAAGTATTTCCCCAAAGAAAATCTCCTCCGCATCTCTGTCATTCCTGAGCAGTAATCTTGTTAGGAGTTAGAAATTAAGATTTAAAACGAATGTTGCGCCTCCCCTTTCGCACCCGAGTCTGGCGAGGCGCTGCCGGTGAATTTGCAGGCTCCGGCACAGGCGCCTCCATGGACTTCCAGGATCACCGTGCCTACTCCCCAGGAGACGACCCGCGCCATATCAACTGGAACGCCTACGCTCGCACTGGCCAGTATTCCATGAAGCTCTTCCGTGAAGAGATTCGCCCTGTAGTCGACATCATCCTTGATGCCTCGCCCTCGATGTTCTTCTCCCCAGAAAAGGAAAAACGCACCGCCGAGCTACTCGTGTTCCTAACCGATTCATCACTAGCAGCCGGAGCTACTGTTCGCATCTATGCGATGAACGGCGACGCACAACTTGCCATCGATCCCATGGCGCTCAAGTCAGGTCGTTGGCAGAACGACATCAAAGCGCTTGCTCCATCCACACCCGGCGCACCTCCCGAGATCCACCGACTCCCTCTACGTTCTAACGCGCTCCGCGTGCTCCTTTCAGATCTGCTTTTCCCCGCCGATCCGAAACCAATCCTGCGCACTCTTGGTCAGAAACAAGGCACGCCAATTATCTTCTCTCCATTCACCGAAGCCGAGTCTGCACCCGCATGGACAGGCAATTACGACTTCGTCGATGCCGAACTAAACACCAAGCACCCTCACCGCATCGAGCCAGCCACCCTTCGCCGCTATAACGAAGCCTACGCCTCCCATTTTAATCTCTGGAAAGACAGCGCCCTCCGCCATCAGGCTCCCTTAGCCCGCATCCCCTGCGAACCTGATCTCATTCCCGCTCTCTACCAGCACGCCTTGCCGGTGAAAGCCTTGGAAACAACGAAATGAATATCTTCGCAAATCCACTCGGCCTTCTCACCCTACTCGCCATTCCGGCGATCCTGGCAATCCACTTTCTTCAGAGGAAATCCATCACGCTCCCGGTCTCCACGCTATTCCTCCTTGAGCGCACCCAACGTGAAGCAACTTCAGGTCGCCGCTTTGAACGCTTAATACCATCCGTACCACTGTGGATGCAGATCCTCGCGGTTCTTCTGCTCACATGGTTCCTCGCCGAGCCAAGATTCAAAAAAGAAGACACCGTGCAGCGCGTAGCCATCGTGGTAGACGCTTCAGCCTCGATGACAGTCTTCAAACAAGAGGCTATCGCAGCTCTTCGCGACAAAATCCCGAGTCTCCAAGGAAGTGCCTCCGCCATGGAGTTGACGCTCATCCCCTCCACACCAGGTGTCGACCGCATCTATTCAGGAGACTCCACCGACGAGTTACTCACCGCACTCGATGATTTCTCCACAGACACAGGAATCACAGACCCATCATACGCCCTACGCCTCGCTCGCTCCATCGTCTCAAACGATGGCATCGTGATCTACCTCACAGACACACCCACCGAATCCCTACCCTACGAGTCCCAGCTCATCTCTGTCGGCAAACCCACGGACAACGTCGGTTTCACAGGGATTTCTTTCGAAGAAAAGGAAGGTGCTCTCACCTTCCGTGCAATCATCCGAAACTACGGCAAATCTAGTGCCACGCGCTCGTGGTCACTTCTAGCAACCAACGGAGCAACCGAGCCACGCGAGTTTTCCATCAAAGCAAACTCCTTCGTCACCATCCAGTCAGCCTTCCCGCAGGGTGCGGAAAATGTGCGCCTCTCCCTCACACCAGACGCCTTCACTCTAGATGATACTCTCCCCATCGTCGCGCCACAACCGAAGGCCTTGAACCTTTTCACTGCCACATCCCCAGCCTTCAGAGGCCTTACGGAAAAACTCCTCCGCTCACTGCAATCCACTCGTCCTTCCTCAGACGCGGCTTCATCGGATCTTGTCATCACATCCTACGACCCACTTGATCCAGCACTACCTTCCTCTAACGCCATCTTGTTCGTCGAAGATCCCACTTCCGCAGGAAAATACCTCAAGGGCGGCATCCTAGCAGAATCACACCCGCTCATGGATGGCATCAACTGGCAGGCGCTGCTAGTCCGCGAAACTCTCCAACTCCCACGCCTCGCCACTGACCGCGTCCTCCTCTGGCAAGAAAAACGCCCGCTCATCTTCCTCCGCGAAGACTCCGGTCAGCGCGTCCTTTGCTTCAACTTCGACCTCCGCCTTTCCAACGCCACTCAGCAACCCGCCTTCATCGTCCTCCTCCATCGCTTCGCAGAATCCCTCCGCACGGCAAAGGTCGCACCACAAGCCCTGAACCTCGAAACTGGCCAGCAGATCCGCATCGCCACAGCACCAGGCATCCCCGTGACTGTCGAAGCCACCGATCCCACAGGAAAAGCAATCTCCACTCCTACACTAGGTATCGCTCCAGCTGTTCCAGGGTTCTTGCGCATCGCTCAAGAAGACCAAACGCTCCTCACCGCAGCCGTCCACTTTGCCGATACACGCGAAGCTGATCTATCCGCTTGTGACGAATCCGAACTGGACGCCATTTCAAACTCTGCCTCGTTGGAGCTTCACACCGCTCCTGATCCGCTCTCACGCCTCTGGATCCTAGTAATACTCGCAGCCCTTCTCGTCGCATGGCATTTCACCTCGGCCAAGGAATCGGGAAAGACCGCAACAGCCTAGTTTTTCACTGCCTTCAGTCCGAGAAACAGCGGAAACTCCTCCGCCGCTAGATGCTCGGCCTTACTAAACGGCCCACCACCCTGCGAACGTCTGTGGGAAAATAGCTCTGTGCAAACCGATACGCCAAGCCCTGCATTACCCATTGCAGTAATCACCTCCGCCAATGGTCTGTGATAAAATACGGTGCTCTCATCTGTCCCAAGCCCAGGCCTCGTCTTAATGCCTATTTCCAAAGGCTTCCCATACTTATCTAAACGCCGAAACTGAATTTTTTGATCCCCGTCCCAGCCCCAATGACTTTCCTGAGGAATACGGAAACACGGGTGCATCATTACAATCACTGCCCGCCCACCGGATTTGAGTGAATCTGCTATATTTCCCATCAGACCTGCAGCATCCGGTACATCGTGAACTGCCATCACACACGCCGCAGCATCAAATGAACCGTCCGCCCAATCACCTTCCCCACAGGCATCCGCTTTCAAAAATGAAACCCTATCATCCGCACCATGCCGTTGCCCCGCAGCACTGATCAACTTTCCACTAGCATCAACACCCAACACCCTACCAGCGCCCGCATCAAGAAGGTGCCTAGCCAGCACGCCTTGTCCGCAGCAAATATCAGCAACCGCTTCGCCTTTCGCAATTCCTAACAAATCCATTACCCCCGGAAGAATCACATTTTGGTGATAATCCGAACCGTCCGCACCCACGAGTTTATCATACCACCCCGCCACGCCATCCCAGCCCTGCTCTTGCTTTGCGCTAGGCGCCGAATTCCGATTACGTGCTGCGCCCTTACGAAACGGCGCTCTACCTCCCTTTCCTCTTCCCCTGTTGCCCTTGCCTTCCATTCCGCAAAGTAGTTGCCCCAGTAGAGAACGGTCAAGAGGCTATAAACACGCTGTCCTGTGAGGTGAATTCTTCAAATGCTCCAATCCCTTATTCAATTCTACTATATCAAACCTTTCCGGTAGGCCTTTGCAACAGCGGCAGGAGCGTTCACCACATCCAGTTTATTGAAGATCCGTGTGACATATGTCGCGACCGTGGTGACTTCAACATCCAGCTTTTCGGCAATCTCCTTTTTGATGAGACCTTCCGAAATCATCTGTAAAACTTCCACCTCCCTCTTCGAAAGCAACTGCTCGGAATTCGAATCGGGAGAATGGTTCGTGGTCTGGAGAGTTTTGAGAATAAACTTTGCTACAGAAGGATCTAGGGTGGAATACCCAATGCTGACATTGCGGATGCCTTCGACGATCTGATCCAAAGTCGCCTCCTTGAGCAAGTAGCCGGTCGCGCCCAATTGGATCGCCTGCAGGACGTCGCTTTCCTGGTTGGACTGGCTGAGGATGATGATTTTCACATCCGGCGAGTATTTCCTGAACCATGGGATAGCCTCGAGCCCGGACATACCGGGGAGATTGAGATCGAGTAAGATGATCTCAGCACTCTGATCTTGTTCAAAACTTCTCAATGCATGCTCCGCAGTGCCAAAAATTTGCGTCAGCACGAAATCAGACTGGGTTTCTAGAGCCAAACGAATGCCTTCACGGTAATCGGCATGATCCTCGACCATAAGCAAGTGGATGTCTTTTTTCATAATAAGCTCTCCCAGAAACGCAGCGGATTGCGGCGGCGTGTAAGATGTATCACAGTAGCCCACGTTTCCGAATCCTCTATCGAAACCGAACCTTTTAGCAAGTCCGCGCGGCGGACAAGAGACGGCGGCACACGATTTCCCATCGATGCAGGCAAGCCGCTGCCATTGTTGCAGATGAGTAGTTCGATCTCTCGGTTCGTGGCTTTGATATCGATTTCCACTTTTGTCGCTCCGGAATGCCGGACGACATTGATCAATGCCTCTTTGATGAAAAGGAATAGATCCATTTTTAGGCGCATCCCTAGCGCTTTAAAATGACGTTCGCCTTCGAAGGAAATCCGATGCTCGATCCCGGTCAGAATGCTCGTGGAAGTGCGGCGGATCGCTTCCTCCATGTGTTCCAGCCTACTTTGCGAGCGCTGCATATCCGAGCAATGGCGCACCGCGATACTCGTCCGTTTAGTGAGTTCCCGTGTCCGACTCAGAGCGGTTTCG
Source organism: Luteolibacter sp. (assembly GCA_051252155.1). GTDB lineage: Bacteria > Verrucomicrobiota > Verrucomicrobiia > Verrucomicrobiales > Akkermansiaceae > Luteolibacter. Next base: position 311,033 of record JBPOGB010000001.1, on the reverse strand, counting down.
AGTCGTTCCGGCGAGTCGATGGACGCGAGCGCCACGTCCCCCAGAAGTCCTATAGTATGTAGACTGGCTCCAAGATCATCGTGCAGATCCGCTGCGAAACGCTCCCGGATTTCCGCGATCTGTCGATGGCGAACGATTCGACTGCCCAAAAGCGCCACGATGATTCCGGCCGCAAGAATGACCGCCAGCCAGACCAGTCTTCTCAGGGTGTGTTGCTGTTCCGTATGACGCTTACTCAGCATCATACGGACTTCGGGGTGGAGGCGTTCCAGCTCGTGCCTGCGAGCCAGCTCGGTCACCCATTCCTTGAGCGGTAGAATGGTTCCGAAAAAGTTCATGCCATCAGTCAGAGCGGAAAGCTGTCGTTTTGCGCGTGTGACCGGGAAGTTCGCCTCGACCCACTTGCCTAGCGCCACGTTCTTACTATCAGAGAATACTTCGATCTCTGCTAAACCGAGAACCATTGCTGGCTCTTCCAAGCTGAGCGTATCTACGTATGGCTCTGTCACGATGAAACGGAGGTAACGGCAGCTAGTCTGCGGAATTCGCCGCATGATGATGGGGCCGATGTGATAGGGATTTTCCAAATTCATTTCCAGAAGCGGAACCGCATCGGAGAAATCGGCACGAGTCGCGCCTTCCACCGCGATGCGGCGTGGGATCGCGTAGTCCGCCTGATGGTTTAGCGGGATGTTGTCGCTTAGCTCCAGGGGATGGAGATGAATTCGATCCACTTCCTCAATCGCACCAAGATCGATGATAAGCGTGGGGATAGTTTCATTGGGAAACTGATCTTCAATAAAGGCGAAACTCGAGCTACCTTTCCGAGAGTCCATGAAATAGGGCATGAAACCGTCAACCAGATAAGCCGGATCTCTGGAGGGGCTGTAGCCGCGGCTTACCGATGATTTCAAGACCGTGGAATTCAGCGCGACCTCGTTTTCACCGGAAAACACAAGAATTTCCGACAGCTGAAAATTGTAGAGCCCATCCCAGGCGCGTGGCGAAAGCTTGGTGGCGACCACCCGTATCCACGTAGCCTGCACAGGAGTGTTCAATGGGAAGATGACCGGCGCAATGTGTTCCTGGGGCGGGAAGCTCGTGGAATACCGACCGATGACCTGTCCTTCAGGATCACCGGTTTTGCCTGCGAGTATTTTGATTTCAAAAGGAAAACCATCGGCACGCAGCCCTCTCTTGCTGTCCCGGGAGATGTGGGGCACAAGGACGACGCTGTCGATTTCCTGCTCCTGATCGAGCCGGATTTCAAACCACTCCTCATGCGCACCGTCGGAATGGGTGACCGAGCGGTCGCCATTGGAGCCGGTGCCGCTTCTCATGCCCCACAAGGCAAGCGCGTCGAGCTCGGACTGAATGCCAGATAGGCGGGTCTGTAGTGCCGAAATGGATAAATCCTCCAGATTACCAGTCGTTTCCCCTTCGGTCTGGGGAAAACAAAAACCGGCAAGGATCGTGAGGAAAAGCAGCGGGATTCGCATGGGCATAACAGTTTAAGGCTGGCACTGAGCCTAGGTCGATCAATCATTCTACGATGTCCTACAAACGTAGGACAGACACATTCCTGAAAAGCGATAATATGAACTCTCTTATCAAGAGACAGGCGCATCAAAAATCTATTCCTCCTTGTCCTACAAACGTGGGACAGACGTATTCAAGGGAATAGCTAACCTCAGATTGAATTTGATCAAAAGAATAACCCACACGAAACTCAAATCCTCACTTCTGCAAGGCCGCTGAGCCCCTCTCAGATCTACCCAACAACATTCTCAGCGACACCACGCAAAAAGCAAGATTCTAGCAGTCAATCACCATGAAATCACATAATAAAACCACATTCTTAAATGCAATCGCCACTGTAGGTATGATTGGAGCCTCGAGTGCAGCAGGCATTTTTAGCGCGACCACGGCCAATATAACGGCAATTGCGAACGCACCATCGGGCGGGGAAATGCTACCAACGATTACGGGTGCGACTCCGAACCTGCTCGTCACACAAGCTGCCCAAAATAACAATATGGCAGGGTTTGCAAGCACCAGTAACATCGACACCTTGATCGGTGGCGGTGGTTTGACTGCAGCAGATACCGTGACGATGTCCGTGACGGTCGATTCCATTTCTGGCGCCCAATTTCGATCCAACGGTTATGAATTTGGACTGTCAGAGTCTGCCTCATTCCGACCTGCTACGGGGAGTTTTCTTTTGGGAATGGCAGCCTCCAATTCTGGTTCTGATGTTAGGTTCATGTCCAAATTTGGCAGCACTGACGTTAATGGTGATGGCTCTCTGGATTGGAATTCGAATCAAGATGCCATCTTGGATGGATTTACCATCACGCTTACCGCCGATGTAGTAGGATACAGCTTTTTCATTGAGGGCATTCTAGTAGCTGGTAGCACCAACGCCGACTATACTGACGGTGACACAACTGCTACTATTTCCGGCAATTGGGCAGGAACTGAGTTTCTCGATAACTTTGGCGGAGGGCACCTCTATACAGCGGTACAACAACGAACTGGCCAAACGGAGGGCGATAATATGATCACGGATTACAGCGCAGCGACCATTGACGTCACCGTTGTCCCTGAACCATCTTCCGCCGCCCTACTTGGACTCGCTGGACTTGTTCTTATCTTGCGCCGCCGCAAGTAACCCATCTTTCTCTCCCCTCTCTCCGATCTCCCCAACACGTCCTCAGGAAAACCACGCAAAAAGTAAATTCCCAGCAATTAGTGTATCATTTGATTGGTCGTAAACGGCCTGTCGGGTGAACACCCAACAGAGTATCAAGTTCATAATAAGATCCACAAACAATGATAAATACACTCAAAATAACCTTTCTTGCGGCCTGTGCACTCTCCCTGTCCGCTAACGCAGCGACAATCGTTATTGATAATATAGATCCTGATGCTGGCACATATAGCGATTTCGTCAGCACTGCGACAGACGCTAATACATTCAGTCTAACGCGAACTTTCGATTTCGACTCGGGTGGAATCGATGATACACTAACTTTCACTCTGACCCGAACCACCTATGCCGCAGGATCAATAACAGGCGCTGATGTGACTGTGGGCACTGTTAATAATGGTGGTAATACCAATAACTGGTACAGCAATTTTGGGGATCGTGAATCGACACAATTTGCGGTGTCAGGTATTACGTATTCATCAGGAGAAATGGACGGAACTACGGTTGTTTTCGATGGTTTTCAGAACATTACACGAACTAACATTAACGATGCTGGTGCATCAATTAGTTACCTTGTCCATACGGGATCTGTGGGTTCAACAACCATTACAACCACTGGGACCGCACTTGATTTAACCAGTGGGGGGAGTGCAAGCTCTCTTTTCATAACGGCTGAAGAAGGGGCTCCAGGAATCAGACTTCGTGATTTGGATCTTCAATTCTCTACAGCTGCCATCCCTGAGCCATCTTCAACCGCACTCCTCGGACTCGGAGGTCTTGCTCTTATCTTGCGCCGTCGCAGGTAAGACCGAATTCTCTTCAACAAATTTTCAAACCTCTCTTTGGTTCACCCGGAGAGGGGTTTTTTCGTCTCAGCATCGGCTCTTCGACCTTTAGACATATTCCTTTGATGTGGATCGTATGATACCACATCAGGTGGTGATAGCTCTGAAGGCCCCCTCACTCTCGATTCCACCGTTTAAACGAAAAAAATCTCATGCAACAATCACCTCTTCAACTTGTCTCACATATCATGATATCTCAACGCAACACCATGTTCGCTACCCTTGGTCTGGCAGTCAGTCTGCTTGCCGTGCAGCCAGCCTTCGCCGAGGAGCCGCCGCCTAACATCATCATCTTCTATGTCGATGATCTCGGCTGGCAGGCGACTCAGCTCAATGATCTGGATAAACCCACTCCGTATGAGACTCCGAATCTGGTAAAGCTTGCGAAGTCTGGGATGAACTTCACCCAGGCCTACTCCCCTGCCCCGACGTGTTCGCCATCGCGTGCTGCGATCCTTTCAGGACAGCATCCGGCACAGACCAGATTCACCCACGTGACTCTTGATGACCGGAGAGACCCTAAAGCGAGCCAGCGTTTGGTTCCTCCTTACTTGGAGAAGCAGTTTGATCGAAATCACCTGACAATCGCGGATGCTCTCAAAGCGAACGGCTATCGCACCGGGCACTCCGGGAAATGGCACATCGGCCTTTCCTCGGCGAGCTATGGTTTTGAGGTCGTCAACGAGGATCGTGGCATACACCGCAGTGTCCCGGATCGCACCACTGGTTTTGCCACAGCGGAAGATAAGCAATACACACTGAGCAAGGAAAAGTATCCGCCATTCAGCGAGAAGAAGCCGGAAGGGATTTCCTATCCGTATGATGAGGTCACCGAATCCGCGATCAAGTTCATCGGCGAAAGCGGAGAGCAGCCGTTCTTCCTCAATCTCTGCCACTGGATGGTTCACTGGCCGGCAATGACTCGCAATGGCGAGCTGCTTGAGTATTACTGCGATAAACTCGGCCAGCCATTCCCACCGAAAAAAGGTGCGATGAGTCTTCCGGGTCAAAATAACCCTTACTTTGCCTCAATGGTAACCAGCGTGGACTGGAGCCTTGGGCGCGTGGTCGATTTCCTGGAAAAAACCGATGATCCCCGCAGCCCTGGCAAGAAGCTGATCGAAACGACTTACATTTTCTTCAGCTCTGACAACGGTGGAGCCACGAAGCACGGCAAAGAAACGCTCTCGGATAATTCACCGCTGAAATATGGCAAAACCCATACAGAAGAAGGCGGCGTGCGCGTTCCTATGGTGATTACAGGCCCTACGGTCCCAGCAGGCACTCAGTTTGATGGATTGATCAATCAGCTCGATTTCTTCCCGACATTTCTCAATCTGACCGATACTGAGATCTCCGCCGAAGATGAGGCAAAGCTCAGCGGTCTGGATATCAGACCGGTATTGGAAGGCAAAAGCACTCAGGTGCTCGATGAAGATGGCAAGGAGCGTGAGTTCCTTTTCTGGCATTATCCACATGGAGGAGATGATCCTATGAAGTCAGCCATCCGCAGTGGAGATTTCAAACTCTACAAATGTTACGGAACGGATGACTACGAGATGTATCGCATCTATCAGGACGGCAAGCGCAATGACTTCGAAGAAGTGAACGACCTTGCGAAGAATCCCGAGTTTGCCTCTGAACTTGAGCATCTCAGCGGATTGCTCGATGCAGCGCTCGCTGAAGATAACGCAGAGCTCCCGTATCTTAATCCGAATTACTCTGAGAAAACGGAACCAGCCGCCGCGGTAGGCAAAGGTTCGTTCAAGGCAGAGACACGTAAGGCGCGGGTATCTATCGAATCGGATGGGCCTGTGGTGAAAGAGGCTTGGGTGATCTATTGCGACGCGAAGGCTGAGAAGGAAAAAAGAGGTAGCGCCAAGCCGGTCACGGAAGAGTTCATCCGAGGAATGCGAATGCCTGCTACGTTGAGCGCAGATGGCATCAAGGTGAGCGCGACGATTCCAGAAAGTATCGAAGCTTACTGCTTCATGCTCATCGATGCGAATGGCTTTATGCAATACACCGACGTGGCGGCCGCACAATAGTGATTCGGCGCACCCGGCGTGAGTTGCCAGAAAAAGCCGAAGAAGACGCGGCAGAAATTTAATCATGCAGTTCACCCTAAGCTCATTAAAGAACCCAATGAAACACATCCACACACTCCTAGCCTCATGCGTATTTGCCTGTGTCGCGCATGCCCAAGTCACGCTCATTGACGCCAGCTTCGATGACGTCGCGAACGACACCAACAACACCTTTGGCATCATATCGAATACCCAGGCCAACGGCAGCGAGGCGTCGTGGAACCAGGTCACGGGCTTCGTCAATCGTGGCACTACCAACAACTCCTCCGCCGGGGCAGTTTCAACCACCACGATCGACTTCCCCACCTTGGGAAGCGCTCCGATTATTCTGACCGTCGATTTTGAAAGCGCCTCCGGCGTTCTCGGGGCCAATGGATTATTCGTCGGATTTCAAGAAGCGCCTGGCGGAGCGAATACCGGGGGCAATCTTTGGAACAACCAAGCCCCGTCCTTCGGAGTCGTGATCGACGGTGGCAGCCGACTCGGCACCTACGTGGTCGCACCCGGCGGCAATTCCAGCACAGGAGCATTTCAGGATTCCCCCGCCTTTGGTACCACCACTTTGGCATCCCTCGAGGATGGCTTCACCGTCACACTCACGGTTGATACCACCGGATGGGACATCACGCTCACGGGACTTGAAACCTCCGGCGCTGCACCCATCACGGGAGGCTCAGGAACTTGGGCGGATGTTGCTTTTGACTTCAGCGACTTCACCAGCGGCATGCGTGTCGCCTTCACCTCTCAGGGAAATGGTGGCGGCTCGCTCGATCTGGCCAGTGTCAACGTCGTCACTGGTAATGTCCCTGACACCGACATGGATGGCATGTCCGACGCCTACGAGACTGCCAACAACACCGACGTCAACGTCAACGACGCCGCTCTCGACAAGGACGGAGACGGCCTCAGCAACCTACAAGAATTTCTCGGCCACAACTCCTCCGACGTCCTCACCGGCTTTGGCCAAACCCTCTCCGGCACCGCCGATTCCGACGGAGATAACCACAACGACAAAGATGAAATCGACGGCACCTTGAACCCATGGACGGCAGGCACCCTCGGATCTCCACCAGGTGAGTCAACCAATCCCAATGAGCAGGATTCCGACGGTGACGGCACCAATGACGACGTCGAAATCGCCAATAACACCGACCCCAACAATCCCCCGCCCAACACCGGCCCCGTTTTCCCCTTCGTTGACACCGACGGCGACAGTTTCAGCGACATCGCGGAAACCGCCTTTGGCTCCAACCCCACCGATCCCGCCGACTGCCCCGATCACTCCTCTTCTCCCGCCAAACCCAACGTGATCATCATCTACGCCGATGACATGGGGCTCGGCGACATGTCCGCCTACGGTGACCTCTTCGGCACTCCAAGCCCCGCTGTCACTCCGCATATGGACGCACTCGCGGCGGAAGGCACGCTTTTCACCCAAGCCCACTCTTCCAACGGCGTCTGCACCCCCAGCCGCTACTCCCTCCTCACCGGAAAATACAACTGGCGCGAGATGGATGGCATCTCCAAACACTACGGATACCATTCCGCCGCTATCCCTGAATTACCCAAGGCCAGCGACGTGACCATCGCCGAGTTTCTTAAAACCCAGTCCTACGACACCGCCGCCTTCGGAAAATGGCACCTCGGCGGCGCCTGGTTCGCACCTGGCACGAACAACCGTATCATCAACAATCCAACCACTCCCGGCAGCGTCGACTGGGCCCGCCCCGTGGAAGACCACGCCGTCACCCACGGATTCGACATCTACCGCGGCCTCGCCGCTTCCATCAATTTCGGCCCCTACGTCTACCTCGAGAACGACCGCAATCAGATCTGGGACGCCTCACTCAACGGTGGCAGCGGTGCCTTCCGCGATGCGACCAACTCCGACACCTTCAAATATCTCACAACAGCCGACCTCAACTCGTCTGTCGTCGGAGCTAAGGACTCCCGCGCCAGCCTCGGCGACCCCACCTACCGCCAGGTCGATGCCGGCCCGTTCATGATCACTCAAGTCGAGGAATACCTCGCAGACCGAGCAAGCAGCGGCGACTCAGATCCGTTCTTCGCTTACGTCTCCCTTTACTCCCCTCACAAACCATGGGCACTCACCGCCCCGTTCATCGGAGCGGACAGTGCAGCAGGATTCCACTACGCCGACTTCATGCGCGAAGTCGATGACCGCATCGGCCGCGTCATCGCCGCCATCGACAACAATGGCTTTCACGATAACACCATCATCATCCTCACCAGCGACAACGGACCTGAGCACACCGCCGTGACCCAAAGCCTCAGCTTTGGTAAGGACTCCAACGGCCCACTCCGCGGCAACAAGCGCGATGTCTGGGAAGGCGGCACACGTGTTCCTTTCGTCGTCCGCTGGCCAGGACAGTCTGCCGCGGGAATGAAGGTCAGCGACCCCGTTTGGCAGGGCGATATCTTCGCCTCCGTCGCCGCCTACCTCGGCGTCGACCTCCCCAGCAGCACCGCCCCCGATGGAGAAAGCTTCCTCAACCTCATCCGCGGTCAACAGAAACCATCCCCAAAACGCGACAGCATCGTAGTCTCCTCACTTCGCAGCGACCTCGGCCTCAAAACGAACGACGGTTGGAAATTCATCGACTCCACCGGCGGCGGCGGCAGCGACATCTCCTATGATTCTTTGAACATTCTCATCCCCAATCCAGAAGGCGTTGACAAGGGCGTCCCCAAGCAACTCTTCCATTTGAATGTCGATCTCGGAGAAGACAATAACCTCATCTCTGCATTCACCGACATCAGTGCGATCCGCAGCGAACTCACCTCGCAAACCGGCAGCGATCTCCTCGATATTCTCGACCAGTATCGCACCACGGAAACCTCCATCCTCTACCCACGAGTAGCGAACAATGATGGGGATGCATTTCCCAATGCCTACGAGATACAGTATGGTCTCGATCCCAATTCCCCCAAAGACGCCTTCACCGACCTCGACGGAGATGGTTCGAACAACCTCTCCGAGTTCATTGCAGGCACCGATCCCTCCGAACCGGGCGACTTTTTTAAGATTATCAACGCGCTAGATACCGCTACCGAATTCACGGTAACCTGGCAGAGTGTTGCTGAACGAACCTACTCCATCTACTGGTCCACTGATCTGGTAAACTGGACTCTCCACTCGACCGTCACGGGCACAGGATCCCAAATTTCCGAGCCACTCGACAAAGCCGCCATCGATGCCGCGGACACCATTCCCGGCAATCTCAACAAACTCTTCGTTCGCATCACGGCCGAGATGCCAAACTGATACCGAACACGGAAAAATCAAAATACCCTCATGATGACAATCACCAAGAAACTCATCCTCACCTCTCTTTCCCTGCCTTGTGCTGCCCCGATCTCTGCTCAGGACGGCAATGGAGGCGGCGATTACGCCGTCACCGCAAGTAATGTCACTCTCGCCAAACCCGTAGCGTTACCAATCGACTCCGATGGGATGACTGTTAGCTGCAACGATCAGACGTCAACAGGGACTACTGGCGCATGGTTGCTTTATTTTTCGAAAAGAAATGGGGGTGCATTGGGGAGAATACGCCGATCTCAAAGCCGAGTTACACTTTACAGCAATTGACGCGATGGGTGCAGCAAGGTCGCTATCCGATATCGATGAATCTGGAGATGTATGAGGATGGATCCGTGTCACCGGAGTCCTACGAACTGCTGAAAAAACTCAAAGCGGTTATCCGTAAATAAAAGCTGGTGCAAAAGCGTAATAACATTTTCTTAGCCTCTGTATTGGCTTGTTCTTTAGGTACGGCACTCACATTGCCTGCCAAGGAATTGGCGGAAGATCCAGGGGGAAACTCTCTGTCAAAAACGGGAAGTTTTTATGATGCGGATCCGGCATCTCAGCCCGTCAAGCTGCGTCTGAATGATCTGACTACCATTGTTGCAGCACGCGCCAAACTCCAAGGCGCCGTATTCCAGGGGAAGGGCATGACCGGACAGCACGGCGTTGCAGGTTTCTATTCTGAGAAGGACCAACTGACATTCTACGTGGATGCACCAGAAGCCGATGATTACGCGCTTGGCATTATTTTTGCCTCACCAGATGTCCAGACAATGGAGTTCAAGTCTGGCGAATCTGTGATCACAACGCCTTCCTTGAAGAAAACGTGGAAAGGATCACCCAGAAATTGGCGTCAGCACGTTCCCGGAGTTCTACACCTTAATAAAGGAGTGAATCAGATTACCTTCCGCCTGCCGGAATCCACAGTGAAGCCAACGAAGAAGAATAAGGAATTGGCGACGCATAAAAACCAGGAGCAGTTTATGCTTTATTCAATCGAGCTGGGAACTCCCTCAGCTCGAATTGCACAGCTTGAGCGAGCCGAAGAAATTCGCGGTGATAATTCTTGGATGGTCGAGGAGAAATATGGACTCTTCGTGCATTTCTCAGCCAATGGGTATGGCTGGAAAGGCGATAAGAAGAGAGCCGAATGGTTTCAGGAATCGGTCGACATATTTGACGTTCAGCATTTCGCGGATCAAGTCGAGCGCACGGGTGCCGCATGGGTGAATTTCACCGTCACTCATCAGGGGTTTTATTGGCCCGGCCCAAGCAAGGCGGTCGATGCGGTCATGCCCGGGCGCACGACGGAGCGGGATTTGCTGATGGAAATTATCGACGAGCTGGCATCGCGCGGCATCGCTACCTTGTTCTATTTACACAGTGGCTATAATGGATTCGAAGCTGAAGCTTGGCGTGAAGCCTTGGGTGCGGATTATGGTGCGGCGGATGTTTCCAGATTTAATGAAAACATGGTGGCCATTCTACTTGAATGCAGCCTGCGTTACGGCGAGAAGATCAAGGGCTTCGGTTATATCGACGGATGTCTCATGCACGATTATCCCTTGGATCCACACTGGGAAAGTTGGGCTCGTGCGATCAAGGCGGGCAACCCGAACGCCGTGATTGGTTTCAGTTCAAATCAAGGGCCCGCAGTCAGCCCCTTTAGTGATCTATCCACCAGAGACGGTGGAGCTACGCTCACTGAGTTTAACTCCGATCTGGTGGGCCCTGGCAAACAATATGGAATCATCGATCCAGCTTGGTGGTGTTACATGGATACGTGGTATCCCAGTAAACCTATGAACGGAAAATGGGCGAAGGCCCCTCGTCACTCGACGAAGAAGTATGTGCACTATTTCAAAGAGATGGCAGAAAAGGGCGTTCCTGTGACGATCAATATGGCCATGACGGCGGATGTGACTCCCGACCATCCGATCTTCAATCCCGAATGCATGGCCATCATGGAAGAAGTTCGTAAGGCCGTTCGCGAAAAATAATAAGGTAAAAGAGAAATAAAATATGAAATTTAAAACACACTTACTAACAGCTGCGTCTCTGATCCTGCTCGCGATCAATTCCTCTGCCCAGGCAGAGGTGAGTCAGAAACCGAATATTGTATTCATCCTCTGTGATGATCTTGGTTACGGCGAGATCCAAGCACTGAATCCCGAGCACGGAAAAATCAAAACTCCTGCGGTCGACAAGCTCGCGGAAGAAGGGATGATTTTTTCCGATGCGCATTCCGGTTCTGCTGTTTGCACACCTACACGCTACGGTTTGATGACGGGGCGTTATAGCTGGAGGACAAGCTTGCAACGCGGCGTGGTTCAAGGCTTCGCTCCCGATCTCATCGCCGAAGACCGTCCAACCGTGGCGAGTTTTTTAAAAGCACAGGGCTACCACACGGGCATCGTCGGTAAGTGGCACCTGAACTTCCAGTATCTCAATCCAGAAACTGGTGAAGCGATCAAACGCAAAGGAAAAACGCTTGCGCCCATTGGCAGTAAGATTCCCGACGGCCCTGTCGACCGTGGTTTTGATTATTATCACGGCTTCCATCACGCCGGTGACATGAAAGGCGTGATCGAAAACGATACCGTGATCGCGCACGAAGATGAGATCAATATGCTGCCACGCATTACCCGTAAAGCGGTCGAGTATATCGCTACCCGTGCGACTGAAAAGGAAACGCCGTTCTTCCTCTATGTGCCATACGGTTCGCCGCATTCGCCAATCGTGCCGACTGAGGAATGGCAGGGGAAAAGCGGACTCAACAAGCACGCAGACTTCGTGATGCAGACGGATGATGGCGTGGGGCAGATTATGGCGGCATTGGATAAAAATGGCCTGACTGAAAACACTTTGATCATTTTCAGTTCGGACAACGGAACGTCCAAAGGCGCCAAAATCCCCGAACTCGCGAAAAAGGGACACATCGTCAGTGCGGGTTTTCGTGGTTCGAAGGCGGATCTATGGGACGGCGGACACCGTGTGCCTTTCATAGCTCGCTGGCCGGAGCATGTGGCGCCTGGCTCGATGAGTGATCAATTGATTTGCCTGACGGATTTGTTTGCCACCGCTTCGGATATTATTGGAGTCGAGCACCCGGCCGGAAGTGCGGAAGATAGTGTCAGCTTCTTACCTGCATTGTCCGGAGAGGAAATCGATTCAACGCGTGCAGGTGTGATTCATCATTCGATTGATGGCCACTTTGCTTACCGCCAGGGGAAGTGGAAACTGCTGTTGGCCAAGGGTTCTGGAGGGTGGTCCAGCCCCAAAGAAAGTCAGATGCCCAAAGACGCGCCCAAAGCACAGCTCTATGACATGGAGAAAGATCCCGGGGAGACCACGAATCTCTATGAAACCAACCCCGAAGTCGCGGAACGGCTGTTGGCTCAACTCGAAACCGATGTAGTTAACGGACGCAGCACAGACGGTGCTGAATCCAAAAATGATACTGATCGCATCACGCTCTGGAAAAACGAGGAGAAGAACGAAAAGAAAAAGAAATGAATCTAGCCCCAAATCATTCTCAGTCGTTTATCAGACCTATCGTTCGAGTGGGTTTCACGGCATTTACTGCCGCTTTATTGGCGGGTCATGCCTTCGCCCAGGATGCCCGTCCTGAAAAACCGAATATCCTATTGGTGTTGGCGGATGATCTCGGTTGGCAGGATGTGAAGGCCTACGACATTGACGAACCTTCCCCTTACGAGACCCCCAATATCGACGCATTGGCGAAAGAGGGGGTCATGTTCTGGCAGGGCTATTCCGCTGCTCCGGTGTGTGCGCCATCACGCTGTGCCATTTTGAGCGGTATGCATCCGGCCCGCACCAATAAACCAAGTGTGCGAGGAGGCACGCCTCCAGCCCCTTATCATCTGACCGGTTCACGAGTGATGGAGCCATACCAGTTCGCACGTCTCACCACAGTGCAACCGACCTTGGCGGAAGTGCTGCAGGCGGATGGTTATGCGACAGGCCATAGCGGAAAATGGCACATGAACATCAAGCCCACCGCCGAGCCTTTGCCGAAAGATGTCGGCTTCGAGTGGTCGCGCGAAAGCATGGGTGTGGCCAGGGATATGGTTCCCAATCGCGTGAAAGGTTTCTCAACGGATGCCCCAGACGATCAGTGGCAACTCGACGAGAACAACTACCCAAAAAACGAGATCCTGCTGGATGCGATCACCTTCATGGAGGAGAAGAAGGAACAACCATTCTTCCTCTTCTATGCGGAGCGTCTGGTGCATTCCCCGATCCAGACACGCAGCAAAGTCCTGCTGGAGAAATACTGCAAGAAACTCGGAATTCCGTTCCCAAAAAATCCGGGTCCGATGGCTCGCCCTGGACAGCAGAACCCTTACTACTGCGCGATGGTCGAGGAGTATGATTATTACATTGGCAATCTCCTGAGCTACCTCGACGAGACGGAAGATCCGCGCTGGCCGGGGCACCAGTTGCGGGAAAACACCTACATTATTTTCACCTCGGACAATGGTGGTATGGAAAAACTGAAAGGCGATATCATCACGGACAACTATCCGCTCGACGGTGGCAAGATCCGCTTGGAAGAGGGCGGGACACGCGTCCCATTCATCATCGTGGGGCCAAACATTCCTGCTGGTCAGCAAACCGAAGTGATGGCCAATGGCCTGGATTTCTTCCCGACGATCTTGTCGATGACCGGCACCAAAGCTCCGGAGGATCAACAACTCGATGGCTCCGATCTGTATCCATTGCTCACCCAATCGCCTCAAGATCCGACCTTAGTAAAAGATGCGGACGGCACTGCCCGCGACACCATGATGTGGCATTTCCCGAACAGCGTCGCGATGTATAGCACCATCCGTGTGGGCGACTTCAAGCTGGTGCGGAACTACGACTTCATCAACAACCGGAGCGTGAAAAGCGAGCTGGAGATGTATCAGCTCTACGATACAAGCAATGGTGAGTCCAAGCGTGTGGACATCGAAGAAGCGAAAAACCTCGTGGCCTCCATGCCGGAGAAGGCTGAGAAGCTGAATTCAAAGCTGACGGAAATGCTGACAGAAATGGGTGCGACTTACCCTCACTTCAATCCCGCCTATGAGGGAGAGCTGCCGCACAAGGATACGGTTCCATCCGTCGTTTCCGAAGAACGGGATGGCGATGTGGTCCGCGCCACGTTCAAGGAGGACGGAGCGAAGGTCGTGGATGCCCAACTGCTCTATACCACCCTCGGTGGTGACGCGAATGAGGAATGGTTCGTCGCTCCGGCGAAGATCGAGGGTGAAACGGTAGTGGCGACCCTGCCTGAGGGCACCACCCATTACCTTTTCAATGTCATCGACGAAAACGACTACTTGGTGGGTTATCCCGCCGTGGAGAGCCAGCTCCACTACAAGGGGAAACTCAAGTATTCGGCCGATGCGCTGAGTGCGAAATAATCACTGAAACAGATCGCCAGTCCGGAGCTCAACGATCCGTTGGAACATAAGAAGTAATATGAAGATTAACAAATGTCGGTTGGCTCCGATGATTACAATTGCCGCGATGAAAGGAGACTCCATGAAAATAAGTCACATTCTACTAGTTGCAGTGATGGCACTCAGCTTCGAGGCTCTTGCCGCAGATCAGGCACGAAAGCCGAATATCGTTCTGATTATGACGGACGATGCCGGCTGGGAGTGCTTTGGAGCCTATGGTGCGGAGGATTATAAAACGCCGAATATTGATCGATTGTCCGAACAAGGAGTGAAGTTCGAGCATTGTTATTCGACACCCATCTGCACGACGTCGCGGGTGATGATCATGACGGGAAAATACAATTTCCGGAACTACACGCACTTTGGCTACCTTAGCCCGGATGAGAAGACGTTTGGAAACCTAATGCAGGAGGCGGGTTATAAAACCGCCATCGCCGGAAAATGGCAGCTCAACGGGCTATATGATCCCGAAGTCTTCGCCGATCACGCAGACAACACGCGTGTGAATAAAGCGGGTTTTGATGAGTATGCCCTATGGCAGGTGACGGAGGAGAAGAAAGCGAAGGACGGCGGCGAGCGCTATTGGAGTCCGCCACTGGAGATTAACGGCAAGTTCGTGACGGCAGAGGAGAATCAGAATCAATACGGTCCCGATCTCATGAGCGATTTCGTCTGCGACTTTATCGAGCGCAATCAGGATCAACCGTTCTTCGTCTATTACCCCACGGTGCTGATGCATGACCCGTTTGTCCCTACTCCGGACACCATCGGAAAACGAGATCGTGGGCAGGACGCAAATAAAGCGCCAAAAAATCGAGCCGAGAAAAAGGAGAACTTTGTCGCGATGGTCCATTATTTGGACAAGATCGTGGGCAAGGTGGTTTCGAAGTTGGAGGCTGTCGGTCAGCTTGAAAATACAGTGATCCTGTTTACGTCCGATAACGGAACCCACACGCCAATCACATCGAACTGGAACGGCCGCACGATTCAAGGTGGCAAAGGCGGGATGAAGGACAACGGCACGCATGTTCCGTTGATTGCTTACTGGAAAGGAAAGTCGCTTGAGGGAGCGGTGACTCAGGATCTGGTGGATTTTACCGATGTTTATCCCACCTTGGCAGAAATCGCCGGAATTCCACTCGACCAGACTGACCCTAGGGATGGTCAGAGCTTTCTACCACAAATCTTAGGGAACGAAACAACTCCGCGCAGCCACGTGCTTTGCCACTACCAGCCCTACATGAAGTTCGGCAGCAAGAACGCAGGAGCATTTGTGCGCACCGATCGCTTCAAGCTCTATGCCGATGGACGGTTCTATGATATTACGGACGATCTGGATGAAGCGAACAATCTCGCGGGTTCGATCAACGGGGAGCGGGCAATGATGGCGCACAAGAAACTTTTGAAATTGATCGAGCAGGTTCCGCCAGTGCCCAAGGACGGCAGCGAAAGTGCCGAGCGTCCGATTCATCCCGACTGGCCGCTCATTAAATAGCAACCTGGCTCTCAGTTTTTAGAAGAGCAACGTTTGGATCCTTATCGGGAGAAAATGCTCGGATAAAAGGGTAAAAGAAAGAATGATCGAACTGAATCGGTATCCGGATAAATATGAAAACAACCAAAATACTCCCCTTCTTCTTGCTGGCTACTGTGATCAGTTGTGCGGGCCAAGAAAAGCCAAGCAACCAGACATGGACGATCGATACGCAAGCAGATTGGAACGAAAACCTCTTGGAAAAGAATGAGGTGGAAATTTCCGATGGATTGGCTAGCCCGACCGGAAAAATCGCGGTGCTGTCGAGCGTGATGAAGCAGTTCGATGAAAAAGCGCTCTGCTCAGTCGATCACGATCGATCAGTCAACGGCGTGGCTCAACTGGAATCCTATCGGGCAGATCGGACCGAAAAACTTATCGAATGCTCCGGTTTTCCTACGCATGGGGGAAGATGATTACTGGTTGTTTGGTGGTTATAAAAAGAGCAAGGATGCAGAGCCTGTCGCATCGGCCACTTTGGAGGGGTTCGATGTGCCGCTCATGAGCACGAAGAACCCACACCTGTTCATCGCTCCCGGGGGAGTGAATCCGAAGAAGGGGGGCTACTATGGTTGGCAGAGCCGTGACATGGTGAATTGGGTATTCCATGGGCCGATTTCTCCACCACGGTCTGGGAACGCAACCACCGCCGAACTCGTGGATGGTAAGGTGTATCTTTACTATGATTATCCCAATGACCAGGATCCGCATCTAGCTATTGATGCTGACTTAACGGATGGCGAACCCGGCGAAGACATGGGAATGGCTTTTCTCGATCCATCGCATGGGTCTGATTGCGCGATCATTCGCGATCTGGACGGGAACTTCCATTTGATTTTGGAGGATTGGGGGCCGATCGATGCGTCCACTCACGCGTGGGATTCTCCGCTCGCGATGCATGCGGTCAGCAAGGATGGAAAAGGGAATTTCGAGATCCTCACACCAGCGGTTGATGAGCGCACAAATCCGACGGGAAAAATGGGCGAGTATTTCCATCCACACTGGCATCGGGGAGAGCGTAAGGATGAATTTCCCACGAAAGTAGTGCCGGAAGACATTCCGCAACAGAGACTCAAAAAGGGTGATGTTCGTGCGTTTGCAGAATACGAAATCCACGAGCCGGCGCAGAACGCTTATGGTGATTGGGCGGCCATTTCTATCGGTGGTCAGTACTATCTCTTCGGTGATTTCGACCCCGCCACGGCTCATGGCGATAAGAATGCCATGAGTGTCGCTTGGTTTACCTCTTCCGATATCAATGAGCAATTCACCTTCTGTGGCAATGTCGGAAAAGGCCACCCGGATCCGGACATCATGTTCGCGGAGGGACAATTCTATCTAGCGACTCAGACGAATGAAGATTTCGTAAGCCCGGGCCCATGGGTGAAAGGCGTCACCGTCCGTGTGGGGGTGGATACCGATAAGGACGGCGCCGTCGATGAATGGACGGACTGGCAAGAAGTGAATGAAACGTATGCCGGTATCGCCGGTTTTGCCAAACAAGTGGCCAAGACTCCTGCACAGTTGGATCTGTCCAGTCTGCCTGAGGGATACGGCTTCCAGTTCGAAGTGAAGGTCAGTGATACCACGGATAATGATTCCAAACCTCAACTCGATAAAATCACGCTAACTTTTTCTGAATAAAATCTTATGAATAAAACCTTTTTTACCATAGCTGGCCTGTTGGCGGCTTCGTGCACCGTCCATGCATTGGATGTTTATGTCAGCCCAGCCGGGAATGACAGTCAGACAGGCACAAAAGAACAGCCGGTGGCCACCATTGCGGCCGCACGTGATTTGCTGCGCGACAGTGGGAAGCTCGGGACGGAGTCCTGCAACGTATTGATCGCAGCTGGCGTGTATCGCTTAAACGAAGCGATCACCTTCACACCTGCCGATAGTGGCAGTGAGGCACATCCGGTGACTTATCGCGCTGCGGACGGGGCGGAGGTCGTATTGACCGGCGCGCAAACCATTACAAGTGAGTGGCAGCTGTGGCAGGATGGCATTTACCGCACGCAGGTCGGCGAGATGGATGCGATCGACCAACTGATCGTGAATGATAGTCGCCAGATTTTGGCGCGCTATCCAGATCTCGGAGCAGGCTATGTGTTGGGCCCCAATCAAAAGCACGAAGGCGGCAAAGCAGGTAATGCTCCCTACGATGGTTGCACGCCGGATGCATGGGATGCCAGCAAAGCCAAAGAGTGGGCCGACCCCACGGGCGCCTTTATGCATGGCATGCACGGTGGACTTTGGGGCAGTCAGCACTACAAAGTCTTGGGAAAGGACGCTAAAGGTGAGTTATCTTTTGAAGGTGGTTGGCAAAACAACCGCTATCGACCTGCCCATCCTTCTTACCGCATGATCGAGAATGTTTTCGAAGAACTCGATGCGCCGGGCGAGTGGTATCACGATACCAAGGGTGGCTGGCTATATTACAAACCAGCTGCGGGTGTCGATATGGCATCGGCCCGGTTTGAGGCGGTTTTGCAAATCAAGCACCTGGTGGAATTCTATGGTGCACATGTCGAACCGGTCGCGACCATGGAGATCAAGGACGGCGGCAATGGCTTGAAAGTGACGCAGGTGAAGAACTACGAGACCACTGAGCCCGTGAAACATATTCGCCTGCAAGGGCTTCAGCTTCGAGGCACTGCGCGGACTTTTATGGAAACCATCGAGCCGCTGTTGCGTAGCGACTGGACGATCTATCGTGGAGCTGCCGTTCATTTGCGTGGCACTGAAGCCATTGAGATCGAGGGTTGCTCGTTTGAAGAGCTCGGAGGCAATGCGGTGTTAGTGGATAGCTACAACCGTGGCACGGTGGTTCGTGGAAATATTTTTCGCGAAAATGGCGCGTCGGATGTGGTCTTTGTCGGCTCATTTGCCGCCGTGCGCGATCCCGCGTTCAGTTTCAATTCCTCTGCTCGGCCGCTCGATAAAATTGATACAGAGGTGGGGCCGAAGACGGATGACTATCCCGCCGATGGTTTGGTTGAAGATAATTTGATGACGCTCTGTGGTCGTTTTGAAAAGCAGGCTGCGGGTGTCAATCTCTCGATGTCCTCCCGGATTACCGTGCGACACAATACGATCAGTCATACGCCGCGTGCCGCGATCAACATCTGCGACGGCACCTGGGGCGGCCATGTGATCGAGTGGAATGATTGCTTCGAGACTGTTCTGGAAACGCACGACCATGGTGCGTTCAATAGCTGGGGGCGCGACCGCATCTGGCATAGCGCGATGCCGGCAGGGCCCAATGAGCTGGACGAAACCGGCAAGTCGCTGATCAGCTACTACGTGGATAAATATCCAGAGTCCCCTTTCTGGGATGCGTATCAACCCACGATTCTTCGCCACAACCGGATGCACTGCGACCACGGTTGGGACATCGATCTGGACGATGGTTCCTCGAATTATGAGATCTATGGCAACCTCTGCTTGAGCGGAGGGCTGAAGACACGAGAAGGCTACAAGCGCATCGTGACCAACAACGTGGTGATGGGTGGATACACTTGCAATGTGCCTTATCCGAAACCCACCTTCGATGTGTTCGAGCACAATATCGTATCGGGCAAGACGATCTATTCGGCGTCAAATCCGACACTGTGGGGCGGCATCCGCGATTACACCTTCGTGCATAATCCGGCGGCCAAGAAAGTAGAGCCTGCCATCGCGCTGCAGAAAGAGACTTTAGACGATGCGCATAGCTTATATGGCGACGCACAATTCGTGGCGCCAAAGGCGGGAGACTTTTCAGTGGCTGCCGATTCACCCGCATTGAAAGTCGGATTTGAAAATTTCCCGATGACTGATTTCGGAGTGACTTCCAAACGCCTGAAAGCGCTGACTGAAACGCCGCCATTCCGTCTGCCAGAGAAAATTGCCAGCAACGTTTATAGAGCGCCCAAAGATGCAAAAGTGCTTGGCACAACCGTCCGTTCGCTAAGGACATTGGCTGACCTCAGTGCCACGGGTATGCAGCAGGCGATCGGTAGTTATCTGATCGATGTGCCAGCTGGTAGCAAACTTGCAGGCTTCGGTTTCAAGAGCGGCGATGTCGTGCTGGTGATTGATCGCAAATCAACTCCAAGTGCTCGCGAGTTCGAGCGTGCCATGGGCAAACTAGGTAAAGGCAAGCATACGGCCAAAGTGTGGCGCGGCCAGGAAGACGTGACCTTGGAGTTTAGTTTCTAGCCACCCACCCTCATGCCAGTCTCACGGCATAAAGCATTTCCGATGAAAAAACATTTATCCCTATTGCTGATCAGCCTGTTGGCTGGCAAGGCGCCTGCCTTTAGCTCAGTGGCAGACCAGCCGAACGTCACCTTCATCCTTGCCGACGACCAGGTCTCCCAAGAGGCGTTTGACAACAGTTTCCTGATGCAGCTCAAGCAGGTGGGCTACTCGACCGCTATTGTTGGTAAGCATCACACGAAGATGGTTGATCGCGGAAATTCGCCGCTGAGGGAAAATTTTGATTTTTGTTACTATGGCGAAGGGCATCTCGGTTTCCATCCAGCGAAAAAGCACAAGGTCTTCAGTAACTTGAAAAACCAGTCGCAGACTGAGGGGCTTTTTGAGGCATTCCATGCGTATTTGAAACCGGGTAATGATTACGCCTATTTCTATGAAAATGTAGATAATTCACTCAAGAATCAGCTGGAGCCACGTGACCCGGATAAGCCATTCTGTGCATGGATTAATTTAAATCTTCCGCATCAGTCTAGCTTGGGTGGTATGGTGTCGAAACCGAGTGATCCAGAGCACTCCACGGTATTGAAGACGTATCGCTCACGTTGCCAGGAGCTGGATGCCGAGTTGTCACGATAAACGTTTGGATCATGAAAATTTACTTATTACTCTTCGTCGCTCTTTTAGGCAGTTGTCTCGTGCAGGCAGCTGATTCAGGACAACCTAACATCGTGCTCATTTATGCAGATGACCTAGGCTGGAAGGATGTGGGTTATCAGTCTGATGGTGATTACAAGACTCCCCACCTGGATAAGCTCACAAAGCAAGGGATGGTATTCACAGATGCGTATAGCAATGCGGCGAACTGCCAGCCAGCGAGAGCGTGTCTTTTGTCAGGGAACTATAATCCGAGGCACCATGTCTTTGCCGTGCAAAGTACTAGCCGTGGGCCGAAGAATCAGATGCGTTTGATTCCTATTCAAAATAGGGATGGGCTGATGGATGATGATGAAACGATCGCTGATATGCTAAAGGCGGCTGGCTACGCGACTGGGCATTTTGGCAAATGGCATCTTTATTCGGAAGGCGGCGAAAATACCCCAGGTGGTGGTGGTGCGCTCCCGAGCAAGCAAGGGTTCGATGTGACTTACGATAGCTACGGTGAAGGTGAACTACCTGAAGGAGCAAAAGGAAATCACAAAGGACCAGAGAGCGACCCGAAAGGCGTCTTTGATCTGTCTAAGCAAGCCTGTGATTTTATGGAGGCGAATACGGATAGGCCCTTCTTTGTCTATCTAGCTCACCACGCTCCGCATGGACCTCACCAAGCGCGAAAGTCTACTCAGGAAAAAATCAATAGCCTCTACAAGGGCTGTATTTACGATCTGGATGAGAGTGTCGGTAGAGTGTTTGCGAAGATCAAGGAACTCGGAATAGAGGAGAATACTCTCGTGATCTTTACCAGTGATAATGGCGGAGCAAAATCTCAGGAGCCACTTCGTGGGAATAAAGGAAGCTACTACGAAGGTGGGATTCGTGAGCCAATGATCGCAGTGTGGCCAGGCGTGATCAAGCCAGGTAGTCAGAACAGCACTCCTGTGACGCAGGTCGATTTCATGCCAACATTTCTAGATCTAGCTGGGGCTAAAACAGAGAAAGTCATCGACGGTGAAAGTCTCGTACCTCTGCTAAAGCAATCTGGTGAACTCAAGCGAAAGTCCATCTTTTGGCATATGCCCGGGTATCTAGATAAGCCTGTGACCAGAGGCCGCGATAAAATTTTCCGCACACGTCCAGTCACCGTAGTGCGCAAAGGGAAATGGAAACTTCATCTCTATTTAGAGGAATGGGTGCTCGATGGCGGCACAGATCATATAGCAACCAACAATGCAGTAGAGCTCTACAATCTGGCAAAGGATCAAGGCGAGCACAAGAACCTCGCAAATGAAAAAACAGAAATCCGTGATGAACTGGTGAAAGAAATCACTGACTGGCACAAGGCTACAAGCGCTCCGATACCGACAGAAAAGAATCCAAAGTATGATCCAGCTGCGAAAATGAAACCGGAAAAGAAGGTCAAATAGAACAAGAAGGGCGTAAAAGAAGCGAGGAAGAGATTTGTAGCACAGCAAAATTTCAGGTCATGCAGTGGCAGCGCAACCACCATCTCGAGGGAATCTGATTTGATCAGCTTCCTGCTTGGAATATCTCGGCACAAGATTCGGCAAGCTCAGCCCTGCGCAGCTTGCCGAGATTCGTTTTTGGGAAAGCCGCCAGCTCGATCCATCGGTCGAATCTAACCAGCCCTCCGGCGCTTTCCTGATACTCACAGTAGGCTGGCTCGGCAGAACCCAGTTCACCCTCAAAAGCGGCGACGGCAGTGACATCTCCTATGATTCCTTTGACAGACTCATCCCCAATCCAGAAGGCATCAACATGGGCGTCTCAAAGCAACTGTTCCGTATGAGCGTCCATCTTGGCGAAAACGACAACCTCATCTCCGCATTCGCCGACACCAGCACGATTCGGAGCGAACTCACCGCTCAAACTGGAAGCGGTGTCCTCGGTGTCCTCGACGAATACCGCACCACAGACACCTCCATCCTCTAACCACGGGTGGCAAACAACGATGCGGATGCATTTCCCAATGCTTACGAGATTCAGTACGGTCTCGATCCGAACTCAGCGAAGGACGAAACTCTGGATCTTAATGGCCACGGATCTAACAACCTCTCCGAGTTCATTGCAGGCACCGATCCTTCCGAATCACAACACCCACGAGTTAGTCATACTACCCAGCCACTCCAGCTCTGCTATTGCTTGGCACCGGGTGCCATTTTCTCCTGCGCGATGCACCTTCCAAACGGCGCTCAACCTCCCCAGCCCTTATTGCCCTTGCCTTCAATACCGTACGCTAGCTGCCCCGGCGGATGACGGCCAAAGAGCGATTAAGGTCAAATCGCACTGCAAACATCGAATTTATAATATTAATACAACCTTTACACTCGCATTTGATATTTCGATGTACTAGAAACGTCCCTAGTGAAATCATTTCCAGTCATTGCTCTCTCGGCACTCTGCCTCTCCTGTTCGGAGAAAGGGAATGATGGCGTATGGTGGGAAAACGAAAAGACCATCATCGAACTCACTAAGCGCCTCGAACTTGAGCAATTTCGTGCTAAAAAGACACAGGTGACTACTGAGACAGTAAATGCTGAAACAGTAGATATTGTTACCAACACTGCCACCATCGAGTCGGAAATTTCCCAGTTAGTATATCGAAAGAACTCTCTGGAAAAAGAGCTCGTTGAGCTATCCGATGGCTGGGACACTTTCAGACGGAGGGTTCTCATTGAAAAACGGGCATCGGTATCAGGAACATCGTTCCAAGAATTTGGAGTTGGATACGGTAAGGTATACACAAATGTTCTCGTCACTGCGATAGACGACAGTGGAGTAGCTATCCGTCACTCAGATGGCACGGCTCGCCTTCGCTTTAACGACCTTGATGCCGATGGGCATGCCTTTTTTGGATTGGAGGAAGAATTCGCACAAGATGCCATAATAGCTGAATACAAGCAACGCATCGCCTACGAAAAATGGATCCAGAAAGGCATGGCAGCTATAGAAGCAGAGAAACTTGCTGCAGCTAAAACCCGGAAACGTGAAGAGGAAAAACGTGCTGAGCAACGCCTGCTCACTGCTCGAATTTCGGCGTTAACTGCAGCTAATACGAACCATATATCCTCATCCTACAGTAAACTCGGTGATACCAGACCTGTGTCACGGAGATCTTCTTATTACTCGGTATCCCGTAGATCTACTATTTACCGCTACTACACACCCAACCGAGTATCCACCTCAATAAGATATATCAAGCCCTCCACCTATCAGACCGGCGCCTATATCCAGCCGCCAATATGCAACACCATTATATACGGAACCAGATAACTTATTTTCCTATTCTTAATTATTCATGACATCCTTCATTCGTCTACCCCTCATCGCTGTCACTTCGTTCTTCCTCGCTTCCTGCGGAGATGATCCCGAGCTCGTAAAAAAACGCGGTGAGCAAGAAGCCAAAATTGCCAAACTCAAAGGCGATCTTGCTCTCGTTCAAGAACAGCTGAAAAGCCTTCCCTCTGATAAATCCAAAGAACTTGCTTTATCAAAGAAGCAAACCGAACTACTCGAAGCTAAGCGGAAGAAGCTCGCGACGGAGGTATCTTCGCTAGAAATCGAACGCGACCGTATTAAGAAGGAATACGAAGATTATCGCCGTAAATACGCTGTCAAATAGTTGACCCGCCAACCTGTTCTCTTACTCATTCCTAATTCATTTTTATGTCTTTTTCAGATCTCATGGGCAGCGCCAAAGGCCCCGGCCTTATCGGACTATTACTTGCCCTTATCGTTCTCGTCGGTTTCGGCACACTTTTCACTTTATCTTTCGATCAGGGAGGTAGCAGCAAAAAATCCATTGAAGCCGTCATTCGTGAAAACACGAATAAAATAGCGGAATACCAAACTAAAATAGAAGCAGGAGAAGCCAAACTAGCAACAGCTCCTGGACTTCAAGATATTGCTCGCGAACTTTCTGCTAACATTATCAAAAGCAAATTGATCACTGACCGTGTAAAATTGCGAGAGAGTGAAATCTCTGAAATAACCAGTGAAATCGAAGAAATCCATCCCGAATGGGAGGACTACAAGAACGAATACCGTACCTACGTCCGCTCTAAAGCAAAGGGTGATAAGATAGCTGAGCTCAAGGCTCTCGACGGTACTACTTACATAAATGTTGAAATACGCAAGGTCACCGCCATCGGCATCGAGATTCGGCACAGGGACGGATTTAAGCGCATTCCTTTTAGAGAACTGCCGCTTAAGATGCAGGATCATTTTCAATTCGATGAAGAGCAGATGCTAGCAGAAAACAAGCGAGAGAAAGAAGTTAGACAGAAGCATAACAAACAGGTAAATGCCGCACATGAAGCCGCCGCTGAAGAAGCGGAAAAGCAGCGGATGATTAAAGCCGAAGAAGACAGAAAAAAGACTATCGAGCTCATTTCGCGTGGTAAAGCTAGAGTCACTCAAATCGAGGGCGAAATTGTGCAAATTCAGTCAGATATCGAGAGTGCCGAGCGCGCAGCAGATGCCGCTCGCGCTTCTGGCAAAAGGCATCTTAACAAGTCTAACCAATATCGCGGTGATTTGGCAATTAAGCGTACTGAACTGCTAAATGTTCAGCGAGAGATCGCTCGATTAGAATCATCACTCTGATGTTTCCGGAGAATATCAGTAATACCCTCTGGTTCTCCGGCTGTCTTCTTGGACTCATTTTAGCCGGAGTTATTCTCTCAGGTATATCCCGAAAACAAATCGGAGTATTTGAAGGAAATAATGCCCTGGTAAAAAAAATCAAGGAAAGTGAGAAGGTAGTTCTGAACCTCCAACTTGAACTTCGTTTTCTTGAAGAACGATTAAACTCTAAGACTAAACGAGCTAACACATTGTCTTCCGGGCTAATTAGAGAACGCTCCGCCCAAACGACCTTAAACACTCAGATTCAATTTCTTGATGAAGAGCGAAATACTCTTAAGTCGGAGTTACCTAAACTCTCCTCAAAGTTTGAGGCATTCCGTAAAGATAACCTCACTCAAATGCGTCGAAAAGCAGTCGGTGAAAAACTCGGCAGCCTTTATTTAAAGAGCGGTAGGATGCTGGAAGGCGTCGTCATACTTCGAGTCACCGATAACGGGCTTCAAGTAAGGCACACTGGAGGCATACTTAAGCTTTCAGCAATAGACCTACCCAATAGTTTTCAGGAACGTTTTCAGTGGTAGCTAGATAGATTCATCCTCTTTAAAAATTTTTCTCACGCAATTTCCCGCTAGCGCTCCCCTTCGCAGCTTGCCGAGATTCGTTTTTGGGAAAGCCTCCAACTCGATCCATCGGTCGAATCTAACCAGCCCTCCGGCGCTTTCCTGATACTCACGGTAGGCTGGCTCGGCAGAACCCAGTTCACCCTCAAAAGCGGCGACGAGCACATGCCCACGCCGCTCATCGGGTAGGGCGGCAACCGCGAATTTTTCCGGATCAAGACGATCCCCCGCAAGGCGGATAAACTCCCGCTCCACAGCCTCAATATCTACGAGTTCACCCATCACCTTAATGAGTGAGTCAGCACGACCCTCTGGGATCAAAACCCGCCCCTCTAGCCGCACACGATCATTCGCAACATAAGCCCCAGGCGGTCTACGTAAAAAGCCATCCTTAGTGATCGTTCCGGAAAACAAGGCTTCACCTGTGATCGAAAGCAGTCCGTCAGGGTTAACTTCGGCTTCCCAAATTGGCAGCAACTCCATACCTGCTTCAGCGAATGGCTTTTCTAATGATGATAGCCTCTGTGTCGCGATCTGGGAGCACGCTTCGGTCATTCCATAACTCGCTAAAACCGGCCAGCCAAGATCCCGTGCCGCTTGCCCAAGGCTTTCCTCCAACCTCCCTCCCCCTACCACGATCGCAGAAATACAATCAGGTGCCACGAGCGCACTTTTCACCAGATCATGCACCTGAGTAGGCACAAGAGATGTATGGGTCACTCCCGCCCTTAAAATCCACTGAGCGAACGCCTCTGCATTCCATTTCCCAGAAAACACTTCCAAGCCACAGCCTGCCGCATACGACCGAGCAACAACCCCGAAGCCGCCGACATGATTCAGCGGCAGCGCCAAGCCCCATACCGACCGACCATCGACATCCAACCACTCATTCACCGCACGCGCAGAAGCCAACAACGCCTGCTTCCCAAGCACCACCCACTTCCCCTCACCCGTCGTCCCAGAAGTGCGAAACATCACACAACCTCCCAGCACACTAAAGTCAGGCATCTCACCATCCCACTCACCCGCTACAAAAATACCGGGATCTTCCCAGAATTCTGCGCAAGTGATTTGGTCGATATCAAACACCATGCAGAGCCTCGTATTGAAGTTTGAGAGTTGAAAGTTAAAGTTTTACCCAAGTCAGCTCGGCCAACTCATCGTCAAAGCCCAGCCCAGTTCCGCCGGGCAATTTAAAGTTAGGTTTCCAGTCACCCAACCTTTCTACAAAAGCATCTTTATCAAAAAGATGATGTGTCTGTAGACCGCAGATCCCCACTAGCCCTGGAAACAAAATTTCAAGCCGCGCCGCCTCCCATGCAGCAAAGGCCTGCCCCAGCGGATGATCCATGTAACTGGTTAATACCACCCTCTGAGAATTCATCGCCGCTGCCTCACCTAATAGAAATGGCTCGTCCACTGCTGGCTTAATCACGGTCACCTGCGCCGCCTTGCGGTGTGGCCCCGCCTCCATATCCACCGCCAGTGGCACACGATATTTCTTCCACAAGCCCGCCCATGTGGTCTCAGAAAATGCCGTGATATCCTCAAGGAAATCAATATTTCTCCTCACAGGCTCGCCTAATGCATCAAGAAAACCCTCTGCTGCCTCTGGATCGAGCGACTCATTAAAATCCAATCTCCATTTTAGCTTCGGATGCTGAACCGCCATTTCCTTCAGGAATTCTACTTCAGCGCCTACATTACGACCCCCTTTCATCTTCACCACCGAGAATCCGGCTTCTACCGCCGCAGCCACTTCCGCGGCGTCTGCCTTCACCAAAGTCGCATGACTCACAGGCACTTCCATTTCTTCAAACAATGATTCCTCAGCTGTCCGTGCCGCATTGTCAAACTCAGCACAACGCATTGCCCTCCTCACAATCGGCCAAAAACGCCTGCCCTTGAGATCTTCTAGGCATTTATCGAGAGACGGATCCCCCAATTCTGGCCAAGGATGTATGCAGCCATACCCATCCCCCACTCTGATCAATACTCCGGCAAACTCACGGCGAGCTGAGACCGAATTAAGAAACCCCCTAGACTTGAGGCGATAGGGCGAAATCCAGATATCTTTGCGTTCGAGAAATTCCATAAACTGTGGCTGACGGCAGCAAAACCCGGGAATCCGCACTCGGCAAAACAAATACCCGCTTTGGCCTCGCTTTGCGTGCAGCAAGGAGACTGAAGGTTGTGCGTTGACGGCACGGACTTTTGGTTACATTCTTCGCCCCCAACCATTCGAAACTCTTATCACAATGACTTTATTCCGACGTTTTTTCAGTGTGGCGCTCGCCGCTTCGCTTCTCACAACTGCCGTAGCGCAGGACGCCAAGCTCAAAATCGCCACCGTAGACATGCAGGAGCTTTTCAAGCAGTACTACCGCACCGCTGAAGCCCAAAAACAAATCAACGTCGAACGCGCACGTATCCAGAAGGACAACAATGAGCGCCTCGCCCGTATCCGTGAACTGGAAACCAACCTCGGCAACCTCAAGAAGCAGATCGAAGACCCAGCCATCAACGACTCCAAGAAGCAGGAGCTCTTCAAGGACTGGCAGATGCAACAACAAGAAGGTATCGCCCTCGACCGCGAGCGCCGCGAGTTCCTCCAACGCCGTAACCAAGCTCTCAACGAGAAAATGGTTCAGCGCATGAAAGGCATTCTCGAGGAAATCCGCAAACTTGTCGAAGAACAGGCCAAGACCGACGACTACGACTACGTTTTCGACAAATCCGGCCTCAGCACCTCACAGGTTCCTTTCCTCCTCTACACCAAGGACGCAACTGACGTCACAGCAGGTCTCCTCAAGGATCTCAACAAGGACGCCCCTGCTGAATCCGAAACTTCCGAAGAGGAAGTCACGGAAGAGGCAGCCGTTGAAGAGCCGGCTCCAGTAGAGTAATCCTCAGCCTCCTATCACTTTGGCAATCAGCCTAAGTCTTTCAGAACTCGCCGACCGCATCGATGGCACGATCATCCGCGGTGAGGCGAGTTCTCTCTTTACCGGCATGGCATCTTTGGATGCAGCGGAATCGAGCGACATCAGCTTCCTCGGTAACGAGAAATACGTCCCTCAGTTCCTAGCCACACGTGCAGGCGCAGTCATCGTCCCAAAGGGACACGACTTTCCCGACGGCAACCCGGCACTGATTGCTGTCGGCAATCCAACCTTAGCATTCTCTGCGGTCGTCAGCCATTTTGCAGCTCAAGGACTAAAATTCGAGTCCGGTATCCATCCTTCTGCTTTCGTCTCACCTACCGCGAAGGTTGATCCTGAGAAATCCTCAGTTGGCCCCGGAGCCTCCATACTCGATGGCGCCGTCATTGGCGATGGCACAACGGTTTCTGCAAATGCCGTCATCCAGCAGGATGTCGTCATAGGAAACGACTGCCAAATCGGTTCAAATGTAACGATCCGCGAGCGCTGTATTCTCGGTGATCGCGTCATCATCCAGCCAGGCGCTACCATCGGCTCAGATGGATATGGATACGAGCTTGTCGATGGTCGCCATGTCAAAATTGATCAGGTCGGCATCGTCGAGATTGGAAACGATGTCGAAATCGGAGCGAACTCCACCATCGACCGTGCACGCTTCGGTAAAACTGTCATCGGAGAAGGCACCAAAATCGATAACCTCGTCCAGATCGGTCACAACGCCATCATCGGAAAGCACTGCCTCATCGTCTCCCAGGTAGGCATCGCAGGAAGCGCAATCATCAAGGACTACGTCACCATCGCCGCGCAATCCGGTGTCGCAGGGCACATCACCATCGGGGCGAAATCCATCCTAGCATCCCGAGCCGGTGCAACGACGAGTCTCGAAGGAGGAATGGTCTACGCTGGCAAACCCGCCATCCCCATGAAAGAGGATACCAAAATCAAAGCGCACGTTCGTAGACTGCCGAAGATGCTGGATCGCATCAAAGCTCTCGAAAAGCGACTTCCTCCAATTGAGTCTTAACCCATAGCAACATGTTCGATTTCTCCTGGTTTTCCCAGCCCGATGCATGGGCTGCTCTTTTCACGCTCACTCTGTTAGAGATCGTCCTCGGCATCGATA
Source organism: Luteolibacter sp. (assembly GCA_051252155.1). Lineage (GTDB taxonomy): Bacteria > Verrucomicrobiota > Verrucomicrobiia > Verrucomicrobiales > Akkermansiaceae > Luteolibacter. The sequence goes on along the minus strand of JBPOGB010000001.1, from coordinate 280,908 downwards.
ACATCGTCTTCATCTCGATCCTTGTTGATCGCCTACCTGAGGAGCAGCGCAAGAAGGGTCGCTTTATCGGTCTCGCACTCGCGATGGTCGCTCGCCTCTGCCTACTGGCCACCATCTCCTGGATGATGAGCCTTACGACCAACCTCTTCTCCATATCGGTTCATCCAGTGCTGTGGAAAATGATGCCTTATGCAGCAGAACACGGAGGACAGCTCGGCATAAGCGGGAAAGGCCTCATCATGCTCGCCGGCGGCTTTTTCCTCATATGGAAAGCGACCAAAGAAATTCACCACAAGCTCGAAGGCCACGAAGAAAGCAACACCTCGGTCAAGGCCGCGACCTTCGGAGCTATCATGGCGCAGATCGCCATTATCGATATCGTCTTCTCCCTCGATTCTGTCATCACCGCCGCAGGCATGGCAGATCACCTCTCTGTGATGATGCTCGCCGTAGTCATCTCCATCGGCGTCATGATGATTGCTGCCAGCAGGATCGGGGACTTCGTTTCGAAACACCCTTCGGTGAAAATGCTCGCCCTCTCTTTCCTCATCCTCATCGGCACCGCTCTGATTGCTGAAGGTTTCCACTTTGAGATTCCTAAAGGTTACATCTACTTCGCCATGGCCTTCTCGCTAGGCGTCGAGCTACTGAACCTCAAGCTTCGCGCAAAGGGCGGAACCACGCCCGTCCCTCACTGATCGGGTCGTTCCGTCCGTTTCCAAATCGGCACGTCCTGTTTCAGACGGTCGATCGAATCAGCAAGGAATCTTAGACCTTCACCGCGATGAGCGCTGAGAACTCGAATATACAGTGATGCCTCGCCCACGGGCACCCAACCAGTCCGATGGATGAATTCTACAGATTCACAGCCGTGTAGCTCACCCAGTTCCTCTAGATGATTACGTAAGACATTCTCAGCCATCTCCGGATATGCTTCGTAAAAAAGCCCTTCCAACGCCTCCTCGCCTTCCATCTCCCTGACCAAGCCTTGGAATTCTACCAATGCTCCAATCTCACGAGAGCCCAGCGTAAGCTCTGGAATCACGATATTCTCCGCAGTGAATAAAATAGATATTTTCATCGTGATTTTATCCACCTGATACCGGAGGCAGAAATGCCATTTCCTTTGCGTCACCTACGGGAGAGTCCCAATCGGCAAATTCACAATCTAATGCCACTCGTATCCCGGAAATATCCATTTCAGGTGCGATTCGTGCCACTACTTGTTTCGGGGTCTCAGCCGGAGAAACCTCGATTTCTTTTTCCGAGAAACCGAAGTCATCCTTGGATTTTGCAAATGCCAATAATTTCATCAGAATCCTACGAAGCTCATATACCACTGCCAAATTCTCCAGCCACCGAACATCCAAGCCACTCCGCCCATCGCGAGGAAGGGGCCGAAAGGTAACTGCTTTCCAAATCCAATACGCCCAATCAATGCAGCAACGATAGCAAAGAGCGAAGCGGCAAAGAGTGAAAAGAATACGCCGCTAGCGCCAAAGAAAGCACCGAGCATACCCAATAGATGGACGTCCCCCATTCCCATCGCCTCGCGTGGCACGACAGCTCCCCTCGCCCTTCCGCTTAAGGAGACCATCTTCTCGAGTTCAAAAGCACGGCCATCCGCAAGCTCAATACCAGTCGAGTGTATCACGAGCTGGCCTTCACCCGTCTCTTCACCGTCTAAGACAACTTCCGTAGCGTCCACTAAGAGTCGATCACTCTCCCGCGAAAAAATATCCCACCAAGGAATCGGCTCATCATCGATCACAAAGAGCATTGGATCATCGTCACCCTCGGGCTCCTTAAGATGCCATTCCACCTCTTTATCGAACTTCATCTCCTTTTTACCAAAAGCCTTCTTACCCAGCTCTACCACAACCCACAAACCTGCAAAACCAAACGCCCAGCCAAGTGCTCCATCATAAAAGCCATGAAGCCTTGTCTCGTTAAACCCAGCCATCGCTGAGATCTGCGGCCACGCAAAACAAGCTCCAAGACCTATCGCAGACCCACCCCATGTCAGGTTCGTCGGGATGACCAAATGCTCAGCATCGATCCATGTGATCGCGACCAATATCGCCATTAGCACCCAAAGGAAGATAACTACTTCTGGCGCCCCTGAGAAAACCCACCAAACCGCGCCAAAGAGAGCAGCAGTGACGATCTCTACGAGAATGTAACGGAAAGGGATCGGCGCCTTGCAGTGCCCGCATTTCCCGCGCAGGAAAATCCAGCTAACAATGGGCAGATTCTGCAACAAGGTTAGCTGATTTTTGCAGAGCGGGCAGAAAGAACGACTCGGCTTATTCACCGACATGCCGAGCGGCAGCCGGTAGATCACCACGTTGAGGAATGAGCCGATACAGGCTCCGATCATCACCGCAGGAATGAGCCAAATCCAGATATCGTAGGGAGGAAAAATTACAGGCATGCGCGCCACCTTTCGACCTCACGCTTCACATTCTCCACGGAAGGAGCACCGGGATTCGTCCGTGCAGCCAATGCCGTGCCGAGTGAAAACACCGACTTCATCTCCTCGGTGTATGCGGGATCGATGGCAGCCAGATCCATCTCATCGAGAGGTACACCCGTTTTCACAGATTCGCCAACGGCTTTGCCCACGAGCTCATGCGCCGAGCGGAAAGGCACTCCGCTTTTCACCAAAGCATCAGCGAGATCAGTAGCCAGAAGCATCGGGTCTGAAGCAGCAGCAAGACACTTGTCCTCACGCATCTCCATCGCAGCGATCATTTCCGTATTCACGGCAAGCACCAACAGGATGGTATCCACAGAGTCAAACAGAGGCGGCTTATCCTCCTGAAGGTCACGGTTATAAGTGATCGGCAGCCCTTTCACAGCAACGAGAAGATTCATCAAATTACCCACCAAGCGCCCGGTCTTGCCACGAGTGATCTCGCAAACATCCGGATTCTTCTTTTGAGGCATCAAGGACGAACCTGTCGTGTGCGCATCAGAGAGCGTCACGAAACCAAATTCGCTACTGCACCAGAGGATGAGATCCTCGCTGAGACGTGAAAGATGAACACCGCAGAGTGAAATGATGAACAGTAGCTCAGCAATGTAATCACGATCCGCAATCGCATCCATCGAATTACGCGTCACGCTATCGAATCCAAGTTCGTCAGCGATGGCTTCACGGTCGAGATTGATCGTTGAACCAGCTAGCGCACCAGAACCTAACGGCGAAACATTCAGCCTCCTACGACAATCGTTGAGCCTTCCCTTATCACGCTGCAACATCTCCACATAGGCGAGCAAATGGTGCCCAACCGTCACCGGCTGACCGCGCTGAAGGTGCGTGTATCCGGGCATAACTGCACCCGCATACTTCGAGGCCTGATCAACCAGAGTCTTCTGCAAAGCAGAAATGGCCGCGTTCAGCTCATCGATCTGTGTCCTGCAATACAGTCGTGTATCGGTCGCGACCTGATCGTTACGCGAGCGTGCTGTGTGTAGTTTCCCACCCACTGCACCGATGCGCTTGGTCAGTTCCGCCTCAATATTCATGTGGATATCCTCCAGTGAAGTCCGGAACTCGAACTTACCTTCTTTGATATCCGCTTCGATTTCACGAAGACCTTTTTCGATCAGAGAAAATTCATCTTCCGTCAGCAGACCCGCGTTTTTCTGCGCACGAGCGTGAGCGATTGATCCGTCCACATCGTGGGGGTATAGCCTCCAGTCGTATGAAATCGATTCGCCAAACTGCTCAACGAGCGACGAGGTATCTTGTGCAAAACGTCCCTTCCACATACTCAGTAACTCCCGTTGGAATAAGTTCCTGCAGCGATAACTTTGCGCTCCGCAGCAGTGTTTTCAAAAGCGACATCACCCTCGATCACGACTCCATCTTCAAAAGCGATGAGTCCATCGACTTTAAGCGAATCGCACTTAATCAGGCTAGGCACGCCAAGCGGCTCCAGTGCATCGACCAGTTTGTATTCGCCAGACAGGGAAATATTTGGAGGAACTCCGTTGCGCTCAGCACGCAGTCTCACCTGACCATCTTCTAACACCTCATAGGCATCTGAGCGCAGAGCGAGAAGATCCGCAGTCGTTTTCACCGGAGCGAAACGGCTCCTTGGCACCTCTACGGCGAGCGCACCCTCGAAGCACTCGATCGCCGAGCCCATGGCAATTTCCAACTGGAAGACCGGAGTCGAAGATGAATCGCGTGGATCCACGGTCTTCTTGTTTTTGATCATTGGAAGCGGCAGAGCGCCTTTATCAGCGTTGAGCTGTGCTTTCAGCTTCTCAAGATTCAGCCACAAGCTGTTCGTATTGAAGTAGAGGTGCTTGCCGATGTTCTGGAACTCATCGAGATCATCGTCCGGGCACTGCGCCACTTCACGAAGTAGAAGACGACCATCGCTCTTACGCTTTGCAAGGTGTCCACCTTTCTTGTCCGCCGCTGTCCGGCGAGTGACTTCCATCATAAATGGTGCACCTGACTCCGCGAAATACGCCAGAAGCGATGGGTCAAGGATTGCACCGAGATTATCTGAATTGGAAACGAAAGCGTATTTCACACCTTCCGCCAAAAGCTTGTCGAGCCAGCCACTGCCGACCAAAGCCGGGTAAAGATCGCCGTGACCCGGTGGGCACCATTCTTGATCTGGATCGGCCTGCCATTCCGCAGGTTTCAGGGTCGCCGCGTCGATCTTCGGCACCATGTTCTGCATCATTTCCACCTCGTCGGCGGAGGAAAGTCCCTGCGCCTCGTAACGCTTGAGGTGACCAAGCGTATCCTCGCTAGTGCTAAAACTGTTCATCAGTAGCAAGCGAACAGTTTGCGCGCTCTTCTCCCTCAGCGAAAGCGTCTGCCGCACCATCAGATCGAGGAAATTCACCCCTTCCCTCACGGAAAGCAGACTCTTCGGCCCCTGCAAGCCCATGCCAGTTCCAAGACCGCCGTTGAGTTTCAATACGCAAACCTCGCCGAGCAGCTTACTACCGTCGCCAGCTTCTAGCGAATCAGATTTCGGTAAATCACCCGATGGCTCGATGCTGTCTTCCGGGATTAACCCGGTTTCATCGCGCAGCAGCGCTTCATAATTCCGTTTAAAAACAGCAACCGGTGCATCACCCATTCCCGCAGCCCGCATCTTGATCTCAAAAGCATCGAATTCGCTCATGCGTAAATCCTCCACAACCCACGGCGCAATGGCAAAGGGAAATGCGGGAAAGCGTGGGATTTGGCTAAGATCAGGCGATGCCTTTGGACTGCGGCAGCCTGCTGCCGCTTTCCGTGAAGACAGCCTGCTGTCCACGGCGGAGGATCGGGAATCGAGCGGAGCAAGATGGACACGAGCTATTCGCGACGTGCCCGAAGGGGATCGCCGGGGGGCGAGATCAATATCTAGCCACCCACCGGCTCACTCGCCGTCTTTGCGGGCAATTTCATCGTAGCGGAAACTGGCGATGGTTTTGACCCATGCGGTGCTGACCTCCTTTTTAAAACGTAGAGCGCTACACCATTTCCAGTCAGATGCTATTGCAACAAGACCGTGGTGTACACGCGTTCTGGTGGACATAATTGAGCCGTGAAAGATAACTCGCCTGATGCGTCAGATGAGTTTCTCTGAAGTTTTTCCATAGACGTGTCCTGCCCGTGATACCCTCCCTGCGATTAAGTTCCTTGGTGGTAAGGCTGTGGAGTTTCGTCACGGCTTTGCGGATGGATTTCGCGCCATCCGCTCCCTGCGGGATATGGGCGACGAAGTGGTAGTGATTGGAAAGCACAGCCCAAGCCTCCATTTTCCACCCATTTTCCTCACCGATCTGCAAGAGCTTTTCCTCAAACCAATCCTTCATCGAGTCCTCCGCTAGAAGATGCCGTTCTTCGGCAGCTCGTGCTGTCAGAAAATAGACTCCCGCAGAGCCGAGACGATGCGGAGGCGCATGCGGCCAGTCGCGAGTACCCTTCGCTGTCTGCTCCTCATCGGGCAATTCTTCCATGAACCTGTGTAAGATCTCAGTATGCCATCTGTCGAGCCTCGGCTCCTTGGACTGCGGCAGCCTGCTGCCGCTTTCCGTGAGAAAGCCTGCTGTCCACGGCGGAGGATCGGGTAAAATCTAGCCACCACACGGCTCGCAGCAGGGCTGCATTGCCAAAAAGCTACAGCAAGCTGTAGCAGTCCAGAGGGGCGATGCCCCGGGTTACCCCCGCCCCTTGGCGTCGTTTTCGATCCAGCTCCAGAGCCCGGCAAGCCCATCCTTCACCTTTGTCTTCGCCGCCGCAAGATCACCATTCACATCGGATTTTCCGAAGAGGTAATACTTAATCTTCGGCTCTGTGCCGGATGGCCTGACGGCAAACGAACGACCGTCTGCGAGATCGAAGAACAACATCTTCTCTTTCGGCAAAAGGTCGCCTTCTTGATCGTAGATATCCTGCGCTGAGAAGTCACGAAAACGGGTCACTTCCGAGCCATCGACCTCTTCAGGTGGGTTCGAAGCATAGTCACCGGCCAGAGCCTGAATCTTCGCCGCACCATCGGCTCCCTCCATTGTCAGCGACTTGCCGATCTCTAGGAAATAGCCGTATTCAGAATAAATCTCATCCAGTAGTTCCACTAAGGTCTTACCTTCGGATTTCGCATATGATGAAACCTCTGCAAACATCAAGGTTGCGCCATTCGCATCCTTGTCTCGAACAGCATCAGAGCCGAGATAGCCGTAGCTTTCCTCTCCTCCGAAAACAAAGAACCTCGAAAACTCAAGACGCAGCGCACGTGTCTGCTCCTGTGTGAGCGAGCGATAGTCACCCCTCTTATCAGCGGGGATCGCGACCTCATACTTCTTCAGCTTCGCTGCGATGTATTTAAATCCAGTCAGGGTATCTACCACCGACACACCGAAGGCATCAGCAATCGACGTCTGCAGTTCAGTCGTAACAAAGGTTTTCACCAGCACACCACGTGTGCGATTCGAATTAGTCAACCAGCCAAGATCAAAGCAGGTCTTCAAGCGATACCACGCCATTAGCGAGCCGATCTGATTTCCGGTAAGCAGAACCATTTCTCCCTCCTTATTGCGCACCGCAACACCCATCCGATCCGCATCAGGGTCAGTTCCGACAACGATTTCTGCCCCGCTGGTATTCGCAAGGTCGATGGCTAGCTTCAGCGCTGGCCCATTCTCTGGGTTCGGCGAGTCTACGGTAGGGAATCGTCCGTCTTGAATATCCTGCTCAGGCACAGTCAATACATCAAAACCAAGTCCGCGAAGCATCGGCACATTGATATGACCACCGGTGCCGTGAAGGTTGGTGAAAACGATCTTGGTTGGTGATTTCTCAAGCAACTCAGGACGCAGCACCAATGTCTTCAGAAGCTCCACATACTCCGCATCAAAATCCTCACCTAGAGTCGTCACATCACCTGGTTCATCCGCGTAATCATAACGCTCGCTAGTGATCGCGTTTACTTCATCGATGATCGCCGTGGCATGGGGCTCCACGATCTGTCCACCGTCGTTGAAATATGCTTTGAAACCGCAGTCATGCGAGGGATTGTGGCTCGCCGTAATCACCACACCCGCGTCAGCACGTAACTGGCGCACCGCGAAGGAAAGCTGTGGAGTCGAGCGTGGCCCTTCAAAGACATAGGCGTTGCAGCCAAGATCCGCACAGATCTTCGCACAGAAATCCGCGAAGTTTTTCGAGAAATGCCGTGTATCGTGTGCAAACACGAGTGTCGCAGTTTTCCCTTCATCCACGAAGCCCTGCACATAAGCCACCAGTCCACGCACTGCACGCGAGACATTGTAATAGTTCATCGTCGCCGTTCCCACGCAGGGGAATTCAGGCCTATCATTGGGGCCGCCGGCTCCTTGCTCGGTATTAGTCACCTTACGACCGATCGTCCGGCCACGCAGACCACCTGTCCCGAAGGCCAGTTTCTTGAAGAATCGATCGTTCAGTTCCGAGAAATTCTCAGCCTCCACCAACTCTTTCACCGAGTTCATCGGAAGATCTGTCGCAGCACCGGCCAGCAATAGTTCTATATTCTGACGAGCAGATTCAAGGAGTTGTCCAGATTCTACAGCGGAGGCGAGTGCTTCGGGGAGGTCGTTCATGTGGGATTTATTGTGATAAAATTGATTTCAGCGCGCAAGCAAACCGTACTTCGGACTAAAAAGGTAGGCGGAAATAAACAGAATTCCCAAGAGAATCACAATTGCCGGCCCCGGCGCAATTCCCAATGGGCTAGATAAGAGGACAGCCACTACAGAGCCGATCCCACCGATCAGCCCTCCACCCCAGAATAGTGCCGAAGTCTTATCAGTCAGCAGGGAAACAGTCGCCGCCGGAGTCACTAGCAGCCCCACAGAAAGCACACAACCCACTGCTTGCAGCGAGGAAACCAAGGCCAGCACTAGCATTGCGAAGATCACATACTGCATACCTCTCACGTGCACTCCCTGAGCTGCCGCCACATTTGGCTCGAACAAGGTCAGCAGCAACGGCCGCATCAGCAGGTTCGTTGAAAGCAAAATCAGCGAGCCAATGGAAAACACGATCCATAGATCCGTATTCCCCACGGCGAGAATGTCACCAAACAACCAGTGCTCCAGCTCCGTGCGGGTCTCGAGCTTCGGCAGTATCGCCACGCCCGCCGCGAAGGCAGCCGTGTAGAGCACCGCCAGCGAAGTCCCCTCCGCCACGCGTTTCCCACGCGCCACCGCAACCGACCCCATGCCCACCAGCAGCGCCGCAAACATCGCTCCAAAAAACGCATTCCACTGGCTTAAGACACCCGTTACCAAAATTCCCAACGCAATACCTGGCAGCATCGTGTGCGACAGCGCCGAGACCGAAAGCGCATTCCTCCGCAGCACCACAAAGCCACTGAAGAATCCATTCGTGAAGCCAATGAATGCCGCCGCCGCTAGCGTGCGTTGGTAGAAGGGGCTGCTTAATAGTTCCTCAAACATCGTTTCAATTCATTCACACCGGCACCGCGAAAGTCTTCGCCACGAGTTCATCCGTCAGCACTTCACCCACCGCGCCAAAGGCCAACTGCTGCGTATCCAGCACCAACACCTCATCGAAGAGATCGTGCGCCGATTTCAACTCATGGTGAGAGGCGATGATCAATCTACCTTCTCCCGCCAGCTTTGCCAAAAGATCGCCCAACAGCAGTGCCGCATTCCTGTCCAGACCCGTGAAAGGCTCATCGAGCAACAACACATGCGCCTCCTGCGCGATCGACCTCGCCAAGAAAGCCCGCTGCTGCTGCCCGCCGGAAAGCTCGCGGATCTGCCGGTCTTGCAGCTCATCCAGATTCAGCGCATGCAACGCCTCGTCCACCGCCCGCTTGTCATCTGCGGAAAATTTCCTCCACCAGCCCGTCTGCGGATAACGCCCCATTTCGACAAGCCCTCGCACCGTGATCGGGAACGACCAATCCACCTCCTCGCGTTGCGGCAGATACGCAAATTCCCGAGACCACTTCTTCACAGATGTCCCCCGCCAGCGGATCTCCCCCGCACTCCTCGGCACCAGCCCGGCGATGGATTTCAGCAAGGTCGATTTCCCCGCTCCATTGGGGCCTATCAACGCCACCCGATTGCCACATGAGGTCGCCATGGAAATCCCCTCCAGCGCTACGATGTCCCGGTAAGACACACCCACGTTGTCGATCTCCAGCTCATGGTGATGCCCGTGGTGCGCGCAGCAATCATGACTCGCATGCTCATCGCCTGGCAGCGAAGGCGTCACCAGCCCCCCATCGAGCTTTCTGAAAAATTCATCTTCCATTTTCAAAACGGCAATTCCACGAAATCATCAATATCCCCCTTCGCATCGAACACATGCGTAAACGTCTCCTGCCCCTCCGCCTCCACCACCAGCTTCGCGAAATTGCTGATGCTCTCCCCGCCCTTCGGCGGAATACAAGCTACCTTCACGAAGATCACCGGATTCTCCGGATCGATCTCCAACTCCCCGAGGAAATTTCCCTCCGCATCTAGCCTGCCACTCATGCTCTCCCCACCTGCCGAGACATCAATCATCCCCGCCAGACAAGAAAGTGTCAGCCTCACCTTTGCCGAGATCATCTTCTCCCCCGCAACTTCTCCAATACTATCCGTCCCAGAATCCACCACCGGCTCCACGATCTTCCCTCCGCTCCCCGTCAACTTCACAAACCCCAGCGCCGAGATGCAAAGCACCCCGAGAACCAAAATCGTGCGTAGTAGCGGAGAACCCCTCACGCAACTAATGTGCATTAAGAAAACGCTTTAGCAAGCCTCCAACTCGGCTTTTCCGAGTAACTCAAGCCAGGCAGGAAGCCCAAAAGAAACTCAGTTTACTCATCCACTCTCAACGCAGCTTCTTGTTCCCTGCTTTCGTCACTCACCGATCCGTTGAAGTTGAACTCATCGTTTGAGCCTTGGAGCATGAATGTGCGTTCTCCCGCGCTGGAATTTTAGTTCAATGAAGGTTCCAGGCATACAAATGATAGAGATATGTAGTGAGTAGTATGAGCAGTAGTTCATCCCGTGCAGAATCGCCAGCCTCAAATGAGACGCGTAGCGCAAGGAGGAGCGGAAACCTTCCGCCCGATAAAGATATGGAAATGTCTTGGGTTGCTAGGCGGAAAATTTCCGCCCCTCCTTGCGGCTTCGCCGTCATCACCAGAGAAATCTCGCATTGCAGAGGCGGGCGGGGTTTTGCAGATTGGCGGCTGCACACGTATGAACTGGAAACGCATATTGATCGGAAAATGGAGTTGGAAACGCCCCTTCGTCTCATTGGGTTCGATCTATCTACTTCTGGCGATCTTCGCCGTCTCTTGTGCAGATCGCATTCTATTCGTGCCTCCAGCATCATCCTATGAGACATCGATGAGCGGATTGGAATTACTAGAAACACCCGAGAAGGAATCCATCGCTTTTCTCTACATCCCGCCTGCACCGGGCAAAAAGACCCTGCTATTCTCCCACGGCAATGCAGAGGACATGGGAAATTACCTTTCATGGTTCCAGCAGTTGCGGACGAATGGATTGGGAATCGCCGCCTACGATTACCCCGGCTACGGGCAATCGACGGGAACGCCTTCGGAAGCATCATGCGAGCGGGCGATCTCGGCGGCATGGGAGCGGCTGATGGAAAAGGGAGTGAAACCCCAAGACATCATCATCATGGGACGCTCCGTCGGCAGCGGCCCGAGTGTGTGGCTAGCGGGCAGGGAAAAGGACACGGCGGGTATGATCCTACTCTCCCCTTTCAAGTCCGCCTTCACCACCGTCACACGCATCCCCATTTTACCCGGTGACCGTTTCCCCAACCTCAAGCGTATTAAAAACATCAACCTACCGCTCCTTGTGATCCACGGCACAGAAGACGGGGTCATCAATTGCTCACATGGCGAGTCTTTGGTCGAAGCATGCCCCTCAACGAAAAAGACCTACCACCCCATCGAAGGAGCAGGTCACAACGATGTTTTCCAGTTGGCCGGAGATGAATTTATCGAACTGATCGTGGGCTTTGCGGAAGGGCTAAAGTGATAACGGCAATGCCAGCGGAAAAACGAACGAAAGAGCTCCGATCTTATTCCCGTAGTTTGATTCGTATGAATTTCTCCACTGCTCTAGCCATTTCCATACTAGGATGTGCTTTTGCCAAAGCAGAGGATAAGCCCAAGCCAAACTTCCTAATCATCCTCGGAGACGACATCAGCTCCACCAGTCTCGGCTGCTACGGATCGGAAAATCCCAACACCTCACCAAACATCGACAAGCTCGCGGCGGAAAGCGTCCGTTTCTCAAACATGTTCGTCTCCGAGGCCGTATGCGGACCCACGCGTGCAGAGCTATACACCGGCCTGCAACCGCATCGCAACGGCTGCTCGAGAAACCACATGGCCACCAACAAAGGCACGCTCAGTGTGGTACAGCATCTGGAAAAGCTTGGATACCGCGTCGGCCTGACAGGAAAAACTCATTTCTCCCCTGCCACGGTCTATCCCTTCGAGAAGGTCGAAGGCTTCGAAAAGAACTGCAACGCGCGCGGCACCGTCGCCGAGAATTGGGAGGGAGTGGAGGAGTTCATGACGCGCAATGCCGAGCAACCGTTCTGCCTTATTATCTGCTCAATCCATGCGCACGCACCATGGGATGCGGGAGATACTTCGCCATGGAAACTCGAAGACTTAAAACTGCCGCCGCACATGGTCGATACCGAAGAAACCCGGCAGTTCTTCCGCGAGCATCTCGCAGAGGTGCGCTTGTTCGATGATCAGGTAGGCAAGGCACAAAGCCTATTGGAGAAACTGGAGATCGAGCAAAACACCGCACTGATCGTGCTTGATGAAAACGGAACCGGCATGCCCGGCGGTAAGTGGACAAACCATGACTGGGGCGTGCGATCCGGCGGTATCATCAAATGGCCAGGTGCATCACCTCTCGTGACCGATGCCCTTGTGCAATACTGCGACATCGTGCCCACCCTGATCGACGCCGGCGGTGGTGAAGTGCCTCCCAATTTAGATGGAAAGAGCCTCCTTCCACTCATCACAGGAAAGACGAAAACGCATCGCGAAAAGGCATTTTTTGTATATAGCAGCGGGGCAGATGGTTCTCCCTATGCGTCACGCGCAACGACGGATGGTCGCTATAAACTGATGTGGAGCCTGACCCCAAACAAGTCCTTCGCCGTCCGCGTAATCAATGGCTTTGACTACGGCTACGTGGACAAAATGGAGGATCGCCATGTCAGACAGATTTATCAGAGCTGGCTGGAGAAAGCCAAGACCGACCCCGCCGCCGAGAAGCGCGTGCAGCGCTACCGCAAGCCTCCAGAATTTCAGCTCTACGACCTAGAAGCCGATCCATGGGAAATGAATAACCTCGCCGCGAACCCGGAATACGCACCTCAGTTAGAGGAACTAAAAACAGCGATCACTGGATGGATGAAACAACAAGGCGACGAAGGGTTTGTGGAGAAGGCTCCGAAGAAGAAGCAGAAGAAGTGATTACGGCGGAGTAGTATTTACAATCCTAACAGATCACCCGTTGAACCAGAAACCACACATCTTCATACTGAAAGGACATTTCATATCAGCCGGGGGTGAACCCCCTGGATTGATCAGGAAACGAATCGTGTCCTGACGGGACACCTCATGCTTCTTGATGCGTTACGGGCAAACAACACGTTCGGATAATACCAGCGTTCCCGTACATGAGGCGTCCATTCAGGACGCGAAACGATGCGCAATCAAGACCCTAGGCTTCGCCTCGGGCTGGTATGAAACGTCCCGTCGGGACGAAATGTGGGACAAGCACATCCATGGAAATGTGCTAGATTGTAGTGAAATGGATACTCATATCCACCATAACCCCCATTTCTCATGAACCTAGAAACCCTACGCGAATTTCTCGGCTGGTGCTCGATCATCAACATCGGACTGCTGATGTTTTCCACGGTCGCGGTGATCGCCCTGCGGGACACGGTGACAAGCATCCATAGCAAGCTGTTCTGTCTCGATGAAGCCACGTTGCACCAAGCCTACTTCCGGTATCTGGCGAATTTCAAAATCGCCGTCATCGTTTTCAACATCGTCCCCTACCTCGCCCTGCGCATCATGGGTTAAAGTCACAAAAAAATCCCTGCCGCGGTACGAGACCTCAGCAGGGATGGAAGAGAATGACGTCGATTACTTCGCAGCTTCGACCACGTCCTTAGCGGTCATGCCGAGCTCGGCCATGACTGTATCGCCAGGAGCGGAGATGCCGAAGCGGTCGATGCCGAGGACTTTGCCCTCAGTGCCGACGTATTTCCACCAGATATCTGAGACACCGGCTTCGATTGCGACGCGCTTGGTGCAGGCTTTCGGAAGAACGCTTTCCTTGTATTCAGCAGACTGACGCTCGAAGCGCTCGACACATGGCATGGAGACGACGCGGACGCCGCCACCGAGTTGCTTCGCAGCCTCAACGCAATGCTGAAGCTCGGAACCGGTGCCAATGAGGATGGTGGTGAGGGCTTCGGTTTCCTTCACTGCAACATAACCCCCGCGAAGCACACCATCGCGGCGCTCTTCAGCGGATAGGTGATTCATGAGAGGAATCGCTTGGCGAGTAAGGATGAGAGTGCTCGGGCCATCAGTGCGCATCATCGCAGCGATGAAGGCTCCAGCAGTTTCCTCGGCATCACCTGGGCGGATGACATCGACACCCGGGATCACGCGCAGGCCGCTGACGGTTTCCACCGGTTGGTGAGTCGGGCCGTCTTCGCCGACTCCGACAGAATCGTGGGTAAAGATGAAGGTCGTCTGGAGCTTCGAGAGAGCTGCAAGGCGGATCGCTGGGCGGACGTAATCGGCGAAGACGCAGAAAGTTGCGCCGCTTGCACGGAAGATGCCGTCGTAGGCGATGCCGTTGCAGATCGCGCCCATGGCGTGCTCACGGATGCCGAACCAGATGTTGCGGCCGAGTGGGTTACTGGCGGAGAAATCACCTTGCTCAGCAAGGTAGTTTTTCGTGGAGCCGAAGAGATCGGCACTACCAGTGAGGAACTGAGGAATCGCTTTGGCGACTGCGTTAATCACCTTGCCACCTGCGCCGCGTGTTGCATCCTTGTAGTCTTCTGGGAAGGTCGGGATCTGTGCGGAAAGGTCGCTTGGAGTCGCCATGGCAACACCTTCGGTGAGTTCCGTAGCAAGTGCTGGATTTGCTTTCGCCCATGCGTCGTAAGTTGCCTGCCATGCGGCGAAGGCTTCGATCTTGGCTGCCTTTTGCTCTGCGAAGTAAGTTTTGGTTCCTTCGGATACGAAGAAATGCTCATCAGCCGGGAGGCCGAGTCCAGCGCGTGCGCCATCGATGAATTTCGCTCCGCCTTCGCCGTGGCCTTTAGCAGTGCCTGCGACTTCTGGAATGCCTTTACCAATGGTGGTTTTAGCAATGATGACCTTCGGTCTGCCATTGGCGGATGCTTTTGCGTCTGCAAGAGCCTTTGCAACAGCAGCGAGATCATGGCCATCGATGGTAACCGCATCCCAGCATTGGGATTTGAAATATGCTTCTGCGTCTTCGCCTTGAGTCACGTCGGCCATGGCGTCGAGTGTCACGTCGTTGCTATCATAGATGAGAACGAGGTTATCGAGACCGGAGTGGCCAGCGAAAGCGATGGCTTCCTTGGCGACACCTTCTTGGAGGCAGCCATCACCGTGAAGGGCGATGACGTGGTGATTAAAGAGTGTGTGCTCTGCGGTGTTGTATTTCGCAGCAGCGCGTTTGCCGGAAAGGGCGAAACCTACGGCGTTTGCAATACCTTGGCCGAGTGGGCCGGTGGTAGCTTCGACACCTGGTGTTTCACGATACTCAGGGTGACCCGGAGTGATGGAGTGAAGCTTGCGGAAAGAAGCAACATCGTCTTTGGAAACGGCATAACCCGAAAGGTGCAGCCAGCCGTAGAGGAACATTGAACCGTGGCCTGCGGAGAGGATGAAACGGTCGCGGTTGAGCCAACGCGGAGCGTCCGGATTGAAGTTCATGCTTTCGCCAAAGAGGACGGCTCCGATTTCGGCGCAGCCGAGCGGGAGTCCTAGGTGGCCGGAATTACATGCATGGACGGCGTCCATGGCGAGTCCGCGGGCTTCAGCTGCGGCAGTGGTCAGTGCTGTGGTATTCATAAAACTGTATTTGTGGGTATGGCGTTTCCAAAACGCCGTTGCATGCGGGGAACCGTAGAAAGCCCGGTTCACAAGACAAGCCTGCAATGCACGTATTCTAGCCAGCGCATCAAATGCCGTTCATGGCAGCTATTTCCGCGTAACATATCCCATTTCCTCCAAATAGATCGAGCGCACTGCCCACAGTCACATCCACTCTACCCTGCCCGGCCTCAGCCACGAGCCTCACATCCTCCATAGTTGCAGCACCTCCTGCGTAGGTTAGCGGACACTTGCCCCAGTTACCCAGCATCTCAACTAGCTCAGCATCAATACCCCCGCAGAGCCCCTCGACATCCGCTGCATGGATGAGAAATTCGCCACAAAACGGTAGAAGCCTATCCAATGAATCATGCGTGAGTTCAATATCTGTAAGGGTCTGCCAACGATTCATCGCCACCGTCCAACCGCTTGTGGTGCGTCGGCAAGAGAGGTCGATCACGAGTTTCTCTTTCCCTACTACAGAAACAATCTCTTCAAGTGCGTGTTGGAGAAATTTCCCTTCCTTATCGAAGAGCGCGGAAGTCACAATGACATGACTCGCTCCAGCATCCAGCCAGCGCTTTGCATTATCCGCACGGATACCCCCACCCACTTGTAAGCCACCCGGCCATCCGCCAAGCGCTGCCTTAGCGGCTTCCTC
The DNA here is from genome assembly GCA_051252155.1 of Luteolibacter sp. Classification (GTDB taxonomy): domain Bacteria; phylum Verrucomicrobiota; class Verrucomicrobiia; order Verrucomicrobiales; family Akkermansiaceae; genus Luteolibacter. The sequence continues at coordinate 264,564 of JBPOGB010000001.1, read as the reverse complement.
ATTGCCCTTACCGAGCATAATGACATGGCCGCCAGTCAGCCCGTCTTCACGGAATTTCTCAGCAAACCACTCGGGAGACTTCTCGGAGACGAAATTTTCCTTAGGACCCGGCCCCTCATCGCGGAGGCTACCTCCTACGATCTGTTTTACTTTTCCTTCGTGTAGATCAATGCAGGGACGGAAGCGGCAACTCATTTCGTAGTCACAGTAGTCTTCGTGACTACACGCCCGCAAGCACTGCAAGCGCTAGGATGGCCTGCATAGTAATTCTGTGGGCAAAATTTACAGGATGGACGCATGGTGGTCGGATCGAGCGGAGGGTTTTCCCTCACCACACAAGACGGCAGAACCGCCATCGCCAGAAGCGCTATTGCAAAAATCGGTTTCATGTTCATGATATCAATTACTGAAAAGTTAAATATCACGTTCCTTAAATGTTGACCAGAATTAAATGACGAAGTCCAAGCTCCGGCCAGTTTCGTGATAAAAAGGGAAGCAGAAGCCATCTTCTTACTTCCAAGCGTATGCGCCATGTTACATGTTCCCTTCGTTGAAATTACTCTCCATCACACTTCTATTCGTTTACCTAGCTCCCTTTGCTCTTTCGGGAGAGAAGCAGGCTCGCAACGCCATGTCCGACAGACTTTGGGAAGTGGCATCCCTACACCTCAGTGAGGCCGTGGCAGATGAAGAACTCACGACAGAAAAGCGAACCGAACTACTACTCCTGCTCGGAGAATCCCTCATCCGTGGAAACCGTCCTGATGAAGCCATCACCTTTCTCGAAGATCCCATCCTTGAGGACAATATCGAAGGTGCTTTCTGGATCGCACAGGCGCTTGCGGGAAAGGGTCGCTACGAGGAAGCAGTGGAATCCCTCCTACCCCTGGCAGGAAACACAAATCATCCATACCGGGCGGAAGCCGCACTCACTGCGGGCAGTTTGCTTCTGTCATTAGGAAAACCCGACGAAGCGATTGGATGCCTAGCTTTGCTCGCCGATTCATCAGATTCATCCATACGCGTCGAGGGTAACTTGCGTCGCAGCGAGATCCTGCTGGATCTTGGTAGGGTCGAAGAAGCGAGATCCATATTCCCCCTGGCTGAAGAGGTTCCGGGTAATTTACAAAACTACTATAAGCTCATTTCGGGATATCTACTACTGGCGGAAGGTAAACCAGAGGAGGCAGAACCTCTTCTCAATGAACTTCTTGCAAAACCCGAAGGACAGAGCCTCGTAAGCTACAATCTCGCCGCAATAGCAAAGGCCGACGCCTTGGCAGCACAGGACAAACGTGATCTTGCTACAGAGTCGCTGCTCACCTTTGTCTCCGCCAACCCGGAGACCGCACGGTTGAATCCCATTTTTACGCGCATCGTCGCGTGGTTGCCGCAGACAATTATTTCCTCCGAAAATCCCACGCTCCTTCGCCTTGCAGGATGGCTACCGCAAATTACTCCAAGAAACAGTGGCTTCATAAATACCGAGAATGCGAGCGCTGTCGCTGCATGGCCACATGCCCAGATCCCGCTTACCGATCTAGAAGTCTTTTCGATGCATGCGCGAGCTCTCGCACTACATCGTATCGACACAAATCCCGCCGCACATGCAGAAGCGCATTCCTTGCTACAACGCCTCCAAATCTTTGCCCCACAGCATTTCTTGTCTCAACACGCATTACTTACGCTAGCAAGCTGGGCTCTCGAAGAAGGACAGACAGATGAAGCCCTATCGATATTCGAAACACTCAGACACAGTGCTAAATCCCCTATCATCCGCGGCGAAGCAGCCTTCCTTAGCGCCATGGCCGTTTATGATTCCGGTGACTCCACTCTCTCCGCTGAACTATTCGAAGAAGCTGCCGGTCTACTCGAGGGCGAGGCAGGAGAAGCCGCCACTTTAAACGCTGCTCTAACTCGTCTCAGTCAAGATCCTACAGCCGCAATCACTATCCAGAACGCAGATGAATCAACTTCCGCTGTATTGGAAACAGAGCTCGACCTAGAGAAGGCCTTACTTGAGGCAGATCCTGTAAAAGCACGGATGGCCTTAGATGAATTCCTCAAAAAACACCCGGAACATCCACGTGCCATGGAGGCAAGGATAGCCATTACTGAAGTAGCCCTGAGAAGTGTTCCTCCTGATTTTTCCGTTGCACGAGCACAGCTCGATATTCTCGCCACCTCCGAGTCTCCACTTCCTCCAGCGCTGAATGCCAGGATGGGACTGGCAAGACTGCGCTTGCTCGATCTCTCAAGTAAACCCGAGGCTACGATCGCCCTCGCGAAGCTGACGATGGAGAGCTTCCCCAACACACGGGAGTCTTCTGAGGCGGCCTTCATTTTGGGAAAAAATCTTTTCCTATCTGGCATCTACAACGAAGCCCGGCTTGTCCTAGAAAAACTGGCAGCATCCGAGGCAGGCTCACAGCGCGCTCAAGCCTCATTGCTTATCGCGGCACGTGCAGCAGCCCTAGGTGCGACGTCCCAATCCAGAGAAGAAGCCCTCTCCCTTTTTGATCAGACCATCAGTGCACCGGGACCGCTGAAGACCGTTGCATTACTGGAAAAAGCGCGCCTTCTCATTGACCTCAACCGCATCCCAGATGCTGTCAGCCTACTTTCCGAAGCCTACGCCGCAACCCAACAGGATGACCCCGCGCGACTGCCGACTGGACTTTTGCTAGCAGAGGCCATCTACGCAAAAGGCGATGATGCCCCTGAAAGCCTCGGCAGTGCGCTGGAAATCTACGATAGCCTAATTGCCATCTCATCGGGAAACCCGGCCGAATATTTCCGCCTACAATATTTACGTGGGCTTACGCTTGAGAAACTCCCCGACCCAGAAGACGCATCAAAGACACGCTTATCCGAGGCTAAAGAAGCCTATTACTCCGTGTTAGATCGTCCGATTGACCCCAAACCGCCCGAGTGGGAGTGGTTCGAGCGTAGTGGCTTCCGCCTCCTCTCTCTCCTAGAGAAAGGCGCGGAATGGGAGGCAGCCATTTCCATTGCGGAAAAAATCGCCTCATTCGGCGGCCCGCGTGCTAATGAAGCCTCTACCCGCGCCCGCCAGCTTCGCCTCAAGCACATGATCTGGAAAGACTGAGCCTGTTTGCTTATTTTCGATCCTCCAGATTCAATCAAAAACTGGACAGCCTGCGCACCGATGCGCAACCTTTCCCACGCCTCATGTCGAATCTTCCCCGCTGGCTCATGCCTCTTCTAATTTTTGTCCTCGGGGCTGTTGCGGCGGCCTTTCTTGGACATCAGGAGAAACTTGCGGTACAAGAGCAATTCGTTGGTTTCCCAGACTCTCACATTTCCACGAATTTGCTGCGCCCTTGGATCCTTGGATTCCTTTGCCTAATGCCCGGCATCGCAGCAATCGCATACAGCATCGGCACCACCTTCGACCGCTACCTCTCAAGGCAATTTGTCTCCATCTTCGCCATATGCCTCGCTACTCTGTTCGGCATCTTCATGCTCTTCGATCTGAATGACAACCTTGGCGACTTCGATGGTAGCCCGAATGTCACCGTGTCCGTCGTGTCATTTTACCTGCACCGCCTCCCGGCCATCCTACTGGTTCTACTTCCATACACTCTTCTACTCTCGCTCATCCACGGGCTCGGAAAATTTTCAAAGTCCAATGAGATCATCGCCATGATCCAGAGCGGCACTAGTGTCGTCAGAGTATCTGCTCCGCTCATCTTTGCCGGACTTTGGTGTAGTATTTTCTTATTAGGCCTAAATTACCACTGGGCGCCACATGCTGAGGGTAGGAAGGATGAAATGGTCGCCGAGGCAAAAGGAATCCCCATTTACGTCCAGAAAAACGTGCTATTTAGGGATCCTGATTCACGGCGCTTGTGGCTGGTGGGAGCATTTCCTGAGGATTTCCAAAAAGGTGTGCCCTTAGAAAACGTAGAGGTCACCACCCTGAACGAAGACAGCACCTTGCTTAGTCGCATTTCTTCCCCCTCTGCGAAATGGGATAAGAAAACCCGTGAATGGAGTTTTGAGAATCCGCTCATCACTCGCTTCGAAGAAGGTGAGTCCCCCATTTTCGAGCAGATGGACGAGCCTATCATCAGGAGAAACTGGAAAGAAACCCCCTCTCAGATCATCAAGCCAGGTCTTGAAATTGATTACTTGGGAATCCCAGAGCTAACCACATGGCTCAACTCGCGTCTGTCAAACCAGCCACTATCAAACAAACCTTCCTACGTAACCCACTGGCACTACCGCTGGGCGCTACCGATGAGCTGTATTATCACTGTGCTGATCGCCGCACCGCTTTCCATACACTTTGCCCGACGTGGTGCCGGTAGCGGAATATTCCTCGCTGTGATACTCGCTGTCATCATGCTTTTCGTAAACAGCATCACTCTCGCACTAGGTGAATCCAATATCGTCTACCCGCCGCTGGCAGCATGGATGCCAAACATATTTTTCACCCTGCTCGGACTCTGGCTGTATCATCGCCGCGTCACCGGCAGACCAATCTACCAAACCGTGAAACGGCTCATCACGGTTAACAACTGATTCTGAACTCAAATGGCTCTTCCTGATTCTTGGCACCTCCGCACACGCAGCCGTCGCTGCTCAGTTACCGACACTCCCTTCACCGAAGGCCAAGCCATCGTCACCGCGATCTTTCCTGATCCCGAATCCTCTGGCTACTTGCGCAAAGACTTTGCCGATGAAGCATGGAACGACCGTAACGAAGAAGACGAAAAACCCTTCTCACACTGGCATACAAAATTCCGCCCAACTCCTGTCGATGAGACAGTCCCGGCTGTAACGAAGCAAACCGCTGAAGACCTCCTCCACACACTCGTAGAGGAAGACCAAGAGCATACGGAAAACACACGCTACATTCTCGCGGTCATGCTGGAGAGGCAAAAGCTGCTTCGTGAAACCGATACACAACCTACTACCGGTGGCACACTACGTATCTACGAACACCGGAAAACCGGCGAGGTCTACATCGTTAAAGACCCCAATATCCCTCTCGATCAGGTTGAAGTAATTCAGGAAGAAGTCATTCAACTCCTTTCTCCTAAGCAAGATACAGAAGAAGAGACCACTTCGGAGCCGATAGCAGAAGCTACACCTGCGACTGAAGAAGAGGCAGCTTCCAACACAGAAGAAAACCATTCAGCTGAACCGGAAGAAGAGGAAAACGTCTCCGGCGAAACGCCTACAGCTTAGCCACAAAAAAGGCGCGCTAGCCGCAGCCAGCACGCCTTTCAGAAAAGGTATTTCCTTAATGCTCGCGGCAGAATTGCTCGAAGCGTGTCAGACCCTCGTTAAGAACATCAAGGGTCGTGCAGTAGCTAATGCGGATACCTTCGTCGTATCCGAAAGCGATTCCAGGCACAGTTGCAACCTTGTAGCGCGAAAGAAGCTTATCGCAGAGGTTGATCGATTTGAGACCCATCTGACCGGTGTAAACGAAGAAGTAGAAAGCACCTTTCGGCTCAATCACACGGATATTTGGAATCGCACTGAGGCGAGAGAATACGAACTGACGCTTCACGTCATACTCGCCGCGAAGATCCTCGATGAAGGACTGATCGCCCTGAAGTCCTGCCAAAGCACCGTATTGCGCAAAGGTCGTCGCATTGGAAACCGTATGGTTCTGGATCTTGTTGATCGCATCAGCCACAGGTTTCGCTGCAGCTGTGTATCCGAGTCTCCAACCTGTCATGGAAAATGCCTTGGAGAAGCCGTTGACCGTAATCGTCAGGTTGTAGAGTTCTTCGCTGAGTGAGGCGATGGAAACGTGTTCTGCATCACCGTAGACGAGTTTTTCGTAAATCTCGTCGGAAAGGATCATGATGTCCTCCTCAAGAGCGATGTTACCGATGGCGAGAAGCTCTTCTCGTGAGTAAACCGCACCAGTCGGGTTTCCAGGGCTGTTGATGATAACCATCTTAGTCGCTGGTGTCATCGCATCCTCGAACTGATCAGGTGTCATCTTCCAGCCTGTCGACTCTTTCGTCTCAACAAGAACAGGAACGCCGCCCGCCAATCTCACCATCTCCGGGTAGGAAACCCAATATGGGGTTGGGATGATCACCTCATCACCTTCTTCGACCACAGCAAGGATCGCGTTAAAGCAGGCCATCTTCGCACCGGAAGTGACGCAGATCTGATTTGCCGCGTAGTCGAGATTGTTGTCGGTCTTAAATTTCTCGGAAAGCGCTTGGCGAAGCTCAGGAATACCACCGGCTGGCGTGTATTTAGTCCGCCCTTCCATGAGGGCTTTCGCGGCTGCTTCCTTGATGAAAGTCGGGGTATCGATTTCTGGTTCACCGCCCGCGAGTGCATATACTTCCTCGCCTTTGGCGATCATGGCCTTGGTCTGAGCGGTGATAGCGAGAGTCAGAGAGGCGGATACTTTTTCGATACGTGATGAGATGCTGTGCATGATAGGCGCTGTTTAATTTGCGCACGTTGCGGCTAGCGCAACAGACTATGATGCACCACCGAAACGGGCGGCGCTTGTTGTGACTCCCGCCCCCCTGTGTGGCAAGTCAAATGCTGGCAATTTAGAGCCTATTTACGAAGTATTACTACATCCCCTGCTTTCGCGTGCAGTCGCACTTCATCACCCGGTTCATGTATCACATGTGGGTTCATTTCCACAATCTGCTGTCGACCCACCTGAGTTTCCAAAAAATACTCGATGCGCTGCCCGAGATAGCTGCGTTCGGTGATTTTCCCAGAAACCTCATTATCTCCACCATCTTTGTGAAGTCTCCAGACCTCCGGACGTATTGAAACGATCGCTTCATCCCCAACCGCAGGCTGCCATCCCACCTCTGGGACTCCTCCCTGAAGAACTTTTCCACCCGCATCGACAAGACAGGTTTCACCATCATTCTGTACGATCTTTCCGCTAATAAGATTCGTCTCGCCGATGAATCCCGCCACGTATGAATTCAGTGGCGAACGGTAAACTTCCTCAGGAGTCCCCACTTGACCGATTTTTCCATCCGAAAGCACCGCCATCCTATCCGCCATCGCCAGAGCCTCCTCCTGATCGTGCGTCACATAAATACCTGTCAGCCCATTTTCCTTCACAATACGCCGGATCTCACGCCGCATCTCCACACGAAGCTGGGCATCCAGATTTGAAAGCGGCTCATCCAGCAGCAAACACCTCGGCTTCACCACCAGCGCACGCGCCAAGCTCACCCGCTGCTGCTGTCCGCCAGACATCTGATCAATCGAGCGCTCTCCGTATCCGGCAAGCTGCACCATTTCTAGCGCCGCAGCCACCCGCTCCTTGATCTCCTTTTTCGGAACTTTCCGCTCCTCCAGTCCGAAGGCAATATTCTGCCCCACCGTCAGATGCGGCCAGAGTGCATAGCTTTGAAAAACCATCGCAGCCTCCCGCTTGTGCGGAGCCATCGACGTCACATCATTTTCTCCGAAAAATATCTTACCCGCAGTAGGCTCCTCAAGCCCCGCAATACATCGCAGCAAGGTCGTCTTTCCACACCCCGATCCGCCAAGTAGGAAAAATAACTCCCCCGCCCCGATCTCCAGATCCAACCCATCAAGAGCCGTCACCGTCCCACCAAATACTTTCGTCACTCCTTCGATCCGGATCGCTTCCATAACTTCATGCACATACTCCAACTGTCCTCACCTACAAGCAAGCGTTCAGCAGTCAGAAAGCTCAACTGTCGAGTTGTAGACTTCTCGAAATTTCTTTTCTGCATCCAAGGAACCAATGAGAACGAGGTTGGCTCCCTCAGGCAGTATAATCGTCGGATCCGGATTAATATCCCTCTTACCATCCACTTCTAGCGCGATGATCGAGCACCCAGTCCTCGACCTCGCTGCAGATTCTGCAAGGGATTTTCCGGCCATACAAGTTGGTAGCTTGGCAGAGAAAATATTCACCCCCTCGGCAAGAAGCACAGTATCGCTGCCCCGCAGATGGTTAAAAATCGTGTTCGCACCCATCGAGGCATAGGAAAGGGTAAGATCCGCACCAGCACGGTGGAGGCGCGAGCTATTTTTCTCTAATGTGCACCGACTAATGATCTGCAGCGCCTCGCGCAGTCGGCGGTGAAAAATAGTCAGGAACACATTCACATCATCATCGTGTGTCGTGATAATAACCGAAGCCGCCTCTTGAAGCCCGGCCTTAACGAGTATTCCAAAGTCCGAAGCATCGCCGATCACGGTATGCTCCAGCTCACTTACTCGCTCAGGAATGCGCTCAATAACCGTCCACGGAATACCCGCTTCGGTCAGTGCACGAGATGTAGCTCGACCAACTCGGCCACCGCCAGCAATGACCACCTTGGAAGCTTTATCCTCAGGGCGTGGCTTTCCGTAAGTCTCATCGTATCGCTCGAAGTGCTCCGCCCCGCCCGCCAGCACCAGCACGGTATGCATGCCGATTTCCGTGTCTGCATCAACAGGCTCAAAGCGACCGCGCACCCATAGCCCAACTACCGTGACACCCGTTGCTGTCCGCAATCCACTCTCTGCAATCGTTTTCCCAACCAAGGGAGTATTCGTCGGGCTAGCCTCCGCGATCAACAGGCCGTCCAATTCACCAATAACATGGGCTTTCGCATCGTTACCAATGACACGCCGGGCGAGAGCCTGCCCCATCATTTCTTCCAGATGAAGAATGTGCGTTACACCCGCAAGCTCCAAGACATCCTGAACCTGCGGCGCCTGTGCAGATGCAACAATAGGGATATTATCGGATAACTCACGAATCGTGAACGTCACATTCGTATTCGTCACATCATCCAGAGTCGTCACTACCATCGAGGCCTTATCAATCGCCATTCGCCGGTAAGTTTCTGGATCCGTTAAATCACCCACCACAACCGATACATCCTGATCACGCAGCTCCAGCGCCTCTTCTACCGTTGGCACCAAAACCACATGGGGATAGCCGTATTCATCCAACATTCGAACCAGCACCTTTGCCACCGGGCCATAGCGAGTTAGGATCACATGGTTTTCTATCCCCGCTGGCACACGCTGCGGTGCCTTTGCCGTTTCTTGAGCCTTCATCCAGGGTGCATAGAAAAACTCAATAAAAGTGAATGGAAGGATCACAAGTAGGAACAGGACTCCACTCACCAACACGATGACCGAAAACATCTTTCCCGCATCCGATGTGAAGGTGATATCTCCGAAGCCCAAGGTAGACATCACCGTTAGCGTCCAATAAAAACCAGTGACCCAGCTATGTTTCTGATCCTCTAGCTCCATCAAGTAGTGGAACACGATGCTGTAGGCGGTGATCATTCCGCCCAGCAGGACAAACAGCTTACCCAAGGCCATTAGATTATAACGGCTTGTCCGATTGGTCAGCAGGGCGCTGATGATGGCGACGATAGATTTCATAGACTGTCTACAGATGTATTTTAGGGAACAGTGGATGGAGGGCGATCATTATCGCCACGAATGACGGATCGACTCTCAACTAGCGAAAAATTTCGGCTCTTCGTCTTCGTAACCTCTTTTTCTATCAACATAAAAGCATTGCCATTCCCCGGATCCGGTGTAAGCAGGCGCTTCCGGCAGCCCGAAAGGCCGCCCCGACGCAATTGCGTCACCGCTTTTTACGGTCTTCATCGATGAGAGATTGCAAGGAGTTCACCTCACTCCTCATCGACACCGCCAGCCACCGATCCCGGTAGAGGCTGGCATACTGAAAACATATGACCGCTACATTTGAAGCGATGGCTCTTGCCGCGCCCTTAAAACAAGTTCTCAACGAACTCGACTACGCCACTCCTTCCCCTGTGCAGGCACAGGCCATCCCGCTCCTTCTCGAAGGCCGCGACCTACTTGGCTGTGCACAAACCGGCACGGGAAAAACTGCATCCTTTGCCCTCCCTATCCTCAACGAACTCCACGAAGATCCAAAACGCGTGCGCTCCAAACAGTGCCGCTGCCTCGTTCTCGCCCCTACCCGTGAGCTTGCTGGACAAGTTGCGAAAAGCTTCTCCACCTATGGAGAAAAAGTCCGTTTCCGCCTCACCACAATCTGGGGCGGTGTAGGCCAGCGCCCGCAGGTAAACGCCATGCGTGCCGGTGTTGATGTCCTTGTCGCCACTCCCGGCCGCTTGCTCGACCTCATGGATCAAGGCCACATCGACCTCTCCGCCGTGGATTTCTTCGTCCTCGATGAGGTCGACCGCATGCTCGACATGGGCTTCCTGCGCGATGTGAAACGAATCGTCGCCCTCCTCCCAAAGAAAAAGCAATCGCTCTTCTTCTCCGCCACCCTCGCGCCAAACATCGTTTCCCTTGCTCAGACGATTCTGCGCGATCCCGCTCGCGTCACGATCACACCGCAGTTTACTACGGCAGAACGTATCGAGCAAAAGCTCTGCTTCATTAACCGCGGCGATAAGATGTATCTCCTCCAGGAGCTTCTTGAAAAACAGAGTCAGGCAGATGAGGCGAAGCTCACCATCGTCTTCGGGCGCACTAAGCATGGTTCCAACAAGCTAGCCAAGGCACTCACCGCCGCAGGCTTCGAGGCAGAAGCGATCCATGGAAACAAATCCCAAGCACAGCGCGAAAAAGCTCTCGCAAAATTCAAGGCAGGTGTCGTCCCTGTCCTCGTCGCGACTGATGTAGCGGCACGGGGTGTGGATGTAAAAGACGTCGGTCTTGTCGTGAACTACGATCTACCGAATGAACCCGAAGCCTATGTCCACCGCATCGGCCGCACGGGTCGTGCCGGTGCTGCCGGCCTTGCCGTTTCCTTTTGCGCAGAGGATGAAATCGATTTCCTACGCGACATTGAAAAAGTCATCAAAGCGGCCATCCCACGCGATATCTCACACGAATGGCACAGCGAGGCTCTCGTAGAGAAACACCGTTCCGGCTTCAAACCACCCAAAGTCAAGCAAGGCGGCGGTGGACGCGGCCGACAAGGTGGTGGACGCCAAGGCGGCGGTGGTGGTGGCGGACAACGCAGACGCTCCGGAGGCTCATCCCAAGGTGGCGGCGGTGGGCAATCACGCAGCAGCGGTAGCAGACGCCGCTACGCTTGATTCAATTCTCTTCTCTAAACAAGCGGGCAACACTCATTTTCCCTTGCAGTGTATTTGCCCGCCGATAGAATCCCTTCTGTTGTCTTTCAGGGAAAACTGTATTTCTGAATTAAATCAAAAACTCACCATGAAACTGATCAAACTGGCTATCGTTGCAGCTTCCGCAGCTTTTTTCGCCGCATCATGCACCGTAGCAACTGAGCCCGATCCAGTTCCTCCTGCAGTTTATCAACCACCCGCAATGTAACATTTCAATCCGTCCTTTCCCTCCCATCTGGGTCGAGAAAGGACTTTTCTGATCCTTTTGGATCAAAATGCTTTCCAAAAACCACGATCCATCTAAAACAAAACCCACCATGACCCGACTGATTCTCGCCGTTCTCGTTAGCGCTACCGCCATTTTTGCAACCTCATGTGGCTGCTGCACCAGTGATGTAAAAGCACCACCACTTCGCTCCGCTCCTGAGTTCCGCGAAATCCCGACCTAGTCGGATTCGTAACAAATACTTTTCTAATACGGACACCGGCTTCTTTTCGAGGCCGATTGTCCGTTTTTTTTGTATCTACGTCCCTCGCTCTTATTTCCTACTCCATCTCTTCGGCAGGCGGCCCAGTTTCGAAGCGCATGAGATCTTCTACGAAGGTCAGCGGTATCCCTCCGGTCTCACCATTGCGGTTTTTCGCCAATACTAGCTCAGCCTTACCTTCCAGAGCAGCGCGCTCTTCCTCATTCTCTGCGTAATACTTGTTCCGGTAAAGTAGCCCGACAAGGTCGGCGTCCTGCTCGATAGATCCAGATTCACGCAAATCCGACATACGCGGCACACCGAGGCTTTTCCCCGTCCGGCCTTCTGGCCCCCGGTTGAGCTGAGCGAGGATTAGAATCGGAATACTGAGCTCCTTCGCCAGTGCCTTGATGCCTCCTGAAATTTCCGCAATCTCACGTTCACGAGAGTTCTCCGCCTGTTTGGTGCGTGATTTCATCAACTGGAGATAATCGATCGCGATGAACTCAATGTTCTCGTCGCGCTTCTTACGCCGCGCCTTCGCACGTAGCTCATTAATGGAAATTCCCGCCGTGTCGTCGATGAACAGTTTCGAATCTACAATCTGTATCGAGGCATTTCTTACACGCTCCAGTTCCTGCTTCTTTGGGCTGTAGCCACGGGAAAGTTGTGAAACGGCAAACTTCGCCCTCGCAAAAAGCAACCTCTGCACCAGCTGCGCCGAACTCATTTCGCAGGAAAAAACCATGCAGGGCTTACCCTGGTCTAGGCAGACGTTCTCCACGATATTCATCATAAACGAGGTCTTACCCATCGATGGGCGCGCCGCCACAACGAACATTTCCCCAGCCTTCAGGCCACCAGACTTCTTATCTAGTTCCTCAAAGCCCGTGCTAATTCCAGCAGAGGTTTTTTCCTTAGAAAGCAACATCTGAAAGTTCCGCATCACCTCCTCCATCGTCTGCTTCATGGTCTGCGCCTGATTCGTTTCCGCGCTCTCACGAATGGACAGAATTGTTTGCTCCACAGAATCCAAAAGCTCTGGCACCTCGTCTGGCGCTTCGTAGGCCATCGCCACTGCTTCGTTTGAGCTGCGAATGATCGCACGAAGCACAAACTTATCCTTCACGTGCGACAAGTGATGGTGGAAGTGCCCCGGACTCGGCGCATAGGTGTAAAGCTCCGTCAGATAGCCTGGCCCACCGCATTTCTCCAGCAGCCCTTTGTCCAACAACCTCTGCACTAGAGACACCAATTCGATCTCATTACCGTCCTCGAACAATGTGATCAGAAAACCAAATAGCGTGGAGTGATTGGGCAGATAGAAATGAGATGCCGTCAGCTTCTCCTCGATCGCAGTCCCGATATATTCCTGTGGATCTTGCAGCATCGTGGAAAGCAGAGACTTCTCTGGCCCCACGGCATGCGGAAGTGAACGAGTCACATCATCCACCTCTGCTGCCCCTTGCTGGAGATTCAATCCTGAGGACTTATTGGAATCGTTTTTCGGTGAATCGGCCATGCGTGGGCGGATCTTGGACAGATCCGTAGCAAGCGGGCAATTCAAACCATCTAGCAGCTGCAAATCGCTGGAATTTCTGTGAATAACAACCACCCTCTAAGCCATGCGTGCCCTCCTCCAACGCGTTTCATCGGCTTCTGTAGAAATCGATGGCTCGATTCATTCTTCCATTTCTCACGGCTACCTCATTCTCCTAGGTATTGAGGAAATTGATGACAGTAGCGACATCGATTGGCTGACTGGGAAAATCTCTCGCCTCCGCATATTTGGCGACGATGAAGGAAAAATGAACCGCTCCATCCTCGATACAGGTGGAGACATCCTAGTCGTCAGTCAGTTTACCCTCCATGCCTCTACAAAAAAAGGCAACCGTCCCTCATTTCTCAAAGCCGCTCACCCAGACATTTCCGAGCCACTCTACGAAAGCTTCTGCGAAGCTCTCTCCAAACAACTCAGCAAACCGGTCGCCAAAGGCATCTTCGGCGCGGATATGAAAGTCGCCCTCACCAACGACGGCCCCGTCACCCTTTGGATCGACAGCCGCAATCGCGAGTAACGGCTATCGCCGCAGGCTTTGGACTGCTGGGATCGTTCCCAGCTTTCTCAGTGATACAGCAGCCAAAACGGAACGCGGACTTTAGTCCGCCCGCCCCAGCTATGGCAGGGTAATCACCAACTTTTCAGATTGAGCGAAAGCAACTGGGAGAGCTGTGAAGCATCCCAGCAATCCAAAGCCTCCGGCGGATTTTAGTATCGCGTCACCGCACTCCGCTCATCCGCCTCTCCAAGCTCAGGGACTTTTGACGAAATATCAGTGATCTTTTCCATCAGTTTCGTCCACTTCGATTCATCCCATGCGGGCTGCCCCTTGATTTTTTTCCGGAACCTCGCCAATCGCGCCTTCGCATCATCACGCAATCCAAGCGGCAACTCACCCAACGCCTTAGCCGCTAGTTCGGCTGAATCGGTTTGATGACAAATCATCGCTAAGTCGTTACCAGCGCGTATCGCCATTTTCACATCCTCACCTCGCCCGTAGCGATTGTGTATCGCTCCCATATCTAAGTCATCGGTGAGCACCAGATGCTTATCGAATCCCAACTGATCGCGCAGCCACCCTGTGACGACAGTCTTGGATAGTGAAGCCGGGAACTCCGCATCGATTTCAGGAAAAACCACATGCGCCAACATGATCGCATCCAGCTCCGGCATCAGCGCAGTGTATGGAATCACATCCTCCGCCATCAACTCGTCCTTTGTAGCCAGAGACTTCGGCAAATCTTCGTGCGGATCAGTTTTTGCCCTCCCACATGCAGGAAAATGCTTACCACAACCCAGCATCCCACGCTTGCGCGTCCAGCGGTTCCACATGCCAGCACGATTGATCACATCCTGCGAATCCCGCCCCCAACATCTTTGATTTAATCCATTCTGAAGCTCAGGATGATGATCCAAATCCAGCACAGGTGCGTAATTCAGATTAAAACCTAACATGCACAGTAGATCTGCTGTCACCTCCCCTGCCCGCGCGATTTGTTCCATATCCGCCTTCGCCGCAAATGCCGAGGCAGACGGCAATCCAGGAGTAAAATCCCTAGTTCTTTCCACTCGGCCACCTTCTTGATCAATAGAAATGATAGGCTCATCAACACACAACCCACGTAAGTCGTCGGTGAGTTTTCGAGTTTGCAGGGCTCCTTCAATATTCCGACTGAACAGAATAAAACCAGCAGGCTGAAGTTTCCTGAAGAGCGTAGCCTCCTCAACCGTAAGCTCCGTCCCTTTCACCCCTAGCAGCAACAACTCACCATCCATCCCCGTCAGCAGACCGTATGGCGCACGCCTTTGCAAGCCGTATGGACCGCGGCTCGGTGTGCCCCTATTCGCGCATACGTGCCCTCAAGCTCTCCTCCGGCATCCCACATGAATCTCCCTTACCCGCCAGCAGATAGCGATTCTTCGCCACAAGATCATAGCTAAGGTCTCGTAAGCCCTTTGGAAAAATGCCGAAACAACTCGCCAACACACACCAAATGCCTCCCAGCGCTTTCCCCAATTCCACCCACGCATCACTTTTCATGAAAACCTCACCATCAGCCTCACGAAGCAGCACCATCGTCCCACCCGACTTGTCCGCATGTTTCGTGAAACCCTTATCGGCAGAAAGCTTACCCTGCAAAGGCGCGAAATCGATCTCACCACTTTTGTCCAAGGCATGCACCTTCCTCACAGATTTACTGCAGAACCCGCAGTCTCCATCGAAGAAAAGCACCCATGCCATGTGCAAAACCTAGCCTTTCATCGATCTACCGCAACTCCAGTCTTCCACCCGGGGCTAAGGATTGCTTTCCTTGTCCACATGGACGCAATCACATTCACCCCACTCTACATGGAACGCATTTGGGGAGGTCGCCAGCTCGAAACATTTTATGGCCGCAGCCTACCAGAACCCAAAACTCCTTTCGGCGAAGCATGGGAAATCGTGGATCGCGAAAACGAACAATCCGTCGTCGATTCCGGTGAACTTTCCGGTAAATCCCTACACGACCTATGGACAAACCACCGCACCGAGATCTTCGGCTCCGGCCTAACCGATTCCGAACGCTTCCCCATACTCATCAAGATCCTCGACAGCGCCGATGACCTATCCATCCAGGTACATCCCCCCGCAGATATCGCACCCAGCCTCAATGGTGAACCGAAAACTGAAATGTGGTTCATCGCCGATGCAAAACCCGGTTCGAAACTTTATGTCGGCATGAAAAACGGAGCGACTCGTAGTAGCTTCGAAACAGCAATCACCAATGGCACAGTCGCCGAGGAAGTCCATGCGATCGCCCCAGAACAAGGAGAATCCATCTTCATCGAGTCCGGCCGCCTCCATGCCATCGGTGCCGGATTCCTCATTCACGAGATCCAACAAAACTCAGACACCACCTACCGGGTCTTCGATTGGAACCGCACCGACTCCGAAGGCAACCCCCGTGACCTCCACGTCGATGAATCCCTCGCCTGCATCGATTTCAACGACTACGAGCCAAAGATGGACACACCGCAGGGCGATACACTCGCCACTTGCCCGTATTTCAAAACCACGCGCCACACACTCGCTCAGGGCGAAACCATTTCCAACGCCTCCGCCGAGCGCTTCTCTCTACTCACCGTAGTCAGTGGAGAACTAGATGGCCTCCACGACGCAGGCCGCACACTGCTGCTACCGGTCGGATGCAACCCTCTCCAAGCCACCGAGGACACAACAGTCCTCAGGATCACGATCCCCTGAAAAATTTGTAATCTCCAGCAATTCCCCCAAATGCACATTCATATCCGGCCGGGTTCCGCACCACGGGAATGCAGCATCGATTTCAGCTATACTGACCTCTTCAGATAACGCATCAAGCCGACGCAGAATCGCGGTGAGGATTTGCGGAAACAGGGAAGCATTGCGCCCCATGCAAAAGTCGATCACGCGCGGTGGTCGGGCGGCGTAGCCCATACGCATTCTCATCCCGTGGCTATATGGACTCATACCAAGCTCCCACTTCCCGCCTTCGCTCTGTAAACGAAGAGTGCGATATTCTGGATTCGGCTCGATGCGGCGGAAGGTCATTTCTCCTCCCGGTCGCGGTGTCCCCACCAACTATTTTCACGGGAACCATCGTAGTGTTTCTCGAAGGCTTTCACCGCCTCATCAAGCGTCGCATCTGCTGGCACCCATTTCTCAACATCAGGGAAGTCGATGGAGGCGTTGCAGTTCTTCTTATCGTCACGGAAACGGATCGGGCACCAGAAGGACTCGATATTGCGGAGCATTTCGCTACCTAGTGCCCACAGGCCGGTCATCCAATCGCAATACCAGCACCATAGGAGATCCGCGCCGACGAGACCTGCATACTTGTGCCGGGAGAGGTTGACCCACTCGGACTGCCGGTAGGTGGGGAGCTTTGCCAGCCATGCGACGATCGGATAGACGAAGAGCTCGCTGGCACGAATGAGGCAAAAGGCGATAGCCGCAGGAGTGGTCGCGAGGAGGGCGATGTGGTTGCGGATGGGGCCGAGCAGGCGGCCTTGTGCAGCAGTGAGGGTATCGCCCTTTTTCCCACGGATCAGTCGGTCGGTGAAACTGAAGATCTGGATCGCAAGAAACTGCGCAAAGACAGCGGCGAGTAAGCCCCTCCAGCCAGCCATGAATCCCCCGGCCACCCACGGAATCCAGGTAAACAGGCTGATGATGATATCCAGCAGAGGTGCGTGGGCGGTCTTTTCAGAAATGGCGTATGCGATGCGGGAAATAACCGCTGCGACAAAAAGTCCGGCCAAAAGGATGGCGGAGGTAAAAAGGAATTTTTCCATAAGGGGTAGTTAGGCAAAAAGTTTACGCCTATTTATAACTACCTTGTTTTCCCCCAAGAGCGAAGACAATTGGACTCATCCGAGAAAACGCTTCACCGCATCCCTCTTCAAACGCAGCTCACGCCATTCATTCACTAAGCGACTTGCCTCGATGATGCCGCAGCCTGCAGGAAGCATGACATCTTGCCCGTTCCACCAGATTCCACGGATCGCCACCACAGCTTCAAATTTTCCACAATCCCACACCCCAAACGGAGCACCGAATTCTTTCGGACAATCCATCCGTTCACGCCACCCGTTGAGCAAGGCCATCGTCTGATCCGTGCGCGGCAGTGGCCCCAGTGCAGGCGTCGGGTGCAATCGCCGCAAGAGACGCTTCGGATCCTGCTCAGCTTCTAGCTCTACACTAATACCTGTTAGAAAATGCACGATAGATCCTAGTCTTAGAACTTCACGTTCCCGTCGTTTCAGCGAACCCAAATCCAATAACTTCGCAACCAATGTTTGCGCCACATATTCGTGTTCACGGATTTCCTTTTCATCCACACCAAAGACCGCCTCATCATCTTGTCTTGCTGTGCCGGCCAATGCCATGGTCTCAAGCTTTAGTCCCTCTAACTTAAAGAGAAGTTCAGGAGTCGCCCCAGCAAAACCCTCCTCGTCCGATACCCAACCATAAGAATGCAAAGGCGCGACCTGTGAAGACATTGCAGCCGATATCAATTTCGCCACCGAGCCATCTGCCTTTCCATACTCAGTGACCACTGGAACCGTCTTCTCGATCTGCCCCTGACGGATGCATTCCATGATTTCTTGGAATACATAGGAAAACGGTATCGCATCAGGAACGTTCCAACTAATTTCCGAAGAACTAGATCCACCGTATTTCTTGCGAAAATCATCCGAAGTCATCCGCTCATACTCTGCGGGAACCTGCCATGGCATTTCCTCACTTAACGCAAAGTCACGTTTGTAAAATGCAACTCCATCTGACGGTGCTTCTTTAGCGGGTGTGAAGGGACCATGCCCAATGACTACCGTCCCGTCACACCGGGACAACCATGCTTTCCGATCACTCATGCGCTACTTCCGTCAGCCTCGACTTTCTTCGCTTTGGGAGGCTCGGGGTTTCCTTCAGGCACAATCATCTCGATATCCGAAGATTCGACCCAGCCACGTGTTTTAGTAGCAAATCCAACATACGCCCAACGACCGGAACGTTTGATCACCTCAGCCAATGAACCCGGAGGCGCATCAATCACCTGAGGCGAAGTCCGTGCCGCATCCGTGTGCAAAACTACATCCTGACCAACGACAACAGCTTGTTTATCGAGCGAGGCAAATTCCGCATCGTTGGGAAAATAATACCATCCCATTGCGCCTAGAGAAATCATCAGCGGCCCTAAGATAAAACCAATCACCCCAGCGACTCTCATTCTCGCCCCTGGTCGTGTTGCAGGAAAAACTAACAACCCGATCAACAAGATCCATGCTCCACCCCACGTGATTGCTTTCCACCCAATTAGCGGCAGTTTCGCAAGCACGTACTGATAAGCTTGCCGAGTGACTGTAATCGATCCGTATTTCCTCTCCAAAAAGCGGAGGTTCTGCCGAGCTTCTTCGTGATCGCTCTCCTTCACCAACGCGCGCCGATAGTAAAGCGCAGCATCTCCCGGTGAACCCATGCGATAGGATGCATTTCCGATGTTATAGAGTGTGTCTGCTGAAAGTTCTTCATAAGGCGCAGCACCCAACCAGAGAGCTGCTGCCTCTTCGAATTTAGCCGATTCAAAGGCCTCTTTTGCAGCAGATGCCACATCTTCCGCGTTAGATTCAGAAATACCCGCACCCATAAGGCATAAAAAAATCACGCTAAATGCCGCCTTACGAAGACTACGTAAGATTTCCTGACGCCGACTCCGTGGCACATTTTCTTCCGATTTCGATGGCTGAAAACAAAGTTGATCACGCTCTTCTAGGATACTTACAACCTCCTTGTTATCTGAAGGAAGTAGCCATTTTTCTACAAATCCTCCAGCAGTCTTCAGGAATTCTAGACCGCCATCGGAGGCGGCATCTGCTACCATGGAAAGTTCCTTCTTCATAGCCAGCTTCCTAGGATCTTTCTCCAGAAGATGCGCATACCGCATCCACAAGGCTCGAACAATAAGCCCAAGGGCAATTAAACCTGCTAGCACATGCCCCAGCCAACTTGGTAAGCGTATACTTGCTGTATCCGTCAGCTGCTTCGTATCGATTAATCCGAGGATATCGGTCATGCGCTCCACTGGTAACGGCAATGCCTGTGGAGGCCCAGAAGACTCAAAATTCTTTCCTCCAGCCGCAGGAGTCATATTCAAAGCAATCGGCTCAGTCATAATGGTCTTGTAGACCTCTTGATCAGGATCAAAAAACACCAGCTTGAACGGTGGAATGGAGGACTTCATTTCCAATGGACGGATAAACTGCCGAAAAGCCACGGTACCATTCAGTTCTCGCCTCTCTTCTCCTCGTTGCTCGGCTGATGCATCGTAAACTTTCCACCCGTCACCATCCACCATCGTAGGAGGTTTTAGGTTATCGAGGTTGCCCTTGCCATTTACGACGATGTCTAACGAAAGCGGTTCTCCCTCCACAACATCCGTTTCAGAAATAGCAGTCCCAATACTGAAATCCCCAACAGCATTAACGAATCCAGCCGGTGCTCCTTCGGGAAGCGATGCAATATCGAGTTCCAAAGAACCCACGTCTAATGTCGTCTGAAGCTGTAAGCGGCGGTTGTATCCATCACGAATCACCGCAACATAGATTAGCCTCACTGTCGCCGGCCCAAGCGAAACTTTGCCTTCACGTAATGCAGTCACAGTCGTCCTGTAGGTTCGTGAGATATACTCTCCTCCTAATAGATTAACTTCCCCTGTCGTATCAGACGGTTCAAAGCGCCAGACAGCTAAACCGTCTCGCTCAAACTCAGGAACTCCCCAATCGTTTACTGAATCTCGAAAGGTACGTGGCACGTATAACTTGATCTCAGCTTGGAACGTCTGGTTTTCGTAGAACTTCCTCTCGGGGATTCGGATTGTAGCAGCGTAGTTAAAATCAGCCGCAGCACCCAGTTGATCTGAACCTGCATGATTCCAAGACAGCTCACTTGGATCAAACACATGGAGTTCAACTGAATCGGTCTTCATCACCACTCCATCCACTAATACATCGACTGAAGGTATGACATGCACTCCCTCCATGTAGCTCGAAACCACATACCTGTAGCTCGATTCGATACGCCTACCAGGCAGGCTATTGTATCGACCCGGCCCCAAAGCCTCAATCAACACGCCACTGACATCTGAAATTATTGGTATCTCATCCGGCTCCTGCCCTTCCACACGAATTTCCAAAAGACACTTTTCGCCCTTCGCAATGAAGTTCGAGGAAAGTAACGCGCGCACCCCTCCGTGCCCGAGCGCAATGCCAAGCATCAGTAGTGTAAGGATTCTCAAAGTCATAGCATTCATGAAATTTACCAGTCTTTCTCAGGAGGATTGAAACGGCGAATACCGCCTGGAGTGAGAGGCCCCTTCTCCACATCAGCATTCTCACCAAGAATTCTGCGCGCCCGATCTTCGGCGCTCTCGTTTGGATTTTCGCCCTGCCCGTCCTCCTCTTCACCGCCATCATCCCCGGAGCCATCTTCCTCCTGATCACCGCCATCACCACCCTCTTGCTCTTCATCTCCACTTCCACCTTGGCCTTCACCCTCATCTTCGCCGCCTTCACCTTCACCAGGTTCCTCGTTGCCTTGTCCCTGTCCCTCAGATTCCTGCGGCATATTCGCTTCAGCCTGTTCCTTCTCCTCTTCTAGGATTTCCTTAAGCTTGATCAGGTAATTGATCACGAGTGTGCGGTTCTTTTCCGCGCCACGATTTGCAGAATGGTTCTCCAATGCAGAGTCATAGTGCCTCACAGCGTCCGCCCAATTCAGAATGATCGCATCCAACCGTATGAATTCGTTTGTTTCGCCAGAATTTGGGACTTCAGCCTCCGCCATCTTCGCGATTTGCTCTCGAACCAACTTCTCAAAAACTTCCATATCCGGCGTTCCGTCAGCTTTTGGATAGCGACTTCCTGATAGACCTAGCCAGCCAAGTTGGAAAAGTGTGTTCCCCAATCCTTCGTGCGCACCGCTCAGCACTTCGCTGTCATCGGAGAGCAAAGCGCCACTATAGGCCGATCGTGCGGCTCGATAATCCTGCGCCTCATACGCTGCCAGACCCTCACCGAGACGAAATTTCAGCGCCTTGTTTGAGTCTCCCTTTTCTTCAGCAAGTTTACGGAATGCATCACGCGCATCGTCATACCGTTCTTCAGAAAATGCCTTTCTCGCATCCGTCAAAATATCACCACGCGTATCAGATACTGAAATCAGAAGCATAGCTGCTGTACCGACACCCGCCTTAGCCGTGATACCTCTCCATCTTGTTCCTGCTACCACTGCCGCCATTAGGAATAGTATCCCTGGAAGCAAAGCCCATTGGTAAAACTCCACGACTACTCGTGTCTGCCCGCCTTCCATCTCGAAGGCATCCATTCCTTGAATCGCCGACTCGATCATCCCCGGTATATCAGCACCGCGACCAGCAATCATGTAGCGACCACCCGTCCCAGTCGCCAATTTTCTCATTACCTCAGGCTGAAGTCGGCTCAAGACACGGCTGCCATCGCGATCTACCAAGCCATCAGTAAAATCTGGATGAGGCACAAAACCTCCGTTTTCGGTGCCTACTCCAATGGAAAAGATTGTCACTCCCGAGCTCTCCGCATCCGCAATGATCGCATCCAAATCTCCTGAGAGCTCTTCACCATCACTGATGAGCACTAAGGCATTATTGTTTTGTCCCGTTTCCTTGAGCGTCTGCGTGGCTAGCTTGATTGCTTCCGAGATATCCGAACCTCCTCGCTCTACCCATTCTTCGTCGATCTGCTCGATCGTTTCACTTACCGCAGCGTAATCAATTGTTAGCGGTGCATAAAGTGAAGCCGTCCCAGCAAAGCCCACCAGACCGACGCGATCCGTATCAAGAGTCTCAAGAAGTTCGTAAATTAGTACCTTTGCCTGACCGAGTCGATCCGGATTCACATCCTTCACGCGCATACTACGCGAAAGGTCGAGAGCGATCATCACATTGCGTCCTTTCGCAGTTTCGGTCTTCACACCTGCATCCCCCTGCGGCCTAGCCATAGCTACAACCATCGCCGAAATAGCAGCTAGTAGAAGCCCCAGAGCCAACCATCGCGGTAATGGATGCTCTTTGCGGATCAGCCTCCCACGAAGCCTCTCCGCAGCGAGCGCATCCCAACGGTTTTTCCCGAAGCGCCCGACAATTACCGACACCACTGCTAGGATCGGCACTGCGATCCATGCAAGGAACCATATGGGATGTTCGAAATTCATGTCAGCTCGCCGTTTTCACCGTGGATATATATACCGCAAATCCCAATGCCGCCAGTAGCGAAAGACCTACAAACCACTCATAGAGTTCTCGGTCGTCAATCACTGTCAGGCTTCTAGATTCCGTCTTCTCAAGATTGTCGATGGTTCGAAAATTGTCCTCAAGATCTTCCAAACTCTGTGCCCAGAAATGCTCACCACGCGTTTCAGAAGCGATTTTCTCCAAGGTCGGAAGGTCAAATTCTTGGCGAGGAAACGATTGAATACCTCGATTTACCCTCCCGTCTTTCGTGCCGATTGCCACAGTATAGGTCTTAATACCCAAAGTTTTTAGATGTTTCGCAGCATCCAACGGTGAAATCTTCCCTGAATTACTCGCGCCGTCCGTGATTAACACAATGATCTTACTCTTCGCCTCACGATTATCTAAACGGGTACCTGCTGTAGAAAGAGCAGAACCAACCGCCGTCCCCTGTGCCTCTACCGTGCCGATGATCCCCCTATCAGGCCTGTGTAGCCGTAGACCATCCAGCCTCATCCTCAACCAATCGTGATCCAAAGTAATCGGACTCGCCGAAACTGGCCTCCCAGCAAATGCCACCAAACCTATCCGATCATCAGGCCGTCTTTCGATAAAAGCATCCACTACACGCTTTGCCGCATCAATACGCCGCATCGGCATTCCCTCGAAACGGAAATCATTGATATCCATCGAAAGCGAGACATCGAAGCCGATTACAATATCGATCCCACTCGCTACCCTGCTCTGATATTCATTTCGCCATACAGGCCTAGCCATGCCGAATATAGCAAAGACAAGTGAGGTAAAAATAAGCGGAATACCCACATTCCAAGCCCTCCTATTCACCCGCCGACCAAGACTAACAAGCACTCCTAGATTCGGGAAAACCACGGCTCCGGTAGCACCCCTACCCCTCCTTAATAGCAGCAACAAAATCGCAGGCAAAAATAACAGAAGCCAGAGAGGCTGAGCGAAACGGAAATGGTTGATAAAATCGCCGATCATGCCGCGTGCATCCTTTCCAAAAGTTTCATGCCGCCTTCGGCCATCTTTCCAGAGTCACAACCATTAGAGATTTCCTCTGCATATTTCACTTCCGCTAATTGCGAAAAAAACTCACCAGTTTCAGTTCTGATATCATCAGCAAAATCCTTTAAACCATCATGTCGAGAGACGAACTCCTCATGAGTCTCGTAGAGCGCAGGCTCATCCATCGAGTCGGCAAGATACTTCCTGAGAATACAGGAAACCGATACAGCAGTTTCCCTCACTCCCTGCGTTCCCAGTGCACCCAAGGCCTCCTTCGCTTCTGAATACGCTTTCCGCTCTCTAGCTAGAGGATCTTCAGGCTTCCCGGATTTTCTAAAAAAGAAGATCAGACAAGATACCAACAAAACCACAGCAAGTGCCAAAGCAAACCACCACACAGGAATATCCTGTTTAGGAACCAACTCTATCGCATCGCGTGATTCGACGAGTTCAAAACTGTTTTCTTCCTCTGCCATCCTTACCTATTTTCTTCTCCTCCCCCGTCGTTTCAGCAAGACATGCAATGCCGGAAGCGTGTCGCGGTGAGTCGATAGCACCGCGTTGTCGATGCCGTGCTTCTTGAATACCGACTCCGCGCCCTCCGCTTGTCTCTTCATCAGCTTTTTATACGCCATCCGTAGATTCGGATTACTCGTATTCACCAGAGTCTCGTGACCCGTCTCTGGATCAATCATCACAACACGCCCAGCCTTTGGTAATTCCTCTTCCAATGGATCATTCACCCGAAGCGCTACCGTCTCATGTTTCCTCGCCAATTTCCCAAGAGGCTTGTCTAGAGAGTCGGCATGGAAATCCGAAATCATGAAAACCAAAGCCTTTCTGCGCAATGATTTGATCAGGAAGCTACATGCCTCGTCGATCGAAGTCCCAGGCTTCTCTGGCCTCGCCATCAGGATCTCACGAATCAGCCTCAATAGATGCCGGGTTCCCTTCCCCGGAGGAACAAAAAGGATGGGCTCTCCCGCAAATACCAACAACCCCACTTGGTCACCGTTCTGTAAAGCGCTGAAGCCAAGCACCGCTGCGATCTCGGCTGAGAGTTCGCGCTTACTCAAGTGCTTGCTGCCGAAATCCGCCGAGCCTGAAACATCCACCGCCATGATGACACTGAGTTCTCTCTCCTCACGGAATTTCCGCACAAAAGGCTCGTTCATGCGTGCCGTCACATTCCAGTCAATGAAACGCACCTCATCACCGTGCTGATACTCTCGGAAATCATCGAAATCCAAACCCTGACCACGGAACGAAGAAAGATACTCACCAGAAAACGACTCACGAACGAGCCGCCGAGCCTTTAGCTCGAGCTTACGCACTCGAGCCATCATTTCCTCAATCTGTTCCTCTTCCGTCATCCTATATTTACGGCTGTCTGCCTATTCCTTAAAAATTAGAGCCTCCTACGGCACCACGACCTTCGCGAGTATGCGAGAAACGATAACATCCGTCGTAATACCTTCCGCCTCCGCTTCGTAGGATAGCAAGATGCGGTGACGCAGCACGTCCATCGCCATGTCCTTTACGTCCTGTGGTGTCACGAAAGACCTACCATCCATAAACGCTCTAGCACGTGCAGCGAGGGCTAGGTTGATCGTTCCACGAGGCGAGGCTCCTGATCTTACCCAGTTTTTTAGCGGCGCATCGACCTTTACGGGGAAACGCGTGCAGTAAATCAGCTCCACGATGTATTTCCGAATCGCCTCGTCGATATAAATATCATTCACCAATTCGCGTGAAGCACTCACCTGCTCAGGTGTCGCCACATTTCGTGTCTCGTAGGGCGCCGCCGATGTCGCCATTCGGTTAAGAATCTCCAACTCCTCGTCTTTCGAGGGATATCCGACGTTTACCTTGAGTAAGAAGCGGTCGAGCTGCGCTTCCGGGAGCTGGTAGGTGCCTTCTTGGTCGATGGGGTTCTGCGTTGCCAGCACGAGAAATGGTTTTGGCAGAGGATAAGATTTTTCACCAAGCGTCACCTGCTTCTCCTGCATCGCCTCGAGAAGCGCGGATTGAACCTTGGCTGGAGCGCGGTTGATTTCGTCGGCTAGGATCAGGTTATTGAAAATGGGGCCTAGCTTCGGCTCGAAATTCCCATCCTGCGGGTGATATACCATCGTCCCGATCAGATCTGCGGGAAGAAGGTCGGGAGTAAACTGGAATCGCGCAAACGATGCGGAAAGCGATCCTGATAGAGCTTTTACCGCCAGCGTCTTGGCCAAACCAGGAACACCCTCTAGAAGGATGTGACCGTTACAGAGTAAGCCAACCAATAGCCTGTCCACTAAATCTTCCTGCCCAACTAGCACTTTTGCCATCTCCGCCTTTACGTCGGCGATCCAGCCGCTGCTTTCGGCGATACTTTTTTGTAAATCTTCCGTTTCTGTTGCCATCGATGCAAAGCTTGCCATCCCATGCCTACAGTGCAACCGACAATCATCGGAGAAGTGCCATTTTTCTGACGCCAAAGAAGCGCCTAACGGCGGCCACCTCGCTGCCGAACCTCCATCGCCGTCGGCTCTCCGCAATATGGACAGCGGAAGCTATCTTTGAAGAGTATAGAATGAGCCACACTGAGGCGGTGACTACCAAATAGCCTCTTGACCGTCCGGTGCTTGGAACAACGCCTATTTTGCAGCGGTGGCATCATGCACAGAGGGCATCGTAGCTTGCTAGACATCACGAAAGTAATCAGCAGCACGAAAAGTCCGATCAGAACAGAAACGCCTGCCCATTTGAACCATTCGTAATCACTCATATAAAAACCATATCCTAGAAAACCTAGTCCAATAGGCAGAGAAAAGAACATCAGTATCACTAGCAGAGATGCGATGCGGTATCTCGAAAGAGTCGAGTTTGAAGGAAGCCTATGCACGGTATGCCTAAATTAAAGTCGGAGCCTTAATCAATTCCGCGTTCACGCCGCAACTGATATCCAAAGGACTAACCAAATCGCAATACTTAGGCAATCCGAATATCCCTCAATGATAAAAAAGAGATAATTTCTTAATCCTTCGCTAACAGAATAAGTCTTCACCTTCGTCTTTTACCGACTGTCTCATCGAGGGTGGTGCGAGAATCAGATCGATCTTCATCAAAAGTTCAGGATCAGGCTCTTCTTCTCTATCGAGGATACGTTGGAGACGTTTTCGCCAAACATCGTGATCGGATTTTTTGCCTTCAGATAAAATAATGACAAGCTCGCTCAGCCTTCCACTAACAGACAGCTGCTTGCCCACACGCTTCAACCAAGCGTCTAAGTAAGGTCTTGGTTTCCCATTGCTCGCCATGCTTCAGATTTTCTTGGGCACTTAGGTAGAAATCAACGTCCCCTCAGCTTAGCTGCAGTTGCTGCATCCAAGAAAAACGTTCCCGTTGCATAGGGCTTTATCATTTCTTTCTCAGCCACTTGATACTCAAAGACTTTGACTGGCTTTGCTCCCTGAATTTCTGACATCAGATAAACGCGAATCGTCAGCGCCTCCACACCTGTGCCTCCCTCAAGTTTACTAATCGAATACTGAACCTCATTTAGACCCTCTCTTGCTCCACCAATCACTACCTCGGCTTCCTTCGCGTTTGCAAATCGGTGGCGACTCACTTTGTTCACGTGCACCTGTACCTCCCGCCCCGGGCAGAACACATAAACCTTGGCGATTGTTGAAGCGGGATTCACCGCCACTGGTGTCGGCGGCACCGCTCCAGACGGTCTAGCCTCAGGCACTCCTTTCAAATAACTAATATCTCCACTCGCCAACTCCTTCCGAACATCCGGCAATGCCGTCAGATTAACAAAGTCAGCCTTATCATAAGTCCAGTGTTTGCCGTTGTGCACGAAGGAGAGCACCAGCAAGTTTTCTGTGGGCTTACCTCCCACTCCGAAATCTACCTTACCAAAATACGCCGCCTTTGCTGTCCGGCCATTTTGAATTGCCTCAAGGAATTTTAAACCTGCTAACGAAGGTGGTGGTGTCGGCAACTCAAAAACCGCTGCGGGAAATGCCAGTTTCTCTGAGACGATGCGATTCCGCACCTCCACCTGTTTATGAGCCGCCGTGACCTGCTGCCAGGCACGATAGTCCTTTTGCACGATCGAATTCCTCCAGAGACCGTAAATTTTCGCTAATTCAGTCCCAAGTTCGGCACTTGCACCTCCAATTAGCGAAAAAAACAGGGTCGAAGCCAAAATAAACGTTCTCATCGACGAAACGATTGGACAAGTGTGCCCATTTCACAACAAACAAATCCAAGCGAGTTTCAGTCCCTCAAAGAGGTCGCCCATTAGATTATGAGTCACATTCTGCAAAAAGTCGCACCAATCGGCGAATCCCGGGACAAGGAGCTTCTAAAATCCGCTTCTACTTATCTATATGCTACAAGGGATGGCGGCGATCTTCTCGCCCATGTCTTTGCTCCTGCCGAACCGTCTTCCACCTCACGTCCAGCTGTTATCTTTTTCCATGGCGGATTCTGGGATACTGCGATGGTCACCCAGTTCGTGCCACACTGCCATCACTTCGCTTCACGAGGCGCCGTTTCCATTGCCTTCGAGACTCGTATCGCATCAAAACACGCTAGCGGCCCCATCGAGGCACTAGAGGATGCACGCAATGCCCTCGAATGGCTCAAGGAAAATGCCGCCAGCCTCGGCATCGACACCTCTCAAATCGTTTTCTCCGGCGCAGCAGGTGGAGCATGGCTAGCTCTCGTTCTTGCCATGAAACATGACAAGCATGCCACTCCTCCGATTTCGCCAAAAGCAGTCATTCTCTTCAGCGCTCTCGTTAACACCACCACCAAAGGACAACTCTCAGAACGTTTTCCGGATAGGAAAATGGCCAAACTCCTTAGCCCCTCCTCCCTATTGAGACGCAAACTCCCGCCCATGATCTTCATGCATGGAAAGGCCGATCGTGTAGCCCCCTTCGAAGAAGTCGCCTCTTTCTGCCGCCGTATGAAATGGCGTAGAAATAACTGCCGCCTGCTTGATTTCACTGGAGCAGAACACAGCTTCTTCAATTTCAACGTCAGCCACTCAAATTTCGAGATGACCATTAGTGGTGCTGACAACTTCCTTGTGGAACTCGGCATCCTCCAGCCAGCCCAAGAGGAAGAGGAAGAATCTGCCTAATCCTTCATCCGCAGGGATATACCCGGTTACTGAAGTGATTTCAGCACTTAGGCACAGCCTATCGCCCGAACTTTACAGCTCCCGGATCTAAGTTACGATAAATACAGATACGTAGCCAATATGAAGACTCTCATTGCCGCCATCCTGCTGTTCCCCGCATTGCTCTCCCACGCCGGGGATATCAAAAACCCCCGCCTCGTCACCGTAAACGCAACACACGAAGTATCCCGCAACGATGCCAAACGTGAGCGCACCGAAGCCACCGGCCACCACGTCGAAATCGAACTCCGCGGCGCGAAATCCGTCACAGGCGAACTCAAGGTCGTTACCATCATCTTCGCAAAGAAACTCCCCGAAGGCCGCCTCCTTGAAAAGCAATCCAGCGACAAGGTCGAGCTCGACGAGCACGGGGAAGCCACTGTGAGTTCCTCCACCGAGACCCTGAAGTACACTCGGGAATACGACGAACGGATACAGACCAAGAAAAAGAAAGGCGCCAATAACAGGAACAAAAAGAAGTCTCCCCCGCGCTACAAAACCATTCCTGCCTCAGGCGAAAAATACTCCGGCTGGGCAGTTCGCGTTTACAACAAAGCCGGTAAACTTCTCGGAGAAGAAGCCAGCGCCTCACAATACAAGCTAGATCCCTGAGCTGCTTTTAAGGCTTCATCTTCGCTATTGGAAGTTGCGCCAACCGTGTTCATTCTCACCCAATGATCCGCCGCCACTCCTCACTCATCTTCATCGCGGTAGTGGCTTTCATCGGCTTCGCGATCATCCCTGGATGCCATCCTGATCGGGCTCTGCTTTCGCTGTCTACCTTTCCGGCAAAGGATTCCCGGTCATTCGTCACCGGTGAAGGCAACCACACCAGTCCCTATCGGCTTTACACCTTCGGGCTTGGTATAGGAAAAAACCCTAACAAAAAGCCTACGGTCATTTCCATCAATGACGATCCCGACCAAGTCTTTCAGTCATCGCCACCATCGCCCGTCGATTTCGCCATCATCCTGCGAAACCTCAAGCGTCTTGGTATGGACAGGGTCGCGATCTCCTTCCCCCTTGTCTGGGAGGAAACGGATGCCATTTCCCTCGCCGCACTTGACCGGCAACTCGATGCCATCCGTTCTCTAGCAACCGCCGCGCCGCTTACAAGAGGTGCCGTACCCTCACCCATCCCGCCTGCCTTCCGTCGCGCTTCCATCCCTCTTTCTAAGATCAACGGCAATACCGAGCTCCTCCCTGCTGTTAATAGAATTTCCATCCCTGATGTGATTCTTGGCAATAAAACCTCGCTTGCAGGATTCACTCGCTTGGAATCGGAACCAGAGGGAAGTTCCCCCTATCTCCTCGCAAGGTGGGGAGACGATCACGCTGTGCTTTCCTTTGTATTGATCGCCGCGATGGATCACTTCCAGCTCCGTCCCTCTGATATCAAAATCCACCTCGGCGAATTCATCGCCCTCAGTAACAAAGGCCCCTTTATCCCGATTGATGAGCACGGTCGCCTTGACTTCCGAGTTCCCAGCAATTTTCAAGGTGAGACAATCCCTATGCAGTCTCTTCTAAAAATGGAAGAAGGCAGCCAGGGTGAAAACACCTTCCATCCTGCCATCCTACGAAACGACCTCTCAGCAACGGAAGATGCATCCGCAACCTACGCGCAGACCCTTGCTCCTACCATAGCCGCCCTCTGCGACCCCAACTATGCAGGCGATGTTATTACCTATCAGAGGCTTCCTCTAATGGTGGAAATCATCCTACTCTTATCCTTCATTTCCCTCGCCTACGGCTTATTCCACAACGGGAAATATTCATGGAAACTCGTCGCCTCATCAGCCATTGGCGGGATCATTGTCGTCCATTTCATCGTCACAGCCACAACCTCTACATGGCTACCAACTATCCCAGGTCTGCTCGTCTTCATCGCCTACGCAACCCTCGGCTACCGCGCATCCAAGAAATACAAACAAGCACATCAAGAAAAAGACACGCCTACGATTGCAAAGGAGACCACGCCAAAGAAACAAGCCAAGAAGGCGGTCAAAAAGTCAGCTACCAAAACCGCCACAAAGAAAGCAGCCACAAAGAAAACTGCAAAAAAGGCAGCGAAGAAAGCCGCCAAGAAAACAGCTAGAAAGGTTCCGAGGAAAGCCGCTAAAAAACGCACTCGTAAAGCAGCTAAGAAGAAACCGCGTGGCACGAAATGACGTCCCCCTTCTTTCTTTCGTAATTAAGATTTAAGATTTAGATTTCACCCAACCATGAATCCCGCCGAGAAAGCCAACGCACTCATCGAAGCCCTGCCCTACCTCCAGGCCTTCCGTTCCAAAACCATTCTTATCAAGATGGGCGGCTCCGCCATGGAAGACCCCGAACTCGTCGCCAACGTCATGCGCGACATCGTTTTCCTCGAAGTCGCAGGCATCAACCCCATCGTCGTGCACGGCGGTGGCAAGGCGATCTCCGCCGCCATGGAGAAATCCGGCATCGAGGCAAAGTTCATCAACGGCTTCCGTTACACCTCTGAGGAGGCCATCGACATCGTCTCGAAAGTCCTTTCCGATGAAATCAATCCCGGCCTCGTCCGCATGATCCGCTCCTTTGGAGGCAAGGCCACCGGCATTCCCGGCACCGATATCTTCCTCGGCGAGAAAATGAAATCCGCCGATGCAGAGGGCAACCCCGTCGATCTCGGACGCGTCGGCGAAGTCGTAGGCTGCAACCCTGCGAACATGGATCAGGCACACAAGGCTGCCATCGTCCCTGTCATTTCCCCACTTGCCGCAGAGCTAGCCACTGGCAAGCCACTCAACATCAATGCCGACCTCGCCGCTGCCGCGCTCGCCAAAGAACTGCGCGTCTCCAAGCTAGTCTACCTCTCCGACGTACCCGGACTGATGCGCGACCCGAAAGACCCCACCACTCTCATCAAATCCATCAACCGCGCACAAGCAACCGATCTTATAGCAGACGGCACCATCTCTGGTGGCATGATTCCTAAAGTCAGCTCCGCCATCGATGCCCTCAACGCCGGTGTGCGTAAAGTTCACTTCGTCGATGGCCGCCTCCCACACGCCTTGCTCTTAGAAATTTTCACCGACGGCGGCATCGGCACGGAAGTGATTCGCTAGCAATGATGGAGCACGGTTTTCAAGCCCTTCCGATGACACAGCGGTAAGACAGCGGGTTAAAAACCCGCGCTCCATACTCCAATTAGATCCGCCCTTCGCGGAACATCTTTTTCCGATCACGCATCTGCAGGATAATGATAGCGATCACCGAAAAAATGAAGAGCATGAAGGAGAGGATCAATCCTTCTAGCAGAGTGGAGAGATAGATTTCCATAAAGGTTGCAGCGAATGACCAGTCATAATCGACCATATGCATCAGGGTCGGCTCCACACCGATCAAATGATAGAACTCCGAAACAAGGTTCACCGCTAACTGCCCGCACCAATAATCGGGAGTAAAAAGTATAAAAACCCCAGTCGGAACCACGCAGACTGTCAGGATGGAAATGATCATACGGATTCTCAGCCCCACTCTCATCGCCCGCGCGAAGAGGCTATTTCTTTCAGTAAGCGGTCCCGGCAAAGAGGTCAGCACCGAATACCCAAGAACAAAGGTCAACACCGCGCAGCCCATCGCAACGTGAGCAATAGGGTGAATCCAAAGCCTCAGCCAAATCACCGCGATCAGATAGCTCGGCAGTGCATTGATAATGCAATGAAAGAACCAGAACCGGAGTTTGTCCGGAAAATTTTCCATGAAGGAGTTGTGTTCCATCGGCCATCAATCTCCGGATTCAAAGCCCTTTGGTCAACCACCTATAGAGCGCTATAGCAAGTTCCTACCCACCCACCAAACAACCATAACTATTGCGATCACTGTGGCTCCCCAACGACCGGGATTGAGCCGAAATAGCAAGGGCTTCCCTCGAACCCATCCCAGCACTTCTATACCAACTCCAATAAACGCCAGCGGAAGCAGGATCATCCCTACAGGATTGAACATGAATGCCTCGCCGATGCGCCCGTGCAACGTTGCATACGCCGCGCGTGTCATCCCACAGCCGGGACAATCAAAGCCTGTCGCCGTTTTAAAAAAACAACCGGGCATCCAACCTTCCCCCCGTGTTTCACGGAGCATCCAGGCAGCAATTGCTAAACAAAGAACCGCAAGCGAAACCCAGATAGCGCGATCCTTGTGCAAAAAGCTATCGGTTAGAGATTACCCGAAGCTCCAGCAGCAATAATAAGAACTGCGTAGATACCTGCGATCACAAACCAAGAAATGACTGCAGCCATTACCCAAGTCTTCGCCGATTTCGAAGCAGCCGTAGCTCCAGCAATATCACCCCTAGCTACAAGGCCATCCACTTTCGCAGCAAAGATAATCGACACCACACCGAAGGGCATGCAGCAAAGCACCGTCACAGCAATCGATTGCCAAAGGTAGTTTGGAATGTGACCCGGCATCTGGTTTGCACTCATCGCAGCAGGCTGAGGCATCGGCACCGAGCCCATCTGGCTTGGTGGTGGAGTCATTGAGGTAGGCACCGAGCCTTGAAATTCTGGAACCTGCCCAAGCGGTTTCCAATCACCCATGCCTTCCTTCCAAATCAGGTCGGTGGCAGCAATCTCACCGCTCTTACTTTTCGCCAAAAGTTCTTCCTCGGCAACGGGGCCGAGTTGCGTTCCGTTTTTCGAATAATACCAACTCATCTCGACAGCAATACTCTACGGAGGAGCTGACGCGTCAAGTCAGTCGTTAGCTTGAAAGGACGGCGAAAATCACGAGGCCGATTCCTGCCAGCACAGGCAATCCCAACAATACGTAAGTAACGATCATCCAAACTTTGGCAGTTTTCGATGCGGAGGTCGCAGCCATGAGGTCGCCCTGCAATCTGAGGCTATCAACCTTGCTACCATAGACGATCGCGACGATCCCAGTGATCACCCCAGGAGAAAAGCAGAACATTAAGACTAAGATGGCAGATATCACCGTCCCAATAATCGAGGGAACAAGATAACTAGGAATATCTGGTGCCACGTAGTTCCCATGATAGGCGGCAGGTTGTTCCATCTGGATATTTCCTGCAGCCTTAGAAACCGGCATCGTGAGAGTTGAAGGTGTAATCCCCACCTCTTCCACTTTCTCCGGAAGCACCTGCTTTGGCTCGGTCTCTACTACAGGCTCAGCAACGGGTGTATCAGCCTTCAGCTCAGCCACTTGCGACAAAGGTAACCAATCAGCCATTCCATCACGCCACACAAGTGTCGCATCGCCGATCTCTGCCCTACGAATCTTTTGGCGCAATTCATCCTCAGGAACCGGCCCCTGCTTCAAGCCCATCTTGGTGTAATGCCACTCTGTCACAGGCAAAGCCTCTGCCTAAGCAGTCCATTCCGTCAATCCCATGTTCATTTCGCGGACACATTCAATGCTCTGACCCACAAATTGACTGTCCCGAGCCGAATTCCATGTCATCGGAAAAATCGGCAGGCATCATCAAAGGCGCATCAAACTGAAAATCAGCGCTTGTTGGTAAATACCCTGAATCGCCCTTCGGCGGCGCCAAGCCTAGCGACCGCATCACAAATGGCGTAGGTTTACGTGTTATGGGATTTGGAATCCCGCAAACAATTTTCGTCCCTCCACATGTCGTCTCTTCCTCATTATACAGGATGAAATCAGAGCGAAACACCGGCACCGGCTCAGCATTCCAAAGGCCTAAAATCAATCCCAGCGCTAACATCGATATCACGGAAAACACCACCGCGCCTATCGCTGATATCACACATTGCCAGCGAACTCGGCGTATCGCTTCGGTTGATGTATGGAAATGTAGGCTCATGGAGATTCATCCTTTTCCGGTATTTGCCGGGACTAAGGTCTCCTTTCATAACGCTCGAAACTCCAATTCCATTAGAGCAAATTCATTGAAATATCCGAGCCAACCTAACTCCACAACCGCTTCTATGGTGTTAAACGTTAGAGTTTTTCCTCCACCACACCACCGCCCAAAAGCCTACCACCATCGTAAAAAGCCATAATCTGACCAGCCACTAAGGCACGTTGAGCCTTGTGAAACGAAAGCCTCAGCTTCCCTTCATCCACCTCCTCCACCCTCGCCGCCTCAGCCTTTGCCCGGTATCTGGGTTGTGCCTCAACACGCTTCAGCGATCCAATCTCCTCGTTAATCGAGGAAACACTCCCCACTACGCATTCCTGAGAATATAGCCCTTCGCTATCTTCATTATCCCAACCGATCACCAACTGATTTTCCGCAGCTTTTTTCCCTACCACCACATAAGCCATTCCATCTCGAGGCGAAGCCACCCCGTGCCCCTTTCGTTGCCCTATCGTATAAAAGTGCAGCCCCTTGTGCTCACCCATCACACGCCCATCCGTATCCACAATCTCCCCCGGCTTATCCGGAAGATAGTGAGCGAGAAAATCACTCATCTTCACCTGACCTAGGAAACAAATTCCCTGAGAGTCCTTCTTCTCCGCCACCGGTAGACTGAATCTTCGCGCCACTTCCCGCACCTCTGGCTTGAGCATTTCTCCAGTCGGAAAACGTGCATGCTCCACCTGATGAGAAGTCATCAGTGATAAAAAATAACTCTGATCCTTATTCGGATCCGCCCCACGCAGCACCGCCGCCTGCCCGTTGGAAAGCACCCTGCGCCGCGCATAATGCCCCGTCCCCACAGCCTCAAAACCTTGGCTCAACGCATAGTCCAGAAACACTCCGAACTTCATCTCCCTGTTGCACCACACATCCGGATTTGGCGTCAGTCCCTCCTCATATCCATTCACCAGATACTCCACGATCTTCTCTTTATAGCTATCGATCAGATCAATCACTCGAAACTCAATTCCCAGCACCTTCGCCACCGCATGAGCGTCCTCGATGTCCTGCTCCCACGGGCAATCTCCCGGAATCCCCTCCTCGTTCATCCAGTTCTTCATGTATCCACCCACCACCTCATGCCCCTGCTCCACGAGCAGCGCAGCAGTCACCGCACTATCCACCCCACCAGACAACCCAACCATCACCTTCGACATGCCCCAGTCTTACCCTCCGGCTCCTGATTCTCAACTTTGAAAATCCCCCATGATCGCATAAGAGTCCCCGCATCCGGAACAGATCGTAAAGAAAGTGATTATGTGAACGGGGTTTAGTCCCTCCGAAATGATGAATCGAAGATACAGAATAGTATTCTGCAGCACTACTTACCTTTCAAATTCATTTCCGGCGGCATACAACCATCTGGCATCCCGAGTTTCGTTCATTTTTCTGAATCCATTGACTGATACCTAACAGCCTATCACCAATGTGAGAAAGCCGCCGTTTGGGAAGCAATTCTTGTTCAACAATCTCAAATCCACTCTGATCTAGATAATCACGAAACTCCGCTAAGTTCCACTCCCGGACATGCTCCCGTTTCGGGCTAACTAGGCAACCCTTACCACGGGTGATGTCTCTCTCAGGTGTAGAAAAGATCGCTATCCCATCTACGGCGAGGATTTCTCGAACGAGAGCCAACAGAGGGTCAGGGTTGAGAAGATGCTCGATCACATCAGCACAGACAACACAGTCGGCTGAGATCGGAGGCGGATCTCCGGGATTCTCAAGGTCGATCGCAACAACATCAAACTGGGGGAATCTTTCTGTCAACATGGACTCCACTGCAGGCTGATCAATGAGGATGATATCGTCGGTTATGGGGGCAATCCATTCAGTTACCTTGGTCGGATAACCGCAGCCAATATCGACGAATGAGCAGGACGGCATCTGCTTGGCTATAGCTGCGGCCTTTCGGTATACGTAGTACTGGTAGGAGCCTGCTTCTGCAATGCGCTCGTCCGTCCAGTAATCGGTAGAATCAGTGACCCACGTGTGTGCAGTATCGCCGTGCTTGTAGTCCTCCCGTATGCAGTAGCGCTTCATATTGTGTCGTCAGTTGAATGTTAGCACTTCATGCCTTCACAGCTCTTACATTCATCTTCTGGTTCAGAAAACGCGCGGATTCCAAAAGAGTGAATCCACAACAAAAAATTCGTTGAAGGCGCGGATGTGCATATATTTTTGGTAACCACCGATCGAGAAAGCCCGTCCGTTCAGGAGCTGGGAAAAATCCAATGCGTCGAAAGTCCATAATTTTGAAGCCCGCTTGTCTCAGAGAGACTAACAACTGGCTTCGAGTTGTGAATTCCTCGTAGTGATTCTTTTTTCGAAATGCCCAAAGCTGGACTTGAGTCTGATGTCGTAATTGCGAGGGAAGAGTCAGAATGTTATCGAATAGGTTCCACAGTCGCATAATGCGTCGCGATGGAGTTGAAAGAACCAGTTCCCCGCCAGGACGTAAGACCCGATGGATCTCGCGGAGAGCAACAGGTCTCCAAGCTGTCTCGACGTGCTCGTAAACGTCAAGCAAGGTCACGGTATCAAAGTAGTTATCCGGGTAGTTAAGTTGCTCGCAAACTCCGACATCGATCTTCACATGAGTGGAATCATGGGCACAGAGGTTCTGCCGAGCCTTTTCACAATAGTTTTCTGTAGGATCGATTCCATAAAGTTCACGGTAATTGTCTGCAAGAAGTGCCAGTACATCCCCAAGTCCACAACCGATGTCGAGCAGCCGTTTACCACCAGAAACTTTTGACGATACGTCGAGATTTCGATGTCGATAGAGTCGGGCGTAAAGCTCCATATGTTCGGGGTAGCGTCCGCCCCATAGACCGTCACTAGATTCCTCAAGCTTTCGCTGGTATTCGGATAGATTAGAAAAACTTTCACTAATTGATCTCGCGTGATCGCTGGTGTTCTTCATATCGGCTTCAATGATTTGGGAATTTCTCTCGGAAGAATGCTCCCAGTATCCTCTCAGTATGAAGATTCAATTGTTCGCCCAAGGAGACAAGAATCACGGGACGTGATCGAAAATGTCTCTGCGTGAGACTTCCCGTCGAACCTACCGACCTCGACATTCAGCATAACTCCGATGGCAAGATCCCTAGGGGCGATGCGGCTTACACCACACTCGTTTTCAGTTGAGTCTAGTTCTTCCGCAACCGTTCTAGTCCCGAGCTTTTGCCTCCCTGTCATATGAAAATTAGTAAAAAAGAAATAGGTTCCGAAGAAAAGGAATTTTCTGTGGCTAGAATCAAGTCCATCTGCGCAGCTACGGGAATCATCTGACAGAGTATGAGCACCGTCCAAAGTTTAAGAAACGGATCATAGGACGGCATCCAACCAGATTTTCTGTCTCAGGACTCCAAATGCCCTTCTAATTTCGCTCCACTGGAAAGCGCCTCGCCAGCCCCTCACGGATCCGGCAGATAAACTCCCACTCTATTGAACTGTTTATCGGAATCCGTATGCAACGTTCTCACCGTCAGCTCATCCACCCCCGGCAACAGCTCCTCTTGGAAAGTCACCGACCCACTCACCACCCCGAACCCCGTCAGCCCCGGAGCCGTTTGAATCACATACTCCGCCTCCGTCCCGCTCGCCCACGGAAATTTCAGATCAATCGATTCCCTAGTCGCAGCCACGATCCTCACAGGGGAAACATCCGGCTCCTTCGGATTCAACCCGTATCCATACTCCTCCACATTGCTCAAGCCGTCCCCATCCGGATCCGCCTCCGTTCCGGAAACCAACACATCCGCCTGCTCCGCTGCATTAAATCGCGTCGCCTTCCAGCTATCGTAAGTTGGAAGACTGGTCGTTCCGAATGTCACCGTCACCGACGTAGCATTGTAGCCCACCGTTACACCCAGACCTGGCGGCAACCCACTCAAATCCAAAAAATCAAACGTCCCGCTGATCACCGGTGCTGTCAGTATGGTGAACGACGCCCCGACCGCCGGCACATACCCGCCCAACAGCTTAGGCCGCAGCGCCCCACCCAGCGTCACAGTTCCTCCCGTCACGTCCAGCCGATCTCCACTCGATACCGATTCCACCTCCCACTCATATTCTCCGTCTACGCCGAAATCCACGTCGCCCTCCACCTCCAGCACACCCACACTGCTCCCCGGCCTCAGGATGCCCGAGATAAATTCCACGTCCCCCACCATCTTTCCGTTTCCTCCCACCTGTCCCCCATTCTCCACCGTCACCCCCGGCACGGTCGTCGTCGTCCCCGCGTCACTTTCCAGCAATGCTCCGTCCTTGACCGTCAATGCATTCGGATGCGTCTCCGAAGTCGTCTTGCTCAACACTGTCCCAGCACCCTTCAGCACCTTCACAGTCCGTGCTCCCGGCCCCGTCCACTCCACATCGACCATAATAAAAATATCCTCAGTAAAACCAATTTCGCCAAACTCCCCTATCTCCCACCTACCGCCAGTCAGCACACCGTTCTCATCGAGATTACTTAGATTGGTGAAAACCAACAACGATTCATCGGTGACCTTCACTAGCCCAAGATTGTCGAAACCACATGAGATGACCGACTGAGCATCCTGCTCGCAGATAAAAGTACCACTCTCCTCATTTATATAGCCGAGGAGAGGAAGTGTGGTTCCTGAAATCGAGGCTCCCGGACGCAAGCGGTGAATACCGGAATTAATCAATGCCCCAGGTGCACCCGTGCTTGAGTCACCGAGTATAAAAGAACCGAACTGGAAAATCCCCCGGTTGTTAGCACCCACCTTGTGGCCATTATTCACAAGTACACTACCCAACCTCCGTGGTCGACCTCCTGCCAGGATATCAAGTCGGTTATTATTGGTGAACGAAGAAGCAGAGATAGTTCCCCCCTGCCAACCGAAATACCCGTCGTTTATTACATACACTTCGCTGAGGGGACTTAGTTTACCGATGCTGCCGGATTTAAAAAAGAACCCCCGGCTACCATCGGCGATCCCGTCGGAGTTCGCCCCCAAGTTTATCTTGATCACAGAATTCACGGCCGGTTCTCCAGTTGAAGTACCGCCAATGAAAGCAGGATCAAAGAATTGCGTCCCTATCCTCTCCCCGAAGTTGCAGCTACCTTCTCC
The DNA here is from genome assembly GCA_051252155.1 of Luteolibacter sp. GTDB lineage: Bacteria > Verrucomicrobiota > Verrucomicrobiia > Verrucomicrobiales > Akkermansiaceae > Luteolibacter. The sequence continues at coordinate 224,455 of JBPOGB010000001.1, read as the reverse complement.
TTCAAAATTAAGCTCCCCCTTCGAGGCGAAGTTTCCCGCCGTGATGTCCAACTTGCTTCCGAGACCAATCTCAAATTTCCCGACCAGTCCACTCGAACCCGCCTGAAGCTCCAAACTTCCCTGCCCCACTTCTGTCGTCGCACCAGCCGTCTGATTGTAGAGCGTTTTAAACGTGAAACTGTTGAACGCACTCTCCGTATCCAGCTTCACGGTGCGTTGGTTCCGGAACTCTCCGCCTTCAGCTACGACGGACGGCAGAACATCTTTGGACTCTCCCCGCAGGATCATCATATTGTTATTATCAAAAACCGAAAGTCTCATCGCCGAGGCCGTCCACGTCCCTCCGTTCGTCACCGGAATCGCAAAATTGGGATTCGAAATCAATGGTTGCTCCACCGTCGCACCAAATGAATTCTGAAACAGATTCGACTCGTCAGTATCATCGGCCGCCTCAAAGACCGGCGTGCCTTCGATCGTCATGAACCCCCTGTTAGTCAGAATCGCATTCACTCCCTGAATCCCCGCTTTCCCAAACGTCAAACTCCCTGCCTGGTAACCCGGCGTGTTCGGCAAATTTAGTTCGAGCGCCTCTTTCAATTCGAAATCCCTCGCCTGCACCACCGTTCCCTGCCCCTCAAACTTTGACAATCCCTCGAAAACCCTCACCGGCGTCCCTCCAATCAGTTGGCTCAGCACCAATACCCCATCCACCTTCGCATTCCCGCCGAGAAATTGTTGCTCTACCCCGTCAAAAGTAAGCACGCAGCCACCAGCCACCTCTACCTGTCCGCCTAATTGGGTGAATTTTGCAGAAATATTCGATGGAAAAACTGCCTTATCCTTGATCAGCATGCCTTCGTTCGACAGCAACGTGCTGGATCCTATCCCCCCGTTCTCTCCGAGATTCAAAGTCCCGCTGTTATTAAATGTCCCCAGTAGCGCATTCGCCGCGAACAACTCCGCTGTACCTTCGTTCAAAAAGTCCGCATTGATCCCCCTGGTTCCAATACGCACATCCCCCTCGTTAATGAAGGATCCACTCCCGTCCAAGTTGATCCCTGTCAAGTCGTTGGCTCCTTGCAGACGAACCAACCCGTTCGCGCGCAGCCGTCCTCCTATGCTGTTTATCGAGAGAGAATTGGAAAAGCGCGATGAACCCGCCACCTGCAAAGTATCATTCAACTCCAGCGGCACCGTGCAGACAATCGTCTTCACATCCGCCAACGTGCTAAAAAGCCGCACCGGACCGTTATCGAGTATCCTGACATCATCCGACGCCCCCGGCACACCATCCGGATCCCAGTTTTCATCCGAGTGAAAGGAAAAATCCGGTCCCCCATTGATCGTTGCCTCGTTGTCCCAGGTGATTACATCCGCCATAAGCAAAGAAGGCACCGCCACGATACAGAGAATCCGTGACTTCATAAAGTTCACGGTTTTCATAGGATTGCTATTTAGAACTGGGAAAGATGCCAACGGGGACAAGGAAGCGAAGGGCAACATCTCCGCATCCAAATTGAATTCACGTTATATACTAAAAGCGACACCGGCGAAGGCAAGATCCATTCTTCTCCTCACGACGCGGATGCCACTATTCAACTCGTAATAAGCAGTCCCAGCTCACCCTCTCAGACACAATTCAACACAGGATGTGAGACAAACTAAAAAGACCCGACACAGATGTGCCAGGTCTTGAAAAAACAATCTATTTGAATGAACGAATCCTGATTACTTGCGACGGCGCAAGATGAGGCAAAATCCAGCGAGGCAGAGAAGGGCAGCGGAAGATGGCTCAGGAACAGCGACAGCTGTTAGTTCTAGCTGTGCAATGGGGGAATATTGGTCTTGTCCATCTACAGTAATGACTAGAATGCCGCCTGTAGATGACAGTCCAGATAAAGTAATGTAACCATCAGCAGCAAATGTGCCAGCAGTTGCAGTTTTGCCATCAGCCGTCCAGTCTGCAACCCACCTTTGAGGACCATTCTGAGTATCAACTCTTGCAGACCCACCTACTAGATCATAAGCCAATGTATCATCTAGGCCAGTGAAAGTGAGGGTTATAGAAGTAGAGCCGTTCCCAGCACCACCAGAATTCAAATTAGCGAGTATTCCGTCTTCAAAGATGTTAGGATCAGTGGTGTTTCCTAGGGAAGCACTGCTGGCTACATAATTTAAGTTATCTTGATTAGTGCCTGCCAGCGTAAAGCTCACTCCTGTAGATGCCCCATCAGATAGGCGAACCAAATTAGGGACTGAAGTTGCGGTATGGCCGCTGATATTGTAATTTGTTGTGCTGGTGGCTGTGGCACCGAAGTCGATGGCTATCACATCGTTTAAAACTATAGCCGCATTCGCCGGGATGGCCAGCGAAGCAATAGACGTCAAAATTAATAGTGAGTTTCTCATTTTTTGTGTGTTTATCTTAAACAGAGGGAATCGGGCGCAAATGGCTCTTCTGTAGATGGAACACGGTTTTTCACCGCGACTATAACACCTATGGGTGTTTTTCTCAAAAAAGGCCTATTTCCTTACAACTACCTCAATAAATGAGGGCAATTCAGCCAAATCTTTCTCGGAAAATTGCCCTTGGGTCACGATCAGACGGCTGAGGGTCCTCATTTCTGCGAGTGGCCTGAGAGATTTGACAAGAGTGCCTCTCAGATCAATTTCTGTGAGGTGGAGGAGATTGATTCCTTCAAGAATTGCGATGGAAGTATGACTTAGATCGAGTTTTCTGGGTTCGATGATGTTCAGCACCGTTGGAAGATGCTCGGATTGACGCAAACGTGTAAGACCCTGACCTCCAAGCCTGAGAGAATGGTCAACTTCGGAATAAGTGAAAATTTGGTTTTTCCAATCTGGATTGAGCAGCTTCAGCATCTGATGGAGTATTTCGATTCGCTCTGCTGCAGTTCGAGGGTTTTTTAAATCATAGCGCATGATTTTTTCAGCCAAGCGCGATCTATCCATGTCCTTGATCGCAAATAGCTCAGAGAGCAATTCGTTGAAATCGGCAGTATTGAGGTATTCCGCGTCGCCTAAGCGGGAGGCGTATTTTTGAGCAAGAGGCACAAGATCCTCCGAAGTGCGCTTTCCATCCTCGTGAAGTTGCACAGCATGATCAAAGCGCTGGGTTACAAAATCCAACCAGAATTTTGCAACCCATATCCGCGTATCATCCGATGGTTGGTTGGCAATCACGTCATCAAGTCGGGCATGCAGTTGGTCGGTAAGAGTCTCCAGATTGAGCTGCTCCCTGAACTCGAGTTGCATGAGTTCACTGGAGCCCATTCGGGCGCTTTCCGCTTGATTTTTAAGTCGGGTTTCCGAGCGGTACTTTTCCTTTTCAAGATCAGCAAGCGTAGCAAACGCCTGATCCCTGGCATCGCGCGCCTCGTTGCGGCTTTTGTTCAAGCCGTTTAGAAAAAGGGAGACTGCCGCAATCAGCGTCAACAGAAACGCCAGTGTAATATTGCAAGCTGTCCGGTGGCGTTGATAAAACAAAGAAAGCTCCCGCAGCACGGAGGGCTCCTCAACGGACATACTGAAGCCCTCAAGATATCTGGAAATATCCCGGTGGATCTGAGTGACGGATGAATACCTGTCACTCGGTCTCTTTGCCTTCGCTTTTTCAACCACCGCATACAAGGGCGAGTCTTTCGCAAGAAGTTGTTTTTTTCCCGATCCCGGAGGCTCCGCATGGATCAACTCCTCGATGAGACACCCCAGCGAATAGATGTCCATTTGCACGGTTTTCGCGTTCTTCGCATCAAACAATTCAGGAGCCATATACATCGGCGTGCCCTTGATATTGCGTTGCAGGGAGCCGTAGAGATCGGGATCCAGCAGCGTCTCGGACTGCTTGTGTTCCTCGCTTTGCATCACAACGCCCATGCCCCAGTCGCACAATTGCACCTCACCGAAAGAGCCTACCTGAATATTATCTGGCTTGATGTCTAGATGGAGAACGCGTTTTGAATGTGCGTAGGCGAGGCTCTCGCAGATCCGGAGGATGATTCCCAGTCGCTGTGAAAGAGGCCAGTTTGCCGAGCTTTTACTCTTCTTATGATCATTGATGATTTCACGCAAGGAACGCCCGGCCTTGAACTCCATGGTGAAGAAAGGCCTACCGGATTCGTCAACCCCCATACCAAAGAGCTTGATGATCCCCGGATGCTCCAGTTTTGCGGTGATATGAGCTTCTCTCAAAAAGGCATCGTAGTGATCTATTCCAAGAGTTTGAAGGGGTCTGGCTATCGCTACGTGCCGCGAGGTTCTTCGATCCAGCGCCCGGTAGATTTCTTTCATCCCCCCCGTGGCGACCAGCGTGTGATCGGCGTATCGCTGGTCAAGATCTCGCAGGGTATCGTACAGCGGCGTTTGTGAAACCTCACCCAACCCTGCACTCGCGGGATCGCCTTCTTCGTAGAGGAAATCTACGAATGGATCGATTCGATGGGTGATCGCCTCTGGCAATGAGGCATCATCTCTTTCGTCCAACGGAGAAGCCTGATCTTTGGAGGAGAATGTCATGGTGTGAATCCTTCCAACTCAACACGGATGAGAGCGATCTCCTGCTGGACCCGTGTCTTCACACGATTCCTGAGGACATAGACACTTTCCCTCTGAATCCCCAATTTATCACTGATTTCTTCACCTGTGCAACCTTCCAGAGATAGCTGTAAAACTTCGAATGCCTTGCCGGTGAATACCGTTTTGAGCCGCTCCAGAGCCAGATTGACGACGTAAGCCTGCCATTCTTTTTCGATGTCAGCTTCCAAATCAGGACTATCGACGAGATAATCGCTCTTGGTGTCGTCCTTCAGTTCGGTTTCGGATTTTTGCTTTTTGTTATCACGTATCCAGTTGAGGGCTACGTTGCGGATCAGGCGTGCCAGCCAACTTCTGAATTTCGCTTTTCCCGGCTGTTTCCGATACGCTGGCAAGTTTTCCCACAATCTCATGAACGCCAGCTGTCGGACATCATCAATGGCAGGCTTTTGAAAATTCATCTTCCGCAGAACGGATGTGATAAAGGGATCATAATACTGCAGCAACTCATCCCAGACAGGGTGATCTGCCCGTGAAACCGCCTGATGGATCATCGAGAGATCCGTCGGCAGGTTTTCATAGGAGGTTTTCATGATCGGCATCGCATTCAGAACAACTGGCAAAGCTTTCCTCTCAATCCTCAACTCTCAATTCCTAATACTCAACTTCCAAAAAGGGACAAAGAAGCGAGGACTATCGGAGACTCTAGGCCGAAAGCACACGCCGAACCGTCTCCATCTTTTCCGTATTCTCACAGATTATCTTGAAAATCACCAACGCTGGCATCGCGATCAATATCCCGGAAATACCCCAGAAACCCGCCCATGCGAAGATCCATACGAAGACCACCAGCGGGTTGATCCGGAACCGGCTACCAAGTGCCGTCGGAGTAACAAGATTTCCCTCAATTGCCGTCAGCACAAAATAAACCACTGGCACGGCGATGAGCTTACTGGGCTCTTGAAAATTAACCGCCGCAGCGAGGAACACCACGAAAGTTCCCGTCAGTGCTCCTATGTATGGCACGAAATTCAGAACAGCTGCCATGATGCCCCACAGCACTGGCCTCGGCATCCCCAGCCCCCACATAGCAAGGCCTACGCAAATTCCCAACCCCACATTGATGAGCGCGATGGTAGACATGTATTTCGAGACATCTATACCAACTCGAGAGAGAATATTGCGAACGCGTTCCTTACGGTTTAATTGTTCGAGAATGAGGGTTCCATAGGCTAGAATGAAAAGAACAAGTAGTAGGAAAGCCACGAAACTGAACCCGAAATTCTTTGCTTCATTCAACAACAAGGAAACCGAATCCTTATGAATCTCCACCTGCATCGGTGTGCTGTCCACCTTCTCCGTCCGTGTACGTTTGATCGTCTCGCTTTCTTCCGGTTGTTTTTCGGAAACCTTTGGATCCGGCGCAGTTACCTCCTCCGCCACTTCGTCTAGCTTTTCAGAGACACTGGGTATCTCCTCCTTGGACATTTCCTCTGTGACTTCTACAGGCACTTTGTTGGTCGCTTCCTCCACACGATCCGCCATCAACTCAATTTCCGCCTGAACCACTTTCACTGGGCGGAATGCCTCCTGCATTCGCTCCAGTACCTCGGCCTCATCCATGGTTCTCATCCACTGCGCCCCTGGCAGGATTGATTGGTAAGCACCGAAGGCAAGGATTGCCGTCAGGCCAGTCACGGTAACGAACGAACTCAGTAAACGCGGAAGCTTCAACTTCCTAAAAATCAAATAAATAGGATGAACGATCATCGAAACGAGAATCGCTAACACCAGCGGTAGCAGAACTGGCTTCATCTCATGCAACACATAGAAAAAGACGATGACGAACAGCCCTACCTGAGCCAATCCCACCACATCCGTGCCGGGCATTGGCAATTTCAACTTACCCGGCGAAGATCTGCCTATAGCCTCATCATTTTCATCACGTCCCATTCCCTCTATCTTTGCAGCGGCTTGGCACTCGCGCCAACTATGATTATTCGCACCACACCGATTTCAGATAATCTTCCTCCGGAAAATCCCCCGTCATCCCAACGCCCACCATCTCCGGCCTCCCAATCATCTTCATAAAATCCCTCTCGGAAATTCCCCGGAAGTTCGTGCAGCAAAGCATCCACCCATCCTTCGCCAGCACCTTCCCCGCCAGCCTAGCCAGCTCGCCAAAATCCTTCTCCACTCGAAACACCTTTCCCTTTTCATCGCGGGAAAACGTCGGTGGATCGATAACAATCCCATCGAACACCCGCCCCTGCTTCGCAAATCTCTTGAGCCAGTGAAACGCATCCCCTTTGCAAAAATGCTGACCCTCCACATTCAGACCGTTCATCTGAAAATTCCGCTTCGCCCACTCCAGATACGGAGCTGATAAATCCAGCGTCGTCGTCTCTCCGCCACCCATTGCCCCCGCCACTGAGAACCCACCCGTGTAGGAAAATAGATTCAATAATTTCCCACCACCAGCCATCCGCTGCATCACCTCCGCTCGATTCTCCCGCTGATCTAGGAAAATCCCCTGCGAATACCCGCTCTCAAACGACACTTCAAACTCCAACCCATTTTCCCGTATCGCAAAAGCCCCCTCCATCACCTCCCCATACAAATGCACCGGCGACTCCTTTTGATGCTGATCCAGCCTCTTCCAATAAACACTCCTCCCGCTCGCCTTCAGCCAATCCTTCACATCCCTTCGGATCTCTCCCCCCGGCGTCATCGCCATCCACCGCCCCGCATATTCCTCCAGCGCAAAGCCCGGCACCCCATCTCCAGTTCCATCCACCAAACGCACCGCATTCGTTTCCCCATCCAGCATCCCTGCCCTCCTCGCCACCGCAGCATCCAGCAAATTTCCAATCACAGAGAGAAACAAACACTGAAAAACTAAAAAACTGAAAGCTGAAATACCGGGAAAACCACTTTCCACTTCCCCACCTCACATCGCTCATTCATATTTCAGCGCCTCTTCCTAAAGAGTTGAATTTCGAAAGATATGAAAATCCTCCTCACCACCTGCAGCTATCAGGACACCCCCGGCCCCCATCACGAACTCATGGAATCCCAAGGCTGGGAAATCGTCAGAGAACGCGGCCCTCTTCCAGAATCCCGCATGCTCGAGCTCGCAGAGCAACAATTCGATGCCTTTCTCTGCGGCGATGACGCCATCACCCGCGCCGTCCTCGAAAAATGCGCACCGAATCTCAAAATCATTTCCAAATACGGCATCGGCCTCGACAAAATCGACATCCCCGCCACCAAGGATATGAATATTCCGGTACTTTTCACCCCCGGTGTGAACCACACCACGGTGGCCGAGCATACCTTCGGCCTGCTCATTGGTATCACCAAACATATCGTCACCACCGCCGCCGCCGCGCGCCAAGGCGAGTGGCTACGCCTCACTGGGCACGAAATCGCAGACAAGACGATGGGCATCATCGGCCTCGGCCGTATCGGCAAAGAAGTGGCAATCCGCGCAAGAGCCTTCGGCATGAACATCATCGCATTCGATCCCTACTGGGACGAAAAATTTGCCGCCTCACATGATGTGAAACGCTGCGACACCATGGATGAAGTCCTCACCCAGAGCGATGTCGTCTCCCTCCATTGCAATCTCACCGACGAAACCCGCAGCATGATCTGCACCTCGAAGATCGCTGAAATGAAAGACGGCGTCATCATCCTGAACTGCGCCCGCGGCGAAATCGTCGAAACCCCAGACATGGTGGAAGCACTCCATAGCGGAAAAATCGGTGGTTACGGCACCGACGTTCTCGACGAGGAACCACCAAGCAAAGATCACCCCCTGCTAACCGCACCAAACTGCGTGATCACCCCGCACATCGGCTCCCGCACCTACGAATCAGTCCCTCGCCAAGCGATGAAATCCCTCAACAACCTCATCAACGCATTGAAAAACGAAGGTGAATACAACTGCGCCAACGGCGTGACGATCGGATCTACTCCAAACGCCCCAAGCGCTCCCAAAGCAGGATGGAGTGGCAAGGTGACGATCTCCTGATCGTCACCCGAAGCAGGCTCAAATTTCCATTCGCGCCTGACGTATTTCCCCTGTAGTTTCGGCACATGGCGAAGGATTCATCACAGCGAGAGTTCTGGCAGCAACGTGCCGCCATGCTCTCCCGTCGCGTCAATCTCGCGTGGTTCCTGCAGCTGCTCGCTGCGCCGCTTCTTGTCACCTCCGTCCTCGGTGCCATCGCCACCGTCATCGTCAGGCGCGAGTTTCCAGCCATCACCCCACTAGTCATTGGCATCGCCCTCCTCTGCATCTTGCTGGTTCTCTGCATCGTCATCTTGGCCATCGCTTGGAAACGTTTTGAGAAGGCCGAGCAATCACTCGTCCGCATCGAGGCCTCAGGCGGAATGAACAGCGCCCTCTCCGCCGCCAGCGCCGGAGTCTCCGCATGGCCGGAAAAACCTTCAACATTAAGCACACATCTCCGTTGGCATTTACCAAAAACGCTAATCCCACCACTAGCTGCTCTCGGGCTCCTCGCACTCGGACTCATCATCCCTATTAGCGCACGCCAAAAACAAGAACCCCCACCATCCCAGCAACCCCAAGCATGGTCGCAGATCGATTCTCAGCTTGAGCAGCTCGCAAATGACGCAGCGGTCGACGAAGAATACATCGAGGAAATACAGAAACGCCTCGAACAACTCAAAGCCCAAGAAGAGAAAGATTGGTTCAGCCACGCCTCCCTTGAAGCCACCGACACTCTTGAGGACGCGCATAAATCAAACATGGACGAACTCCAGCGTGACATGGACGAAATGGAAAACGCCCTCGAAGCCCTCGCCGAAAACGCAGACAAGCTCACCACCGAGCAGAAACAGAAACTCACCGAGGAATTCGAAAGTGCCCTAGAGGGACTCGAAAACGGTGCTATGAAGCCGAACCCCGAACTTCTCGACCAACTCTCAAAACTCGATCCCAACAACCTCGGAAAACTCTCCCCCGAACAACTCTCCCAACTCAAAGAGAACATGGAGAAACTCCAAGAATCCCTCGACAAGGCTGGCCAAGGCGAAGGTCAGGGTGAAAGTGACGATTGGGATGACCAGCTTCTTGGCGACGGTGAAGGCCAGGGCGAAGGCCAGGGCTCCTGCCCCGGCGGTAACTGCCCAGGTTGCGACGACCCGAATTGCAAAGGCGATGGCACCGGCTCCGGTGGAATCAATCGCGGCCCTGGCCACGATCCGAATGTCCTACGCGACGAAAAAGACCCGCTCGATACCGGCAATCTTGAAGCCCTCGAAGCCAAAGACCTCTCCCGCGCCATCCCCGGCGATCTCCTCCAACTTACCGATGGCCAGCATTCCGTAGATGAGAAAGCGAGCAAATCCTCCGCAGGCGGTGCAGCCGAAAAAGGCAAAGGCGGCGACCGTGTCTGGCGCGACTCCCTCGCCCCGGACGAACAGCGGGCACTCAAGAAATTCTTCGAGTAGGTAAATTCTTTACACTGCAGCTTGAGATACGTTTTTGGATTAAATCATAACATAGTGACAACATTTAGGCTCATCAACGTGATATTGGCTGGTTCCCTAGCTTTACAAGCCGAACCGGAAATCGACAAAACCAGCTACGAATATCGCTTCGATGAAAGTCTTAAGCAGACTCCAGACTCGATTGCCCGAAATGAGAAGTGGTTCTACGATGCGAAGTTCGGTGCCTTCATCCACTTCGGAATCTATTCGGTGCTGGAGGGTGCTTACAAAGGTAAGGCGCAAGGCCCCAAATACGCCGAATGGATCTGGGCTGATGCAAAAATATCCGCGGACGAATACCGCGAAGTTGCCAAGGGCTTCAATCCGGCCGAGTTCGAAGCCGAGGAATGGGTGAAAATTTTCAAAGACAACGGCATGAAGTATGTCGTGATCACTTCGAAGCACCACGATGGCTTTGCACTTTATGATTCCGCAGTGAGCGATTTCGACATGGTCGATGCCACACCTTTCAAGCGCGACATCATCAAGGAACTGAGCGAGGCCTGTCACCGCAACGGACTGAAGTTTGGCGTCTACTACTCACAAGCGCAGGATTGGGATGAACCCGATGCTCCTGTAATGTCGCCACGCCGGATCAGGCGCAATGTGATGCATCCGGAAATACAGAAAGGCTTCAAACCAGATTTCGACAAATATCTGAGAGAGAAGAGCATTCCGCAGGTCGAGGAATTGATGAAGAACTATGAGATCGATTTGATCTGGTTCGACACACCCATCAACATGACTTTTGAGCGGGCAAAACTGTTCACCGATGTGGTGCGAAAATACCGCCCGGATTGTGTGATCAACTCTAGGCTAATTCAGCAGGGCAGGAACAAGGTGCTTCAGGAAAACCTAGAACTCTTCGACTACATTTCGGTCGGCGATAAGGAAGTCCCAACAACGAAGCTACCACTTTATTTCGAGTCTCCAGACAGCGTGAGTACTTCCTACGGCTATAAAACCAAAGGGAACCACCAATATCACACAGAAGAGGAGATGATTCACCGCCTGGTAAACACAGTATGTGCCGGTGGAAACTATCTGCTCAACAACGGCCCAATGGGTAACGGGAAGATCGACCCCGAAGCGGTGCGTCTCTACGGCGTGATAGGCGACTGGCTCAAGGTCAACGGCGAGTCGATCTACAATACTCACCGTAATCCGCTTCCTGAACGTCCCGAGTGGGGCGATTGCTCAATGAGCAAAGACGGCAAGACACTTTACCTACACGTGATGGAGTGGCCTGAGTCCGGGAGTCTCGTCATTAAAGATATGCCAGGCAAAGCGACTGCTGTCTCCTTCCTGCAAAACGGCGAACAAGCAAACTTCTCTCAAACAGAAGATCAGCTTAAGATCGATCTACCGACCGCGCCATTGAACAAATTCAACACCGTGATCAAAGTCGGGCTCTAATGAGATTCTTCGAGTAGGCTACCCGCCGACTTTTCCATCCTTAATCACTAGCGTCCGATCGCCCGATCCGGCTAGTGATTTGTCGTGAGTTACTACTACCAGAGTAACCCCATGTTCATCAGCGAGTTCCATGAGTATTTTCATGATTTCCTTACTCGTATTCGAATCAAGATTTCCCGTAGGTTCATCCGCGAATAGTACCGCAGGCTCGTTTACAATCGCTCTGGCAATCGCAACACGTTGCTGCTCTCCACCGGAAAGCTCCGCAGGCAGATGATCCGCCCGATCCGCTAGACCGACCCGTTGCAAAGCCACCATCGCAGCCTCAGTATTGTCGATCCCGGCAATTGCGCCCGGCACCGCGACGTTTTCCACCGCCGTCAGTTCCGGCAGCAAATGGTAGTTCTGGAACACATAGCCGATGGTCTTGTTGCGGAACCTTGCCTGTTCTTTCCTACCCAGCGAATAGAGTTCTGTTCCAGCAATGTGAACACTCCCCTGCTCAGGTCGTTCCAATCCAGCCAAAGTGTAGAGCAAAGTCGTCTTCCCCGCTCCGCTTGGTCCGCAAAGAAAGACCTTCTCCCCTTTCCGGATGCTCAGATCGATCCCATGCAGCACCTCGATGGATTTCTTCCCGATCCGGTAGCTCCGGTGCAAATCCCTCGTCTCAATCATCACATCGCTCACCCCGGCAAGATGCACCTGTCCCTCCACCGGTGTCCACCCTTCTATGCACTCCAATGGAGTTCATCGGCTCAGGAGCTGAAATCCCGTGCTTTGCGGCATCAATCCAGCCCCTTTATAGGTGCGCAGTAGTAAGTCGCGTGCTGAGGAGCAGGCTTAGGCAGTATAAACAAAACCTGACGAACCTCCTCGTCATGCACCCACATCTGCTTGATGAAGCGCTGCGGCTTTTTCTCGTCGGCTACTTGTTTGTCCAGTTTCACAGGGTAACTACCCGCCTTTCGAACCGGATTCTTCACCACCCTGACATCACCGGGCTTTAGAACGAGCTCCTTATCACCGACCGTTCCCGCAACCTCCACCTCGGATAAATTGCACATGTAAATACTACCGAGGCCAAAGACCTTGTCACTCGCATCAATTGCCTTCACACGAATCGGCATGGTGGCGTTTTCATTGTCCTCCATTACCAACAGCAGAACCTTCTTCCATTCACTGGATATATCTACCTCTGGCGCTCCGTCGGGAACTGTCAAACCCTCCTCAAGCGCACTGGAAATGAACGTCAATTTAATGTCTCCCTTAGAGATCTCAAAGGTTTCCGAAAAATTATCCCGAGGCAATTCGGTTTCCACCACCAAGCTCTCTCCGACATACAGATAGGCCTCCGTGGGCGCGTCCGAACCCGCCTGGCAATACAGTATTTGAACCGGGCGCTGGGCATGGCAAACCGTCGCCTGTAGCAAGACAAGAGCGCTGGCCAACAGACTTGTATAATTTTTTCGAGATATGGACATGGATTAAATTTTTGGAAATTTTCGATCACACACCATCGGAGTTTCGGTCGTGATTACGTTACAGATTTGAATTCGGAGTCCGTTTTTCTTCTTTGGATGAGTTCAAACCCTCTATGGGTGCACAGTAATACGTCGCATGCAACGGGGCGGGCTTTGGCAGTATAAAAAGCACCTGCCTGACCTCAGCATCATGCCCCCACATCTGCCTAATGAATCGCTGCGGCTTTTCCTCACCCTTTACATACTTGTCTAGCTTGGTCGGGTAATAGCCGTTCTCCGATACAGGGTTCTTGAGGATTTTGACATCCTTAGGCAGCAAGCGCAGTTGCTTATCACCAACAGTCCCCGCCACCGCCACTTCAGAAAAATTGATCATGTAGACACTGCCGGGGCCAAAGACGTTGTCACTAGCATCGATCGCCTGCACTCGAATCGGCATTACGGAGTTCTTCTTGTTCTCGAACACCAATAATAAGACTTTCTGCCATTTCTCGGAAATATTGACCACAGGTGCAGCCTTCGGGGCTTTCTTGCCATCCTCAAGTAACCCAGGAAGAAACTTCAGGCTCACGTTGCCCTTTGGGATATCGAAAGTCTCCGAAAAGTTTCCGCGAGGTAATTCTGTTTCGACAACAAAACTCTCACCAATATACAAATTCGCCTTCGTGGGAGCATCCGCCTCAGCACGAAAATATAAGATCTGAACCGGGCGCTGCGCATGGCAAACGGTCGCTAGAAACAAGACCACTGCACTCGCAAAAAAACACGAAAAGGCGTTTCGGGGTATAAACATGGGATTTTAATTCGGATAAATACTCGATCAGACTTCGTCAGGATTCAACCAACGGAATTGGACAATCTTGAAACGACGGCCAAAAAGCTTATTGGCCTCAGATTGCAAAGTATCAGCCCCCGGAAGTGTGTATTTATCATCTCCTGATTCTTCGGAATCATCGACATACTCGGCAGTTCTCTGAACCACCACTTCGCACCAAGCCCTGCTGAGGATGTCACCCCTGTTGTCACGGGCATCGCCGTATGCACGTATCGTGAAGGTATCGTCCCTCGCAGAAAGAACACCACTTACAGAGCGCAGCACATCAGCCTGCCGTGTCCAACCTGGGAAGCCATAGGCCATGTTGCCCTCAGCAGCTTCCGGAAAAGGCCAGGTCAGCGCCCCTCCCCGGACATTGGTGGTGGAAGGCTGGTCTCCGAAATCGGACTGGAGATCAGCATACGGATTCTCTGCACTCCCCCCTTCGGACAAGCGGTGTAGGGCGGACTCCACTGCACCAGCTTTCGCCAACTCTACATCACCAGAAAGCTGACGATTGAAGAATTCTGATAGCGAAAGAAACGGCCCGCGCTCCTTAATCTCTACCACGATCTCACGTGCCAGCGCATCAATTTGCTCATCACTAAATCGCAGGTGCTGTGAGAGCGATACGAAACCTCCCCCGTCATCCAGGGAACCGAGCCTGCTACGAGGAAACGGGCTACCATCACTCAACTCGAGGCTCGTACTTGCTGAACCACTTCCGGAGACCGCATCATCAAGAGTCAGTACTCCACCATCGTCAGCCGCAAAATTTCGTTTCAAAAGCATGGACCACGCCAGTTCCGATGTAGAGTTGATGTTGAACATTCCTTCAACCTGCAGTTCAGCTGCAACCTTCAACCAAGCATCCGAATCCCCAAGAAAATCTGCCGCTGCAGCGTCAGGATCACCTGGAGAATTGATAGGCTTGTAGTAATGGTTTGGCAGTTCTTCCTCACCGCTCAGATGATCCGCATACACCTTTTCGGCATCACGATCCACAGAGGCCGACCATTCGCCCACATCAGGGGTGACCGATGAAACAAACCAGTCATCTAGAAGGATATGATTGGCGGCATAACTGTGATCGTGGCCGACCACACTGAGAGTTGAGCTTGCACCAGAGACTTGGATCTCATCACTTTCAACAAAAGAGCTAGCACGACTATTCCCCAATGCATTCAAAGTAAAGGGAGCCCAACTGTTGTTCTTATTAATATTAAAATGCTGCAAATCTCCGATAGTGCGCAAAGGTGCTTTTGGAACCTCCAGAAGAATGAGATTTGCAAGACCGTCCTCAGCACGAAATCCGCTACCTAGATAACCTTCAGGATCCCCAGTGATACCGGAAGGCATGCTTGGATCAGTATAACTGTTCACACTGTAAATCAGAACATTGTAGGGGTAGCTATCAAATCGCTGCCCCATCGGAGTTTGATTTTGGTCACCATTAGCACCAACCATATAACCGCCTACAGGGTTCATCTGGTGAATCCCATTTACCGTAATATCGGCCATACCATCATGCACGTCTCGGGCGTAACGCATGGTGGTGACTACTGACAGAAAGGGCTTCGATCCGCTGTCATTACTCAGACTTTGCAGCGTTCCACTGACCCCGGTCAGCGGTAGATTCTCACCCAGCATATTTTTCGCGGTTTCCAAATCATCCAACAACATACTCATATTGTTGGTGTTCGGCGGCCTAGTAACCCTGCTTGAGGCTCTTTTGAGTGTATAATACACTCCGGTTCCTTGCACATTGGGTCCGTTAAAGATTTCCTGAAGCAAAGCTTCCGAAGCGGATAGGGTGTCGGTGCCCGTACCATTTGGGAGACCGTTGATATTGTAACGCACACCTCCCGATGGATCGCAGCCGACACTATAATTTAACGTATTGCTTTCGTCTGCAACTACCACGCCTCCCGTAGGTGAAAAAGTCCTCACCTCCCCCGGCAGCCATATCGAGGAAGGGGTTCCAGTAGGAATAGTTACCGATTGAAGACCAACATCATTCGGGTTCCTTACCCTTTCGGTTGTACCCAGTTTAAATCTAACGCTGAAGGGACAGCCCATGATCAAATTGAGCTGAAAGTTTGCACGCCAGCTCATGTCGATCGCGACATCATAAGGATTCCACATGGTAATCACTGGATTTAGTACAACAGCGGGCTGGTAAGTCGTTTCATTGAGCTTCTTGGCACTCAGTGAAATCACGGTATGCAATCGTGCGACCACAGGCATAAGGCGAACTGTATCACCCAACTCCCACTGCTGGTTGCCTTGATTACGTTGGAAAGCCGTTGAATCGGTAAATCTCGCCGCTGGATCACCTGAACTTAGCTGTTGCTTGTATTGCGTCGCAAAGTCGGCAAGTCCTGCCCAACTCACCGAATTCTGAAACGGGGCTCTACTCCAATTACTCCATCCATACATTAACGGATTCATGGATGAACTTTGGTTTGACTTACCTGAAGTCCAGACCTCTCCCGGACTAAGGGTAAAGGATGAAAAGCCCTCCGGAATAGCGGCAAATTCCTCAGAAAAGAGCGACAGGTCACGTTTCCAGCCACCGTTAGCATTATTCGTGAGCAAGCCCTTGGCAGATACCGACAGGTCATGGAAATACTCCGAAGGAATTCGGCTACCCGTAGACGCACCATTAGCGACGAAATCCAAAGTCTCCCGGGTTACAGCCCGATTGACAGCGCTAGTGTTTTCAATGCCGAACGCCGATCCATTTGGCCCGGGAGAAACAGCCAGTTGCTCGGTCGCCTCAAAGTCACTCGTAGGTGATTCGGATGGCTTGAGTTGTAATTTTGTATTTTCTCCCTGAATCCACCAAGCATAAGCTCCTCTTTCCGTCGTATCCGGCTGTAGGTGAACCTCTCCGTCCGACCCGCTGCCCAAGGAGCCCTCCGCCAACAAAGGAACCGTAGAACTTCCTTCTGTAATCGACGGAGGATTATTTGCAGCATTATCCTTCTCCGGCCCCGAAACCAGCCATCCTAAAAAGCGTCCTGTATCAGACGAATCGATTTCAAACTCCCCTCTGTCGAGCTTGATGCCGTAGTTCGGTGCAACAGGTAAACCTGTCGACATATCATGGTCATTTCCCTCCCAAGAGCGCCACACTCCAGTGACATATGGCGAACCGTTGACTCCTGCCACTGCTTCGGCTGATGCCGTCACTCGTGTGTCAGAGCCAGCTGCCTTTTGCAGTTCTCCGATGGCCAGCATCATCGCCATGCGTGCATTTGCCTTAGCAACCTGAGCAGGACTGCTGATACCTGAGCTTCGAAGTGAAACCGTGCTCAGAGAAAGCATTCCCAATGCAAGAATAAGCAGTAGCACCATCAAGGTGAGCGTCACAATCAATGCAAAACCGGACATCCCGACGGTTTTTCTCAGCCTTTTTGGCGTGGTGAATTTCATGTTTTTTTTGGCAATGGGTTTGGCGCAAAACTACTCTTGATTCACATTACCATTCCATCTTCACACATCAAAATTAATTTTACAAAGTAAATACGAATATGGATTTGGATGTGGATTTGAGACATTCCGGAGTTGTGCGCACTAATACCCTTTGAAATGACTTAACAGGTCAGATGACTGGTTATTAATGTGTGCTAATTCAGACATGACAACAACCCCATGAATCTGGGGGTTTTGTCAGTTTGTCCAAATATGCGGACACGAAAAAGCCGGACAGGTTTCCCCGTCCGGCTTTTGTGAAAGTTTCGCAGCGGATCGCTCCGCTGCGAGTTGAACTTATTCGTCGTCGCCTGGGCTCCACTCTTCGGAAGCTGCAGCAGCGAGGTTGAACGCTTGCTCGAGGCCGACCATCTCGGAGGATGGGCGGAGGGACTCGAAGCTGGCGCTTTCCTTCTTGAGCTGCTCTTCGGAGTAACCGACAGCTTTGATGGAAAGACCGATGCGGCGCTCGACCTTGTCGACCTTGATGACGCGGGCTTCGATTTCGTCCGCCACCTTGATGACGTCCTTGACCTTCTCCACGTGGTCTTCGCTGAGTTGCGAGATGTGGATGAGGCCGTCGATGTCGCCTTCGAGGGAAACGAATGCGCCGAAGGATGCGATTTTCGCAACCGTGCCTTTGACGAGATCGCCGACCTTGAAGCGGCCGTCGATTTCCGACCAAGGATCTCCTTCGGTCTGCTTGATGCCGAGGGAAACGCGTTGGTTGCCCTTGTCGATTGCAAGAACGATCGCTTCGATTTCGTCGGCCTTCTTGAGGACTTCGGAAGGATGGTTGATCTTGCGTGTCCAGGACATGTCCGAGACGTGGATCATACCGTCGATGCCTTCTTCCAGCTCCACGAACGCGCCATAGGCGGTAAGGTTGCGGACAGGGCCTTTGATCGTTGCGCCCACTGGGTAGCGGAGTTCGATCTCGTCCCATGGGTTACCTTCGAGCTGGCGAACTCCGAGGGAGATCTTCTGCTCGTCGATGCTGATGCCGAGGACGACAGCGGTGATTTCCTGACCGAGTTCGAGAACGTCGGACGGGCGAGTGATGCGCTTGACCCAGCTGAGCTCGGAAACGTGCACGAGGCCTTCGACACCACGCTCGATTTCCACGAACGCGCCGTAAGGAAGAAGCTTGGTGACCTGTCCCTTGACCTCTTGGCCGATTGGGTACTTGCGCTCGATGTCTTCCCATGGGTTGTCGGACATTTGCTTGAGGCCGAGCGATACACGCTCTTTCTCGCGGTCAACGTCGAGGATGACAACATCCACGGTCTGACCGATGTGCAGAAGCTCGGATGGATGGTTGATGCGGCCCCATGACATATCGGTGATATGAAGGAGTCCGTCCATGCCCTCGAGGTCGACGAATGCGCCGAAGTCGGTGAGGTTCTTGATCGCACCTGCCACCTTGTCGCCGATTTTGACGGTCTGAAGGAAGGCTTGGCGTTGCTCGGAGCGCTCGGCTTCGATGACTTCGCGACGGGAAAGAACGATGTTCTTGCGCTCGTCGTTGACCTTGACGATTTTGAATTCGTAGACGTTGCCGACGTATTCTGAGAGATCTTTCGGTGGAATGATGTCCACTTGTGAACCAGGAAGGAAAGCTTCGACACCGACGTTGACGGTGAGACCGCCTTTGACGACTGCTTTGACTTTTCCGCGAACGAGTCCGCCGTCTTGGTAGACTTTGACGATCTTGTCCCAGTTCTGTTTGTAGGCTGCTTTCTCTTTGGAGAGAACGACCATGCCTTCGTCGTTTTCGAGACGCTCGAGGAGAACCTCGATTTCATCTCCGACTTCGATTTCTTCATCTTCGAATTCGTTGGAAGCGATGGCTCCCTCCGACTTGTAGCCGATGTCAACGAGGACGATCTGCGGACGGATTTCGAGGATGGTGCCCTTGACGATGGATCCTTCACGGAATTCCGTGAATTTAGAATCAATCAGGTCGCTGAGCTCTTGGTTAGTGGGTTCTGCAATGGCAGTACTCATATGGTTTGGTTAGTTGTTTGGTTAGTTTGGTTTCGTTTCCCTTCCGACAATTGCCCCGGAAAATAGGCGTCTAGCGGGCACCGGGGCTCCAACCGCTCGCTAGACAAAAGAAAAACGGAGGGCGAACCTAATGTTCCGCCCCCCGTTTGCAAGCCTAAAGATGCCGTGTTTTCGGCGATTTCAGCGCATTAGTATGGGCACCAATTTCCGCGACGATCGTAGTATCCGCGGCGCTGGTCATAACGATGGTTATTGTAGTGATTGTTGCTATAACGCTGATTGTTGTGGTATTGCTTTTTGTTGTCGGAGCGGTTCTTGGCAATGGCGTAACCGAGGATACCAGCGGCTGCCACACCTGCAGCAGCACCGCCAGGTGAAACCGTCTGGCGAGGATTGCCGTATGCGTCGTAACTTGTGGTGCAGCTGACTGAGGAAACAGCGAGCGCACCCATCAGGGAGAAGGCGAGGATGTTTTTCATGATACCGCTATGACAGTCCCTGCTCGGAAATTATTCATGAAACCGTCATTTTTTCCGAAATTTTCTCTCTCAAGGCCTAAATATGGGCGAAAATCTTACGTAGAAGCATGATTTTCAGAAATCCCAGCTTATCTCCGGAACTAGTCGGCCTACTCAGCACCATCAAAATATCGGATAATTCCGAGAGTCCTCGAGTTTATCTCGCGCATGTGCTCGAGGAGCACACCGTAGGGTTTGTAGCGATTTGTCACAATCCCCTTGTTCGCGTCCAGATTAGAAGGATCCACACCTTTTTCCGTCGGGTCATTGTCAGAATAACGGAACCAATGCCAGCCAACGCAAACGCGCGATTCCAAAAGCCCCAGCGTGAAATTCTGGTAAAATGCGGCGCGATCCTGCTGAGTTTTCACCAGCCAGCCGGCTCCCGAAGTATTACCAAGTCCACTATCCATTCCCTTCGCATACCATTCCGTGATGATGATGGGTTTGCCTGATTTCCCAGACCAGGAAGCCAACAACTCCGGGTCAGGAGTCCATGCGTGGTAATAGTTCACACTCACGACATCCAGATGCTTGCCCGCAGCCTCAAACAGCCTCGGTATTTTTACCGCCCTCCCATGGAATCGCGAACCAAGTATCAAGTGATTCGGATCGTGATGGCGAATCGCTGGGCAAACCGCCGAGTAATAGGTATCCACTGCAAAAGCGAGAAAGTCCTCCCTGTCGTCTTCCGTGATGTCCTTTTTTGAGGCATCGGAACCGTGGCGCTCAACAAGGAACTTCGACGCCGCCAGATATCCGGGATCGTCCTCCCGAAGCTTCAGATAGTTATCCAGCATGTCGATACGCCATGGCATCTCGTTATCCGTGAAATGCCCAATTAACCATGGATCATCTTTCGTATCAGCCAGAGCAGCGACATACTCCATGCAGAACACTGGAAACTCCGGATCAAAGATAAACGGGCAATCCTGCGGGTAACCTGTGTGCCCTGGCTTTTGGTAAGTGCCTCCACGCTTTTTTCCGTATTTCGACATAAAGCTCCACAGCTTCGTATAAGCCAATTTGTTGGCACCGGGTTTCAATGCTTTGTAATCACACCATGCGCCTATGCCATTGAAGCCCTTGTCATGAAGAAGCGAGCAGGTAGCCGTAGCCCAATCACTCACGGAGCCAAACTCCCTGCCAAGCTGCTCTTTTGCCCCCACTGAAGAAATCGTTTTCACCGAGTTGACTGCCTTGTGAATGTAAAGCCGACCTTCGGGATCGACCAGCCACCATCGCCCTTTCGCCTTCAGGGTTTTAAAAAATCCGGGTCCCTCTCCGATACTCATCGGCATCCCGCCAAAACTCCCGCCATCAGGATCTACAGGTATGGAAGGAAGATCCGCGAGTGTCCTTACAGGCATGTCTTTCCAGCTTTTTCCCGGAGCCCTCGCCACTTCGACCTCTATAGGCAGAGGAGATAATGGCTCAGCAGCCGATACCGATGAATTGGCTAAGAGACAAAGAAGAGCGAAACCAAAGGAACAATTCATGCAAGGAGATCATTGAAACGTTCTGAGAACATTCAATTTCAAAAACGGGTCAGCATTTGAAAAACTCAACACAATCGACAAGAAAGCATCACAAGCTAACGTATCAACATTCGTGACTATGAACCCTCAAACTCAAATCTCCGCCCGATGGAAAATTACGGCTATTGCTGTTTCCGCTATTCTCGCACTCCCAGCTCAAGCTGACGAATTACTCGATCGTATTCCCGGAGTCTTTGAGCGAGCTGCAACACAATATGACCACATGCTCTCGATGATCGAAAGCGACACGAAGCTTCCGAGAACCATTGAGGATGATGGGTCATTAAGAATTGTTGGCCCGAAGGACTGGACCAGCGGATTTTTCCCAGGAAATCTGTGGTTTCTCCATGAATACGACGGTTCGGAAAAGTGGAAAGAGCAAGCACTTGATTACACAAGGCGGCTTGAGGGCATCCGACACTTTAAGGATAATCATGACGGTGGCTTCATGCTCGGTTGTAGCTACGGAAATGCACTTCGGCTGGCTCCTTCGGACGAATTCCGCGAGGTGCTTCAAGATGCGGCTGCCGCACTCGGCACGAGGTATATTCCATCGCTAGGAATGATCCGATCATGGGACAATCCGCTCTTCATCTGCCCTGTGATCATCGATAACATGATGAACTTGGAGCTCCTCAGCTGGGCGGCAAAAAATGGAGGCGATCAGAAGCTACAAGAAATCGCCCTCAGTCATGCAGACAAGACCCACGCAAATCATTTCCGTCCCGACGGATCGGCATATCATGTCGTCGATTACGATCCTGATAATGGTTGGATTCGCGCCATCTACGGCTGGCAAGGCGCCAATGTCCAAACTCCATGGGCGCGCGGGCAATCATGGGCGCTATATGGGTTTACCATGATGTTCCGTGAAACGGGAAAACAGGAATACCTTGAGCGCGCGGAAAGCGTGGCGGAGTTCCTCATGAACCACCCGAATCTGCCTAAAGATCTCGTTCCCTACTGGGACTTCGGTGCCCAACCAGGAGCCGACGTCCCACGTGATGCTTCGGCTGCTGCTATTATGGCTTCTGCTTTGTTAGAGCTTTCGACTCTGTCCGAAGATGGAGCTAAATACCGTGAATTCGCTGCCAAACAGCTTCTGACTCTTTCTAGCGAACCATATCTCGCAGAGCCGGAGACCAACGGAGGTTTCATCCTCACCCAATCCACCGGCCATCTTCCGAAAGGCAGTGAGATCAACGTGCCAATAGTTTACGCCGACTACTATTATTTAGAGGCTCTGCTTCGCTATCGTGCGCTGGCCAATAACGAAACACGCCTATCACTCGGCGAGGTGAAGTAAATCAGCGCCCCATCCAGCCACCATCCACGACCAAAATTTCGCCGTTCACGTAGCGTGATGCTTCGCTGGCGAGAAAAACGATTGGCCCTTTGAAGTCATCTGACTCGCCCCAACGTCCCGCTGGGATGCGGGCGAGGATTTGTTCGCTCCTCACAGGATCGTCTCTCAGGGCTTCGGTATTGTCCGTGGAAATGTATCCCGGAGCGATGGCGTTGACGTTGACTCCCTTACTCGCCCATTCGTTGGCGAGCGCCTTGGTCAGCTGACCGATCCCACCTTTCGAAGCCGCATATCCTGGAACTGTTAGACCACCTTGAAAGGTAAGCAGTGAGGCCGTAAAGATGATCTTACCACTACCACGTGCGATCATGCCCGCACCGATATCTCGACTGAGAAGAAACTGGGCGTTGAGATTTACGTCGATGACCTCGAACCAATATTCATCCGAGTGCTCGGCAGCAGGCTGGCGTTTAATGGTTCCTGCATTGTTCACAAGGATATCCGGCACGCCGTGATCTGCGATGACTTGTGCCGCAAAGGCCTTCACATCTTCACGATTAGAAAAGTCGCACTGATATCCGGTAAATTTACGACCCAAGCTCGTAACCGCTTTTTCGATAGCGCTACCACTTGTTTCAAGACTCGCACTGACACCAATGATATCCGCGCCAGCCTCGGCGAGAGCCTCAGCCATCGCAAAGCCGATACCGCGTTTACAACCCGTGACGAGTGCGGTTTTTCCGCTGAGATCAAATAAGTTCATCTACTTAGCGGAGTTCAGAGATTTCAACACGATCCATGTCGGTGAAGGCTTGGTTTTCCCCACCCATCGCCCAGATGAAACGATAGCTCGCGGTTCCGCATCCACTGTGGATTGACCACGGTGGTGAAAGCACAGCCTGCCGGTCGGCCACCCAAAGTGGTCTAGTTTCCTGTGGCTCGCCCATCATGTGAAGAACGCGATGCTCGGCTGGCACATCGAAGTAGCAATAAACCTCGCTGCGACGATCGTGCGTGTGGCATGGCATCGTGTTCCAGATGCTGCCGGTTTTAAATTCGGTGAATCCCATGACGAGCTGGCAGCTCTTAATGCCGTCTTCATGGATATATTGAAAAATGGTGCGCTCATTGGCTTCGTCGGGAGTGCCTAGCTCCACACGGTTCGCATCTGCACGAGTCGCCTTGGTCGTAGGATACTCAGCGTGAGCTGGATAACTAACTAGGTAAAATACTGCAGGACTCTCCGCATCGGCGCTGGAGAACTGAATCGAGCGACTTCCGCGTCCAACGTAGAGGCAATCGTGCTTACCAATATCATGAACAGCACCATCCACGGTGACGCTGCCAGCCTCACCGATATTTAGAATACCGAGCTCACGACGCTGGCAGAAGAAGTCGGCCTTGAGCGCATCGTCATTGCCGAGATCCAAAGAATTGGAGGTGGGAATCGCAGCACCTACAACAGCCCGGTCTAGATCCGTGTAAACCATGCGGATTTCGCCTGAGGCAAAGAGATTTTCAAGAAGAAATGTAGAGCGCAGCTCATCAGTATCAAGCGCTGCGGTTTCATTGGGTGATGGCGTCAGTCGTGTATTCATTTGGGAAATATTTTAGAGGAAGTGCCCGACTGAAGTATGCGGAAACGTCACGAGTGAAAAGGGAGGATTTCGTAAACTACTTTACAGCGACAAGGTTCAGAGATTCTACTTGGCTCAGAATTCATCAAAACCGACATGCCACTTACCATTAAACCAAAATCCGAATGCGCCTTTGATCAAATTTCCCTTGGGGAAGTCATGCTACGTCTCGATCCGGGCGAAGGACGTATCCGCACTGCTCGAAGCTTCCAAGCATGGGAAGGCGGCGGTGAATACAATACTTCGCGCGGACTCCGGAAATGCTTTAACTACAAGACTGCGGTGGTGACCGCCTTCGTGGACAATGAAGTGGGGCATCTCGTCGAGGATTTCATCATGCAGGGCGGTGTCGCCACCGACTTCATCCAGTGGCGTGAGGACGATGGCATCGGCCGCTCCGTCAGAAACGGCCTGAATTTCACCGAACGAGGCTTCGGCATCCGTGGAGCGGTGGGCAATCCCGACAGGGGCAACACAGCAGCCTCCCAGCTCAAGCCCGGTGACGTCGATTGGGATCATATTTTCGGAGAACTCGGCGTTCGCTGGTTCCACACTGGCGGGATTTACGCAGCACTTTCAGAAAGCGCCGCCGAGATCACGATCGAGGCCGTGAAGGCTGCCAACAAATACGGAACCATCGTTTCCTACGACCTGAACTACCGCCCTTCCCTTTGGAAAACCATCGGCGGCCAAGAGAAAGCACGCGAGGTGAACCGCGAGATCGCCAAGTATGTGGATGTCATGATCGGCAACGAAGAGGATTTCACCGCCTCTCTCGGCTTCGAGGTCGAAGGCGTGGATCACAATATTTCCAGTATCCCGCTCGATGCCTTCAAAGCCATGATCGAAACAGCCGTAAAAGAGTTCCCGAACTTTAAAGTGGCGGCCACCACGCTACGCGGAGTGAAAACCGCCACGGTCAATGATTGGTCTGCAATACTCTGGCACGAAGGCACATTCCATGAGTCCCGTAAATATGACAATCTTGAGATCCTCGACCGCGTTGGTGGTGGCGACTCATTTGCCTCAGGTGTTCAGTTTGGCTTCATGGAATTCAACGACGCAAAGCAAGCCGTCGAATACGGCGCAGCACACGGCGCACTGGCCTCGACCATGCCCGGCGACACATCAATGGCCACCCGCAAGGAAGTTGAGAAGCAAATCTCCGGTGGTGGCGCTCGAGTCGTTCGCTAAAGACTACGCTCCAGCACGCGCCGCAGCCAGTGCTTCACTCGTGAGGCGTTCGATCGCTGTCCAATCTCGGGCGGCGATAAGCTTCCTGTCCACGAACCATGATCCGCCGATCGCAGCTACGCTGTTGAGCGAGAGATACTCATTCATATTAGTCGCACTAATGCCGCCAGTGGGAATGAACTGAACACCGGTATGAGCGTATGGCCCTTCAAGAGCCTTTAACATCTTCGCTCCGCCCGCGAGTTCCGCTGGGAAAAATTTCTGCAGTTTACAGCCTAGAGCAAGAGCTTGCTCGATTTCCGATGGGGTCGATATGCCCGGTGCAAAATCCAACTCAACACGCTGCGCATCAGCTATCGTGCTTGCGTTCAAGCCAGGTGCGAGGCCAAACGTCGCGCCCGCATCCGCAGCTTTCTTTACATTATCTCCAGTCAATAGAGTCCCCGCGCCAACAAGCATTTGAGGGCGTGCAGAAGCTATCGTTTCGATTGCTTTCGCGGCTGCGGCTGTCCGGAAGGTAATTTCTATCACACCCAGACCAGCAGCAAGTAACGCATCTGCCAAATCGACTGCTACCTCAGCATCGTCGATCACTACCACAGGCACAATACCTGCAGACTGAATTTTTTTGAGGGTCGTTTCTTTCATAAAATAGTATTTGAGAAAATAGGACTGAAGCACCGATCTATTCCAAGCCACGTGCAACAATATGCGCCTACTGCAACACCATTTCCAAAAGAATCCTAGGCAAAGCGCTACTAAAAACTATCTTCGTCACAAATGATTTCCAATCTGAATTTTACTAGCCCAGCCCATCTCAATACCCACGTCTCAGCTCAAACTTTAATACGTAAAGCCCCCATAAAGCGTAGACTTTTGGCAGCCTTTTCAGGAGCCTTCGTGGTAGCAACTAGCTCCCTATCAGCCGCCGAACCGGCACCCACCGACATACTCAAGGACATGCGCCGAGTAGCGGACTGGCAGTTGGCAAACCCCTCGGAACACGATCTTGATGATTGGACGCAGGCTCCGTTTTTTCTCGGTCTTTCCGAACTCTCTCAGGTATCCGGCGAGACCAGCTATCTTGAAGCGCTCGATGCCTTCGGAAAAGAACTCTCCTACGGCCCCGGCCGTCGCACAACCCACGCCGACGACCACGCAGTGCTCCAAGCATGGCTGGAATTATACAAAACTGACAAAGATCAGACCAAGCTGGCTCCTTCCATCGCCCATTTCGACAATATCACCGAAAAACTGTCCTCCGAAACCGCAAAATCGATATCCGGCGGCACCTTTACATGGTGTTGGTGCGACGCACTCTTCATGTCGCCTCCTGTCTGGGCACACCTTTCCAAACTCACCGGTGACCCCAAATTCCTCGAATGGGCGGACAAGGAATGGTGGACCACCACCGACGTTCTATACGATCCCGCCTACCACCTTTTTTACCGGGATAACAATTTCTTCAAAAAACAAACTGCCAGCGGAAAAAAAGTCTTCTGGTCTCGTGGCAACGGCTGGGTCGTTGGCGGCCTAGTTCATATGCTCGACCAACTCCCGGAGGATCACCCCTCGCGTGAAAAGTATCTCGGTCTCTACCACGACATGATTTACCAGCTACTTACCCACCAGAATCCCGATGGCTTATGGCGCCCCAGCCTTCTGGATTCCGGAGACGCGCTCGGTGAGTCTTCCGGTTCTGCGTTTTTCGTCTACGCCATGGCATGGGGCGTCAATCGCGGCCTACTGCCAGCAGAAACCTTCCGCCCCGCCCTCATGAAAGGCTACGTGGCTCTCACAAAAAACATCCAACCCTCCGGCATGCTCGGATTCGTCCAGCAAATCGGTTCTGCCCCGGACAAAAGGGAAATCACTGCAGAGTCCACCGAAGTCTACGGATCCGGTGCCTTTTTGCTCGCAGGTGCAGAAGTCATTCGACTGCTGGATCCTTCGAAAAAGAAAAGCGATGTCGCCTCTTTCGAAGGAGTGACTTTACCGAAATCCTACTTACCTGCCGAACCACGCACCTATGCCCGATTCGTCCCTGAGCGTGCGGATGATTTCACTTGGGAAAATGACCTCATCGCCTTCCGCACCTACGGCCCCGCACTTCGCGATAGCACCGAAGACAGCGGCTTCGATTGCTGGTTCAAACGTGTCCCCTACCCCGTCATCGACAAGTGGTACATGGAGGAACTCAACAAACTCCGCTACGGCAAGGTCAACAAATCCTATCACGAAGACCAAGGCGAAGGCCTCGATGCCTACAAAGTCGGCAACACCCGTGGTTGCGGCGGTATTTCAGCATGGTCGAACGGAGAAATTTTCAACTCCAACACCTACATCGCCCACCGTATCATTGAAAACTCTCCTGAAAAATCCGTCTTCGAACTCGATTTTGCCAGCGATTACAAAGGCCAGACGCTGCGGGAAACCAAACGCATCACCCTCATCATGGGTGAACGTATGTTCCAATGCGACTCGCGCTTCACTTTGGATGGCAAACCCGCCGCCAATCTAGAGGTTGCCATCGGCCTCACTTTCCAAGCAGGAATAGATTCGGCCACTTTCTCGGCCAAGCCCAATAGCATGATGCTATGGGATACACTTAAAGGTCTTGGAATCGGTACCGGCATCGTCATCGACCCATCATACGTGGTCGAAATGAAATCCAAAATCGCCGACCAGACCCAAGCTCTTTGCCTCGCCCGCACCGATGACCAAGGCAGCATCCGCTGGTTTACTGGATTCGGCTGGGAAGGCCAGAGAGAGATCACATCCCCGGAAGAATGGGTTACCTATCTAGAGAAGTTCTCCGCGAAATACCTAGAATCCCCTTTCGCTGATTATTCCGAGGACAGCACATTCAAAGTCCATACCCTAAAAGTGCCATCTACGGAGTAAACGGCCTGCCTTACCCTTTTCATCTAGGAACAATCCTAAAACAAAAAATCCCGAGGCTTTTCAGCTTCGGGATTTTTTTACTCCTTAAAAAGGAAGTGCTCGAAAGAGGAATCGAACCTCCACGGCCTTGCGGCCACTAGATCCTTAGTCTAGCGCGTCTACCAATTCCGCCATCCGAGCTTTGGACTTCCGGTTAAGGTGGGCGCAGGAAATAGGGTCATGGAGGATTCTTTGCAAGAGAATCTTTAGAATTTTCCCATATTTTTCACGTGCCGCAGTCACAGCGCTGATTACTGCATGTTTCGAGCCGAAAATCGTATTGTCACAGGACTGTGAAATGTTTATATTAACAGGACTATCGATTCATTCATGATCATCTTGCGCAAAAAATCCAATTATCCCGCGCGTATCGCCTTGATCCTCTCTGTCATTCTGGCGCTACCGATTTCCACTGTTCCAGCTCTTGCAGCAACCTCGAGCAATGGTTGGAAAATCATTGAAGTCGGTGGACGCGACTACGTTTCTGTTGAGAGTATCAAAAGCTTTTACGGTTTCACGAAACTAACCCGCACCGGGAAAAATCTCATTTTAGAAAACGAAAAGGTCGAGATCAAGCTCACCGTCGGTGGATACGACTGCTTCATGAATAACGTGAAATTCGTTTTCTCCAATGCCGTGATCACTTCTGGAAGCGGCGTCTATGTGTCACGTATGGATCTGGCTAAACTCATCGATCCTGTCCTACGCCCGGATTTCATCCGCAATGCCGGTGATTTCCGAACCGTCATCCTTGATGCGGGACATGGTGGAAAAGATCCCGGTGCTACAAATGCCCTTGGCACAGAAGCAAACTACAATGTGAAGCTCGCCATCCGCCTCAAAAAGCTTCTCGAAGCCAAAGGCTTTAAAGTGAAACTGACTCGTGAATCGGATCGCTACTACTCGCTCCAACAACGCGTCAACATCGCCAACAGCGTCCAAGAAAACGCCATTTTCGTCAGCCTGCATTTTAACTCCGGCGACAGGCGCCAGGCTCGCGGCATCGAAACCTTCACCCTCTCGCCTCCGGGAGTTTCACATTACGGCCGGAGCCTCAAGGCCAGCGACGCTCAGACTAAAACTGGTAACCAGCACGATTCTGCAAACATCGCTCTAGCCACCGCCATCCACGGATCAGTGCTACGTCGCCTCGGAACTACCACCCTAGATCGTGGTATCAAGCGCGCACGTTTCAGCGTCCTCTCCGGAGTGAAGCACCCAGCAGTTCTTTTCGAAGGTGGATTTATGAGCCACGCCTACGAGGCACGCCTTATCGCCAACGAATCTTACCAAGCCGCGATAGCCGCAGGCATGGTCGATGCCATCGTGCGTTATCGCTACGCAGTTGGAAAAAAACCCGCTAGGTAGAATTAACCTAGGACGACTTCACGGGAGGCGATTCACATCTTTGAAATAGATGTATGAAGCCGGCTCGTCACCCATCGCGACGAACCACTGCGGACAATATGCAGCCATCCAGATGACATCACCCGCTTTCACTGGGTAGTGCTTGTCTTCCAATCGATAAACTCCCTGCCCTGAAAGCATCTTGAGTCCGTGTTCCATGATATGCGTTTCCACGAAGGGTAGCGTCGCCCCAGGTTGATAGGTGAAAATATTCACCGCTAGATCAAACCTATCGTCGTCAGGCAACAATGATTGCAAGATGGCCTTCTTATTTCCTAGGAAAGGTTCACCGACCACGTCCTTCGCCGAGCCCGTCACCATCTCAGCCTTCTTCAGTCTGGAAATGGCTTGGTATTCTTTTCTGAAAACAGTCACTCGCGAGCCTTTAGTCCCCTTCAAGAGAATTTTCGTACCTGCGGGAACAAACAAGAAATCCTGAGTAACAAACTCTTTTCCTCCAAGATCTACAGACCCGCTCTCGACGAAAAATACATGTTCATTCCCATCTCCGGGAAACGCGGCCTGCCCACCGTCTTCATCAAAAACCACCGTCATTTGCGTTACCCGCGAGCCCATCGCCGATGACAAATGCACAAACGCCGTCGCATTTTTCCAACCCGGAAACACACTTGGTACATAACCATCCTCAGCAATCAGCGCATGCCTAGCCCCCACAAAAGTTCTCGTCGTTCCGAACAGTTCCATCGCCAAAAAACCTAACAAACTGGTCGTAAAAAGCGACCCCTTGTTTCATTTCTGATTCGCTCCCCTCGCAACCACGTCCCACAGACCTTCCATTTCTGCCCGATGCCTGTGTAAGCCGAAATCGCATGCCTATAGAGCAGCTCATTTTTCACGATAGATTCTCCACTCGACTCGATTAGAAAAAAATCTGCGTCCTCGCCGACACAGATTCCTCCACCCTTCACCCCAAATCTGCGGGAAACATTTTCCCGCCATTTTTGCGAGAGAACCTCTAGATCCACCCTGCGATCCATCGCCTCATCACACACCAAAGGAACGCCGTGCTGACAACCAGCGATACCTCCCCACATCGCAAACACATCGCCCCCGACCTTCATACTTGGCGGTGATGGCGAATGATCCGACCCAATGGTCTCAATCAAATCCATCGCACCCCACAACCCATCCACCACTGCCCGATTCCTCAGCGGCGGAGCACACTTCGCATATGACCCAATGCGTTCCGCCATTTCCTTATCCAAAACCAAGTAATGCGGACAGGTCTCGGCAGTCACATCAACGCCCTGCCTACGCCCCTCAGCAATCAACTCCAAGCATTCCGAATGCGTTACATGCACCACATGCAGTTTCGCTCCAGACTCACCCGCTAGATCCATCGCAACACGTATCGCGGCAAGTTCTGCTTCCACGGGTCTAGAGTCGCACCATTGCCGCATTCCTTCGGAAATATCAGCCGCTACCCCTCGTGGGAATTTTGCCGCATGTTCAGCGATCACTCTCTCATCCTCTGCGTGCACACCCACCACCAATCCACGTTCAGAGGCAACCTTCATACCCGCAGCTAACACCGCTCTTCCTGCTTTCCCAAACTCCTCCAGTCCGCTCCCGCACATAAATGCCTTAAAACCAATCACCCCCTCATCTGCCATTTCCTCCAAGGTCTGGATTGAATCCGGAGTCAGCCCGCCCCAGATCCCAAAATCCGTCCGCGATTTCTCCTCACACAGCCTCCTCTTCTCCCTCACTCCAGCGCCATCCAACACCGGCGGAGTAGAATTCAGAGGCATATCAAAAAACGCCGTTCCACCACCTGCCGCTAAAGCACGCGAACCCGACTCAATCCCTTCCCAGTCAGCACGACCCGGTTCGTTGAAATGCACATGCGCATCAATCACACCCGGCAACAAGACCTTCCTTCGTCCATCGACCTCTTCCCCAAATCCTTCTCCCAGCTCCTCACCTATCGCTTTCCACTTTCCTTCAGAAACAGCTAAATCAACCACCCGTTTCCCAAATAAGTTCACCTCTCGAATCACAAAATCCTTCACTGCGCCCTCCTTTTTAAAAACTCCACCAATACATCAATCCCCACCTCGATATCTCTAGCCTCCGCAAATTCATCTGGATGATGGCTCAGTCCCTCCCTGCACCTCAAAAACACCATCCCCACAGGCATCACCCGCGACATCATCACTCCATCATGCCCCGCTCCGCTGCCCATCACACGACCCGTCCCGGTTACCTCCTCAGCACATTTCACTAGATCTTTCACCATCCCCTCATCGCACGGCACCGCACCATTCTTCTGTACCACCTGCCAGCTCAACTCTAGCCCCCTCAATCTACAAAGCTCAGTAAATCGACCCTCTAAAACACCCAAACCAGACTCTAACGAATCATCTTCACTGCACCTCACATCCAGTGTGAAGTCCGCACTCTGTGCAATCGCGTTACTCGCACCTGGTAACACCTTGATCATCCCCACGGTCGCCACCATCCCATCATTCTCACGCGCAAAACCCTCCGCCGCTAAAACACACTCCGCAGCACCCGTCAGCGCATCTTTGCGCAGATCCATCGGCGTAGTCCCCGCATGATCCGCCAAGCCCTGTATCGAAACTTTCAATCGCGCCTGCGCGTAAATTCCACTCACCACTGCAACAGCTTCTTCCGCCTCCTCCAATACACGTCCCTGCTCAATATGTAGTTCCAAATATCCCGCAGCATTCGATTCATCATAGGAAAACACCTCCGCACCTTCATGCCACCCCTCCTGAGAAATCACCTCCTCAACTGTTTTTCCACCTTCATCCTTCACCGCCAGCATCTCTGCATCCAACCCACCAATCACCCCAGCACTCCCCAAATAAGTGCTCTGAAATCTCACCCCCTCCTCGTCAGAAAATCCCAACACATGCACCGGAAATGGCAAAACCACACCCTCCGCCTCCAATTGTTCCAGCACTGCCAAAGCGGAAATCACACCCAGCGCCCCATCATATTTCCCTCCGTTAATTACCGTATCGATATGCGACCCTAGAAGTATAGCTCTACCCTTTCCCTCTCCCGGCAATACACCCCGCACCGTCCCTCCAACATCATGCTCAGCTTTCATACCCAGCTCTTGCATCCACCTCATCACCCGCTCCCCAGCCTCACGGTTCGCTCGCGAAAGAAACGTCCTTTGAAGAAATTCCGTTGAATCCGAAATGCCGCTCAGCTCCTCAACCCTCGCCAGCACTCGCTGCATTACCTTCGCATCCATATCAACTCCCCCGGTAAGTGCTATAAGCCCACGGCGTACAAACTAACGGGACATGATACTTCCCACCCGCCTTCATCTCGAACCGTATCACCGCTTCTTTAAAAATCCCCTCCTCATACCCCATCCTTCCAAAATACCCACCCACCTCAAAAATCAGATCATACACCCCTTCACCATCCTCCAGCAGCGGCGCATCCAACCGCCCATCAGCATTCGTTACCCCATGCGCAACCTCCGCCCCCTCCTGTAAAAGCCTCACTAAAACTCCATTTCCCGGCTTCCCCGATACCGTATCCAGCACATGCGTCGTCAGCTTTCCCATAACTCCTACTCTCTCACCTCCACGCCCACCATCCAGCACAAACCATTCCCACCCAAGGAGAGGCGGATGTCATCCGCCTACACAACCCCAGCCTTCTCACTTGGCACTTTCCACTCAGCACTGGAGCGAAGCGACAAGCACTCATCTTTCTTGAAGTTCAGAGTTTAATTTCTAAGGTCTCAACCACCCATGCTCACCCTCCTCAAAATCCGTAATCTCGCTCTCGTTGACGAACTCGCATGGGAACTCGGCTCCGGCCTCATCTCCGTCACCGGCGAAACCGGAGCAGGTAAATCCGTCATCGTCGGTGCCCTGAAAATGATCCTCGGCGAGCGTGCCGACAAAGGCCTCATCCGAACAGGAGAAGACACCTGCACCATCGAGTCCGTCTTCGACCTCAAAGACGCCACCGAAATCAACGCCATCCTCGAAGAAGGCGGTCTCGCACCCTGCGAAGACACTCAGATCATCATCCGCCGCTCCATCGGCACAGCTACCAACCGCCAGTTCATCAACGACTCCCCCGTCACCCTCACGCTTCTCAAGAAAATCGGCGAACGCCTCGTCGATCTCCACGGCCCGCACGATCACCAATCCCTCCTCTCCCAAGAGCGCCAGCTCGCCATGCTCGACGCCTACGCCGCCACCGAGAAACACCTCACCACCTACCGCCAAGCCTACCGCTCATGGCGTGAAAAAGCCCAGGAACTCGAGGAAATCAAAAACGCCTCCGACGCCTCCGAGCAAGAACTCGAACTCCTCCGCTACCAGCTCGACGAAATCCAATCCGCCAACCTCACCCCAGACGACGGCGACGACCTCCAAGAACGCTACCACCGCTCCAGCAATTCCACCCGCCTCGTCGAACTCTCCGCCAAAGCCGTATCCGCCCTCACCTCAGACGACGGCATCCTCTCACACATCTCAGATCTCCAGAAGATCACCCGCGACCTCGAAAAACTCGACCCCTACCTCACCGAGAAACTCACCTCTTTGGAAACCGCATCCATCGAGCTCCAAGACCTGGAAGCTACCCTCACCGACTACGCCGAAGAACTCGAAATCGACCCATCAGAAGCCGCCTCCATCGAGGAACGCGTCAACACCGTCGAATCACTAAAGCGCAAATACGGCCCCACTATCGAGGACGTCTTAGAACGCGAAACAACCATTTCCACCCGCCTCGACAACATCGACAACCGCTCCGAAAAAATCGAAGCCCTCACCGCCGACCTCGCCGAGTCAAGCAAAGCACTCGAAGCCATCGCCCGCAAGCTCACCACCCAGCGCAAAAAATCTGCTCCCAAGCTCGCCAAGGAAATCGCCACCCAACTCAAGGAACTCGGTTTCAAGCAATCCTCCTTCGAAGTCGAACTCACCCCCGTCGAACAACCCACTCTCCACGGCCTAGAATCCTGCAACTTCCTCTTCGGCCCCAACCCCGGCGAACCACTCCATCCTCTCCGCCAAATCGCCTCCTCCGGAGAAATTTCCCGAGTCATGCTCGCCGTCAAATCCTCTCTCGCCGAGCAAGACGCAACTCCGCTCATGGTCTTCGATGAAATCGATGCCAACGTCGGTGGAGAAATCGCCAAAGCCGTAGGCAAAAAAATGGCGCTTCTCGGCGAGCTACACCAAGTCATCGCCATCACCCACTTCCCTCAGGTCGCCGCCATCGCCGCCCACCACTTCGTCGTCGAAAAAGAAGTCACCTCCGGCCGCACCCGCTCCAAGCTCTACTCCGTCGAAGGCGAAAAACGCATTAACGAGCTCGTCCGCATGCTAGGCGGCGGCGGCCAGCAAGCCCGAGCCATGGCCGCCTCACTCTTGGAAGCCTAACAGCGATTTTCGGTCACTGATCCCTACGTAACATGAACTTGAAAATCTGTAGATAACCCTTAACCTACCACCTATGCTCACCGAGGAACTAAAATCCAGAGTCGATACCCTTTCGGAACAGGAACGCCATGAGCTTTCCTGCTATTTGACCAAGCTTGAGCTCCAGAATAATCCCGATTACTGGAAAACCATCCGCCAGAGGACAAACTCAGAGCGACCGCCAAATTGGATTCAAGCCGACAAGCTTTCCGAATCCCAATGATTCACCGTTATCGGGTTCTTATCGATTTGGGGGCTTTCGATTCCTTACCACGCTCAGGCAAACGGCGCGAAGCAGTCTTCGCACTCATATCTGGGCTATCTGATCATGCCGAACTTGGCGGTGATTTTGAGGTTTCCGACCCCATGAGCTCTCGCCCATTCCAAGTCAGCCTCATTGCAGGTTTCGCCGTCACATGGTGGATCGATTACCCCGCTGTGGAGGTGAAAGTAATCGACATTCGCGAGATTCCACACAACTGATTCAGCCCCATCTTGAAACTCGCCTTCATCGCCACCGGAGACATCGCACTCCCCACTTTCCGCCATCTCATCGAGCACGGCTCGAAGCCCTGCCTCCTCATCACCCAACCGGACAAACCCGTTGGCCGGAGCCAAAGCTCCACGGTTCCGCCGGAAATCAAGAAAGTCGCCCTTGCCCACGACATCCCTGTCTGGCAGCCGGAGAAAATCAAAGAAGCCTCCGCCGAACTCACAGCTCTCGCCCCAGACTTCATCGTCGTCATGGCCTACGGACAGATCATCGGTAAAGCCGTTCGCAACTCCGCGACCAAAGCCATTATCAACCTCCACGCCTCCATCCTCCCAAAATACCGCGGAGCCTCCTGCATCCAATCCGCCATAGTCAACGGCGACACCGAAACAGGTATCACCATCATGCACGTTATCCGCGAACTCGATGCAGGCGACATCATCTCCGTAAAAAAATTCCCCATCGGCGAAACCGAAACCGCAGGAGAACTCCACGACCGCCTCGCAGACATAGGTCCCGCCGCCCTCTCCGAAGCCTTGGAAATTCTTTCCGAAGATCCAAACGCAGGCACTCCACAGAATCCGGACGAAGTCACCTACGCACCAAAACTTCTCCGCGAGCACGGCCGCCTCGATTTCACAAAACCTGCATCAGCCATCGAACGAAAAATCCGCGCCTACCACCCATGGCCCGGCACATTCACCGAGGTTTCCATCAAAGGAAAAACCAAGCGCCTAAAAATCTTTCCTCCTACATCCATCGTAGAAAAAAACCTTCCCCCCGGCGAACTGAACGTGCACGAAGGCCAGCTACTCATCGGCTGTGGCGAAAAGTCCCTCGCCCTCACCCAAGTCCAGCCTGAAGGCTCCAAGCAAATGCCCGCCTCAGCTTTCGCCAACAGCCTCTGAATATGGAGCCAGCTCCCTTCAGACTTTCCTCTCCCCCCTAAACGCATAGGCGACAGACGGTAAAATTGGAGTTACAATAAAACCTGATGTCAGTCACCTGACTGATTTCAATACCTTCTATAACCCTTACCAATGAAGTATTTTATTGGACTAATCTTTTCCCTTACCCTTCCCGTCTTCGCTGATTTTGCGAGCGACAGGGATGAAATTGCTGCCCTAGGCAACCTGACTACGGCTCCAGCTATCTATGAAGTCGATACCAGTTCCTCGATCTACCAGTCGTCGGATACCCTCACGACCCTGACTCCCTCCGCTACGGAACAGACCTTGAAGGGTATATTCTTTGATTCCATTGATTACCGTGGAGACGCTACCAGAGTGTATGCTTTTGTCGGCATGCCTGCTTGGGAAGAAGGCGATACCCCCTTACCTGCCATTGTCCTCGTGCATGGTGGCTCCGGTATGGCTTATGAAACTTGGGCAAATTTGTGGGCAGAGAGAGGTTATGTCGCCATTGCGATCGATACTGAAGGTGCGTCCAATAGCACGGGCCGTCATAACATGGGAGGCCCCCGAAGAAGTGGCGTTTTTAACGAATCAGATATCACTATCGGGGATCAATTCATGTTCCACGCGACAGCTGGCTCGATCTTGGCCAACTCCTTGATGCGGAGCCTCTCGTTCGTAGATGAAACCAAGGTCGGCATTCACGGGGTTTCATGGGGCGGAGTGATTACTTCCAACGTCGTCGGAGTGGATACCCGTTTCGCTTTTGCTATTCCTACTTATGGCTGTGGTCACATGTCGGATGGCGTTGGTAAATGGCAGGAGGCTATTTCCAATGCCGGTGGCACGGAATACTATAAGAATATTTGGGATCCAATGCTTTGGCTCGAGAATGCGACCATGCCCATCATGTGGCTGACTTGGCTCAACGACAGCACCTTCAACCTTGATAGCCAAGCCAACAGCTACAACAAAGCTCCCGGCACGCGGATGGTCAGTATTATCGAGGGAATGAAACACTCCCATGCGTTTACTTGGAGCCGAGCCGACGCCTATGATTTTGCAGATAGTATTGTCGGCAATAATGCAGGATCAGTGGGACTGAGCACAAATAACCCATGGTGTGTGCAAAGGAGCCTAAGCCTTGTCGGTGATCAAGTAATGGTGGAATTCGAATCCACAAGGGATCTTACCAGCGCCACCCTCTATCACAGTAATGAGATGGGCGATAGTAAGGCCTTTTCGTGGACAACTGTGACTCTGACTGACTTTTCAGAGACTTCTCCTGATTCTGGAATATGGCAGGGCTCCGCGACGCTGCCATCGGATGCAACCGCGTGGTTTGTAAACGTAACCGCGACAGCTTCAATTTCTAGTAGCGCCTATTTGGACTCAAATCAGTATATATCGAGTACCGTCTACGCCAGTTCGAGATTACAGGAAGTTGTCGATATCCAGCAGCCTAACTCGCTGGCATTGACACTCCCTTCGGCTGCCTCAAACACCACTGGAGAAGTGAGCGTAGACTTCACCGCAATTTATAATCTCGAAATCACATCGATCGATTTCATCAATGAAACCCACCCTGGCGCATTTTCAACTGATGAGCCATTCACCTTCGGTCTGCTCACCGATACGCCCTTCGATGTGAGCTTTGATAATACAGTCGCTGGTCTCGCTGTTGGTGAAACTGCGACTGCGACTTTACGCCTGACTTGGGTCGCACTGGATAATGTGACGACTGATACGATCGACATTCCTGTAAGTGCTACGTTTGATAACTCTGGGACAGCGACTTACACTTGGGACGGAGGCGGTAATAATGTCCGATGGACTAACAATGGAAATTGGTTGGGAGATAATTCGCCACCTGATAATTCCCAAGATCCGTATACAGATGTGGTGATCTCTGATTTAGGAGGGAAAATAAATTCGAATACTTATAATGACTACTCGCTTCGAAATCTGACTTTCGACGCATCAGTTGACGATACTTTCACCATCAATGTTTTCCGGTCGAGTGACTTTGTACGGACACTAACTTTTGATCATGGAGGGAGCGGAGCGACGATAACCGTCGATGCGGGTTCGGGCGGCGACATTCTAATTAGTGACTTTGATACTGCTGGGTCGATTATATTGAATGACAGTCTCGATCTCATTCACAACGGGACAGGCAGCCTTACTTTTGATTTGGCGATTACTGAAGAATCCAGTGAAGCGAACGGAATCACCAGCTCCGGCAGTGGCTCTGTCATCATGCAAGGTGAGAACACCTACACCGGCGATACGATCGTGGAAGAAGGTAACTTGACGATGGATACCGACAGCTCACTGACCTTCATTCCAACGACGAATGGCGTGAGCAATCAGCTAGCAGGTATACCCTCCGGAACGGGAACGGTTCATTTGAATGGCGAGATCAATATCAATCTCGGCACGGCGGACAGCACATGGGGAAGCCGTTGGGCGCTGATCGACGATTCGCACCTCAACGTGGTTTATGATGCTGGCACATTTAGCGTTAACAGCTCTTTGGGAGCCTTTTCCAACAACGCCGGAGTGTGGACACTGAACACAGGTGACCAGAAATGGATTTTCACCGAGTCAACGGGGATCCTTAAATTATCCAACGAGCATTACGATACTTGGGCGGAAAGTTCCTTTACGAATGCGTTCACCGACACTGATCCATCGGTTGATTTTGATAACGACGGGATGACTAATCTGCTCGAATTCGTTCTTGGTGGTGATCCTACTACCAGCGAGGCAGGAATCACTCCCTCCATCAGTGAGTCAAATGACGACTTGGTGATTACCTTCAAACGATCGAATGCATCGAAAGAGTCACCGGCTACCACGGTGACCGTGGAGGTATCGGAAGACCTTAATTTTACGACACCTGCGAATGATATCTCTATCGGAGATGTCAGTGACGCGGGGCCAATTGGATCGCTCGGGGCGTCCTACACCGTCAGCAGTATCGATAATTTTGATACGATCACTGTCACCATTCCGATCGGATCAGGTTCAAAAATGTTCACCCGCGTCGTTGCCACACAGCCCTAATGTGAAAGAGCGCCAATGCCTACACCTTCTCCATATTTCTGATCGCCGCCTTCATCTTCTCAAGCCCCTCCAGCATCCGCGATCTCGGGCAAGCAAAGTTGAACCTTACATAGCCCGCCCAGCCAAACGGCGCGCCGTCCGATAGAAACAGCCCCGCTTCTTCCTCAAAGAACTTCGCCGGATTCGCAACGCCCAACTTACGCGCATCAATCAACGCGAGATAGGTCACCTCCGGCGTATGAATCGAAAGTCCTTCGCATTCTTCATTCACAAAGCGCACCAGCTCATCGCGATTCCCTTTCAAATAGGCAATCAGCTCCTTCCTCCAAGCCTCGCCATCCCTGTAGGCAGCCTCTGCCGCGTAATACGCCAACGCATTGATCTCCGCCAAGGTATGCCCTCTCACAGCGAGGAATTTTCGCCTCAACGAATCATCAGGAATCATCGAAAACGCATATCCAAGCCCCGCAATATTCCAGGTCTTGCTCGGTGAAAACAACGCCACCACACGTTTCTGAAAACGCTCAGGAAGATTCAGTGCCGAGTAATGCTTCTGCTCCTCATCGAGGATCAGGTCACAATGAATTTCATCGGAAACAAGCACCAGATCATGCCTCTCACAAAACTCCGCCAGCTTGATCATTTCATCCTCACTGAAAACACGACCCAACGGATTCTGCGGATTGCACAGCATGAAGATCTTCGTCTTCTCCGTCACCGTTTCCTCCATCGCCTGCCAGTCAAACTCCCAGCGACCGTTCTCAAAAACATGATCCACCGTCAGCAGCTTCGCCCCGGCATCCTTGTGGATATTCAGAAACGGATAATAAACCGGCGTGCAGGTCATCAGTTCCTCTCCCGCCTCACAATACGCACGCGCCGCTAACGAAAGCGCCGGAACCAAGCCACCCAGATGCGTTAGATGATTTTCGTTTAGAGAAACATCACGGTAATCCTTGAGATAGGTGCGTATCGCATCCGTCAGGCCTTCATGCACCATCGCATATCCGAAAACCCCGTGATCCACCCGCTTGTGCAGCGCATCGAGAATGCAAGGAGCCGATACAAAATCCATATCCGCCACCCAAAATGGATCCAGCTCCGGCCTGCGGTCGAACTTGATGCACCCCGTCCCTTTCCTCTCCAAAACTGTATCGAAATCAAATGCCATGTCCCCGTGAAACTGCCGCCCTCCGCCACGCTTTGCAACCGCGAAGCTATAGGCATCACCCCTCAATCTTCACATCCGGAATATGCCCGAAGGCGATCTTCGGCTGCGCCGTATCCAACGCCCCATGCGCTCCGCCAAGATAAAGTGCCTGTTTGCCGAATTTTCCCGTGATTCCATCCATCGTCTTATTCAGCTGCGCGATGCGGCCACACGCCTCCCGATCAAATAACGATGGCGTGTATTGTTTCTCCTCCACCAATCTCCCCAGCACGATATTCGCCTTCGCCACGCCCTCCCTCTGATGCGGCCGCTCTTTCCACAGCCCCTTGATCATCTGCGTCAGGAAAAGCGAATCCGCCGTCCCGGCAAATACAACTCCTCCCGACCACCTCTGATGATTTGTGAAACTCAGCGAAAGCTCGAGCGCCTCCGCCAGCAACCCATTGGTTCTCATGCGCAACGCCGCCTTCTGCACCAGCCGATGAATCACCGGCAACGCACGTGCCGGCGCTCGAAATTCCGGAGGCAACACATGCCCGTGGCCAATCGATTTCTTCGTCGGATCCGAATCATAATCCTCAGTCACCTCACCTCGCAGCCGATGCCATAGCCGTTTCCCCTCCACTCCTCCCCATATGCCTTTCAACAACTGCTTCGGCGCCACACACAGCTGCTCCACCGTATGAATCCCGTGCGAATGCAGGCGCAGCTCCATGTTCGACCCAATACCATGCAGATCCCCCAGCGTAAGTTCATGGAGCACCTCCGGCAGATCCTCTGAACGAATCACCATAAACCCATCCGGCTTCTTCATTTTCGAAGCGGTTTTCGCCAGCCATCCATTCGGTGCAATACCGATCGAACACCTCACCGCCGGACTCAGCTCCGTCGCTAATTTCCCTTTGATCCCATCACTCAGCGCCTCCACCGCCTCTTGTGTCCGCAAATTCGTCGGCAGCCAGCAGACCATTTCATCAATCGAAAGCACATGATCCACATGGATACAGGACTCCACGATCTCCACAATCTTGTGATGAATTTCCACATAAAGCGGAGGCCGCGCATGGAGGATACGTATCCCCGGGCACATCACCCGCGCATCCGAAACACGCGTCCCCGTCTTCACCCCGAAAGCCTTCGCCTCATAGCTCGCCGCAATACAACACGTGCTCTCAACCAGCATCGGCGCCACCGCCACCGGCAGCCCCCTTAGTTCCGGAATCAAATGCTGCTCTACGGACGCGAAATAGCTGTCCATATCGAGAAATAGCGAGCGTAGCGGATGACTCATGGGCGAAATATTACTACTCATAGGAACAGTATTTAGCAACGCGCAAATCTCTCAATTTTCAGAAAATCGGCAATGAAGGGAATTCCATTTCCCGGGAAATCCCCTCACCCTCTTTCCAATGAACCACCCCTTCTCCAATATCGGCCAATCCCTCGCAGGCGGCAGTGGCATCGGCGAGCTCATGGACGATCTCGGCCAAGCCCTCGCCCACGGCGGCCCGAACCTCAAAATGCTCGGCGGCGGCCAGCCCGCCCAAATCCCCGAGATCAACGCGATCTGGCAAAACCGCCTCAGCGAGATCTCCTGCGACGACAACGCCACCAAGCGCCTCCTCACCACCTACGATCCACCCCAGGGCAACCCCGATTTTATCGCCGCCGTCGCCGACCTCCTTCGCGACTCCTTCGGATGGGACGTTTCTTCAGAAAACATTGCCCTCACCAGTGGCGGGCAGACTGCGTTTTTCTATCTCTTCAATCTCCTCGCCGGACAGATGCCAGACGGCACCCACCGCAAGATCCTCTTCCCCATCGTCCCAGAATACATCGGCTACGCAGCCCAGGGATTGGACAAGGAAATGTTCCGCGCCTTCCGCCCGGAGATTGAACACACCGCCCCACACGAGTTCAAATACCACGTCGATTTCGAGCACCTCCACGTCGATGACGATGTCGCCGCCATCTGCGTTTCACGCCCAACAAATCCCACAGGAAACGTCCTCGAAGACAAAGAAGTCCGACAGCTTTCGGAAATCGCCAAGCGCAAAGGTATCCCTCTCATCATCGACAACGCCTATGGTGCCCCCTTCCCCGGAATCATCTTCACCGATGCAAAACCCTTCTTCGAAGACCACGTCATCCTCACCCTCAGCCTCTCAAAACTAGGCCTCCCCGCTACCCGCACCGGCATCGTCGTCGCCGCCCCCGAGATCATCCGCGCCATTTCCTCGATGACCGCCATCACCGGCCTCGCCAATCCCGGCAGTGGCCAGCAGCTCACTCTGCCCCTCATCCGTAGCGGAGAAATCCTCTCCCTCAGCGAAAACGTCATCCGCCCTTTTTACT
This sequence comes from Luteolibacter sp., assembly GCA_051252155.1. Lineage (GTDB taxonomy): Bacteria > Verrucomicrobiota > Verrucomicrobiia > Verrucomicrobiales > Akkermansiaceae > Luteolibacter. The sequence continues at coordinate 181,188 of JBPOGB010000001.1, read as the reverse complement.
TCCAGAAATCCAAAGTCGCCCAAGCCGCCGCCCTCGAAACCTTCGGCGAGCGCTTCCCATGGCACATGCACCGCAGCGAAGGCGCACTCTTCCTCTGGCTCTGGTTCCCCGACCTCCCCGTCACCTCCGCCGAGCTCTATCAACGCCTCAAAGCTCGCGAAGTCCTCGTCATCCCCGGCAACCACTTCTTCTTCGGCTATGACGATACCGATTGGAAACACCGCCACGAATGCATCCGAGTCTCCTTCGCCATGGAGGAACAAACCGTCCGCGACGGCCTAGAAATCATCGCCGAAGAAGTCGCCAAAATATGGAGCGCGGCTTTGTAAGCCGCTATCTAACGGCTGTCGAAAATTCTCCGGTGCCGAAATATGAATTAGTGCTTTGAGAATGCGGGTTAAAATACCCAAGGGGCACACCGACCCACGCTGCATAGCCTCACTCCGCCAGCTTAATCACCAGCTGCCCTCTCTCAATGCGCAGCTCCGCAATCCCGCTAACTCCTCCGCTGCCTCCAAAAATTTGACCAAGCAAATCCTGCCCTTTCAGCCCACCCAGCCAATCATTTGGCAAGGAAGCACCCCAAACCGTCAGGTCGTCTAACACCAGTGAAGGCCGGCCTTCCACTGTGCCCACTAGGAATCTCGCCTTAGCCTTGAGCTTCTTCCCGCCGACCACTGGCAGATCCTCATCAAGATCCGTTTCCAAGCGTGCGTGCACCTCATTCGTTGCCAAGGTCAGCTTCAGCTTATCGCCAAGATCCGTATTCTCATTGATCAATCCATTCAGCTCTCGCTCCGTCAGCACGATCTCCTTCGAGCCACGCTCATATTTCGGTTCACCGGGTGCAGCTTCCAAACTGCCCACCTTTTCTTCCACCACCTGCTTCTCCTTCGCGCTCAATTCCACTGGTGTAATCGGACGATTATACCACCAGTAAGCCCCGGCACATGCCACCAGCAGCAAAAGAATCGCAATGATCGCGATCAATAAGCAGGAAATTTTCTTCTTAGGCTTAAGATTCGCACCTGAAGCCGCAGCGCCCGAAACATCGGAAGATTCTGAATTCATGCTGAATTCTAACCCACAACCTCCCCATGGCAAGCTCACGACCTTTATGTCCCACCCTGTCACAATGCGCCAAAACGTCTCACCTAACTGTGTCACCTTGGCTCGAAATCACTACGTCAGACCCACCAAGTAAAACCATAAGTCTTTTATTTTCAATACTTAGAAAACTCTAATCCCCAATCGGCACACGCCATGCAAAGAGATCACCATCAACCTAAATCACTTAATATCATGTCTAAAATTCTAGGAATCGACCTCGGCACCACAAACTCCTGTATGTCCATCATGGACGGCGGCGAACCAACCGTGCTTGAAAACTCTGAAGGCGCACGCACTACTCCATCCGTGGTCGCATTCGCGAAAAACGGCGAACGCCTCGTCGGCCAAGCAGCAAAACGCCAGGCCGTCACTAACCCGAAGAACACCATCTTCTCTGCAAAACGCCTCATCGGCCGCAAGTTCACCGAACTTACCGATGCCGACAAACGCATGCCCTACAAGATCGTCGCAGCATCCAATGGCGACGCACACATCGAAGTAGAAGTCGCCGGAGAATCCAAAACTTACAGCCCGCAAGAAATCGCAGGAATGGTTCTCGGCAAACTCAAAGCCGACGCCGAATCGAAAATCGGGGAAACCATCACTAAAGCAGTCATCACTGTCCCTGCTTATTTCAACGATTCCCAGCGTAACGCCACCAAGGCAGCTGGCGAAATCGCAGGCCTCGAAGTCCTCCGTATCATCAACGAACCAACCGCAGCAGCTCTCGCCTACGGTCTCGACAAGAAATCCGATGAGAAAATCGCCGTATACGACCTCGGTGGCGGCACCTTCGATATCTCTGTCCTCGAAATCGGCGACGGCGTCTTCGAAGTTCTTGCAACAGACGGCGACACCCAACTCGGTGGTGACGACTGGGACAACACCCTCATCGAATTCATCGTTGCAGAGTTCAAAAAGGATCAGGGAGTCGATCTCTCCGGTCAGCCAGATGCTCTCCAGCGTATTAAGGAAGAAGCTGAGAAAGCGAAAATCGCCCTCTCCTCCAGCCAATCCTACGACATCAACCTTCCCTTCATCACAGCAGATCAGAACGGGCCGAAGCATATTCAGCTCACACTATCTCGCTCGAAACTGGAACAACTTACCGACAGCCTCTTCCAACGCACCAAAAAGCCAGTCATCGACTGCCTCAAGGAAGCTGGAGTTTCCGCTTCGGAAATCAACGAGCTCGTCCTCGTCGGCGGCATGACACGTATGCCGAAGGTTGTTGAAATCGCTAAGGAACTCGCCGGCCAAACACCTCACCAAGGCGTTAACCCAGACGAAGTTGTCGCCATCGGCGCAGCTATCCAAGGCGGTGTCCTTGCAGGTGATGTCAAAGACGTCCTCCTACTCGATGTCACCCCGCTCTCCCTTTCCATCGAAACGGAAGGCTCACGAGCCACACCAATGATCGAGCGTAACACCACGATCCCTGCGAAGAAGTCACAGACCTTCTCGACAGCGTCCGACAACCAACCCGCCGTCGACATCCGCATCTCACAAGGTGAGCGCCCGATGTTCGCCGACAACAAACTCCTCGGAAACTTCAAGCTCGACGGTATTGCACCAGCACGCCGCGGAGAGCCACAAATCGAAGTCACCTTCGACATCGATGCAAACGGTATCCTCCACGTCTCTGCTAAGGATAAACAATCCGGCAAAGAACAGAAGATCTCGATCCAAGGTTCATCTGGTCTTTCCGATGAAGAAATCGAAAAAGCCAAGAACGACGCCGAGGCTCACGCCGAGGAAGATCGCAAGCGCGTCGAGCGTGTCGATGCCGTGAACAAAGCTGAAAACCTCGCCTTCTCCGTGGAGAAACAAATCGAGGAACTCGGTGACAACGCACCTGACGAACTCAAATCCTCCCTTGAGGAAAAAGTCAAAGCAGTCCGCGATGCCATCACCAGCGACGATCTCGAAAAGATCACCGCAGCATCCACCGAACTCGAAAACTCTCTCCAACAACTCGCCGAAGCCGCACAGGCAGCAGGCGCAGCCATGGGCGGCGAAACCGAAGTCGAACAACCCGAAGCATCAGAAGACTCCGGCGAGCCTAAAAAGGCCAAAGGCAAAGTCGTCGATGCAGAAGTCGTCGACTAATTAACAAACACTTTCCACGCCTGCAGTTAGTGGGCGTGGCTTCTAACAAACCAACCAACAAACCAGAATAATACATATGGCTAGTATCAAACCACTCGGACATCGTGTCCTCGTAAAGCGCCTTGAAGCGGACACCATCAGCGCAGGCGGCATCGTCCTTCCAGACAGTGCCAAAGAAAAGCCACAAGAGGCTGCAGTCGTAGCTCTCGGCACCGGCGGCAAAGACGAAAAAGGCAACGACATCGTGTTCGCAGTCAAAGTCGGCGACACCGTCCTCATCTCCAAATACGGTGGCACAGAAGTAAAAATCGACGGCGAGGAAGCACTCATCCTCTCCGAATCCGATATCCTCGGCATCGTTGGATAAATCCAATCATCAATCACCAATAATCAATCAACATTACCACTATGGCCAAACAACTACAATTCGACGAAGCAGCACGCCAGGCACTCCTGCGCGGTGTTGAAAAACTCGCACGTGCCGTCAAGGCAACGCTCGGCCCAGCCGGACGCAACGTCATCCTCGACAAGAAATTCGGTTCCCCAACGATCACCAAAGACGGTGTCTCCGTTGCTAAGGAAATCGAACTTGAGTGCCCTTACGAAAACATGGGCGCACAGCTCATCCGTGAGGTTTCCTCCAAGACTTCCGACATCGCAGGTGACGGAACAACTACCGCTACCGTACTCGCAGAAGCTATCTACAAAGAAGGCCTCCGCAACGTGACTGCCGGTGCTAACCCGATCTCCCTCCAGCGCGGCATCATGAAAGCCACTGAGGCTCTCGTTGCTGAACTGAAGAACCTTTCCAAAACTGTCTCCGACACCAAGGAAATCGCACAGGTCGCTACCGTCTCAGCTAACTGGGATAAAGAAATCGGCGGTATCATCGCCGAGGCAATGGATAAGGTCGGCAAGGACGGCACCATCACTGTTGAAGAAGCCAAAGGCATCGAAACTACTCTCGACGTTGTCGAAGGTATGCAGTTCGACAAAGGCTACCTCAGCCCATACTTCGTCACCGATCCTGAGACCATGGAAGCATCCTTCGATGACGCTCTCATCCTTATCCACGAGAAGAAGATTAGCTCCCTCAAGGACATGCTTCCTCTCCTCGAGAAGGTCGCCAAGACCGGCAAGCCGTTCATCATCATCGCAGAAGATGTCGAAGGCGAAGCCCTCGCAACTCTCGTTGTTAACAAGCTCCGCGGCATCCTCAACATCGCTGCAGTGAAAGCACCAGGCTTTGGTGATCGCCGTAAGGCCATGCTCGAAGACATCGCCATCCTCACAGGCGCGAAAGTCATCACCGAAGACCTCGGCATCAAGCTTGAGACCGTTGAAATCAGCGATCTCGGCACCGCCAAGCGCCTCACCATCAGCAAGGACTCCACCGTCATCGTCGAAGGCGGCGGCACTTCCGATGCCATCACTGGCCGCGTGAATCAAATCCGCCGTCAGATCGAGGAAACCACCAGCGATTACGACCAAGAGAAGCTCCAGGAGCGTCTTGCGAAACTCGCAGGCGGTGTTGCTGTCATCAACGTTGGTGCAGCTACCGAGACCGAGATGAAAGAGAAGAAAATGCGCGTCGAAGACGCCCTCCATGCAACTCGCGCGGCGGTCGAAGAAGGCATCGTTCCCGGAGGTGGCACTGCCCTTCTCCGCGCTCTCGCAGCATGCGAGAAGAACAACTGCTGTGACGCAGCTTCCAACCTCGATGAGAAAACAGGCATGGGCATCGTTGCGAAAGCAGTCGAAGCTCCTCTCCGTCAGCTTGCTGCAAACGCAGGCCGCGAAGGCGCCCTCATCGTCGAGAACGTTAAGACTAACAAGGAAGGCTTCGGCTATAACGTCGCGACTGACACCTACGAAGACCTCATCGCTTCCGGCGTTGTTGACCCTACCAAGGTAACTCGTTCCGCACTGCAAAACGCAGCGTCCATCTCCGGACTCCTCCTCACCACTGAGGCACTCATCACCGACCTTCCTGAAAAGGATTCCGGCGATGGCGGCCACGGTCATGACCACGGCGGTGGCATGGGTGGAATGGGCGGCATGATGTAATCCATTCAGTGTGACGGGCTAGTTCTGCCACACTCAGTTTCATGAAAGCCGGTCGGGGAAACCTGGCCGGCTTTTTCGCGTCCAGATTCATCGCCAATCGTCTTAAATTTCTCCCCGTCCTCCCTCTTTCTCCTTCTCTCCTTTTGGAAAAAAGCGGGAACATGATGTTGGGCTTATTCTTTATGGAGAGGGTGGAAGGAAGATGGGAGGAGAAGGAGAAAGACTTGGGGAGTTGAGAACAACAGCCTTAGCTAGTTCTTGCGAATAGCCGCTGCAATCTCCTCGGAAAGTTTAGACAGAAGTCGTGACTGCGCGGCAACCACTGCCTCGTAGCTTTCGCTCTCAATCGGTTCCTTCCCGACGAAGGTTTTAGAAACCACCTGTTGCGATCCCGGCATTTTGTAGACTCGCCATGTCGCCTCAATCTGTGCGTAGCCATCTGCCCCTGCAATGAACTCGCGAATATCCATCGAGATCTGATAGTCGATCTCACTATCTTTTCTCCAAGGATAAGTGCGGACATTTCCCGTATTGAGCCTACGTCCAATATTCGTGGCCAACACTCTCGACACAGAATCATCCAAATCTCCCGCCCATAAATGACTCTCCGCCAATTCCAAAGTATTCGGACTGGTTTGAATCACAAGGTTCTGCCGATCCACATACTCAGCTAAGGTCACAGGGCCTACACCGATACCCGTCCCACCTCCGGCAGGCAGTTTACCATCAGTGCTGAGCAAGTAGAACGTCGGCACCGCGTTACTGCATCCCAGGAGAAATGCAGCACCTATTATCACTGTCAGGAATTTAATCATAACTACGTCTCAAAAAGGTCAGCGCTTACCTGCCGCTTTTGGCCTTGGGTTTCCAGAATCTTCTCTACCGAACAGCAACGAATTCGGCTTCTCCTTAATGGTATCAGTCATGCTTTCCATAGAGCGGATCGCATTGCGAAGTTCATCGAGAGTGCGGAGCAAATCACCCTGAATATTTCCATCGGGTCCCATACTCGTCACAGATTTATCAAGAGCAGCTAGGCTAGCTTTAACATCCGCCGGAAGCGACTTAAACTCGGGATTTTCCATTGTCTCGCGAGCAGCTGCAGCCGCGCCTTCGATCTGTGCCAGAGCCTTCTTCGATTCTTCCGCTATAATCGCGGCCTCATTTGCTGCCTTCGAGATATTCTTCACAGCATCATCAAGCGGTAGATCATCGATCGTCTCCATGATAGACGCCAGTTTCACCTCTATCTGCGCCAGACCAGAAACCAGTGTAGGCACCACAGGGTAATCACCGTTGTCGTTGTAAGTGAGCATCTCTTCTGGCTCATCCGGATAATAATCGAAATCTACAAACATCGCACCGGTAAGGTAACTTCCGGTCTTGAGAGTTCCGCGTAAACCTTTTCCTATGGCATCTGCGAGGATAGGGATTTCTTGATCTTTGGGAACCAATGTCCCGGAGGGTCTCAACACACTTGGATCTATCTCCACCAAAACAGGGATCTTTTGACTATCCCGATTTGGAGCATAATCAAATGAAATGCTCTTCACTCTACCTATTTCAATACCACGATATTCAACCGGAGCAGAAACTCTCAGTCCTCTTACGCTCTGATCGAAAAGCAACAACAGTTCAAACGTCGGCTCAAACGTCGAAGAATTCGCCGAAGCCGCATCTTCATGCAAATCGAATACCGAGCCATCGAGCGCCTGTGGCCCCGGTTCATCACCTTCCAGAAGGGCAAAGGAAATCCCTCCAGATACCATCGACTGGATGGAAGGTGTTCGCAATTTAAAGCCATCCACCCCTGCTGAGACATCAATACCACTGCTATTCCAGAACTTCGTATTACTCCTCACAAGCACCTGATATTCCTCACCAATGAATGCAGAGTAGGTGATGCGTCTTCCGTCGGGATCAAGCTTTCGGCTCTCGATGCGACCAACCTCAAACCCACGATAATAAATGGGCGCTCCAACGGATAGTGAGCCGGCATCATTCGTAACCAAGGTCATGCGCAGACCGGGAACGCTTTTACTAGTAGCCGGTGGCGTCTCTAGGCCTTTCCATCTCCTCGGCCCCTTATCACCCGTTCCAGGATCCAGTTCGATATACACACCCGTGAGCAAAGTCCCGAGCCCTGAGACATCAGCTGTCGAAACTCGCGGACGAACTACCCAAAAGCTCGTTCCCTTTCGCAGTAGGTGATCGGTGTCATCATGCATCGTGCACTTGATCTCTACAGACTGAAGATCTTCCGAAAGTTGAACCTTTGTCACTTTACCAACAGTAACCGAACGGCACTTGATCTCGGTCTTACCAGCAATGATCCCATCCGCCGTTTCAAATCGGATCTGAATATCTGCGCCATCTGAACTGACGTTTTTCCAAAGCATCCATCCCCCAATAAAAATGGCAAGAATAGGCACAGCCCAGACGATATTCCATCTCTGCGCTGCTTTCAGCTCTGGTTTCGATGCTTTTGGTTCTGATTCACTCACTGTCGGAAGTTTTTTGGGATTCGGATTTATTCGCCTCCTCGCGCTCAAGCTGATCCCAAAGCAGTTTTGGGTCAAAGCTCATTGCAGCAAACATGGTCAGGATCACTACCCCCGCAAAGGCCAAGGCTCCCGGTAGAGGAGTGACTGTCATGTAATTGCCAAGCTGCACCATCGTTACGAGTATCGCCACCACGAAAATATCGACCATCGACCAGCGCCCCAACAACTCGGTGATCCAATAAACTTTGCCCAGAACCTTTGCCGAATGCGGCACATATCCCTTCGCAGCGGCACAGAGCCACAGAAGAGCACCTATTTTTAGAAATGGAATAAGGATCGAGGCCGTAAAAATAACAATCGCGATCGGATATGAACCCATCTGCCAGAACTGTATAAGACCGGCGACAATCGTGCTCTCAGTAAGCACACCAAGCTCACGTATTCCCATGATAGGCAGTATATTCGCAGGTATATACATCAGTGTAGCCGCCGCTACTAGAGCCAGCGTTCTAGTAATGCTATCAGTCTTCCTAAGATGGAGATGGCTACCACAACGCGGACACTTTCCCACATTCACTGATGAAACCTTCTCGCAAGTATGGCACGCCGCGAGACCTTGGTTTGCCCCCCTTTTCACATCTTTGAAATGCACACTCATTCCTGCTCCGCCACCTCCAGGCGATCCCAAAGCTCTCTTTTATCGATGGCAGCCACCGCAGCTGCCATGCAGAACATCAGCGCAGTGAAAGCCCAAAAACCGAATCCAAAATGTAGTTCTGCAAGATGCCCCAACTTCAGCAAGCTCACCAATACCCCCAACAAAAAGACCTCGATCATATTCCAAGGCTCAGTATGGCTCATCCATGTGGTAACGAACTTCGCACCCGGCGCCGCCTTACCAAACATCAGTGGCCCACAAACATAAACTAGACCGCCAGCAAGAATCAGTGGCGTTACCATAGTGAACAGAGCCACTCCAATTCCGACCATCCATGCCCCATCATCGATCAACGCCTTGGTAGCACCCGGCAGCGTCAATGTCGTGCTGATGCTCGCAGCATCCATGTCGATAAACGGTTGGGTATGCACAAAAACCATCAAGATTAGCGCAGTCATCGAAAAAGCAGTCACACGCACCAACGATGCAGGTCTATTCTGGAAAAGCGTCGCCCCGCAACAAACGCAGTTCGCACGCGAGCCTTCAGGAATCGGGTTCGCGTCATGCACGGCATCGCAGAAATGACAGATCGCAAAATGCGGCCCGCCTTTCGGCTTCGGCCAGCTCAAGATGGAAAGTCGTTTTCTCAAAATCGAATTACTTGCACTTATCTAGTAGCTACAACCCTCTTCGCGAACTGATCCAGCCCCTCAATCCCACATTCCACAAGGTCTCCTGCCTGTAGGTATTGCGGGGGATTCATCCCCAGTGCAACACCTCCCGGTGTGCCCGTAGCAACTACATCCCCCGGCAATAGCGTCATAAAACGGCTGATATAACTCACCACATCACGCACACCGAAGATCATATCCTTAGTCCAGCTATTCTGGCGTATCTCACCATTCACTTTCGTCCAGAGCCGCAATTTCCTTGGGTCTTCAATTTCATCTCTCGTTACTAAATAAGGCCCCATCGGCGCAAAAGTATCCGCACTCTTGCCCTTCGTCCACTGACCTCCGTGATCCTTTTGGAAAGCTCTCTCGGAAAAATCACAAAACACTGAATACCCCGCTACATGCGACATCGCATCCGCATGGGAAACATAGCTCGCTGTCTTACCTATCACCACCGCTAGTTCCACCTCGTAGTCGAGCTTCTTCGCGCCCTTGGGAATCATCACATCGTCATGCGGCCCACACCACGCGGAAGTCGATTTCATAAACAACACCGGCTCGGTAGGGATCTCTCCCCCCATCTCCAGCGCGTGCTCCATGTAATTTTGCCCCACGCAAACAATCTTTGAAGGCCTCGCCAAAGGCGGACCCAGCCTCACAAGCGGATCAATTTCCACCCCGCCCTCACAGCCATCAGCTACCCACTCAGCAAGGCTCTCCAGACCTCCCATCGCAAAAAATGCCTCATCGTAATCCAAGAACTCACCGCTCGCATCAATACGCCGACCGTCCTCAAGGATCACACCCGGCTCCTCACGCCCTTCTTCTCCAAATCGTATTAATTTCATGCTTACTCTGTTTTTAGAGTATCCACTGCAACCCTTTATTCCAGCCGAATCATACCCGTGCTTGATCCACCACGCCCCCCCTGCGAATATCCCCTCAAGCGTGCATTCAGATCAGGAAAACATCACCCCGAACCCCCACCCCGCCCTTGGCGTCGATTTTGGAGGCTCCCGCATAGGCATCGCCGCCACTGATGAGTTCGGCATCATGCCTCATCCAGTCGTGACCCTCCCCGTCTGCGATAAGCAAGGCATCCCCCGCATTGTAGAAATCGCGGCCCAACGCAAAATCCGCACCCTGATCATCGGCCTCCCTTTACGTCTCGATGGCTCCGAGGGCGATTCAGCCAAGAAAGTCCGCACATTCGCCAAAAAACTCGCCGCCGCACTACCAGCTCTACCCATGTTTTTCATCGACGAATCCTACACCACCTCAGACGCCTCGGAAAAACTCCGCGAAGCCGGCCGCAACGCCCGCAAGCAAAAGGCCGTCATCGACCAAGCCGCCGCCGTGGAAATCCTCAACCGCTGGATGGAGGAAATTTCATGAGACTCAAGCTCACCATCGCATACGACGGTCGCCCCTACCTCGGCTGGCAATCTCAGACCGGCGGCAACACCGTCCAAGATCACCTCAACGCCGCCCTCAGCGAGGTAGCCAAGCAACCCCTCCGCCTCCACGGATCCGGCCGCACAGATACCGGCGTCCATTCCTTCGGTCAGACCGCCCATTTCGATGCCCCCTCAGATAGCACCATGAACCCCTACAATTGGGTTCCCGCCATCAACACCAAGCTCCCCGCCACCATCCGCATCACCTCCTGCGAGGAAGTCACCACCGATTTCCACGCCCGCTTTTCCGCCACCGGAAAGAATTACTACTACGACATCTGCACCGACCCTGTCCTCCCCCCTCTCAAGGCAGGCCTCGCATGGCACCTCCCCCGTCTCCTTGATGCCGATGTCCTCCAGCAGGCGCTCCACCTCTTCACCGGCACCCACGATTTCCACGCCTTCGCCGCCTACCGCGGAAATGAGCAAGAAGACACCGACTACACACGCACAGTCTTCGACGCTGATCTAGAAACCCTCCCCGACGGCTACCGCATGCACTTCCACGGCAACGGTTTCCTCTACAAAATGGTGCGCATGCTCGCAGGCTCCGCCATCAAAGCGTCACAAGGCCACCTACGCCTAGACGATCTCGCCCTCTACCTTGATCAGCCCAAAGGCCTCCCCCACGGCAAATCCCCCCTCTGCGCACCGGCGGATGGACTCTATCTCAGCGAAGTCATCTACTGAAATGCCTAGCCAGGACAAACTCTGGATCGCCTTCGATGCAGCAGGCACCCTCTTCGAGCCAGCCGAACCCGTCGCAAACATCTACGCCGAGCGCTTTTCTAAGCACGGATTCGACATCCCCACCACCGCGTGGAAATCAGCTTTCGGAAAAGCCTTCCTCACTGCCCCCGATCCCATCTTCCCAGAAAACGGCGACGGTGAAGCCATCGAGAAAGACTGGTGGCTCCAACTTGTCCTCCAAGCCGCCAAATCCGTCGGCATCCAACCCAACAACGACGCAGTAACAACCGCCTTCGAGGAAATCTTCGCCTACTACGCCACCGGGGCCTCGTGGAAACTATTTCCTGAAACCGAAGCTGTCCTCACCTCCCTCAAATCCAAAGGTATCTCGCTAGCCATCACCTCAAACTTCGACTCCCGCATCCACCGCGTCGCCGAAGAACTCGGCATTGCCCAGCACTTCGAGCAAATCCTAACTTCAGCCGATGCTCGCGCTCGTAAACCCTCCCCACAAATCATCCACAAACTCTACGAACTAACCGGTGCCACCTCCACAAATACCTGCCTCACTGGAGACTCCCTCACCCACGACAAAGGTGCTGCCGAAACAGCAAAAATCCCGTTCTATCACATAAATCGCCCCGCCACCGACCTCTCCACCTTCGAAACTTGGTTTACCGGAAGCTTTTTGCGAAAATGAGCTTGCCAAGATCATCCACCCTCACCTAGTTTGCCGCCCCGTCGCGCAAGCGGCTTACCGACAAACGCGCAGATAGCTCAGTTGGTAGAGCAGTTGGCTTTTAACCAATTGGTCCTGGGTTCGAGTCCCAGTCTGCGTACTTTCTATCAAACCGCCCCATTACCGGGCGGTTTTTTTGTTCTCTATCCCCGCACACCCAAACGGCAGCAGACTGGGACGAGAACTTCTGCGAAGCTCAGGTTCGACTGCCCCTTTCGCGCTTCGCGAAAAATCACTTCATTCGCGAAGCGCACATCGCAGAGACGGAGCGCAACGCAGTGAAGCGGAGTCAATCCCAGTCTAGCCGCGTTGAAATATGCCAAAACTTCAACTCCACTCATCTATCAATCCACCCCATTACCGGGCGGTTTTTTTGTTCTCTATCCCCGCACACCCAAACGGCAGCAGACTGGGACGAGAACTTCTGCGAAGCTCGGGTTCGACTGCCCCTTTCGCTCATAGCGAAAAATTACCACCTCCGCGAAGCGCACACCGCAGGGACAGAGCGCAACACAGTGGAGCGGAGTCAAAGCAGAGATCGCCTTAGCGATCCTTCAAAAAACAGGAATCCGGCGGAGGCTTCCACATTTCGCTAGGGCGGAGTGGAACGAAGCCAATCCCAAGTCTAGCCGCGTTGCACTGATCCCAACGCCGCAACTCTCTCTACATAAACGGCAACAGACTGATCCGAAGACAAAATTCCTTTCGCTAATGTTATTTTCGAAATTCGAAAGCACCAATATCTGCTCCCTCAACATCAATCGGATTCTTAATAATATCCAATCCCCCAGCATTCTCGACCTCAACCGCTGCATCTATACACGGGGAGCCAGATCTCAGTCGATACCCTCGAAGTACGTCCATCGTCTTCAGATCGATATTTGATCCAGCCCTGCCCGGCTGTATGAACTGAGGATCAGCCACAATGGGCTGAGTATCTGAAGGATGTGGCTTAATGTTGTAATACAGGTTGTTGCGAAACTTGACGTTGATGCCTTCCGCTTTCCGTCCCCACTCGCCCTTTTCTTCGAAGTAGAAAATATTGTTTTCGAAGGTCGTGTTTATCGGAGTTCGTCCCTCCGCGAAAACCTCTACGTGCAATCCCTTTCGAACGTAGTGCGTGTTGTTGTAGATGTGCACATTCTCCGCCTGCTTGTTTCTATCGAAACCATAGAAGTAAATTCCTTCACGGTCATTCTCGCTGACGTTGTAGCGAATGACTACATTTCTCGTAGGTCTCTTCATGATCCCGCAAAACCATAAATTATCATGACTGTAGTTATACTGAATGTAGGTATTGATACAGTTGTAGTCGGCATCAAACCCACCGCGATCGGATTCACCGCCACCATCCTTGTTATCCTTATTGCCTACATTGCCATAGGCTTCGTTATACTGGATTTTGATCCCATCCGTATTAAAACAGAAAATGCTGTGTCCCGTATCACGTCGGCTGCTGTTGGCCAGGACGTTGTGCTCATAGATCGCGTCTTTGCTAACCCGCGCGATAATATTGTTACGTCCCGTGGTATCCACACGATTGCCCGCCACATAGACACGCGTCCATAGGTTGTTCGCTTCATGGCTGTCCTTAAGGAGCTCAACCCCACCGCATGAAGAATCATTGCCAATCCCAACGCCACCGATGTTCTCCACCAGGTTCTTGGTGATGCGTAGGTCGTCGAACTTTGAGTCCTTGACCTTCTTCATGTGCACATGGATGCCACCCCGCCGCTTGCCGGCAACCATCCCATTCACATCGTGAACATGGCAATCGTTGATATAAACATGTCGATAGGTTCCTTCCCTTTTCTCGACCAGCACGTAGATACCAAAGAGTTCCCCCTGATCCTTATCCGATCCGTCGGTATTGGTGACCTCCAGACTGTGCACCTCCCAATACGATGGATTCTTCAGTATCACGCCCGCAAGGCTCTTGCCTTCGGCATGAATGACCGGACGCTCTCCCTGTCCATAGGCTCCAATCCGAACTGGTGAGCCTTCAATACCATTCCCCTGCGGAGCCAGCATGCCGGAAAAACTCATCCCTCGTTTCAGCAAAATCGTATCACCTGGCTGCATCTCAATGGTGCTGACAAAATCGAACTTTTCCTGTGTGTCCACGCGATAATCCTTCGCCAGACACACCGCAGAAAGGAGCAGCAATATCCCTGTTAATAGCTTAAATCGTTTCATGATTACTCTCCGCTTGGAATTTCTTCGGCATCCAGTGAAGCAAGGATACTCACTTGCATCCGCTCTTCGTAATCCTCCACATCAAGGCCTTTAACGGTCGGCAGGAGCAAACGCGCATCTTCACCAAGCCAGTCGATGATATTGAGCACTTTCAGCGTGGCGTAGCTCTTGGTTTTCAGTAAATTATCCAAACATTCAAAACCTTTGGCTTCCTCACCGGTGTTAATGAGCAACCAGGCCGCCATCGCGCGAACTTCGTGGGACTCATCGTCCAGAACCTTGAAACCTGCCGCCTGTTCGTTAATGAGAAAACAACCGACGATTCCCCAGTAACGCAAACCGCTGTCCTGACTATCGAGCAGTTTTAGCAGAGCCTCACGATTAGCCGGATTTTTTTCCATCGCAAGATCGGCTGCATCAATTAGGGAAGGAAGGTCATACAGATCCGGATCACGAACCATTTCATAAATCGTCATGTCGTGATCCGCTGCACGCTTCACCATCTCGGATTCGGGCAGCATACCGGCATCATGAACCGATTCCTGCCAGCTACGTAGCTGAGCCCTCATCCGTTTCGCTAAATTCGAAAACTCCGGATTCTCGATCAGGTTGTTTACGTTGTCCGGATCATTCCGCATGTCGTAGAGCTCTTCCACATAACCCTTTGGCGCAAACCAACGCGATTGAACCTCCGAAGCACTACCCGACTTCACGTGCTCCTCCCACGCCTGCGAAGCCTTCATTTTCCAAAGGAAGTTCAGCTTCTGCATCCACGGCACATACGGCATGTAGTTGCGGATATAGAGAAACTGCTTGTCACATACGGCTCGGGAGTTTTCGCAGCGCTCGTCCATCCTCCCCCGGAAGGCAAAATGAAATTCCGGTTCCGGCTCGATCCCCTCTCCGAGAAAAACCGTCCCCTGCATCACATCAGGAATATCCGAACCAGTGAGGCTCAACCATGTTTTCGGCATATCCACAAAACTGACGAGCCGTTCAATTTTTGATCCCGGATCTGCAGGTCTCAGTGCTTTGTATTTTTCGGGAATACGGATGACAAGTGGCGCGTGAAGTCCGCTCTCAAACAGGAATCGTTTGCTCCGAGGCAGCACCCCTCCGTGGTCGGAGTTGTAGATGACAATGGTATTCTCCGCTAAGCCGGACGCCTCCAGTTTCTCCAATGCAGCTCCTACATCGGCATCCATCCGTTTTACGGCATCGTGATACTTCGCATAGTTCTTCCGAATGACCGGAAGGTCTGGGTGGTAAGCATGTAAACGGGTATCAGACGGATCGTGTATCGTATTTTCCACTTCCCCCTGCGCCCGGCTTTCGTGCGACTCTTTGAAATTGATGACCTGAAAGAAAGGCTGTCGTTCTTTCATTGCCTGCCAATCCACTTCATCGGGATTGTCCCAGCAGGCTCCATCTTCACGACCACCGATATTGTAATCTGTCTTGTTTGAATTACCCGTGTAATATCCGTTCGCCCGAAGAAGATCCGGATAATATGGGATCTGGTCATGCGGAATTTCATAACGGCTCCGCATGGGATGCGTTCCCATCGAGATCGCATTGATTCCGGTAATCCATGTGCTTCGCGAAGGTGCACAGACCGGAGCGTTGGCATACGCGTGCATATATTGGAAGCCTTCCGCCGCCAGCTGGTCGATGTTCGGAGTTTCCGCATGCGGGTTCCCATAGCAGCCAACCCAACTCACATTGTTATCCTCACTCGTCAGCCATAAAATATTGGGACGCTCGGCAGCAATGGAGAGAGTAGAACCTGCGACTCCAAAAAAACATATGACTTCGATAAAATGTTTACGCATAACAATTTTTCTTAATAGCGAATGCTTCGATGAAATTAATCAGCCTTCAAGCCGACGCTGAATGACTTGATTCGCACCAGGCCTCCTTCTGTGAGTTCTAAGCGCATGGGTGTGCCCCCAGGGATTGATCTTTCCAGGGAATATGTGCCACCTGTCGCAGAGCTACTCGAAATCTTCATCGAGATGTCATCGGCTCCATCCGGAAATGAGAGCGTGAATACATCCGCATCGTCGAGATCGACAAACTCTATTTCCAAAGACGTGATGTCTGCATCGAACTGGAACAGCCATGCCTCACCAACATCGAAATTCTTACCGTCGCCCTTCCCGCTGGCAGAGACGACGCCCAGTGCATCGTATCCCGCGTGGATAGTGGTCGTGCTTCCTTGACTAGTGCCGTCGATATCAATGATGCCGGAAGTCGTGATCGTGGTATCATCGACCGTCATGGATGCCCCTATGCCCGTCTGGTCGAAAGGGGTATTATTTCTGAAGTTGAAATGAACCTCCTGCCCCTTCTTCTTTGAGATGGCGCTGAAGCCACTGAAGTTCTTCTCCGCCAACGATGAACCTACCTTACGCAGATCGATCGGCTTGATGCCGAGTTTCTCCGCGGGTGAGCCCTCCTTGAAACGGTAGAGGCCAGTCTTCATGGCTTCCTCATCAAACATCGGATCCGCATAGATGAGCTTGACCGGATCTTTGCCTGAAATGACTTTCTCACCAGTGAAGAGATCACTGCCGAGCGCTGTCTTGGGCACATAACACTCGCTCTTATTTTCAGTGAAATAGATCGAGTCCTTCATCTTGGGAAGATTCTCGTAGAAGGGCTTATTTGTGGCTCGGTCGTCTGTTAAAAATAGCCCGTTACTCGATTTGGACGAAGCTGACGGCATGAAAATATTC
Organism: Luteolibacter sp.; assembly: GCA_051252155.1. GTDB lineage: Bacteria > Verrucomicrobiota > Verrucomicrobiia > Verrucomicrobiales > Akkermansiaceae > Luteolibacter. The sequence continues at coordinate 164,246 of JBPOGB010000001.1, read as the reverse complement.
CCTGTTGGTGTAACCTGTTTCGTTCCTCCCAGCCATGCAGGATTCGTTCTCCCACGAAGAAAGGTCTCCGTAAAAATAAAGTTATTAACCACATCCGCAGGCCCCTTCAGTCCCATTCCCTGCTCCGATTGAGAGATCACGTTTTCGCGGATAATGGTATAGCTCGGGTTGTCATCCAGGCGAACGGCACCTGCGGTATCATGATTTTGGTGAAGGTAGTTGCGCTCGACTAAATTATCCTCGCCCATGGCTGAAAAATAAATCGCATTCCCGTCGTGCAGCTTCAGCAGCGTGCGAGAGATATCATTCATAACGATCCTGTTTTCACGGGCGTGCAGTAGTGGAAGAAAATACTCCAAGCGATTCTGATACTTGGCGGCGAGACCCTTCTTGATAAAGGGCTCACACTCCTCGAACCGAATCGAAGAGACCCATGCGCGCCTGAAGGGAATCCGCTTCACGAGGTAAAACTCATGAGGACGGCAGCCGCTGACTACGATACCGTTGTAGGGAACATCGTGAATCGTATTGTGGGTGATCTCATTGTGCCCACTTTGTGCGATAATAATGGCAGCTGAATGCAACAGAAGCTCGCCAATGTGGTGAATGTAGTTGTCGTGCACCACGTTGTTCTTATTCACGTCTTTCGTGCCCGGAGCATAGCCGCTGAGCACAATCCCTCCCCCGCCGAGATGGTGCAGGTGATTGCGGGTAATTTTGATTCGCTGACAGTGCAGATCTAGTCGCATGCCAGTGCCACTGCTAGACTTGATGACACACGATGCGACTTCGCAGTCTTCTGCAAACCGGAAGCGAATCACTGCATTGCCCTTATCATACATCTCCCAGTCGTGCTGCAGACCCTTATCGGCCTCAAGTAGGCTATCACGCACACCATGAGTGAAGGTCAGACCCTCGAAACGAAGGTTCGACACAAACAGTCCATCTTCCTTGCCTTCAACTCGAATGAATACCTGCAGGAACGGCGCGACGACTTTCATGTCAGTGATATCCTTCCGCGGCCACATATAGATACGTCCCTCAAGCGTATTCACTATCCATTCACCCGGTTCATCCAAATGATCGATCGCGTTTTCAACCCAGTATCGATTATTCGGGTTGATTGTCTGATAGGTCGGATCTACCGCCAGATGAGCAATCTTGTTTTTTGGATCAACACGTTCCAGAGGGATGATGTTGACCAACCAAGGACGATCCTTAAGAACGAGCTCAATATCGGAAAGATTTGTCCAATCCTTGATATCATTATCCCGGAAGTGCACCGTGCGGTCAAAGGGCGGAAGAGGGTCTCCTTCGTAATCCAGCACACTCGTTAACTTTTTACCCTGCCGGTTCGAATCACTTTCCTTTTCAACATCCGCATATTTAAAGCTGCCTGATCTAGCGCGAGGGAGCATCTCATCCCCATCGTAGAGAGTTCGGATAACCCATTGCTCTCCTTCAATTTTCGGAATCTCAGCAACCCAAAGATTTCCCCTAGCCTCATCAGAAATTCCTTCGGGATCTGTGCCCACTTTCTTCCAGCCACTGATCTGAACTCCACCGGTAAAGACCGGCGTTTCGCCATCGAATGCTTTGTATACGACCGGTGCCTCCTCCGAACCTGAATCTTCCAATTCAAATACGACAGTCTCACGCAAGGGATAGACTCCGCCGCGTATCTGCACCTCAATCGGTTGGCCGGGTTGCTGTTGCTTGATCTCTCTGACTTTCAGACGAGCAGCTTCCAGTGTTGCGATGGGGCTATCCGGACTGACGACGATCGTTTGCTTCTCAGCAGAGAGTGAGCAAGTGAGCAGGAAGATAAATAGGGGTATGAACTTAAACATTTTTTTAGGAGAGTTTTTATAGATCAAAGAATCACGATGCGCACATTGCATGGTGCGGCAAGGAAAGAGCTATCAACCACCTATCTGCATTTAAGGGAAACCTGCCACATTTCACCGAAAAAATTTGGTTATCGTCATTCTGAACTTCAGGAAACAAGCAAAACCCTACGATTCATTCAGCCCTCCAGCCACCCCGTAAATTCATCGATGGATCGATAATTAGGAGAACCGATTGCGAGACCCCTGGTGAAGGAATGCCGTCTAGCACGGTGTCTCGGCAGTCGTCTTCATATCAGTCACAGACTACAACCCGTCATCCGGCTGATTGGAGAAGCGGTATGGATCAAAGTGATTGCGCATTTCGATCAACAGAAGCATCTCCATCTCCTTGAGTTTCTCGGCATAGGCCGGATCGCTAGCGAGATTGGTTTGCTTCGGATCCGGAGTGTAGTGAGTTAACGCAATCACCTCAGGATCGTGGTGTTCGGGTAACAGCTCATCCGGGTTTTCCGCCAGGTTGAAAAGCTGAGTTTCGCTCACGCCATGCTTGGTTGATTCATAGCGGATCAGTTTCCAATCACCTTTTTTAACACAGCGAATACCGGGTTTTTCCCCACCAGAATATGCACCATAGAGAACATCGCGAACGGTATCCTTCTTTCCTTCGAGAACCGGCTTGAAGCTAACGCCTTCGCTAGTCTCCGGAGCTTCAATTCCAGCGAGATCGCACAAGGTCGCGAGTGCGTCGAGATGGTAGATATTACCTGTAACACGTGACCCTGGCTTGATGCCGGGGCCTTTCACGATGTAAGGGACGCGGAATGTGTGCTCGTAAAGGTTCTGTTTGCCTTGCAGTCCGTGCCGACCGATCGCCATGCCGTGATCGGACGTGTAAACGATGTAGGTATTCTCCAATTCGCCCATCTGCTTTAGCTTTTCCAATACAGCACCGATCTGGATATCGATATTTTCGCTACAGGCGAACTCACGACCCATCTCGTTGCGAATGGTGCGCTCATCACGGTTAGTCCAGACCCCGCTAACATTTACCTCATCGCGCACCTTCATCTCCGTGTTGTTGAACGGGTGTTTAGGGAGATAATTTTTGGGCAGCTTCGGTTGTTTAGGATTGGCTGGAGGAAGGCTCTTTTTATCCTCATGATTCACCGCACCATATTTGGCGAGAAGCTCGGGCTTACCGTTGCGAGTATCGTGAGGATGCGAAAACCCGAAATAGATCAAAAACGGATCCTGATCTTTGGAGGCCTCGCGTTGCTCGAGATAGTTGAGCACCTGCTTCGCGTGCCATGCGCTACCGGACTCATCAGTGCCGCCCCGCTTGGTAGAATCATGGACAACGGTAAACTGTTTATTCGCGGAGGCATAGCTGTTCCCTTTTTTGCAGGTTCGCATCGTATCATAGCCCGCCGCATTAAAAACCGCCGCCATGGTATGATCTGCGAGGTCTGTAGGCACATGCTTTGGATCGGCCGAGAGAGGACTTCTACCCGGTGTTACTTTATCCGGAACATGCCAAACCGTGCGACCCGACATAACCATGTGACGCGATGGAGTACACACGCCGCCACACCAGGCTCCCATCTGATGGGCGCCATCGATCACCATGCCCTCGGCGGCCAAACGATCGATCACCGGGGTGCTTAATGTCGAATCCTGATCGTAGACCTTAAGATCAAAGGGCGCTTGGTCATCAGCCATAATATACAGAATATTAGGTCTCTTCGATTCAGGTGCCGCAGCACACAGAGTCGCAGCTAGCAGAGAAACGACCCCCATCGCCAACAAGGTTTTACAATTATCTATTTTCATCGTTATTAATATTTAGTCTTTTTTCAGAAGTTCATTTAACACCACGACTGCTAACTCCTAAAAGGCAGTATTTTCGCCGCTGGCGAACCGATCTTGAATCGGTAGGTCACCTCACCTGTGGGGCACTTCGGAATCAAGGAGCCTTCAAGCCCACTCCGAATGACTTAATTCGCACGGTGTTTCCTTCTGTTAGCTCCAAACGCATGGGCGTGCCCGCAGGAATTGACCATTTTAAGGAATAAGTCCCCCCGCTTGCACTGCTGCTCGAAATTTTAGTCGAATAATCATCGGCTCCATCCGGAAATGAGAGCGTTAATACATCTTCGTCCTCGAGATCCGCAAATTCCATTTCCAATGATGCAATATCTGCATCGAACTGAAACTGCCATGCCTCACCGGCATCGAAATTCTTATGGTCACCATTCCCGCTGGCAGAGACGATACCCAGCGATTCCAATCCGGCGTGAACTGTGGTCGTGCTTCCTTTCGAAACGCCGTCCATATCAATGATATTAACCGTCGTTATCGTGGTGCCATCGACTGTCATGGATGCACCCAAGCCCGCTTGGTCGAAAGGAGATTTATTTACGAAATTGAAGTGTGCCTCCCTGCCTTTTTCCTTGGACTTTGCGCTGAGCCCTCCGAACGACGCTTTCGCTAATGATGATCCAACTTTTCTCAGATCGATCGGCTTGATGCCGAGTTTCTCGACGGGCGAACCCTCTTTGAAACGGTAGATACCTGTCTTCATCGCTTCCTCATCAAACATGGGATCTGCATAGAGGAGCTTGATCGAATCTTTGCCCGGAATGACTTGTTCACCCGTGAAGAGATCACTGCCGGGCGTATCTTTCGGCACGTAGGCTGGGCTCGTGTTACGGGTGAAATAGATCGAGTTCTCCATTTTGGGGAGGTTCTCATAAAAGGGCTTATTGGTGGCTCGATCGTCGGTTAGATAAAGCCCGTTACCCGATTCGGAGGAAGCTGATGGCATGAAGATATTTCCTTTGGGGATAACTCTTTTTGTTCCTCCCAACCAACCGGGTGTCGATCTGCCACGAAGAAATGTCTCAGTGAAAACAAAATTATTAGTTACTTCAGCAGCATCCTTGAGTCCGAATCCTTGCTGCGCTTCTGTGATCACATTCTCCCTGATGATCGTGTAGCTGGGATTGTCGTCCAAGCGAAGAGTCCCTGCGGTGTCGTAGTTCTTATGCAGGTAGTTATGCTCCACCAGATTGTTTTCTCCCATGGCCGAGAAGTAGATGGCGTTGCCGTCGTGCAATTCCAGAAGGGTGCGCGAAATATCATTCATGCCGATATGGTTTTCACGTGCATGGAGTAGTGGCAGGAAGTGACTTAGCGATATCTTCGATTTTGCCTGTAGTCCCTTCAGTATGTAGGGTTCACATTCTTCAAAACGTATGGTGGACAGCCAAGCGCGCCTGAATGGTATTCTTTTTACGAGATAAAATTCATCGGGACGGCAACCGCTCACAACGATGCCGTTGTAGGGAAGATCGTGGATTGTATTGTGCGTGATCTTATTGTGCCCGCTTTGGGTGATGAAAATGGCAGGTGAGTGATTGAGGATCTCACCCACATGGTGGATGTAATTGTCGTGAACGATATTGTTTTTGTTCACATCCTTCGTCCCGGGGCCGTAGCCGCTCAGCACAATACCAGTTCCCCCCAGGTACTTCAGATGATTGCTGATCAGTTCATTTCTCTGACTATGGAGATCCAGACGTATCCCCGTGCCGCTGCTTGATTTGATGGTGCAGCGCTTGACCGAAGAGTCTTCCACATTACGGAAACGGATGATTGCGTTCCCCTTGTCATACATCTCCCAGTCGTGTTGCAGGCCTTTATCTTCGGCAAGCATCGTGTCCCGCAAGCCATGCATGAAGGTAAGCCCTTCAAAGTGGAGGTGCTTGGCGAAGAGACCGTCTTCTTTTCCTTCAACCCTAATAAATTCCTGCAACAAAGGAGCGACCACATTCATTTCGGACACATCGCCTTCCGGCCACATGTAGATAAGCCCTTCTTTCGTATTTACGACCCACTCACCCGGTTCATCCAGATAATCGATCGCGTTCTCAATCCAATACGGCAAGTGGGGTCTTACAGGCTGATAGGTCGGATCCGCAGCCATGAGGAGAATCTTATTCTCCGGGTCGACACTCTCCAAGGGGATCACATTCCTCAACCATGGGCGGTCTTTCAACAGGATTTCAATATCATATAGATTCTCCCAGTCTCTGATATCGTCTCCTTTGTATTTGATGAAGCGCTCGAAAGGCTTTACGGGCTCACTCTCATAGTCCAATTCCCTCACAATCTTCTTACCCTGCATGTTGTAATCATTGGCACGGTCTCCATCTGATTCATCGTGATAAAGTTTTCCGGAGATAGCTCGATTCAACAAGGTTTCGCCATCATACAGAGATCGGATATACCACTCCTTTCCAGGCGATTTCGGAATCTCAGCCACCCATAATTTTCCACGGGCTGCTTCCGGTGTCCCGGTAGGATCGCTACTTACTTTTTCCCACCCCCCTATACTGACTCCGCCCGTGAATACCGGCTCTTCTCCAGGAGATGCTTTATAGACGATGGGAGCGTCTTCAGTCCCCGAGTCTTCCACGCCGAACACCACAGTCTCCAGCAAGGGATAAACGCCTCCCTTGATCAACACCTCAATCGCCTGATCTGGCTGCTGTTGCTTGATCTCTCTGACTTTCAGACGAGCATCTTCCAGTGTTGCGATCGGGCTATCCAGACTAACGACAATCGTCTTTTTCTCAGCAGAAAGCGAGCAAGTGAGCAGAAAACTAAATAGGGGTATGAACTTATGCATTTTTATACGAGAGTTTTTAGGGACAAAAGAATCATCATTGAACTAGGCCTGTGATGTACATAGTGCGGCAAGGAAATGGGTTATCAACGATCATTGATAACCCTAAAATCTAGCCGAGGCTTTTATTCACGAATGACTCCCAACACTGACTTATCCGTAGTTGAGGAAAACCTGCCGTATTTAATCGGAAAATTTTGGCATCGTCATTCTGCACTTCAGGAAACAAGCAAAACCCTGCGATTCATTCAGTCCTCCAGCCACCCCGTGGATCCATCGTTGATCAATAACGGGATCCATGAAAAGGAAGACGAATGCGCGCTTGTTCTCGAAGTATATTCATAGGCTGGTAGCTGCGAGACTAGGAAGTTCTCATCACTCCTTCATAACCAATTCCAGCGTTGGCCCCGCAGCTTCACGGTGTTGGCTGGAGGCAAATCCGTGAATCATGGTATTGCCTGGTGTTTCACAGTGAATGATGAATCCAACTTCTCCGCTTTGGTCTGCCTTCAGAAAAGCAAGCAATTCCGAAGTCTCCAAAACGACCGCAGTACGCAAGTTCGCGCGTGGAACAGGAAAAGTAGCAAGTAAGGGAGAACCCTCTAGTTGCGGAGCATCCTTCCTACGCAATCCACTGCTAGGCCAGTTTTCACGCTCGTCATCAGGAATTCCATAAATCCCGAACTCGCTCACTACCGGCATATTAGAGCTCACCCCCACACCTGTCGGCACCGAATTGAGAATCAAGCGAGCTTTGACCACCTGGTCGAGATCCACCTCGGACAAATCGAAGGCGATCAGCGCTCTACGATCAAAATGGGCATTCGCCCTGTCTTTGACGTTTTTCACCATCAGGAAGTCGGTTCGTAGCGTTTCCCTTAGCTTTTGGTTTACGACTGTCGTTTCCCTGCCATTCGTTTTGAGAATCACCAAAGGCTCACTCATTTCAAGCCCCTCCTCCGAGGTCAGTTCGGCGTTAAAGCGGATGCTTTTCTCATCCATGCTTGCAGTCTCTTCAGTTACCAAGTGCTTCACGCTGCCGTCGTTGTGATGAAGCGCTATTTCCCCCTCATCGACAACCAATCGAGCCTCCTCGTTCAAATCCTCGCCGAGTGAGAGGGAAAACCTAGTGCCCAGATCGATCACTTTGCCATGGCGAGTGTTCACCTGGAAACCGATGGCTTGATCCGGCACGGAAAACGAGGCGTTGCCGTAGTCGAAAATGATCTCCATCTCAGAGACCACTTCGATTCGTGCCGGGCCTTCCATGACCATTTCAGCACCAGAGTGAAAGTCCAGTGTGACGATGCCCGTCTGGAGAGTGTAGACGCCGGGAGAGAATTTAGCCCCATCGATGGTGGGATGCTCGCTTTGCCAGCCTGCCAATTCACTCGACAGAATCACACCTGCCGAGGGTTTTTCTCGAGCGATCCAGAAAAAGATAGCAACGCATGCAGCCAATGACCCAGCAATGAGAATGCGCGTCATCGCTATTTTACGAGTAGACGAATCCTCATGCGAGCGCATGCCGGGTATCTCGTTTTCTTGTAATGCAAAACTGCGCAGGGAGGTCTCTGTCATCGCCTCGTGCAGATAGCGTTTCCTAAGATCTGGGTCAGCAAGCATTCGCTTTTCCAGTTCGGCTATCTGTTCGTCGCTGGCACGTGACTGAAAATAACGATCCAACAGTTCCTGGTCTGGCTCTTTCATGCGGATAATGTGGAGGTTAATCTGATTTCGATGCAGTTGCGTAACCTTTCACGGAGTCGCCCGATTTTTTTATACAGCGAATTTGACGAAGTGTTTGTCGCTTCCGCGAGTTCCTTGATTCGCCCATGTCCAAGATACGGAGATAAGACCAGTTCTCGCTCGGTCTTTCGAAGGGATTCCAAACAGGACGTTAACGCCAAATGACGGCGGCTATACTCCTCATTTTCAAAATTTTCGGCTTCGTCTACCAGAACAGCAATCAGTTCGTTGCTAAAAACGGTTCCAGATTTTTTCTTCTGCTCATGATGGCGATAGCAATGAAAGCGGACGATGACCTTGCCCCACGGCAGGAAACCTTCCTTGCTGTCAAGCTGCCCGATCTTCTGCCACATGATGACACTGGCATCTTGGATCACGTCGTCCACGGCATTCCAATCAGGTAACAAACTGCGGGCAAATGCCCGCAACGCGTTTTCGTGCTTCAGCAAGAGACGCATGAAATCCGTCTCTGTCAGCACCGCTATTTTTTCATCTTCAGCCATCCACACTCTTATCCGGAGATAACTCCAAACCTGCCGCTATCTCCCGAAATTTCTACCTTTGATATTACTCATTCTTCTCAATTTCTCCTGACGAATGGAAGGGATGCGACCGGCGAAAGCAAACCGCAATGTCAGTGAATCGCATTTTTTCACTTCACAGCGGCAGGTTTGTCCTGAGACTAGGATATGTTGGTGAAAGCCACCGCTCGTGCACGTTTTCGAAGACGCGGATGCCCGAGGCAAAAAAACTCAACTATGAAACAGAAACTTTCGACCACGATCCGACGCCTGAGCCTACTCGCGCTGACAAACCTCTGCATCCTCCATGCGAGTGCTGCCGAAAAGCCCAACATCTTGTTCATCGCTGTCGATGACCTCAACGACTGGGCGGGTTATTTCGGGAACCCGCAGGCCATCACTCCAAACATGGACAAATTGGCCAGCGAGGGCGTGTGGTTTTCCAAGGCTTACTGCCAGTACCCGGTATGCGGCCCTTCCCGAGCCAGCCTCATGAGTGGCTTGTATTTCCACCAACTCAAGTCACCAAAACTGCAACCGGACGACGAATTTGTTGAAAAAGCAGTTCAGGACATGGGATCGCAACTGCTGCACGGATATTTCAGACAGAACGGCTACAAAACCATGGCCGTGGGAAAAATTCTCCATAAGCACCTACCCGAAGAAAACCTCGATCTCTCCGGCGGACGTGGCAGTTGGGATTTCCTCAAGGACAAAAAGACCGGAAAGAAAATCAAACTCCATTGGGAACCACAAGTCACCCTCACCGATTGGGGGGTATGGGAAAAGCCCGAGGAAAAGATGAGCGACAGCGAGGCGGCTGTCTGGGCCGTCGAACGGCTGGAAGAAGAGCATGAAAAACCCTTTATGTTGATGGTCGGGTTTCTTCGTCCTCACGTCCCTTGGTATGTGCCTCAGAAATATTTCGATATGTATGAGAGAGAGGAAATGCAATTACCTGCCTACAAAGCGGATGATCTCGATGACGTGCCGGCAGAAGCCTTGAAGACCATCAATGACGGATACCCAAGAACCGAATGGGCTATCGAAAACAACAAGTGGAAAGACATTATCCATAGCTACCTCGCCAGCATCACCTTTGTGGACTCCAAAGTCGGCCAGGTGCTCGATGCGCTGAACAATAGTGCTTACAAGGACAATACCATCGTCGTTCTCTGGTCAGATCACGGCTATCATATGGGGGAAAAGAACACCTTCCAAAAACACACCCTCTGGGAACGCTCCGGGCGTGCTCCGCTTATTTTCAAATTACCGCCAAGCATGAAAGGCGAACAGTCCCAGGGACGCTGCGACCAAATCGTGGGATTGATCGATATCTACCCCACCCTTGTCGATCTCTGTAGTCTGCCCGCCAATGACAAGGTCGTCGGACGCAGCTTAAAGCCTCTCTTGGAGAACCCGCAAACAGAGTGGGATCACCCGGCGCTGACCTACCGCAAGGACGATGCGAAAGCTGTTCGCTACCAGCATTACCGTTTCATTGAATATGGAGATGGCTCCCAAGAGCTCTATGACCACAAAAAAGACCCGAATGAATGGAACAACCTAGCCAAGGATATCGAGTATCAATCCGTTCTTAAAATGATGAAAGAACAGCTCACGCAACATCACATTCCGCCCAAGGAAACCCCATAAGAAGCACGAAACCGCCTAATCCGCTTAGGCTCCTCGCCCACCTAATCTAGCTGAGGCCAATTCTATACCACTAGCTCACGGTTCAGGAGAAAACTGAACACGATAGTATCCGTAGCCGGGAGATTCGGCATCCTCATGATTCAGCGGAAAATCATCCTCTCCTAAGGTGGGAGCGAAGGCATCTATCAGATTCCAGTCCTTAAGATTAGTAGAGTGATATAAAGAATAGATGCCCATTGGCCGCACTCGATTATATTCCAAAGCAACATTCTGCCCTACAACCTCGTTCACCTTAACCCTAAAACCACTGCTTGGGTTATTTGGTAAAAAGCCCATCAAATACTCATACCTATTATTCCAGCCATCCCGATCATTATCACTCGTCCCCATCAGTAGCTGAGCATCATACACAGCTGGATAGAGAGCTGAAATCCAGTTCGTATACTCCGCAGTCTCTTCTGTAAGCCTGAAATGTGCAGTCAGACTCTTGGCTCCATTTACGGTGACTGATAGAGGATTCGTGGTTTCGTTTGCGCCAGTGATTCCTGTGCCAGTCCATTTCACAAACACAAAACCCGCTTCTTCATTTGCGGAGATGTTGGCAACTTGACCATCCTCATAACTCCCCCATCCTGAGACCGAACCACCGATAGACGGGGTAGATCCGGTGGATACCGAATATGTGGTAGTAACGCTTCCGAGACTACCATCGAGAGATGCCTGCGTGAGTTCGCCATTATCGTTGTAGGAGTAGGATGCTGATTGGCCGCCGCCGGAAATCTCTGATACTCGACCGCCTGCGTCATAGGTAATCTGCCACTCGCCTTCTGTCGGGATTTCTGCACTCCCATCAATGATCATCAAAGCGGCAAACAACATCAGGAGCAGCATGCTAGAAATACTCAGCCTCATACGAACTTGAGGTGATTTTCTTTTTATTATTGTTTTCATTTTTTCTGAAATTACCTGCTGAATAATACTATATTTATTGCCCAAGCTGTTGATTAACCTTGGGACTGTTCATTTTAGTATTAAGTCCGGGCAAGCGACTAAACACTTCGCCGGCAACAGTGCCAAGCCCCTCCACTACAAGCCCTATCCCCGGATTCAAACTCCCGACAACACTTCCAGCATAGCTCAATCCTATGCCTACGGCATTTGAACCTCCTGTAAACGCTCTGTATCTTGACTCACTACCAAGGACATCATACACAGCCCTAACCGAACTTAAAGCGGTCAAACTAAGAGTCTGTTTGGAGAGCAGCGCAAGTTTCAATGTTGGGGCAACTGTTGACCCGCCTGTTATCAAGGCTGAGACCCCGATCGCGCTATAGTATGAAGTATCTGCGGTGTATTTGGACGACCTATACCCGAGTTCGATATTATTCATATGCCGTGTGTTCTCTTCACTCAATGCTGCCATCGCAATCCTAGATGCCAGACGAAACCGCGGTTCCTCTGGATTGCGCAAAGAAAGTAAATGGTTCCTTAATTGTTCATTGTCGAGTTGCTGGCGTCGCTGTTTACCATTACTAACTTTGTGAATCCATTCGCCTAATGAGCCAAATACTAATCCGCTAGGATCTACCCCTCCCATTGCCATTCCTTCTAGGAAATTAAACCGCCCCATTGACATCGGTTTACTCAGCTGCCCAGCGATCAAATCCCCTGACGTGAACTGTCTAACCAAAGGACTGTAGGAACGGGCTCGCATGTGCACGAGACCTTCTGGGTCGGTGACGACACCGACACCACCTGAAAACTGGAAGGGAAAGCTGGTATCCCCTGTCGCACCAGCTGACCGACCATACGGCGTATAGGCAAAAGATGAAGTAATCTCTGCCGAGGCATTCGTTACCGCAATCACGTTCGAGTTAAAGTCTTGGTGAGCAATTTCCCATTCACCACTGGCCGTGATCCCACCTAGCAAACCGCCGGGACCGTGAATGAAGGTGGTATCCACCTGGTTGCTACCATTCATCGTAGCTACCACTGAGGGCAAACCGGACAGCACGTCCTGGAGGTAGCGGACTTTTGTCCCACCACGGGTCGTTTCCATACGATTGCGAGCGGCATCGTAGTCGTGGGTTGTAGTACCCACGGAGGCCACCCGATCGAGCAAATCGTAGCTGATACCAGCGTGTCCTGGAATGTTGGTGAGGTTTTTACGCCCATCGGCCGTCACATTGGAACCCGCCACTTTGGTCAATACGCCATTTGTGTGAGTGAGTGATGTACTTTCATCTGGAAATACAACACCCTCAGGCTGCTTGAATCCGATCCTAGTACGCCGACCCAGCCCATCCATCGTGAGATCATAGCTGACAAACGGATTGGAGCTTTCGCCTGTGCGGAAGGTTTTCAGTGAAGAGAGTTCGCCGACTAGATTCCAACTGTATTGGGAATGAATTCCGTTGGGATAAGTGATTTCCTTGAGCGTCCCTCGTGTATCATCGTAATCGAAAGCAAAGTTTCCAAAGAGAGTGCTACCTCCCTCACTCTTTACTGCCATGCCGATGACGTCGCTAAATCCATTGTAGCTGTAGTCAATCCGCTTGCCAGCATAGTCCTGTCGGGACAACTGCCCGGTCTGCTTATTCCATGTGTAGTCAATCAACATGGGTGAGCCAGTGGCAAATTGGGTGCTAACGAAATCGACAAAATTCCCAGTATAAGCATAGGTTCGGCTGCCACCTGTCCAAGCCTCGGTCAGGGCGCGCCCACGGGAGTCATAGGTAAAGGAGAAGTTAATTCCGGTTCCGGTGATGCTCACCGGTTGGCCATGCACATCAGTGACCGTTGTCACCGTCGTGGAATCCGGCGCGGTGCGTGTGACGCTGCGCGCGGCATCATTATACGACCAAGTGTAGGTTCCTCGAACGTCGCTTTTGCTTAGAATTCTGCCAAGTCCGTCCCGCTGGTATGTGGTCTTATTGTTTGATGGATCAGCGGTTTCCACCAACTGACCTGCTGCATTATATTTGGCTGTGGATGTGAACGACTGACCGCTACGTGAGACCGTCACTTTGATCGGTTTGCCGGAGGCATCGTTTTCGACGGTTTTACTTTCTGCCAGATTACCCGAGCGTGAATCATAGTAGCTGATGGTGGTGATCCGCCCATCTGCCGAGTAGCTGTAAGACTCTCTCCGGAGCTGGATACCTCCGGAATATTCTTCGTAGCGATTGATCTGTAAGGGACGATCAAGCTTGTCATAGGTATAGGTTGCAAGGCGCTGTTTGTTGGCAACATCCCCATTACTATCCATAGATGTCCCGATGTAGGACTCGATCACCCGGCCACTAGCATCCATTTTGCTACCAACCACTCTCTTTGGTGTCGAACCGGTGCCACTGTATGACGAGGCCAATTCCACATTTCGAACCCGGTAGGACTCCTGGTGAGCCACTTTATCTACCCGATCGAGTTTCTCGTCCTCGACTCTTATGACTTCGCTGTCCTCGTTATAGCGGTAATTCGTGGCGGCTCCATCCGAGTTCGTCACACGGTAGAGCAGCCCCGTGGAGTTGTAATCGTAACTTGTCGATGATACGGCAGACGATCCCCAACCATCGTAGATCTTTTCGACCCGGCCTTCGGCATCGTATTCCCACCGCTGATGCCGGATAGAAGCTGACGCAGGAGTGCCTGATGTATAGCCGGTTCCAGGGCCGCTAACCAAATCTGTAAGGCGCCCTTCACCGTCATAGAAATAGTAGACTCGAAGTCCAGTGGAGTCGCTCGTTGAAGTGAGGCGAGACATCACATCGTAAGTGCGGGTTTCCAAGATGTAGGAATTGCTGCTTACGTTGGTGTAATAGCGCAAGGTCGTAGGATTTCCGTAAATGTCCCTGCCCACTACTTCAGTTTTGGTGACACTCCCCCCTTTCGTTAGCGTCTCTAACAGGCCTCCATCATAGGTCATAGCCAGATTCACCGTCGGACTGAGATCTTGGGCTGAGGCAGGTTGAGTGACGCTGACGCTGCCAATATTGTTGCCGCTGGACACGAATGTAAGCTGCGCCCCTGCAGCTGTGCCCATAGAGTTGGGTAAATGGCGCTGCAGACCAGTTCGGGAATAATCGTAAGTGGCAGTCCGGTCTACCGGATCGCTAATGGACTGGGGATACGCTCCAGCGAACTCGTAAGTCGTATCCTGGCTATTAGCCCCCACGATCGTATCTGGCTGGATCGACTCTGGGCCATCAGCCGCCTGATAGGTTATCGTGGCGACGGTGCTTGCAGAAATAACATCAGGAGACCACTCGGAGATACTTCGTGCCCTTCCCAAGCTGTCCTTGAACACGGTGGTTTGTTCCAGCTTGGGCGATTGATATTGCACCTGACTTTCAGTATCCCAATCAAAACTATGTTTAAGAGATCCGGACGTCAGGTGGATTGCCTCCTTTTGTTCTACGACGCGTCCATCTTCATCATAGGAGTTAAAAACCACGGCTCCATTTTCATTTAAAGCCTCACGGTAGCGCACCCGATTAAGTCGACCATTCAGGTAGTTATACTGACGAGTCTTGCTCGCCCGGTCGATTACGGATCCAAACAGGCCTGTCGCAGGTTCATATCCATATTCGACATTGGTTCCGTCCGGCAGGTCAAGGGACGTAGCCAGACCTCCATTCAAACGAAGGATAAACTCCCTCCCAGCGGAGTCGGTGATTGTCCTGCGGGTGGACTGATAGGCGATGCTGATAGAGTAGTTGTTAACCGACTTAATTTCCGACAGTAATCCGCTCGCATTGAAGTAGAAGCGTTCCGACTGTGGGGTGGTTATGATCCAGCCGCCGCTCCCGTCTTCCTCCAGAAAGTGGAAGTTTCCAGGAGTTACTCCACTCCACGGCAAGCTTGCGTTCGCCCTTTCGAATCCGTCTCTGCGTCCGTCCGGCCAGCGGATTTCCGCCAGATTTCCAGAGAAGGTCAGAAAGACATCATAGGAGCAAGTCCAGCCGTGACCAAAGGGGTAGACAATTGGATCTCCAGCAAGGTCGTTTTCGGGAGATAGGCTGTTGTAGTAGCGCACGAAGGCGAAAGGAATGTCGTTTCCGGGCACAGGTGCCACATCCACCTCAGCGTAGAAAAAGTTCCCGTTCGCCGCATTAACCCCCAGACCAAGTGTCGGTGTTGCGACACCGTTTGCAGATGGGTTACCCATCAGGTGACCCTCGTAGTCTTCGAACGAGGACAGCACATCGTTAGTGACAGTAAATGCCGCAGAGTATTTATTTGGTATTGCGCTGGTGCCATTCAAATACGTGATCAATTCCACACGGTAAGTTCCCGATGGCAGGTCAGCAGGAACCGTCCAATTGTAAGTATGTGAGAAGCTAGTCACATTTAAATTGGATTGATCATCTGTTAGGAATCCACCGATCTGACTCTGACCATCGCTAAGCCTCAGTGCTGCAATTCTGACTTCTCCAGGATATGACGCAGTATAACTGATCGGCACCACCTGCCCCGGCACCAGATCGCCGCTAGGTTCTTGCGTAAACACGAGCTGAGCGTCGTCAGCGTCGTAAACATCAATCCATGACAACCCTTGCCAATCTGCCGTGCCCTTGACCTCTCCGGATACGGGGTCTGCATCCGAAGCCTGAAATTCCACCGTGTATCGACCCGTTGTATTGAGAGTAATATCTTTTCTAAACAGCGGAGGAGATGACCCGGAAACCGGCGGCATCGAATCCTCGACCCAAGCCCCACCAGCGAGTCGATAACGTACTTTCGCATCGACGATAGAATCACTATCAGCATCAGTCCATTGAGCGGAGAGAGTAAGAACATCTCCCGCCGCACCATCACGCGGAGCCGTCCATTGCTGAAGACTTGGAACCGTATTAGCAGGTGATTCAGTGGTGAATCTACGGATCTCAGAAAAGTAGCCCCCGAGCCCAAATACTGAGTTACCGCCACGAACCATCCAGTAGTAGTCTTTATTATAATCGAGAGTGCTGGAAATAGGGCTATAAGTCTCAGATGTCACCCCCATGAAAACGGCACCCGTAAAATCGGGATCCGGATTACCATTTTCACTCTTAATCTGCTGAAGAGTCGCGAGATCAGTACCGACCAAAATTCGATACGTGTTGGCGCGGGAATCAGCATTCCAAACAAATGCGGGATCTCGCGTATAGCCTGTCGAGTTATTAAACGGAGAAACCAATGAAATAGCGGCTATTGGATCACTCGTGGAGCCTTGCCATTCAACTGCAGGATAACCTAACCATGTGGGCGAACTGAATCCAGTCGAACCATTCAGATAGTATACGGTAAAGTCACTATCGGTGTATTTAAAAATGTCCAATCCTATTGTTGATGGCGCGTTTCCCATGAAGATTGCATCACTCAATCCGAAGCATAGGATAAACGCGCTATCGCCGATACTAGTGACGGAGGAAGGAATCGTCACACTAGTTAAATCTTTACAGTAGTAGAATGCTCTTTCTCCTATAATGGAGACTGAGGAGGGAATCGTCACATTCGCCAACCCGTGGCAGAAATAAAATGCCCTTTCGCCGATATTCGTGACTGAGGACGGAACTGTATAGTCTCCGCTCAAGCCTGCAGGATATTGAATGAGCAATGTCTGCGATTTATTGAATAACACACCAGCTCTGCTGCTGTAGTTTATGTTCGCAGCACTAATATCAAAGGACGTCAATCCGTCGCAGCTGGAGAACGCCAATTCACCGATACTGCTGACTGAGGTAGGAATTGTCACACTCGTCAATCCGTCGCAGCCGTAGAACGCCCTTTCGCCGATACTCGTGACTGAGGACGGAACTGTATAGTCTCCGCTCAAGCCTGCAGGATATTGAATGAGCAATGTCTGCGATTTATTGAATAACACACCAGCTCTGCTGCTGTAGTTTATATTCGCAGCACCAATATCAAAGGACGTCAATCCGTCGCAGTTGGAGAACGCATAGGAGCTAATATTGGTAACGGAAGAAGGAATCGTCACACTCACCAATCCGCTGCAGCGATAAAATGCAAAAAAATCAATTCTGGTGACGGAGGAGGGAATCGTCACACTTGTCAAACCGCTGCAGTCCCTAAACGCAGAGCTGCCGATGCTGATGACCGGTTTTCCGTTGATCGTGGATGGGATATTAACGGCTCCCGTGCTGTTCTCAGGATAATCAGTGATGGTGATGTATGTCCCATTATCGACATAGGTAAAATTGCCAAATTGACCAACCGTATCGACAGGTTCGGCTTGAGTGGTAAACTTGCGGATCTCGGAAAAGGTGCCTTCAAGCCCAACTACTGGGTTTTCGCCACGCACCATCCAGTAATAGTCTTGGCTATATTCAAGAGTGCCAGTAATAGAGCTATAAGTATCAAAGGTCACTCCGATGAAAACGGCGCCCGTAAAGTCAGTGACTAGGTCACCATTCTCACTCTTAACCTGCTGAAGGGCATCCATATCACTGCCGACTAGGATTTCATAGGAGACGGCGTGAGGATCACCACTCCAAACAAACGTGGGATCAATAGTATAGTCAGTTGCGTTATTTGACGGTGATATCAACGATATCGCCGATATTGGCTCAGCATCCAATTCAATTGTTGAATAACCTAGCCATGTGGGTGAAGTAAATCCAGTCGCAACGTCATAATAATTGATAGAAAAGTTATTGTCTGTGTCTTCGAAAACCTCCGAACCCATAGTCAATGGAGCATTGCCCAAGAAAGTGGCGGAGACCAAATTTTGGCACTGCTTGAAAGCTCCCTCGCTGATGCTTGTGACAAAGGGAGGTATGATCACACTCGTTATACTGCGGCAAAAGTAAAACGCATCTTCGCCGATACTTCTAAGAAGTGGAGAAAGCGTCACACTAGTTAAACCCTCGCAGAAGAAAAATGCATCATCACTAATACTGGTGACCGAAGACGGAACCGTATAGTCCCCACTCATACCAATAGGATATCGAATGAGCAAAGTTTGTAATTTATTGAATAATACCCCGTCACGACTACTGTAATTCGAGTTACCATCACTGACTGAAAAGGAAGTTAAATTAAAACAAAAGGCAAACGCGTCTTCACTGATGTTGGTGACGCTGTCCGGAACCGTATAGTCGCCGATCAAACCGCCTGGATACTGTATAAGAAAGGTCTGCAACTTATCAAAAAGCACACCGTCTCGACTACTGTAGTTAGGGTTTCCAGCACTAACCGAAAAAGAGGCTAGTCCAATACAGCCCTTGAACGCTTCTTCGCCGACACTGGTGACAGAAGATGGTATCGTCACACTCGTCAATCCAGAGCAATAGAGAAACGCGCCTTCGCCGATACTGGTGACCGAAGATGGTATCGTCACACTCGTCAAACCAGAGCATAAGAAAAAAGCACTCTCGTCGATACTGGTGACTGGCTTCCCTTCTAAGTCAGCCGGGATAAGGAGTGATCCTGTGGCTGATTCGTCGCAGTCTGTGATGGAGATCTCATCGCCATGCACTACGTAGGTGAGAGACCCATAGACACCAGCACTCAATGCATTCAAAAGTAGTAAAAATGAGAATGCAATATACCAACAATTAGGTAAGAATTTCATGGAGGATATAAATGACACAAACAATTCTCTAACTTTGTGTCAAAAACCAAAAATTTGCACTCACACAGGATTCGTGGATATCACCACAACTACCCCATCCTCATTCACTCAGTCACCCGCAGTCGCACAAACAGCTTCCCTCCCTCGCCCTCCGAGACCGGAATCATCACAGGAATCGTATCCCCACTGGAAATCGTCGCAAAAGCTGGATCTTCCCATGCTGCAAGGTCGTTGGACAGCAAGACCTCATAACTCACCCCCGCGCGCAAATTCCGGAACGTGTATTCAACATTCGCTCCATTGATGACAAACCCGGGAAAATCATTCGCACCGTTCGGCGTCACCGGATCTAGCATCAGCGCGTATTCGAGGAAATTCGAAGCCCCATCAAAATCGGGATCACCATCCGGCCCCTGATCGTCTGATGGATCCCAGGCAATCCCATTTCTCCACAGAACAAAACCCGTCAAATCCACTGGCCCGGTAATACTCACGGTAGCAGTCGATGAAAGCGACCCATCCGAGCAAGTGTAGGTAAAACTATCCATACCGGTGAAACCATCCAGAGGCTTGTAAACAAACGAGCCGTCCGTCGAAAGCGTCAGCGAGCCGTTTGTCGGTGTAGTCAGCACAGTGGCTGTGAGCGTATCCCGATTCAGATCAATGTCGTTCGCCAGCACACCTTCAGATACGGAAACGGACAACACACCGTTCTCATCAAAACTGTAGGCATCATTCACCGCATCCGGAGCCGTTGCTGCAAGACCGGGTAATGCTCGGTTGTCCGTGCGGAACGGAACGGCAGGAAGCCCTGCAGAATTGACAAGATTTACTTCATTCACCGGCGTAGGGCTCCACGCATAACGCACTGCAGCAGGATTAGAAATCGAGCTAGCACTCACTTGCACCGTTGTCCCGCTGATGACTGTAGAGGTGGCAGCGACGAAATTTCCGCTCGCGGAGGCGACCTCAAACGTAGCTGGTGCGAGGGCATCATCCGTGGTCAGACCCACGGCTTCGGAGAACTGAAGAGTCACCACGTTTCCACTGATGGACATCGATTCATAGACCGGCCCGCTCGCCACGATAATTTCACCATAGAGATGCTTCCTCGCCAGCAACGAAAGCCGCACACCGATCGGCTCCTTGTCGAAGGGATGGATATTCGACGCGTCTCCCGTGTCGATGGTGACCGCCGTGTAGGCGTTTGGTTCCGTCTCCACACGACTCTGCGCCTCGCGGAACCATGGCCAATTCGTGCGATTATGAGAAGGTAGCTGCACTGCGAGAAAAGGAAGATCCCCTTGAGAGAAGATACTCCGATACTGCCTCACAAATGCCGGAAAAGTGAATCCATACTGAGCGCAATCCTCTATCGCAGAAGCATTCGCTTCACCCTGATACCAGACGAATCCGGAGATCCCGAAACGACGCAAGGGATGCGCCATCTGGTTGTAGACTATGTTCGGCTTTGTCCTAACAAAGACATCGTTGTAAGTTTGTGTACCGGCAAGCATCGCCGCGACCGTCGCCTCATCATTCGCGCGGTAATCGTCCATCTCGCTTTTAAAATGTGGGAACTGCTGCTCCATTTCCGTAGGCATCCAAGCCTCGATGGAGGTACTACCCCACGCCGACCAAATGATGGCCGTCGGCACTCCAGTAGCTTGATACATCTGGTAAGCGAAAACCGCACCAACCGATGTCCATGAACCTGGATTACCATTTCCAAGCCAGGTCATCTCACCTTCCTCTTGTGGTGTCAGCGCCGCTCTTTGCGAAATTTTCAGACAGCGGATCGGCAGATTTCCGTTCGTAATCGCATCCTTATAGAAAGCAGCATTGTCCATCTCGTTGAGGGGACGCACCATGTTCGACTGACCGAAGGCAAACCATACATCGCCCACAAGTACGTCCTGTAGAGTCGTGCTGTCTGCTCCACTGGTCAGCTCAAGTGTAAAGGGGCCACCACTAGAAAGGGCGGGCAGGTCGAATTTCCAATCACCGTTCGCATCCGAGACGCCCGAAGCAGTGGTTCCGTTGATTGCAACCGTGACAGTCTGATTTGGCAACGCGGTGCCCCAAACAGACACAGGCTTGTCGCGCTGCAGAATCATCCCGTCTTGGAAAGGAGAGCCGAATGCTAGGTCTGGTGCTGGAGGGGCAGCCAGCGGCACCCCGGTGACGAAAAATGTCATATCCTCGTTTTGCGAGCTGTTCTCCGTAGCTGTCGTCCGCAACTCCCGGCCACCATCATAAGTGCTGCTACCGGAGGCACCAATTCCCAGAGTCACGAAAGTGGAGCCGTTATTGCCATCTGTATCGATAAACTCGAAAAACACACCGTAGCCCGCATTCTCCTCTAGCTCTAACAGAGTATCCGGACGGAAATGCAGAAAGTCGCCGTTAGCCACAGAGCTCGGCATATCGAAATCCACTCCATCGAGAAGGACTGCCCCCACTGTAGTTCCGCTCAGGGGATCGCCATCAGCGAGGCCGTCGCTGGCTACGAGTTCACCATCAGTCGTCCAGTTGATCATGTCATTGGCATTCGAGGCGGGTATCCACTTGAAGAGCCAGACGCGCATTTTGTCTCCAGCCGTAAAATTCTGTGCAGCTTTCGATTGCAAAGAGATTCCCCCAACACTCCACCTGTCATTTCCCGCACCCGCGTCACTAGTGGTAAACGTCTGACCACGGCCAAAATACGGATTGGTCGAAAATTGCCCGAACGTACGGGTGAAATTGTCAAACGTATCATGAGTCACCGGCCCGCTGCCCGGCACATTCGAATCAGCTGTCAATCCAGTCTCCACCGCAGAGAGCTCGAAACTCCCCAGACGTGTTGCGAGGGTCTGCGCGCCTCCGGTGACATTCGTCCGGTTTGTGAATGCCAATCGAAGCTGGACTTCGGAACCGGCAGGCACAGGGAATAGACCGGTAAACACAACCTTGGTTGAGCTTCCCACGGGGCTATTCAAGGAAGGCGTGCCGAAAAGCATGAAGTCCCCGCTGTTGCCCAATCTCACGTAGAGCGCCGCATCCCTAGCCGCCCATGTGGAACTGGAAGAATTCACATACAATTGGAAAGAAAACTCGTCTAGCTGGATTGCCTTCGCAGCCGTGAAGTTGAAGCCAACCCAGTTGCCGGCAGTATTGGCAGAGTCCTCGAGACTCACCACCGAGCTATTCAGAGCCTGGTTCTCTGCCCCGAAGCGGTACTGCATGTCCTTCCCCGTCCCGAGCCCAGTGGTAAGATTTGCATTCCCGGTCGTGTTTTGGCCGATCATTGTGGTATTCGATCCATCCGATGTCATCGCGTCAGAAGCCGATACGAGAGTGGCGTCCGTCACTGAATCGATGCGTTCGAGCTGTGTGCCTCCGGTATTGCTATCGTAGTGAAGGATAGGATCGGCGTGCGCAGATAAGACGAGAAGAGCAGCAAGACTGCTGCTCAGAAGTAGTTGGGCTTTACTCATGAAACGAACCAAAATTTAAGGCGTGAATCACCGTAAAACGAGATATTTAAATGAGTTGCAGAGGAAATACGTGTAAAGAAAAGTGATCTAGTGCTGAAGCTGAGGCCATCTAGAACCCATTTTAGGTAAAGCCACGCGACTACTATAATGCGCACTGCATCCTTGGACTTTCGAAACCCGTAGTTATGCTCCCAGTCATGGCCGCTTCTGTTTCCCGCCGACATTTCCTTGCGACCACCGCTGCTTGGGCGGGCGGCTCATCACTCGCTTTCCCGGCAACCGCCGACACGAAAACTATCTCGATTCTTCACACTACGGATCTACACGGGCACATCATGCCTACAAAAACCTACTCCGGCTTGCCAGATGTCGGTGGCTTCGCCCGTTGTGCAACTCGCATACGAAGTTGGCGGAAACAAAACCCCAATTCCTTGCTCGTCGATGTCGGCGATCTCTACCAAGGCACTGCCGTATCCTACGAAAACGAAGGCCGCCTCTTCGTCGATCTATTGACAGAGTTCGGCTACGACTCATGGACGCTCGGAAACCACGACTTCGATTGGGGGCCAGAAGTCCTTGCGAAAAACCTCGCCGCAGCCAAAACCACCATCCTTACCGGAAACCTCACCGGCGCACCCGAAAACGTCATCCCATGGAAAATGCAGGACGTCGGCGGATTCAAGATCGCCCTAATCGGACTCGTCACCCCAGGTCTCCCCTACTGGCTCATGCCCGAAACTCTCGGAAGCATCAAAGCCACCGATCCCGCTCTAAGCCTCAAGAAGTCCATCGCCCAGGCGAAATTCGCGAAGGCAGACGCCATCGTAGTGCTCGGCCACTTCGGCCAGTTAAAGGTAGATGATTTTGCAAACCCCCTCCGGGAAACTCTCAAAGCCGCTCCCGGCGCGGATGTCTTCATCGCCGGCCACACCCACAAAAACATCTCTTCAGAAACAGTAGAAGGCGTCCTCTACACCCAGGCCGGATATTTTGGCATCAACTGTGGAAAGGTCGACCTGACCTTCGACATCAATTCTCGTAAACTCATCGCCGCCACTTCCGAAACCGATTTCATGGACTCATCCGTAGAACTTGATCCCGGCGTGATCCAGTTTTCCCAACCCCACCTCAGGGACTCCGACGAACAGCTCGCTCGACAGATCGCTGTTCTTGACGAGCCGATGCTCGGCAAAAAACGCGACAGTCCACTCGCACGTTTTGTCTGTAAAAGCATCCAAAGAGCCGTTCGGAAAAAGAAGATCAAGGTCGACGCGGTCTTCCACGGCACCTTCGGCACACCTCTCATCCCGAAAGGCCCTGTCACGGTCGCAGACGCATGGGAGATTTTACCCTACGAAAATACTCTCGTCGTTGCCGAGATCACTCCGAAGCAGTTGTTTGAAATACTCAATGAAGATCGAGGCATATCCGGATCAGACCGCACACTTTACCCATTTACTGTGGTATACGAAAACAGGAAGGCCACCAATATCCTGATTGATGAAAAACCCATCGATCCTGAAACGCCATTGAACGTCGTCTTCAATTCCTACGACTCACAATCGGGTGGTAGGCGCCTGATCAGACTTCGTGAAATCATTCATTCCGAATCTGCCAACAGAACTCCTCTCGATATCAATACAAGGGACGCATTGATCGAAGAATTCCTGAGCCTTTAGATCGCAATCAGTTCTATATCTTTATTTTGACGTATTTCTATGACTCTATAGCCACTCTAAACTACCGCTTGAATCTTGCCCGTCTACCCATGCGCTGTCTCCTTCTTGTTATACCAATCATCCTCCTTTGTCAGTGCGGAGCTCCTCAGCCTCCTACCTGCAGCTCATTACCGATAGGCTCCCGCGTTTCCACCAAAGAGGTGATGAAAAGCGCTAGGTCGAACTGGAACACTCTCGCCAACCCTCGTTTAAAGCAGGACTGGCCAACTGCGCAGAAAGCCTACAACGAAGCCGTCGCCATCCTATTTGATAAAATCCGCTGCGGCAGTGGCGATTGGACGGAACGGGCACAAAAAATTGGCACCTCCATAGCCCCCTCTTCCCCAGAGGAACAGGATCTCACACAAACTGACGCACTGTTCCCGGCTAAATCCGTTAAGATCAATCGAACTGACAGATATCAAGCTACACCTGGTATTGGAGTCCCAGTGGTCTCGTGGAAAGCAACCTCACCAATAGGTATCGAACGAGGAGAATATCTGCCTCCCACTGGTGAACCGCGAACCATCACTGCCTTTCTGGACTTTAACAAAACCACTCCCCAATGGCACTTCCCACTTCGCTGGCTTAAAGAGGATGCTCTCGTCGGAAATACTCGTCATGGCCTTGCTGCCGATTGGACAGCTCCCATCGATTTCTTCTGGTACATGTGTGATCTCGATGACCTACGTATTCGAAACGCCCTTCTACCGAGTCGTCTCACCAAAGAAACTGGCCTCTACTTCATCCAGCCATACGACCCTGCAAAAATCCCATTAGTTATGGTACACGGCCTAGCTTCGAGCCCTGATATTTATCGTGAAATCATCAACGACCTAGCCCCCGAGCCTTGGTTCCGTGAGCGCTACCAAATATGGCTCTATAATTATCCAACAGGAATCCCGTGGTTATACAACTCGATGAAATTCCGCCAACTCATGGGTGAAGCTGGCAATTATGCTAGAGCGCGTGGAGACGATACCAATCTCAAGAAAATGGTTATTCTCACTCACTCCATGGGCGGACTCTTGGCTCGCCCCGCAGTCACTGATCCCGGAACCGCAATGTATGATGCTCATTTCAGTAGACCCTTGGATCAACTAAATGTGAGATCAGAAACGAAATCTTTAATTCGCGAAGGAATGCTATACGAACCTCTTACCGATGTAAAAAGGATGGTTTTCATGGCAGTACCACACCGAGGCAGCCCGATGGCTTCGTTGCGTGGCACCCGTTTCCTCTCTAATTTGATCCGACTTCCAAAGACCCTAACTGTGGAGTTGTTAGATGTAGCAGTGAACGCTGTGAACGACGGTATTGATAGCGCTACCTCCGGAGAAAATATTCCGAAACCAACCTCCATCAGCACACTTAACCCCAATAGCCGTAGTTTTCAGGGGCTAGCTGCTATGCCTCTGCCCAAAAATATCACCTTTCACTCCATCATGGGAGACAAGGGTCATGGCGACAAAGAAAACAGCAGTGACGGAGTCGTCCCCTATTGGTCGTCGCATGTCGAGCCAGTGGCATCAGAGCGGATGGTGCCATCTAACCATACCGTCCCATTCGATCCACAAGCCTCAGATGAAATTCGTAGAATCCTTCTTCTTCATCTCAAAGAAGAAGGATATGGAATATCAAACTAAGAAGCTTACTTGATCGGTGACTTCTCAATCCCCGCTTCATTTTCAACAAGCGGGCGTGCGAGCATTTGTTCATAGATCGCGATGTAATTCCTTGCGACCTCTTCGTGACTGAACTCCTTGACGCTTTCTTTGATCACGCGGCGGATCTGAGGCTCTTTCGTTTCGAACGGAAGAGCGTGAAATTCCATTGCACGATCAATTGCCCAACGTAGCGCATTCGGGTCATAATCATCGAATCGGAAACCATTACCGCTGGAATTATCAACATCCATCGGACGGATCGTGTCGTAAAGACCACCCGTTCCATGAACTACAGGCAACGAACCGTAAAGTGGCGCAGTCATCTGTGGCAGGCCACATGGCTCAAAGAGCGAAGGCATGACCATGAAATCAGATGCAGCATAACCAAGACGTGACATACGCTCGTCGAAATTCACGATGGCGACCCTTCCCTCAAGATTGAAATCGCGGATCAAGTCTCGGAAGAAAACTTCGTGAGGGCCATTTGCAACCACAGCAAATTGCATCGGACGATCCCAATAATCAGAGATCGCTTGGTAAAGAATATCAGTGACGAGTTGCGGCCCCTTTTGCACGGGATCGAGTCGAGAAGGCCAGAAGAACAGTGGTGCATCAGCGTTCACATAGAGCCCCATTTCACGTTGGAAGGCTTCCTTATTCGCTTTTTTACCCTCCCAGAAGTCCTTGTGCCCG
Source organism: Luteolibacter sp. (assembly GCA_051252155.1). Taxonomy (GTDB): domain Bacteria; phylum Verrucomicrobiota; class Verrucomicrobiia; order Verrucomicrobiales; family Akkermansiaceae; genus Luteolibacter. The sequence continues at coordinate 137,651 of JBPOGB010000001.1, read as the reverse complement.
TAGTTCTGAACCAGAGCATCATCGGTTGAAGGATTATACGAAGCGTCTGGAGCGTTCAGAATACCTGTCGCACAGCCCGCGTGATATTTGTTCCGGATCTCTTCCCGAACAGACCATGGCACGACCGAGTGCCAGCCTTCCACGATCTCCCAAAGAAATCTCGGGCTGACGGTATTGATAAAGTGTGAAGCGAATATCCCAGATGTAAGTAGGTCGACCGGCACATTGGAGCGGGCATTGTCATAGCCACCGGGATTCTGCGAGAAGTAGAGATTCATCCAGAATTCTGCGGCATCGATTCCGGTCTCCTCTGCCTGAGCTAGGCTTACTTGGCGTGTGTGAATGTTGTGGATGGTGAAAAGACTCTTAATACCACGGCGCTTAGCCATCGCGGGAATCAACGAGGTCATCCAGTCATTGCAGTGAATTAAATCTGGTCTCGCCTTTGGAACGATATGATTGATCACTTCCCGCTGGAAAACCATGGCGGTTCGCATCGCCTCCTCATCGTGACTGCTGTAGATATTGTCCTGGTAGTAAAATATCCTATCCTCGGCGAGATGGATGTGATCCTCAGGAAGAACCTCATGGTATTTCTTCAGTTGCTTTTCGTGAAAATTGAAGACATCGCCTTGAAACATTTTCCGGTAGTTCGGCATCGCCACATGGACATCCGCACCGAGATTAAAAAGAGCCGATACCAGCGAGGCTGACACGTCAGCTAGTCCCCCTGCCTTAGCGGAGAGCCTTTGTGCCATATTCCCCATCCCCTGCGGTAGATAAGTGATCTCTGGGGTGACGATCAGGATGGTAGGATTATCGGTTTTCTTTTTTTTAGCCATGAATTTTAACGGGAAGATTTTTCTGGTAAACCAGTTTTCATCAAAGTTTTTGCCATACACTTGACTACATGGCGACAGCTATCTGAGAAGATTTACAAAGATTTTCACACTTTTTAGGAACTCACCTTCACCGGCAGCGCTTCGCAGATTTCTCGCCAGCCGGGAAAATTCCATTTGTTGGGAAAACCCGCACACTGCCGTGGCTTCACCTCATGGATGCGGCATCCGCCATTTTCCAGCATTGAGCACTCATGGTTCGGTTTTTCAATAATCGAGAGCCCTTGGCGGTTCGTGCGTAGACGCGTGTATTTAGAAATAAATTCCTCTTCGCTAATCTCCAAGAAACGGGATATCGGAGCGATTTCATCTTCCTCTAGCCTCACATCACCCGGCCATTTACAACAGGCATTGCAGCGTTGGCAGACATAATTGATGCCCGGTTCCAGAACCGTGTGATCGTTTCCCGGACTCCCAAATGAGCCCTCTACCGCTCCGGCAGACATCATTCGAGTCTCTTGTAATAGTAATTCACTCTGCCGAGAAACACCCTCCACTTGTATCCCGGCTTCCCATTATCTAGGAGAAAATGAGGACAATTCTTATTCGGCGGGGTCTTCCCCCCTCGCGGCCAGTGATAATGCGGAACCACATTTTTTAGCGGTATGCTGTGTTTCTTCATCAGGACGGCAGTGAGTTTTGCGGTTCGCTCTACGGTGGCATTCCGATCCGATCCACGCTCTTCACACATTTCGATACCAATCGAATAAAGGTTTCCCGGCCCACCGAAATCCGCATGCTCGCCCTGTTCCGATGTCGGCATATGCTGAATGGCGAGTCCCTGATCCACCGTAAAATGCCAAATTAGATATCCAATACGGTTTCCGCCCCTTCTTTTCGCCGATCGGAGGGCTCCCCTTTTCAGAGCCAGAGAATGGCGCTCCGCACCCGCCGTATAGTTCTGAGTGCTATGGATCGTGATGTAGCGCGGTTTCATCGGCCTCACCACTTTTCGCCCATGCGTTCCTCGCGCTACCATATCCACCTTTAGCCGAATTTCTCTCAACAAGGCTGATGTCGATACATTCCCCGAATTATTTCCCTTACTCGCTTTCGTGGCTATTCCTGTAGGTGGGCCGATGGGTGTGCACTGCACTCCGGCGAGTACTAGCAGACAAATGGCTATAGCAAGGGGCTTCCGCAACACGTCCCGTAGACTAACTTTTTCCCGCTCTTTGAAAAGGGAAACCATCTCGAGTCTCATCGACGCGGACGAAAACCCATGAGCAACCTTATCAACACAATGGGAGCTGCACCGATGAGAAAGCCTGCAACTGCCACTTGGAGCCCAGGAAAAACTCTGGCTCTACCCTGTCCGAAACCACGCAGCGCCTCCGAAACCACCTGCTCCTTTGCAACATAGAACAAATCATTTCCTGGCAATCCTGTCTTGCCACCTTCACGCCGCGCCACCTCACCAAATTCTGTTTTCACCGGTCCCGGGCATAACGACATCACATTGATAGAATCGTCAGCAAGTTCGATGCGCAACGCCTCGGAAAAACTGCTCACATATGCCTTCGTCGCTGCATAAACTGCAAAATCTGGGATCGGCAAGGTGCTGGCAAGAGACGAAACATTCAGTATCCCCCCACCTCCACGTTTCTTCATTTCAGGGAGCGCCAGATGACTAAGATGAGTCAGAGCCTCGACGTTCACCCTCAGCATCGCCTCAAGATTCCCCCAATCCGCCGTTTCAAACTCACCGTAGTCGCCGAGACCTGCATTATTGATCAGAAAATCCGGTGCGAAATTTGCGCCTGTAACCTTTTCAATCAGAGAGACTCTCTCATCTGGTTTGGAAAGATCAGCAGCCATGACCATTACCGCCGTCTGCGGATATTCATCCCGTATAGCTCCCGCAATCTGATCGAGTCTCCCGACTCTCCTAGCCACCAGTATCATTCGATCCACCCTGCCAGCAAGCTGCTTGGCAAACTCTTCACCCAAGCCTGAAGAAGCGCCTGTAATCAGCACGCATGAATAGTGTTTTTCCATACCAAACATCAAATACCGAGATGCAACTTCCGCAACTCATGAATCAAAAAAAACGCCGCCCCGAGACTCGGAGCGACGCTTGGAAAAAGATTTACCTCAGGCCGTTTGCTGACCACCTGCATCTGGGTTCACTTTCACAACGCGGAGCGGGAGACGCATCATGATCTCACCGTCGCAGCCAATATCGATCGAATAGATACCATCTTGGGGAAAACGAAGACCTTGAAGGTTCATTACGATATTTCGCGTCAGGTATGGCGCGTTCGGTGGCAGTTTCACCTCAAAATCAGGCTCGATCGGCATATTTTTCGGATCAAGCGATTCGCCGTCTTCGTTGATGATATTGATCGAAAGCTTGTGCTTTCCAATGTCCTCGTGAGTGAAGCAAAAACGCATAGCAAGCGCACAGCTCGGGTGAACTACTGGCAGCGCCCTAGCAGCAAGTGAGTCAAAAGTACCGGAAATGACGAGTTTTCCGTTATAGTCGGCGGCGAAGTCGCAAAGCGTTGCAATCTGGATATCCATATTCTTGGTATTGTATTATTAGAGATTTTCGCCGCATGAGGGCGGCGGATGCCCTTATTTAACCCCACCTGACACTCCGTAAAGCCCAAACCCGGAAACTAGCCTACTCCATTCATAAGAAGTCGAATTTTCTTCGCCGCCAGTTGACATTTTTTCTCCATACCTCCATAGCCAAAGCATGTCCACTGCCCTGCAGCCCAAACCCCGAATCATCGGCCACAAAGTCCGGGTCTGTATTGTGGCGGCCAAATACAACGAGAAATTCACCGATTCACTTGTTGAAAACGCCATCGAAGAGCTAGGAGAAACCATTCCCATGGCTCGCATCGACCTTATTCGCGTGCCCGGTGCATTTGAAATCCCCGTCGCAGCAGCCACCATTTTGGCTCGTGGTGAAATCCGCTGCATCATCGCTCTCGGCCTTCTAATCAAAGGTGACACTGGTCATGCCGACATCGTCGCAACCTCTGTCACTAATGCCCTTCAGGACTTGTCCGTGGCGCACAAAGTCCCCGTCATTCACGGAGTTCTCCTCGTGAACGATGAAAAACAAGCTTACACGCGCTGCATCGCAGCTTCTCAAAACCGTGGCCGTGAGTGCGCTCGTGCAGCTGCGGGAATCATCGACGTCATCACCGAAATCGAGAAATCGATGCCGAAGGACGACAAGAAAAAGAAACCTATCTGACACATGCCGAGCCGTAGGCAAATCAGGGAAGCCGCCATCCAGTTCCTCTATTGTTCAGATCTCGAAGGAGGCGCGGAACCTTCCGCCCTTCGCGAGCCCTTCTGGGAATTCATCACCGCGACGGATCGCCGCAACCTCCAGGTCGCTATTTTCCGCACCGTTCACCACCTTGCAGCTGGCCGCGAGGAAAGACTCTCCGATTTCGTAACACGATCGGAAACCACTCTCGCTCATCTCGGTGCCTTCCCACCTGCAGAAAAGCTGAAAGACGATCTTAACCGCCTACTCGCCCTTGAGTCTTCTTGGAGCATCGCCTTTTCAAAACTCTCGAAGCTGCCAAAATCTGGCGAAGACGACTCTGTAGCTTCCGATTTCGAGAGTTCCCTCGACCAACTATTCAAAATCGATCGCGACCTCGCCTTCAATCGCGACCAGTTCCTGAAAAAAAGCGAAGACTTCCCTACCATCAAAGGTAAACTCGAAGCCGTCTGCGCCTCCATTCGCCGCCTGCAGCGCATCTCTGACAGACTCCGCATGGTTGAGGAACCCGAGCGCTTCCCTGAACAGGCAGATCTAGGAAAACTTCGCCAATCGAAGACAGATATCAACGAACTCCGCAGCCAGACCGATGAACTCGTCGATGCGATCCTCACTCACAAAGATGACCTCGACACCCGCATTTTTGGCATCCTTGAAAACTTTTCCGCCAAACGCATCGACCCCGTAGACCGTGCTATACTACGCCTCGGCACCTACGAACTCTGCCATACGGAAACACCGCAGAAGGTCATCATCAACGAGGCCATCGAACTCGCGAAACGCTTCGGCACCACCGATTCCAAACGCTTCGTTAACGGGCTACTCGACACCATTGCCAAAGGGCTGACCGCCTAAGCACCATCACGGAGAATTTTCCTCGCGATCAAAAAATCCCTTTCCCATTTCGCAAATCCGAACTACAGCTACCCCAGTGAGCTTCGTTACCCGACTACTACTACTTCTCTGCGTCTTCGCAGGGCTTGGGACGGGTATTGTTCACAGCTACTCGCATGGTGAGAAGGACGAGTGTGCCTCCCATTGCGAATCCGATTCCCACGGAAAGGAACTTCCCTCCGATCACGACGATCAAGATTCCGCTCCGCACCACCATCACTGCTGCCACGTTACCAGCGCCGACCGGGTGCTCGATTCCATGGCGATCAAGATCTCAATCCAGGAAATCCTTTTGGAAATTTCCACCGACCAATCCCTGGCTCCAGACGAGCCGGTATTTTCGTTGGATAAACCCCCGTTGATCTGAGGTTTCCCGTCCGTCCTTTGACGGGCTTTTTTCGTGCGCTCATTTTGCGCGCCCCTATCCGGTAATGATGCATACTAACGCGTCCCATTTCCCGGATTCTTAAAGAACCTCTTCGTATTTATCCAGAACCGTACTCGCGGCTCTGCGTATCACACAATCAACACCATTCATGAAATTCACCTTACCATTCACGCTCGTAGCGTGTCTTCTCATCACTGATTTAGCCCTTGCGGAACCTGTCGAAATTCTTTCCTACGAAAGCATTCCGAGCCGTATCAGCCATGGCAATCCAACCCTTGCGGCAGCCCGCTTCCGTATCAACGAGGCCATAGGCCGCATGACGCAGTCCGGGCGGCTTCCCAACCCGAGCTTCGACACGGGCATCGACCACAACATCCAATCCGCTGAAGGAAGCATTGAGATCGGATTTTCCCAGAAATTCCCGGTCACCAACCGGCTTGCGCTTGAAAAGGAAATCACTCTTGCCGGAGTTGAGGCAGCGGAACAAGAAGTTCGCGATGTCGAGCGTCTCCTTGTTTCCGAGGCACGGCAAGAGTTCGTAAGAGTCCTTTCCATCCGTGAGCGGAAGGATCTGCTTACCAAACAAAAGGATCTTTCCAATGAGCTTGCCGACTTCATTTCAAGCGCGGCGAAACGAGGGGAAATCTCTTCCCTCGATGCGGCGCGAGCTAGACTTACGGTTCTCACGCTCACCACTGAGGAGCGTCGTCTTCAGGCGGATGAAAGTGCAACGCTTGGAAGGCTAAGACCTCTGGTCGGGATTGCTCCCGGAGACGGTGTGAAACTTTCCGGAAACGCACCGCCAATCACCATTCCCTCGACGAACAGTATTGAACGCCCGGATTTGAATGCCGCCCGCATCGATCTCAAGGCCGCTGGAACCGGCATTGCCCTAGAGCAAGCACGGCGCAGGGATGATGTTGAGGCATCCATCTTCGCGGCTGGCGAAAGAACAGAGGATGCTCCCGATGGCCTTGAGAACGAGGGTATCATTGGGTTCAAACTAAGTATCCCCTTGCCGTTCTGGAATGACAACCAAGGGAATATCGATGCAGCCACCGCGATCCGGAACCGGAAGGAAAGGGAGGTCGCCGCACTCCAGCGCGACATCATGCATGAGAGCGCAACCGCCATCGCGGAAATGCGTCAGTGGGGCGCTCTTATTTCAGAGCTTAACGACAAGCTTCTTCCTCTAGCGAAGGAGCAGACCGACCTTCTCGAAAAAGCCTACCTTCAGGGTCAGGGCGATCTCCAGGCCGTCCTGACATCACGCGAGCAAACACTGGATCTACAAGCCTCCAGACTCGATGCGATGCGCGAGTTCCAGCTAGCCCGTATCCGATACCAAGCCTCCGTGGGCAAACCTTGATCCGATTCAACATCCTTACTTTCCCAACTTTTTTATTTATGAAAACAACTCTCAAAATAGCGGCAGTCTTCGGATTGGCCATCAGCGCGATCTTCGCGCAAGACCGGCAGAAAAACACAGTTATCCTAGACGCGAACGGCGTAAAAAACCTTCGCCTGGAAACAGTGATGGTGGAGGAACGCACCTTCGAAACAACCGTGTTCGCCATTGGGCGGGTCGAGGAGATACCGGGAAACCAGCACTCCGTCTCCTCCCGGATTCCGGGTCGTGCCGTCGAGGTAAACGCCTTCATCGGTGATCGGGTGAAAAAAGGACAAGTCCTTGCAAAGGTGGAAAGCCGCCAACCGGGAGATCCGCCACCGACCATTGAGCTGACAGCGGTGCAAGACGGTCTTGTCATCGAGTCCCACGTCCTGCAGGGCCAGCCGGTCGAACCCGGCACCGAGCTTTTCGATATTTCGGATAGAAACGAGATGTGGGTCGTCGCGCAGATCCCCGAGCAGCTCGCTTCGGGAATCGCTCCGGGCACGAAATCAAGGATCACGTTTCCGGCACTTGGTGGCGAGCCTGTCGTGGCAGAGCTGCAACGCTTCGGAGTCCAGGCGAACCGGGAAGCCGGTGCCGTCGAGGGTGTCTTCGTGGTTCCTAATGAGGATGGAAGACTCCAGCCGGGAATGCGTGCGGAATTCGCCATCGTCGTTTCCAGCCGACCCAACGTGCTTGCCGTCCCGGAGAAATCCCTTCAAGGCGATCCCGCCGCACGGCTCGTGTATGTGAAGGATTTCGATCTACCGAACGCTTTCGTGAAAGCTCCTGTTGTCACTGGTGAAAAAGGCGGCGGCTGGGTGGAGGTCAAGGAAGGACTTTTCCCCGGAGACGAGGTGGTCACACGCGGCTCCTACTCGCTCGGTTTCGTCGGGGAAGGTAGCGGAATGTCTTTGAAAGAAGCGCTGGACGCAGCACACGGGCATGAACACGCCGAGGATGGCTCCGAACTGAAAGATGGAGAGAAGGGAGCGGACTCCGAGGAAGATCAAGACCATGATCATGAAGGTGGAGCCGCGCCGAAGTGGCTGATCTACTACGCGGTCGGGATGTCAATCCTCGTCCTTGTTCTTGGCCAACTGGTCTGGAACGCGAAGCGCAACTCCAAAACAGCCCCAACCACCTGATCTAATGTTGAACAAACTTATTAGATTTTCCCTCGCCCAGCGTGGATTCATTCTGATGGTGGCGGTGGTGCTGATGGTTTTCGGTATCAAGAAAACCATGGAGATGCCGGTGGACGTTCTGCCGGATCTCACCAAGCCAACGGTCACCCTTCTAACCGAGGCACCCGGCTACGCGCCCGAGGAGGTGGAAACACTCATTACCATTCCGTTGGAAAATGCCCTGATGGGCGTCACCGGCGTCAACCGCGTCCGGACTACCAACGACATCGGGCTTTCCCTGATTTTCGTCGAGTTCGACTGGGATGTGGACATCTACAAGGCGCGCCAGTTCGTTCAGGAACGCTTGAGCGGTGCGGCGGAAACGCTGCCCGAAGGAGTGACCCCTTACATGACTCCTGTGACTTCGTTGATGGGTGACATCATGCTCGTCGGCCTGCGTGATCCGACCGGAAAAACATCACCTCGCGATCTGCGGGTGATCGCCGACTGGGTCGTCGGCAGAAGGCTGCAATCCATTCCCGGAATCGCCGAGGTATTGTCGATGGGTGGCGGAGTCAAACAAGTTCAGGTTCAGCCGGATCCCGAGCGGATGCTGTTACACCAGATCACCTTCGAGCAGTTGAGGGAGGCCGCGTCCGAAGCGGTGAAAAACACAACCGGCGGCTTCCTTACCGAGCGGGCGGAGGAAATTATGGTCCGCAATCTTGCGATGACCACCGACCTTGATGAGATCGGCAATACGGTGGTGGCCTATCGGAATGACACCGCCATTCACATACGTGATGTCGCGAATGTGGTGTGGGACATCGAGCCGATGCGCGGCGATGCCGCCATGGGCGTGGCCGGGCGAGAGCCGGATGAGGAAGGCAATCTGTCTCATCGCGGTGTGGTTTTGAGCGTCCGTAAATCTCCCGGTTTCGACAGCCTGGCACTCACCGAAGAGGTGGAGGCCGCACTGGAGGAACTGAACAAATCGCTGCCCGAGGGTGCGGAGTTGATCGAACTCTACCGGCAGAGTGATTTCATCGAGCTGTCCATCGACAACCTCAAGGAAGCGCTGCGTGACGGAGCGATCATGGTTGCCATCATCCTGTTCCTGTTCCTCCTGAATGTCCGTATCACGCTCATCACCCTGACGGCCATACCGCTGTCTCTCGGGATTGCGATTCTCGTCTTTGATCTCATGGGTCTGAGCGTAAACTCGATGACTCTCGGCGGCCTGGCGGTCGCGGTGGGAATGGTCGTGGACGATGCGATTGTCGATGTGGAAAATGTTTTCCGAAGACTGAGGGAAAACGCCTCGCTGGCGAACCCCCTCCCCAAACTAGAGGTCATCGCGCTGGCATCGAGCGAAGTCCGATCCTCCATTCTCTATGCCACGGTGCTGATCATCCTCGTGTTCCTGCCGCTGATGGCTTTGAGCGGCGTGGAAGGTCGGCTTTTCACCCCGATCGCGATCGCAACCATCGTCAGCATGGCTGCATCGTTCCTAGTTTCACTAACGGTGATCCCGGTGTTGAGTTCCATGCTGCTGAACCCGAAAGCGGGGAAGGAGCACAAGGAATTCATTCTTGTGCGCTGGCTGAAAACGGCCTTTCGGGTCACCTGGATGCGATTCGCGCTGGCGCAGCCGCTGTTGGTGATCGCGATTACCGGAGTGCTGATGTGGCTGAGCTGGATGGCTTATGAAGGCATGGGCAGGAATTTCCTACCTGCATTCCGCGAGCCGACCGCTCTCATCGCCACCACCTCCGCACCGGGAACATCGTTGAAGACAACGACCGAACTGGCGGATGCGGCGGTAGAGCAACTATTGAAAGTTCCGGGAATCAAAACCGTCGGATACCGTGCGGGTCGCGCAGAGAGAGGTGACCACGTTGTGCCGGTGTCCACTGTGGAACTCGATGTCGAGTTCGACGAGACGGCAGGGCGGGATCGAAAGGAAATCCTCGCTGACATCAGGGAGACGATGAAGGGTATTCCCGGAACATTCAGCGCCCTTAGCGGGCCGCTTGCCGACCGGGTGGGGCACATGCTCAGCGGTGTCTCCGCCAAGGTGGCTATAAAGATTTTTGGGCCCGATCTCGACGAGTTAAAAAGGTTAGGTGACGAAGTCACCGCTCTGGCACGGGAGATTCCCGGCTTGGAAGAAGCGAGGGCCGAGCAACAGGCACCGGTGCCGCAGCTCCGTATCGAGCCGGACCGTGAGAGGGCCGCCGCCTACGCGGTAACGCCAGGTTCGCTCAACGAGGAGATGTCCAGCCTGATGGGCGGCGAGAAAGTTGCCGAGATCTACGAGGGCGTGCGAGTGTACGACCTTGTTGTCCGGCTTCCTCCGGAATGGCGTGAAAACCCCGAGCGGCTTAAGAATCTCTATGTGGATACAAAAAGCGGCCGGCTCGTGCCGCTTGGAACCGTCGCCAACATCCGCAACGCCACGGGGCCGAACAACATCCTGCGGGAAAACTCGCGGAGGCGGTTCGTCGTTTCCATCAACCCGACCGTCCCAGATCTGGTCTCGGCGGTGGACGAACTCAAAGCATCCATCGAGGAGAATCTGGATCTCCCGGAGGGCTACACGATCTCCTACGAAGGCGAGTATCAAGCACAGAAGGAAGCGGCCCGTACCATCGCGATCATGTCGGTGGCGATTATGCTGGTGGTGATTTTCCTGCTCTATTCCTACTTCAAGAGCTTCAGTTTCGTCTTCCTCGTGCTGACGATCATCCCGGTCTCGTTGATCGGTGCGGTCCTCTACACGCAGCAAACATTGGACAACGTGAGTATCGCGACCCTTGTCGGCTTTATCGCCGTGGGAGGCATCGCGGCGCGGAACAACATCATGCTCATCTCGCACTACCTGCATCTGATGAAGCATGAAGGAGAAGGCTTCACTGCCGAGATGGTAATTCGCGGCACCGAGGAAAGGCTGGTGCCGATCCTGATGACCGCGCTCTCCGCCGGTTTCGCCCTCATCCCTCTGGTGCTGGCTGCGGACGAGCCAGGCAAGGAAATCCTTAATCCCGTGGCAATTGTGATCGTCGGCGGCTTGGTCAGCTCGACTCTGTTAGGTCTGCTCGTCACCCCCGCCCTGTTCTATCGCTTCTGCCGCAAGCCTGCCATGCGCTCGCTTAAAATCGATTCGGCAGCATCCATCTAAACACCCGTAAAACAACAATTCCACAAACCAAAACAACCGTATGAAAAAGAAACTGAAAGCAACCAAGATAACACTCGCTGCCTCCATCATAGCATTCGCCTTCGCTGGAGCCGGAACCCTGATCGCCGAAGAAAAAGGCCATGAAGGTCATGAAGGGCACGACCACGCGGAACACGCGGAGGAAGGACATGAAGAAGCAAAAGCAGGCCCGAACGGAGGCAAGGTCATCCATGAAGTGGAGCCGCATCTTGAGTTCTTCGTCACAGAAGACCGCAAGGTTCGGATCACTGCGCTAGATGAAGGCGGAAAAGCCGCGCCCATCGGTGAGCAGTCGGTATCGATCATCGCGGGAGACCGCTCGAACCCGACCCGGATGGCGTTTGCCAAAGAAGGTGAAGTCCTCGTGTCGGACAAAGCGTTTCCGGAAGGCAATGACTTCCCTGTCGTCGTCCAGATCAAGACCACGCCCGATGCCAAGACGGTGATCGAAAAGTTCAATCTCAACTTAATGGATTGCCCGACCTGCGAACATCAGGAATACGCCTGCACCTGTGATCATGGAGAAGACGGCCATGAAGGCCACGATCACTGAGATTCACTTGAACCTTACCCTCTTCCCGTTTCCGAAACTGGAAGAGGGCATTATGGCACACTATTCCATAACTACGCACCGTATCCCATCGTTGCCTGAACTAACAAACACCTAAGAGAAATGAGCGGCGATCACGGTCACCACGGCAGCGAGGGCAATCTCAAGGTCGCCTTCTTCCTAAACTTTGGTTTCACCCTCCTGGAAATCGCAGGCGGGATATGGACGAACAGCATCGCCATCCTCAGCGATGCCCTACACGACGCCGGCGACACTGCCTCGCTCGGTCTTGCATGGTATTTCGAACGGCTTTCATCAAAGGAAAAAACCGCCACCCACACCTTCGGCTACAAACGCTACCGCTTGCTCGGTGGACTGATCACCGCCCTCGTGCTCATCGTCGGACTATGCTTCGTCCTCTGGCATGCCGTCCAGCGCATCCTCTCCCCGGAGCCGGTGAACGCCCCCGGCATGATGGCTCTCGCCGCCGTCGGCATCGCCGTCAACGGCGCCGCTGTCCTGCGTGTCCGCAAAGGCTCCTCGATGACCGAGAAAATCGTCAGCTGGCACCTCCTCGAAGACACCCTCGGCTGGGTCGCCGTCCTGATCGGTGCTGGGGTGATGGCCATCTGGGATCTTCCTGTCATCGACCCCCTCCTCTCCGTCGGCATCTCCGTGTTTATCCTTTGGAATGTGTTCCGAAATCTCATCAAGGTCGTGAAAGTCTTTCTACAAACAGCTCCGGATTCCTTCGATGCGAAAGCCTTTGCCGACAAAGCCGCTGCATTCCCAAAAGTCCACGGAATCCACCACCTCCACGTCTGGTCGCTCGATGGTGAAAGCCACGTCCTCAGCGCCCATGTCGTCATGGAAAAGGATGCCTCACGCGACGAAATCCTTGAGGTGAAGCGCCTCATTCGGACTGAACTTGACCCGGAAGATTTCACCCACCTCACCATCGAGATAGAGATAGTCGGAGAAGAATGCCACACCGCCGATGAAAATACTACTCTCCACGAAAACCAGCATTCAACCCACGAAACATGAAGTAGACATTTCCCATTTTCCGCCGACCTTTTTCCATTACGCATCAACCGAATTTCTCTGAATAAAAACACCACCAACCCCATCCAAAAGATCATGAAAATAACCAACGTTACACTCACCGCCATGGCACTCCTCACCCCTTGGCTCTTCGCCCAGGACAAGGCACCCAAAGACGATCACGCAGACCACGACCATTCCGACCACAGCGAGGAAACCCACGCCGATGTCAAAACCCTCGAAGGCCCCAATAAAGGCCGCATCATCACCGCCACAGAACCCCACGTGGAGTTCTTCGTCACCGACGACCGCAAGATCCTCCTCACCTTCCTCGACGATGAGAACAAGCCAGTAACTCTTGAAGCCCCTGTCGTTTCTGCCATCGGCGGCGAGCGCACAGCCCCCACCCGTATGACCTTCGAGCCCAACGGAGAAGGTGCTGCCGCCCTCATCTCCAATATCTCCCTCCCCGAAGGCGACAACATCCCCATCATACTCCAAATCAAAACCGCCCCCGATGCAGATAACGTCACTGAAAGATTCAACATCAACCTCGCCAGCTGCCCTACCTGTGTCCACCTCGAATACGCATGCACATGCGACCACAGTGATGAGGATCACGAAGGCCACGACCATTGACCTCCATAGTAGCGACATAGAGTCCTGCTATTGATTCCCAGCTCCGCCCAGGTTCATTACGAACTTGTCTTAATACTGAAGTTTTCCTGAAACCGCTCTTGCCGTTTGTGGCTGCACTCCCATAGGGTGGCGCAACCTATTCCATTGCGTGCCAGAAACTGAAACAGAACCGAAAATCATCGGCATACTCCCAGCCCGCTGGGGTTCTACACGCTTCCCCGGAAAGCCCCTCCATCTCATCGCCGGGAAACCCTTAATCCAGCATGTCTGGGAGCGCTGCAAGGCTACGAAACTTCTTTCCGAAATCATCGTTGCCACAGACGACAAGCGTATCGCTGATGCCGTAGCAGCCTTCGGAGGCAAGGCGGTCATGACTTCTCCGGATCATCCCACCGGCACCGATAGACTAGCCGAAGCCGTAAAAGCTTACCCCGAGGGCACCCATGTCCTCAATATTCAGGGAGACGAGCCCCTCATCGACCCCGCCCTCATCGACGAACTCGCCCAGGCATTACTCGATGATCCTGCCCTGCACATGGTCACCGCCGCGAACCCACTGGATCCCTCGGATCCAGCCGTAGCCGACCCGAACGTCGTCAAAGTCGTGCTTAAGGAGAACGGCCACGCTCTTTACTTTTCTCGTTCGCCCCTACCCTATTTCCGAAATCCCGTCCCCGGCCTGAACGTCTTGCGTCACAAAGGCATCTACGGATACCGTCGCGATTTTCTCGAAACCTTCGTCACTTGGGAGCCTTCTCCCCTAGAACTCGCTGAGTCTCTAGAACAACTCCGAGCCCTCGAAAACGGAGCCAATATCCGCGTCCTCCCCACCGCAGACACCTCCCCCGGCGTCGACACACTAGAGCAGGCCGCAGAAATCGAACGCATTATCTCTTCTTCCACTCATCACTTCTCATCCTAATGAAATACATCTTCGTCACAGGCGGCGTCGTCTCATCGCTCGGCAAAGGCCTCGCGGCAGCCTCCATCGGAACTCTTCTCGAGGCTCGCGGTTTGAAGACCTTGATGCAGAAATTTGATCCGTATCTCAATGTCGACCCCGGCACAATGTCACCCTACCAGCACGGTGAGGTATATGTCCTCGACGATGGTGCAGAGACCGATCTCGACCTCGGTCACTACGAGCGTTTTACATCTGGTGTCCTTTCCCAGATGAATAACCTCACCTCCGGGCAGGTATTCGATTCCGTTATCAAAAAGGAACGCCGTGGAGACTACCTTGGAAAGACCGTTCAGTTCATCCCTCACGTCACCGACGAGATTAAAGAGCGCATGCACAAGGTCACCTCGGACAATCCAGACGTAGATGTTCTCATCACCGAAATCGGAGGCACTGTCGGCGACATGGAAGGCCTGCTATTCATCGAAGCCCTCCGCCAATTCGCTCTAGAAGTAGGAAAAGAAAACGTCTGTTTTATCCACGTCACCCTTCTCCCCTATATCAAGGCTGCCGGGGAAGCGAAGACCAAGCCCACCCAGCAATCCGTCGCAAAACTTCGTGAACTCGGTATTCAGCCGGACATTGTCATCTGCCGCACCGAAACCGATCTAGACGAAGACAACCGTCGTAAGATCGCCATGTTCTGCAACGTCGAGAAGAAGAATGTCGTCGCCTTCCGGGATGTCGATCACACCATTTACGAGTGCCCTCTCGACCTCCGCCGTGACAAAATTGACCGCCTTGTCGTCGACAAAATCGGCCTCGGCCACACTCCTGCGCCGAACCTAGAAGAATGGGAGAAATTCGTTCAACGAGTCATCCACCCGAAGCACAAAGTCACCATCGCCGTTGCCGGGAAATACATCGAACTCCAGGACGCCTACAAATCCATCTACGAATCACTCATCCACGCCGGTGCCCATCACGACACCCGCGTGCAGATCGTCCGCATCGAGGCAGAGGCTATTGAGGATCACGGAGCTGAATCCGTCATCGGCCACGTCGATGGCATCTTGGTTCCGGGAGGTTTCGGCGACCGCGGCACCGAGGGCAAGATCAACGCCGCAAAGTATGCTAGGGAGAACAATATCCCCTATTTCGGCATCTGCCTCGGCATGCAGATTGCCACCATTGAATACGCAAGAAACATGTGCGGACTCGAAGGCGCAAACTCCACGGAATTCGACAAGAAATCCCCACACCCCGTCATCTGCCTCCAAGAGGAGCAAAAAGGAATCGATACCCTCGGTGCGACCATGCGCCTCGGTGCTTCGGAATCCATTCTTTTTGCAGGAACGAAAGCATCTGACCTCTACGGAGGAAAAGACCGCATCATCGAGCGCCATCGCCATCGCTACGAAGTAAATTCCGACTACCAAGACAAACTACAAGAAGGAGGATTAGTCATTTCTTCAGTTTCCGCAGAAGCTGGTTTGGTCGAGATCGTCGAACTTGCTGATCATCCGTTCTATGTCGGCGCACAGTTCCATCCGGAGTTTCTCTCCAAGCCGAACCATCCACACCCTCTCTTCTCTGGCTTCATCGAAGCTGCGCTTAAGAAAGCTGCTGCGGAAATGGACTGAGCCTTGCCGGTTGCGAATGATCGCATCCAATACTTTTCATAATCGAAGCCGCTTCGGCAAGAGTAGCAACGCCGTTGTAACTCGTGTCTCCCTTCGCGAATTTCTCAGCCGATACCGCTAATTTCTTCGCATCTTCCAATTCGCTGATCCATACCGAAGACTCCGCCGCATTTATACCGCAAGAGATATCAAATGCTCGCCTTCGCCATTAATTCGCTTCGGCAACTTCTGGGCAAAGGCAGGGTCTCTCAAGTATACACTGTGTTCCGTGCTCCAATTTTCGCACGGTGTTTCTTGGATTTCTGATAAAACTGACAATTTTAAGGAGGAAATACCCAATGAAGCCGAACATCCCGATACTTTGGTAACAAGCAGCAAGCTCTGAGGGCGGGCGATTTCACTACAAACCAAACTCTTGCCCCGCACCTTTCTCTCGGCTATCCCCTTGCCCCCGCCCATGAACGAGCAAATCGCCTCCATCCAGTCCCAAGCCCTTGAACTCATCGCTGCCGCCGCAGATGAGCGTAGCCTCGACGACGCACGCGTCGCCTCCATCGGAAAAAAAGGCACACTCTCACTCGCCGGCGCACTCATCAAAAACATCCCGAATGAGGAAAAAGCAGCCTTCGGCCAGTCGCTCAATGCCGCAAGGACTGCCATCAATTCAGCGATTGAGGAGAAACAGGCAGCTCTTCAGGAAGTCGCCGACAAAGAAGCACTCGCCGACATCGATCTCACACTTCCCGCCCGTGCCCTTCCCACCGGAGGTCTTCACCCACTTACACAAATCCGAGACGAAGCTACCCAGATCCTACGCCGCATGGGCTTCGCCCTAGCAGAAGGCCCCGAGATCGAGGATGAATACCACTGCTTCGATGCACTCAACACTCCCGCCGATCACCCAGCACGGAACGAAAAAGACACATTCTATTTCAATTCTGGCAAACTGCTCCGCACCCACACCTCCAGCGTGCAAATCCGCACGATGGAAACTGCAGCTCCACCAATCCGCATCATCGCTCCCGGCTCCGCCTACCGCCGCGATGAAATCGATGCCACGCACCTATCTGTCTTCAACCAACTTGAAGGTCTGTTCGTAGATACCGACGTCACTCTTCCGGATCTCAAAGGCACTCTCGAATACTTCTTCCGCGAAATGTTCGGCACCTCCACCGAAGTTCGTTTCCGACCACACTTCTTTCCATTCACTGAGCCATCCTTCGAGATCGACGTAAAACTCCAGATCAAAGGACAAGCACCTCGTTGGATCGAAGTCGCAGGCTGCGGCATGGTCGATCCTGCAGTGTTCGAATCCATCAACGACAAACGCAAAGACAACGCCCTCGATCCGGAAAAGGTCACCGGCTTCGCCTTCGGCATGGGTCTTGATCGCCTCGCCATGATCCGCTGGGGCATCCGCGACATCCGCCTCCTCATCGAAAACGACACACGCTTCCTCTCCCAGTTCGCTTAAAAAATTTGAACCGCCAAGTTCGCTAAGTAAGAAAAGTTTCTGTCCTATGAAAACTGTTGATGAGATTGCTGCTGTAGTGGTGGACGCCTCTTTTAAGGTTCATCAGGAATTGGGGCCGGGGCTGCTAGAAAGTGCTTACGAAGCATGTCTTGCTCATGAATTGACGAAACGGGGACTGATTGTAGAAAAGCAGAAGTCGCAACCTGTTTTCTATGATGGAAATACAATCGAAGTAGGCTACCGAATAGACCTCCTCGTCAATGACTGCATCGTCATCGAACTCAAAGCCGTCGATCAGATCATCCCAAAACATCAGGCACAACTGATGACCTACCTGAAGCTTTCCAAAAAAACTCTCGGCTTCCTCATCAACTTCAACACCACCTATTTCAAATCCAGCATCAAACGTATCGCCAATAACTACCAAGAATCTTAACTTTTCTTACTTAGCGAACTTGGCGGTTCAAATCTCTTTCTCTCCATGAACATCTCACTAAACTGGCTCTCCACTCATCTCGATCTCTCAGGAAAATCCATCGATGAAATTTCCGACCTCTTCACCTTCGCGGGCGTAGAAGTCGAAGGAATCGTAACCAAAGGTATCGCCTCGGAAAAAATCGTCGTCGGCAAAATCATGGAAGCCGTCCAGCACCCGAATGCGGACAAGCTCATGGTCACCCAAGTCGATGCTGGTGAAGGAGAACTCCGCCAAATCGTCTGCGGAGCGAAGAACTACAAAGTAGGTGACAAAGTTCCCTGCTGTCTGCCTGGCGCAGACCTCGGCGGCTTTGTCATCGGTGAAACCAAAATGCGCGGCACAGAGTCCAAAGGCATGCTCGCGGCAGCAGAAGAAATCGGTCTACCAAAGGGTGAAGACGGACTCCTCATTCTCCCCGAAGACGCCCCTATCGGCGTCCCCGTGAAAACCCTCTTCGATTCAGACACACTCCTCGAACTGGAAGTCACACCAAACCGCCCTGACCTCCTTTCACACGCAGGCATGGGTCGTGAGCTAGCAACATTGCTCAAGACGCCACTGCTTACAAAGGCGATTCAAGAATCGGCCACAACTGAAGCCTCATCTGATTTCATCAAACTTGAGTCTAATGAAGCGTGCCCTTTCTACTCAGCCACACGTATCGATAAAATCACTGTCACAGAATCTCCAGACTGGTTAAAGGAAAGACTCGAAGCGATTGGTCTCCGCCCCATCAACAACATCGTAGACATCACCAACTACGTCCTCCACGAAACAGGACAGCCGCTCCACGCATTCGATGCGGCAAAAGTCACAGGAGCCCTCGTTATTCGCTACGCAAGCGAAGGTGAAAAATTCATCGCTCTCGATGAAAGTGAACACATCCTCACCACGGAAGATCTGCTTATTTCAGATGACTCCGGCGCCGCCCTCGCACTCGCAGGCGTTATGGGTGGACTCGATAGCGGCGTCACGGAATCCACAACATCAATCCTCTTAGAGTCTGCGTATTTCGCACCCTCAGGCATCCGCCGCACTTCGCGACGCACCGCACTATCTTCGGATTCATCCTACCGCTTCGAGCGCGGAGCCGATCCACAGGCAGTCCTCCCCGCAGCCTTGCTGGCCATCAGCCTCATGGAAAGCAGTCTTCAAGATGGTGCCACCCAAACTGCAGGCAGCCTTCCCGAGCCACCCGCTCCCGTAGCTCTCGATCTGGAAAAACTCCATCATCTCCTCGGCAACTCCATTTCCACCGAAGCCGCAGAAGAGATCCTCACTCGCCTAGGCCTTACAAAGCTTGCCGATGGAAACTGGAGCATCCCTTCTTTCCGACAGGATCTCACCCGCCACATCGATCTCGCGGAGGAAATCACGCGTGTCCACGGACTCGACAACGTCCCATCCCGGCTCCGAGCCACCTTGGTTCCTACCAGCAAGACCGATGCTGACTATGATGCTGACATGGTCTTACGCCGCCGTCTTGCCGCTCTAGGCCTCTATGAGTGCCAGACCATCAAGCTTATTGCAGACAGCCAGCTACAAGACATCCTGCCGCTTCGCCCCATGATGGATGGTGATCTCATCCGAGTAAAATCACCGCTAAGCGAAGACCACGCCATTATGCGTCCATCTATCGTTCCTGGTCTCGTAGCCTCGGCAGAACGCAACGCTCGCCAGCAGGCAAAATCCCTGCGCCTTTTCGAGATGGGCAGAGTTTTCAGAAACGCAGGTGGTGGAAAAGCCAAGGATCAAGAAAGCGATACCCTCGCCATCCTCGTCTCCGGAAACGTGGCTCCCTCAGCATGGGCAAACAAAGACCGCCCAGCAGACCTCTACGATGCGAAAGCCATCCTTTCCGCTATTCTACCGGGGCACAGTATCTCACTGAAACCCAAGGAACGCGATAACGTCGCCCTCGCCTCCGAAATTAAGGCAGGTGACCAAACCATCGGCATCTTCGCGCGCATGTCGCTCTCTCGCGAGCGTGCACTAGATCTCCCAAATCCAGTCTTCGTCGCAGAATTGGATCTAGGAAAACTTAGAAAACTTCTCAACGCATCCACACAAGTCGAAGAACTACCACAGTTCCCAGGATCAACCCGAGATGCTGCCATGGAACTCGACCTCGAAACTCCAAACTCTGCTATCGAAGTAGCTCTCGGTAAGGCGCAGGAACCTCTTCTTGTATCCTACGAATGCTTCGACCTTTTCACCGATCCATCTGGAGAAAAGATCGCTGCAAACCGCAAGTCCATCGCCTACCGCTTCACTTACCGTGACCCTTCACGAACATTGAAACAGAAGGATGTTGATGCAGCTCACAGCAAGATCTTGGAGACGCTGGGGAAAATCTCCGGTTTGGCGTTCCGTTAGGAGTTAGCCTACCTAGTGATTTTCTGGGATTTACCTCTCTCGTCAACGAGGGTGGCAACTCCGCCGGTCTTGCTTGCTAGGTTATACATCGCTTCTTCTGCCGCAGGTTCGATCAGGGAGATGGTATTGATCACGATTCCCTTTCTCTTCGCCTCTTTAGCCAAGTCATCAGTCATTCCGACATTCCCTCCTATTCCATCAGTCATGAAGAAAATGAGCTGAGGTACAGGATTCATCCTCATGGCCATCTCAAGTGGTGGCCCCCATTTCGTCCCAAGAGCCAGAGGCGTATCTTTGATATCCTTGATGGATTTTCTAATATTGCTCTCGCTCATCGATAACCAATCTGGAGTAAATTTCGCCATATCTTTACTCCCATTATTTTCCCCGCCTTTCCAATCGTAAGTCTTTCCATTTTGACCCTCGATCGTATTCGCGAAGTTATTTACGAGCTTTAGCTTATCCCCCGCTACCCAGTAAGGCCCGGCGAAGAAGATAAGTTGATATTGAGTGCCGGGGCCTATGCCTTTGACGGATTTCGTGAGTTCCTCACGCATCAATTCGTTTCGACCCAAGCGCGTCATCGACCGAGAATAGTCGATCACATAGACAATTCGAGAAGCTCTGACCGCTGGGCCGAAAAATTTCGCACTACCACTGGGGCCAAAGTCCGTGCCATCGCCATAATTGGTTCCAAAACCATCGCCTTCGCCAAATTGAAGTGATTCTACTGGTTCCACGGCATTCACAGTAGGAATCGAAGTCGGCGAGATTTTTACAGCTAGGAGGGTCTTAACTGGCGAGGAAGACATAGCTGTTGGCTTGCGTTCGACTTTTATTTTGACCTTTTCTGGCTCGGGCTCGTTTACATCTACCATGTGTGACTTGATAGCCACTAAAGTCTCATCCTCTACTGTTCCTATATTCGGCAGGATAAAATAGCCAAGAACTAGTGCTACGAGGATGATCGACATGATCGCGATAAGAAACGACGAGATCGTGGAAACTCTCTTTTGTTTTGCCAACCGCTGCTGGGCTTCTTCACTGATTTGGGCGTGGATGCTCATTTGATTTTATGGGTTTGGAATTTGAGACATGCATTACACACACGCACCGTCTTCTAATGGATGTAACGCGCACCCATTTGGAATCATTAGGAAAATAATCCAGTAATCCCAAGATCAACCATACTTCCACTACACCAGTCGCTTGTTCCTTACATAAGCCGTAAGATATCGCACAAAAAAAGAGGCCTCGGAGAATCCAAGGCCTCACGGTATAAAAAGCAAACTCAGCAGGAGCCTACCTCTTAATCTCTTTGGACTTGCCTCTCTCGTCAACGAGGGTGGCAACTCCGCCGGTCTTGCTAGCGAGGTTAAACATCGCCTCTTCTGCGGCAGGTTCGATCAGGGAGATCGTATTGATGATGATTCCCTTCTTCTTCGCCTCTTTGGCAAGATCTTCTACATCTCCAACGCTCCCTCCGAGCCCATCGGTCATGAAAAATATGAGCTGTGGTGCAGGATCCATCCTCATCGCCATTTCAATCGGAGGACCCCACTTTGTCCCAAGCGAAAGAGGCGTATCCTTGATATCCTTGATTGATTTTTTGACGTTGCTCTCACTCATTGGCAACCAATCCGGCTTATACCTTTCCATGTCACTCCTACCGTTACCCTTTCCGCCTTTCCAATCGTAGGTCTTACCGTTCTGACCCTTGATGCTGTTTGCATATTGATTTACGAGCTTCAACTCATCACCTGCCACCCAATACGGGCCAGAGAAGAAAATTAGCTGATATTGCGTGCCGGGGCTGATGCCTTTGACGGATTTGGTGAGTTCCTCCCTCATCAGTTCATTACGCCCCAAACGGGTCATCGACCGAGAGTAATCGATCACATAGACAATACGTGAGGCCTTGACCTTCTGATTGAAGAAAGAAGCTCCGCCACCGGAGCCGAAGTCCGTGCCATCGCCCCAACCCGTTCCAAAATCATCACCATCACCAAATTCCAATGCCTCTACCGTTTCAACGGCATCCACAGTAGGAATCGAGGTGGGAGAAGTCGTAGAAGCTACGATCGTTTTAACAGGAGATGAGGAGGGTGCCGTTGGCTTGCGCTGGACGTTGGTTTTGACCTTTTCCGCCACAGGCTCGGTTTCATCCTCCATATTCGACTTGTAGGTCACAATCTGGACATCGTCTTTCCCTAGATTCGGCAGGAGGAAAAAGCCCAAGATTAGAGCGATGAGGACGATCGTCATGACCGCGATGAGAAATGAGGAAATCGTTGAGACTCTTTTCTGTTTAGCCAGACGTTGCTGTGCTTCTTCACTGAGTTGTGCGTGGATACTCATTGGGATTTAGATTGGGTAATTGAGATGTGCTTTTGTGCGCACTGCATTGGCACGGCTGTAACGCACTCCAATTTGGATTTCTTAGATAAAATTAGCCTCAATACCTCACGTGTAAATCCATTTCTACCCCCAGAATCCTGGCGGTGACGCGTTCTTTGGCGGAAATACGATATATTACCGGCAATTCGGCGAGATCAGTCTCAACACCAGCTATCCCAAAATCTACTTTTTGATTTCTTTGGACTTGCCTCTTTTATCTACAAGCGTGGCAACACCGCCCGATTTACTAGCCAGATTATACATGGCAGCTTCTGCGGCAGGCTCGATCAGGGAGACCGTATTGATGATAATCCCTTTCTTCTTCGCTTCTTTCGCAAGATCGTCGGTGAGCTTCATGATATTTCCGCCGGTGAGTCCGTCGGTCATGAAGAAAATGAGTTGCGGAGCGGGTTTCATTCTCATGGCCATTTCCAGCGGACCGGCCCACGAAGTTCCTAAATTCAGCGGGGTATCCTTGATGTGTTTGACTGATTTTTTGATATTGGCCTCACTCATCGGCATCCAATCAGGCGCATATTTCGCCATGTCTTTCGCCCCGTTTTTCTTCCCACCCTTCCAATCATATGTCTTCCCATTCTGACCTTTAATCGTCGCCGCGTATCTGTCCTTGAGGATCAACTGGTCTCCAGCCACCCAATATGGACCGGCGAAGAAAATAAGTTGATACTGTGTTCCTGGGCTGATGCCTTTGACGGATTTAGTAAGCTCTTCACGCATGAGTTCGTTGCGGTTCAGCTGTTTCATGGAAAGCGAGTAGTCGATCACGTAAGCGATGCGTGAGGCTTTGACTTTCTGATTAAAGAAGGAAGCTCCGCCACCCGAACCGAAGTCAGTTCCATCGCCCCAACCCGTTCCAAAATCATCACCATCGCCAAACTCCAAAGCCTCGACAGTTTCCACTGCGTCCACGGTAGGAATCGAAGTGGGAGACGTCGTAGAAGCTACAATCGTCTTAACGGGAGAAGAAGACGGTGCTGTTGGCTTGCGCTGTACGTTTGTTTTGACCTTTTCCGCCACAGGCTCGTTTTCATCCTGCATGTTCGACTTGTAAGTCACAATCTGGACATCTTCTTTTCCTAGATTTGGCAGGAGGAAAAAGCCCAAGACAAGAGCGATGAGGACGATCGTCATGATCGCGATGAGAAATGAGGAAATGGTAGAGATCCGCTTCTGCTTTGCCAGTCGTTGTTGGGCTTCTTCGCTGAGTTGTGCGTGGATGCTCATTAATTTTTTTGGGGTTGGTTTTAGAAGTAGAATCGCGTGATCTTTAGAACCCTACTTTTGAAATACTTCTAAACAGGAATCTTTGAAAAATTAGCCTTGGATTGATTTGTGTAAATCCATTTTTCCGAGAAATCCGTAATTTCACGGGTGTTCAAACAGGATTTCTTGGAAAGATATGCCTAAAATTTACCTTTTATCTCCTCAATACCAACCCCCAAGAGCTTCACAGCAATGGGATCTAGTGACTCTTCACTACCCTGAATGTGGTAAGTGCGTTGAACATGGCGCATCGTGCCACCTGGTTTCAGTGCGGCTGCCGGAGATGAAGTCTCAAGCTCGTAGAATGGCCCCAATGGAGCAACACCTGGCTCAGGCGAGCCATCGTTGTAAGAATTGATGACATCGCCAGCATAAGGCTTTTCCTGGAGTTCCCATGCGGAGTTCACAAAACCCTCGGGAGCTTCTTGGACATTGTAAGTCACGATATTGAGCACCTTGCCTGCAGCATCGTAGCTTCCTGCAATGCCTTTCGAGCGCTGAGGGGAGATGCCGATCTTGCCACGGCGAGTTCCGTCGCCCCTAAAGAAAAGCACTTCGTCTTCAACTTTGAGGTAATCCTCTGGCACCTTGCCGAAGTAATCATCTTTAACCTTAGCTCCAAGCTCAGCCTCATCCCCTTGCACGAAGGGAATGACCACGGTGGTGGTGGGTGAAGGATTATACATGCCAAGCATCCAGATGGAGAGAAGCCCTGTTTCCGGCTTCCATGCATCCTCTCCGTTATTGGTGATCACGTTGTCCGTTTCGTAGCCGACCACAGTGAGGCCTTCTCCTAGATCTCCGCCGAGTAATTCCGTGGCATCATCAGCTCCGAGAATTTTTACCGTGCGCTCGATGCCTACTTTGAACTTCGTTCCGCTGTAGTTGATCAGTTCCGTTTCGTGGCTGAATGTTGCCGATTCTGCTGATTTTTCTACGACTGCGAAGGCATCCGTATCGATGGCAGGAGGTGTCGTCCAATCTGAGAATTCAAATTTGGTTTCGGGCTTAAAAAACAAGGCATACTGACCACCTTCGGGGCCGAGCCAAAAACGTTCTTCTCCACCAAAAATATAGATATGTTCCTCGAGTTTACCTTCTCTTTCCTCATCGGAGAGAAAGCCTTTCTCGATTACTGGGCGGTTAATCCAACCAAAACCAGCTCCTTCTTCTTTGTCGACGGCACTGGTCATGACCCTGCCTTGATAAGCAGGAGCGAGCGCGACTGCTGCGCCGTCTTTCTCAAGCAAGACGATCTCGGTATGATCAGACATGAATTCCAGATCATCCGCAAATGATCCAGCGAGGACTGTGCTTGAAATAGCAGATAAGAACGCCAACGCGGCAGCGAGACAGGTGGGCGAATTGCCAAGGCTTTTGTAATTCATGGGTTTGGTTTTTTACGAAAAATCAGGATTCAGTTACTCCTTTACGCAGGATGATATTGCCGTATTTCGCCGTTTCACCGGTCATGACAACCGCGAAGGCGGACTTTGCACGCTCGTAGAAGGCGAAGCGTTCGACACGCTCAACCGGAGCGACATCCGGCCAAGTTTTCCGAATCGGGACAAGATAACGCTCTTCCACCGCAGGATCCAATTTATCGCCGATAACCGCCGCCATCATTGCCAGCGGTTGTGCGACATATTGGTCAGGTGTGAAAAGCGGCATAATACCCTCGAGTAGATCGGCGATATTGTGACCATCCGCACGGATGACCCGGCGATTGAGAGTCTCTCCGGGAAAATGGGCATCAGCGAGGATGATCTCATCGCCGTGCCCCATACGCCATAGGACAGTAAGCAGATCGGGAGCTACGATAGGTGAAAGGCCGCGTAACATAGTGGTTTAGAGTCCGAGTTGTGCGGTGGCTTTGGCGGCAGTCTCGCGGTAGTAATCCGCGTTTTCCGGCTTCTTGATGTCCACGTCCCAGATTGGGATCATGGCCTTCATGCGAGCCTTGCCTTCTTCCGATTCGAGAAGCTCCGGGAAGCATTTCTTCACGACATCGAGCACGATGTGAACTGATACAGAAGCACCAGGAGATGCACCGAGAAGAGCGGAGATCGAGCGGTCGGCATTGGTGAGCACCTCGGTGCCGTAATGAACGATACCGGCCTCGCCGTCGGTTTTCTTGATCGCCTGCACGCGAATGCCTGCGTCGATCAGCTTCCAATCCTTGGCATCTGCGTCTGGATAGAAGACCTGCATCGTCTTGATGCGGCTAGCCATACTCTGAGTGCCCTCTTTCAGGAGGTATTTTACGAGATCAAGGTTTGTCAGGCCGATTTTAACCAGCGTAGCAAGGTTGTCCGGCTTCACCGAAAACGGGAGATCCATCAAGCTACCTTTTTTATGAAGGAACTTTGTTGTCCATGCCGCGAAGGGGCCAAAGAGCAGAGTCTTCTTACCATCAAGGATACGGGTATCGAGATGAGGAACCGCCATGGTCGGAGCAGCTTCGGCGGGTTGGCCGTAAACTTTTGCCTGATGTTTCTCTACGATTTCAGGAGTATCGCAAATCAGCCACTGGCCGCCGATCGGGAATCCACCGAGACCCTTGGCCTCTGGGATACCGCTTTTCTGAAGGAGCGTGAGGCTTCCACCACCTGCACCGACGAAGACGAACTTCGTGGAGTTTGTGCGAGTCTGGCCTGTGGCAGCGTCTTTGATTTTCAAATCCCAGCCCGTAGCGGTCTTGGTAATATCTGTGACGCGATGGCCGGAGGCGATTCCGCAACCATCTTGTGAGGACAGCCAATCGAGGAGCTTGCGGGAAATGTTACCGAAGTTCACGTCGGTGCCAGCGTCCATTTTCGTAGCGGCGATCGGGACTTCTCCCCTGCCCTCTGTGAGGAGCGGAGACCACGAACCGATGGTATCGCGATCCGTGCTGTATTCCATATCAGAGAAGAAATGGTGTGCAGCCATCCCATCGTAGCGGGCTTTGAGGAAATCCACCCAGTCTGCACCGTGCACGAAGCTGAGGTGAGGCACTGGATTGATGAACTCCGTAGGCTTATCAACCATGCCATCGGCGATGGAGCTGCCCCAGAATTGTCTGGAATACTCGAACTGCTCGAAAATGCCGATCACCCGCGAGACATCGACGGAGCCGTCTTTTTCACGCTCTGGGGTGTAGCTGAGTTCACAGATACCGGCATGACCTGTTCCTGCGTTGTTCCAGCCGTTCGAGCTTTCCTCGGCGAGGTCGTCAGTGACCTCGTAGACTTGGATACTGAGCTCCGGTGAGAGCTTTTTCAGCATCGCGCCGAGGTTAGCAGACATCACTCCGCTGCCGATCAGGACGACATCGGGATTCTCGATATGTTCGTTGTATTTCATCTATGGTAATTCTTATTTGCGGCCGTAGAGCGGGCCGAAGTTTTCGCAAGCGCGGAAGTCAGCTCCTTCTGCATCTGCAGTGCCAAAGGCATTCCAAACGGATGGGCGGAAGACTTTTTCCTCGGAAACGTTGTGCATGTAAACTGGGATGCGGAGCATGGATGCTAGAGCGATCAGATCCCCACCGATGTGGCCGTAGCTCATCGCGCAGTGGTTCGCGCCCCATGCGTTCATCACGGAGTAGACATCGCGGAAGACACCGTTTTCGGACGTCGTAGGGACAAACCAAGTGGTCGGCCAAGTCGCGTTGGTGCGTTCATCGATGGTGTCATGAACATCTTCAGGAAGCTCAATCGTCATGCCCTCAGCGATTTGAAGCGCAGGCCCCAGACCTTTGATCAGATTGATTCGGCAAATGGTCATCGGCATTCCGCCTTTGGTTTTGAAGCGAGTGGACATACCGCCACCTGGGAAATACTCGGTGATGGATGGGTGCCAAGTGGTCGCTTTAAGGCAGGCATCGACTTCTTCGTCGGTGATCTCCCAGAAAGGCTTCATCGCTGTCTTGCCATCGATGGACTGTTGGCCAGTGCCATCGAGGGCAGCCGGGCCGGAGTTGATCAGGTGGAGGAAACCGCCTGCTGCGTCGCCTGTCAGCTTATGACCGGTCACGCGTTCCACAGCTTCTGGGCTCCAGTAAGTCCTCACGTCAGCGAAGATCTGCGCAGTGTTGGTAAGGAGATTTCCGAAGAGCATAGAAACTGCGTTCAATGCGTCGTTCTCGGTAGCGACCATGTAAGGGGCACGCTTGCCATTCCAGTCGAAGGAAGTGGTAAGGATCGCCTCCATGAAGTCTCCGTTCGGGAAGTGGTCTGTCCATTGGCGCTGGCCTTGGAAACCGGAAGCAATCGCGTGGTGGCCTTGTGCCTCCTCGCCGTAGCCGGCCTCAGCAAGCTTCGGATTGCCCACCATGAGGTCGCGGGCGATGAGAGCCATCTTTACGTTGGTCTCCCATTCCTTATCGAGCACGGAACGGTCACGCTTGGTCTCTTCCGAGTTGTAGTCCTTTCCTTCCGGGCAGTTGGCTTTCACCCATGCGAGGGCTTTGTCATACTCTGCGTGGTCATAGATGCCCTTGTCGATGCGGCGGACAAACTCTGTCATGTCCACAGACTCAACGCGCATACCGAGGAAGGTCTCGAAGAACGCTGGATCAACCACCGAACCAGCGATGCCCATGGAAGTGCCACCCATCGCGAGATAGGCTTTTCCACGCATGGTCGCGACGGCGAGACCGGCGCGGCAGAAGGTGAGAAGTTTTTCACGGACATCCTCAGGGATTTCCTTAGTACCGCCGTCCTGGACGTCGTGACCGTAGATACCGAAGGCTGGAAGGCCTTTCTGTGCATGACCTGCGAGAACTGCTGCTAGGTAAACTGCGCCGGGGCGTTCGGTTCCGTTGAAACCCCAAACCGCTTTCGGGATGGTCGGATCCATGTCCATAGTCTCGGAGCCGTAGCACCAGCATGAAGTGACGGTGAGCGAGACACCAACACCTTCGCGGCGGAATTTCTCAGCACAGGCAGCTGCCTCTGCCACACCACCGATGCAAGTATCTGCGATCACGCATTCTACTGCATCTCCAGTAGAATATCGGAGAGTTTCAGAGATAAGTTTCGCCACGGACTCGGCGAGAGCCATGGTGGAGTCTTCAAGAGACTCGCGGACACCGCCGAGGCGGCCATCGATGGTCGGACGGATGCCGATTTTTGGGAGGTTCTTCATGTGAATTTCTATTGGGATATTTTGAGATTTTCGAAACGTGCGATAGCTTCCTGCCATTTTACCTGTTCCTGAGGTTCGTATTTATCAATGGGGAAAGATGCTTTCACAACGTCGCGAAGAGCGCCTAATGAATCCAGATCGCCTAGGGCAACTGCTTGGATGAGGATATTACCGATGGCCGTCGCCTCGACAGGGCCAGCGAAGACGGTGCGTCCGGTGGCATTTGCTGCAAGCTGGTTGAGAAGCTTACCTTGGCTACCACCTCCGACGATGTGAAGTCGGTTGATTGTCCTTCCAGTGAGTTCCTCGATCTCACCGAGCATGCCGTGATAGAGAAGCGCGAGGCTTTCCAGGACACAACGTGCGATCTGACCTGGGGTTTCCGGCTCAACCTGGCCAGACTCACGGCAGTAGGATGCGATGGCCTCCGGCATATCGGACGGAGCGACGAAGCGAGGGTCGCGGGGATCGATTAACGATCTGAATGGCTCCGATTCTTCTGCCATTTTCATGATGGTCGCGTATTCGAACTCTTTGCCGGCATTGGTCCACGCGCGGCGGGATTCCTGCAGCAGCCAGAGACCTACGATATTCTTAAGGAAACGCGTCGTGCCACCAAAGCCACCTTCGTTGGTAAAATTGTGCGCACGGACATCCTCGTTGATGAGAGGTGAAGGAAGTTCCACACCGATCAGCGACCAAGTGCCGGAACTGAGGAAAGCCCAGTCCTCACCTTCCGCCGGGACAGCAGCTACGGCAGCTCCAGTATCATGCGAGCAGGACGCTACGACATCGATCTCAGAGAGTTTCGTCTCGTCCTGAAGCTCGGGAAGGAGTTTGCCGATGACCGTACCAGAAGGAACGATCTCAGGGAAAATTTTCTCCGGAAACCCGAAGACATCGATGAGCTCTTTCGACCAATCTTGTGTGACTGGATTATAAACCTGCGTGGTACTGGCGAGGCTTTGCTCTTCTTTCACCGCACCGCTGAACAGGTAGTTCACGTAATCGGCAATGGTCAGGAAATTGTCCGCGATATCCAGAAGCTCAGGATTCTCCTGCACTTCGGAAACAAGCTGGAACAGCGTGTTGATCGACATGAACTGAAGACCGGTTTCAGAGAAAATCTTTTCCGCTCCGGCCTTTTCAATAGCTGCATTGTAGACCTTGTCGGTGCGTGAGTCGCGGTATTGGTGAGGGATCGCCAGCATCGGTTGCTTCGCGTTGAAAAGCACATAGTCCACACCCCACGAATCAACACTGACGCTAGCTACGGGCTTCTCCGTATCCGCGACCTTGCGTAGGCCTTTTTTCAGTTCCTCGAAAATTCGAAGGATATTCCAGCGCAGCGAGCCGCCGATACGCGTAGCCCCGGTGGGGAAACGATGAAGTTCATCGTAGGTGAGTTTCCCACCACTGAGGTTTCCTAAAATGACCCGGCCGCTTTCGGCTCCAAGGTCGCATGCTATAAAGTTACGTTCGCTCACAGTTTAAGGGCTCTTTGTCGGTAGTGTTCATCGGTACGGTTCGCAATGCGATCCACTTCTTCTTCAGTTAGGAAATTGGGGCCACCTAGTGCAGCGGCTCCAACGAAAATGTCAGCGGATTTTTTTGCCATGAGCATCGCGGCAGTAACCGCGAAGGTGGATCCGCCGAGAGTAATGATGCCATGGTTATCCAGCAGGATGACGCGCGGTAGCGTTCCGCGTCTCTCAATGAGCTTCTGGGTTTCTGTGCGGATGATCTGCGAGAGTTTCAATCCAGGATCTGTGTAAGGCACGAAGACCGACTCTGGGCCACAGCAGACGATCTCATCAGGGAAGAGCTTTTTCGTAGCGAAGTCTCTGCCACGTCCTGAGCACAGGATCTGGTTCACGTTGACGCTGTGCGTGTGGCCAGCGAAGTTGATACCCGGAAGGCTAAGAAGATAGGCGTGAAAAAGGGCTTCGACGGAAGGCTTCTTCGCATTCTTATCGACGCGACAGTCATAAAGCTCGCCATCAATTGCCTCATCGGTGAGATCGGTGCGATCCAGCATGGCAAGCAACGGCTCGAACCTGCATTCGACGAGGTCATCCGCCCCAAGTGTTCCCAAGCTACAGCCGCTTGCTTTGACGAGGAAAGTTTCGTCGGAAACCCTAGCAGAGGTATTTCCTTCTCCCAGAATGGCCAAATCCCTGTGCTCAGCTCCCAGCTCGCGGGAAAGCGCGATCAGAGCGGCACGTGTGATATCAATATCGTTCATCAATGGGTTGTCTCAGCTTTTGTATTCAAAGGAGCAAAAGGATTTTTTGCAGGCGCAGCCTACCTAAGGCAAGAGGGTTTTTGATAATTGGGGTTTTCCTTCGAAGATGTGCAGATATTAGAGATCGTTTGAGATTGCGTAAATAGTCACTTTGCGCAATTGATCAGACAATTAACGCAAATAGAACATCACCCCGAAACCGCAAGCGCAGCGTCCTCGTGACCCTCGGCTGGTATGATCCACGATTCTTCGAGGCGATCGGACGGTATGCGCGAGACTCAAGCTGGCACCTCGCGACACGTTCCATGCTAGAGGCAGCCGATCCCAGCGGCTGGGCGGGCGACGGCATGCTTGTCAACGACACCGAAGTCCCTCGCCTAGCGGGATTCATCCGTAACCAGATCGCCAAACAACCGACGGTTCTCTTCGGCGCGAACCACCAGGATGTCGACGCAGCATCCGTAGAGGAAGACAACCTCGGCGCCGGCCGGCTCGCGGCAAAGCATTTCCTGGAAAGAGGCTATCGCCACTTCGCGTGGATCGGCATCCCCCGTGGTCGGGTAGAAAGGGACAGGCGGGAGGGCTTTGTTTCGGTATTGGAGGAAGCAGGCCAAAAATGCACCTTACTGAATCTCGACGCTCCCAGCGGCCACCCTGCAAATGTCTGGAAGGAACGACGCAAACGCCTTGCAAAGGAGATCAAGGCACTACCGACCCAACTCGCCGTCTTCGCCCTCGACGACCTCCTTGCCGCTGAGGTCATCGAAGCCTGCTTAGACATTGGGCTTCGTGTGCCGGAAGACGTCGCCGTGCTCGGAGCTGGCAATATTGAACTCGCCTGTGAGTGCTCGCCCGTCCCCATCTCCAGTATCGATCTAAACTTCGGTGAAATTGCTTATCGAGCTGCTGAATTGCTAGATGGATTAATGAAGGGAACTGAACGTCCCGCAAACCCCATCACGGTTCCCCTGCGAGGTATTGTGATGCGACGAAGCTCTGATTCGCTATCAGTCTCTCATTCTGGCATCGAAAAGGCCGTTCGTTTCATCGCGGAAAACTATACCCACAATATCGGGGTCGAGGATATTTCCGCTGAAGCAAAAATGTCACCTCGTTCCCTGCACTATGCCTTCTCGAAGGAACTTCGGCGCACTCCAGCAAAACACCTTCTCTACGTCCGTATTGATGCCGCGAAAAAAGCACTAGAGGATCAAAGTTTGAAAATCGAGCAGGTCGCGCAGGATTGCGGATTTGGCAACAGCAGGAATCTCCACCGTTGTTTCGTACGCGAAATAGGAGCCTCTCCCCAGAAATGGCGCGAAGTAAATTCGGTGAATTAGAGAGAGAGAATAAAGAACTTATATGATGCGTCATGGATACATTTTTCGAATCGACGTTACCAATCCCTAAATGTTCCACGTCCAGCTATAGGACTATTCAACTTGATGGAAAAGGTCGCTCCTGATAATGAATTATTCAATCAATTCTGAAGGTATCGTTGATCCTTCTGCCCCCACTTTTCCGAATAATTCACCTAATGCTACGTTTCAGTTTTCTTGTGTTAGCATGGCTAACAACTCTCACTCTAGCTGGGGCTCAGGATGCCAAAGTCTTGGCAGTTGAGAATATCGTACAAACAGCGAAGGGCAGTAGTGGTGGCTGGTCTACAGCGAAAAAAGATCAATCTCTTGCCGTAGGAGACCGGATTCGAACAAGGCAGCGGAGCCGGGCGACGATGCGGCTCACCGACCTCTACACGATGCGGCTGGAGCAGTTTACGACGATCCAACTGACGAAAGCTTTATTTTCAGACGACGAATCACGGCTCGATATCAAAGGTGGTGCGGCGTTTATTTTCAGCCGGGAAAAGAACGGAGAGATTGATATCACCACACCCGCCGCCAACGGCGCGATGCGTGGCACGCAGCTATATGTGCAAGTCACTGAAGATGGGCTTTCCAAATTTCAGGTTCTTGAGGGGCAAGTGGAATTAGAAAACCCTCAGGGCAAGCTGGTTCTGGAAGCAGGCGAAGCAGGCGAAGCGCTACCGGGACAGGCACCCAGAAGAACGGCAGCCATTGTAACAACGAACCTTCTGCAATGGGCACTCTACTACCCAGCAGTATTGGATCCATCTGAGCTACAGATGAGTGCAGTAGACCGAAATGCTGCTACGAAGTCTCTGGAAGCATATCGATCGGGTGACTTGTTGGGAGCGCTTGAGAAATATCCTGCCGGTGCTGCTTCAAGCTCAGGAGGAAAGCTCTATCGTGCTGGAGTGCTATTAGCTGTCGGACGTGTCGATGAGGCAAATGAAGCACTAGCAGGCATCGCCGCAAATGATCCGGGGCGGAGAGCCATCGAACGAATGATTGCAGCGGTAAAATTCAACGAACTTGAGGAAAGGAATATATCATCAATATCTACAGCCGGAGAAGCCCTTGCTGAGAGTTATTATTTGCAATCGCGATCAGATCTCATAGGTGCGAGAAAAGCCGCACAATTGGCCACGGAACTAGCTCCGGAGAACGGCTACACTTGGACTCGTTTGGCGGAAATGGAGTTTTCATTTTCCAGAACCAAACAAGCAACGAAGGCGCTGAACTCTGCACTAGATCTCACTCCAAGTAATGCTCAGGCACATGCTTTGAAAGGCTTTGTGCTGAGTGCAGATAATGAAATCGAAGAGGCGAGGAGTTCTTTCGAAGAAGCTGTGCGCCTGGACGGAGCGCTGGGTAACGCATGGCTGGGTCTGGGTCTGACAAAAATCAAACGTGGCTTTCTTGAAGAAGGTCGCTCTGATCTACAGACAGCGGCCACCGTTGAGCCAACGGTTTCATTTTTCCACAGCTACCTCGGTAAGGCATTCAGCAAGGAAGGAAAGCCGGTTGATGCTCGCAAGGATCTGGATCTTGCCAGACGCCTCGATCCGAACGACCCGACTCCCCTGCTCTATTCTGCCCTTGAATTGCAACGCCAGAACCGGACAAACGAGGCGATCACGGATTTGGAAAAATCCATCGAGTTGAACGACAACCGCAGGGTTTACCGTTCCAAGCAATTGCTCGATCAGGACAGAGCGGTGCGCGGTGCTAACCTGGCACGAATTTACCAAAACGCTGGCATGCAAGACGTTGCTGTTAGAGAGGCAACCCGTGCGGTTGAGAGCGATTACACCAACCCCTCGGCACACCTTTTCCTAGCCAACTCCTTTGATGCACTCCGCGATCCTAAGCGAATCGCACTGCGCTTCGAGACGCCTTGGTTCAATGAGTTACTCCTCTCCAACCTGTTGGCTCCAGTCGGCGGTGGCCCGCTTTCACAATTCGTTTCGCAACAGGAGTATTCAAAATTACTGGAAGAAGACGGTATTGGCGCGAGTTTTTCATCCGAATGGCGGAGCAATGAGGAAATCAGAACGAACGCGTCTATTTTCGGAACTACAGGCGATGTGAGCTACGGCCTCGATGCTTACTATCGAAACGATACGGGCGACCGTTTCAATTCGGAGGCCGATCTCAAAGAACTATACGGGCAATTCAAGTGGCAGCCGACTCCAGATGACGTGTTCTATTTCCTCGGAAAATGGGCGGACCAACAAAGTGGCGACAACTTCGAAACCTTCGACAATCAACCACTGGCACCAGGGGTAAACTTCGAGGAATCGCAGGAACCTGGATTGCTATTAGCTGGCTGGAATCATCGCTGGAAACCTGGCTCTCATACCTTGGTGCTGGTTGGCCGACTGAGTGCGGATCAGCTCCTGACCGATTCATCTGCACAGCAATTACTTATTGAGCGCGACAGCGCGGGACTGCGCCCAGGCTTCGTCCAAACAGTTGGTTTATTCGACGCGTTCACTGATCCCGCGTTGACTAACGCTGTGCCGCCTTCGGTATTTGAGATCCCCTTTGGCCAGCCTAATGCTGGGTCGTTGGTATATTCAGATGCTTTGCTAAATGCGATTCAACCGTTTCTCGGGCAGGGAGACGTGGTGGACGTAGGCACAGCAGCGTTCCAATTCGAAACACGACGCTCATTTGAAATCTACACAGCCGAGGCTCAACACATTCTAGACACGGATCACAACTTGATCGTCGCTGGAGCGAGATTGCAGGAAGGAACCTTCGAGACCGAGAATCGGCTCACGCTTATTCGACCCAATTTCATAGGCGGATTTTCAACACCAGCCTCCCTCACGAGGACGAAAGTCGATTTTCAACGTATATCGCTTTATGGATACGATTACTGGGACGTAACACCTGAATTAACCCTGATCGGTGGGTTCTCGTGGGACAAGATCATACACCCTGACAACTTCCGAAATCCACCTGTGAACGACCTTGAAAAAGAGGATGAGAAACTATCCGGAAAATTCGGTTTCACCTATTCGCCATCACGTCGCTTCACGATGCGCGGAGTTTATACCGAAGGTATGGGTGGTGTGACTTTTGATGAAAGTGTCAGGCTCGAGCCTGTGCAACTCGCTGGCTTCAACCAAGCTTACCGGACGGTCATTTCCGAATCGATCGCAGGCTCCGTAGAGACACCGCTCTATAAGATCTGGGGAATCAGTTTTGAGGGCAGTCTACCGACTCGGACATGGTGGAGCGCAACGGCGAGCGTCATCGAGCAGGATGTGGATCGCACGATCGGTGCATTCACAGGATACGACTCTGGAGTCTTTCCGATAAGCCCGGCCTTTTTCCCAGATAGCACATCACAGCGCCTCGACTATAGAGAGGTTGCTGTCGGCTTCACATTGAACCAGTTGATCGGAAACGAGTTTGCTATCGGAGGCGGCTACCGGCTGACTAGATCTAGCCTGAGAACACAGTTTCCGGAACTCGTGGCATCGGGCACGCCATTCGCGAACATTAAAAATGAGGCAACACTACACGAGGTTATGTTGAATGCGCACTGGAACTCACCTTCAGGGCTGTTCGCGTCTGTGGAAGCAAACTGGTATTTGCAGGATTTAGACGACGACCCGAATGGTTTGGCTCCAGGTGCCACACCTCGTGATGGCGATGACTTTTGGCAATTCAACGCGCTCGTCGGATACCGGTTCAACAACAACCTATGCGAAGTCAGCGCAGGTGTGATGAACATCGCGGATTCTGATTTTCAACTCAGCCCACTGAGTCCTTATGGAAATATCGCACGCGACCGGACTGCTGTGATCAGGTGCCGGTTTAGCTTCTAGATCTCATGGCGACTCTCCAACAACAGGCGAAAAAAGCCGAACAACGTATTCGGTTAATCTCAGCTGTCATCGGGATAAGCCTGACGGTCGTGGCTGGATACCTTGCGCTTACGAAAATGAGCGGATCACTTTGGTCGCTGAGTTACGATATACCCTACTTGGCACATAGTGGCGGCCAGGCAAATGATGTCAGAATCGTTTATCTAGATGAGCTCGATGGCGAAGCCTTAGACCGCAGCAATCAAGCCGTTATTCTTGATCGACTGAACGAATTCGGTGCGAAGGCGGTGGTCTATGATTTGATTTTCGATAGACCATCGAAAGATCCGGAAGTCGACCGTGAGTTTGCGGCGGCTATGCTGAGATTCCGTGGAGTTGATGAAAACTGGGATCCTATACCGGGGGCTCGTCAACGTTCGGTCTTTCTCGCCTGCGGCAGGGAGATGTTCGAGCAGACTGGAGCAATTGGCGAACGCTTAATACCGCCTACTGATCAATTGCTCATGGCTGCGGATGACTTCGGGCTAGTCGCCTTGGTTCACGATAAGAATTACGTAGTTCGAAAGTTGCCTGTTGGCACCCCAGATGAGCCCGGACTCTCGTGGAAGGCAGCACTCGCTCTCGGCGGCCCAATTGAAGAGAGCAACAGGTTATCTGAAAAATGGATCAACTACGCAGGCTCTCCCCCTAAAAAACAAAAAGACCCGGACGACCGTGATCCTCCACCGATAGCCTCTTTCAAAGCGTCCGAATTAATGCGAGACGATGTCCCAAGTTTTCTACAAGACAAGGTCGTAGTTGTGGGTGCTTACCCTGGAATTGTGGGTGAAGAGCTTGGATTGGATTTATTCTCATCTCCTTTTCATCGATTCGATCGCAATGGAAAATTGCAATGGCTGAGCGGTGTAGAAATTCAGGCAAACAGCTTAGCAAACCTCTTGCGAGGAAACTGGCTAACACGTTCATCTGATCGCTTTGATACAATTTTGATCTGCCTTGCTGGGTTGATTGCAGGATTCGGCTTTTCATACCTCAGACCTCTGCGTGGTGTTCTCGTTGCACTTATTACTATTGTCCTTTTGATCGCTGCGGCGTTCGTGGCGATGCATGAAGCAAAGTTCTGGTTTGCGTGGAGTGTCGTCGCATTCCTTCAAGTCCCCGTCGCATTAAGTTGGGGAGGCGCATCGCACTTTTATATCGAGCGCTTCTTCCGAAAGAAACTTTCTGCTGAACAGGAGGCAATCCGTGAGGCATTCGCCAAGTACCTTTCCCCGCAGATGCTCGATCGGCTCACTGAAGAAGGATTCAGCACAAACTTGGGTGGAGAGAAAATCCAAGCTGCGATGATGTTCACCGACCTTGAAGGCTTTACCGACATGTGCGAGCGCGTTGGTGATCCAGAGCGTATTGTTGATACCTTGAATGGATATTTCGAGCGCACGACCGGAAGTATTTTCGATCACGACGGGGTCATCATCAAGTACATCGGCGATGCGATTTTTGCCGCCTGGGGTGCGCCAATCAATGACCCAGAAGCACCGATCAAGGCGGTTCGAGCAGCATGGGAGCTGAACCAGAATGACAAACTGGTGGTGGACGGTCACAATATCAGGACTCGTATCGGCATCCACTCCGGCGAGGTTGTCGCCGGCAACTTGGGTAGCTCTAAGCGCGTGGATTACACCTTAATCGGAGACGCTGTGAACCTTTCCGCTCGCCTTGAGGGCATCAATAAAATTTTCGATACCAGCATCCTAATGAGTGGATCGATCCAAAAACATATCGATGGTGAATTCATCACCCGCCTTGTTGGTAAATTCTGTGTGAAGGGGAAAAAAGATCATGTGGACGTTTACGAATTGATCGGCCCTGCCGGCCCGGAGCCGGAATGGATTGCCATGTATCGCGAGGCTTTCGAGACGCTTGAACAAAACAACCGGAAACGCGCCCTGGAACTCTTCACCGCGGTCAATAAGGTGAGAGGTGATAATGGAGACGGCTCATCAAGGTATTTCATCGATAAGCTGAACAGTGGCGAGCCAATGCCTGACGGTATCGTTGCTCTCAAAGAAAAGTAAGCACAGACTTATATTTAAGTAATATTGATTATATTTACATTTATAATATCAATATATTAAGTAACGTATTTTCATCGCCACTCAGAAGCAAATCTCCCCAACGCATACCAAGCTAAGCATTGGTGTATATGTATTTAGAATTGCTCAATTGGCCTAATTTTTCGTAGAAACGGATAAATCATCGAAAAAACAACGGATTCCTCCCTTCCTGCGTTATACTTCACCTACTTTCCCCTATCCTATGGATATCCATCTCTTCATACGCTCTTGCTGTGGAAGTCTCATGGCTTTGTGTATATTCACCTGCAGACTTACTGCTGGCACAGAAGCAGACACAGCCACGGAGCCAATTGCCACACAGAACCCGGCACAATCCGAATCGATCCCATGGTCGGAGATTGGATCAGCTGCTACAGCCGACTATTCCGGAGATGGGCTTTCTGTCTCATCCACAGATTCTGGAGCGAAAATCCGCTGTATTTTCCAGAAACTGGAAGCTGAAGTGACCTCAGAAGGCCTCTGGCTGAGTTCCACGGCTGACGATTCATCTTCAGAACGGTTCCGTGTGCTCGCCACATCAGTGGGTAGGGCTAGCGACTCGCAGAACATGGTTTTCTTGCCTCAGAACGGCCATGTGGAGGTGGATGGAGAGCTCGTTCGCTTCACCCGTCCCGGGTTGACTGAGGAATACAGCGCCAATGTGGACGGCATACGTCAGGATTTTCTCGTTCTCAATCGCCCTCAAGGAGAGGGTGAATTGACGGTAAATCTGGAAATCGCCGGAGCAAGTATAGAGCCCTTAGCCGATGGTGCCCGCCTCACAATTGCGGGATCGGGACGTGAAATCAGATATCACAGGCTCCATGTTGTGGATGCCGATGGCAAAGAACTCACCGCTCGCATGGAAGTCCTTGCCGACTCTATCGCTCTACATGTAGATGATTCCGAAGCGATTTACCCGGTCAGGATCGACCCCACGTTCAGCGATAATAATTGGATAAGCTTCGGTGTCTTTGCTGGCACGGATGGAATTGTTTACGATTCAGTGATCGATGGTTCGGGCAATCTATACATTGCAGGAGACTTTACCACTGCCGGTGACGAAGTCGTGAACAACATTGCAATGTGGAATGGATCTTCATGGGATAATCTTGAAAACGGTGTAAACGGTAGAGTCTACTCACTCACTTTCATTGGAAGCGATCTCTACGCAGCAGGTCAGTTCACCGATGCAGGTGGTGTAGCAGTCAATCGAATTGCCAAATGGGATGGAACTTCATGGTCTCCCCTCGGATCCGGCCTTAATGGCGGCGTCACAGTCTTCGCCATCACGGCCATGGGCAGTGACCTATACGCTGGAGGAACTTTTACCATAGCGGGTGGAAACTCTGCTAACCGCATCGCAAAATGGGATGGAACTTCATGGTCTCCTCTCGGAACCGGACTTGGCAGCACGGTCAACGCTTTGACGGTATCAGGCAGTGATCTTTATGCGGGAGGGACTTTCACAACAGCAGGAGGAACCACGGCCAACCGCATCGCCAAGTGGGATGGAACTTCTTGGAGCGCACTAGGAAATGGAATGAACAATAGCATTTCTTCCTTAGCGGTCTCGGGAACTGACTTATACGCGGGAGGAACTTTCACAACAGCTGGTTTAGTGACAGCCAACTTCATTGCAAAGTGGGACGGTACCTCATGGTCACCTCTAGGTAGTGGGGTGAACAGCCATGTCTATACTCTAGAAACTTCAGGCACTGACCTTTATGCCGGTGGATTTTTCCATGTAGCAGGAGGAGGAATTGTCAACCGCATCGCCAAGTGGGATGGAACTTCTTGGTCTTCTCTCGGCGTAGGCACAAATGATGACGTAAGAACGATCACAATCTCAGGCAGCGACCTCTATGCAGGGGGAGAATTCACTACCGCAGGTGGGATAGTGTCCAGTGGGATCGCCAAATGGAATGGAACTTTTTGGAGTGCTTTAGGAACGGATTCGGGGATCAACGACAACGTCAACGCCGTAGTAGTTTTGGACAGCGATCTTTACGTAGCAGGTAAGTTCACAACTGCAGGTGGTATATCGGCAAATCGAATTGCGAAGTGGGATGGAAGCACTTGGTCACCTCTCGGAGATGGCCTTGGCGGCACTGTCAACGCCTTGGCCGTCTCAGGGAGCGATCTTTATGCGGGAGGTTTGTTTTTCACAGCCGGTGGAAACTCCGCCAATCGAATTGCAAAGTGGGATGGAACCTCTTGGTCCGCACTGGGCACAGGCCTGAACAGCACAGTGAAGGCATTGGCGGCTTCAGGCAGCGATCTTTACGCAGCAGGTTCTTTCACTACAGCCGGGGGAATCAGTGCCGATCGTATCGCCAAGTGGGATGGAACTACTTGGAATGCCTTGGGTAGTGGAGTAGACAACTCAGCTAACGCGCTGGCAGTTTCGGGAAGCGATCTCTACGTGGGAGGCAATTTCATCACAGCGGGTGGAGTGACGGTCAACCGCATTGCGAAGTGGGACGGGGCTTCTTGGGCTTCTCTTGGAACCGGAATGAGCGGATATGTGAGTTCGCTGGTTTCATCTGGCGCAGACCTCTACGCAGCAGGGAATTTCACCACTGCGGATGGAGTATCTGCTGCCCGCATCGCCAAGTGGGATGGAAGTTCCTGGACTGCTCTTGGAACAGGGCTGAGCGGCATCGCCGAAGCATTGACGATTTCAGACAGCGATCTTTATGCGGGAGGTGGTTTCTCATCTGCGGGCGGTGTCTCGGTGAGGAATATCGCCAAGTGGAACGGAGTTTCATGGACTCCCCTCGGGACGGGACTCAACGATACTGTAAACGCATTGGCAGTTTCAGGTGACGACCTCTATGTCGGCGGTGAGTTTACCACGGCGGGTGATCAAGCTTCCACCTATTTAGCCAAGGCGGAACTCCCTGAAACCAACTCGCTACCTTCTCCGGTTGCTCATTGGAAGTTTGATGAAACCACTGGCACGACAGCCGCCGATTCAGCAGGGAGCTTCGATGGCACTCTCAGTGGCAGCGCCGGTTTTGTGACAGACGGCATTTCAGGGAACGCGATCCAGTTGTTCAATTCCGGGAGCGCCCTGGTAAATATGGGGAACACCGTGCCGGGCTTCACCTCAGGGGATTTTACGATCGTCTCATGGATCAAGACCACGGCAACCAATGGCGATGCGATCTACGCGGGTAAACATCTCTCCGGAAATCACAGCGGTTATATTCTCGGAGTGAATACGCTGGGTGGCGGTGGTGCTGCAAACAAAGCCACCTTCTATCCAACCGGCCAAGGCAACAACATTCCGTTTTCCACCACCACGGTGAACGACGACACATGGCATCAGGTCGTCGGTGTCTATACGGCGGGTGGAGACGCCCAGGTATATGTGGATGGAGTCCTCGAGGGCACCCGCTCCAGCCCCGTCATGGCGGGGAACACAGCGGATTTCCTCATCGGTGGCATCACCATTGGAACGACCCCTTCGAATCAATATGAGGGCTTGGTCGATGATGTGCAGCTCTACTCAAGTGCCCTTTCTCAAAACGATATCACATTTCTCTTCGAGAATCCCGGTCAGCCACTTTCAAACCAGCCCCCCTGCCCTGTGGCGGATTTTCAAATTCTCGACCCGAACGAGGGCACGATCACATTGGATGGCAGCGGATCTTCCGACCCGGACGGCACGATCGTTAGCTATGAGTGGGAGTGGGATGACGGAGAAAACACTGCTTCCGGGGATATCGTGGACGTCTCATTCCCCTATGGTGAAAGCGAACTCACACTCACAGTTACCGACAATGACGGAGCGACCTCCTCAGATTCAATCACGGTTAACAATCCAGCACCAGAATTCACTTATGAAACCAATGGTGGAGAGGTCACCGTCACTCGCTATTATGGAACAGGCGGAGACGTCGTAATCCCTCAAACCTACGATGGGAATCCGGTGACCACTATCGGCTCCAATGCATTCTCAAACCAGACTGAAATTACCAGCATTGAGATTCCCGAAGGAGTCACGAGCATTGAGAATTTCGCATTTGGCGGTTGTTCCCAAATGACATCAGTTCTTCTGCCCGACAGCCTCATTAGCATGGGGAACGATGCGTTCAGTTCCTGCACTTCTCTGGCTGGAATCACTCTCCCGGAAAATCTGGAAAGCATCGGAAACTTCGCCTTTTTCAACTGCAGCGGGCTGACCAGCATCGTCATTCCTGAAAGCGTAACGGAGATTGGAAATAGCGCTTTTTCCTCATGCACCGGGCTTACAAATATTAGCCTACCATCCGGTTTAGAAAGAATCGAGCCCAGCGTATTTCGCTCATGCACGGCATTGGAAATTATCGTAATCCCAGCCAATGTGACTTTCATAGGTAACAATGCCTTCCGGTCTTCCAGTTCATTGAAATTTATTTTCTTTGACGGGAATGCGCCAGCCACCGGGAGTTTCCTATTTATCGATACGGCACCTGAATTAGCCTTAATTTTCTCAGAAACCAGCACCGGCTTCACAACCCCAACGTGGGAAGGCATACCCGCCTCACAGGCAAGCCCGGCAGCCATAACGAGCCAACCAGCCGACGAGTCGACCTTCGAAGGGACGGCCACAACACTAACGATTTCCATATCAGGTAATCCCGTTCCCTCCATCCAATGGTATCAGGGAAACAGCGGGGATACTTCCAACCCGATTCCTGGAGCTACCGACACATCTTTCACCACTCCGGCTCTGACTTCCACGACTAGCTACTGGGTTCAGGTGACCGACTTTTTTGGAAACCTCATCAATAGCGACACGGCCACTGTGACTGTGGCCCCTTTGGAATTCACTTTCAGCAGTGATGAAGGTGAGGTCATGATCACCGAATATATTGGCGATAGCGAAGTGGTGACAGTGCCTGCGACACTCGACGGACTCCCGGTCACGGTAATCGGTGCTAATGCTTTTCGAGACGAAAGTAACATCACGGCTGTTACTTTGCCTGCGAGTATTACGAGCATCGAAGTAGCTGCGTTTCGTGGTTGCTTGAAACTTACCAGTATCAACTTCCCGGCCGGGCTCACCAACATCGGAAACTCCGCCTTTTTTATCTGTGACGACCTAGACAACGTGATTTTGCCGGACGGACTCCTTAGCATA
This sequence comes from Luteolibacter sp., assembly GCA_051252155.1. GTDB lineage: Bacteria > Verrucomicrobiota > Verrucomicrobiia > Verrucomicrobiales > Akkermansiaceae > Luteolibacter. Next base: position 93,865 of record JBPOGB010000001.1, on the reverse strand, counting down.
GGAAACAGCGCTTTCAATGCCTGCCGATCTCTAAGCAGTATCACGATCCCTGACAGTGTCGTAACGATCGGGCCTAGCGCTTTCCTCAATTGTTCCTCACTAACGGAGGCTAACTTGCCAAGCGGACTGGAAATAATCCCATCCAACCTATTTCAAGCATGCAGCGGGCTAACTGACATTACTATTCCTGAAAGTGTAGTGACCATCAATGCTGGTGCCTTTAGTTTTTGTATCGAACTGACGAGTATCACGATTCCAAACAATGTGGACACCTTAGGGGCGAGATTATTTCAGGCCTGCTCAAAATTAGAGAGCGTCACTTTGCCAAACGGTCTCTCTTCGATGGGGACAGATGTATTCCTTTCGTGCACAGCTCTCACCTCCATTACACTTCCGGATAGTCTCACGTCCGTTCCTACAAAAACCTTCTCCGGCTGTACTAGCCTTACTGATGTCACTCTACCAAACAACCTCGATACTATAGGGAACGAGGCTTTCAAATCGTGCTCATCTCTAGTGGAAATCACTATTCCTGATGGTGTGACAAGCATTGATACAAGCGCTTTCCAACTTTGCTCAAGTCTTGCAAGTATCACACTCCCCTCAGGTTTGACGAATATTGGTTCCAGTGCCTTTGAATCTTGCACCATGTTGACAACCGCGCGCTTCCTTGGAAACGCACCGATAATTGGAGATGATGTTTTCGATAATACCGCTACCGGTTTTACCATCTATTACGACAGTGACGCCATCGGATTCAGCACTCCCACATGGGAAAATTACCCTGCACAAGTCTATGAGCCTACGACGATAACCTCCCAGCCATCAAATCAATCAATCTTTACCGGGAATACCGCCACCCTAAATGTATCGTTTTTAGGAAATCCAACTCCAGAGATTCAGTGGTATGAAGGAGTGAGTGGCGACACCAGCAACCCTATCACAGGCGCAACCGGAACGTCCTATACCACACCGGCTCTGAGCTTTACCGCAAGTTACTGGGTGCAGTTGAAAGCCCTCTCTGGAACAACAACCAACAGCAACACCGTAACTGTCGAAATACTACCATCTCCTGTTGCTCATTGGAAGTTTGATGAAACCGATGGCACGACAGCCGCCGATTCTGCAGGGAGCTTTGATGGAACACTCAGTGGCAGCGCCTCCTTTGTGGCGGGTGGTATATCCGGGAACGCGATCAATCTGCTCAATACTGGGAACTCCCTCGTAAACATGGGGAACACCGTGCCGGGCTTCACCTCAGGGAATTTCACGATCGTCGCATGGATCAAGACCACGACAACCAATGGCGATACGGTCATCGCGGGAAAACATCTCACCGGACATAGCAACGGTTATTTACTCGCAGTAAATGCGCTAGGCGGCGGCGGTGCTGCAAACAAAGCCACTTTTTATCCATCTGGCAGTGGCAGTAACATTCCGTTTTCGACCACTACAGTGAACGACGGCACATGGCACCAAGTTGTCGGTGTCTATACGGCGGGTGGAAACACGCAAATCTACGTGGATGGCAGTCTCGAAGGCACCCGCGCCAGCCCAGCCATGGTGGAGAATACGGTATCCTTCCTCATCGGCGGAGCCACAGTCGGGTCGACACCTACAAATGCATACGAGGGCCTTGTCGATGATGTGCAGCTCTACTCAAGTGCCCTTTCCGAATCCGATATCGCATTTCTCTTCACGAATCCCGGCCAGACACTTACTACGGTAATAGATTATACTTTCGTTGAATCAGATGGAGAGGTCACTATCACAGGTTATACAGGTAGTGGCGGAGCGATATTCATCCCGCCAAACCTCGGTGCTTCTCCAGTTACAACTATAGGAGCAGGCGCCTTCCAAAACAATACTGCCATAACCAGCGTCGTGCTCCCAAATGGAGTAACTGACATTGAAATTGACGCGTTCAGTGGTTGCTCAAATCTCACTGCTGTATCTCTCCCAGACAGCCTGGTCAGTATCGGTGACAATGCTTTCTTTGACTGCGAAGAATTGGTTAGCATTATACTTCCTCAAAACTTGCAGAGCATAGGAAATTCCGCGTTCCATAGTTGTAGCAATCTCTTCAACATTATCATCCCCGATAGTGTCGCGAACATTGGCGACAATGCTTTCAGATCATGTATATCACTGATCAATGTGGTGCTACCGGCTGGTTTGGAAACCATTAGGCTCAACACCTTCAGGTCTTGTTCTTCCCTACCGGCGATCATCATACCGGCCAGTGTCAACCTCATCGAAAATAATGCGTTTCGCTCCTGCACGAATTTAGAAACTGTAATTTTCTTCGGTGACGCGCCTACGGCGAACGGCACTGAATTCTCCGGAGTCTCTAATGATTTTACCTTCTTTTTCTTCCAAGGAAGAACAGGCTACACAACTCCCACTTGGCTCGGCTATCCAAGCGTAGCTCTAGAAGTCCCAATCATCACAACTCAACCTGCTGGACAGACCATCAACAGTGGTTCCACTGCCACTTTGAGTGTCTCTGCTACCGGAAACCCCACCCCTACCTACCAATGGTATTTAGGCAATAGCGGTGACACCTCCCAACCGATCAATGGTGCCGTCTCTTCGGCTTATACAACCCCTCCCCTTACCAGTACGACTAGCTATTGGGTGCAGGTCACGAATACATACGGCACTGAAGACAGCAGCACGGCTGAAGTCGTTGTCGCAGCTGCACAAACAGCAAACCTCTCAGACCTAACGCTCGATGCCGGCACACTTTCTCCAGGCTTTAATAATTTGACCTTGGATTACACAAGCGCCGTTTCGAATTCCGTCACCTCCGTCAGCGTCACCCCTACTGCTCAGGATGAAAATTCTGACATCAAGGTGAACACAGTTACCGTAGTCTCCGGTGCTTCCAGCAATCCGATCAACCTGAACGTGGGTGAAAATCTGATCGAGGTGGTCGTGACCTCTGCTGACCTATCGATCACCAAGACCTACACGATCACAATCACTCGTTTGGAGCTACCGACGGTAACCACTGACCCAGCCACCAATATCACAGCCTCTAGCCTTGTCCTACAAGGCACGGTGGATCCGAACGGCAGCACTACGGTATTCTTCGAATACGGCCCAACGACCGCTTATGGAAATTCCACATCGAATCAGTTTTTCTCAGGGAACGATCCACAGCAGTTCCAAGCATCATTGAGCGGCCTAGTGGGTGGAGCTACTGTTCACTACCGAGCTGTTGCAATAAGCGGCGGCGTGATCATTTTAGGAGCAGATCGTTCAGCTAGTACCCTTCCTCCGCAGATCATCGTCGCTACCGGTAATCCGGTGGTAACCGACACAACTACTGCCACCTTAGTAGGTGCGGTGAATACACGAGGCCAAGAGGTGGTGGTTAATTTCGAATACGGCACAACCATCGCCTACGGTAACACAACACCTCCAAGAACAATCCCCGCCGGCAGTGGCGTGCAAGATATACTGGAAGAAGTCACAGGCCTGATCCCTAACGCCACTTACCACGTGCGTTTGGTTGCCTCCTCACCCACCACGGTTCTTGGAAATGACGTGGAGTTTGAGGTCGAAGTGGGAGGCAGCACGGGCACGGGCTCACCCACAGCAATACCCACAGTGACTACCGGTACAGTCGTCGACTTACTGGATGAATCCGCAACCCTCAAAGGCACCGCAAATGCCAATGGAGGCACGACTACGGCGTATTTCGAATACGGAACCACGACTTCATACGGGCAGACGTCGGCAGTACAGCCGATCGGCAACGACACGCTGGATGCAGAGGTGTCCATCTCGGTGGAAAATCTACTGCCTGGGACGCGCTACTACTATCGCATGATCGCGGAGAACAGTCTCGGTGTTTCGACTCCTGATGCGGGAGCGTTTTTCGATACTGCTTTCGCTTCTCCTGTCGTCACTACAGGGGATGCAGAAGCCCTCACAACCACCTCTGTGCGTATTGTTGGAACAGTACGCGCAAGGAATGCGAATACGGATGTAGAGATCATCTATGGGACAAATCCCTCGACGCTAAGCAACGGGGCGACCACTACACCTGCAACGATTTCTGGAGATACCGAGACCTCCGTCTCAGCAGATATTGAGGATCTTCTACAATCGGTGACCTACTTCTATCGAGTACAGGCAGTAAATTCCGGGGGAACGACGCTTGGACAAATCCGTACGTTCCGCCTTTCCAGCCTTTCCGGTTTACTCCAAGTATTACCAGAAGAGCTACCTGCCTCAGACCACCTCGCTTCCTTGCAAGTAAATCTAACTCCTTCGGGTGTCGGTGCTGGCTGGAGGCTGACGGGCGAACAGGAATGGCGCCTACCCGGATCCATCATCACCGGCCTGACCAGCGGTGACCGGGTCATCGAGTATCGCCCCATTTCTGGTTTCATTCAGCCATCGGGAGAAACAGTAGCCCTCGTCAGTGGTGATGCCGCCACCGTCATCGATAGCTCTTATACCGCCTCTGGCGCCACAGGAAGCGGCGGATTAATCGTGAACCTAAAACCCGATACAATTTCCGATCCAGCAAGACCCGTCGCTACCCGTTCACAATGGCGACTCCTAGGGGAGACCGACTCCGATTGGAAAGACACAGGAACCGAAGTCACCGGACTTGTTCCGGGGAATCATGTGGTCGAGTGCAAGCCGCTTGCCGATCGATCAAATCCACCACCGGCTTCCGTCGTCGTAACCGATGGGGTGACGTCACAAATTACTCTCACCTACTATGAGGCGGATCCGGGAATTGGGGATCTCCCGGAAGTCCTCGAATTTGATGCGATCAATACCACCGAAAACCTTCCCTACCCCTTCGTCGGGCAGATTCGCTCGGATATCGGATCGTCCACCGGCTTCGTGGTGCGCCCCCGCGTTGTGGCAACTGCAGCACATATCGTATTCGACGATGGCACCCTATCTTCCACCACTGGCCTACAGTGGCTATTCCAACGTCACCGTGGTGTTCACGAACCCAACGCCCTGATCCCTCGTGGTTTTTACACCATGACAGGCTATGCGGCGCAGAGAACCGTCGACAACTCCCCTGGAATCTCGACTCCAGAATCCCAACATCTTGATGCCGCTGCCATGTATTTCACGACAGATGCAGGACGAGAGGGATTCAGTGGTTACTTAGCAAGTGATCTTGATGACAACGAATTCCTCCTGACATCCGCGATCAAAACTTTGGTCGGCTATCCGATTGAAAACATTCCGACTGTGGATCGTGACCGTATGCACGCCACGACCCCGGCTAATATTTCCTTCACCCTCCCCACCGGACAAACACGGACATTCACGACCGAGGATATACGCAGCACAGGAGGCAATTCAGGCGGGCCGCTCTGTGTATTGTCGAGCAACGGAAAATTTTATCCCGCAGGAATTTACCTTGGAGGAACTGCCCAGACGATTGTCCGCGCGATCGACAGCGACGTGGCAACACTATTTGGATTTGCAGAGACTAGTGCCAACAGCGCAGATGGCGGCGGAAGCGGCAGCATCACGGACACGCAGACCTCACCGATAGGCACGCCTACGCTAGGCTCGCTGCAAGTGATCATCGAGCCATCCGGGGCACGCAGTGCAGGAGCGGGTTGGCGGATCGGATCTGGTAGCTATTTTGCATCAGGTGATCAGATCGACGATTTATCTCCGAACACCTACGGCATCCAATTCTCTAACGTTCCAGGCTTCGAAAGCCCAGCAAGCCCATCGGTGGAAATCGTCGCGGGCGAACTCAAGACCGTAACGTTCACCTATGAGATCATCGTCCCTCCCCCGGTGATCAACTCCCCAATCTTTGTATCGGTGGATAAAGGCGATTCTGTGCTTTATCAAATCACTGCGACAAATTCTCCAGACATGTTCAGCATATCGGGTCTGCTTCCCCTCGGAACTGTCTTTGATCCGGCAGTTGGCCGCATTACCGGCATCGCCCAAGAGGCGGGTGTATTCCCTGTAGTCATCGGCGTTTCGAATTCTGGCGGCACCGATACGCGCACGGTTGAAATCACTTCTTTCCCGGTCATTTCACCTCAAACTATCAACGCACCTTTCGAGCAAGCACTGACCTATCAAATAGTCAGCAGCGAGAACGGTGGCGGCGAGGTATTTACAGTCACCAATCTACCTCCTGGACTCGTGTTAGACACATCCACCGGCGAGATTTCTGGAACTCCCACCACTCCCGGAACCTATGAGTCACCGGTAAATGTTACAACAAATGGTGCGAGTACAGACAGCACCCTGACATTTGAGATCACCGGAACCACTGCAACAATCACTTCACAGCCCGTTGCTAACCTAGTGGTAGAATATGGTGAAAATGCGGTTCTCACGATCGTTACCGACGGACTGCCTACTCCATCCGTGCAATGGTATGTCGGAACGAGTGGAGATACGAGCCAACCTGTTGCCGGTGCAACAGGCACTACATTGGTCAGCCCTGCACTCACCTCATCAACCAGCTATTGGGCACGTATCACGAACCTAAGCGGTAGTGTGGACAGCATTACATCCAATGTCCAAGTGCTCCCATCAGACAACCCGGATCTTGCCTTTCTCAGCCTGAGCGCGTCGGCACTATCACCATCGTTCACCTCTGCGGGAACGAGCTATACCGCTTCAGTTCCAAACTCGGCTTCAACCATCCGTCTCACTCCCAATACGGCGGTGCCAGTTTCCACCCTGACGATCAACGAGGTTTCCTCACCGATCAATCTAGCAAGTGATCCGATCAGTCTTTCGGTTGGAGATAACACCATTACTATCCTCGTGACTGCGCAGGATGGCATTACCACGAAGACATACACAGTCACGGCAAACCGCGCACCCGCCCCAGTCGTCATTACTCTCGGCTCGAACGTCATCAACGACATATCGGCCACCGTCAACGGAAGCGTAAATCCCTTGGGCAGCGGCAATGTATTTTTCGACTTCGGCCCTACTACCAACTACGGCGCTAGAACCCCTTTTCAGCAGGTCAGTGGAACATCAGCGATCCCCGTATCAGCTACGATTAACGGCATATCTGGAAACACCACTTACCACTACAGAGTAGGCTTCAGCGATGGCGGCGCACCCGTTTTCGGAGAGGATATGACTTTCACCACGGCAGCGGCTCGACCCGTTGTAGTTACCGGATCTGCGGTAGCTATCAGTGAAACCGGAGCCACCCTCATCGGCATCGTGAACCCCAAGGGCACTCAGACCGATGTATATTTCGAGTATGGAACGAACCCGAACTTACTCGGATCAATCACAGCAACACAGGACATCGGGTCGGGAACGAGTGTGGTTGAGGTGGTATCCGCGATCACCGGCCTGAGCGAAGGCGTAACCTATTATTACCGCACTGTTGCGGAAAGCGCTGCCGTTGCTCAGCCAGTCTTTGGGGAAACCCAACAATTCGTGGCCGAGCTCTCCACTGACGTCGGTGACGGGCTAGCAGACAGTCCGCCGGAAATCATTGGAGGCAGTGAAACGGCCTCTAGCATCAACGCCGACAGTGCGGTTCTAGAAGCCACCGTAAATCCAAACGATGGCTCTACGTTAGTCTATTTCGAATATGGCACCACGACGTCCTATGGCTTCGAGAGCGATGCGTTCCTCATCGGCAACGGCACCCAGAATGCCCTAGTCACGATTCCTCTCGAAAGCCTCGAGACGGGAGAAACCTATTTCTTCCGAACCGTAGCAGAAAACGCCAAAGGGGTAGTAAACGGAATAGGAGGATCATTCACTACAAGCTTCGATACCCCAGTAGTTACAACAGGCCAAGCTCTACCAATTTCCACCCGTAGCGCCCGTGTCACTGGCACGGTTCAGGCAAATGGAGAAACTCGCGACGTATACTTCAAATACGGAACGGATGGCGTCAACTTCACCCAGAGTGTCCGAGCTTTCCAACAAACGGTTAGTGGAAATGTAGAAACTCCTGTTTTCGTCGATCTCGTCAATCTCGACGAAGGCGTCACCTATTTCTACAAGCTCGTAGCCACAGACGTTGGAGAAGCAGATGGAACAGATGGCGAAGTATTGATGCTGAACGCGACGGCACTGGTAGGCTTATTGAGAGAAGTTCCTAGCACTGTTCCAGCCTCAGAACGCCAGGGGCAAGTCACAGTGAATCTTCGACGATTCGGCATTGGAGGATGGCGTTTCAGCGGTGAGCAAGCATGGCGCTCATCTGGAGATACGGCCACAGCTCTAACTGAAGGGGATCGCTTGGTAGAATTTCGCCCAGTACAAGACTTCGTCCAGCCACCTAGCGAGTTGGTAACGCTTTCTGCCGTTGATTCCGTTCAGCTTCCTGGCGGGTCGGTAACGCTTCCTGCCGTTTTTCCAGCAGTGGAGCTAGAGAGATTCTATTACGAGTCAGGTGCCACCGGAACCGGTACATTGCAGGTAAATTTATTACCCAATACCATTAGCAATGCAGGTGTTTCTGAAGCAAACCGTGCGCAATGGCGACTCGCCTCTGATGAAGATCAGACATGGAACGATACCGGAACCCAAATCCTGGAACTGGATGCAGGAACTTATCTAATCGAGTGCAAAGCTGTCGCGGGCTGGGACAAGCCAGTCCTAACAAGTGTCACCATTTCCAATAATGAGGTCTCGTCCGTAACCATCCCCTACATTGAAGCTCCATCAGCTTTGGCAAACCCTCCGGCTGTTGTATCTTTCAGCACTGTCGAAAGTAGTCCGAACCGCCCCTTCCAGCATGTCGGCCAGATACGTAGCCCGAAAGGCTCTTACAGTGGATTTTCCGTAAAGTCCAAGGTGGTAGCGACTGTCGCGCAGGCGGTATTCGATGATGCATCACTTGCAACCACCACAGACCTACAATGGCTTTTGCAGCGTGATTCACAATCCCATGAGCCGAAGCCTCAAGTCCCACGAGGCACGTATGTATTTGCGGGTTATGATGCCCAGAGAACTTCCGAAAATACGCCAGGAGAGCTATCGATTGATTCGCAAGACTTGAATGTGGCGGCACTCTATTTCTTCGAAGATGCTGGGCGCGGAGGTTACAGCGGCTTCCTGGCTAGTGACGAAACCGACAATGAATTCCTCTTATCGTCCGAGCCAAAGATACTAACAGGATACCCATACAGTGGAATATCGGCACCAAGCCAAGGGCGTATGCATGCAACGGCACCAAGCACAGATGCTTTCACTTGGGTGCAAGGTTTGACCTTCTCGTGCTCTTCAATTCAAGGCTTCGGAGGTATGGCCGGAGGGCCATTGGGCGTTCTCTACGAAAATGGAAGTTTCTATCCAGCAGGAATATATCTTGGAGGCACTGCAGAGGGACTTGTTCGCGCGATCGATAGTGACGTCATTGACATCTTCACTCGTGCCGAGGTCAGTGCAAATGGTGGAGACAACAACAACAACGGGGGCATTACCCAGACCAGCATTGTCGGGAACTTCAATGCCACTCAAACGGGAGCGCTCAAAGTTATCATTGAGCCAGCTGGGGCAAACGCGGCAGGTGCAGCTTGGAAGCTGACTCCTGAATCCACCTTACGACAGAGCTCCGCACAAAAAAGTGGCCTCACTCCTGGCACCTACACTTTGGAGTTCACCTTCGCCAGTGGCTTCCAACCACCTTCGGATCAATCCGTCACCGTTTCCGGTGGACAACTCACTACGGTCACCTTCGGCTATGCTACTGGCAACAATGCCCTAGACGACTGGCGCCAGGACAATTTCGGAACGATTGTTAACGATGGCGACGCGGCAGACGAAGGGGATCCTGACAACGACGGACGAAGCAATGTCGACGAGTTTACTGCCGGTACTAATCCGAACAATGATGATGATCTCTTTGAAATCTCCACCGCTGAGTTAGCAGGAACCACATTCACCGCAACCTGCGCAGGAAAAGCTGGGCGTATCTACACACTACAGAGAAACACCACCCTGAGCGGCGAATGGATACCGGTCACTTCAGAAGGGCCACTGACAGAAGATGAAAGCGTCTCTCTTGAAGACACTTCCGCTCCTGCTGAAGGTAGCTATTATCGAATAGAAGTTACCAAACCATAACGCTTTATAGTTCGGATGGTTGCAGGCAAAATTGGTGACTATTAATCAGTAAGGCGCATTAACCTCTATCTGTGACTCGGCCTACTTATGCTTACCTCTAAATCCATCAAATACCTCGCCATTTTCATATTTGTAGGAATCTTGTGCTTTATGGGATGGAAGATCAGCCTGCCTAATACCCCTCCGGCTGTAGCAGTTTCCAATAATTCACAAAGCACTCTCCTTTCGCCTCCGTCCACGGATAGGCTGGATTCGACTTACAGAGGCTTGGGAAAAACGAGCGACAGAAGCGATGCGATTCGTTCACTCAAGGAACTGCAGGATATGATAAAATCTATGCCTCCTGAAGAAGCGGTTGCGTGGATTAATGCTTTTCTCTCAAGGGGAGATGACAAGCAGACAGGACTCTCATTCGTCATCGGCAAGGGAGGGACTTTAGAGGAATGGCCGACATTCCGCACGTTTCTGATCGATGCGCTTTACTCTATTGATCCGGCAGCAGCCGCAGCTATCAGTCGTGAAATACTCTCCACTCCTACCAGCGCGGATGAATGGGCACTCGCACTGCGCAATGTTGGAAAGAGCGAGCTTACCGAAGAAAACAGTGCCTACCTCATCTCGAAGACTGAGGAACTCATCGCCAATATTGAATGGCAGGAAAAACCATCCATAGGTTACCTCAATTCCTTCGACGTATTGGTGGCGACAAACGCCGCAACTTCCACCCCCCTGCTCTCAGACCTGATCCAGCGCAAAGACCGCAAAGATCTCGCTCACGCCGGGTTCCTAACTCTTGACCGCCTAGTTCAATGCCAGCCGATCTCCATGCTTGAGCAGCTATCAAATGATGGCGATCTACAGCAAAGCCGCCCAGAAATGGTCTCCCAGCAATTCGCCCGCGCAGACATCCGCGATGAAACCCAACGAGAACTTCTTAAAACTTGGATGCTCGATCCCTCCCGCACACCTACCGAGCTCCGCTCCTTCTCCGGCGTCTACCCGAACAATAACAAGTTCATCTCCAACAACTTGCTCACAACAGAATCCGGCCAATCTGGCGTAGATCTCACCGCTCACGACCGCGCAGCTCTAGAAATCATCACTTCTTGGGCAAATGATCCAGAATTCCAGCCCGTGAACGAATATCTTCTCACAATGATCCAGCGACTCGATGGTTTCGTTAACACCTCCGGCCAATAATTCCTGTTTTCTCAAGTGATTTCAGGAGATTGAAATGCGGTGAATTTAATTCAAACTCTACAAAACAATAACGCTCACTGTTTCCAGTGAGCGTTATTTCAGAAAGATGGTGGGCAGGGCTGGATTCGAACCAGCGTACACAATGTGAGCAGATTTACAGACGGTCAGATGCTTCGTTTTGAATGAAATCGAATGGCTTGGAATGGCATCGAATACTAGCTGTAACTTATTGATCATAAACGATTTGAAAGATCTTTTATGAGTGATAATTTACAGCAATTCGATTCTGTTCGGGTCTAAAAAAATGGCACAAAAATGGCACAAACCAACGACAAAGTAAAAGGCTCTAACAAACCCAAGAGACAATACTCCCGCACAGATTCTCGCTACTGGGAACAGCGGATTTACAAACCCACCTTCAAATCGGGAGGAGAATACAGGGTGGTGGGTAATTTCTACGTCCGCATGGCTCACGACGGCCGCCGGCGGGTTTTAGCATTGAATGCCACGGCAAAGGCTCCTGCAGGAAAAGAGGCGAGAGACTGGTATCTTAACCTCAAGGCGAACGGGTGGGATGCCGTGCTTGGGGACTACACTCCGCCTCACCGTAAAACCACCCGGGAAGAAATTCTGACTGCAAGCGATCGCAAGAAAGCAGGTTTCATCGAGCGCCCAACGATCGGCGATTTACTGCAAGCGGTCTCCGAGCTATCCTCCGCTCGCCTTCAAACCATCGAAGCCTATTTCAAGGCATTCCGCACAATTGCCGTGCAGGTGTTCAAGATTCGTGGTTCTAAGAAACGTAAGAATAAGGCGGGAGAAGCTGAATGGAGAAAGCGTGTGGACAGCATTCCTCTCGACAAGATCACCCCGTCACTCGTCCTCGCATGGAAGAACAGAAGCCTTCGTGAAATTGAAGGTGACCCTGCAGCCAAGAGATCTCGGATTGTCACACTGAATTCAAAGCTCCGAAACGCCAAAGGATGCTTCGGAAAAAAGACCCTTCCATTCCTTCTGGAGAGAATGCGGCTGCCAGAGCCTCTCCCCTTTGAAGGTGTCCCGTTCGAGCGCATGCCCTCGATGCGTTACCACAGTAAAATAGATGCTAGGGATTTGCTTAAAAACGCCGCTAAGGAATTAGCAGATCCTAAACTCGAACAGTTCAAGATCCTAATCCTCGGTCTCGTCTGTGGCTTGCGTAAGGGAGAGATCGACAACATCCTGTGGTCAGCCATTGATTTTGAGAAACGGGTTCTTCGCGTTGAACACAGCGCGGTCCACGAACTCAAAAGCGAAGACTCCGCCGGGGAGATCGATCTCGATGATGAGACACTCGAACTCTTCTGCGGATGGAAAACAGTTTCCGGTGGCCACTTCATCGTAGAGAGCGAACTCGCCAAAAAGCCTAGTAGTAACAGGTCACGCACATACCGCTGTAAAAAGCAGTTCGACAACCTTTACACCTGGCTTCGGGCTAATGGAGTTGAAAGCCGCAAACCGCTACATGAGCTACGAAAGGAAATTGGAAGCATCATTGCCTCCGAACAGGGAATTTTCGAGGCGAGTCGCTATCTAAGGCATTCTGACGTCAGAATTACCTCTCAGATCTACGCAGATAAGAAAAAGAGAATCACGTCTGGGCTGGGCTCGATGCTCACTTCAACTGACTGAATCTCTCCCTCCAAACCCATCGATTTCAGGCAAAGCAAAATTATTCGTTGCAATATGTATGCACCTGCATACTTTCCAGACATGAACACAAAACCGAAGCAATTTGGATCACTTTTGAAATCCTCAATCAGGAAGCACGGTATCTCTACGGCCGAATTCGCCAAAAAGATCAAAACTTCCAGAACAAACATCCATAATCTGGAATCAGGAAGGCGTGCGGCTGGATCTGAAATTGTAGCGTCTATCCTCAATGAACTCGATTTCAGCGAGATCGAAAGGAACGAATTTCTTCAGGCTGCATTGGAGCAGTCCGACTCCCTGAAGGCAGGCATTGAGGTCGGCAACTGGAAGTTCGCGACTCAATGGTGGAAAATTTTCGGTCTCAAAGCAGTCAAGACCATGGGCTTGGATCCAGAGGCTCCAAATATCCAATTCCGCTGGTGGCCGATAGTTCACGAGAAATGGCTGATTCGCTGCCATTACCAAAATCCGGATATCATGGTAGTCCTAGGCTACGACGATAAAAAAGACCGCATCGAAGCCGCCCATAAAGACTTCGACTTGCGCATGACCACACCCCTCCCCACACGTGCCACCCGTTGGTGGGCAAATAGCTTGAACCTCGGTACGATGAGTTCTGACGGATCTCCGATACTAGCTGCGAATTCCCAGAATGTCGCAAAACTCCGCAATCACAACAAATCCCAACACTAATTTTCCATGTCTAAATCACCCACCATCAAAACGCCTGCCAAGCCGAAACTAGCTGAGGGTTCCGGCGACCAATCACTAACCCAAGAGTTCATCTCACGCGGCAATCTTGCGAAACGCTGGGACATCAGCATCGAGTTCATCAAACACAAGGAACGTGCCGGAGATTTGAAGCCAGTCAAGCTAGGCTATCGTAGCATCGCATACAGTCTCCGTGATGTGATCGAACTTGAAAAGTCGATGTCCTGCTAGAGATATGAATTTGCTCACGTCAGGCCTACGCTGCAGTTTAGTCACTGCCTATGGACAATCCCCATCCCCTTCTCACAAGTCGGGACGTTGCCTCTTGACTGAGATCCAGGGAGGAATTCCTTCCGGAGTAAAAGAGATGCCCCGCCGCCGGGCTAATGGCGGCACCATGGCGTGCTCTAATCACGCCAGACAGAACCAGATCACCGGCCGCGCGGTGGACACCATCCTTTTGGGCGGTGTTCAGTCCGTGGCGGTGTACAAGAGTATCCCAACGAACTAACAAATGAATAGCCACACCCTGCCGCCAACCCCATCACATCGCCTACAGAGCGGTGGTGGCGGATTAAAGGTTTCTGTTCATGCTTTAGGAGGGAAATGCAGCTACCTGCGTGCAATCCACGCGGGTTGGTGCCCGAGTCTTGATGTAGGCTTCGGGCTTGGGGATTGCGACCCCCTTTGGATCAAAATCGCAAGCCTATTGAGAAGATAAACCGTCTGCAATCCCGCTGATCTTCTGCGATCTGCTCTTAACTTGTGCCACCTCGGTCTGCTCTTGCATTGCTGATCACTGGTATCTGGCTGGCTAGCGCGGTGGTGATGTCGAGATCGTTTGTCGTCTTCTTAAATAACTCAGACTCGCTGATCCGAACCTAGAGATAACTTGCCCTTCCATCAGCGGAGGGCAGTGCATTCAAGGCGTATTCACGCCAACTCAAATCAATTAGAAAAAATGGCAAAAGAAACAAAAATACAGTGGTGCGATAGCACCATCAATCCTGTCATGGGATGCCACGGTTGTGAACTGTGGCCCACCTATGGCGAAATTATCAACCGTCTGGTGAACACGATTCACAAGAAGGTCAACCAGAGCCGTGCCCTTGTCCTCAGTGAGGTTCAGCGGACATTGGGTGGCCTTTCGACCGCCAGCGATGTTTGGTATCGCCGTTATCGCGTAGCTGCGAACTTGACGGACAGCTTCCCAAGCATTTCAAGCTATGAACTTCACGATGTAATCGAGAGGCAATTTCGTTGCTACGCCGGCATCCTCCACCTGCGTTTCGGAGGATATTCGTTGCTTAGTGGCGAGCGTGCCAATCCCGGCTACGCGGAGACCTTCGAGCGTCCTGAAATCTTCCCCGGTCGCATGGAACTTGCCAGTCGTTGGTCAGACCTCCGCGGGTGTGATCGCCCAGCCGCACCTTGGCTCAACGGGCTTCCCCGTCTGATCTTCGTGTCCGACATGGGGGACGCACTTAGCGGCGACGTCCCGTTCTCCTACTTCAAGGAGGAGATCGTAGAAAATGTCGTCACCGAAGCTGGGTCACGCCACGTTTGGCAGTGGCTTACCAAACGTCCCGCACGCATGGCGGAGTTTGCAGGCTGGCTTCAGTCAGAACACGGTCTCGACTGGCCGACCAATTTGGTCGCCATGACCTCGGTCACGAACCGTGCGACTCGTAGCCGCATCGACGAGCTGAAGGGTGTTCCGGCTGCCGTCCGTGGTCTGAGCGTTGAACCACTCGTTGAGGACGTCACCCTAGACCTCGACGGCATCGACTGGGTCATTGTCGGCGGGGAAAGCGGTAATAATGCCCGCCCCTTCGATCTCGCTTGGGCACGCAGTCTGCGTGATCAGTGCCATGCCTCCGGTGTGGCGTTCTTCGTCAAGCAGCTTGGATCCAATCCGGTTGAAGCAGGAGATCGTTTCCAACTTAATGACGGTCATGGTGGTGACTGGTCCGAATGGCCAGAGGATCTGCGTATTCGCGAGATGCCGGAAGCGTTCCGCAACGTGTGGGAAGTTGAAACCGAAGAAATCGCCTAAATAAAATGGCCGGCGGCGGGGTCATAAGTCGTCGCCGCTGGCCATACCCTCAATATTATATGATTGATACAATACGCATCAACTTAAACCCGCCCCGGCCGCTTCGTCGTTCGTTTGACGAGACTAAGGTCATGGTCAGAGAGGATCGTCGTTGGAGCTACAAGTTCGTCCGCATGCGGGTCGGAGATAGTTGGAATAGCGGGATCATGCTCACGCAAGGTCATTCAAAACTTCGCATTGGAGTGACAGGAGATTCTGCGGTTTTCGTCGAAACCAGCCTTCCTCGTCTGGTCTTCGGATATAACGGCTCGCTAATCACCACCCAGGGTCAGATCGATACGGCATTTTCGCTGATCGAAGGACAGCTCCAGCAGTGGGCGTTGAACCCCAACGAGACCGGCTGGGGTTGTGGATATGAGTTCACCAGGGTTGATCTGGTTCTGCAGTATAAGATTCCGGACATCTCGGCAACGGAGATGATCCAGTCTATCGCAACAATGAATCATCCTGACTGCCGCAAAGGGCAGGCGGTGTGGTCATTTAATGGAGGCATCAACTCCGTTTCCCATAGGGCGGGGAAGATGAAAATCTCGGCCTACGACAAGGAGCTTCATTTGAACGAGAACCGGGCACCGGGAAATACTGTTAGGCTTGAGGTCAGGCTGGAAGGTTCTCCTCTTCAGAGGTTTCTCGGGCCTGAGCCCGGAATCTACCCAAGGGTGTTGAACTTCGATGAGTGTTACCAAGCTTACCGGACTATCATGCGCGGATTCCGCGCCACGAGTTGCAGAGTCGGAACGACACGTAATGGCGGAGACCGTACAAAGCAAGATGTTCTCCTCGACGTGTTCGCCCACGCCTGCCGCGTGAATCTCCTCATGACGGACGGTCGCACCCCGCTCGATCACCTCCGCTCGTGCGGAGCGTGCAAACCGACAATAAGAAATACGTTGCGTGACATTGCAGGCAGGAACTTTGAGGTGATCGGGGTGGACTGGCCAGAACTCTTCCCGGAGCAGTGGCCACCACCTTATCTCACTAGGTCTATCGCCGAGCAACTCCACCAGTTCCGAGGCTCTGTCAGGAGGTAGGCGCACTATTAGGTGTAAGAAGTATAAATAAATTTCCCTAATGTTCAAATTAACGAGGGGAAGAGAATCTAGATCATAGACTCGAAACCACTGCTAGTGAGTCTGAAACAGCGAACCACTGCCGGCGTAAGCTGGCAGTGGTTTTTAGGTTCCGCTTGGTGCCCCCTTTACCCGACCTGTGACGACCGAGGCGAAGCCGAGGGAAGTCACCATAGAGATGAGCCTGCGAAGCTGGCTCATCGTGGGAGGGTAGAAGGGGCACCAGCTAGGAACCGGTTTGGTTTCCAGACTGCATGACGACCAGTAGCTCGTTACATCGCATTTTTAGTCCTAGGTCTATCATCAATGCACACAATGATTTCCTATGAAACATATTTCATTATAATACAATATTTCCTGTACAGATCAGCAAAGAAGTGGGAAAATTAGCCATGATTAACTCCGACCTATTCGAAGACTTTAGTAAGACCGTAGAAGCATATGCACGCCTCCAAAAAAAGAAGTCCCAGATTCCAGAAGGGGATGATCTCCTTAAACACATGAGCAAAAAGGATCGTGCATTACTCGATAAAGGAATGAAGCGCTTCTTGGGGTATGGGGTGGACGGACCGCCGTCGTTTATTCCTTTTAATGAAACACGCACGCGTCGCTAGACTGACGCATCTTTTGCCGACCATTCATTGAATTCAGGTTCGTAGCCCGCTATTCTATTTCAGGATCCTGTAGATCATGAGTCGTCGTCTGCGCCGTGAGTTCCAAGGTTTGGAGTCTCTCATTGAGCCAGGTGCACAGGAGCGGAATTTTCGCGCGCTCATAGACAAGGTTCTGTATGACATAGGTTCCGGACCTACGCCTATTGTCGAGCAACTTCGCCTCCGCGAACGACTCCGCACCCTGCATGCACGCCGCGACCGCTATAACCACAAACGTTACACCAAGAGGCTTGCTGCTCTTCTGCCCCTGATCGATCAGCGGCACGTCATAGGTGCCATGGCGATCCGTCTCGGTTTGGCGGAGGCCACTGGAGGGCCTTCCCCACGTGACCTCTTGCTAGGGTTGCTCGCGGGTGATCGGCGTCTGAGTAGGAAATTTCTCGATGAGCTCGCCATGATCGGCCGGTTCTTCGAGGTGCCGTCGAAGCCATGGGAGATGGATCAGCAGCGGATCGATTGGGAAGCTGGAGCCCGACCTTTGGCCCGTGTGGAACGAGGCTGGTTCGCCCAAACCCTGCTTACAAATGATGCCATCGTGTTTCCTCCCGCCGCCATCCCTTTCGGATTCGAGGTGCCACTCCCAGAGAACAATACAAATGCCACTTCCAAGACCAAGCGTTTCGCCTCCTGATCTCTTCTCGCTGATGCGGCTGTGTGGAGTCGATGGCTTCACGGGTGCTCTCGGTGCGCTCCACATGTGCCCCCTCTGCGAGGGAAGACCGAGGGATCCGCACCACGCAGAATCGAGTGCTGTCTTTTTACGGGAATCCATGCGGGTTCACCTGAGCATCCATCACGAAGTAGTTTTGCGTTGTCATGTTTGTGGATTCGTAGGCACGGCCGTGGACCTGCTCCGTCAAAAATCCGACCTACCCTGGGATGCGGTTAAAGAACAACTAAATGCAGTCCGTGTGCACGGCGACGAAGCCGTCATCCACGAATGGATCGAGAGATCCAGGAACTGGGAGAGCTTCCTGCGGTTGTTCGAGAAGGGAAAAGAGTTTTTCCACAGTTGGACCAGTAGTGGAAAAATCGACCAGTTGGTCTTCGGCGAAGTGGGTCTGTGTAGCTCGATCCAACTAGAGCGAGCCTTGCACGGGGTTAAGCTTTGTACACGTTGGGGAAAAGGAAACCTGTTCCTCGTCGAACTCCGGCGATCTATTCACGGTCTCCCCACAGACATACTTATTCGTCACCGAAAAAAGGGTCACACCGTGGGTTCATTCACATTCCGTCCAAAAGAGCCACTGAAACTCATGTTGCCCGAGTGGACGTTCTTCCGCGATTGGAGCGATGAGCTAATAGTTTTCACAGACCTCACTATGGCCGGGCATCTGCATGAATTGGCGTGGAAGTCTCCATCCGGTGCCCCTCCCCCGCTGGCTTGGGTAGCGGACTGCACAGGTACTGTAATTGATGAGATTCCATTCAGAACGGTACGCTATATACCGGGTCCGGATGAATGCCCGGAGTTCGCGCTCACTTTCGCCCTACCTGGTATCGAAGCGTTGGTGAAGTCGGAAGATGCAGTTAAAGTCGTGACTGATCGGATCGTTCAGCGCCCTCATGGCAACACTGACGCTATGGCCTATCTTCAGACTACCTTGGAGAAGCCGTGGATCTCTTCTTCCGCCGGCCGGCGGCTCACCGATACAGTTGCAGCAAAGCTGGGACAGTCGGCCGCAGCCTTGATTACCAGAGCCGGTGCATCCGACAGAATTCTGCCGTGTACAATCCGTGGGACCACCTATCTATGCCGCAATGGGATCTACGTAAAGAAAAGGGGCAAACAGGACTGGCAGCCGTGCACAAATTTCAGCCTTCGTATTGAAGAGAGTATCTCTGGTGAAGAGGAACCGCTTCACCAGATACTTCTGCTGATGGAGTCCGGTTCAGAAAGTTTCAGCCTAACAGAGAACGAGCTTCAGGACAGCAAGTGCCTGATTCAAAAAGCCGTGGCTGCCGCAAGCTCCGGAGGCTTTCAGGATCTACCCCGTGTTCTGGATCCAACCGACCTGAAACGCGTTCCTCAAATCGTGCAAAGCACACAACTGAAGCCACCGGTTCGTGCTACCAACACCTCTGTTCTAGGATTCGACCATTGCCGATTTCATGGTGCCAATTTCACCGCCACCTCCCGTGGATTACAATTCCGGCCATTCCATGCGGCCACCGCTGCCCGCTGGCTTCTTCCTGAAAAACCGTGGGAACCCCAAGACGATCATCTCGCGTGCCGCGCCAACGAAATGGCGTCATGGCTCACATCAATGGAGCCGTTGGATCGCCACATGGCATCAGTTATCATTCATGGAGCACTCGCCTGGCTCCAGAGGGGGAGCCGAGGGCTACCATCATTCGTCATCCTCCCTTCAGAAGCCCACCTCGAATTGTTCGGCACACTCATCGGCCTTGTACCGATCGACGTGGGACGCGGACCAAAGACACAGCTCGGAGTCCCTCGCCTTATGCGATCCTCTTACTGGAGGCCGGATCAGTTTGAAAAACACGGCCGTATCGTAGCCGCCATAGAGGATCTCCATCGTAGGACAAACCCACTGATACCCATCGTTCTGCACAAATATACTGGGACCTCTGTTCCATCACCTCCTACCGGAATCCTTGCCCTACTGACACACTGTGTTCTTGGAACCAAAGAAACGCTGTCCGCCGTCGTTCGACTCCTATCGCTAGTCGAGTGCCCCGAACTTCGGCGGGACATAAAGCCGAGGCTTTACAGTGCTGCCGAACACTGGGCGGACGCAGGATGCTACCTCGACACCTTCCTCTCAGCCTTACGAAAACTCCCCGATCTGGAAAACTATCTAATCCGACGAAGCGGGAGAACTTACCTCAAAAGGGCTGCAGTGACCCGGCTCAACGAGGAGTTCAATTTCAGCTTCAGAGAAACTCGGTTGATCGATGAACTCCGGCAGCGTTACGCCCTACCCCAGCCAGCTCGTTACGGCCGTAGTCAAATCCCGGTGTTCCGAATTCCCGTGAAAGCCCTCGACAAAAAGGCCTGATACTTTCGTTCGTGGAATTTTGCCCATTACCGTTGCGGATTTCCCACACATTACCACTACCTAGT
Organism: Luteolibacter sp.; assembly: GCA_051252155.1. GTDB lineage: Bacteria > Verrucomicrobiota > Verrucomicrobiia > Verrucomicrobiales > Akkermansiaceae > Luteolibacter. The sequence goes on along the minus strand of JBPOGB010000001.1, from coordinate 73,243 downwards.
GTGCTTCACATTATCGACGAGTCTCCTTACCTCAATCTCCCTTGTAGCATCTTTTTCCATATAAGATTCCAGCAACCTTTCACGCTTCTCTGCGGGTAAGTAGCTTATCGAATTAGCGAACCCCGCATGCCGTGCAGCACGAATCTCCTCAATTGTGGGCGTTTCCTCTTTTGATGGATTGCACATGTTATCCTTTACCAAGCCCAATCCCTAAAAACAAATAGATAGGATCTATTCCGAAACAAACGACTCGCGAGATTACTACGTGTAACGCTCCGGATCCTCCTTCCCCTCCCCCACTACATTCCCATAGCCTCCCTGAATCATGGCACAGTGGATCATCCAACGTCCCCAGGAACACTCACACCCGGCCGAGGTGAGGGTGGCGGAGCAACTGCGGGAACTCGACGACAAGTGGACGGTGATCTGGGGATTCTACTATGCCGACAAGCGCGGGATGGATCGTGAGGGCGACTTCCTTGTGATCGGCCCGGCGGGAGGGGTGCTGGTGCTTGAGGTAAAGAACACCCTACCCCGCTGGTTCGGTGCAACAGGACACTGGGAAGGCGAGCAGGACAACCCGATCAACCAACTGATGAATGAGTGGTCAGCCGTCGTCGGGATTGTGAAGGACGAGGGGCTGCCGACGTGGGTAGCAAAAGCCCTCTGCATTCCCGGCGAGGATGCCCCGGTAGAGCAAGACATGGTGCAGGGCATCAAGCGCTCGATGCTCGTGCTCGGAAACGATCTCGCGAACTGGCTCCCGCAGGTATGGCTACGGATCTTCGGAGACAAGGTTCGCTTCTCGGTTACACCACAGGACAGGGAAAAAATCCTACATCGCTTCGGGGCCAGCGCAAACCCGGCGAAGGCCAGAGGCTTCTTGGATCACACCGAGGAGCTGTTCCAGCGCCAACTGACTCAGCGCTTCCAACTTCTCGACCAGTTACGCGACAATCGGCAGCTGCTCGTCCGTGGAGGAACAGGCACCGGAAAGACTTGGCACGCCATGGAGCAGGCCTTTCGCTACGCCAGTAGAGGGAAGGATGTAATCCTATTGGTCTACAACCTCGCCCTCACCACCCAGCTTCAGCGCCTCGTAGCCATGCGCAAGCTGGAGACCGGCTCGGTGACCGTGACGAGCTGGGAGGAGCTTTTTCTGAAACTGGCAAACGAAGGAGGATCGATGAAAGTCCCAGACGGCGACTTCGAGGAGTTGAGAAATTTTTACGAACACGTCCTACCGGAGAGAGTTCGCGCTCTTCTCGCCAATCCAGATTCCCGGAAAGGATGGCCGAAGTTTGATGCCCTGGTCGCGGACGAAGCGCAGGATCACGATACCGCATGGGACGCCACAACAAGCGGCGGATGGTGGGACGTTTACCGGGCTTTGCTGAACGAAGGAGGAGATGCCCCCGCGAGTATTTTCTATGATCCGGCACAGCGTCCGCCTTTCAGAAACCCGGATCGTTTTGATGCGGGTGAACTCCGAAACGGTTGGTCTCAGCCCGCTCATGTTTACCTTCAGCCTGCGCTGCGTTACACGCGCCCGCTGTGGAGCTTTTTCCAGGAACACCGTCACCCAGCGATCAACCCAATGCTGGAAGCGCTCGGCCGGGGAGATCATTTACCCGAGGGACCGGAGCCAGAAGTTCACACGGTGGAATCCGGAGAATCCGGCCTTGCTGTTATCGAGGAGATTATCGTGAGGTGGAGAAAGGAAGGCCTGTGCCACCCGGACGAAATTCTCATCCTCCACAAGGAGTCGATGGTCGAGTCCAGCATGATCGGCGACGCCCGGGTCATCGCCGGCCACAACCTCCGCGATGTCCTCGAACCCGCCGAGTCGGCCGTGCGGCATACCTCGATCAACAAGGCAAAGGGACTCGACGCCCGCGCCGTCATCCTCGTCGGCTGCGATCCCTTTTCGGAAACCGTTTCCGATTTCAAGGCCTACACATGGTTCATCGGTGCGAGCCGGGCGCGGCAGTTATTAGCGGTAATCTCGTAGTTCATCGATAAAATCCGACTGATCCTGAAGGGTCAGACATTTCACGACCGAGGTCTCTTGCTTTTTTAGTCTCACATGAAAGACTCCTCGAACAATGCAAAAACTTGCCGGAAACAATCGCGCTGGAATGACCCGGGCTCCGATGGAGCGGATCTATCATATCCACGAAGCAATCGTCGACGGGAGGCTTCCTAATTGTTCCAAACTGGCCACCGAACTCGAGGTCACGCCGAAGACCATCCAGCGGGACATCACTTTCATGCGTGACAGGTTGAAGTTACCATTGGAATACGATGACCAATGCCACGGATACCGCTACACGGAAGATGTCAGCACGTTCCCCGTCTTCGAGATCAACTCAGAGGAACTCGCAGGTCTATTTTTGGCGCGCCAGGCACTAGACTCAATCCGTGGAACCCAGCTTGAACAGACGATGCGTGACGTCTTCGCGAAACTCACCCGCTCTATGGAGGGCAAGGTGAAGTTCGCCTGGGCGGATCTTGATCAGTCGCTCTCCAGAAAACCGGCCGGCGCTACCAAAACCGACCTCAAGATGTTCGGAAAGTTGGCAGAGGCAGTTCTTAAAAAGCGCGTAGTGGAATTCAACTATCGCAAGCTCGGCAGCGACCAGACCGAGAAGCGCAAGATCCAGCCTTATCATCTCGGTGAGGTCGACCAATGCTGGTATCTCATCGGTTACGATCCGGAACGCGAGGGGCTCCGCACATTCGCTTTTCCCCGGATTCGTGCGGTCAAGGTTGGGAAGGGCACGTTCGACGTCCCGGAGAATTTCAACGGATCAGCTTATCTCGGCACTTCATTCGGGATCTGGGTCGACCCCGAACGGCCAGACTTCAAACAGGAGGTTCGCATCGAACTGAGCGGATATGCGGCACGGCTCGTCCAGGAACGCCGCTGGCATCCGAGTCAGCAGATCACCCCTCTCAATGCCACCGGGAGCCGGGTGGAAGTTCGGTTCGAGGTGGGGCGACTGGAGGAAGTCGTCCGCTGGACTTTGAGCTGGGGAGGACAGGCAAAAGTCAGGGAGCCTAAAGAACTCAGGGACAAGGTTCGGTCTGAAGCTGAGAAAATCAGTAAAGGGTAGTAGCTACACGATCACAAGCCGTCTTGAAATGCCAAGATGACCAACTCCGCCTCAAGAAGCCTCATCTCATGAGGAATTAGAATAGCGGTAATCAAACGGTGGTGACGTTTTTCAGGAATTCCTCGGCTGTATGGAAGCTTCCAGACCAACCGGGGTGTCAGCAGACAGGCGCGCTTGACGAGCTTTGCAGCGCTTCTCCTAAGAAGACGCTTTCTCATTTCCGTCTCCACCTGATCCCGAAGCCACCGACGGATTGTTTCTAGCTCCCATGAAGTGGGCTCGGGATCCAGAAGCACTTCGCGAATATCCTCCCAGAAATTCATGTTGCAGTGACTCAGTATCGAGGGCGTCTGCCGTGCCCGTCGCGCGGTAACCGAAACCATTGGATGTTCTCTCCGACGGATCATAGTGGCGCGGCGGCAAGCTGTTCGAATGAAATACTTGCGGAACAATTTCTAGATAATCTGGTGGTTTCAGGAAGCCTTCGGAATCGGAGGCCGTTCCACGGAATTTCTGAACCACGATGCAAAACGGGCAATCCGGCGATCCACAGGACAGGATGCCCTCTTGAATCGATCACACTGCGTTCCACAAGATAGACGCATCCCTCCTCCAACATGCCCATAGGAAACTCGAATTCGGTCTGAACCGCACCGGGGACATTGATCGGTAGTAGTGTGGCATCCACGCACTTCACCTTGCAGCCCTTGGATAACTCGTTCATATGAACACTTTCTTATGTAGGGTAGGACAAACACGGACCTACCACCTATGCGGGCATTAGATTTTTGACCCCAGGGCAAGAAAACCTGATTCAAAAAGTGACGAGCACGGCATTGCACATCTCAAATGCCGTGCTCGTCTGGAGGTTGGTATACCTAATCCTTGCCTTCTTCTTCCTGCACGATCTCGTCCATCGACTTGTGGAGATCGGGATTCTCTTCCAGACTGCTTACCTGTTCCCGCATGGCGCGGATTTTCCTAGAGAAACTTTTTGAACTCGAACGGACACCCACCCTACTATACTCGACCTGCGAAGAATCGAACTTAGCGATACCCATTCGGGCGGCGGTCGCGATGGCATCTTCGTTCGCTCCCAAAAACAGGAATTCCCATTGGTAGTCGTTTTTCTGACGAGTGATCATCTTCTGGATTTTTTCAAAGGTGAACCGCTGGGAAGCATTCTCGTAACCGTCGGTGAAAATCGCGACGATCACTTTTCCAGGACGCTCCTCCTCCGGTAGAGCCGCGAGTTGCACTCCAAGATTATCAACAGTCACTCCGATCGCATCAAGTAAGGCGGTGCTTCCTCTGGGCACGTAAGTTTCAGCGTTCAGCTCTCGGACTCGCTCAAGCGGCGTGCGTTCATAGGGAGTCAGAAATTCATTATCGAAGAGCAGGAGTGTAAGGTTCGCATCACCGGGTGTATCAAGTTGCTCCTGGAGGAACTCGTTGAATCCGGTAATGGCGGCTTCCTTCATTGGCTCCATCGATCCGGAGCGATCGAGGACGTAGGCGATTTCGGTTAGGTTCGTATTCATATAGTTTGGTGTCTTATTGGCCATCACGATACCAATCAACATAGGACAAAGTCCGTCCCACACTAAAAATCCCGACTCTCCGGCGAATTTACTCACTTTCGAAACGTCTTCAGATTTTCATCATTATTGAGCGCAACCGAATCCTGTCAAAAACACCCTATCCCCTCATTTGTCCCACCCCTATTTATAGCCTGCGTTCATCACACATCCGATACCCCACGAACCCTCTCTTCATCCCGCTATCAACGGCCTACTTTCCTCCCTGAAGATGAAAGAACCGTATTTCATTTCCAAAACCTCATAACATGGCAAAACCAGACACCCCAAAATCAAACACAGACAATTCTCCATCCCTCATCGTCCTCAAAGAGCTGGTTCTTCCCGCATTCGAAAGAAAAACCGGACCGATCCATGACGAGATTGCTTTTCAATTCTTCGAACCCGAAGCCGACACCATCGAAGCACCCTCGGTTCGCGGCATTTTCCCAGGAAAGGGGCCGATCAGCGTATTCGCATCAAACATCGATGAAGAGCGGGTCAGTCTTCGCATTTCATGGCTCGCAGGCTACCTGATAGCCGATTACCCAACTGACGCCGTGATCGTTGGCAACCTGCTGGAGAGAACGCCCTTCCATGTTCGCTCAGAGTGCCCGTTCGGCATCTCCGGGCGACTGACCATCGGCTGCGACCTCGTCGCAAGGATCGATGACGCATCCCTTGTGGAACTTCGTCTAGGGGAGCTATTTAAGCTTGCCGGCGCACTCGAATGGTTCTTCCCACTGCGTCTGCCACATCGCTTGGATTGGCAGGACATCGGCGCATTTGAAATCGATTGGATGGATCTTCCACACCACGATCTCGGTGGTTTCCTTGATGATGGCCTCAGTGCTCCACCCAGCGAACGAACTCCGGTGACCCTGCTGCGAATCGCCCAAGGACTGCAGCGCTGGAAGGACGTATTGCAAATCCTCCACGAACACCCTGAGGAACTTCCACCGAAAGAATGGGCTCCGCTAAAATGTGCCGCGCTCCGCCAACTAAAACGCTGGATGCCAGCCATCCGCGCAGCAAAGGCAGGAGGCATTCAGAAGGGTCGATTTCCGGGAGCGAAGTGGCGCAACTCCTCTTACCTGCATTCCCTGATCGAAGGCGGTGATGAGATCGAGGCACTGTGCCTACTTGGCCAGACACGGGTCGGAGAGCCCGCAGTCTACCGATGGTTCAGGGGACTAGCCATGCATCGCGCCGGAGTAGAAAAACAGGCAAAGAAGTCTTTCTCGCAGTATGAATCAGCCTGGCCCGGCGACGTGCTGGCTGCCGTTGAAATCCACGAACTTGGTTTGGGTATCGAATGAACCGCTCTCCAGACCACCTAACTCGACAAATACTCAGGGGAGAATAGGACACCCCGGTTAGATCCGATACCGGATCACAGCCAAACACCAATCACTTACGCAGCATCTGTGAATCCATCCAACTCACGCAACCGCGTGGGGTGGCGGATTTTCTTCAGCGCACTGGCCTCGATCTGGCGGATGCGCTCGCGGGTGACCCGGAACCGGCGTCCGACTTCCTCAAGCGTGCGGGGCTCGCCATCGTTCAAGCCGAAGCGAAGTTCCAGCACTTCACGCTCGCGCCCGGACAGGGTGCCTAGGACTTGCCTGAGCTTGTCTCTGAGCATCGACAAGCCAGTCTCTTCCATCGGATTTCCAGCGGACTTGTCCTCTATAAAATCGCCGATGGTCGCATCCGGCGAGTCACCGATGGGAGTTTGCAGAGAAATCGGATACCGAGCCATTTCTAGCACGGCACGGACACGCTCGACGGGAAGATGGATTTCCCCGGCGATTTCCTCAGGAGTCGGCTCGCGGCCGACTTCCTGATGTAGCTGGCTCTGCACGCGCTTGAGCTTGTAGATCGTCTCGATCATGTGCACCGGGATGCGGATCGTGCGGCCTTGGTCGGCGATGCAGCGGGTGATCGCCTGGCGGATCCACCAGGTGGCGTAGGTGGAGAATTTGTAGCCGAGCCGATACTCGAATTTCTCTACAGCCTTCATCAGCCCCATGTTGCCCTCCTGAATCAGATCGAGTAACGGAATGCCTCGGTTGACATATTTTTTGGCGATAAAAACCACCAACCGAAGGTTAGCTTCGATCATTTCCCCTCTGGCTCGACGGGCGGCTTTCGTGTCTGCCCCCTCGATACGTTTGAAGATCACCACTTCCTGCTCGCGAGTCAACAAGGGCACTTTGCCCAGTTGGCGAAAATACAGGCGCTCCGGGTCAGCGTCCCTGTCAGACATCACGGCGGAGACGGTTTCACCATCGTCATTTCTATCTTTGGTCTCGCTCTGGATGACCACTCCAAGGTCAAAGAGGTGCTGCATGATCTGACCGATGTCGACGGGATCGACCAGATCATTGAGCAGTCCCCCGTTATGATCTTCGTAAGAGAGGTGTCCCTGTGTGTTCGCTAATTCAAGGAGTTCGCGGAGCTTCTGTCGGATCGCAGACTGCTCTAGGATGGGCACGATCGCGCCCGACGAGCCATCCGCAGACATAGGGTAATTTTTGGTTTTTCGCATGAGAAAAAGATAGCTGGCTGGAGGATTAAGCGGCGGTATCGGAGAGTCCCTTGTAGAGTAGAATCATCTCGTCCCTGCGCCTTCTCGCGTCCTCCACGTTGTCGGTGTGGAGCGGGTTTCGAACGCGGTTCCTTTCCCCTGAATCCGTGACCAACATGAAGTCGCAATACCAAGTCCCGTTATTGTTCCAGATGTGGTGGTTCGGGTTTTTATGCACGGCGCGCATCTTGAGGTAAAACCCCTTGCGCATCTCAACAGGCGAAGCCATCTCCTTATCGCTCGCCGGCTCGGCATGCGGTTTACTATTCTTCGCCTCAACTCCCTTGAATGTATGGACAGGCTTTCCGCCATCCTTGGTTTCCAAGTAGGAACGCACCTTTTCAAATGCGGCGGATCGAATCTGGCGGATCCTCTCACCGGAGAGATTGAATATTTTTCCGGTTTCCCTCAAAGAGAGGCTCGGATCGTCCATGAACGTCAAAAAAACTTTACGCTCAAGACCGGCTAAAGTCTCTGCTGCTTCTTCAATCAACTCGGTCTTACTGACTCGGTCAGCTTCCTCGCGCGGATCACGAGCTGAAGTATCCTGAATAACGTCGCGGTAGGTTGCGCTGCTGTCTTCTCCAACCGGAGCATCCATCGAGACAAAGGAATGCCTACTCGTAGCGAGCAAGGCACGCACCTTGCCCACAGGGAGGTTCATTTCCCAGGCGATGTCCTCAGCCGTGGGCTCGCACCCGTATTCCTCGGATAGTCGCTCCTTCACATTCTTCATCTTGCGTATTTCCGCGAGGCAACCCTCCGGAATACGAATGGGTGACTGCATGCTGGGGGAGCGTGAGATTGCCTGGCGAATCCACCACGTGGCATAAGTGGAAAGTTGATTTCCCAAGCGGTAATCGAATTTCGAAATCGCCTTGGCCAGCCCCATGCATCCGACCGACATGAGATCCTCGGCGTCCACACCGAAATGCTCGTATTTTTTAGCAATCGATGCCACAAGTCCCTGATTCGCTAATAACAGCTGCTCCTTCACCTTTTCCTCCGTCTTCTCCCACTGAATGAGTTCGCCGGGGTGTGCGACCGGATTCTCCATGAGTTCGCTGATGCTGCCTTGTGCCGTTTCGAGAAGTTGGAAAAGTTCGAGGTTTTGTTCGTGACTGGGCATTGTGGTGGAGTTCTTGAGGTAATACATGGCGATTGTTTTGATTTCTGATTGGCGGGATCTCTGGGTCATGGGCACGGCGAAGCGACGGAGAAGGGCTCGCCCCTGGGATCAGGGCACGAGGGAGCTGAATTTAGTGGATCGCCTTTTGAAAAGCCGGACTCGGAGCGGGCTTGCGGCTCTACATCCGGGGAACAGGAGGACTGGGTCTGACGGTGCTGGCGGCGTGTTCCGGATGAATCCGGCTGATGCTCTGATTGGAGTAAAGGCCGCTACCGTGCAGGTTGTCGGTGATACTAACATGAACGCCTCCTCTTTTCAAATCTGTCTGTAATAATTGTGTCATAACCCAGAAATTTTCTAATTCTGTGTGTTCGGCAATATTTCGGTTTCTAGCCGGGATGCCTGTCGCATTGAGTGGATCAAAAATAATTAGGTTTTAATTAACCGCGCAGATCTCTCACAAGGTGTTCACCTTAGGAGCGGAACAAAGAAACTTAGCGAGTAACTCGGTATCCTCGGGATCAGCAACCAGATCGAGGCTGTCCGATTGACCTCTGCAGGCCAGCTCTCCGTCAGCAGCCCTCACGACAAATCCTGCGGACACGGGTGGCCCACTAATTGATTCAGCAGATCTAGCTACATTTGCATGAATGAAGTCCCCGGAGAATAGGATGAATTTCCCGTATTTGAATCTAATGTATTTCATCGCATGAATAAGTTTGGTCGGAATTGATTTAATGGAAACGGCTCGCAAGTTCTTCATTGGATTTCTCTACCCACTTGCGTGTATTGGCGGCTCCGCGATTTCTGGAGCTACGGCAGGCTAGTGCCATTGCCTCCACAGAGGCGAAGCAAGCAGCTTGTAAATCAGGAGTATTGCATCTGCGCCAGAGATCCTCTGTGGGAAGTGAAAGCACCACTTCGCAAGCCTTGATCCGGTCTGCAGCGAAGATCGCTATACCTCCCAGGTCGCTAGGCTCACCCCATCCCTGAATCCCGTAGCGAACGAGAATATTGCGCAGATCGAACATCAGCTTTTCGTGTTTCTCCCAACGCTGATCCAAAATTGAATATTTATCCCTGATGGATGAGTGATGGCGCACCAACTGGATCGCTTGCTCAAGGGTCAGGCGCTTGTTTCTTGGCAACACTTTCCATGGCGACGTAGTCAGGATCTCCCTACCGAATTTGCGTTTCAACGAATCCAACGCTTTACCATCCGGCGGCAGATCAAGAGAAAGGATGCGGGTGCCGGGCTGCAACTCCACACGGAATAGCACCGGCCCGAAGTGGAGTGCTGAACGCCAGTTGGAGGTCACATAGGTGCCGCTCCCATAGAGCCCACCATGCATCCAGCGGGCTATCCCCTGCTTCGCCTTGTATTTTAGTAGCGGTGTCTCCGCCGTCCACGACCAGTCGCGGAACCCTTCCCTGAGGATCTTCCTCGCATTGCGCTTGCTGGTGCCGTGGAAATATTCATTTCCGCTAGTTGCCATCCCTCTCGAGTTGCTTGCGGGCGAAGAAGCTAGATGGCTGGAGCGAATCGAAGGCATCCCATCATTCTACTCCCATTGTCAATACGCCTGTCATAATGAGTATTTTCAGTTCCACAATAGATTCAACATCAATGGGATCCACCGGCATCAACTGAATTTGATTTCCGTGCCATATCCGCCCCTATCCCCGTTATTGTCCCACCCATGACGTCACTCTCTTTCCAGCGTCCAGATCCCAGTCGACAGCTGCCTCTCTTCCACATATTTTCAAAAAACCAGCCGAGCACCACCAATCGAAACTTTGGTCGATAGAGCCCAAATATCGCTGTTAGATCTCATCATGGATAAGTCTATAAAAATAATCCCCCAGAATCCAAAGATGACTGTAACACGTTCCGACTGCAGCACCTTCGAGGTGATCCTTGAACCAAACAACGATGGGGGGCTCGGGGGATTCCTCGAACTCAGAACGGGGCTACGCCTCAAAGTAACAGACTGCGTTGTTTGGACTCTAGCGGACGATTCCTACCCGCCGGGTCTGAAATTCCCGGCATACATCCTGCCGGCGATATGGGGATTGGAAAACGATACTCCGGTCAGGAATGTTCTCGCTGAGTTGGCGCGGTGCGGAAGAGAGACTGAATATCAGATCGGGTCGGGCGACTGGCTTACAAATGAACAGGGGTAGACCAAATGCGAGTTTCATCTGTAACATCATCACTTTTCAGAATCCCAGCTTTTCAGCATTCACGCTCCATGCTCCCCTCCCGCTCTTGATCTCGTCACCCGCCAAGCTTGACACGAACTCGTCTAAACCCGCTCCCAATCCCCTTCCCTTCTCACATCGAACGATCAGAGTTTAACTAAAAGTCATTAGCTCCTAGATAAACGTCTCTTCCGCGACGCCAGCATTCATACAGACGGGCAGGAGCGGATCCGCCGTTTTAAACTAGACACCGCCTAACACCATGCCCTCAAAAATACTTACTGAGAAGATCGCTACAGAGGCGATTCACGACGAAGCATTGGATCTATCAGCCTTCGATCAGATTTCGGACAAGGCAGCCGCAGCCTTAGGGAAATCAAAGACCTTCAACCTAAAAAGACTACAGCTCAACGCACTTGCTGGCCTTCTTGAGGATTGCAGCAGTCTTGTCACCTCGCAGGAGGCTACAACATTCTATACAACCCGAAAACTAAATCTTGATGGACTTTCAAGTTTGTCCCCAGTTGCAGCAAAACACCTGGCCAAGAACAAAGGGTATCTCTCCCTCTATGGTCTGCGGGAAATAACGGAGCCCACATCTGAAGGACTGTCGATACACGAGGGATTCCTGTCACTTGACGGCCTCGAGAATCTGCCTGACGCGGTCGCTGCAAAGCTTTCAAAACATGCGGGATACCTGAGTCTAAATAGTCTAAAGCAGTTGTCGGTTGAAAGTTCACGATGCCTTGGTTGCTATCAGGGGGACTATCTTGCGCTGAACGGACTTGATGCCATCACGGACGAATCGGCAGCCAATCTGGCGATTTTTGACAGAAAGGTATTGGAGGGCAGAAACGACATCTTCGACCTACCTTCCGAGGTGGACCGCTATTTCACGGGAGATTTGTTCTTGAACGGCTTGAAAGAGATTTCAACACCGGTAGCAAAAAGTCTATCGCGCATCTGGAAACGTCTCGGCCTCAACGGATTGCGCTACCTCTCGGAAGCCGCCGCCGATCAATTTGGGGAACATACAGGAGCCCTTTACCTGAACGGTCTTGAAAGCATTTCGGACGGTGTCGCCGAAGCACTCTCACGCCACAAAGGAGCAGCCTTGTTTTTCAATGGTGTCAGGAGCTTATCGACGAAGGCTGCTGCACACTTGGGATGCTACAAAGGTTCGCACCTGTTTCTCAATGGCTTGGATTCACTGGCCGATTCCGCAGCTGAAGGCCTGTCTAATTTTCAGGGTTGGGAACTTCATCTGGATGGAATCACCTCTTTATCGGAAGCAGCAGCCACAAGTTTGGCCAAAAGCCGAACATACAGGATGTATTTGAGCGGCCTAGAGACTCTTTCTGATTCTGTCGTCGTCAAACTTTCCAAATACAATGGGCACCTCTTTTTGAATGGCGATACAATCCTATCCGATAAAGCAGTGAAGAAACTCCTGTCTTGTAAGGGTGGAGTAACTCTCGACGGTCTTAACTCAACTTCTTGAAGCGCCCTCAGCGCAAACCTGCAACCCTCACTATGAAACTTACCCCCTCTCCCGCTGCCGCTCACAGACAAAGTAGATGGCAGCACTAGAGACAACAGCCCCGCAGCATCTTGGAAAGCTCCCACAAGGGAGGAAGTTGGCTGAGAACCGCACATGAATCAATCTGACATCAAATCAAATGCCACGCCCACGCGAAGAAATCATTGAACGCTACATGAGAAGTAATGAACTCAAGGCCTTTTCCGAAGCCTGTCGTCACGTGCAAACGCACGACATGCAAACAGCCACTGACGAATTGAAGAAATTGCTGGATGAATTGCCGGAGATCTATAGTGACGTAAGGTCAATCATGCGCCAGCGGCTGAGAGCCTTGCAGCACAAACCGATCACCAGAGCGCAAACAGAAATCATTAGCACGCTTATTACGTTTTACGAAGATTTCAAGCGAGCCTACAAGGCTTTAGAAGAACTGCCTCAACCGAAGTCAGATAAAATCACCAATCCTCCGCCAGAGCTTTTTAAAGCGGGAGTAACCCTGAACTTGGAGGAATGCGTGGACTTTCTTTGTAACACCCTCAATGCAATGTCCCAAGAAGTTTCAGATGATCAGTGGTCGCTTGTTGAACTGAATTTAAGCGAGAAAGACAGCCTCGCATTCAGAAGCCTTCCGGTGTTTTTTGATGATGTATGGGATGAATTGTTTGAGGATGAAGAACGGGTTATCGACATGGAGGATTGGGGAGAGTTTTCGGCAAGAGAGTTCATGGGCACATGGCTCCTGATCAGCGAAACATTGGCTCTTCGGGAACGCTCGAATGCCAATGAATACACCCAAACTCTTATCAAAATGGGATGGTCTAGTAGCACGCTCCAATCCTTCTTTTGGAGCCTGGACAGCTATCATCGGGCTCAAGACGGTCCAAATGCGACGCACAGACGCCTAATTGAAGCTACTGTAAACCGCCTGAACTTAAGAGGTGCCATCGACACTGATCTCAACAATCGGTGGGAAAAAACATTTTTCCTGCAATTCGGCTTGTCTAGAAACCAGTGGATCAGCGTCTTCGAAAATCAGAATTATGACATCGCAGGTGAATACGCCCCTTCGATCGCACGGGATTTACTCATGGCGGATTCAATCTGGCATTCCTCCTCATTCCAAGAGACATGGGAATCCATGCAAAGATACAAGAAGCGCTTAGTAGGACGAAACGAGGCAAAGGAATTCATGACTACCAGTTCATGGATTGCCAACGAATGGATCGATGACCTCCTGAATACGCAGCAAGCGTGATCGTCGCTCAACCTTTTGTCTTGATGTGGATTTTTTTATACCACTCCTCAAACGCTTTCAGTTTTTCCGGCGTATCAAGGAACTCAGCGAGGAGGCACGGATTGTAGTCAGGGAATCTGGCGTGAAGATCGACTTCCGTTGGCGATGCCGAGGAAGGGTCAAACGCGACAATATCCTTCTTCATTTTCTCATAACATTCGGTCTTGTTGATCTTTGTGAGAAGCGGTTTTGCTGCGGATACGATACGATCAATTTCAATTACACCTAGACCAACTTGATTTTCGCGACTACGTGCCTTTTCCTTGCTGTAGGTCGAGGCGCCAATCCGGTTTTTTTGAATAAATGCCAGAATCTTTTCGAAGTCTTTGATGCGGCTGGAAAAATTTCCGGATAGGACAAACTCCTGATTTTCGGAGACAAACAAGAGTATGGTTTTACGGAACAGATCGTTGTTATCGCTGAATTCTTTGCCTGCTGCGGACAACATCGATTTTGCCTTCTCCTGAATAGACGCCAGACTGGGAATCTCGTTTTGATCCATTGTCATCGCATAAATAAAATATTGGAGTGAGCGATCTAGAATTACATTAGCAGCCAAGCCAGGAACCTTTTCACCGGTCGATATCATGACACCTCCACATTTCATCCAATGCTTTGCATCCAGAAAAACCTCGTTTGAGAGTTCTCCGGCTGGCCCTATTGCGAGTAATTCATTCCATCGCCTTCCTCCTTGTTTTGGTCTGATTGGTGGCACGTGCATATTTTTTATTTTTGGGAATAGCTTTAAAAGGAAAGGAAGAGATACTACTTTGCCTACTCGATTTTTCTGATGTTCTGACTTTACCTGATTGGAGAGCATACGGCAAGTCGCTGGCTTTTCCTTGTGTCATAAATGGGAGGATGTTTTTAGAATTCACGGCTTTGACGCTGCCCTAGAATTCGGGTAATTTTATCCCATGGATTCATCAACTACCCCTCGCACCTGAAAAACCTGCGACTGGCATCCGGCGTCGTTTCGATGAGACCAACCCGCTGGAATAGATCCGTTTCAAATCGTAATAGACGTTTTATCAACATCACTACCAAATGAACTCCGACTATATTCGACGAATCACCAACCAAAAACGAGAGTATACCCCGTGCCCTTTTTCATCAGGCGGCGGCGGGTTATCTGATTTTTTATTTTTGGCAAATGCCTTCGAGAACTTGAGTGATGATGAACTCGAACCCTATTTTGGTTTAATTGATTCAATGCGTCAGACTCATGTCGAATGCATTTCTTGTAGTGCTAAGATCCTGGCATTCTGCGAGATTTTCACGTGCGGGAGGAACCTTCCCCAGGCAAGAGAATACACTAATGAATACGAAACAAAATACATAACCAACCGATTCAACCGGGATTATCGGGCAGAAGTCTACGACTACATCGAAGAACAAAAAGATGCCTCAGCTTGAATCTCATTTCCATGAGGCACTGGGAATTCTTGCAGCAGTTCTCGCGTGGTAGTGTAGAGTGAGGGTTTCGTTATTTTACAAACCGCGATGACTCGACCTGATCCGAAGCCGCCTCGATGCCGGCGAGTCCGTGGTGATTCACTGTGCCGCCGGACAAAGCTCCCGCAGGATCAGTGCCTAATACCCAAACGCAATGCGATTTCTTGAGGCGGCATGGACGTCCATGAATTCCTGTATCTACCTACTCTTTTAGCAATACAACAACGTCACCCCAGGAAAGTCATGGCTGGGATCGGCGATGGAATCGACCGCGAGTCTGTCGGCCTGCAGGGACGCATGGGCGCTAATCAGGTGATATGGCAACCTATGGGATTCCGGTTGGCGAAGCTCGCAACCCTTAAGGTGTTGCCGATACGCATATCGAACCGTTTCCGGCCGCATGGGATCGTAATGGATGTGGAGAGCGCCCAGTTGTTCGAGCGCTAGATCCGCTGAGCTGTATCCCTGGGAAAATTCACCGAAGACCACGCACGATACGACAAGCGACCCCTCGCTAGCAGCTTTCGTCAGAGCCTTAGCCCACTTTTCCCAACGCTCTCCTTGGCGGGCAATCGTCATTAGGACAGAAGTATCAATCGCAGTGATCATATTTATTGTATTTGTTAACGTGAATCGTAGCCACGGATAGCGCGGACAGCTGCCTGGACATCAAGATCAGGAAACGGATCAGCCCATCCTTTGCGGAGCAACGTCCATGCACCCTCGGCAAGCGCCTTACCCGTGCCATTCTCGCCGGATTGGGCGTGAAGCGGAAGAGCGGCACTTTCTTCAGAGATCTTCGCGTATCCTTCAACGCTATCCATCACAGCCGCCTGATACCTTGGTGGCTGAAAATCCTCACCGATTCCGCCTTTCTCCATAGCGGAGGTAATCTTCGCCCAATCGAAGCCTTTGACCCAGCGGACTCTTTTTTTCTTACTCAGTTCCACCAATCGCCAGTTGGTGATAGTTCCCTTCTCAAGCCGGAGTTCGAGGCACGCCTCCCTCACAATCTCAAAGTATACTTTTTCGGTCTGAGTCTCATCCACCGCACCGACCGGGATGGATATCACTTTGGAGACCCATTCCGCATACAATGGGAAAACCGGCATTCCATTGCGCCCCGACAGCGATGTGAGAAATAGGCGACCATCCTCGCCGACCTCCCAGGATCCTACATAACCCCTGCGAAGGGCTGATGACTTCTTGGGCGAAGGTGGACGCCACCCCTTCGGCTTGCGTTTCAACCTATCGTCACCCAACGGTTGGCTCGAAAGCGAGATGCCGGGCGACTCAATATTTAGTGAACTCCCGCAGAGAACAAGAGTATCGGGAATTTGGAAGGTCATATAAAAAGTCAGTATTTATCCTCATGAAACGAGGCGAAGAGGCAGATAACGCCAAACAGGCAGGCGGCGAAGCGGGTGATGAGGATGGTCGGCGGATCGGCGTCCAACAGATTGACCAAGAACTGGAAGGAGTTGGGGCGCATGGCGAAGAGGAATACCGGGAAGCCCACAAGAACGAAGCCAATGCCACTGAGTGAGTAATCGAAGATCCGAGTGAGTATGTATCCCCCGACCAGGGCGATGATACATCCGGTGATGTAGAAGAACCATGGCCAGAAATCAAACAATGGCAGGCATGTGCCTAGAGCCAATATAGGTAGGCCGATGAGAAGGCGGATGAATTTGAGTTTCGGAAAGGTCATGGTGGGAAACAATAAAATGCTAGGAATCGGTCACGGGCTAAATTACTCGTTACGTTTTAGAAGGCGGCTTAAAGCACTTATTCATTAGGCTTAAGTGCTTCGAACTTCTCGGCCATAGTCGGATTTTTGCGGGTTAGCTTCTTTACCGTAACATCTTGTGCTTTGTCGTTGGCAAGGCGGAGTTGGCGGTCGGTTCCAATGAGAGCGTCTTTCGTCTTCTGGAGGTGGTCGATCGACTTGTCGATTTCGTCGATCGCCGTCTTAAATTTTCTCGTGGCAATGTCATAATTCTTGGCGAAGCCGGATTTAAACTTGTCCAGATCATCCTCAAAATTAGTCACATCGATATTCTGAGATTTGACCAAGGCCAGTTCGGCTTTGTATTGCAGGGAATTCATCGCTGCGTTGCGGAGGAGGGTGATCATCGGGATAAAGAACTGCGGCCTGATCACATACATCTTGGGGTAGCGGTAAGAGACATCGACGATCCCGGAATTGTAGAGTTCACTTTCTGGTTCGAGTAAGGAGACGAGGACGGCATATTCGCAGCCTTTTTCGCTGCGGTCTTTGTCGAGTTCCTTGAGGAAGTCCTCATTTTTCTTTTTGGTCGCGGTGGTATCGCTCTCGTTCTTCATCTCGAACATGATCGAAACAATCTCGTTACCGTCCGCGTCCGCATCGCGAAAGATGTAGTCACCCTTGCTCCCGCTCTTGGCGTCGTTATCTTTCTCGAAATAAGCTTTGTTGAAAGCGGTAGCACGCAAGCGGTTAAATTCGGTCTCGCAGTGTTGCTCTAATGTCTCGCCGACCATTTTGGTGGAGAGTTTGGCTTTCATATCGCGAAGGCGCTCAATGGCATCGTCCCGATCCTTGATCTGAGTCTCGTATCGCTCCCGAAGGGATTTCTCGGCCAGTTCTTTCTGCAGATCGGCTTGCTGGAGGCTGTGCTGCAAGGTGTCTCGCTCTTTTTGAACGACTTCAAGCGCCTCCTTAATGGCGAGCTTCTGATTGAGTTCGTTGGATTCCAGCTTGTTTTTGAGCGATTGAATCTCGGTATCCTTATTTGCCGCAGCATCCTGCAGATCTTTGGCACGTTTGAGTTCGGCCATCTGCGAAGCAGTTTGAGTCTCTTGTTTGGCTTGAGCTAGTTCAGCCGCCAATATGTCGCGTTCCTTTTCAACGGCGGACATGGCTTCCGCGACCGCCAACTTGCGCGTTTCTTCGCCCTTATCCAGCCGGGCTTTTAATTCCTGGATTTCAGCTTCTTTGATGGCAGCAGCCTTTTGCAATTCGCCAGCAGCTTTCTCTGTGGCGAGTTCGACCGCATTGAGCTTTTCCTTTTCTGCGAGTCCTAGACGCTTGTGCAATTCCTCATCAAACTCGCTATCACGAACCTGTTTTCGAATATCAGCGTAGCCAGCTTCGTCGACTTTGAATGCTTTGTTACAATGGGGACAGATGATGTCTTTCATAATTTGAATGGTGAAATAGTTCGTATGCAGCAGGCCAGCGTGCAGTCTCGCACGCCTGTCAAGCACACCCCATGATGGGCTAGTTTTTAAATTTGGTTAGTGCATAAAAATGCCGCCCGTAACTCTCGCTACGATCGCTTTCGGACTGAAGAACCTTAAATGGGGTGGTGGGACAAACTCGGGGGGAGTCGTTGGGTGAAGCCAGCCTCAGCTGTGCATCTTTCATCGAAGACGACCGACCCCGCCCCGAACTTATCTACATGGAGATCAACGGCCTCGCTGTTGTCCTATACCTCCAGCATCGCTTGAACGAACTCAGGATCGGTGCGCAAATTCTGATCATTTGATGGGAGAACTTCATGAGGATCACCGGATGATATCGTTGTAGAAAGGCTTCATTAGACCGCGTCGCATTCTGTCGCGACTATCATCCATGGTGCGGGCAACAACTCGACAACCCATGGCAATACAACAACTCCGCTCCAGCTTCGACCGCCTTATCGCCCTCTGGGTATTGAGGGCATTCTCACGCAATTTAGGTAGATCCTGCTTTATCAGTGGTTCGGATTACTCAGATCATGATATTGCGGAATTCCTCGGCTTACCCACTGAACTTGACCAAGAGATACTCAAAAAAATGCCGCGATTACTGGATGTACTCCAGGCATCGTTAGAGAAAGGAAAAACATCATTGCCCGCGCTAGCGCGTAACAATTTTAAACGCTTTGCCGCCTCCCTCAAACTCAATGCAGTAGAACAAAGCATTCTGGAATTCTTCGCATGCTCAGAAATCAAGCCACCGCTTACTGATACGAGCCGAGTGATCCGAAAGATCAACGAGGCAGACACTCCACGTTATCTGTCACAAATTCTCGATACACCGCGAAGCTTAGTCGCAAAAGCCATGTCACCTAGTGGCCGTCTGATGAAATGCGGCCTTATCAAGAAGTGCGATAATCCCCGCCGATATTCCAGATTGGAATTTCACTCCGAAACCTTGGCAAACACCCTCCTGCAAGAATCATACGATCAGGATAAACTGATGAAACTATTCGGAGTAGTCACACCTCCAACCCCTGAGCTTGGACTGGAAGATTTTCCACACATTCAGACAACTTTAGATCTTCTCATCCCGTATCTCAGAAAGGTTCAGTCCACTCACAGACCGGGAGTCAACATCCTGATTCACGGAGCCCCAGGCACCGGAAAATCGCAACTTGTGCGGGTTCTTGCTCGTTCATTGGACATTCCGGTATTCGAACTAGATACCTCAGACAACGAGGGCGACCCCTTGTGCGATAGCCAGCGACTATCAGTGCTCAATCTTGCCCAGACCTATTTCTCCGGAAATCCCGCCCTACTTGTCTTTGATGAAGCGGAAGACATCCTCACACCGACCCTAACGAACCGAGGTGCGGCGAACACCCACAAGGGCTGGTTCAATCAGATGCTCGAAAACAATCATCGCCCGGTATTCTGGATCTCCAATTCGATCGAAACCTTGGATCCCGCATTCTCCCGCCGTTTCGATTTCGTCTTGGAGCTTCCCATCCCTCCGAAGTCACAGCGGGCAAGAATCCTGAAGGAAAACGTGGGACAACTGGTTTCTCCCGAACTCATTGAAAATCTTGCTAGCATCGAGCACTTGGCACCCGCCGTAGTGACGCGAGCAAGGAATGTCATCCATACCATCCGCCGGGATATTCCGAAAGGTGACAGGGACGCCGCGTTGACCCATGTCATCGCCGGCGTATTGAAGGCACAAGGCCATCCCAATCCAGCTAGGTCGAACGTCCAAGCGGTGCAACCGGGCATCTATGACATCGACCACCTCAACACGTCCGCCGATCTTCCGCAGATCGCGGCAAACCTAAAGGAGAACCCAAGCGCTCGTCTCTGCCTGTATGGTCCACCCGGCACCGGCAAGACCTCCTTTGGCCACTGGCTTGCCCACGAAATCGATCAACCGCTCCTCCTCCGGAAAGCCTCTGACCTATTGGGGCCGTTCGTTGGTATGACCGAGCAAAAAATTGCCCGCACTTTTGAAACAGCCAAGCAGGAGGGAGCAATACTCCTGATTGATGAGGTGGACTCCTTCCTGCGGGATCGCACGCAGACACGGCATTCATGGGAGGTCACCCAAATCAACGAAATGCTCACCCAGATCGAATCATTCCCCGGCATCCTCATCGCCTCTACTAACCTCATCGACCAACTTGATCCCGCGAGTATGCGCCGATTCGATATCAAACTGCACTTCGGCTATCTCCTCCCGGAACAGGCTTGCCGCCTGTTTGCATCCTACTGTGAAAAACTCAGCCTCCCCCAGCCGAGCCACGCCGAACTGGAAATGGCGGCCACCATGGAGCTTTCCACTCCAGGCGATTTCGCAGCCGTTGCCAGACAACACCGTTTCCAACCTTTCCGAGACGCCAATGGTCTGCTCCAGTCAGTGATTGCCGAATCAGAACTAAAAACCAACTGCTCACGCCGAATCGGTTTCCAATAATCCAATCACAAAAAAGCCATGCCAGGCTCCGACCACGAAACCACCCTCGCCCGCCAGTGGGAACTGCTGCGCAACCACCTCCCAACACGTCCGCCAGGAAGGTCTTCCAAGGATCTCCGCGACAGGTTGGAAGCGGCCGGACACAATGTGACCAAGCGCACCATCGAACGCGACATGGCGGAACTCTCCCGCATCTTTCCAATCGACCGCAACGAGAACGGTATTCCCTACGGCTGGCACTGGATCGAGAGCGCCCGCTTCGATGTGCTTGGCATGGATCTCTCCGAAGCAGTATCGCTCGGCCTAATGGAGGATGTGCTCCGGCAGATCATGCCGCCGGCGTTTCTATCCGCCCTCGAAGGAAAGTTTTCAATGGCCAAGGAGAAGCTGGCGGCTCTACCGAAAATCCCGCATGCCCGTTGGGCGGATCTGGTTCGCTACGTTCCACCTGGCCTTCCATTCATTCCACCGGTCGTGGCTCCGGGCGTATTGGCAGCCATACAGGAAGCACTGCTTCAGCAACGTCAACTCACAGTTATTTACCAAAGCGCCGGAGCTGATACCGGGAAGGAACTCACGCTTCATCCCCTCTCCCTAATCCAGCAGGGTACTAGATCTTACCTCGTTGCTACCGCCTTTGATTACGAAAAGCCCCTGCTCTACGCACTTCATCGCATGGCATCCGCAGTAACTCTCGACGAATCTGCCAAGCGCCCGAACGGCTTCTCCCTCGATGCCTACCTCGCCACGGGTGCAGCACAATTCGGCACCGGAAAATCCATCACCCTCAAAGCGCGGGTTACCGACGAACTCGCCTTCTTGCTAAATGAGACCCCAATTTCCAAGGATCAGAAAATCACAACTCGCTCAGGCGTCCACACCTTGACTGCTACCATGCAGGAATCGTGGCAACTCGATTTCTGGATCCGGTCGCAGGGTGCTGCGATCACCGTCATGAAGCCGGTCGCATTGCGAAAACACATCATCGCCTCCCTCGAAGAAACACTCAGTAACTACACATAATAATGACTCTTCTGATCACGACGCATCTTGTCGCACTCCAAACCCATCATCATAAACACTATGAGGAACCTCTCCAAATCCAAGATCATCGCTTTCCGCCAATGCCCTAAGCGGCTGTGGCTGGAACTCCACCGCCCCGACCTCCGCGACGACTCCGGCAGCGAAATGGTCTTCGCCATCGGCAACCAGGTGGGTGACGTCGCCAGACAAATCTACGACACGAAAGGAAAAGGCAAACTCATCGACGTCAGCGAAATCGGCTGGAATGCCGCCTACAGTGAAACCAGCACCTGGTTATCCGAAACATCGGCTCCGCTATTCGAAGCCGCCATCCGTATCGTGGGTGCACTGGCACTAGCCGACGTCATGCTGCCCGAGACCGGCGATAAAGGCCTAAGCTGGCACATGCTGGAGGTAAAATCTTCTACAGGCGTCAAAGACTATCACTGCGAAGACTTGGCCGTTCAGACCTACATCGCCACCAAGGCCGGTATCGATCTGGCCAGCGCCTCCATCGCCCATATCGACAACTCCTTCGTGTATCCCGGCGACGGTGACTACCGGGGGCTTCTCAAAGCGGTCGACCTCACCGAAGAAGTCCAAGCCCAAGCGGACGAAGTCGCCACCTGGATATCCGACGCTCAGAAGATCGCCGCCCTAGACACCGAACCCGAGATCGAAACGGGTCCACAGTGCTCCGACCCCTTCGGCTGCCCCTTCCTCCACTACTGCGATCGAAACAAACCAACCCTCGAGTTCCCCCTCAGTTCGCTCTATCGCCTTGGTGGCAAAAAACGCGAAGAACTTGAGGCTCTGGGATACTCCGACCTTCGCAACGTTCCAGATGAATATCTTTCTCCCGTCAATCAGCTGATCAGAAAACAGACAATCAGCGGTGAAGCATGGTTCGATGCCGAGGGAGCATCCGCCGACCTCGCCCCACACACCGGCACCGCCTACTTCCTCGACTTCGAAACCATCATGTTCGGCGTCCCCATCTGGAAAGGCACCCGCCCCTACCAACAACTCCCCTTCCAATTCAGCCTCCACATCGTCACTCCGGATGAAAAAATAGAACACAAGGAATTCCTCGACCTCTCCGGAGACGACCCCGGCGAAGCCTTCGCCAACTCCCTGATCAAATCCTGCGGCACCACCGGCCCGGTCTTCGTCTATAATGCCAGTTTCGAGAATGGAATCATGCGCGGTCTCGCTGAGCGATTCCCTCACCACAGCTCCGGCTTACAGGCCATCATAGATCGAGTCGTCGACCTCCTCCCCATCGCCAGAAACCGCTACTACCACCCCAGCCAGCACGGCAGTTGGAGCATTAAAGCCGTCCTCCCAGCCGTATGCCCCGACCTTGCCTATGATTCACTAGAAGGTGTGCAGGACGGCATGGCAGCACAGGGAGCATTCCTAGAGGCCATGGCTCCAGAAACCACCCCAAAACGCAAAGCCGAGATTGAACAGCAACTCCTCGCCTACTGCGAACTCGACACCCTCGCAATGGTGCGGCTGTGGGAGTTTTTTCGTGGAATGGACAGATCAAGATCCAGAAACTGATCTCCTCGGACTTACCATCTGTTAGTCGCCTCTTAAAAAGAAATGCAGCAAGTATGATCCAAGATCCCATTCCATTCTTTGCTAATCTTTCCCTTGTCGCCAATGCCGATGGAAAACTTACTGCTTCAGAACTCGGTCAACTGGAAGCTATTCGAGCGGATTTAAAAATCAAGAAAGGTGATTCTTCCAAGGCTAGGGCACTTGTGGCCGAAGGTAGCTATAACCTAACATCAACAGGAGTTTTTTCAGACCAAATACATAATCTGGAACTGATGCTCAGGGTGGCTTATGCCGACGATGATCTAGGGGACTCCGAATCAGAAATCATTGGGAAATTCTGCAATCTCATCGGTGTGACTCAGGAACAAATCGACCGTATCGAACAGGAGGTGGTTTCTTCCCTAAAACAAACTGGGAAAGTATGTCTTTCATGCGGTACTAGTGACGAACCAAAGGTCAAATTCTGTCCCGGTTACGGAAAGACCTTAATCGGAAAAGAATCTCCCGTCCTACTTAGATTCACCATCACTGCGACCGGAATTGCCATCAAATTTGCGGATTCCACCGCCGCCTCTTTTACTAAAGCACTCGGTTTTGCTAAAGGATCGCCCGGCTATCAGACTTGCCAGAAGAATAAGAAGAACTGGCACCTTGCCTCATACCCTGCCGGCTCAATCTCGGACGCGCAGCCGGTGGCCGAAGCTCTTTCCGGAATCAGAAACAAGACGGCCTATCAGAATGAGATAGAAAAAGCATGGGACGAACTTTTCGGATTCACATGGTGTGCATCAAAACGTGCGCCTTCCTACCGACCAGCTGAATACTGCTACGGCAAAGATGAGAACCGGTTGAATCCGTGGGGCTGCAAGCAAGCACGTATCGACTGGACGGATTGGTCAGATTGGTTCTCCTATGGGTCTTAGGAAAATCGGGATTGATGCGCTCAAAAGTCGTGTAGCGATTCGAAAAAGAGCGGATACGCCACGAACTGGCCACCCACTTGCACAGTTATAGATACTGCCCGCACCTCACGGCCAATCTATCGAAAGCAGTTCTGAGAAATCTGCCTGATACGGTTGATCCAGCAAAGGATCGATATTGGACGTTCAAGCGATCTTATGACGAATCCCCCGGTTGCCTCAAAGTAATCGAAAAGATGGCTCGGGATCATACTCATTCACCAATGAATATTGGAGCGATGGGGTTCGCCCAAAGGAACAGCGGCTATTAGGTTAGATTCTAAAGAAAGCCACAGCCGAGGCCAGTGGCTATGGTGTTTCCATCGCATCCCTACTCAAGTAAACCGACTATATCAAGGCCATCTGAGACACCACTTCGTGAACGCGGCTCGATCTGGCAATCTGGAATCTACACTTCACAGATTATTTCAGAGGCTTCTGGCATAGAGGACACTTTTTCCTCAGGTCTCTACTTATAAAGCCGTCTATCCATTTGCAAGAAGTGCAGATAAAGTGACCGTTCTCGCATGTCACTCCTCCACTAAGCTCCTTATCTTTTCCGCAGGCATCACATTTTCGTTTCATATCTCAATTCGTAGTTGAAGCATTCACCACATGTAGCTAAGCCTATAGCAGCCATACTTACTAAAGTCAAACTTTTGGTCGACTTTGCTCCCCGCGCGGTAAGCCAACCCAAGAATTTGTGCGTCGCACTATGACAAGTTTATCACTGCAAAATTCAGCTTGCACAGGTATCAAGCCGCGCAAGTCTAGTGTTGAATTTTCCATACACTAGTGGATTAAGCGGAGGCCAACTTTTAAAGCGATCGAAATCGACTTAGGCGCAACGAACTTGAGTCTAGATTGCGACTTGAAACCGCCGTATTTTAAGTTTACATTTATTAATTATTATTTCTTCTAGGGATCAACAGGAAAGCATCTACATACGACCTAAGAAATTATGTTTCGTGTTGTAGCGACTGAGATTACCGTGTTGGTATCGAGCACCCACTGGGTCAGGTCGAAACTGAATAGTGAAGGCTCTGCTACGGGAACGAATCTGGGAAATAGTCTATGTATAACGCACACAATAGGGTCACCTAGAGTCACCGCAATCAAAGCCATAAACAGAGTGAATATATTCACGAAAGGAACAAACCTCGCTGTGAGAGATAAAATCATTCCGAAGGGCAAGAAGAAAAACAAGTAAGCAAATGGCCAGACGATGGGACCAGCGAATGCAGCAGCTTGATCGCCTTGCTGTTGTGGGAAGATTAGCATCAGAATTCCCAGGACTAGCCCAGCGGACATTGATCTAAGGAGGTTATACCAAATTGTAGCCCCCCATTTAATTTTGCGGAAGTCGCGAGTCAGTGAGAACTCATGAATGATTACAGGTATGCTCATACTACTGTATGTTGCTCATATTCTTTTGCTGCTGGGCGCAGGATGGACTATTTGCGAATATCATCAGTGTTGTTGCATTTTTGATATTACTTGAGGGGAGGTTCAGCCACCGCTCTGCCTGATGTTGAAGTTACCACTTTCACCCCCAGGCCTCCTTTTCAGAATTGTATTGCAGCCGGGGCACTGGATGTCGGATGAGTCAGTTGCGTCGGAACAGAACATTGTGCCGCAGTTTCCACATTGGCCGCCGCCGGGATTCCCGCACCACGGACAATCCGGCGCACCGTTGAGAAGCTCACTTGGTATCTCGGACATTTCACCCTCGGTCGTTGACTGGGCTTCGTCTTCTGTTAGCTGGTGAGCTACGGTGGGCTGGTAGCAGCCCACCAACGGGTCAAAGCGATAACGCATGAGATAGGGACTCTTTTTCACCGAGCATCGAACACGCAGAAAAACTTGGCGAGGCGGACCGTTCTCGAATGACTCTGCGGGTGCCTCTACTTTTTCGATGTTGTCAGGGAGCTTCTGGAGATTTATACCACCGTCAGCATTTTCACCTGTGCCTATACTGGCGCTGGAAACAGATGCCGTGAGCCAGACAAAAAGCTTCCCGAAAGACTCCGGAGCCATGTCGTCCATACGGAGCACAACGTCGGTGATATTTTGGAGGACGGAGAAATCCACATCCACCCCGCAGCCAATCGCATAAATGTTTGCGGGTCGTGGTCTGACTTTTGCGCCGATACGTGCGAGCGGCGCACGCCAGTTGTCGCTGGGCTGGCCGTCGGTAAGAAGCAGAACGAGAGGCCTGTAGTCGCCTTTGGAGTCGTGGGTGGTCTTGCGGACTTCAGAGGAAATCTGATTAGCAAGGAGATCCAGGGCAGCACCCAACGCAGTACCCGGACGGAGACTTAATCGAGGCTCTTGGAAGTCGATCAATGGAGTTAGCGGACACACCAGATTAGCACTAGCATCGTAGGTTATCACGCAGAGTGCAACACTTTCCAAAGCATGTGGATCACGTCGTAGAGCAGCAAGCATGGAGCTTATTCCTGCTCTGACGGCATCAATGCCCTGTCCTATCATAGATTCCGAGCAGTCGATGAGTAAATATACGGGTAGGCGGCGGTTCATAGTTTTATGTTAAGAGACTATCGGTTCGTAGAGGAGACGATCAAAGTAGAAGAAATTTCCTTCTAGTGAGAACAGGGATTCAAGGGAGAAGACAACCTCTGCCAATTCTTCCAGCCGTGAAATATTCTGCTCGTCTCCAGCGGCAACAGCACAAACTCGCCCCCATTTCGTTCGCTTAAAGATTTCCAATAGACTGCCTTCCTCGTCCACATTACCGCTAGAAATCATTAGCAGGTTCGGCTGATAGTGACCTTTTACATTAGCGCTCGCCTTCCGTAATTCCGATACGGTTGCTCTGTTTAAGTGATCCAGAGCCTTACCAAAAATACATCCGAAACCAGCATCAAGTTCGGCTGGAATTTTTATTTTGTGCAATTCAGTGAGCGGCACTACCTGTTTTGATTGCGCTGCAAATGCGAATATGGAAATCCATGCAGTTTCTAACATTTGAGGATCACTGCGCAAGCGACTAATGATCCTGTTCAGAAGTCGGACTATTTCTGCGAGAAAAGCATCGGACATGTAACGTGATATATCAATAGCGATGTAGCCCAGTGCGCGTCTCATTTTTCAAATCTGTTTGGGTCACGCCCCCTTCACCATTTGCACCTGCACCAGACGTCCGTTGTCTTCGGCGCTGAGGAGAAGCTGAAGACCTTCCACAAGTGCCACCTTTGCCCCCAGCGGAATATCTTTCTTATTTGTCACATCTCTTAATGTGGAGAGTGTTTGATTGACGAACCACCATTGGCCTTTGTGAACGACAAAATAGCCGACCGGTTTCTTCTGATTTTCCGTAAGCTTTTCGTTCGGAGCGATGTGGCGGCTGACGTGCCATGGGTAGAGATACTGATCTTTATAAACCATCAAGCGATGGTTTTCAGGTCGAAACGGATCGCTTTGTTTTCGGCGAAAGTAGAGATTAAGCACCGGAAGTAGCCCCTTGTATTTCGTGCGGCAAAATGGACAGGCGGGCTTGGTGCTGTTGTCGAAGACATACCACTTTTGGGCACAGTCGAGATTCGTGCAGGGCTGGATGAGATCGACGGTTTTGACCAAAGCAGTTTCCCAATCGTTCGCACTAGGCCGAAGGTTTGGCTGGTGTAGTCCATCAATGAAGGCTTTCTTGAACAACTCGTTCAAATAAGGACCCGCGATAGAGGAAGGTAATTTGGTAACATCGGAATATGGGAGGTCAGTAGGCCTCAAATTCCCTACAACAGGACGATTGGATTTATCCGAAGGATGCTCAATGAAGAGTGCGCTCTCACCCATGAGAAGCTCCTCATCACGCGTGGGATCGGGATCATGGATTTTACCACCCTGGAGTGGATGCCGATAAAGCACATACATGTAGATCAGGACTGCCAAAGCGTGGCGATCCGTCTCGATACAAGGCAAGAATTTGTTTTTATCCGTTACTGGCAGAGAAAGAGTTTTCAACACTTCAGGTGCGATAAAGCCTGGAGTGCCTACCACGTCAGGGGGGAATCTCTGTGGAACGACAAGGCCGTCAATGTCGATCACAGCCGCGCTACCCGTAACAGGATCCACGAGCACGTTTCTGTAAGAAAGATCCGAATGAGCAAGGCCAGCGGCATGAAGCCTCTTGACAGCGCGTGACATCTTGATGCACATACCGAGGTAGTTTCTCCATTCTCCCCGCTCGCGTTTGTCGATGAATCGTTGCTGGTGGTGGGCGCTCGCAAACCATTTGCCTTCTTTGTCTCGCCCCTTTATTCCAAGCATATCGTTGTTCTGGGAGCCATATTGGAAAAAGAATTCCTTTCCGTATGTAGGTGCGATAAGAGCAATCTGTCCGGTATTTGGAATAGTGACGATGTCTGTCGGCCAGCAGTAAACCGATTCCCAATATTCACCTCCAGCCTGGTTGAATATGCTTTCTCGATATTTCCCAACGATCATCTTTAGTCGTTCCAAAGAATTGTGATCCTGTGGCTTGATGAATTTCTGAACGACGTAGCTCCGATCCGGGGAGAAGAAAACTTCTTTTACAGCACCAGTGCCCGCATGTTTATCAGTATCGAATTGATAAGATTTCCCTGTGAGAATAGATTTTACGTTGATGACGCTCATTCTGAAGCAGTTTTGACTTGCGGAAGAACGGCTACAAGTGTGCGGTCGTCGTGATTCCCTGGAGAGAAAAAATTCATCCACTCCAGGAGAGATTCAGAGCTTTCCAATGCTGGTTCGAGTTCCGTCCAGAGTGAGATCCAGCAGGCTGGATCCGCGAATGCCGCATCGCTGGGAAATTTCGGATCGGTAATGCCGTCGGTCATTGAGAGGGCCGCGGTGAAATTCTGAACTACTTCGTTGCGATAGCGTTTTTCAAGATTCTCCGGTTTTACCGAGAGCGATGAAGGAATGGTGAGGAAGGTAGTTTGTCCGGCATGTTCACCTCCGTCGGGAAGAGTAAGGGGAGTCACGACGCCAGAGCTGCCTAGTATTCCAGCCCCACCATCGCCGATCGAGAAAGAAGCGGCGATGCACGCATCGCCCATTTTTTTCATCAGAAGAAGAATTAGAGTTGTGTCGTAATTCCGAAGCGTCGGCGGTTCAGGCAATGATTCGGATGGGTTCTTAGATTCCTTGTCAATCTTGTCATGCGCGAGACGAGCTGCGTCGTATAGTAAATCACGGATCGGTCGAACGGGCTTGCTCTCACCTTCAGTCGTTTTAGGTTTACTGGCACCTACATTTTGATATTCTGGAGAATTCAGACTTCCAACCAACCAATCCCGACAAACTTTACACGCGATGCTTGAACCTTTGCGTGAGTATTTCGCCGAGCCCGCACCATCGGCGACAACCACGACGAGCCAACCTGTAGTTTCCGCATAACCTACTGCGAAATCATCATCACGAAAATCTCCTTTGTTCGCGTGTGAGCGGCCACGTCGACTTGCCGCAACAACTCGAAAATCTGGATAGTTGAAACTCTCGTGAGCAAGTGAGACCTTCTGATACGGTGCATCGGGTGAAGGATCGAGATCTTTCCAGAGACTGGCGGGATCAGGATTTACGAGAAGAGAAATCTCGAAACGGATGCTTGCCGCCGATGGCGAAGCCGCATAATCGAGCAATAGTGTCTCTTCAAATGCACGAGTCGGTGTTCCTGAGACGGCACCGGTGGACTCATTGAAAACGAGGCCAGAATCAGGAGGTAGCTGGAGATGAGAAACACGTGCGAATTGTGGAGGTTCTCCCCGCTCATTCGCAATTCTAGCTGCAATCACACCGGCTTCGACTTCGTAGGGTTTGCCGACAGTGCCATTGCGAAGAGCGATTCGAATATTTGGAATGTATGGCGGAGCCGGATCGGGGGCGGGAGTGTTCACACTTGGTGCAGGTGCAGACTCGACTATTTCCGATGGCTCAGTGTTTTGTTCGGTCCCAACCTTCAGCAGTTCGGCGAAATTCGCCATATTTTGGAGTCGAAGGGATTCAGGCGTAGAACAAGTCTCCAGGAGTTTCAGAAAACCGCTTGGAATACGGCAGTTCGTATGGTTTTCGGCTTTGAATTCAGTATAAGCGTTCCCGGAATTCAACACAATCCAGTATTTAGCGTAACGGACAAAAGCCACAACATCCGCCTCAATTTCATTCTCAGTAGAACCAATCGATTTATCGGCATCTTCGCGGAATTTGCTGGGTAGGAAAGCTCCGGAGGTTTCGTCCAGCCATTCCCTGATGTTCTCGCCCAATTTCCCATGGGCGGATTGTGCTGCGTGCATAAGTCGAAGTTCCTCAGCTAACGCTGGAAGGAATTCATGAAGCGGCGTTTTAGGTTTGGAAGGTTGCAAAAATTCCGACATTTGGTTTTCTGTTCAGACTACGATTTGAATTTCTGGCGGCGGCGGAGGGAGTTCCATACTTGATGCTGCTCCCATGGTGCGGTTGCCGCTTGAAACGGTGGAAGAAACCCACATAAACAGTCCAGAAAAGGAGTGGCTATCCATCGTTTCGAGATTGTAGATGTGTGGCGTGAGTTTTTTGAGTGGATCGAGCTTTACCTTCGGACCGGCCGCGCACGCGACAACCGTTGCAAAGGGACGGCGAGCCACTTCCTTGATCATGCGGTTGTAAAGTGCGGGGTCTGAGGGGCTGCCATCAGTCATCAGAAATACCAGGGGACGCCAGTCTCCCTTCTCCTTCTCAGTGTTAAGCTTAAGATCATTGTCCACACAATCACACAGCAGTTCCAATGCAGCACCGGTCATCGTCGCGCCGGATTGCGGGCATTCGATCAAAGGAGTTTGGAAAGTTTCCAGACTCTCCAACGGAATTTGGATCCTAGCCTTGTTGTCGAAAGTGATGATCGAGATATGAACAGCCTCCAATGCATGCGGATCCTGACGCAGTGAGGACACGAGGGATTGCACCCCAACCTTTAAAGCCTGTATGGGTTCTCCTCTCATAGAGCCCGAGGTATCGAGCACTAGATAAACTGGTAATCTTCGGATTGACATCAATTTTTGAATGAAGGATAGAGCAAAAATCGGCGGGCTGCCAAATTACAGCCAGCACCTATTAGCCGGGAGTTTCTTTCCCGCAGGCGTTGCATCTCCAGTGATTGCTCAGAAACACCGGGACTACGAAGGATTGCCACATCACCTTCTTACAACGTGAACAACTCCGCTTCTTTTCTTCCCCGTGTTTGTTGATCGCCATGCGAGCGTAGTTATTTTATAGTGATCAGACGACTACCTGAATCTCCGGCGGTGGCGGCGGAAGTTGATCCAGACCCTCTATCTCTTCTCCGTTCTGAACGCTTTTACTGGATAGACCTATAGAGGCGGTGACCCATTTGAAAAATGCGGACATAGCAGCGGAGTCGGTCGTATCCAGAGCAACGACAGATTCGGGTGCGATTTTTTTGAGAACATCGGTATCCGCGTCGTTAACGGCACAACATACCACTGCTCCCCATTTTTCTTGTTTGAAGCGAGCCAAGCCCTTCTCGAAATTGTCGGTAGGCATCCCGTCTGTCATAATAAATACCATAGGTCGCCAGTCCGCCTTTTGGGTGGCGGATGCCTTGACCACATCACGCTTTGCACAATCGGCCACGAGCTCAAGCGCCTCCCCCATCGCAGTTATTCCAGTGGCTGAGACGTTGGGGGCTTGAAACGAGGGTAAATCCGTGAGTGGCACCAGCTCGTGAGCATTCGTATCGAAGGTGATGACGCTCAGGTAAGCGGTTTCAAGAGCCTGAGGATCTTGACGCAGAGCTGAAACAAGCATCTGGACACCGTTGTTGACGGCTTGGATGGGTTCGCCCGACATGGAGCCGGAGGCGTCGAGGACGAGGTAAACGGGTAATCTTCTCATAGGTGTTTTATACGTAATTCTTCATTATATTGACGATTGTGGCAGCGAAGTTCGGATCTTCTGTAGCGTCTCCGATTGCTCCGAATTTCCAGTTTTCGCCACGCTTATACAGCTTCCCCATGATCATTGAGGAGCGCCCCTGGTAGGCAGAATCTTGAACAACATCAAACTCCGCATGAACTTGGTCAACTCGTTCAGGTGTACCTTCATACATACGTATCTTCGCGAACGGAATTTCTGAGAAATCTTCATTTCCCGCGTTATTCACAAAAAAGAATATTTGATTGATTTCAGGTGCAACACGAGTGAGATCCACACTTATAATTTCATTATCTAGGCCATCATCTCCGTCCATGTCGCCCGTCAAATCATCGCCGCTATGGCGCAACGCGCCATCCACTGAGACCAGCTTTCCGGGCGGCAAACCAATCTTTTGAAGAGCTTCAGGATTGTACAGTGGTGAATACAAGTGATCCCACCTTTGACCGTCTGAGAAAAACATAATGCAGCTGAGATCGAGATCTACCTCATTCTTGATCACCTTATCCCGGAATATACCGCTTTTGATGGTCTCAATCGCCCCCCAGTTAACCCCAACGCAGAACTTTGTTAAAGTGGCTCCGGAGGTTTTGGTGAGATCGATCTTCTGACCTTTTGCTAGTTGTATCGCCATGATTTTATCGATTTAGTGGTGGTATTTTGTGACGAAATCTCCCAGTCCACCCGTGATTCCATTCCCCATGGCTTCAAATCTCCATTTGTCTCCCCGCTGATAGAGCCGACCAAATTCTACGGCAGTGACGGTAGAGAAATCCTCATCCAGTTCATATTTACAAATTTCCTCATCGGTATTGGAATCACATATTCTGATATAAGAATTCCGAACTTGCCCGAAATTCTGGCTACGCTCTTCCCACTCATGAATGGTCACAACGAAAATAATTTCACGGATTTGAGAATTGATTTTTGAAATATCCACATCGATAACCTCGTCGTCACCACCGTCGCTTTCATCGCCCTCTTGATCGTCAACGGAGCCAACAACGGCGCCGTCTTCAGAGACCGGGCGCTCTTCCCCATCGACTGTGGTTTTAAGTGAGCTATTGTAGAATACTAGGAAGTTCTCATTCGGAATCTTCCCATTTTCTCCCACCATAAACGCAGAGACGTCCAGATCGTAGGGATGTGCCGAATTTTTTCCGGGATCCCAGCCTAGTCCGACGCTGAACTTTGGGGCTGCGATGTCAACACGCTGTCCTTTTTGAAGTTGAATGGCCATGGTTCGATGTTTTCTATTAGTTCAAGAGAGATTCAAGTTCAACTGGGAAGTTTTTCGCTCCAGCCTTGAGGTGAAGTAACAGAGCCTTTTCCACATCATCGACAGCGCCATCTCCCTGTATCTTAGATACGAGTAACGCAGTTTCTTCTGCGTCAATGACGCCGTCTTCCAGAATATTTGCTGAGATTGCTTCCACGAATAATGTTTTCCAAGCTGGGTCGTTGTCGTTCCCGCTAACGGCGTCGTTTAGCTCGAATAGGAAGTTTACCTCTTCAGCGTCAATGACGCCATCCTCATAGATTGTAGCGCGGATCTGTTTCACTTCGTCTGCATCAATTTTTCCGTCTGCAAGAAGCTCGGTTTTTAGTGTTTCTAGAGATTTCATATTCTTTTTGTTAGTGTGTTGTTGTCTTGAGTTGTCCGGTTAAGTGCTGATGTGGATTGTGCAACTAGTGGTCCTAGTCGTCCTGTTGCAGATAATTATTTGCTAGTTAGGTGAATGTTGGAAGTTCCACGAGGAGTCGGTGAAGAAAATCGGTGATTGGGAGGGTCCATGCCGCATCTGTTCCTCTTCCGACGACGTAGACCACGTAGGCTATATAGAGGCTGAGGAGCATGTAAGCTCTAGGTTTATGCAGGCGAATCCTAGGCGTGCCGGAGCTGCGATCTCTCGCACCGACGAAGTAGATGAAGAAGGCCACGATGGTGAGTAAGAAAAGACTGATCCGTAGCTCTCCGCTCTGCGCTATGGTCTCGGGGGCCATTTGGATTGGACCGTAAATCAGCGTGTATAGGAAGAGGGGGAAGCCCAAGGCAAAGCAAATATCGAAGATGTTGCTACCGAGGGCATTCGCGACGGCATCGTCTGCTTCTCCCTTTCGGGCGTCACGCACGGAAATGATAGTGTCAGGGACGCTCGTGGCCATGGAGGCAAAAATGACCGCCACAAAGAGTGCTGGAAGTCCTAGGCCTGAATACTCTTGTCCAAACAAGGTGTAGGAGGGATGAGCTTCACTTCCGGTGCCAAGCCATTCGCAGGCCTTAACCAAGAGCCAACAAGTTAAGCCAATGACCGATGTTGCGGTCAACAGTAGAGGCCAACCGTTCCACTTCTCTTCTTTGATCAGTACCTCCTGCCGCTCCTTGATGTAATGAGCCTCCAAATCGAGAATAGGTCCGAACGATAGCCAGTAAAACACCTTCCCAATGGTCCCCATTTCCTCCTCTTCCTCTTCGTCTTCCTCTTCTTCCTCCGCGCCACCTTCATTGTTGCTGCGCTTCATGCTCAGAAGCATGTAGGACATGTAGATGACGTAGAAAGCCATCAAGGCGAATCCCTGCCACCAAACGAGTTTGTCCCCACCCAATGTAACAATGAGGAGAAATTCTGCGAATATTAGGAAAAGCCCGTCTCGTAATATAACTTTCGTGGAAACATCCACACTATTTCTGACTGTGCCGTTGATAGTGACGCCGATTACAGCGAGAATGCATACTGCCGGAATGATCATTCCGTTAAATAGGGCACTTCCCGCAGTCGTTCCGATTCCGATCGCAAAGCCGTCCTGATCGGCCAAAACGAAGAGGGCAATGAGAGTTGTGAATAGTTCCGGGATTGAACTAGAAATTGCGTTAATTGTGCCGCCCCGAACCCCTTCGGAAAGATTCCTGCCGATGTAGGCTGATGCTCGTTCAAACCCGTCACAGGCTCGCCAAATAAACAGACAACAAAAGAAGATTAGAATAAGAGGAATCAGGATACCCATGAGGGGTTATATTTGTAGGTTTTTCGTGTGTAGGTAATTACCTAATTACATTTAGGAAAGTAATTATCCGTAAATGAGGCGTCAAGTTCGGATGTTAGATCGTTGTCATTTTTATAAAAATTGACAGCTTCTTTGCGGTATGAGTTGGATCCACTGTGCCAGCATGGGGCACTCTAGGCTGCACCCTCCTTTCGGGCAACCCTTCGCGCAGAAAACCGTAGTAGAGCACCGTGCCCACCGCTGCGATGTCGGCTTCGGTCGGTCTAGTTGAAATAATCTTCTCTATCATCATTTCCAGATTCTGCAAGGTGGGGTGGGACAAGTATAGGGGCGTCCCCGAAAACATACCACCGAAGATCAAATCCGGATCGGGTTCGTCCAGTGCGGTGATCCTGAAATCAGGATCCATTGAGAATACCTATTTGAGGAGGGAAGTCGCCCCAGGACAAGGTTGAGTTCACCACTTGATCGACAGATGAGCATGCCTGGCCCAGGCCGATTTGGACAGGAATATCAGCCTTTCGCCGATCGATTCTTGCTCCAAAGAAAAGATTTGCGCTGTGGAATATTGCGATCACCATGCTTATTTCACTCCATGCGGTTTACAATACGTTCGGCCGATTTCTGATCGGCCTAGGAGCGGAGCTTCTTAGCGTGATTCTATTGATGACCTACCTATCGAACTGCAATCAGATGCACCAAAATCTGGAAAATACCTGAGAAAGAGACATGTCTAAAAAATACGGATTTTCATTTTCCTGGAAGCGGGCAGTCGGAATATCGGCTGCCAAAGGAAAAATATCGAGAGCTATTGGGATCCCATTGACTCGCTCGGGAAGGCAACGGAAAGCCGGGCGCGCCATGGGCTGCTGCGTGGTTCTAGCCGGTATTTGTTGCTTTGGGTTGGTTGCTTTTGGTCTCCTTCTAGAGATAATGTTCGTCTGAAGTGGCCCCGGGAAACGGAGACAGTGGTTTATTGAAACTTTAGCTGGTCTGAGAGAGGTAAATCACCCGAAATCAGATCAATAAAACGAAAAGAAGAAACTTTACCGCCGAGTTTAAAGCCCGTGTCGCCGCCTGAAACGCTCCGTGATCGTCGAAATCTGGAGTAGGCTGGATCCAAAACAGAGCCAGCAAGATTTATTACCGCCTTATCAATCAGGCGATCAAGTTCAGCTAAATAACCCCGAAGGCGCCATCTTACTTGCGAGTGTTGCTACAGAAGAAGCCCGCAGCTCTCTACGATCCAAGCCATTCTTTAATTTCGGAGTTTCGCTCAACACAAAAAGCCCTAAAATCATCGCATCCAAAACGGTAGATGCCCTTAAACTCGATGCTTCAGCCTTTCCTAGAACCTTCTGTGGTGACAATGAATGAACCGCCACGGCTGCAACCTTGCAAGTCAACAACACTATCGACATTGCCAACGCGTTGCTTAAGCCGAAACTCGCCGACCTCAAGTCCGCCCGCCTTTGGCTTCTAGGTATCTCGATTGTGTTACCAATTTTTCTAGGAGCCATACGCTCTGCTACGTGATCTCGCCGTTCGAGAGGAATGGGATAATTTCGTTGAAAATCACACAGCCGCCAAAGTCCTCGGAACGCTCTCAGTTCGTTGTTATTCTGCTGGCCAGACAATTTTCCCGACCCCAACAGAAATCTGGTTCAAGCTGACTTCCGGCGGAACGATCCACGCTCGCCGAATTGAGATGCGCCTTACCAGGTTTGCTAATTGAACATTCAAGTTCCCGCGAACTTGGACTTCATCGAAACCACACCCGACCAGATGGCCACGGCGATCATGGCGATGTTGAGGATTTCCCATTTCTCCCGATCAAGCATCACTCGGATGATGGGATTAAAGAGCACTGCCAGAACTCCGGCCGAGATAATCATCGCGATGCCGGAACCGCGTGAATGAGCCTTCCAGCCGATCCAAGCGAACACCGGGCATGCTACCCAGCGGAGGAGGATGTAGTATGAGTAGGGATTCCCCTTTTGGAGGGCGATTATCGCCATGACCACGATCACGGCCTCAGGGAGCCAAATCCTCAAGGCGTTCTTTGGGGGATCTTCACTCATGTTCAGTGGAGGCTCATGGCAGTTCTAGAAATGGCTCAAGACGTTCCAGAGTTTTCGGACCGATGCCTTCCACGTTGAGTAGATCTCGGGGAATCTTATAGGGTCGGGCTTCAATGATGCGGTTCGCGGTGATCTCCCCTACCCCGGGAAGCAGCATGAGTTGATCACGTGCAGCAGTGTTCGGATTGATCTTCTCTCCGGCGGGAAGCTTTTGTCCAGAGGTTGCCAAGCTAAGCTCCTCACTCTCCTGACGTTCCGCCTGCCGCTCATTCGGGAGAAGGTCCCAGTCGGTCTTCGCCCATGCCCCAACACCTCTTTTTGCTGCGCGCAGTTCCACATCCTGAAGGTATGCTCGGTATTCCTTGGACGACCTTCCGGTTTGTGTTTGCCGATATACCCCGAATGCTCTGGCCAGCCCCTTGGAGACAAGAATTTCGGATAGATCCTCCCCGCTGGCGGTCATCACAAAGGCGTAGATACGCTTGTATTTCCCGTCTCCCTTCGCGTCGGAATAAGCGGTGTGAACAGTGAACGGAGCCTTGAGGGCGACCGCTATTTCGTCCGCAGCCAATTTGCCCAGATCTTTTGCCGCCGCGATCGATGCCTGGGGCGACCCACCAAATCCAGAGATACCGAAGTAGCGGCGCTGCTCGCGGAGACGCCTAGCATCTGATTCGTCGGTAACGTGCCATTCGAAGCAATCCGCCCCATAAAGGCGGACGGTATGTTCAGTTCCATCCTCCGTTTTGATCAGGAAACTGTCTCCGTCTGCCCACTCCGTAGGCACTCGCTTGCAGTTCTTCAGGGCAGTTAGTCCTTCGCCATTCGCACCCTCCAATATGAAGCAGGCTGTAGCGAAAACTCGAAGAAAATGGAAGAATGGCTTAATAATCATAGAATAACCTGAAACGAGCTTAGTGAATATACATCAGTAGTTCACCTTTACCATCGAGCCGGGGATTACGCCCGCCGGAATCATCAAAACTAAACCAAGTCCAGAGACAATAACGTCAGTCAGCAGGAACACCAAATACTATTAGTGCGAGAACAAAGAGGATGATAAAAAGGCAGGCAATTCCTACCTTTATTTTTTCAAAAAAAACGCCTGGGGATCTCCAGCGGTTCAGATCCAAAACCGGCTTGAACTGTTCCATCACGAATCCGAATAAAATGAATATGCTATATGCAGGCTTGATGGGAATCGGACTGAAATTAGGCCAGAGAAAAGTGTAGAATAATTCGGAAATCAGAATTCCAAGAGCAAATGCTGCGCATCCTTCTACAAAAGAAATGAGCCCTAGCCCAGCTTTCGCTAATCGCGCTCCTATTCTCCACAGTCCAAAAGCTGTGGAGAAGCTCATTAACATAAGCACTAATATGATCGCGAGAATTCCTAAAATGATGGTATTAGGTACAAAATTTTCAGAGCTCAGCTCAACGAGAGGCTTTAGAAAGCGCCCTTCTGATAAGAAATTAATAAGCTTACCAAGGGAAAATAGCGCTCCAATTACAATCACCATCCATAACCGAAGAACCGTTTTGAAAGTATCTCGAATGATTTCGAACAGCATATCGGAAATATTTGTGCGTTATTATCTCAGAGAGCTAGAGTGATTCCAAATAAAGTATTTACTAGTTCCCCAGTAGTCTCGACTACTTGGAACTTCCCTTTTGGCACGATACGTATCGCCGGGCGCTCCTTCTTCTCTCCTGATGCATTTCCCTTGGTATGCTTGGCCACCTTAAACCTATTCATCGGCGGCAATGCATTCCCCGGAGCCCCACCGAAGAATCGATAGCTCAAGCGCATACGTCTTGTTTCAGGGTCTTCGTGGCGGATGACCCATACCACGCATCCACTGGGTTTTGAGGCAAGGGATGTGTGAACTTTCTGAACGGCAGTCCTTCCGCCGGCTCTTGAGGTCTTCAGCTGCACGTGACGCATGATCCCGTTGCATTCCAGAATCAAGTCGTAGCCGTATGCATCCAACTCAGAGCGGAGAACTTCGACCGTATGTCCACATCCAAAATACACTTCCTGGAGTATCTCAGAAATAAAGGCGTGCTCCACGAGTTGCTCGAAGAATCCTGATTTTCGGAAGGCATCTTCGGCTGATGGAAGGGATTTAGTTTTCATGAAATGAGTATTCTTGAAGAGAGGAAATTGGCTACATTGAAGCAATAAGATGTTCAAGGATGTCTAGGAAGCCGGGATCGTAGGCCTCATCCACATGATTCGAATTCCATAGCCCAGACCTTCGCACCTTTTCCCTATTGCTATGGTTTCCGAGCCAGTTCTGAGAGAAGCAATCAAGGCTGGATCTATCATAATTACTGAGAAGCGCGATAGAGTTTCGCTCGATATAGCCTCGGAGACTATCGGGACTCGGATCATCATCGATGTCCAACCACAGGAAAGGCATATTACCGATGAAATTGCTGACTTCTTGCTCAAGCGGTAGTTCCAGCTCTTTCACCACCTCCCGACTCAATGATTGGCGTTTGCCTGCGGCACTAATGGAACTCCCTGCCCCCCAAGTGGAAATAGCGAGCTTGTCCCGGTCGATCAAGGCTTGGCCGATCAATAGGCGGAAAATTGAGCCGCGATGGTTGCCACTACCGCTACTTTGCACTCCCTGATGTTGGGCGAGACGTTTCCAAAGAGGGGATTTGGAGCCTGTCTTCAGCCCGTGTGTCCCAACGCGAACGATCCGGGGTCCAGTTCCCGAATCGGTGCGACCTTCGGAACTCTCGAAGAAGAAGTAGATCCCTCGGGTCGGCCAGCCGTTGCTACTGGAGCAGTCGCACAATAAACGCCTGCCGCCAAGCTGGTTCTCCAAAAGAGCAAGCAAATCATAGAATCGTTCCAAGTCCCGGCGTCGGCTCTTTTCGGTTTTAATAGGTTTGGTCAGTTCGTTCTTGAACCAAGCCAGTTGTTTACCAATCGGCAGGCCTTCCATCGGGATCTGGATCGATTTGACTTTGGATCGTATGTCAGCGAGTAAAAATTCGCGATAACGTTTCCCGGCAACGATGACGACCCGATCAAACTCCTTGAGTAGCGGGAGTAGGTGTTTGATGACTTCTCCCGCCCAAACCTTCCTATCTCGGACGCCCATGTTGTTGAGCGTCCGTTCGTAAGGAGCGATCTCTGTATCCGGATGAACAAGGCCGTGTTCAGCAGAGAGTATCCTCCATTGTCCGTCATGCTTCTCAACGAATGCCCGGGCTTTCTTGAACCAAGCAGAAGTGTATAGATCCTTCGCGGCCGAGGACTGGGCTTGTTTGCCTGCAACACAGGAAACCAGATAGAGAGTTCTCTTCACCTTATTATTCAAATGACCGAGTAGACTATATTAATCCTCGTCGGTGTAAGTTTCGTTGTAGATGTCGCGAAGCAGTTTTCCCTCGAAGATCCAGTATGGTGACGGCTGCACATTATAATCGTAACTCAAAAGAATACGGGTCGCTCGAGTCAGGGAAACCTCTTCATCGTTAAGCATGACCTTCCGCTCCGCAGCCACCATTACACTACTATCACTTTCGGTGAACTGAAGTATCGAGCCAATCGGAATGCCCATTTCGAGAAAGTTCATATTTGGCCGTCGTGACGACAGCTTTTTGCTCGCCTCCTTAGAATCGACATCGACCTTGTCTGCCTCCTCGCGAATATCAGGTGTGACATCCTCTATCGTCATCAATCGCAGCAGAGCGATAGCCTGCTCTGGCTCGATCTGGAAAAACTCCCGCTTGGGATTGATGCGATACGGGCCGAAGGCCTGGTGAAATGCACGCTCCACCGCAGTTTCGTCTGCAACACGACCAGCGTAGGCGCACTCGAAGGGCACTGGCACCCCGGTAGAATACAATTCGTTGAGACGCGTTTGAACTTCGAAACGCGATGTCTTGCCAATCTTCACCAAGCCCGGCATAGCTGGGTTGGTGAGGACATAGACGATGCCGGGTTCTTGATTCGTTTCGATCATAGTTTAGTTTTGATATTCTTTTGTTTCTTAATCACCGATCAAATCTCTTTTTTAAGTTTGGCGAAAGCTAACAAAGGGGGACATTTGACTCTGTAGGCTGTTTAAATCATGGCTCTATCGTTCGATACCTTACTGGACTGAGGTCGATCATGAGGGAGTCCTTCACAGTGCCGAGTTCTTCTTCGGTTAGCTTGTGCTCTAGGAGGTGATCAACGAGTTCGGCTTGGCGGGGCTGGCCGAAGGCGAGGCGGTAGATGGCGAGGGTTTTGAGTATGTGGAGCAGGCGGTTGCGATCGATGCTGAAGGGGTAGAGAGGGATGACGCGCTCGATTTTCAAAGAGTCCCCGTTTTCCGGATCGGGGTCGATGTGCCAGTAGGGAATGAGTTCCGACTTCCCGGTGTTCTGGCGTTCCTCGATATCCGCGATGCGGAACAGATGTTTCCAGATGTCCTCCCCTGCCCCTAGGTTCTCCCCGGCGATGGCGGCGCGGTATTTTTTCCCGAGCTGCTGGCGGATCACGAGGCTCTTGTAGCGGTTGATGCGGCCTTCGCGTTGCTCCAGATCGACGGGGTTCCCCGGGAGATTCCAGTGGACGATGCGGCGGCAGTAGGAATGGAAGTCGAGGCCCTCCTGACCGATGGAGGTGGTAGAAAGCACGAAGGGGCGGAAGGGTGAGTTGAAGACTTTCCTCAGGTTCTTGGCACGGTTCTGTCCCTGGTCGGTCTCGACCCGCTGGCTACCGAACTCGACGGCGTAGTGGCAGCGGAACTTACGCGGCTTGCCCGACTGGAACGAATCGAGGCTATCCACGTTGATGACGGAGGCGTTCAGGTTGATCGCATCGAGTAGCTGGGCGATGACTTCTTTTGAATCCTTTTCTTGTTCGCAAAGGATGTGGAGGTATTCGTCGAGCACGGACTGGAGGCAGCCGGAGCCGCAGTAGTCGGCGATCATCCGCCAATACCAGGCGTGCTTTTCGCTGAGGCGCACGGCGGCGATAGATTCCGGTTTATTGAAAAGGGAGCAGAACTGATCGGCGACCGCGAAGGCACGCCCCATCTGGGGAGCCAGATTCTCTGTGGGAAAAATCCTCCGCAGGCTGCGCAGGGTGACGACCGCAGGAGAGCCGAGCACAAGATCGGCGAGGATCTCAGCAAGGTTCGCCGGCATCGGACCCAGACCGATCAGCGATGGGTCATCGAAGCACTGGCTGAGCAAATCGAAATGCTCGCCTTTCGCCCCGCTTTCCTCCTCGGGCTCGTCGCCGCTTTCCGAGCCAGAGGCGGACACCACACCACCTGGATTGGCGAACCATTCCCCGGCAATCTGCCGGAAGCCTTTATCCGCGCGATCGAGCAACAAGGGAGCCGCCCAATACCAGCGGTCGGATTCTCCCTCGGGTCTGGAGAACCTGCTGAGATCAGCCGAATGCAGTTTTTCGCGAATGCGGTCGGCTGCGATTTCCCGGAGCTCGCTGAGGGTCCGCCCGACGCCGAGGTTCTCCACCGGATCGATGATTCCCACGAGAGCCTGGCTGGGATAGAGCAGGGTGA
Source organism: Luteolibacter sp. (assembly GCA_051252155.1). Classification (GTDB taxonomy): domain Bacteria; phylum Verrucomicrobiota; class Verrucomicrobiia; order Verrucomicrobiales; family Akkermansiaceae; genus Luteolibacter. The sequence continues at coordinate 30,541 of JBPOGB010000001.1, read as the reverse complement.
AATTGCTCATGTTCGCAAGCTGGGCAGTGCCCTTGACCATACGTCTTGCGTAGCGGATCAGAGGAACGGGGTGGCGTCTTTTGTTTTCGGCAGTGAAGTAGGTGCGGGGTTCCTCTTCAGCCGCCTCGACCGTTTCCGGGTTCCCGACTGTGCGTTTTTCGACCTCATAGGAGATGAGTGTGGAAACCATGCGAGGCACCATGATCCATGACGAGAAGAGCAGGGTCTTGGAGAATCCGACGGTGCCGTCGAAGGCATCCTCCAGCTCGTAATAAGGAAGGCTTGGCGGAACCCAGAGAAGCTTGGCTCCGTGTGGGCCTACCGCCTTATCCAACAACATGGAAAGGCGGGCATTGGCCGGCCCTGTTCCACCCTCTCCGATAGACCATTCGTATTTGTCGATCCGGTCGAAATCCAACCATGCCTCCGGAGTTTCCAGCAGGGCACGCTGGACATCGGGATGGTTCGCTTGATTCTTTTTCTTCAGCTCTTCCTTCAGCTTGTAGCGGTCTAGGAACGAAAGTGGAAAAGCGGCGGACTTGCAGTAGTCGATGGGCTTACCCGCCGGGTAGTTGGCCCGGATCAATGCACGGGCGATGCGGTCGGTGGCACGGAAATTCTCGATATCTCCTGAACCGAATGGGATCTGATGATCCGGGTGTTTCCACACATCCTCAATCAGGGCATTCGCGTCAGCTGACACGCTGTGGCGCTCCGTCCGGCAAATGACGGAGCGAAGAACGTCCTGCACCTCGTCCCGGTGAAAGGTCGAGAGGGCATCCAATCCGCCGCTACGAAGATCCAGGATCTGACCGTAGAGAGCTTTCCGGTGGTGTTCATAATGTCCGACCCGCTCTTCCTCGTTGCTGAGGAGAAAGCGCAGCACCTTGCCGAAATCCTTGTAGTGATCCTCACCGCGATCGACCTCTTCCTGGCCGGTGAACGCCTTGAACGGAGTGGCGGATAACAACAGGACGCGGGTGTCTTTTTTCCCTCGGAAAACACGTCGTGCGATGCGGGCCTGTTCTTCCTGGCTGCTTTCATCGATGAGATCGCGGAAGCGCTGAAATTCATCGAGCACGTAGAGATCGGCATCGACGTAAGGGAGGCAACAATCGACGAAGCATTCGCGTAATATACGGCAGAGATCGTAACAGCCTCCCCAGCGTTTTTTGTACGTGTTCCCGTCGAGACTTCCCAAGAAATCAATCAGCGCATCGTAAACGGAGCGCTCCTTTTCCCCGGGGATATTCGAATAGACCGATTCAACGGTAAGCGGAAGCGTGCGGCGCTTCAGGGTAGAGATGAATTTTTCGGGGAGATCCTCCCGCAGCTCCCAATCGAGCGATTTCTTAAGCTGTTCGCGGTATTGCGGCATTTTCCGCACCGTCCCCTTGAGCAGCCAGACGAGCGCCTTCCGGCGATTCTTCATTTTCAGATCGTGGCAAAGGGCCGCGTAGATCAGCAGTCTCTCCCATTTATTCCCGATTCCGTAGCCGAGCTGGAAGGAGGTCGCGGGTGTGAGGGTATTGATCTCAAGTAGATGCTTCTCCTGTCCGGGTTTTGGCTTTTCCTCCGCCCATCCGAGATAGGCGATTCGAGACACCGAGCGTCGCGTGGTCTGAGTGGAGGGGAAAGGATTGAGCTTGCGGATATTCTCACCGGCGATCACCTGGTTCGAGCAGATGTAGGTGACCTTGAGCGGCTTGCGTTTCCCGGCTGCCATCCGCTCCTGAAGCAGGCGTGCGATCAGGCCGCGTGCGACAACCGTTTTTCCCAAACCCACTTCATCGGCCAGGAGCATCCGGGGGCGACCGTTTTGGTAGAGACCTTCGTGGAGTGCCTCGACCGAGGCCATTTGAAAGTCCTTGAGGCCCTTCAACGATTCTTCGAGATAAGTAGCGAGTTCGTTGCGATCCATTTCTACTTCTTGGGTTGTGGTTCGGGAATCAGGCTGCGGAAAGCTTCCCAGAACGAAAGGAACTCTTTGGGGATCACCGCATCCGAATCGTCTGTTGCCAAATACCGGATGATCTCGTCCACGTCCGCCAGCTTGCGTGGGCTGCGCGACGCGGTGACAAGCAGCTGCTCGTAGATGGGCAGATGGAAATGCCAGCCCTCGCCCATATCCGCAGAACCCTTCGGTGGATTGATTTCCGAGACGGTGGCGAGCAGGTCTTCCTTGCTGATCTCATCGGCTAGGAGGAAGCGCAGGTAGTCGAAGAACTTGTCACTGCTGTTGATGATCTTTCGCAGGATGTTTTCCAGGCGGTCCGCTGGCAGGCCTTCGATATCGATGCGTAGCAAGAACTCGTGCTGCAGCTCGCCTCCTTTGGATTCGATGCGGAAGTGTATGAAGCGGCTGAGTTCCACCTCGGCCAGATTTTCGAACCGGCACTCGCAGATTTCTCCCGCAGTGAGATGGACTGGCTTGAAACGACTCCGTTCGCTGAACGGCTGCACTTTTAGCACCACTTCCGAAGGACTCACTACGCCCTTCAAGTCGATACTCAAATGGAGATCAAAGTTCGTGCCATTGGCCGACTGTTCGACCCGTGCGGACTTTGGTGATTTCAGCAATGCATATTCGAAACGTCGGGCGAGCGCCTGCTTTCGAGCCTCATCCGGATCGTCCTTTCCTCCCTGGTCGGGATTGAAGCGAGTGAAGGGGCCGTCGTCGCCCTTCTCTCCAGTGAGTTCAATCAGTGTCCGGGCTATCCTAGCCCTGCTAACCGAGGTTTTAAGCTCGATCATGAACTCGATGTTTCTGGTGGCTGCCGCTTTTGTCGCGTTCGCCGAGCCCAAAAACCATGAACACTCCCCGGGATTACCCAGCATGAAGAGCTTCGCGTGAAGATCCTGCTTCTGGATATCGACATCGCCGTCCTCGGCACCTTCGCGATGCTCGCCTTCGACGATCTGCTCATCCAGATAGTAGAATCGCGCCTTACCAAGAAGCTCAGTAGGAACCTTTTCGAGTTCGTGCCGCCGACTGAAGATGTGGAGGCGGTAGTCCACATTCTCACGCAGCTTCCGGAGTGTTTCCTCATGAAGGAATGGGGATAAGACCAACGCTTTCTTAGCTTTCCGATTTAGGTATGGAGCCTCCCGGTATTTCGGAATGCCCATGGGATGAAACGCATGGAAGTCGTATGGCTCCTGGGAGGGGAACTCGACTCGTGACAGTTCATCCAGGAATGGCTCAAGGTCCTGAATCGGATCCTGCTGATCCAGCCAGCGGACAAAGTCCAGCAGAGGCTCATTGGTGGGTTGTGGTTCACTGCCCGGCGTTCCCTCCAGAAACGCAGCGACATCCCAGCTACGGTCGAATGTCAGGTTCCGGCTGAGGACGATGACACGGTAGCGCACCGGAGCATCACTCTCATCATCAACTGCAGAGTAGCGGATGACCCAGAGCTTGGGATGAAAGGCGGTGAACGCATCATCCGGCAATACCGGGACAAGCGCGTCCTCAAGATGGGCATGGAGCCAGTTCAACTTTGCGGGGACATGCAACTGCCCCATCTGGTGATATACTTTTACCTGCCTGGAGAATCTCTTGATCGCCTCCAACAGTTGGAAGCGGGCTCCCGTGAGATCACCCTCCAGTGTCTGGGCGTAAACCAGTGCCACGGGTATCGAAAGCAAGGTGCCGAGGTCGGCGCTGTAGGTCGTAGCGACAGCGCGATCCAGCTCGTAGCCGTCCGGTGGTGAGAGCAGCTTTCCGTAATCGAGTCGGTGTCGTTTGCAATCAAGCACGAGCGTCCCCTTCCCCATCGCGAATGTCCCGGACCATCTGTCGAACCACATCGAGCCGGTATCCGGCGGCGTTCAGACCCATCCAACCGGAAACCGATTCCTTGTTACCCATGCGCAGGCGCGCGCGCTTGCCCTTGTTTCCAAGTTCCTGGTTCCGGACCAGTTCATTGCACCGATTGAGATCCACACATCCTCTGCGGGTTTGCTCGATCCATCCGTCAATGAAACGACGGGTGGCTGGCTTCACTTGGCTGCGATGCCGGGCAACCAGCGACCAGAGGAACCCCGAATCCCACGCTTTAGGAAAATGAACCATCCGTTCCCTCCATGACTCCCACTTCTCGTTGAACTCTTCCTTCAAGTCCTCAGTGCCGAATCCGGCCTCCTGCAGCAAACAATTATAGCGGATGTGCGCGCCCTCCAGGATGCGCCAGAAATCACGCGCGTGAGATACGGTCATTCGCAAGTCCTCACTCTTGATCTCTTTGATAAACGGCAGCTCGGCGAAGGTCTCGAACTGAGCCGATTCGTCCAGCTTGATCACCTGATCCATGCGTTCATCGTTCAGCAGGATTTGGCCGAGCAAGCTGTCGGACTGATTCGCCGTGATCTGATGCCTGAGGAACTCGGCCTCGGAATGTGTGAGATCGATTCCCAGTTTCTCCCAATAATCCTTACCCACATCCGGCACCCGAATCCCGATCGTCCTGTCGCCAGACTGAGCGTCGTGGTCGTCTCCCTTCTCGTCACCCCGATCCTCAAGGAGTGTTCTGAGCAGGTAACTTTTATCTCCCAGCCGCCGACCGAACTCCACCAGCGAAAGCTCGCGTGGAGAAATGATACCGAAAGCCCGAAGGCCAAACCAGTAGATCGACGAAGGCCGGCGAACGACTCCCTGATCCCGGCGCGTGCCGAAAGACCCACCGATGATCCCGAGGTTCTGCCGTCCTTCACCATGCTTCTCAACAAGTTGGATCCGGCAGTCCCGCTCCTCTTCCTCAAGAAAGCGTTCGAGTGGCCGGGGGGTGCGCTTGGAGCATTCCACGTCCTGGTAACGCTTGAGCAGAAGAGCGGTCAGCGTGAAATACTTCGGCCGAGTCTGGATCGTCGAGATACCAGGGAACATGCGATCCGCAAATGTGTTGCGCACCACACCGATACCCAGCTCATCAATTACTCCTGGCTCCGAAAGCAAGTCGATGACAGTCCGCACTTTTTCGCGGTGTTCTGAAGAGAAGTCGATCCAGCCGATTGATGACATTGTTAGATTTTTAAAGTTAAGCGATGAGCTGTTCGATCCTCCATCCGAGTCCTTCAGGATCAGGATGAAACGCCTCGTCTTGCGGAAGCAGTAGGGATTTCTTAGATAGGGTTAGTAGCTCGGCCTCACCGTTCGAGCGGCGGTGGTCGAGGATCTTGGAGACCTGCCATTGATGATCGGGACCGGGTGCGATGAGATTACGATCCATGGCCCAATGGTGATTTTTGCAGAGAGCAAGGCCGTTGGTCGGGTGGTCGTTGTAACTGGATGAGAAAGGAATCAGGTGCGCAGCATCAATGAAGGAAATATCCTGCGCGGCGGGCAGCTTGATACGAAGACCACAAGCGGCGCACTGGTGATCGTAAATTTCGAGGATCTTCCGGCGGAAGGCTGGAGACCTGCCGTATTGTATTCCCTCTTCGGCTACCTTGGGAGTCTCGGGTGACGGCACGGTAGCCGGTGGGGCACCAAGCAACGCAGATGCATGATGTGGGAAATAGCGGGCGATCAGAGCTTCCCGCATCTTCACTCGGTTAGCGGGGATGATGGTAACTTTTTCAAATCCATCGGTGAAGCGCGCGAACACCTTCCCAGCATCTGACACACGAATCTCACGCCGAATGGGTGTCTGCCCATCCGACTCTACCGGATTCCAGAACCCATCGCTCGCAAGATAACGAAAAGGAAGTCCGGGGTTATTTTGATCATCGTGCTTCCGAACGATCTCAAAACGAGAGGTAAAATTATCCCGCAGTTCGTCGCACCACGGGATGCGGTCTGGTGTGGCGATACCTGCGTCGATGAGATCCAACACAGCCAAAAGCAAGAGCGGTTTGTGCGGACGCTCATGCCGCTCCCCACCGACACCAACGACTCCCACATTTAGGTCGTAGAGTCGCTCTATCGTATCATCTATATGCACGGAATTAGATAAGCGGTGGATCTGTTAGTTGGGAAGAAGAAAGGGCACGGCTCTGAGGCTAAACAAATGGGGAGTCTTCGCTTCATGAAGTCGCATGATAGCACGGGGGTAGGACAACTTCAGGGGCATCCTTTAGGAGAACTTCAAATAGATCTTCATTCCACCCATACCGAATGACTCCCTAACCTCGCTGCTTGTAGGCTTCTACTCCATTCGTGTGAAATAGTTCGACACCTCGAGCTTTGATTTCATTTCATACTAATAGTCTTTCCTTCGCCTCATTATATGACTTCCGCACCCTCCTCCGGCGATATTGTTCGGCTCCGCACCCGACATTACGTCGTTGAGGGAGCGAATCAAAGTCCGAACGGCACGGTAGTCGATGTAACTTACCTTGACGACGATTCGCAGGCTAGACCTCTCAGCGCCATCTGGGAACCGGAACTCGACGGAGAGATCATCACGAACAAGGAAGGCAATCCCGGCCAACTCGAACTCTTCAAGCTCGACGAGCTCCGCCAGGTCGAAGACGACATTCGCTACTGGCGGAAATGGCTCGCAGAAGTGGACAACGACCTCCTCACTGAACCCACCCGAATCGAGCCAGTCGGCATCGTGTATCTCTGGCCTGAAAAATAAAATTATTCACCAAACACACCGATCATGGCGGATCTCATCAAAAAAATCATTGCGTGGTTATGGAAGAAGCTAGTCTTGCTTGCTATCCTGATTGTAATTCTTGTCGCTGCCCTATGGGTGCGCAAAGAAGCCAGAAATATCACGGAGGATCTCAAGGAGGCCGACAAGCTTGAAGCAGTCGCGAACGGCATCGACGAATCCTTGGCTCCCCAGCGCTCCGAATATGAGCGTCTCTCTGCAGAAGTGGAGGAATTGTCCAAGAAGCTCGCAACCCAGGAAGGCCGGGTGAAAATAGCTGAAGAAGGCGTCCGGCTGGCGAAAGCGAAATATGAGAAAATCGAGGACCAAGAAAGGTTCTATATGTTTCGATGGAACCCTGCCCATAAAGTCTTCTATGCCAAGTTGGATGGGGCGGCAGCAGCTGTCAAAGAAGCGCAAAAAGTCTTAAAATTGGCAAAATCGGATTGGAATGAAATCAAGACGAAACTGGAGGGTTCACCGGCTGGAAAGAGGGTTCTCGAAATCAAGCAAGAGCTGGATGAGAAGGAATCGCAGCTCGCGGACTTGCGGGATCGTATAGGGAAAAAGCGGGGCGACGCGGAAAGCCGCCTGCTCCAGCGGATGAAGCGCGCAATCGTTGAAGTCCTTCCAACCGCTATCTTTGCCCTGCTCGGGATCATCTTTATCCCCCTCGCACTCAAATCTCTTGTTTACTTCTGCATCGCCCCGCTTGCTTCAAAGGCCAAGCCCGTAAGCTTGTATCCGGAGGCTTCCGGCGCACTTGAGGTAGGGCCATCTGAGATCTCGATTCCTATTAACATCGAACAAGGCCAATCCGTGCTCGTGCACTCGCACTTCCTCCAGGCATCTTCCGACGGTGCCGGAAAAAGGCTGCGATGGCTTTTTTCGTGGAAGTATCCGCTCACCAGCCTGGCCGCCGGCCTGTATGCCATGAATGAAGTCCGGAACAAGAGGGATGAGCCGGAGACCATCACAATATCACCGAAGAAAAGTTATTTCGACCGTGTGTCTGTCCTGAAGATTCCGGAGGGTTCGTCCGCCGTGATCTATCCGCGGTCGTTGGTTGGGATTATTTTGGAGAACAACGAGCATGTGCATATCGATCCCCAGTGGAGGATTTGGAACCTTCACAGCTGGCTCACATTGCAGTTCCGTTACATTGTCATTCACGGCCGGGCGCAGCTTGTCGTAAAAGGTTGTAGGGGAATTCGCGGGGAACAAGTCACCCGAACTGCGGGGCGCAAACAGGATGCGGGAGCGACGCTGGGATTCACTTCGAATCTGAACTACTCATCCGAGCGCTGTGAGACCTTCTGGGACTATGTCTGGGGGCGGGATGAACTGTTCAACGACCGATTCTCTGGCTCCGAAGGGATTCATCTAACTGAGGAGATCCCTGACGAATCACAACGCAACACATTGTTCTCGCGCGGCTTGGAAGGAATTCTTGATGGTTTCCTGAAAGCCTTCGGAATCTGACAATGGAAACCCATACTCCACCAAAATCATGGAATTCCCCAAAAACGCGTAATTTTGAAATCTAAAAGCCCATCACAGACCGCCCAGCTCTCCGAAAAGCTCAACAAACTCTTCGAACAAGCCCCTGCTGGTGAAACTTGGACTAAAGGTGCCTTTTCGAAGGCATCAATTCTTGAACTTTCCGAAGGTCATTGTCCCAGGGAAGTTGAGACCATCAAAAGCCGTCTCGCATCTCTCGCAAGTTTCGAGGTGCTTGAGCGAATTCCTGTCATCGGAGTCTGTGGCACTATGAACTCGGGCAAATCCACCTTGGTGGCCTCGTTTCTTTCTGGAGATGGAGCCAAGCGACCCTTGATTGGCAACCTCGATTCCTCCAAAGCCACCAACCGCTTCACCCTCTGGTTGCCTCTCAGTTGGAAAGGAGAGACTGCCATTTCTATAAAAGTGGAGGAATTCGCAAAGTCAGCCTTTGGAACACCACCTGAGATGCTTTCCGAGGATCCGGCGGATGCGGCTGCCCAGCAGAACGCACTCGGGTCCGAATCGAAACAGACGGATCTCAACGTCCCATTGCTCGCCTACGACTCCGGACTCGATCAATACGGTATTGCATTCCTCGACTGCCCGGATGTGCAAAAGTCTGCAGACGAGAAGACACTCGAACCTACTGCAATTCTCCGACTCGAAGCGCTTGAGAAGGGATCGCGGCTGTGCTCGGCATTTGTCGTGGTAACCACGCCAGATCAGGCTGGCAGCGAAGTATTGGGCAGCATCTTCCGAGCCCTTGGAGACACGGCTCGTGATCTCCCCGTTTACCTAGCGTTGAACAAACTCCCGAGACGAGACAGCCTCGAAGGCGCACTCGGTTCGATTCAGGAAATTCTCGAACGATGGCAACAAACCTCCCGTGTTCGTAGAATATTCGGAGCACGCTACCTCGATTCAGAAAACGATACGCCACCACGTCCTGAATTTAACAGCCTCCCGAATGAAGATCTGCCGCTAACTTCTATCTCTAAGGAACTCGACCCTTCCGCACTTTTCCACAAGGCGATCGCAAGCGCAGTTACCGAGCTGACCGACAACCTCATCTCACTCCGCGAAAAGCTTGAAGATCGGATGAAGCAGCAGGAAACCCAGACGAAAGAGATTCATCGATCTGTATCAGATTTCTTCTCTGAACAGCTTCTTGATAACGATGGCAGTTTGCGAAGCTTCATGCCCCCTGGCCTCGCCTCTCAGGTCATGAAAAGTTTCAAGCGCACTGCCCCTCTCTGGATGAAACCAGGATTCTTGATGCACAAACCCGTGGAGCTTATCACTAACGGGGTGGCCGAGGGACTGGATTGGATCCGCAAGCAACTCCCAAGGAATTGGCTGGTGTCGCGGTTTTTTAATAAGGATGTCCCGAACCCCGACGCGCTGCAAACGATTGAGCCGGTTGCCTTTGCCAACCACATGAAGGGGCGCTCCTTTATTGCACCCGACATCAAGGAGAAACAGATAAAAAAAATATGGACGACCGGATTGGAGGCTGTGGCAGAGCAGCACCTCGGAGAATGTGTTCTAGATCAAAAGAAGATTGATAAAATCACAGCCCAGATTTGGAAGCACGTTCCGCTTTGGAAGCGGGCAACCATTGCTGTCACCTTGCCTGTCTCTCTCGCTGTAACACTCATTGCAGTGCTTTTCATTCCATTCGACTTTGGCGCCACCGCCGTCATGACAGCAAGCATCAGTGAACTTTTTGCAGCGGCTGGCCTCGGCTACCTCGCAAACATTCCCGCAATGACAACGCTCAATGCTCTTCTAGAAAAAAGCGCCGGAATCCCCCAGATCAGTGACCTTCATGGCACCCTCTGCGACGGTCTTGGTGTTCCCCGTCAAAAGAAACCGGAACTCAAACACCGTGGGACGGGACGTGTCGTCAAACTCCAGCAAGCAAAGATTGCGCCCCAGAAGACACGCGTTCCCTGCCTCAAGGGCTCTTACTTCAAACTGAACGCAAAAGCTCTGAACCGGATTCAAGGCGAACTCGAGAACCTTAAAAAATTTAACGGATGACACAGGAACACATCGACAGAAATCAAGCAGAAGCAGAGATTGCCCGTATCGAACGCGCTGCCGAGCGTATATTCGAGGATTCACCTCTTCTAGCCGGCGTCTCCCAACTCATCGCCGATACGCGGCGGGAGATAGCCGATGCAGTTGATCACCGTGATGTCAGGGCGACTATCCTAAGCGTCCTTGGTGCGAAAAACTCCGGTAAGTCCTGGCTTTGTCGAAGCCTGATCGCCCACGGGGAAAGCAGCGCCTCGGTCCATGTCGGGAACGAAAGCGAGAATGCCACCCTGAAACTCACTTGGATCGGCAGCGAGGCGCCAAAGCAAATGCATGAGGAGTTCGAGACACGGATCAAACTCCCAGAGGATGGACTCGTCGATCTGGGTCGTCCCTATGTTATCCTCGATGTCCCTGGCCACAACGATGTCTCGGAAGGAGCTCGTTCCGCCGCGCGGAAGTATCTGGCTCTCGCTCCGCTCCGGGTATTCATCACCTCCTGGGATCGGAAATCGGAAGAATCAAGCTTCCTGTATCTCTCTGAAAGTGACGGCACGCGCATCCTTCCGATCATCGTTGATTCCGAATATCCGCGTCAAGGCCGGGAGTATCAACGTTCCCTGGACGCTCACACCCGTCTCATCAAAAGGCATTGCACTCGTGCGGAGATCTGCCCGCCTGTAGTGATTCCGTCCATCGATACCGCAAAAGCCCCAATCAAAGCGCAACAGCTGGCAACAAAGATAGTCCACGATGCGTTGAACGATTTCATGGGGGGCGGCATCCAGGAGCCAAACTGTGCCATCGCGGCACGAATGGCGATCTTCAAACTGCACTTGAACAGCGTGTTGGGAGGGTTTTTCGAGCGGGTGGAGCCATACTACATCCGCCTGCAAAAAGAAGAGGATGCCGCCGTGGTCAAAATCATCAAACAGTTGCTCGGCAACGAAAATACTCTCCGATCCGGGGTTCGCATGCGTTTGCTCATGGAGACTGTCCGCCCGGTTCCAGTCATCTTCTTTCCCTATCGCATTCTGCTCACAGGCATGGCTCTCGCAGCGGGAGCTGTTGATCGGCTGATATTAGCCTTCTCCGGGAACCTTCCCTCGCTCGCAATCACCGCCTTCCAAACGGCTCGTAACTTGAAGAATTTGCAGGAAATGCGCAGCAACGCGAGGAAAGCCCTTCGCGAAAGAGCGGGTGAAATGGTCAAGGAAGAACTCGCTGAAGCAAACGACATCTTTATCCGCGCCATCGAACAGGAGATCGACCTCGGCGAAAATTCGAAGATTCGCGCGGCCGCCCGTGAAACCCAACTCACTGGCCTCAGCCAGGTTGAGAGCCGGTCCACCGAGATCTTCGAGCAATCGCTGACACGCCATGCGGCGGGACGTTGGTTGCCGTGGCTTCTCGGCGGCATCGCCACACTTACCTTCTTCGGGCTGGGTGCCGCTCCTGCATGGGCCATCTACAGTGAATTCCTGAAATCTTGGCACAACACCTTCGATCATACGAATCCGACCATTTGGCAGAACTTCCCCGCACCTAGCGGCTCGATGATCTTCGCCACCCTGCTTCTCATGACCGCACCGGTTCTCTTTATCGCACTCATCACCGTAGTTCTGGCCGCCACCACGCGGCGTGTGAAACGCTGCGTGAGTGCCATTATCACGGCTCATGAGAATATGCAGAATGATCTCCTGCACTCGCGTGTCCTCCGGGTCACCACCAAGGATCCTGTTCGCGAAGCCGTCCGCACCCTCCTCGATAGCTGCCGCACTGAGCGAGATTCACCCGATAGCAGTCACGAGATCGATGACGGACTCGCTGAAAACCAAAACCCGTAGTCTTCTCCACTGATCACTTCTCACTCTTCCCCATGTCCCTAGAAATCGACGACCTCCCTCAAACAATCCATCCTCCAACGCCCCAAGCGGAGGACGAACTAATCTAATCCGCCACATCGCCATCAAACACTATCATGGCCCTATTCAAACTACTCATCAACAGAAACGTTCCCGAACGAGATCCCGAAACGCAGCCCTTTTCCGCCTGTGCCCGCAGGGACGAAGCCCCTGTAGAGGGCTGGTTCTGGACGCCCGGAAGTGAAGCCAAGGGAACCCTATTCAGCCTTCACGGGTTCAACTATCATTGCTGGGAGCCCCACGACCTCCCGATCGCCAAGAAGCACGACCTTGCCATCGTCAGCTTCGACTTCCGCCACCACGGCCGGAGCAGCAACCGGTGGCCTTCCTTCGGCACGGCCGAGTCTTGGGATCTTCGCGGCGCGATGGACAAGGCCGATGAGTTAGGCCTGCCAAGACCCTTCATCGTCAAGGGGCACTCCCTCGGAGCCATGGCCGCCCAACGGGCTGCGATCAAGGATGAGCGGATCGCCGGATGCTTCCTTGCCTCGCCGCCACAGTGTCCTTGGCATGCCGTTGGAAGCATCGGCTACAACATCGCACCGCCATATCTACGCCTCCTCTTGGCCGGCGGAGCCGTTGGCCTCGCCAACCTGATCAACGCACACTACGGTTGGCAGATTATCCACGACGGCGACATCCGGCGGCATTCCCAGACGAAGAACCCGCAGCACCGCCCGCTGGTCTTCTTCGTCATGGGGGATCAGGACAGCTATGAGATCCAGAAGACGCGTGAGGTCTACGATCACTGGTATTCCGAGCTGCCCGAGATGACGGGACAGGGCATCCTTCCCGATCAGGAAAGAGGCGCCAGAAAGTGGTTCGCCACGGCTGATGGCTACGACCACGACAATATTTGGAAGTGGCCGCAGTTCCACGAGTGTCTCGAATCCTTCATCAAACGCTGCCTCGAGGAGACGAAAGAGCAGCCTCGTACCGATGCAAGTGCCCGCAATCAGCCCCAGTCAACGTCGCTTCCCGAACAAGCTCCGAAGTCACCAGCGGAACCCGAGCATTTTGCCGGAGGAGAGCTCAACAAACGAACCGGTCAGGTGCTCCACGTGGACATCGGCGGCGGATCCGTGCGAACCTGGATTGCGCCGGAGATGACCAACGAGGAAGCATTCGATTCCCTCAGAAAGGGGGAGTCTACCGCGATGTCCCGGACAGCTTGGAATCCGGAAATCGATGGCCGAAGGCTGCCGGACATCATTCAGGAAATGCTCCCAGCCGACCTGGCAGTGACAAGGGTGCTTGTAGCGATTCCCGACAACCCTTCCCCAAACGGAAGAAGATGCGATGGATGGCTGAAGCAGAAGTGCGGTGTCCCCGAAAATCTCAGCGAGGCTCTGGAAGAACGGTTGTCCCTGCTCACCGGCTCGGTGACCCTTCTCAACGATGGAATCGCCTGGGGACAGGGCGCAAAGGCCCTGATGAGGCACAGCGGCGTATGGAACCTTGGAGGCGTTGGGGTGCTTGCAATGGGCACGGGCGTCGGATTTGCGGTAGTGACCCAATCGAGGGTCACCCCGAAGGATCTCAAAAGTGGTTACAACCTCAGCAAGCTATGCAAAGTCGCCAACCATGGGGGTGACGTTCATGTGAATCTTGGAACGCCTTATTTCAAGTGGATGGAGCAACAAGGATGGGATCAGGAAAGACAAACCGCGGATGCAACCCGGCGTCTGGAGCTGTTGATCGAAGAAATCGACAAGGTGGACCAGATCGACACCTTCCTCGTCGGCGGAGGCCACGCCCCGTGGTTCGGCTCCATCAACGACCGATTCAAGACCATCTATCTGACCGAAGAGACCTTGGGCTTCGATCCGGGTTATATCCCATTGATCGGTTTGGATGCTTGAGTCCTAAAGTCGAATGAGAACCCGCATTATAAAAATAAGCACCACCACTATAATCCGCTTCCTGTTGATCCTCGCCGTCGCGACCATTGTCTATGGACACATCGCTATCATGGCTAGCGGGAAACTGTTCGATAAGGTCAACAAGGAACCCTACAACTTGCACACCCGGTGGGTGAGCGATTTCGCCGCCAAGTGGCCGGAAGGCTCCTGGATCAAGATCGGCATCCTGCTTACCTGCATCGCGGTGGGGCTTCTCTACTACGTAAAATACAAGAACCTTCCAGCTACTGCTCGTAACTCCATCGAGTCCTGGTTCTATCACATCGTTCCGCTGGCAATCATTGTCGGCTTGGTCCTCGTCGTTTCCTACGACATATCCCATCCCCGCGAACAATGGGTGACTCGCGGCACCTGGCCGTTTCAATCCAAGGAGTTGGTGCACGCACCCAAGAACTCAAATGAATGGACCGTCGATTGGTATCATCGCCTCGGGTTCCGTGTTTTCGTGGCGAGCTTCCTCGTCGCTGTAGGCGGTGGACTGATGATCAGGTGGAAGAAGCGGGGGCATCCGACGACACCGCTCGATTGGCTGATCCTATTCTCCACCTTGGCTTGTGCCGCATGGCTCTTCACCACCATCACCAGTCTTCCGGGAATCCCCCAACGCTTCCTGCTGGCCACCGTATTCGTCTGGCTGTGGCGTGAGGCGGGAATTCTCAATTCTCAGGAGAGTCTCCCACACCAAAGCGACCCTCCCGCCGCCGAAGTCACATGAAATCGAGAGACCTAGATCGCCTGAGCATTGATTCTTCTCAAAATTCCAATGACATACTCGGCGGCTACATTCTCCCGATAGCCTGCACGCCGTCCAATTCAGAGTCTACCTTAGGCGAGCCGTGGTTTTCTGAATCAGAAGTTTTCAGCCTCAAACAGGCGGCCGAACTTGCAGCAGTTCTTCAGCTTTTCGCGAGAGGTCGCATCAAGGTAGGTTGCCATGGCATGATCATACTATCACAGCGGTATCCTTCGGTAGCTCGTTGAGAGAAATCTCAGCTTTTCCTTTAGTGCCCCTGTTCCGGAACAGACCGTAATTAAATGACGGCTTCCGTCTTTCGATCTTCCAGGGTCGGGCCAATCTGATTTCATCGGTTGAACTGAAGTGTGAAAGTTCATATCCCTTATCGCATGTAATCCTACGATGAAGCGTTTGAAATGATCGGAGAAATCAACGAGAGCTCCCAAGAAGAGCTCCGAGGCGATTTGCTTCGCAGTGCGATTCGTTATACTTCAGTGCGGGCTGAATTCTCATTGATGACTGCGGATGAGAGGAGGGAGGCCGACGAAAGTCGCACACGACTTCATAACGTTTTTATTGCTGACTGCGATATTCTTGCGCGGGCGATGAATAAGACGGGGGAAGATTGTAGCTGGAGAGAACGTCTCGGTGCGGATCGTAAATGGATAGGCGACTTTGCCTGTTGGATGGTCTTAGTTAGTAGTCTGAGTAATCGGTGAATCTCAAACTGACTCCTTTGCAAACCGACCTTCAGAACTTTCGATTCACCAACTTTCTGGACGGCATCGTGCTCAACGGTCTTCCCCAATCAGCCGGATTTTTAATAATTCATGAAGAATCCTCCGTTTGTGGCGAGCCGCCATTACGTAACGCCCCCCCCGGAGGACTTCCATTCCTTGCCGCCGCAAGATCCGACTGATAGATGTTGGTGGTAGCCAATATGTCAGCATCTTCTAACAACCTCGCCTCCTATATCTGGTCACTTGCGGATCTACTCCGGGGCGATTTCAAACAATCCCAATACGGGCGCATCATCCTCCCTTTTACCCTGCTACGCCGCCTTGAGTGCGTGCTGGAGCCAAGCAAGGAGAAGGTGCTCAATGAAGTCGAGAAGGTGCAGAAAATGAACCTGCCGGAAGAGGCGGAGGAAAAGATGCTGCTGCGTGCTGCCGGCTTATCGTTTTTCAACACCTCCAAGATGGATCTGGGTAAGCTCGGGGAATCCGGCATTGCGGCCAACCTGGAATCCTATGTGCAGAGTTTCTCCAGGGATGCCCGCGAGATTTTCGAGCATTTCAAGTTTACCGAGTTCATCGGCCTGCTGGGCGATGCCAACCTACTCTACAAAGTGGTGCAGAAAGTCCGCTCTCCGGAATTCGACCTCAGCCCGGCTTCCATCTCCAATCACGAGATGGGGCTCGTCTTCGAGGAGCTCATCCGCCGGTTTGCGGAAAGCTCCAATGAAACTGCCGGCGAACATTTTACTCCTCGCGACATCGTGCGCCTGACCACCTCCCTTGTCTTCATGGAAGACGATGAGGCACTTACCAAGTCCGGCATCATCCGCACGATCTACGATCCCACGGCAGGCACGGGTGGTTTCCTTTCGTCGGGTATGGAATACGTGCATGAGCTGAACCCTCAGGCAGTGATGCGTGGCTTCGGTCAGGAGCTGAACCCGGAGTCCTATGCCATCTGTAAGGCGGACATGCTGATCAAGGGACAAGACGTTTCCAACATCAAGCTGGGCAACACCCTCTCGAACGATCAGCTCTACGGCGACAAGTTCGACTACATGCTTTCCAATCCTCCGTTTGGAGTGGACTGGAAAAAAATCCAAGGCGACATCCTCAAGGAGCATAATGAGAAAGGGTTCGAGGGCCGCTTCGGCCCGGGCTTGCCGCGCGTATCGGATGGCTCCTTGCTATTCCTGCTGCATCTCATCAGCAAGCTCCGTGATGCTTCCGAGGGCGGTGGCCGTATCGGCATCATCTTGAATGGCTCCCCTCTCTTCACCGGTGGCGCGGGATCGGGTGAATCCGAGATCCGCCGCTACATCCTTGAGGCCGACCTTCTGGAGACCATCGTCGCCCTCCCCACCGACATGTTCTACAACACCGGGATCTCCACCTACATCTGGATCCTCTCGAACAAGAAGGACAAGGAACGCAAAGGAAACGTCCTGCTCGTCAATGGCGTCGACCTCTACGGGAAAATGCAAAAGTCCCTCGGCTCCAAGCGCAAGCTCATGGGCGAGGATGACATCGCCACGGTCACCCGCGCCTTTGGCGATTTCGAGGAAATCGCCCCCTACCCGCTCGACAAACCGGAGGAGACCAAAAGCAACCGAGGCCGCCAATCCGCCAACGCTAAGAAGGCCGCCCCGCGCACCTTCTCCGCCAAGGTCTTCCAGACCCATCAGTTTGGCTACCGCCGCATCACCATCGAGCGCCCGCTGCGCGAGTCCTACCAGTTCAGCGATGAACGCCTCGCCACCCTCCGCTTCGATCCCGGCAAGCTCGGCTCCGCCATGGAATGGATTCACGAGACCTACGGCGAGACATGGAGCGATGCGCCGGACTGCCCGCAATACGGCCAGCTCGATGAGCACGAAGCCGAAATCCGCGCCGCCCTCAAAGCCGACTTCTCCGAACTCAAGGAAGCCCAGATCAAAGACTTGCTCGCTCCCGGAGTCTGGCTTGCCCAAAAGGAAACCCTCCTCAAAGCCCGCCAACTGCAAGCCGAGATCGGCGCCGCGCAGCACGATGACATGAACGGCTTCGAGGCCATCCTCAAGACCGCTTGCCAAGCCACCGATCTCAAACTGGAAACCGCCGAGAAAAAACAAATCACCGCTGCTGTCTCATGGAAAAACACCGAGGCCGAAAAAGTCATCAAGAAGATCCACAAAAAAGGTGCCGCCAATCCTCTCTACGGCATCTTTGAAGTCGGCGGGAAAGCCATCGAATACAAACCCGATGGCGACCTCCGCGACAACGAGAACGTCCCCCTCGATCCCAGCCAGACCGTCAACGCGCTCAATGAAGCCTACGTGCAAAAGGAAGTCCTCCCGCACGTCCCGGATGCCTGGATCGATGCCAGCAAGACCGATGCCCTCGACGGCGAGATCGGCATCGTCGGCTACGAAATCCCTTTTAACCGCCACTTCTACCAATACCAACCACCCCGCGACCTCCAAGACATCGACCGCGACCTCGACGCCGTCAGCCAGGAAATCATGAAGCTCCTACAGGAGGTGCATTCGTGATCGAGGGGAAGTATAAGGCTTATCCTGAGTATCGGGATTCGGGCGTGGAGTGGCTTGGCGAGATTCCAAAATCATGGGATTTCTTTAGCGGCAAACGTTTATTTTCAAACCGGAGAGAACCGGCTTCACCCTCTGACCAGCAACTTGCAGCGAGTCAAAAATACGGAGTGATTCCGCAGAAGATGATGATGGCTAAAGAGGGGGCTAAGGTCATGCTGGCATTAAAGGGAACATCTTCATTTCGGCACGTAGAAGAAAACGACTTTGTCATCAGCCTAAGAAGTTTCGAAGGCGGAGTAGAGTTTAGCAGCTACGTGGGTTGTGTCTCTCCTGCATACACCGTCCTAGAACCAAAACCGAAAGTGGCACCATCCTTTTTCAAGGGTTTGTTGAAGAGTCCTTCATTTATTTCTGCTCTTCAATCTACCACTGACAGTCTTCGTGACGGCAAGGCAATTTCCTACGCTCAGTTTGGTGGAATTGAACTGCCTCTTCCAAGCAAGAGCGAACAAATCCAAATCGCGCGTTTCCTCGACCACGAGACGGGGAAGATCGATCTCTTGATCGAGAAGCAGCAAGAGCTGATCGCCCTGCTCAAAGAAAAACGCCAGGCCGTCATCAGCCACGCCGTCACCAAAGGCTTAAACCCCCAAGCCCCCCTCAAAGACTCCGGCATCGAATGGCTCGGGGAAGTGCCGGAACATTGGAAGATCTTAAAGGGCTCTTGGTTAGGCAACCTATTTGGTTCCGAAGCTATCCCTGATGAATCGATTCAAGATACTGGCGAAATCCCTCTGATTAAAGTTTCGAGCCTTTCACCAGATGGATTTGATCTCGGAGCATTAGACTTCTTTGTTTCTCCGGTTCGAGCGAAGCGTTTGCGAACGCATGCGAACTACGTAGTATTTCCAAAAAGAGGAGCCGCTATATTTTCCAATAAAGTGAACATTATTGAAGCCCCTTCGGTAATAGACCCAAATCTAATGGGTTGGCAACTTGGCTCGACGGTCTTGCCCGCGTTTATTGCCCATCTACTAAAACTCCGAGGGCTTGGAGATATTGCTGATGTTTCGACAGTGCCACAGATCAACAATAAGCACATCGAGCCGATTTTATTCGCTATCCCGCCGATCCCGGAACAGCACTCAATATTGTTACATCTCGAAGGAAGCCTTCAAACATTTTCCGAATTACACTCTAAAGCCGAAACCCAAATCACCCTCCTCCAAGAACGTCGTACCGCGCTCATCTCCGCCGCAGTGACCGGCAAGATCGACGTGCGCGATTGGGAGCCTTCGCCGGAGGAAACGCCTTAAGGATATGTTAGCCCGTTTTATCTCAGCCAAAGAAGACACTCTCACCGCTTCAGTTTTCGGCCATCTTCTTCATCTCCCGATCGAAACCTTTTGGGGTATCCTTCGTCGTGCTTGCTGTGGGCATCATCTTCCGGAGCATTGCGGTGAGCCACTTCTCATTGACCCATGGCCGAAATGGTCTCCTGAAGGCACAGATAACTCCCGCTACATCGAGCCGGACTTGTTTCTGCGTTTCGAGGATTTCGACCTCATCATTGAGGCCAAGCGTTGGGACGGCGGAATGCAGAATCACAGCCAGTGGAGGAATCAGCTCATCTCCTACCATCACGTATACGGAGCTGAGGCCGAAGACAGAAAACTCCATTATCTCGCCTTGGGCGGGCTCTGGAAGAGCGAGAGCGAATCCTTGGACTACCAAATTGAAACCGAGGGTGAACGGATTGACAAAGAATGCCTCATTTCTAAAGCCCGCTGGCTCGGCATCCTCACTCAAAGTCAGCATTTCCTGCGACACCTGAAGTCGGCTCCCTTCCCTTCCTCGCAAGACCTGGCCAACCAGCGAATCTTGCAAGACCTCATCGATCTCTTTGCCAGGCACGGCTTTAGCACCGGTCGCTGGTATGAGGACTTCAACTTTCTCTACAACCGTCCGACTCACAATCCGGAATCACGCTCCTATCTCAATCAACTTCGCGCTACCTTCTCATGAGCCCGTCACCAGCAGAAACCTCCAGCCTTCTCGCCGATGTCCGCAAGTCCTACCGCCTCTTGCATGACTACCAGCGACTCATTCTCGACTCACTCAAGTATGTGGGAAACCAGCTCGATATTCCCTACTGCGCAGGATGGACCGTCTTCTCCGATGGTCAGCCAAGAAACGGAAAAGGTGTATTAGACAACTGGGCGTGGGATTGGCTCGGCATGTATGCCTATGAGTTCCGCTTCGACTACTCCCACCTGAATCCTCGAGGAATCCCCGTGAAGGAAGGCGAACACATCGGCTTCAGCGCCACCGTTTTTCCAGACACCGGTTTCTATGAAGGCAAGGAGGCGGGAAAAACTGACTCATCAACTTTTAAGAGTCCCGAAACCTCATCATCCATCGTTCTCTTTTCTTTCTTTAAAGGCCCGTGGACTCCTCTCCATACCCTCTATACGCAAGAAGAGCTGAGTCAGTTGATACGCGAGGAAGAATGGACTCGGAATATCGATGAGTGCCCCGTGTGGGGGATGACCCGGAACATCTCCGATCTTTTTGATCAGGTCAGCGCCGACCGCCTGATCGACGATCTCGCGAGGTTTGCCCACTCTCATGAGTTACCGATCTACAAGTCAGGACTGGCTCCCCACGAGCTGGCCCAAGAGAACCCAATGAATACGACGACCTAACTTTTTCCATGAGCAAGCACGACCCTCAGGTCACAGCCGAGATTGAAGAATGCCAAACGCTCCATCAAGCGGATCTGGGCCTTCGATTCCACACCCATTCCAAATCAGTAGCATGAGCGACAAATCGAACGAAAACACCTTCCAGAATGACGTAATCGATCAGCTGATTGCCAATGGCTGGATGTTGGGTAAGCCGGAAGGTTATAACCGGGAACTCGCACTCTATGAAGAGGACCTGATCGGCTTCGTGCAGGATACCCAACCAAAAGAATGGGAGAAACTCAGCAAGCTCTATCCGGGTAATACGGAAGCGAAATTACTGGAGCGTGTAGGCCGCCAACTGAACAAGGCGGACGCCAATGCAGCGAATACAACCTTGCGCACGTTCGGCACACTCGGGGTGCTGCGCCATCCGGTGAGAGACCGAGGGGCGAGGATCAGCCTCTGCCAATTCAAACCGGAACACGATCTAAACCCGGACACTCTGGCGAGCTATCAGAAGAACCGCCTACGCGTAGTGCCTGAGCTAGTTTACAGCCCGTGGGCGAACAAAAATGAAATTGAGACAACGGGTAAGAAGGCGCAGTCCTGGAGGATCGATCTGGTGCTGTTTGTCAACGGACTTCCGATCGTCACGTTGGAGCTGAAGTCAGAGTTCAAGCAAGCGGTACAAAACGCAGTGAAGCAATACAAGCTGACCCGTCCTCCTGTGGATCCGGTGGTGAAGAAGGCTGAGCCTCTGCTAACATTCAAGCGAGGTGCCTTGGTTCACTTTGCCGTCAGCCAGTATGAGGTCTACATGACCACCAAACTGGCTGGAACGAACACCTTCTTCCTACCTTTCAACAAGGGGACGAAGGACGGCGGTGCCGGAAACGATGTGCCGGAGGACACGAACGAATACGCTACGGGCTACCTCTGGAATGAGGTTCTACTCCCTGACAACCTTCTCAAAATCCTGGCGAAGTATGTTCACTTGGAAATCAAGGAGGAGGAAGACTGGCAGGGCTGCAAGAGCAAGAAGGAGACGATGATCTTCCCCCGCTACCATCAGTGGGATGTGGTCAACCGTCTGGTGAACTCCGCCAGCAGTGAAGGACCCGGGCAGAAATACCTCGTCCAGCACAGCGCAGGCTCAGGAAAGTCGAACTCCATCGCTTGGTCGGCACACCAACTGTCATCACTCTATGATTCCAAAGGGGAGAAGCAATTCCACTCAGTGATCGTGATCACGGATCGCACCGTGCTGGATGACCAGCTTCAGGATACGATCTACCAGTTCGAGCATACCGATGGAATCGTCGGACGCATCAATCGTGATATGGGTGAAGGCTCCAAGTCAGAGAAGCTAGCAAAGGCACTCGAAGTCTCCCAGCCTATCATCATCGTCACCATCCAGACTTTCCCGTTCGTGCTAAAAGCTATCGAGAACAGTGTGAGCCTGAAGGAGCGGAACTACGCGATCATAGCGGATGAAGCTCACTCTTCACAGACAGGATCCACGGCCCGCCAGCTGAAAGAGGTGCTGATGGTGGAGGCGACAGATGACGATGCCGAACTCAGCTCCGAGGAGATCCTGGATGCCATGGTGGCTTCACGCCGGAAGTCCACGAACCTCAGCTACTTCGCTTTCACCGCCACGCCCAAAGCGAAGACGCTTGAGCTGTTTGGCAGAGTGCCGAACCCCGATGAAGAACCATCGAAAACAAACAAGCCGGAGGCCTTTCACGTTTACAGCATGAGGCAGGCAATCGAGGAAGGCTTCATTCTGGACGTGCTGAAGAACTACACCAACTACAAGGTGGCCTATAACCTATCGCTCAAAGTGCAGGAGGCGGATACCGAGGTAGATAGCAAGAAAGCTCGAGTAAAACTGAACCAGTGGGTGCGTCTGCACGACTATAACATCGCTCAGAAAGTGCAGGTGATCGTCGAACATTTCCGGGACAACGTGATGGGACTGCTCGGTGGGCAGGCAAAGGCCATGATCGTCACCAGCTCCCGCAAGGAAGCGGTGCGCTTCAAGCTCGGGTTCGATAAATACATTGCCGAGAAGGGATACAACAAACTCTACGGCATGGTTGCGTTCTCCGGTGAGGTGGAGTTCAGCGACAAGGACCCCAACGCGACGGCCTTGGTCGGGCAGAAATTCACAGAGGGCAACATGAACCCCAATCTGAAGGGGCGTGATATGCGCAAGGCGTTCGATACCGACGACTATCAGGTGATGATCGTCGCCAACAAATTCCAGACCGGATTCGATCAGCCTAAGCTGTGTGCGATGTATGTGGATAAAAAACTCGGTGGCGTAGAATGTGTGCAGACACTTTCTCGCCTCAACCGCACCTACCCCGGCAAGTCGGAAACCGGCACTTTCGTTTTGGATTTCTTCAATGAGCCGGAGGACATCTTGAACTCCTTCCAACCGTATTACCAAACTGCGGAGCTGTTGGATGTTTCCGACCCGAACCTGATTCATGATCTATTCGAGAAGCTGCGCGCTGCAGGAATTTTCACCTGGTCTGAGGTGGAGCAATTTTCCAATGCCTTTTTCGTAAAGAGCAAAAGCCCCGCTGCCATTTCCAATATTTGCAAACCCGCGGTGGAGCGGTGGAAGGTGCGCTACAGCGAGGCCATCAAAAACTACAAAGCCGCGAAGGTGGAATTTGAAGCGGCCAAAAAGAGCAAACAAGATGTCCTGATCACCAACTCGGAGGCTCGTTTCAAGGACGCCAAGAAGGCCAAGGACGGGCTGGATATTTTCAAAAAGGATCTTGGGACTTACGTGCGCTTCTACGAGTTCATGTCCCAGATCGTGGACTACGATGACAAGTCCCTCGAAAAGCTCAGCCTCTACGCCCGCAACCTACAGCCACTGCTCCGCGAAACCTTCGAGGAGGAGGATACTGTGGATTTAAGCAACGTCGAGATGACCCGCTACCGCCTGAGCAAAATACGCCAGCGATCACTCGCGCTTGGCGAAGAGGAAGCTGAATACAAACTCAAGGGAGGTGAAGGCGCCGGAACCGCGCATCCCAAGGATAAAAAAGAAGAGCAGCTTTCAACGATCATCGAGGCGCTGAATGAACTCTTTGTGACGGACGAGCTAACCGATGATGACCTCATCAACTACGCTCATACTGTCCGGGACAAGTTGAAGGAGAATACCACCGTCATGGATCAGATCGCCAACAACACAGACGAACAAGCAATGCTCGGCGACTTCCCGAAAGCCATTGATGACGCGATCCTCGACAGCTCCGATGCTCACGAAAACCAGAAGCTACAACTCCTATCCGACCCAGCCAAAGCAAAAGGCTTCGCAAGACTCATCTTCGAGCTATTGAAAATGGCCAGCTAGGACCGGGAGCCCTGATCAGAAAGAGCCCCGCTGCTTCAGAGAGAATCGGATGGTTGATCCTTCCTCAACCGGAATGCGTCACTAGATCGGCTGCTTGCCGACCTCACACAAATCCCCCACTCTTCACCCATGCGTATCGTCACATGGAATCTCCAGCACGGTGGAGGCAAACGGATCGGTGCTATCGTCGAGGCGCTTCGTTTGTATTCGTCCGATGCTCTCGTCCTTTCCGAGTTCAGGAACAATCCATCGGGTGAGATACTTCGGACTGAGCTGAAGGATATGGGTTACCAGTTCCAAGCTTCACCACCGGCGGACGCTCGCACCAATACGGTTCTAATTGCCGCTCGTGAGCCTTTCGAGGCAGTGACATTTCCTGGGCAGATGGCGGATCCGGAGCTTGGCGATTTCTCCACGAGTGTCCTGCTGGCAAAGTTCCCGGATCTGAATATTTTCGGGCTGTATCTCCCCGGTGAAGAACGGAAGCGACCGGTTTTCGATTTCCTCCTGAATCTCCCTGCCGAATACCTGCCTTCCGATTCCATGCTGATCGGCGACTTCAATACAGGTCAGCACTATCTCGATGAGGCTGGTGCGACTTTTAAGTCGGCAGAGCAATTTCAGGAACTCCTGACCCAAGGCTGGATCGATGCATGGCGCAGCCGAAATCCCATTGGCCGTGAGTTCACCTGGCTCTCGCCCGGCTACCGGAACGGCTTCCGGCTCGATCACGCATTCGTCTCGCCAACGCTCGATCAACGGATCACCGACGTCCGCTACTCCCACGGCGAGCGGGAGCAAAAAATTACCGACCACTCAGTCATGCTTATGGAGCTCAAACCCTCTCCTTCGAATCCATGATGCGTATCGCCACCTGGAACCTTGAACGGCCTGATCCTGCGAACGAGGTTCGGAACCGGGCACAAATGGTGAAGATCCGTGAGATTGATGCGGATATCTGGATTCTCACCGAGACCCATGAAGTGATCGACCTGTCGGACACCCATTATGGTGCATGCACCCTCCCCTCTCCGCGAAAGCCGCGCCCCGGCGAAGCTTGTGCCGCCATCTGGAGCCGCTAGCCGATCCTGAGGCGTATCGACACGGAGGATAATTCGGAGGCGATTTGTGTCGAAGTGGATCATCCCGACTTTCAGTTACTCGTTTATGGCTCGATCATTGCCTATGCAGGCTACAAAGGATCGGATGGGAAGTCGCCTATGTGGGAGGCACATTACCGCTATATCGAATGGCACGGCCGCGACTGGCTTCAGCTTCGTAAGGAGTTTCCAAATCACCATCTCATTACAGGCGGAGACTACAACCAGAACCGCGATGGAGCGCGATGGTATGGGACGAAGCACGGACGCAATATGCTGAGCAAGGTGCTCCAAGGTGCCGGACTTCTGTGCGTTACCGAGCAGGACTTCGTGGCGGCTGGCATGCTGGAGAAACGCCACACCGTCGATCATATCTGCATGGATGAATCCATGGCAGACCGGGTGATTCAAGTCGACGCATGGGAAAGGACTCGGCCGGACGGGTTGCAACTCAGCGACCACAGCGGCGTGCTAGTGGATTTACATTTTTAAACGATCCTACCCTCCCAATCTGTAAGAGCGCTAATTATCAGCAATATTGAAGGCAAGGGTAACCGCTTCCTGAATTCCACTCTCTAAGGAGCTATAATCGTCTTCCCCGCTAATGAGCAGCCTCACTTCATCCTCTTTCTTATTCGGCTTGGCACGTTCTGCGTCAAATTTCCCCATACCTGCGTGCGATGGAACTCTGATTACGACATGCACCTTGCCTCCCTTGGTGTTCCACGTCGACACAATGGCTTTTTTCCGTGAAGGAGTAATGAAATTCATCATGCCGGTATATCTGACTTCTAACGGCATATTCAGTTCCTTACCAATCGCCTGAATTGAATCATGAAGCTTTTCGGTTACATTTAAGCCAACTTCAACAAACCCCTCTTCTCTTTTGTTTTCCTTCCACGCTTCTATACCGTTGAGGAACACCTTGTTTCCTTTCTTAATACCCTGGCCACTAGCTCCACTGATTTCCACTTGAGTAACCGAAGATAAAGCCAATAACCCTTCTAGTATTTCCGGCAAGCTTCTTGACTCAGATACAGGGCGTTGAAGTTTTATCAGGTTGAGCAGTTGGCTGATATTATCAGCATTGGACTGCAAATAAGGGTCACGCTGACAAAATCTGAAGAGAAACTGCTCCCACTCCTCATCGAAGGTCTCCATGGACTCCAGACGGGCGCTCACCTCTTCTGGTATACCCTCTAAGTTCATTTGCTCAGCTTTCGCCTCAGACCACTGTTCAAAATCTACCTCTTCTAACAGCATCTGATATACCGGAGGATACGCGAGTTGCAAACAAATGAGCCCGAAGTTCATGATCTTCTCAAAGTCCTTGTCGTTCTGAACAGCCGCCTCCTGACTCACTTGGTTAAATATCTTAATTAGAGACAGGATATTCGTAAGTCGCTTCATTGCTCTGGGATTCCTACCAACTGATAAGGATGACATTCTCGAAACGATGGATGAGGTCTCCCCACCATCCAATGAACTCGCGTCGAAATACCCGATTCTCTCTAGGCTATCTATTAAGAAGTCATCCACCTTATAGCTTCCTACCGGCATGGAAAAGGGAAGCTGTATAATCTTATCGAAAAACGATCTGAATTCCCTCTCATTCTTCGGGGTAGGCTCGCCGAATTTGGGCTTCAACCCTTTGACCACGACATCATAGTCAATGGCTAGAACAAACAAACAGTTTTCAATATCAAAAATATTCTTCAATAGCTCTAGAATATTGACCGCAGCAATAGGGTCGATCCTGTCTAAGTCGTCGATAAAAATCAGAAAACCCTTACGCTCGGGATTGGCCGCCACATGCTCCTTTATCGCATTGCCCAGCTCCCGCCTGAGGTCATTGACTGTAACCTCGGAGGGTATCTGTCCCTCGCCACCCGGAAGGCTCTTCAATAACTCGTCAGCGACAGCACCTGCACCTACCATGCCAGCACCCATACGTGTTGCTCCTTTGGCTAGCCCTGCAAAGATTTTCTTCGCAGCAATGACGGCTTCCTTAGGCTTGGCTTTATCTGCATCAATGACTTCTAACACCTGGTCAAAAATTCCTTTGATGATCTTCAGCATCGCCACGGACTCATCAGCAAATAAAGAATACTGCCATGTGTTCAACCAAACTGAATAGAATAACTGCTCCTTATCACAGAGATTCGACTTAATCTGATTCATCATTGAAGTTTTTCCGCTACCCCATTCACCTTGAATGGCAATAGTCATGGGTGTATCGGATAATTTGATAAATTCTTCAAGAGCCTGACTGTATTGATCTGTTCCCAATAGATCCTTTTCGCCGGCAATTCTGGGTATATCCCTAATATTTGATATTTTCATTATATATGCATTTAAAGCATGACTTAATCATACCTGGATCTCTTATGTGGAGGTGTAGGCTGGTTTCACTGCCGTCAGATTTAATCCACACATCCATCTATTTTTCATGGCGTTTGTGCGGACTTCGCATGCAATGGCCACTGGCTGTTGATCCACAATAAATACACTTATTGTTACCACTTCCATGTTGATGCATTTTATGGGGGCTCCTAAGACAAGAACCATAGGCTGAGGAACCACAGAAAACACATTTTCCCGGACTCCCTTGATGCTCGTGCATCTCGTGAGGGCTCCTAGAGCATTGCCCGTAGGCCGCCGATCCACAAAATTTACATTTGCCAGCCATTCTATATTCTCTTTCCGTTGTTTTTGCTTCTGTTGAATTTGTTTTTACTACGTTTATAGTAAAAAATGAGAGCAATATCTAATAGATCGCTCCAATAGCTTCTCAAGCTACTACCCAGGCTCCGGTGCTGCAATGGCGATTATTCGAGCATCTGAGACAACTTTAGCAGCGTCAGACAGGAGATCTAAAATGGCTCGGTGTTGTTGGCTCGACTCACTGTTGCTGCCTACCGCGTAACTTTCGCAGGAGGGAATCCAACTCTACCGGGATTGCGCTACGAAGAATGAGGAAGCAGCAATGGGCACACAGAAGACAAGTCCTGGAAAAATTGTGCAAGGTGTGTCGCCAAAGAAGGCTCCATCCGCCGCCGAAGCTTGGAAAATTCTTTGCGAAGGCACGCCGGTAAGGCGGGATCAGATCGCCCTCTACATCGCAACCGACGATCTACCTCGACCGCAGGTGAAGAAGGCGGTTGAACTGCTCGCCCTGCACCACGATCTACACATCGGTCTGATCGAAGTGTCTGGAAAGAACATCAAGGTTCATAAGAAGTGCCCCTAATACGATATGTCCACTTACCACCTCTACATCGGAGATGCGAGAAGGTGCGGGGAGTCGTAAGTTGAGTGAGTTTCGCCCTAGCACAGCATCACAATTTATCGTGAGGCTATTTGCGGAAATCAAACGACCCCGCCACAAGGACGGAGCCGCTCGAAATTCCTCACACCATTTGTGCTGATAGCTATCGATCAAACAATTGGCTTCAACTTGGCAGAGCTAGCATGACTTCCTTCCGCTGTAGGCTCGTCCGTCGTACGGTAATCCGAAAATGCCCTAGGGAATTCACGGATCCGAAGGTCATTCGGCCACTCGTCCCAATCCCCGCCATGACCGTCTTTCAGAATGACGGGGAAGCCTTCCTCGACCGGGTTGGAACCAAGCTGTTTCACGAAGAAGGCCACTCCGGCCTCCCTGCACTGATCACGCAGGTTGCGAGCCCAATCGAGATCGAAACTCCTGGCGTAGGATCCGCTTTCCCCACCTACTATGATCCAATCGATGCCCTCAAGATCGAGAGTCACATCCTCGACCAATGGTTCGACACTGAGGCCACGGACGGTTGCCGGCACATCACGCAGTTCATCGATCCTGCTTCGGGTAGCCCTGTTGGTAACCGATGTCATAGCGACAAGGTTGTCAGGCCATTCCGCACCGTGTTCATCACGGAGCCAGGTGGCGAATTCCGCCATCCTTTTCGGACGCTTGGTTAGCCAGAGCCACTGGTGACGGGCTCCGTCCGCAGTGATGACATTCTCTGCGATCTCGGTCTTCAGGTAATCGAAATCGATTCTCTCGCTGAGCGCGTCACCCATGTCCGACACGAAGATCAGACGCGGAAGCCCGTTGAGCCACGGAGCGTTAGGGCGATTGCAACCACGAAGATCCGTCGAGCGACTTGCAAGCTCCATGCGACCCGGCTTTTTCGCAGGGTGCTCGAAGATCGCAGCGTAGCCGAGGTGCCCATTCTTTTCTGGCTTCTCCGGGTTCGTCCCATACCTTAGGCCGAGAATGCCCGCGTAACACCGGAAGTATTTCTTGATCATTTCGAGAAACCTTGCCTTGGATATTTCGGGGAACCTCGCTCTAAGATCGGATGCCAGACGGTTGCGGGCGTGCCAGACCGCACTTGCGGTGGCAATCCCGTCGAACGCTTGGCGAACTTTCCGCCCTGCCGTCTCCCTGCTGACATCGATTGACTCACAAATGAAGTTGATGAGCCCCGTGAGGATCTGCTTGAGGGTGGGCCATAATTCGCAGCCGTCGCATCCCATGACAGGGTTGACAGTCGAATCCGTCCATTGAATTTTAGTTTCTTTCATATTTTTGGATGATTGTGGCCTCCGGAGACCAGACGGAATGCCGCACCTCCGGAAGCTTCATTGGTTTGCTAGTTGGCTTTCACTTTGAGGGTTTCCGCAAGATGGCTGAGGATGGCTTTAAGAACCGGGCGAACCTGCTCCACGGCCTGCTCGGGCTCGGCCTTGCCGCAGCTACGGTTGATGCCCGACGCGATGGTCGCGATCATCTGTTGGCGGCGTGCTGCAACCTTAGGATGACCGGAGAGTTTATCCTCTGAGACCACATCGGAAAGAAGGCGGTCCAAACCCTCCCTGCTGATCAGCCCTTCCGCCCATCCGACCTTGCGAAGCGGCAGTTTTTTGCCGTCGATGAGTTCAAGGGAGTCCTCCGAACCGGAGCCCTCGTCCTCATGCGCAGGGTCGCCATTGTCACTGGCATCCAGCAACTCCTCAGCCTTCGGTAATTTGAGCAGGTCGTCGGCTTCGGCGATGCCCAGTTTCGGAAATATTTCCGATTTCTCCAGTTCATCACGGCGGGTGTGGAAGCGCATGTACATGCTCGCCTTTTTAGGCGAACACCCGAAGCGCTCATTCACGTAGTCCTGCCACAATCCGTGACCCTTGGACTTCTTCAGTGCTTCCTTGAGGCGGCAGAGGATCTCGCCAGCCAGCAGGGCTTTGCCAAACGAGTCATGCCTCTTGGCTTCCAGCTTCTTCCTCATTTCCCCGACTTCCGATTCGGATGCATCGATCGAACCGAGCAGGTCGCGGACTTTCTTCTCGTCGTCTTCGTGGCCGTTAATAGGCGACATGCTTTCGGCATTTGAGCCTTTG